>CAVQCW010000007.1:0-761186 GCA_963711075.1 uncultured Pseudomonadota bacterium | reverse complement strand
TTTTACTCGCTCAAGCGGACCGCTGCGAATCGGCACGGTGTAAGACTAATTCTCATCGCGGCAGCGGCCGCTTAGCTCAAGCGTTGAAGCTGTAGAAAAACCCGTTTTTTGATCGCTACCCCATCCGCCGCGCTGGCTGATTTTCGTTGCGGTGTTGGCAAGCAACTTCGCTCGTCATTCGCGCATGATTCGCGATCGCCGATGTGCGGATTTTTAGCGTCGATACGGGCTGATTGAGGCGTGTTTAGCGGGCAGTTTTCCGCTTACGCGGCCATCTTTCCGTAAATCTGCAGTTTCGCTATGTTGTGGACGATGCAATACAGCTTCCATTGCGTGTCGACTTTGGTTTGGCCACGCAGCGTGAATCGTCGCAAGCCGCGTTGCTGGGTGTGGCCGAACACCGGTTCGATCAAGCCCATGCGATGGGCGTAGATGGCGCGGCCCTTGGGACTATCGATTTTCTCGCGCATGGCGCGGCAATGTGGGTTGGGTAGTTTGCTTGTCTACGGTACCTTCGAAGAAGGCCACTTGTCGCACCGCAGTCACATCGGGTTTGCGCAGACACTGGTCGCGCAGTGGGCATGCTTCGCAGGTGGCTGCGGTGCCTTTGAACACGGTGGCACTTGCGTCCGCGGATGATGGCGTTGGCGCTGTTGAGTTTGAGTGTTTGTTTCGCCGGGCATACGCAGGTGCCTTGTTGCGCGATCGAAAGTGAAAGTCCTTGGGCTGGAAGGTCTTTGCCTGGCTTGCGCGGTTTATGCGCGGCGGCGTCGGCGTAGCGCGGGTCGCGCTTGCGCATTTGGCCGTCCGCAATGTAAGCGTCGATGTTGTCGGCTGCCAACGCTTCCAGGCCACGCTCGCTGTTGTAGCCGGCATCGGCCAGCCAGGCCGCGTTGTTGGCTGCATCGCCGATGGCGGCGAAGTGGGCACGCACGCCGTCGATCACCGGCTTGAGCAGATCGTGTTCCTGCGGCGTGCCGTGCGCTTGTGCTTCGACGATCACCTGATGCGCACCATCCACGGCAGCCACGCCGATATAGCCTTGCACCACGCCATGACCGCTCTTGAGCGTCGCACTGTCGGCGTCGGTCAGGTTGCGCTTGATCGGACGGCCTTTGGCACCGCGGCGTTCACTCGTGGTAGCCAACGCCGCGCGCAGCTTGTCGGCATTTTTGCGCAAGGTGGCAATGGTGCGTTGTTCGTGTTGGCGCTGCTTGTCTTCGTTGGGATCCAGCGCCTCGCTCGCATCTTGCTCGGCGTGCGCCTTGACCAAGTGCGCGACGGCGCGTTCCATCTTCGCCGCCTTGCGCTCGAAGTCCGCGCGGGTGCCGCTCCATTCCTTGGAGGCGTTCGACGGCAACTTGCACCCGTCGATGGCAAACAGGGTCTTGCCGATCAGCCCTTGCGCATGGCACACCATCAGCACGTCGCGAAACACCGCCTCGACTTGCTTGCCCAGCGTCGCCACAAAATTCGCCAAGGTGGTGAAATGCGGCTGCTGATCGCAGGCCAACGCAATGAAAATTACATTCTCCACACACGCACGTGCCATCGTGCGCGACGAGGTGATGCCACGCGAGTAAGCGAACAACACCACCTTGAGCAACACCGCCGGATCGTATGCCGGCGCACCGATCTCGTCGTTGTTGAAGCGTGTGGCAAAGCCATCAAGATCAATCTCGTGGTCGATCAGGTAGCTCAGCGCGTGCTCGAACGTCCCGGGCAGTAACTGCCGCCCATAAGACACCGCAATCATCTTGGTCTGTTGCGGATCGTAATGCCGGTAGCGCGCCATCGTTGCTTCGCCTCACTTGCCGCTTTCTTGCGGACAGGACGAATGATAGGCTGCGCGGAGGTTTTTCTACAGCTACGTTAGGCACCTTAATGAGCGTCGAAGCAGATTCCTCGACCCGTTCTTCCATTCTTTCGCAAAGTCGAACACTTATTCTCAGCGTAATCTGCCCCAAGCGAACCTCGGGCTTGCTCGCCCTTGTCCAGTGGATAGCGGTTGCGTTGTGCGCGCTCCTGGGTTTCGTTTACTCTGGCTCGGCTTGGCTTCGTTTCACGTGTTCTGGAAGCTCGTCGCATTCTCGGGGCTGTTTCTCTCTGGTGGGGTATATATGCTCGGTCCGTTTCTACCCAAGCCAGCCGCAGTCGCGGCATCCCTGCTGGGTTTAGCCGGCATCATCGTCAGCGTCTTATGGGTGCAACTGTCCCCAGGCGCCTAACTATTCCGTAAGAGACTTCCCGTCAACCTCGACAAATGGATGCCGTTGATACGGTGCTGGCCGTATCGTTGCATTTGCTGCTTGTATACATGTACCTTTCTGCTTCAAGCCAACGGCAACGATTGCCAGACTGCATTTCCGTAATCGGCCTTGTGGGGCGGTGTTTTGCCCGGACCGGTGTATAAACCGCACCTGCGCGCCTCTCTCGTTCACTGGTTATGCCCGCCTCCGGGGATCAGCCGAAATGCGTGGTGGCATCCGTATAGTTAGTCAGGCTCTGCGCAGGTCGGTCTGACCTGTTGTTTACCGTTGTCGCTCTGGCGTGAAAGGTGGTGTTGCGTGAAACGGTGTTGCGTAAAACCATTACCTCGTCCGGGTTGCGTGCATCGATCCTGACATGGGTCAGGCGGCCACCTGCCGGGTCTTGTTTCGCTGCGTCATCGGATGGTTGATCCAGGCATGCGGATCGTAGGCTTCGCCACGCGCAAGCATGGCCCACAGTTGTCGCGCATGCTTGTTGGCGACCGCCACCAGTAATCGGCCAAAGGACATGCGTGACGCCAACTGCTGAATCCACAGCTGCTCGGGCGTGGCCTTGTCTTGCGATATCCGCTTTGCCTGATTGACACTGCTGCGTGCGCCCTGAATCAGCAGCGTGCGCAAGTAGCTATCGCCACTGCGGCTGATGCGGCCGAGCGTTTCATGGCCCCCGCTGGAATGCTGTCGCGGCACCAGGCCCAGCCACGCCGACATCTGCCGACCGTGCCGAAATTCCTTGCCGTCGTTGACCGCGGCCACGGCAGCATCGGCAGTGAGCGAACCAATGCCGGTCAGTGCCTGCAGGCGGACGCAACGTTCATCGGCTTTGGCGTGTGCGCCAATGCGTTTGTCGCATTCACGCAACTGCGCATGAACCTGTTTCCAGTGATCGTCGAGGTTAGCGATCAGTTCCATGAATTCCGCCGGCAGGTCACAACGTTCCAGGAACGCCGGTACGGCACGCCGCAACGCGGCCGGTCCTGTTTCAATCACAACGCCGAACTCGGCCAGCAGGCCGCGCAGGCGATTCATGGCCGCCAGACGTTCGGTCTTGAATCCTTCGCGTACCCGGTGCCAGGACAACCGTGCCTGTTGCTCCACCGTCTTGACCGGCACAAAGCGCATATTGCCCTGGCGCGCGGCAGTAGCGATCGCCTCGGCATCGTTGCGGTCGTTCTTGGCAGCGCGACTCTTGCGAAACGGCGTCACAAACTGCGCCGCCATCAGCCGCGGCTGCAAGCCGTGCGCGAAACAAAACCGGCCCCAGTGATGCGCCCCACCACACGCTTCCATCGCCACGATCGTATCGGCAGGCAACTGCACCAGCCACCGCGCAAATGCCTCGCGGCAAAACTCCCGACGCGACACCACCCGACCACGCTCATCCATCACGCACACCGAAAACGAACTCTTTGCGAGGTCCACACCCACGGTTGTAGTATTCATTTCGGACTTCCCCTCTCAGTTGGATTGTTGATACCAGTCACAATCGTGGCACATCGATGCCGAAACGCTCACGCGGTCTGGGATGGGGAAGTCTCTTTTTACTCGTTCGAGGCGGACGGCTCCGCCGCCGCTCAATTTCAGCGTTGATATGGCTTTTCCTGTCAAGTAGCCCGAACGTGCTCTTCGCACTGCGTTGGCAGTTCGTGGAGTTGGAAGATGGGGCTCGATAGACAACGCGGCGCGGGCCCTTCGTAAACGACGGTTGATCACGCTGATATTCGCGCGTTGGTTAGCGCCAGACCGTGTGCGTCGCGGCGCTGTCTCTTTCCAGGATCGGCCGAGGTTCACTGGCCTTCTCGATGCCCCTCCCGGCTCCGCACCATCCGTCGTGCACAGTGCGGTTGCACCTGAGTCACGGCTGATCGTGCCCGGGTCACGTTGCATGCAGCGCGATGGGCGCATGCGCAAACCCTGAAATCCGAAGGCGCGACTGCATATCTTTCTCGTCGGACGTGACCTGGCGGCATTTCATGGGCGCTACCCATGTCTTGCCGGAGAAGAGATTCGCGAAGTGCCCCAGATCACCTCCCTATCCGGAAGCCGGATCGTCGCACTCGGTGTATCAAGCCACGCTGGACACCATTGCGCCTTTGCGGACTTCTTCAGCGCATCCTTATTGTCGGTGCGTCAGTACATAATCAATCGCCGCGCACACCGCTGCCACTTGTGCGGCGTTGCATTGTTCGGCGTTGGTCTTGGGACTGTCCGGGTACACCTCTGTGGTGGTCTTGTAGGTCGCGTTGGTGATGCCGGCGCACAGGCCCAACCCGCTGAAGTCGTAATTGATCACGCCCGGCCCCGTCACCGGTGATCCTATGATCTCGCTCTTCGCGTCCGCCGGGGCGATGTGAGTGACTTTCTCGACTGCGGCGATGATCGCCTGCTGAAACCCGGGTTGCGGATTTTTGCTGTCGTCGACCAGATAGAATCCGTCGGGTATTCCGCCGGGTTCGAATACCACGCCGTCGCGAGCCGCAAGAGCCGGCCGGAATTCGGTCTCGTCGGTGTCGGTAGTTTCGTGCAGGTCGATATGCATGACGATGCGATCGCGCAACGGCGCGACCAGCTTCATGAGCTCCGCGGATTCCTGTGCCGGGCTGTCGTCGCGGAACGAACGATTCGGATCCAGAGCGCGCGCGTTCCAGCGATGTATCCTTTCGTAACCCCATGGACTCACGCACGGCACAATCAGCAGATTGACCCGCCCGGCATAGTCCGATGCGCGTTGCTCTGCAAACTGCAACGCGCCCAACACGCCGCTGGTTTCGTAACCATGCACACCGCCCGTGACCAGCATGAAGGGCAATTCGTCTCGCCAATTTCGATTCTTGAGAGCGAACAGCGAGTAACTGTCGGAAAAATAATCCACCTTTCCATACTGGATGACATCGAAGCACGATCGCAGCGGCTCGATGCGGCTCAATATGTCGGCTTCGTAGCTGCGCTTGCGCGTCTGTCGCGCGAGCCAGGCAGAAACTTCGGCGTCGCCCCAGGCAACACCGGGTGTACCAATCGAATAGTTTGCGGATTTCGTCATCGCGTCGCTCGCTTTGTCGTGTATTCAACGCAACACTTTAACACCTGAATGCCAGCAGCAAAGTTGCACAGGTTCCGCGCACGATTGGAAGATTCCCCGCATCGCCGATTTCGGCAATCGTCGACGGAACCGCCGGCATTCAACGTTTGATCGTGCGCATGGCGCACGCTACGGCTTTCGTTGCCAATTCGCGTTGTAGCACAGCCATCTCGATCCTTCGCGTTTCCAGCCACTGGCGAAGGTGTAGACCGCACCGCGTTCGGGAAGAATGCCGCCGGCGCCACCGGTAAAGGTTGCCGAGTTGTGGACGATGGCACGATCGCCTTGCAGTTCGATGTCGATCGGCCCGAGGGTTACGCCGATCTGGTCATTGCGCAGAACTTCGCCGCGAAGCAGATTGTGCAGCCCGTTGCGATCGTAGTTGCCGTCATTTCCCGTGAAATCGTCGGCGACGTATTTCATGAATTCGCGCGGCTGGCCGTGTTCCAGGGCCTGTGCCATTGTCGTGATCGCGTTGCGAATGCGCTGTTCGTCGGGGGTTCGATGGCAGCCGCCCAAGCCAATCAGCATGCATGCAAGACCGATGAGGATGCCCTTGTTCATAAGGCGTTATGCTGCACCCTGCCGACCCGCACTGCAATGCAGCTTGCCGGATTTTCCTGTGCTGTGTTGAAATCGCACAATAACGAGAAATCAAGGGGAGCCAACGCAATGAGCAACAGCGAACGTCCGTGGCTGGACAGCTATCCACCCGGCATGCCGGCGCAGATCGACCTGAATGAATTCTCCTCGATCGTGCAGGTCCTGGAAACCGCGTGCGATCGCTTTCGCCATCGTCCGGCGTTCGCCAATATGGGCAAGACACTGCGCTACGGCGATATCGACCGGCTGAGTCTCCAGTTCGCCAGCTATCTGCTCAGCGATCTGAAATTGCGCAAGGGCGATCGCGTCGCGATCATGTTGCCAAACGTGCTGCAGTATCCGATTGCGATCTTCGGCGTATTGCGTGCGGGACTGACCGTGGTAAATACCAACCCGCTGTATACCGCGCGCGAGTTGCGCCACCAATTGCACGACGCCGGGGTGAGCGCGATCATCGTGCTGGATAATTTTGCCGCCACCCTTGCCGAAGTACTTCACGATACGCCGTGCAAGCACGTGATCACCACGGGCCTGGGTGACATGCTCGGTGCAGCGAAATCCGTGCTGGTGAATTTTATTGTTCACCGGGTCAAGAAAATGGTGCCCGCTTATTCGATCCCAGGTGCCGTGCGTTTCAGGAAAGCGTTGGCTATTGGCGCGCGTTCCCGACTGCCGAAAGTCGAAGTGGACCATGACGACCTGGCGTTTCTGCAATACACCGGCGGCACAACGGGCGTGGCCAAGGGAGCAATGCTGACCCACCGCAACATGGTTGCGAACATGCTGCAGGCATCGGCCTGGCTGGGTACGAATTTGCGTGACGGCGAAGAAATCATCATCACCGCCATCCCGCTGTATCACATTTTCGCCTTGACCGCGAACTGCCTGGTCTTCATGAAATTCGGCGGGCTCAATCATCTGATCACGAATCCACGAGACATGCCCGGCTTCGTCAAGGAACTGGCCACATTGCGTTTCACCGCGATGACCGGCGTGAACACGCTATTCAACGGTCTGCTGAATACACCCGGTTTCGACAAGCTCGATTTTTCGCCATTCAAATTCACACTCGGCGGCGGCATGGCTGTGCAACGCGTGGTCGCCGAGCGCTGGAAGAAACTGACCGGCGTGACTCTGCTCGAAGCCTATGGCCTGACTGAAACCTCGCCGGCCGCCTGCATCAACCCGCTGGACCTGGGCGACTACAATGGTTCGATCGGCCTGCCGATACCGTCCACGAACGCTTCGATCCAGGACGAAGAGGGCAACCATCTTGGCGTCGGTGAAGTCGGCGAGTTGTGCATCAGCGGTCCGCAGGTAATGAAGGGATACTGGCAGCGCCCGGAGGAAACCGCCAAGGTGCTCGGCAACGACGGCTGGCTGCATACCGGCGACATCGCCCGCATGGACGAGAAGGGCTACTTTTTCATAGTCGACCGCAAGAAGGACATGATCCTGGTCTCCGGTTTCAATGTGTATCCGAACGAAATCGAGGATGTCGTCGCCGAATGCCCAGGCGTGCTCGAAGTAGCGGCAGTCGGCGTGCCCGACGAAAAATCCGGCGAAGTCGTCAAGATCGTCGTGGTGAAGAAGGATCCGAATCTGACCGCCGAGATGATCAAGGCGCATTGCCGCGAGAATCTGACCGGATACAAGCAGCCACGTTACATCGAATTTCGTGATGCCTTGCCAAAAACCAATGTTGGCAAGATCCTGCGCCGAGAGTTGCGTGACCCGGCGCCGAAAACCGAAGCCTGAAGCGATTGTGCTGCAAGAGGATCAAGGGTTCGAACCGAACCTTGCGGAGCGCCTTACGTTCACCGGGTAGCAACTGCCTGGTACCCGGTGCCCTGAAGAAAATCGCGCCATTTTTCAATTTCCCGCCCGAAACTCAGTCGTCGAACTGTTCGAGTCGATCGGCATAACCGCCGAGCAGATTCCACAGAGGTCTTTCCTTTTCGGGAGGTATGCGGGCGTAGGCGAAGCCCACATGCGCAGTGGCGATTCTGGCGACCGTCGCATCGAGATGAATATTCAGGTCGTCCCCGATCATCATGTCAAGCGCATAAAGATCCCCCAACTTTCCGCTCCATTGTGCGGGACGTTTCACCAATACACCGGTGGCTGAAATGTCTGCGATCTCGCTGGACCATGAATCGACTCCGTGCATCATCAGCACTGCCGAATGAATCGACATGCGCGCATGACGCCATCCGACCGGGGTTGTTTGTGCTGTCATCTTTGCTTACGCCTCTTGATCTGCCATTTTTCTTGAGTTTGCGCGTCCGGGCACTGACGCGCGCTGAACTGCATCCATGGTAGCCGCTTCGTCACCCGATCCCCTGCCCGTTTCACGACTGCTGCCGAAGCGTTTTCCGTGTTCCATATTCCGCCGAAGCGAACAGGGCATACGCCTGCTCACGCATAACGGCAAAAAACCCGGTTAAACAAAACATTATATCTCGACCATCGCGATCTTTGCCGCCGCCATCGATGGCCGGGAACCCAGCCATGATTTCATCCCATGCCTTCCGTTTTCGTGACTCGTATGGCATCAAAGCAAGGTTCTTGCCACCGCGTTGAAATTACCGGGCATTTCTCGACTTCCGCTGCACCTTGTCCGCTGCCCGGTCCATTCCTGGAGCGCATTGGTCGTCCGGACACACCCGGCAGCACGCAAGGCAGGGCCGAAGAGCGGTCGGGCGGGGTGGAATTTCCTCCCGCATTTCAGGGTATTTGCGGGACCAGTCGTCTGTGGGCGAAATCCGCTGGCTGCCGCGCCGGCGACTCGACCTCGCCGCACCCGGTGACGGTATTTGCTCGCCAAGCGGGCGGGCGAACCGGACAAAATCGCGCGGGTTGCGGAAGCCATGAAGGTCGGGCCGGCACCCTTCTCCGCAACGACGGCAAGCCGATCGCCCTAACCCATTTAACATCAATGGCTTAACGGCAGTCGAGGGCAAGCCTGCTTGTGGCCTCCCCGCGTCCAGCATCAGGAATTTTCCATTTCATCCAGTCGGCGTACTGTAAACGTGTGTCAGCCACGCCCGATCGGCGGGTGTGAACGAATGACACCAAACAACGAGGTCTTTATGAACACACAAACTTTGGTACCAACCGCACCGCCAACACCGAACATTCGCCTTGAGGTCGAACAGGAACGAGGCGTGTATTGGATGTTCATGCACGCGTCGCCGGAGCAACTCGCTCGGCCATGCTGCAGCTTGCCGATTATCCAGGACGGAATAGCAATCCAGGAATACGTAACGCGTCTGGACCGAACGCGTCAGCTTGGTGGTGGTACCTCGCTGGGGCATCTGGTACTTGCGTCGGATTCGGACGTGTTCTCGCTGGGCGGTGACCTGACGATGTTTTCACGCGCAATCCGAAACGCAGACAGAGAGGCATTGACCCGGTATGCGCATGAATGCGCAAAGGCGGTCTTCGGATTCCACGTCATGGCCGAACATGGAATGCAGTCAATCGCGCTGGTCCAGGGGGATGCACTCGGAGGCGGATTCGAAGTGGCGCTCTCGTGCAACACGATCATCGCCGAAGAAGGCGCACTTCTGGGATTTCCCGAATCATTGTTCGGGCTGTTTCCCGGCATGGGAGCCTATTCGTTCCTGCGGCGGCGCGTCTCAAGCGCGCAGGCGAAGCGCATGATGTTTGACGGTTGCCTGTACAACGCGGCGGATCTGCATCGCATGGGAATCGTCGATGTGCTGGTGAAGCGCTCGGAGGGCGTCGAGGCGGTAGAAGGCATGATCCGCGATCGCCGTCGTTGCGGCTTCGCTTACGGAACCGTCGCGCGGCTGGAAAACAAGTACGATGGCGTGCCGCTTGCGGAACTGGAAGACATTACCAACGAGTGGGTGAGCACGGCCCTGGCCCTTGGAGAAAAAGGCGTGCAAACGATGGAAAGGATCGTCCGGGCGCAAGCGCGGCGCTTTGCGGGTCGCGATGCAAACGCACCTGCTCCGTCCATCCGAACGCAGGGACCATGATAATCAGGCAAGTTCGCGACCACCTGTTGGCTGAGTTGGCGGCATCAAGCTGTCCAGAATCACTGGCAGGCGGTCGTGAACTTCTTTTGCAAGTGCAGTCAATGTCGCAGCGTAATTGCGCATCGTCGCAGCTTCGCGTCCCGGCAGAGCGCGAAGTCGTTCGTTGCATGCGTGCGCCAGACGCGTCGCGCCAAGATTCATCGCAAGCCCCTTGAGCGCGTGGGACGCATCGCGAAGTTCAGCGCGGTCCACCGTTTTGCTTGCAGCCTGGATGCGCTGTATGGCCGTGGCGATGTCCCGCAGTGCGTCCTGCGCGATGGCACGGACGGCTTCCTGCGCAAGACCGAGTTCCAGAAGGCCACGCAGGATCGTTTCGTCGAAAACATCCTGAGCGCCTGCCTGGGCAGGCGTCGGTGTGAGCAGGTCCGCCGAAGATGTCGCCGAACCCGTCGCCGCGAGTTCGATCGCAGCCAGCAAGTTCGCTGCAACAACCGGCTTCGTGACAAAAGCAAGGACGCCTGAACTGCGGGCAGCGCTCATGGTTTCCGCGGTGACGTCGGCACTGACGGCGATGAATTTGGTGCCTGGTGCGCCAACCTCCAGTACACGGATCTGTTTCAGCGCATCAAGACCCGATGTTCCGGGCATGTGCATGTCGAGCAACACGAGATCGTATTTGTGGTTCTCGATCCGGTCGAGCAACTCGTCACCATCGGCAGACCTGGTCGGTGCGGTGGCCGGCCTTTTCCAGAATGCGCTCCAGGACCAGTCGATTGGTCGGCTGATCGTCGGCAATCAGGATGTGCAGCGGCGAAACGCGTTTGCGATGTTGAACGAACACATCGCTGAATTCGATGACGTTGGCCGCCGGATGAAGAACACTATCGGTGTCTGGCTGCAGTGGAATATCCACCTGGATACACGTACCGCCTCCAGGATTGTCCGTGATCTGCACGGAGCCCTCGAGGATTTCGGTCAGCGCGCGCACGATCGTCATTCCAAGGCCCGTGCCGCCGCTTTTGCGGGCGGCGCCACTGTCTAGCTGGTGGAATGCAAGAAAAACACGCTCTCGCGCTTCAACCGGAATTCCCGGACCCGTGTCCGATACCTCGAAGCGTATGACTGGTCGATCACGGCGCGTGTAGATGCGAGTGACATCGATACGCACCTGACCACGCTCGGTAAACTTGATCGCATTCTGCGCGAGATTGACCAGAATCTGCCGGAGGTGCGCCGCACCGCCGATGTTCTGATCGTGGATGCCGTCATCCACCTTGGTTTCGAACTTGATGCCTTTGCGCGTGGCCGATGGTTTCAGCAAGGTGCCAACAAAAGCCACAAGCTGCCGCAGCGAGAACGACTCGTCCGATCGCTTGATCTTTCCGGCCTCGATCGAAGCCAGATCCAGCACATCGTTGACAAGGGAAAGCAGCAGTTGCGACGCATTGTCGATAACAGTGACGCATTCCGACTGCTGATCGTTGAGTTCCGTATCGGCGAGGAGTTGCCCCATACCGATGATGCCGTTCAATGGGGTACGGAACTCGTGACTCATGGTTGCCACGAAGCGACTCTTGGCGATACTGGCCTTTTGCGCGTCTTCCTTGGCTCTTGTCAGGGCCTTGAGCAGCGACCAGATGTACAGTGGAATGGCTATCACTCCAAGCAGGATCGCGCTTCCCAGCAGACGCTCACTTTTCCAGTAGTCACTGAGCAACAATGCCGTCAATACCGCCGTTGCCGAAAGAGCGGTCGACAGGATCAGATAGCGCGGTCCGAAACGAAGGCCGTGCCCGATCGCAATCCACATCAGCACGATCGTGAACGGCGCGGTGACCTCTCCTCCCACGATCAAGAGACCTGCGATACCGGCAGCATCAAAGACGATTCCGGCAATTCGTCGAACGCGGGTGACTTCCGGGCGCAAGGCGATCCATGCGACCAGAAGCAAGGTGAACGGCGCTCCCACCAGCCATACAAGCAGCGTATTGACCCAGGCCCGATGGGAAATAAGATCGGAATTCCGGAATGAAAGAATATATGCGAACAGACCCGCCGAAATCAGCACGCGAATGAGCGCCTGTTCGTGCTCGGTATCCTCGCGCTTGAAGTAACGCGGGAAAGCCGCGACGATCCGGTGACGGAGACGAGCCAGGTATGTAGTTGTAGCCATTAGGGTGTATAGTCCGAAAACGTCATTTTGTCACGTTTGTCGAGGTTTGCTATGCACCCGTCGACTCCCTTGAATCTGCGGCGATTTGCGATCCCGTTTGCTTCCCAGCAAATTCCGCGCCACTGGTGTGGCGGCGACCCTGTTGTATCGCATCTCCTGAACACCTATACCGTTCTTTGTCCGGGGAATGAGGGCTACTATATTCGCACCCTGCAACGCGCGGTGCCTCGCCTTGAGGACCCTCAACTGGCGGCTGTCGTGCGGATGTTCTGTCTGCAGGAAGGCCAGCATGGCGTTGGGCACCGCCGCTATTGGAAGGTATTGACCGAACAAGGGTATACGTTCGAGCGTTTTGAAAAGGCGGTCGCGGCTTTCGCCTACAAGGGGCTCGAACGCATAACGCCGCTGGCGATACGCGTATCGATGGTTGCGTGTGTCGAGCACATCAACGCCTTCCTTGGCGAGGAATTCATTCGCGGAGACCTGCTGCACGCCGCAGAACCACAGGTGAAAGCCTTGTTCGAGTGGCATTTCGCCGAGGAGATCGAGCACAAGAGCGTGGCATTCGACGTATTGCGGGCAGTCGCTCCGAGCTACCCGGTGCGCGTGCTTGGCGCGCTGCTTGTGGTCCCGTTTTTCTACATTTTGATGATGACGGGAACCCTGAATTTTCTTCGCCAGGACCGCTCGATCTTCAAGCGATCGACCTGGCGCGGTTTTCGTCTGCATTTCTGGGGCCGCGATCATATGGCGCGCCGCACAATCGCACATCTGTGGAATTATCTGCGTCCGGGCTTTCATCCGGAGCAAACGAACAATCGCCATTTGGCGGCGGCGGTTATCGCACGCTATGCCGCAATGGAGACGCCGCCGATCGAGTGGATCGAAGAACGCGAACGCGCGCGGGCAGCTTAGTCGGCAGCGTTGCGCGGGCGCCATAGAGCGTCATCGACTCGCGCCTGCAGCCATTGTGCCGACGCGAGTTCGAACCGGTAACGAATCCGGGAATCCGGCGCGTGGCGATAGGAGTCTCGGCAGCACGCGCGCCGCACCAGGTATCAGGAAGTCAGATACGGAGGTGTCGTCAACCGGGTCTGTTCGATCGTTTGCACCTGCGCCATATCGGCGAATAGCGCGTCGACGCAGGCGGGATCGAACAATTTCCCACTGTGCTCACGTACGTAGGCGACTGCCTGATCGTGCGACCATGCTGGTTTGTACGGTCGTTCGGAAATCAATGCATCGAAAACATCGGCCAATGCGACTATCCGCGCCGTGATCGGGATTTGTTCACCCTGCAAGCCAAGCGGATAACCACTTCCGTCCCAACGCTCGTGATGGCGTAAAGCGACTTCGGCCCCCAATTGCACGAATCGGCTCTGGCTGTCGCGCAATATCTCGTAGCCGATCTGCGGATGCTTGCGCATCACCGCGAACTCTTCGTCCGTCAACGGACCGGGCTTGAGCAGGATCGCATCCGGGATGCCGATCTTGCCGATGTCATGCAACGGTGCAGCCACTTCCAGGATGCGCACATCCTGTTCGGGCAATTGCAACGATTCCGCAATCAAACCCGCAAACCTTGCCATACGAACAAGGTGAAGACCCGTTCCATAATCACGCAGCTCAATGGCCTTGGCCAGACGGTACAGGGTCTCGCGTTCGCGTTCCTCGACCTCGCGCATGCTCCGCAACACCTGATGCTCGAGCGAACGTGTCTGCTCTTTCAGGCTTTCGCCGTGTTGACGCAGAGCCAGCAAATTTCGCAGCCGTGCGCGAAGCTCGCGCGGACGAACGGGTTTTACCAGAAAATCGATGACGCCGGAGTCGAGCGCAGCCTGGCGCACCGGTTCGTCGCCAATCACGCTGATCAGTACGATCGGCACATCGCGTTTTGGTTCCGGACGGCGGAAACGGCGGGTGAACTGAAGCCCGTCAATTCCTGGCATGCGATAGTCCAGCAGAAGCAGGTCGACGTTGTTGTGCTCCGACCACTCCAGAGCCTCGGTCGGATTCTCGAAATCCGTGACATGCATACCCGGGTCGATTCCTTCGACCAAATGCCGCAACATCGTTCGTGCGGACTGCTGATCATCGACAATGAGTACGTTCAAGGGACACTCTTCCAGGCTATCACCGGCAAATACGGACAGAAAAAACATCAATCAACCGGGGCAAGCGCAATCTGGTACCTCAATTTTCGATCAGGAGACCCGTCGGCCTGCACCATCGCAGACTACCACAACATGCGCTTGAATTACGGCACTTGGCGAGCGAAGAAACGTCCCGAGGCGACCCTGTCAATTCCTGCAACTTCGTCCCTCGAACGACGCTGTTGCATCGCAGGCGTACCAACTATTTCACGAAGAAACAAGATGTTATCAGTCATCACGATGACAGACGAGCGACTGCAAGCGCAGGATCAAGTGCACGACCTGCATCGAACACCAACGCAGGCGTCAACTTTCCGCACGCATGTACGGGAATAGCAGTACATCGCGAATCGACGGCACATCGGCGAGAAACATCACCAGTCGATCGATGCCAACGCCCAATCCGCCGGTCGGTGGCAGACCATATTCGAGTGCGCGGATGTAGTCAGTGTCAAAATGCATGGCCTCGTCGTCGCCCGAATCCCTGGCAGTGACTTGTGCGCGGAAACGTGCGGCCTGGTCTTCCGGATCGTTGAGCTCAGAAAAGCCGTTGGCCAGTTCCTTGCCGCCGACGAACAGCTCGAAGCGGTCGGTTACCTCCGGATCGCTGTCGTTGGCGCGGGCCAACGGTGATACTTCGGTCGGGTATTGGGTGATGAAGGTCGGTTGGATCAAGCTCGACTCGACGGTTTTCTCGAATATCTCGAGCATCAATTTGCCCCAGCCATAGCTGGATTTGACCGGAATCTTCAGACGTTCGCAATGCCGCCGCAGCGCGGGTACGTCACGCTGCTCGTGCTCCGGAATCTCGGGATTGTGATGCCGCACAGCCTCGGCGAGCGCCCAGCGCCGGAACGGCGCGCCGACATCGATATCGCGGCCTTCCCAGGTCAGTGCCGTCTTTCCCAGCGTCGCCGACGCCGTTTCGCGAATCATGGCCTCGGTCAAATCCATGACTTCGGTGTAGCTCGCGTAGGCCTGATACAACTCGAGCATGGTGAATTCGGGATTATGTCGCGTCGATACGCCTTCGTTGCGGAAGTTGCGATTGATCTCGTAGACGCGATCGAAGCCGCCGACAACCAGGCGTTTGAGATACAACTCCGGCGCCACGCGCAGGTATAGAGCAATATCCAGGGTGTTGTGGTGCGTCACAAACGGTCGCGCCGTGGCGCCGCCGGGGATTACATGCATCATCGGGGTTTCCACCTCCATGAAACGCCGCGGTGGCGCCTCCAGCCACTGACGCATGAATCCGATGACGCGCGAACGCAATTCGAATACGCGCCGCGCTTCCGGCGTCACGATCAAATCAACGTAGCGCTGCCGATAGCGCTGCTCGACATCGGCAAGGCCGTGCCATTTGTCCGGCAACGGGCGTAGCGACTTGGTCAACAGGCGCAGGTTCTGGACCTTTACCGACAATTCGCCTGTCTTGGTGCGCATCAGCGGACCTTGCGCGCCAATGATGTCGCCCGTGTCCCAGCTCTTGAATGCGTCGTAGGTTTCGCCCAACGCATTGGCCTGAATGAACAACTGAATGCGCCCGCTCATGTCCTGAATCTGCACGAAGCTGACCTTGCCCTGCCCGCGCTTGAGCACGATGCGCCCCGCGACGCTGACTTCGCGTGCAGCCGCTTCCACGGCCGCCGCGTCGGCGCGCTCGAATTCGCGCTGCAGGTCGCCAGCGAATGCGTTGATGCGAAAATCGTTGGGGAACGCGATGCCGTTGTCGCGTAGGGCGCGCAGTTTGTCGCGGCGTTCAGCGATCAGGCGGTTTTCGTCGGGCGGAAGATTGTCGTTGGAGTCGTTCATTCGAATTTGTTTCGCTTGGCGTATGGCGGTGCGGAAATATCAGGCGTCGGCGCGTTTGGCTCCGGCTTCCAGTCCGGACTTCAGGCTGGCCTCGATGAACTCATCCAGGTCGCCATCGAGTACTTTTTGCGTGTCCGTACGTTCGACGCCGGTACGCAGATCCTTGATGCGCGATTGATCAAGCACGTAATTGCGAATCTGACTACCCCAGCCGATGTCGGATTTGCCCGCTTCCAGCGCGGCCTTTTCCACATTGCGCTTCTGGATTTCCATTTCGTAAAGTTTGGCTTTGAGCATCTTCATCGCGCGGTCGCGGTTGGCATGCTGGCTGCGCTCGGTCTGGCACGCGACCACGATGCCACTGGGTTCGTGGGTGATGCGCACCGCCGATTCGGTCTTGTTGACGTGCTGGCCGCCGGCGCCCGACGAACGATACACGTCCGTACGCAGATCGGCGGGATTGATGTCGATGTCGATGTCGTCGTCGACTTCCGGGCTGACGAAAATCGACGCAAACGAAGTGTGGCGACGATTGTCGGAATCGAACGGCGACTTGCGCACCAGGCGATGCACGCCGATTTCGGTTTTCAGCCAACCATAGGCGTAATCGCCTTCAACGCGGAACGTAGCACTCTTGATGCCAGCGACTTCGCCGGCGGACGCTTCCAGCAACTCGGTTTTCCATTCACGGTTCTCGCACCAGCGCAGGTACATGCGCAACAACATCTCGGCCCAATCCTGCGCCTCGGTACCGCCCGCCCCCGCCTGCACATCGACAAAGGCGTTGTTGGCGTCCATCTCGCCGGAAAACATGCGCCGGAATTCAAGGGTTTCGACGTGCTGCGTCAGTCCGTCCAGATCGTCGGAAACAGCCTTGACCGTGCCTTCGTCCTGCTCGGACTCGGCCAACTCAAGCAGTTCATCCGCGTTATGCAATCCTTCATTCAAACGTCTGATGCCATTGACTATTTTATCAAGCTGCGCGCGTTCGCGCCCAAGCTGCTGGGCACGCTCCGGATTGTCCCAGACGTTCGGGTTTTCGAGTTCGCGAGTTACTTCTTCAAGGCGTTCGCTTTTGCCGTCGTAGTCAAAGATACCCCCGTAGCGAGGTCACCCGGGCGGTGAGATCGGCGATGCGCGCGTGGATGGGATTGGTCTCGATCATGGTGAAACTATGCCTTGAAAAATAGATTGCGCATGGTAGCAAAAACCTGTGTCCATTCGCTTGGCAAGTAATGCCGGTTTCACCACAAAGGACCCAAAGGGAGAGCAGTCAATGGGCTATTCTTGGTGTCCTTTGTGTCCTTCGTCGCGAAAGCCGTAGCAAGCTTGCCCGTTACCGAGCCCGGAGCGACGGTCGCAGACATCGCGCAGATTCGATTTCAGCCGAAACTGCGCATTCGCTTCCAGATCTCCGGCCAGGGCTTGCGCAGGTGGCGGCAGATGAAGATTTGCGGATGATCACGGGATTCTTCGTTGACCACATCGTAGCGGTTGCCGACTTTGCCGGCGGGCGTGCAGGTTGCCGATGCCTTGGCCATGCTCTGAGGATCGGCACCGAGGACGATCACCGTCTGCGGCCCGGGATCGCCATAGCCTCGATACCAGTAGGAATTGACGCCGCTGATTGCCGTCGGCAGCCCCAACGCCGGACCGTACAGGTCAATCGCTCCCGCTTCGCCATAGTTGTTGGCGACAATTCCGGTGTGCGCGCGCTCGTCGGCCGGCAATGCCTTGTAGATGGTCGACACCCGGGAAACCAGCTCACGCCAGCCAATCTGCTCGGCAAAGTCGTCGTGCGCCCGGCGGCTGATGCGCCAACCGATCGAATTTACCGGCGCGATCGGCAATGCAACCGCTGCGGTGCTTGCCGCAGCCAGCACAAAAAGCACGCCGGCGACGATACGCATCGCCGATGCCGCACGCGGACGCAATCCATCGAGCCACGCTTCGCCCCACACTGCACCGGCGGCCAGCAGCATCGGATACGCCGGCGCCATGTAGTACGCGCGGCCGCGCGCCAGAGCGAACAGCAACAGCGTCACGACAAATATCCAGGCCAGCACGCGATAGCGCGCGGCGCGGCGAGAAAAAATGAGGAATCCCAATCCGGCCAACCACAACGGCAACAGGAACACGCTGGCATTTGTATCGAGCTGATGGAGAAAGAAGCCGTTGGTGCGTCCCCAGCGGATATCCCGTGCGTGGATGTGATGGACGAAATCCACATAGACGAAATCGTGTTGAATCTGCCAGATCAGGTTGGGCAGGAAAATCAGCACTGAGAGTACAACGCCTGCCCACAGCCATCGACTTGAAAGGTATTTGCGCAGCGGCGTCGCGAGGACACCGACGATCAGCCCGGCAACTGCGAACAACATCGTGTAACGCGTCATCATCCCCAGGCCTATGACGCAACCGATCGCCAGCCACCAGCGTCCGTTGCCGCTGTTGATCAGGCGCAAGGTCAGCCATGCCAGCAGCACCCACCAGAAGAAATCGGGGGAGACATACATGAACTGGCTTCCCGCGAGCATCGAGAATGGCATGCACGCCGTGGCCAGCGCTGCCACGAGCTGGGTTTTGCTGCCGCCACCGAGTTCGCGCGCAATCAGACCCGTCAGTAGTGCGGCGAGGCACTGCATCAATGCCGAGAAAACGCGAAAGCCAACCAGCGACGTGCCGAACAGCGTGAACTCGATGCGAGCGAGAAAAGGAGTCAGCGGCGGATAGGCCACATAGCCCCAGGCCAAGTGGCGGGCATCATCCAGTACCTGCAGTTCGTCGCGATGAAAACCGTAGTTGCCGTTGCAAAGCATGTGCAAAATGAAAAGCGCAATCGCGAGCAGGCTTAGTCCAACAAGGTTGCGGCGCGGCAAGGTTGCGTCAGACATTGGCAAGTGTTTTCGTTGAGGATGAATCAGGAATCTGCAAACCGGCCGGTTCAAGATGTCGAATCAGCAATTGCAGGCGCTCAGTATCGTTCCAGGTATTGACGTCGAGCTGAAACGCGATGCGAATCCGTGCCGGCGGTGGCGTGCCGTCATAGGCGTTGAACATTACCGCTTCAAGCGGTTGCGCGACGTCGTTGTGCCGGAGCATCAAACGCATATGCACCTCGCCCATCACCTTCCAGCTTACGATTTCGAATTCGCCATCGAACAACGGTTCGGCAAAGTTCTGCCCCCACGGACCCGCATCGCGCATTTGGCGCGCGAGGTCGAGGGTAAAGTCGGTGGCTTCCAGTTCACCGTCGGTGAGCACGGCAGCTTGCAGCGATTGTGCGATCATGCGTTCACGCGCCACCGCGTCGAATGCGGCCGCGAAGCGGGCGATGTCCGCTTTGTACAAACTCAAGCCAGCCGCCATTGCGTGGCCGCCGAAACGAACGATCAGTCCGGGATGGCGCACGTCGACGTCAGCCAAGGCATCGCGCAGATGGAATCCCGGGATGGAACGCCCGGAAGCCTTGATCATTCCTCCCGCATCGGCAGAATCGGAATTTGCGGACGACTCGTCGCCGGCAACTGCGCATGCAATGACGGGCCGATGCAAGGTTTCCTTCAGCTTCGATGCGACCAATCCGACGACTCCGTGATGCCAATCCGGATTGAACATGACCACACCGAATGGCAGGTCATCGATGCCTGGCGACTGCCACTTGCGTACCTCGGCTTCTGCCTGCTCGACCATGCCGGTTTGCAATTCGCGCCGTTGCGCATTCATGCTCGACAAAACTTGCGCCAATTCCTGTGCACGCGATGCCTCGTCCGTGAGCAGGCATTCGATACCCAGACGCATATCGTCGAGGCGCCCTGCTGCATTGATCCGGGGCGCGACAGCAAAGCCCAGGTCGCTCGCAACCAGCCGCGAAGGGTCGCGTTTGCCGCAATCGATCAGTGCCGCAATTCCTGGACACATTCTTCCGCCGCGAATCCGTTTCAAACCCGCGTCCACGAGGATGCGATTGTTCTGATCGAGCGGCACCAAATCGGCGACCGTGCCGAGCGCCACCAGATCGAGCAAGGCCGACAAATCAGGTTGCGAAACGCCGTTTGCGGAATAGGTTCCGCGCTCGCGCAATCTGCTCCGCAGCGCCAGGAGCAGGTAAAACATGACGCCAACACCCGCCAGATTCCCAAGCGGATGGGCAGGATGCTCCGTTGAAAAGTACGGCGGGGGATCGCCGCAACTTGATTCTTGCGCGCGCGACGTGCTCAAAAGCAACGGATTTACGATCGCATCCGCGCACGGCAGCGTCGCGCCAGGCAAATGGTGGTCGGTGATGATGACTTGCACGCCGTGCGCTTGCGCCGCCGCCACTCCTGCGTGCGCGGCGATTCCATTGTCGACCGTGATCAGCAACTGCGGCGATTGCGCCAGCAATTCCTCGACGACGGGCGGACTCAATCCGTAGCCGTGGCGAAACCGGTTTGGGACGGCGTAGCCGACATGATGTGCACCCAGCGCGCGCAGGCCTCGCACCGCGACAGCCGTGCCGGTTGCGCCATCGGCGTCGAAATCCCCAACTACGACGATGCGCAGTTGATTTTGAATGGCATGCTCAAGCAATTCGCATGCGCGACTCATGCCCCCGAGCGAATCCGGGGGTAGCAGCGATCCGAGGCGATGGTCGATCTGCTCAGGCGCATCGATGCCACGCGCCATGTATACGCGACGCAACACCGGATGCATGGACGCGGGCCATTGGATCGCAACATCCGGCAGCGAGCGACGTTGTATTTGCGGCTTCATAGGCGAACGCGGCGCCAGAATCGCCAACGATGCCACGGCTTCACGACCACGCGCTCGCCGCTGCCGAAGTCGACATGCACTAGCGAGATGGTGCGGCGCTTGATCGCAGCGTCAATTGGAATCAGCCAGTTATGCGCGAGCGCTTCAATTTCCCGAATCGCGGCCAAGTCCAGCATGATGCTGGCGTCGCCTTTGAGGTCCGAAAGATCAAACCCTGCCAGGTTTTGGAAGGAAATCCCGGCCATCTTTGCGAGTGCGAGAACGACATCGTCTTCGCTCGCGACCCGCGAAAATCGTGTACGCACCCAATCCGGCAACACACCGGCGCCCCAGAACCAGACGCTGTTGGCGGGCACCTGCCCGCGCTGTTGGCGGCGTGCGTTGACGGGATGATTGTGCAAAATGACTTGGGCCTCGTTGAGCAGATGCCGCCATTGCCGCTGGTTGTCGCCGGTGGGCAAATGGCGCATAAGGTCGTCGCCGAGTACCTCCTCAGGGGCATCAAACCTGGGCAAGCGCGTTTCAGCGGGGCAACGCAAATACCAGCGCGACCCGGACGTCTCGAGAGAGAAGCCGGCATCGCCAAACAGCGGACGCAAGGCGCGCGCAAGTTCTTCGCTGTCGTCCGCATTTACCTCCAGCGTCGCGCACGCCATTAAGCGCACAGCGACGGCATCGACAGCAACATGACCGAGGTCGGCATACAACCAATTCGCATGGGATGCATCGCCGCCGTGCAGGTTGCGTGTCAGAGCGGCCGATGGCAGTTGCGGCGCAACGAACTCAAAGCAGTTGCGCAACACCGCATCGCGGCCCGGATTCGCATCCGCCAACCGGTCGCCACGAGTCAGCCACCCGTTCAGCCCGGATGAAGCAGTCCAGCCGCCTGCGTTCGCCAGTTTCGGCAACAATAGGGTCAGTTGCGCCATCTCGTCCGGCCGGATTTGCCGCCTTGCGCGGCGCATCAAGTCTTGTAGATCACCGACAGGATTTCGTAATGGCGCGTGCCGTTCGGCGCCTGGAACTCGAAGCTGTCGCCTTCACTCTTGCCAATCAGCGCACGCGCAAAAGGCGAACTGATGGAAATCAGGCGCTGTTTGATGTCGGCTTCGAGATCGCCGACGATCTGGTAGCTGACTTCGTCCCCGCTGTCTTCGTCCACCAGTCTCACCGTGGCGCCGAAAACGATCTTGCCGTTCGGGTTCAAACGTGTCACATCGATCACGTCGGCAAAACTCAAAGCACCTTCGATCTGCTTGATGCGGCCTTCGATGAAGCTCTGCTGTTCGCGTGCAGCGTGATACTCGGCGTTTTCCTTCAGGTCGCCGTGCGCCCGCGCCTCGGCAATCGCGGCGATGATGCGCGGCCGTTCGATGCTTTTCAGGCGCTCGACTTCGGCACGCAAACGCTCCGCACCCTGGGATGTCATCGGGGCTCGATTCATTTCGGTAGTTCTCCGTGTAGTTCCTGCAAGCTGTGCACTTCTCCATCGCCGCGAAAATCCAGCGAGTTCAGCAAGGCCCGTGCACCAGCAAGAGTAGTCGAATACGTGATGCGCTGCTGCAACGCTTCGCGCCGGATCGAGAACGAGTCGGCAATGGCCTGCTTGCCTTCGGTGGTGTTGACGATGAAAACGATCTCGCCATTCTTGATCAGATCGACGATATGCGGTCGACCTTCGAGCACCTTGTTGATGCGCTCGCATTCGAAGCCGTTTTGGCCGAGAAACTCGCATGTGCCGCCCGTCGCGACCAAAGAAAACCCGCGTCGGCGAAGCTCTTCGGCCACGACCAGCAGGCGGCGCTTGTCCGGGTCGCGCACCGAAAGAAACACTTTTCCCGTGCCCGGCGCTCCAATATTCGCCGCCATGTGCGCTCGCGCAAATGCCGCGCCAAAGCTGCGCCCAACCCCCATCACCTCTCCGGTCGAACGCATTTCCGGCCCAAGAATCGGGTCCACGTTCTGGAATTTCAGGAACGGGAAAATCGCTTCCTTGACCGAATAATAAGTGGGGACCACTTCTCTTGTAACGCCCTGGTCAACCAGGCTGCGCCCGATCATGCAGCGCGCCGCGATCTTGGCCAACGCAACACCGGTCGCTTTGGATACGAACGGTACCGTGCGTGATGCACGCGGATTGACCTCGAGAATATAGATAGTGGACGCACCGGCTTCATCGGTCTGGATCGCAAACTGCGTATTCATCAGTCCAACGACTTTCAATTCGCGCGCCATTTGTGCGACCTGGACACGCAACGCATCCTGGGTGGCTGCGCCGAGCGAATACGGCGGCAACGAACACGAAGAATCTCCGGAATGCACGCCGGCTTCCTCGATATGCTCCATGATACCGCCGATCAACACATTGCCTTGGGCGTCGGCGACGACATCGACATCGACTTCGACCGCATTGTCGAGGAAGCGATCCAGCAACACCGGCGAATCGTTGGACACGCGCACGGCCTCGGTGATGTATCGATTCAAATCCGCATCGCTGTGGACGACTTCCATGGCGCGGCCGCCGAGCACGTAACTCGGCCGCACCACCAGCGGGTACCCGATCTCTCGCGCAAGCGCGAGCGCTTCATCGGGATTGCGCGCGGTTCGGTTTGGCGGCTGCAGTAGACCGAGTTTCTCGATCATCTTCTGGAAACGCTCGCGGTCCTCGGCCAGGTCGATCGAGTCCGGCGAGGTACCGATGACCGGTACACCATTGGCTTCCAGCGCACGTGCCAGTTTCAAAGGGGTCTGCCCGCCGTATTGGACGATCACCCCTTTGGGTTTTTCCTTCGCCACGATCTCGAGCACGTCTTCGAGCGTGAGCGGTTCGAAGTAAAGGCGATCCGAGGTGTCATAATCGGTTGAAACCGTTTCCGGATTGCAGTTGACCATGATGGTCTCGAATCCGTCTTCGCGCAGCGCCAGTGCGGCATGCACGCAGCAATAGTCGAATTCGATCCCCTGGCCAATCCGGTTGGGACCGCCGCCGAGCACCATGATCTTGTCGCGATCGGTTGGCTGCGCTTCGCATTCTTCCTCGTAGGTCGAATACATGTAGGCGGTCGAAGTCGCGAATTCGGCCGCACACGAATCGACCCTCTTGTATACCGGATGCACGCCGAAGGCATGGCGCAGCTTACGCAGCGCCGCTTCGTTGGTGCCCAGCAATTCGGCCAGTCGCGCGTCGGAAAAACCCTTGCGCTTGAGCGCGAACATGCACTGCGCATCAAGAGCCGCGAGTCCGCCGGATCGCACGTCGTTTTCGATCTCCACCAATTCGGCGATCTGGTCGAGAAACCAGCGGTCGATGTGGGTGCATGCGTAGATTTCGTCCGGCGAAAGCCCGGCGCGAAATCCATCGGCAACGTAAAACACGCGATCCGGTCGCGGCTCGCGCAGTTCGCGCTTGAGCGTTGCGATGTCGTCCGCATTGGCGAAATCCAGCTCGCCCGGATTCAGGCCGTCCTTGCCCGTTTCCAAACCGCGCAAGGCCTTTTGCAGGGATTCCTGGAAGGTGCGGCCGATCGCCATCACTTCGCCGACCGATTTCATCTGCGTGGTCAGGCGCGCATCGGTGGTCGGGAATTTCTCGAACGCGAAACGCGGAATCTTGGTGACGACGTAATCGATGCTCGGCTCGAACGATGCCGGCGTCTTGCCGCCGGTGATTTCGTTCTTGAGTTCATCGAGGGTGTAACCGACTGCAAGCTTTGCAGCGACCTTGGCAATCGGAAATCCGGTTGCCTTCGATGCCAGCGCAGACGAGCGCGACACGCGCGGATTCATCTCGATGACCACGACGCGCCCGTTCTCGCTGTTTACGCCGAACTGCACGTTCGATCCGCCGGTATCGACGCCGATCTTGCGCAGCACGGCGATACTGGCGTCGCGCAGTCGCTGGTATTCCTTGTCGGTCAGCGTCAACGCCGGCGCGACGGTAATCGAGTCGCCGGTGTGCACGCCCATCGGATCGAGGTTCTCGATCGAGCATACGATGATGCAGTTGTCGGCGGTGTCGCGCACGACCTCCATCTCGAACTCTTTCCAGCCAAGCACGGACTCTTCGACCAGAACCTGCTTCACCGGCGACAGCTCAAGCCCGCGCGTCACGATTTCGACGAACTCCTCACGATTGTAGGCAATCCCGCCACCACTGCCGCCGAGCGTGAAACTCGGGCGAATCACCGTGGGGAATCCGACCCTGGCCTGAATTTCGAGCGCCATCTCAAGCGACTGCGCCACTTCGGCCCTGGGGCATTCCAATCCGATGTCGATCATCGCCTTGCGGAACAGCTCACGGTCTTCGGCCATGCGAATGGCTTCGCGTGAAGCGCCGATCAGCTCCACGCCATATTTTTCCAGGATGCCGGCGTCTGCCAAATCCAGCGCACAATTGAGCGCCGTCTGGCCGCCCATCGTCGGCAGCAGCGCATCCGGGCGTTCCTTGGCGATGATGCGTTCGACCGTGTTGCGTTCGATCGGCTCGATGTAAACCGTATCCGCGGTCTGCGGATCGGTCATGATCGTGGCCGGATTCGAGTTGACCAGAACGACTCGGAAACCCTCTTCTTTCAATGCTTTACAGGCTTGAGCTCCAGAATAATCGAACTCGCATGCCTGCCCGATTACGATCGGGCCGGCACCGATGATGAGGATGGATTTCAGATCAGTGCGCTTTGGCATTGCCGACCTCCGCGTCGCGCATCATGTCGACGAACGAATCGAACAATCCGGCCACATCGTGGGGTCCGGGGCTGGCCTCCGGATGTCCTTGAAAACTGAAGGCTGGGGCGTCGGTCACACGAATGCCCTGGTTGCTGCCATCGAACAAGGAACGATGGGTTACCGTCGCGTTCGCTGGCAACGACGCTTCGTCAACGGTGAAGCCATGGTTCTGGCTGGATATCATGACCCGGCCGGTGGCGAGGTCTATCACGGGATGATTCGCGCCATGATGACCGAACTTCATCTTGACGGTCCTGGCACCGATAGCCAGTCCCAGCAATTGATGGCCGAGGCAGATTCCAAACAGGGGAATTCGCTGTTTCAGGAATTCGCGTGTCGCCGCAATGGCGTAGTCGCACGGCTGCGGATCGCCGGGACCGTTGGACAGAAAGATTCCGTCGGGCTCATGCGCCAACGTTTCATCGGCGGAGGTTTGCGCGGGCACCACAATGACTTCGCAGCCGCGATCCACGAGCAGACGTAAAATGTTGCGTTTGCAACCGAAGTCGTAGGCGACGACACGATATTTTGCTTTTGGCGCGGCACCGAAACCGTGGTCGAGGTCGTAGCTGCCTTGTTCGAAACGATAGTGCTTCGGCGTGCTGACAACCTTGGCCAAATCCATGCCACTGAGTCCCGCAAATTCGCGCGCGCTTGCCGTGGCGCGGGAAGGATCGAGATCCCGACCGGCCGCGATGCATGCATTCTGCGAGCCGCATTCACGCAGTATTCGGGTCAACCTGCGCGTATCGATTTGCGCAATCGCGACGATATTGTGACGGCGCAGATAGGCATCCAGCGTCTCGGTGCTGCGCCAGCTGCTGGCGATTCGCGGCAGGTCACGCACGATCAGCCCAGCCGCTTGTACGCGGTCGGATTCCTCGTCGATCCGGTTGCAACCGGTGTTGCCGATGTGCGGGCAGGTCATCGCAACGATCTGACGCGCATAGGAAGGATCAGTGAGGATCTCCTGATAGCCGCTCATGGCCGTATTGAACACCGCTTCACCCACGGTCCGGCCTTCGGCACCAATGGAAATGCCGCGAAAGACGCTGCCGTCCGCGAGTGCCAGTAAAGCCGGTGTGGTCATGCCGTCGCCTTGAGTTTGAATGCAACCTTCAGATGCAGCGAAACCCGCGGGCTGGCAAAAACCAGTCCGTGAAACCAGGTTACGGGCGAGTGCGAATGTTACCGGCACGCTACTGGTGCTGTCCACCGCGTTAGAATGGGCACAATCCATTCGTGACCGCCGCCATGTCCGCTCTCGCCGCCGAAAACGCCACCCCGTCGCTGTTCGATGCGGCCAGTCTGGATAGCCACGACACGATGGTCGGCATTGAGCCATTCCGATACGTGCTTGCGCACAATCAACTGGATCTGGCGGCAGCCGACGCGCTGCGTCGCGATTTCCCGAAATACTCGGGCGCGGGATTTTTCCCGTGGGAAGAAAGAGACTGCGGTCCGACGATCAACCGCCTGATTGCCGATCTGACCGAACCTGCCGTCGCCAACACGATCGGCTCGAAACTGGGCATCGACAATCTTGGCCAATTCCCGACTCTCGTGACTCTGTGTCGCGCCCTCAACAAGCGTCACGGCACCATTCATACCGACAGCAAATCCAAAGTCGCGACCGCGCTGCTTTATCTCAACGCAACCTGGCCGGACACCAGCGCCGGCTGCTTTCGCCTGCTCAATCGCGTCGACGATATCGACGACGTGATCGCGCCGGAAATCGCACCGCTTTACGGGAATCTGGTCGTGTTCAAGCGTGCCGACAATTCCTTCCACGGCCATCTGCCCTTCGAGGGCGAACGCATGGTCATCCAAGTCGCGTGGTTAACAAGCATCGAAGAAAAATTGCGCAAGACCCAGCGCGGCAAACTGTCGCGCATATTCAAGAAGATATTTGGCAGTCTGGATCGGCGCTTCGGCGCCGGCCGCGACCGCAACGCCGCGCATCGCGACTGAGCGACATTGAGGTGTCGCCAGTCTTGCAGCACACCGCGTTCGAGGCGCTCGCATACGCGGTCGGATTTCGCGTATTTCTGTGGACGCGCAAGCGGCTCGCACCCACGGCATTTGCGGACAGCGACCAAGTCGTGTGGATCGGGGCTTTCGCCATCGTCGGCGCTGCAATCGGCGCGAAACTTTCCTATTGGCTGGACGATCCGCTCACGGCGTTTGCGCAGTTTCCGGACTGGCGACATCTGCTCGAAGGCAAGTCCATCATCGGCGCTTTGCTCGGCGGCCTGATCGGCGTTGAATGCGTCAAACGATTCACTGGAGTGAAACAATCGACAGGCGATGCGTTCGTGCTGCCGTTGACGGTGGGCATGTGCATCGGTCGCATCGGCTGTTTTCTCGGCGGCCTCGGCGACCACACCTACGGCACGGCGACGAGCCTGCCCTGGGCGATGGACTTCGGCGATGGCATTCCGCGCCATCCGACCCAACTCTACGAAATCCTTTTCCTGATCGCGCAATATGCATTTGTTCATTGGCGTCGCGATGCGCTGACGACGGATGGAGACCGCTTTCGTGCATTCATGATCGGCTACCTGGCCTTTCGCTTCGTCGTCGAATTCATCAAGCCGGTGTTCTACCTTTATCCCGTCGGATTATCCGGCCTGCAATGGCTTTGTGTGGCAGGACTCATCTATTACGCCAGGCACATACCGCGTATTCTGCGCGCCATGCTTCTGGGGGAATCGGAACGATGGGCAACAAGCTGAGGCCTTATCTGTTTTACGACAGTGCGGTGTCGGTTTGCGCACGATGCCTGCGCCGGATCGAGGCCAAGATCCTGATCAAGGACGATCGTGTTTATCTGGAGAAGTGGTGCCCGGAACATGGCCGCGCGCGCGTGTTGATTGCCGACGATGCCGCGTACTACCGCAAATGCCGCGAAGTGTTCATCAAGCCGCCGGAGCTTCCACAACGATTCAATACGCCGCAGCGTTGGGGCTGTCCCTACGACTGCGGGCTGTGTCCGGAGCATATGCAGCACTCCTGCCTGACACTGGTCGAGATCACCGATCACTGCAATCTGCGTTGTCCAATCTGCTACGCCGACAGCGGCCCCCACCGGCCCGGTTTTCGCGATATTTCCGCGGTCGAGCAAATGTTCAATGCAATCGTCGCCAATGAAGGCGAAGCCGATGTCGTGCAAATCTCCGGCGGAGAACCGACCCTTCATCCGGACTTTTTTGCCATCCTCGACGCGGCGAAAGCGCGTCCCATCCGTCACCTGATGGTAAATACCAATGGATTGCGCATTGCGCGCGAACCGGAATTCGCCGCGCGGCTCGCGGAATATCTGCCGGGCTTCGAGCTGTACCTGCAATTCGATTCGCTGCGCGAGGAAGTGCACACACAATTGCGCGGCGCCAAACTTCGCGACATCCGTCTGCGCGCGCTGGAAAACCTCAATCGGCTCGATATCTCCACGACACTGGTCGTGACGGTGAAGAAAGGGCTCAACGATCACGAGCTCGGCGACATCATCGATTTCGCACTGACGCAGCCGTGCGTGCGCGGCGTCACGTTCCAGCCGATTCAGGAGGCCGGTCGATTGGAGGGATTCGACCACGAACATCATCGCCTCACCCTGAGCGAAGTACGTCGGCGAATACTCGAGCAGTCGCCGCTGTTCCAGCCGGACGACCTGATCCCGGTTCCGTGCAATCCGGATTGCCTGGCCATGGCCTACGCGCTGAAGCTCGGCGATCAAGTAGTTCCGCTGACGCGATTCGTTTCGCCGGAGACCCTGGTTTCGAAGGGTCGCAACACGATCGTCGTCGAGCGCGACGAACAATTGCGTGCGCATGTGTTCGAGTTGTTTGCGACGAATCATTCGCCCGATTCGCAAGCCTGCTCGTTGGCGGACCTGCTGTGCTGCCTGCCGCAAGTGCAGGCGCCCTCGGATCTGGGCTACCGCAACGTTTTCCGCGTCCTGATCATGCAGTTCATCGACGCACACGGTTTCGATCTGCGCGCCGTCAAGAAATCCTGCGTGCATATCGCGCAACCTGACGGACGCATCATTCCCTTCGATACCTTCAACCTGTTTTACCGCGACGACATGGCCACGCGCCTGGACAAATTGCGCGCGGCTGTCGATCGCGGCAACTCGATCGAGGAGCCGATGTCATGAACGAAATGCGCGTTGATCCCTCCTCAGTCGAACCACCGCCGTCGCCCGATGAGGGGCAGCCGCCCAATTCAGGTAAAGGCTCGATGGCCATGGGCTTCGGATTGGCCTGGCTGATCGTTGTGGTTGGACATGTGCTGCTGTTCGCAGCCGGCACGATTGCCGCACTGTTCCTGCCCGAGTTGGTGGTGATCGTCGTTGGCGTCGTCTATGCCGCACAAGGCAAGACCCGCGCGGCGGGTGGTGTGTTCATCGGACTTGCGACGGTCTTTGCGGTCGCGTTGCTGCTGGTTGCCGCGTGCTTTGGCCTGATGTCGGGCGCCGACTTCCGCTGATATCGCATCGAAGCGGATTCGAGCATCGCTGGCCGAGCGCGCCGGACCGTGATGGCGAGTCGCGGGCAGGAACCGCATTGCAGGAGCTGCAAGGCCTGGATCGGCGTGCCGATCCAGGTGTGAACCCAGCCCTGGCGGATGGGCCTGGAGTCGAGTGCAGTGCTTCACTAGTGTACTGCTTCATGCTGTTTGAACCATTTTATCGAGGGTTGCCCGCGCCACCCGCGCAGGTTCATCAGAGGGTGCCTAGTTGCGCGATTGCAGCTTTGACAGCAGCCGCAACAATTCCAGATACAGCCACACCAAAGTGACCACGAGCGCGAACGCGCCATACCACTCCATGTACTTCGGCGCGCCGACTTTGACCCCGTTTTCTATCAGGTCGAAATCGAGAATCAGGTTCAGTGCCGCGATGATGACGACCAGCACGCTGAAACCGATGCCGATGCCGCTCGAGCTGTTGATAAACCCGATCGAGTGACCGAAAAAGCCCATCACCATGCTGACCAGATACAGAAGGCATACGCCACCGGTCGCCGCGACGACGCCGAGCTTGAATTTCTCCGTGGCCTTGATCCAGCCGCTGCGGTAGGCAACCAGCAACGCAGCCATTGTTCCGAACGTAAGGCCGACGGCCTGAATCACGATGCCGGGAAACCGGGCTTCAAAAATCGCCGACAAGGCGCCGATGAAAAGCCCTTCCACCACAGCGTAAAGCGGTGCGGTATAGGCTGCCCACTGCTTCTTGAAAACCGTCACCAGCGCGAGCACGAATCCGGCGATCGCTCCGCCGATCATGAGTGGATACAGCGTCGGGATGCTGAGCGGTCCGGCATACCGGCTCCAGCTCACCATTGCGCCGACCAGAACCAGGACCAGCAGCAATCCGGTCTTGTTCACCGTGCCATTCAGGGTCATCACGCCATCGCCGGACAAGACTCGGCCCGTGCTGACGTCGAGAAACGTGTTCTTACCCAGTGCCGGGTTACCACTTTGCATGACATTTTCCTCGCATGTGACTGAATTTTATTCCGTATTTGATGATTCGAGTGGCGCCAGCACCTGATCCAGGGTGTAAATGCCCGGATCGCGCCCGGCCAGCCAGATTGCTGCCGCAACCGCACCACTCGCGAATATATTTCGATCGCTGGCACGGTGGCTAAGTTCCAGTCGTTCGCCACGTGTGGCAAAAAACACGGTGTGCTCGCCGACGACGTCGCCGCCACGCAACGCGGCGAATCCGATCTCACCGCTTCTGCGTGGACCGGGTTGACCATGGCGCACGTATACCGCTTGCTCGGCCAGCGATTGGCCGCGACCTTCGACTACCGCCTCGCCGATTGCCAGTGCCGTGCCGGATGGTGCATCACGCTTGCGCGAGTGATGCATCTCCACGATCTCGCAATCCCAATCCGGAAACGCGGCCGCGACACGACGTGCGCAGCGCAACAGCATGGCCACGCCGAGGCTGAAATTCGCCGCCCACAGAATGGGGATGGTGCGCGCCGCCTCCCGCATGGCAGCGCGTTGTTCCGGACGCAGACCGGTCGAACCGCTGACGAAGGCGACCCGTCGTTCCAGCGCAAGCGCCAGAGCGCCATCGAACGCCACCGGACCGCTGAAGTCCACCAGCACATCGCAAGGCACATCCGGATCCAGCGATGTGGAAAAATCCACATCGCGCGGGAGTGCGCCGAATACGCGATCCAGCGGCTCATCGGCCAGTCCGGAACCCGGACGTACCAGCGCGCAGGCAATGCGTGCCTGAGTCGACTCGAGCACGCCGCGAATGACCGCCTGACCCATGCGGCCGGCGGAACCGTGAACGACGATATTGACTGGGTTGCTCATGCGCAAATGCTAGCAGAGAGCGAGGGCCGACAGAGGGTCAGGACCGGGGCTCGAGGGCTGGAGGGCGAAAGGCAAAGCCACCTCGCCGTGCGGTGCGCTTTCCGGCTTTCGGCCCCGGGCCGCCGTTCTTCACGATGTCACCCGTTCCCAGAACTGCTTGACACCATCCAGCCAGGAGCTCGCGCGCGGCATATGCGCGCGCGGATCGTTGCCGAAACTGTCTTCGAGTTGCTGCAACAATTCACGCTGGCGTTTGTCGAGCTTGACCGGAGTCTCCACGACTACGTGGCAGATCAGGTCGCCGACCCGACCACTGCGTACGTTGCGCACTCCTTTTCCGCGCAGGGTGAAGGACTTGCCCGTCTGGGTTTCCGCGGGAATACGGATTTCGGCGTCGCCGCCCAGTGTTGGCACCTTCATGGCGGCGCCAAGCGCTGCCTGGGAAAACCGGATCGGAATCTCGCAATGCAGATCATCGTGGTCGCGTTGGAAAATCCGGTGTTCGCGAACTTGCACTTCGACATACAAATCGCCAGCAGGTGCGCCGGGAGGTCCGGCCTGACCTTCGCCACTGAGGCGAATGCGGTCCCCGGTATCGACCCCTGCCGGAATCTTTACCGACAGCGTTTTGTCGCGATGCACGCGGCCTTCGCCACGACACTGTGTGCACGGTTTGGCAATCACCTTGCCCGCACCGCCGCAATGCGGACACGCCTGCTGGATGGAGAATATGCCATTCTGCATGCGCACCCTGCCCTGACCGCGACAGGTAGTGCAGGTCGTTACGGTTCCGTCTGCAGAACCGGAACCTTCGCATCCGTCGCAGGCAACGAGCGTCGGAATCTCGATCTTTCGATCCACACCGAATACCGCTTCTTCCAGATCGAGTTCGAGCATGTAGCGCAAATCTGCGCCGCCGCGTGCGCGACCTCGGCCGGCACCCATGCCGAAAATATCCGAAAAGATGTCGCCGAAGATGTCGCCGACATTGCCGAATCCGGCACCGCCGCCGCCCATACCATGCTCGAAAGCCGCATGACCGTGCTGGTCGTACATTGCGCGCTTTTGAGCGTCGCTCAAGACTTCATAGGCTTCCTTGGCTTCCTTGAATTTTTCCTGTGCCTGCGGATCGTCCGGGCAACGATCCGGGTGCCATTTCATCGCCAGGCGGCGAAACGACTTTTTCAGTTCGCCGTCGCTGACGCTGCGTTCGACACCCAAAACTTCGTAATAGCAACGCTTGTTCATTTCGACATCACACGATTCTCGATTCGCCGGTCCGGCACGATCCATATGGCCGCGATGACCACGTAACAAACGACAGCAATTTCGACATGGCCGACCAGTGCTGCCGGTATAGCAATGATGTTCAGACAGCCGGATATCAAGGTCTTGCGGTCCGCGCCGACGGCCTGCGCCAGAACGGATTCACGACCGCCGTTGCAGGCGATCAGCGTGCGCACCATCAGGTACCAGGCCGCGGCCAGGATCAGCATCACCATGCCGTACAACGCCGTCGGGAAAGGTGCGTAGTGGCTCTCACCCATCCATGCGGTCGCAAACGGCAGCAGTGACAGGCAGAACATCAGAAAAAGGTTGGCCCACAGCGAACGACCGTCGATATGCCTGACCGCCGCAAGCATGTGGTGATGGTTGTTCCAGATCAGGCCGATGTTGGCGAAACTGAGGACATAGGCCAGAAAAACCGGCCACAACGCGACAAGCGCGGCCGCGTCGCCTGTGTGCGGGACTTTCAGTTCCAGCACCATGATCGTGATGAGAATTGCGACCACGCCATCGCTGAAAGCCTCGACCCTCCCCTTGTTCATCGTGCCACCCCGGGTTCGAAAAGGCAGAGCCGGCACCTGCGCTGCCGGCCTTGCCTGTCCATGGCGCGGGACCTCTCCCCCCGCGCCTTATTTCTTCTCGTCGCCCTTGACCTCGGTGAACTCCGCATCGACAACATCGTCCTTCGGTGCGGACCCGCCCCCGCCGGCTGACTGCGCGTCTTCCGGACCGGAGCCACCCGCCGCCGCGGCCGCTGCGGACAGCGATTGCGCGGCCTGTTCCAAAGCCGCGGTTTTCGATTCGATCGCGGCCTTGTCTTCGCTCTTCATCACGCTTTCCAGCGCGGACAACGCCGATTCGATCGCACCGATCTGGTCCGGCACCTTGCCGCCGTGCTCCTTGATCGCAGCGCGCGTGGCATGGACCAGTTGGTCGGCCTTGTTGCGCGCACCAACCAGTTCATGGAACTTCTTGTCGTCTTCCTTGTTGGCTTCGGCATCGCGCACCATGCGCTGGATCTCTTCCTCGTTGAGGCCCGACCCGGCCTTGATCTCGATGCGCTGTTCCTTGCCGGTTTTCTTGTCCTTGGCCGAAACGTGCAGGATGCCGTTGGCGTCGATGTCGAATGTGACCTCGACTTGCGGCAAGCCGCGAGGTGCCGGATCAATGCCGGCCAGGTCAAACTTGGCCAGCGACTTGTTCGCACTCGCCCGTTCGCGTTCGCCCTGCAACACATGCACGGTGACCGCGGTCTGATTGTCCTCGGCCGTCGAGAACACCTGCGTGTTCTTGGTCGGAATCGTGGTGTTCTTCTCGATCAGCTTGGTGAACACGCCACCCATGGTTTCGATGCCCAGCGACAGTGGGGTTACGTCGAGCAACAGCACGTCCTTGACGTCGCCACCAAGCACGCCACCCTGGATCGCCGCGCCCACGGCGACGGCTTCGTCGGGATTTACGTCCTTTCGCGGCTCCCTGCCGAAGAATTCCTTGACCGCTTCCTGCACCTTGGGCATGCGCGTCTGTCCGCCGACCAGGATCACTTCCTGAATGTCGGCGATTTTCAGACCCGCGTCATTGAGCGCGGTACGGCACGGAACAATCGTCGCCTTGATCAGATCCTCGACCAGCGCTTCGAGCTTGGCCCGGGTCAGCTTGATATTCATGTGCTTCGGACCGGAGGCATCGGCCGTGATGTACGGCAGGTTGACCTCGGTCTGGTGCGCACTGGACAGCTCGATCTTGGCGCGCTCGGCACCGTCTTTCAGGCGCTGCAACGCAAGCGAATCGTTCTTCAGATCCACGCCGGTATCTTTCTTGAATTCGTCGACCAGATAATCGATCAGGCGTTTGTCGAAGTCCTCGCCGCCCAGGAACGTATCGCCGTTGGTGGCCAGCACTTCGAACTGTTTCTCACCATCAACTTCGGCGATCTCGATGATCGAAACGTCGAACGTACCGCCGCCCAGGTCGTACACCACGATCTTGCGGTCGCCGCCCTTCTTGTCGATGCCGTACGCAAGCGCCGCTGCGGTCGGCTCGTTGATGATGCGCTTGACGTCGAGTCCGGCGATGCGGCCGGCGTCCTTGGTCGCCTGGCGCTGCGAGTCGTTGAAGTAGGCCGGAACCGTAATCACGGCCTCGGTGACGGTTTCGCCAAGATAGTCCTCGGCGGTCTTCTTCATCTTCATCAGAATCTTGGCCGAAATTTCCTGCGGCGACAATTTCTTGCCGTCGGCAGTCTCCAGCCACGCATCGCCGTTGTCGTGCGCAAGAATCTTGTACGGCACCAGGCCGATATCCTTTTGCACTTCGGCATCGGTGAATTTGCGCCCGATCAGGCGCTTCACCGCATAAAAGGTGTTCTTCGGATTGGTCACCGCCTGACGTTTGGCGGTCGCGCCAACCAGAACCTCGTTGTCCTTGAATGCGACGATCGACGGCGTCGTGCGATCGCCTTCCGCATTCTCGATCACGCGCGCAGCGCTGCCTTCCATGATCGCGACGCAGGAATTGGTGGTGCCCAGGTCGATACCGATGATCTTGCCCATGTGTTCAATCTCCGAAAATGAAATGCGGCAACGAGCCGCGTATGGCCTGAAAATTGGGGGCGGCGCGAGTCAATTCAAGCGCCGGGAGTCTTGGCGATGGCGACCAACGCGGGACGCAGCAGGCGTTCGTTCAGCACATAGCCCTTCTGCATGACCGCCACCACACTATTGGGTTTGGCCTGGGGAGCGTCGACCATGCTCATGGCCTGGTGAAGTTCGGGATCGAACGGCTCGCCCATCGGATCTACTTGCTTGAGTCCATTGTTTTCAGCGACCTTCAGCAGGGCCTTCAGGGTCAAGTCCATGCCTTCGCGCAATGCACCGACATCGGCGCTTTCCACAGCCAGTCCGCGTTCCAGACTGTCGCAGACAGGCAGCAAATCGCCAAGCAGGCGCTCATTGGCGTAGCGGCGCGCTTGTTCGAGATCGCGCTGCAGGCGTTTGCGCTGGTTTTCGATTTCGGCGCGTTCGCGCAGCAGTACCTCGCGCATCTCGCCGAGCTTGTTCTCGTACTCGGCCAGCTTGTCGCCAAGCTGGTCGGCGTCGGCCTGCATGACGGCGTCCTGGTCGCGTTCGTCCACGTCGGGTTCGTGCTTGCTGGGATCGGTGTTGTGCATATCCTGGATTCTCGATATCGAAGAAAGTGATTGGCATGACGAACCGCAGGCCGGCGATTTCACCGCCCATTGGCCGACCCACGATCGGGACGCGTCACGCAACCGCGGTCTGCTTATATGGCCTGCTGCGCGCGATTCAAGGTATTAGTCAGGATCTGCGCTGTGGCCTGGACCACAGGTATCACACGTTGATACGCCATGCGCGTGGGCCCGATGACGCCAAGCGCGCCGAGTACCCGGCCCTCGACGCCGTACGGGGCAGTGATCAAACTGCAACCATCCAGCGCGGTAAAACCGGATTCCTCGCCGATGAACAGGCGCACGCCTTCGGCCGATGCGCAGCTTTCCAACAACAGCAACAGGTCGCGCTTGCGCTGGAATGCCTCGAACAAGTCGCGCAAGCGGTCCATGTCGGCCAATCCTTGCGAGCCCATCAGATTGATTTGTCCCGCCACCAGCATGTCGGCTCGCGTTTGTTCCGGAAACGCCTGCTGGGCCACGTCGGCGGCCGCGACCATCAATTGATGCAGGCGATGGCTGGTTTCCTTCATTTCGCGCAGCAGACGCTGGCGGATTTCGCCCATGCGCAAGCCGGCGTAGTTTTCATTCAGGAAGTTCGCAATCTGCTCCAGTTCACCGGGAGAGTACGCGCGCTGCGTGTTGACCACGCGGTTCTGCACTTCGTTGTCCGCGAAGACGAGAATGACCAGCAGGCGATTGCCTTCCAGTGCCACGAAGTCGATATGCCGGAACGGAAATTCTTCGCGAGTGGGGACGGTGACGATACCGACAAATCGGGTAACTTCGGAAAGCAGGGAAGACACCCCGCTGAGCAAATTCTGGGTCGGCCCCTGCGCCGGCAATTCGCAGCGCAATTGCTCGATCTGCGGGGCGTCCAGCGGCTTGAGCTCGAGCAGGCTGTCCACGAACACCCGGTAACCTTGTGCCGTCGGAATACGTCCGGCCGAGGTGTGCGGCGCGGACAACAACCCGAGTTCTTCCAGATCGGACATGATGTTGCGGATGCTCGCCGGACTCAGGTCCAGACCCGAGTTCTTGGCCAACGTGCGCGACCCGACCGGATGGCCATCGGCGATGTATTGGGCGATCAACGCGCGCAACAATTGGCGAGCGCGCGCATCGAGCTTGTTATCAAAAACCGAGGCCATCGACTCTGCCATGTCCACTCGAACGAGGACGCTAACAACCGCCCGTATCCCGGTCAATAGGTCCGTTTGAACGATATTCAAGCATGCCACGATGTATTCTTGGCTCATATCGGGCTTGCCACGCCCGCTGCAGCCGCACTTGGCAATGTGCAATCGCTTCTACAATCGCGAAAGGTGGGCTCTGCGAGTGTTTTCATCGACGATTTCCGTTCCAATTCCCCGAAAAACCCAGTACAATTAGCAGCTGTCTCGACCTTTTCCAGCTTTGGATGTGCCATGAAAATTCTCTCTTCGCTCAAATCCGCCAAAAAGCGCCACCGCGACTGCAAGGTCGTGCGTCGTCGCGGCAAGGTGTTCGTAATCTGCAAGAGCAACCCGCGATTCAAGGCTCGCCAGCGCTGATCGCCGGTAGTCTGGATTTGCACACAAGGGCCGCTTTTTGCGGCCTTTTGTTTGCCTGAATTGGCGATTTTCCCTGTCCGCGCATGGAATTGCGCGGGCGAATCTGCTACAAATCGCGCTCAATGCGGCAATTGCCGCAAATGTCGAGGAGTTCGCGCCATGAACCATCGTTTCCTCACCGTACTTTGCAGCTTTGCTGTCGCGGGTGTCATGGGCGCAGGCATGGCCCATGCGGAAACCCTGCTGATGACGCGCGTACAGCAGGAACGCGGAATGCATGCACCGCGTCGCGGCATGTCCATGAAGCAGGTTGAGCGCCGCTTCGGTGCGCCCAGCAGCAAGCTGGCACCGGCCGGCGGCGACGCGCCGCGGCATCCTGTGATCCATCGTTGGGTGTATCCGGACTACACAGTGTACTTCGAGCGCAACATCGTGATCGACAGTGTGGCAGCGCGCGCGAGCACGACAGAAATCGGCCCAAAGGGCACGAATCGCCGGTAAAGCTGCTCGATGAATTCGGATATTTTCCGCCTGCCTGCGGAATGGGAACCACAGGCAGGGGTTGTGCTTGCGTGGCCGCACGATGAAACCGACTGGGCCCCACGCCTGGCTACGGTTGAACAAACGGTTTTGGCACTGTCTGCGACCATCGCACGCTTCGAGACGGTGGTAATTTGCGTTGCCGATTCGCAATTGCGTGACCACGTCGCCGGGAAACTGAATGATGCCGGCGTTGATCCAGCGCGCCGCAGGCTTGTCGAAATCGAATACGACGATACCTGGCTGCGCGATTCCGGGCCGATCACGCTGCGCTCGAGGAATCGCTTCCGCCTGCTCGATTTCCGTTTCACAGGTTGGGGCGGGAAATTTTCCGCGGATCGCGATGATCGCCTCGTCGAGGGGCTAGCTGCGCGCGAATTGTTCCGCAATGCGGATCACCGCCGTGTCGATTGGGCGCTGGAAGGCGGTGCCATAGAATCCGATGGTGCGGGGACTTTACTCACGACCTGGCGCTGTCTGCACCAACGCCATCCCGAGCTCAGCCGTGAACAAATCAATCGTCAGCTCTGCGAAAAGCTTGGCGCCGAGCGTGTGCTGTGGCTTGAGCGAGGGTATCTACAGGGCGACGACACCGATGCGCATATCGATACCCTCGCCCGCTTTGCGCCCGGCAATGCCATCGTCTATCAGGCCTGCGACGACGCCAGCGATTTTCATTTCAACGAATTGAGCGGCATGCACGACGAACTTGCTGCCCTGCGAACCCTGGGTGGCGAACCGTACCGATTGCATGCCCTGCCCTGGGCGCGACCAATTCTCGACGACGGTCGGCGACTGGCGGCCTCGTATGCAAATTACCTCATCGTCAACGATGCGGTTCTGATGCCGGCCTACGACGATCCGGCCGATGCCGAGGCAGCGCGCATCATCGCGCAGGCCCATCCCGGCCGCGAGATAATTGCGCTACCCTGCCGTTCCCTGATCTGGCAGAACGGCAGCCTGCATTGCCTGACCATGCAGTTGCCTCTCGGAGTATTGGCATGAGCGACATCTTGCGTGTAGCGCTGGTGCAGGAGCGCGACCACGGCAGCGTTGCAGCGAATCTCGACACAATCGAAGCAGGCTTGCGCAACGCCGCAAAGCAAGGCGCACGGCTGGTGCTGTTGCAGGAATTACACAACGGACCGTATTTCTGCCAGCACGAGAGCACGGCCGAATTCGATCGTGCCGAATCGATTCCCGGGCCAAGCAGTCAACGCATCGGAGCGCTGGCCGAAGAACTCAAGCTCGTCATCGTGGCTTCATTGTTTGAACGCCGTGCGGCCGGGCTGTATCACAACACGGCGATCGTGTTCGACTGTTCGGAAGCCATTTGCGGCACGTATCGCAAGATGCATATCCCCGACGATCCTGCGTTCTACGAGAAATTCTATTTCACACCCGGCGATCTCGGCTTCGAGCCAATTGCCACTTCTGTCGGCAAGCTTGGTGTGCTGGTGTGTTGGGATCAGTGGTACCCGGAAGCGGCGCGGTTGATGGCTCTGGCCGGCGCGGAAATGCTGCTGTACCCGACGGCGATCGGCTGGGATCCCGATGACGACGACGCGGAAAAGGTGCGTCAGCGCGATGCCTGGATAACCATCCAGCGTGGTCATGCAATCGCGAACGGCTTGCCCCTGCTGGCTTGCAACCGGACCGGGTTCGAGCCGGCGCCCGATGGCGGGCGTGGCTTGCGCTTCTGGGGCTCAAGTTTTGTCGCCGGTGCGCAAGGTGAGATACTTGCCTACGCAGATCAGGATTCGTCCACGGTGCTGATTGCCGATATCGATCGTGCACGCAGCGAGTCCGTGCGTCGCATCTGGCCATTTCTGCGCGATCGACGGATCGATGCGTATGCAGATCTGCTGAAACGTTATCGCGATTGATTCGCACAACGTTTGAAAAATTCCAGGGAGGGATTTCATTGTTGTCCCTTTGCGCGACCAAGCCGACACCGGCACGATGCGGCCGGGTTGTCGCTTACCTTGTCTTTTTGGTGTAACTGATGGTGCAACCGATTTCCGATCATGCTCGAAAACGAAACTCTGAAAGGTGCTGCGGCAACCACCGAAATTGACGCACTGACCGGGCAACCGCTGGCCCGGTTGACGCGTGGCGACACCCGATTCACATTGCTGGGCACCGCGCATGTTTCCCGCGCAAGCGTGGCGGCGGTCAGGTACCTGATAGAAAGCGGCGAATACGATGCGGTCGCGATCGAGCTATGCGAAACGCGTTTCCGTGCGCTGCGCGATCCGCAAGCTTGGCGCAATCTCGATTTGTGGCAGGTCATTCGCCAGGGCAAGGCCGGCATGGTTGCTGCAAACCTCGCGTTGTCGGCCTATCAGCGCCGTCTCGCCGAACAGTTCGGGATCGAACCGGGTGCGGAAATGAAAACGGCGGCAGATCTGGCCGACGCGCGCCAGATACCGGTGTGGTTGATCGATCGCGAAATCAGCTCCACATTGAAACGTGCCTACCGAAGCGTGCGTTGGCGCGATCGCCTGGGCATCTTTTCCGGCCTGGTGGCGAGCCTGTTCGAGCGCAGCGAAGTCGCCGAAGAGGACATTGAAAAACTCAAGCAGGGCGACATGTTGCAAAGCGCGTTCAGCGAATTCTCCGAACAGTCCGAGCCGCTTTACCGCAGTCTGATCGCCGAGCGCGATACCTTCATGGCGGCGCGCCTGCGCGAAGAACTGGTGCAGCGTCCTGCGCGACATGTGCTGGTGGTGCTGGGTGCCGGGCATCTGGCTGGAATCGAGCGGGAAATCTGCGACCAATGCGACAATCCGACAGCGACACTTTCGGCATTGAATTGCGTCCCACCGGGCGCACGCTGGCCGAAATGGCTGGGCCTGGGCGTATTGGCGATCATCGTCGCTGCCATCGTTTGGGCGTTCAGTCGTGGCGTAGGATTCGGCGCCGTGGCGTTGCGCGACTGGATCCTGTTTACCGGTTGTGGAGCAGCCCTGGGCGCGCTGGCTGGCGGTGGTCATATTCTCAGTGTGGTCGCGGCATTCATCGCCGGCCCGCTAAAGCCGTTTCGACCGTTCGTGCCATCCGGCGCGGTCAGTGCCGGTGTCGAAATGTGGCTGCGACGTCCTCGCGTGGCCGATTTCGAGGCGCTGCGCGACGACGTCATCGAATGGCGTGGATGGTGGAAAAATCGTGTTTCGCGTACCTTGTTGGTCTTCATGCTTACCAACATAGGCATGATGATCGGAGAATGGATGGCGGGTATCCGGATTCTGCACAGGCTAATGTGACATGAAACTCTCGCAACTGTTGTTCAAGCCGAAATGGCAGGACAAGGATCCCGGGGTTCGGCGTGCTTCAGTGGCCGGCGATTCCGATGCGGAACTCTTGGCGAGCTTGCCGGAACTGGCGCGCAACGATGCGGATGGCGGTGTGCGCCTGGCCGCGCTGAAGCGCCTGAATCTTTTCGAACTATGGCGCGATCGTTCACAGCACGATGCCAACGACGATGTGCGCAAAAGTGCGCGCGAAGCCTGTCTGAATCTGATGTGTTCGCCGGACGTCGACTCGCCGCCATTGGCGATGCGCATGCAAGAGCTTGCCGCATTCGACGAAGATGATCTCGAACGTATCGCCAGCAGCGCGGCACCGACATCATTGCGTGGCGCCGCACTCGCAAGAACGAGTCGCCCGCGATTCCTGGCACAACGTGCGAGTGCGGATCCGGACTCGCAGTTGCGACTGACGGCATTGCAACGCGTGGATGACCTGGCATTGCTTGAGCGAATCGCCGAAAGCACTCGCAAAACGGACAAGGTCGTAAGTCGACTGGCACGCGAGCGCCTCGGCGCTTCGCGCGTTGCCGCCGGCGACGAGGCAGCGATCGGCTTGCGTGCGCACGAATTGTGCGAGCGAATCGAGGCGCTGATGCGCAGCCCGCATGCATCCATCGATTCCGAATTGGCGGAACTCGACGCAAACTGGCGCGCGCTGGGCGACAAAGTCCCGGAGGATTTGCGGGCGCGATATCTCGGTGCGCGTACGCTCACGTTGAGGGCTGTCGACGAGCTGAAGAACCCGCGCACCGGCGTCGTGTCGGTCGCCGACGAGCCGGCTCCATCCACAGCGTCTGTCGAATCGACGAGCGCGCAGGCGCAGCTCGAAGCGCTCGCCTCGAAAGCGCGATTTGCCGCCGACGTCGAAGCAGCGCGCGCGCACGAACGTGCAGAACGTGAACGTGAATTGGAACTGCACGAACAAATCCGGTCTCTGCTCGGGGAGCTCGACCGATCCCTGAATCAAGGCGGCATGCACGCAGCACACGCGCTGTACGCAAGAGCCCACGCGGCAATAGCCGCGCTCGACGAAACGCCGACCACACTCAATCAAAGCTGGACCGATCTCGAAGCGCGTTATGCCGAGCTGAAACGCTGGCAATACTGGTCGAATATGCAACGTCGGCGCGAACTTTGCGCGGACATCGAGGCTTTGGCCGGCAGCGGCATGCATCCCGATGCACTGGCGACCAAGGTGCGAGACGCACGCGAAGAATGGCAGCGCCTCGATGCGGCGGAAGGCCATGCCGGCGAAGGTGCGGCCCCTGAAACCGGGATATCGCGCCGGTTCCAGGCGGTGTGTCACCGTGCCTTGCGACCACTAAAGGCGTATTTTTCAAAGCGCAAGGAAGTCAGACAGAATCATACGGAAGAAGTCGATGCGTTGCTGATAGGTCTTGAAGCCGTCGCCGACGATTGCTCGGATTGGGCGCAACTGGCGACATTGCGTCGCGAAGCTTCGACTGCATTGCGCTCGCTGGATGTTGTCGAACCACGCGCGCGCACGCAACTGGCCAAACGCCTGAAGAACGCGATCGCGCGTTTGGGCATGATGAGTCGAACCCATGAAGAGCAAGTTGCGCAATCCAAACAGTCCCTGATCGAGCGCGCGCAAGCTTTATCGGCGCAAACCGATTCGCGCGCGGTGGTTCGCGAGGCGCGTGAATTGCAGAAGCGCTGGACCGCGCTCGGCAACGGCCGGCGCGGCCACGACCAGCGTCAGTGGCGCGAATTTCGTGCCGCGTGCGACGCCGCATTCGGAAAGCTCGACGAAGCACGCAAGGCCCAGGCCGAAGATGTCAAGGCACAACGCGCAAAGGCGCAGGAATTGCTCAGCGAATTCGAATCGTTGGCCGCGAACGAGACCGGCGCTGCCGACGAAATCCGGCAATCGCTGCGCAAGCTCGACGAGCAATGGCAGGCTCTCGCTATCGACGACCGACAAATGCACCAGCGCCTGCGCGACGTGCGCGAATCGATCTCTGCGCGCTTGAAGGACTCGGCACGCCGCAAGCGCCTCGCGCCATACACTTCAGCAATGAAAAAGTACGCTCTGCTGCGAAGTATCGAAAATGGAGCAACGCTGGATGCGGATGCCTGGTCGCAACAACCGGAATCGGCACCGAAATTCGACGAGGCACTGGCCAGGCGTTTCGCCAACGCAAACCAGATTGCTCCAACCGACTCCACCGCAAACGACAACGACGCTCGCGAACTTCTCGTGCGGCTGGAGTTTCTGGGCGGCCTCGAATCGCCAGCCGAGGATCATCAACTGCGCATGCAACTGCAGGTTCAACGATTATCGTCGCGCATGCGCAATGGACCTGATTGTTCGCCCGAACAAGAGTTGGATGCCCTGCTTGCATCCTGGTTTGCGCAGCCCGCCCAAGCGCAGGCATTGGAAGTGCGCTTCGAACAATCGGCAAAAAACGCAATTCAGGCATTGCCGTAGCAGTCACTCACGCAGCGCGCACTTGTGAAGTCTTGCGGAAACGCCATCAACATATCGATTGCACGGCTGAAAATCGCGGAAGCTTTGGCCAACGCACGGCGGGACTCATCGTGGGTTACCATCGTCATGGACGATTGGGCGCAAAGTTGACTTCGCCAACATGCCGCCATTCGTGGTTTTTTTGTCGTCCATTGAGTGGAGATTCGCGTGAAGAATCCATTCGCGCCGGCGACCGACCCGGCCCGCCGTCGATTCGTCCACGGCTTGGCCTTGGGAGGTGCGGCTGCGGGATTTGGCATGTTGCGCTTACCCGATGGGTTTGCATCGACTCGATACTCAGACCTGCCGGCATTGCGCGGTACAGATTTCGATCTGACCGTCGGCACGACACCGGTCAATTTTTGCCGGACGAGCGCGACTGGCAAACGCAGTCAACAGTTCGGTAACTGGCCCGCTGCTGCGCTGGAAGCAAGGCAGCGATGTCGTTTTGCGCGTAACCAATCGCCTGAACGGCGCTCGACCGGCAGATACTTGCCAGCATACGCATTTGGTTCTGGGTTGCCGGGCTCCTGCTGGCGATTCTGACTGACGGGAATATCGCTATGGAAATCGCGCATGCAATCGGTGCAGCATTGTGGTTGGCCTTCACCATGTTCTGGCAGATATATTGGGGATTGAGCCTGGGCTTTGCGGTTTCCGCAATCATCGAAGTATTGGTGCCCAAGGACACGATGTCGCGGTTGTTGCCGGATCGCGGCGCGCGCTCGATCGCGACAGCGGGCGTTCTCGGTGCTGCCACGTCGTCGTGTTCCTATGCCGCTACCGCGATGGCACGTTCGATCGTGCGCAAGGGCGGCGACTTCACTGCGGCGATGGCGTTTCAGTTCGCGGCTACCAACCTGGTGCTGGAATTGGGCGTGCTGCTGTGGGTGTTGATCGCGTGGCAGTTTGCCGCTGCCGAGTTCGTGGGCGGAACGATCATGCTGGTTCTGCTTGCTGCCATTTATGCGATGTTCTTGCCGCGCAAGTTGGAGCAAAACGCCGTCGCACAGGCGAAAGGCAACGCAGTCGGAACGATGGAAGGCCACGCGGCGATGGCAATGAGCAAGCGTTCCGGCACGTGGCGCGAACGTCTGATGTCGCGTTCTGGCTGGATCGCAATCAGTCACTACTTCGTAATGAACTGGGCGATGGTGTGGAAAGATGTTCTCGCTGGATTGCTGATCGCCGGCGCACTCGGCGCATGGGTACCGCAACATTTCTGGCAGACATTTTTTCTGCAAGGTCACGGCGCCTGGCTGACCATCGTATGGAGCGCGTTGATCGGCCCGTTGATCGCTCTGGCGGCGTTTACCTGTTCCATCGGCAATGTACCGCTGGCAGCGGTGTTGTGGAATGGCGGGATTGGTTTCGGTGGCGTCATCGCCTTTCTGTTTGGCGATCTGATAATCCCCCCGCTACTGAATATCTACCGCAAATACTATGGCGCAAAACCTGCGCTGTTTCTTTTCATCAGTTTTTATGCGGTTATGGTATCCGCTGCGCTATGCGTGGAAGGTTTGTTTTTCGCCCTCGGGTGGCTACCGACGCAACGCGGCGCAAGCGTTGCGATGGCAAGCATCGCCTTCAACTACACGGCGATTCTGAATATCGTATTCGCCTTTTCGACTGCAGTCCTGATCTGGGTGTTTTTGCGCAGCGGAGGTCCGGCAATGATGCGCAGCATGGCCACGGGCAAGCAAGACCATTGCTGCCACGTCGACAGCCATCGCGGCACGTCAGAGCGTTGACGTGTCGGCGGCCACGCGCGCCACCGACACGCGACGCGCACGCGCATCGCGCAAGATCGAACGTACCCATAGCCGCGAGTCGTCGAGTAACGAGTAGATCGTCGGCAGCACGAGCAGACTGACCAAAGTCGAGAACATCAAGCCGCCGGCGATCGCGCGCGCCATCGGATAGTACTGCGGGCCATTGCCGCCAACGGCGGCGTGGCCGATGCATAGCGGGACCATGCCGAGGATCGCAGTACCCATCGTCATCAGGATCGGACGTAAACGGTCCTTTGCTCCCTGGACAAGGGCTTCGCGTCGTTGCATACCCGTGTGTCGCAATTGGTTGATATGCACGATCATCACGATCCCGTTGTTGACGACGACGCCCATCAGGATCAGTACACCGATCGAGGCCATGATCGTGAACGTCGTCCCGGTAATCCAGAACAACCAGAACACGCCGAAGATCGAGAAGATGAATGTCGTGAGAATCGCAGCCGGATAGATCAGCGACTCGAACATCGCACACATGACCACATAAACCAGCACCAGAGCCATCAGGATGTTGAAACCCATGGTATTGGTGGCGTCCCGGTCTTCCTGGAAATTGCGGCCGAAGCTCCAGCGGTAGCCGGGCGGCAATTGCACTCCCTTCATTGCGGCCTCGATGCCCTTGCGCGCATCGTCCGTGGTTTTGCCTTCGGCGAGATTGGCGACGATGCCGAACGACGTCTGCCGATTCTCGCGTTCAATCGAAGAAGCCGCGCTCTGAGTGCTCACGCGCACCATCGACAGCAACGGAACCTGCACGCCATCCGCGCGGCGAAGTTTGTAGTCGGAAAGGTCGTCGAGACTCTGCGCGTCCGAGTTTGCAAAGCGCAGCCAGACCGGTACCGGCACGCCGTTGGCATGAAAATCCTTGAGCTGGAACCCACGCAGCGCTATCGCAATGTATTGCGCAACATCGCTGGCGGAAAAACCATAGCTCTTGGCTTTCTCCCGATCGACCCGGACGGCCACTTCCTGATTGCCGTTGTCCTGTGCCGCGCGTACGTCGCGCAGGCTCGACACATGTTTCAGCACCGGAATCACACTGGCCGACAGCTCGCGCAGCTCCATACCCGAATCGCCATTCAACGAAATATTGATCGTGTTGTCGCTGCCGTTCCCGTTGTCGCCGCCGTTGAACATGACTTCGCCGATCGAGACCTTGGGCACACCCTTGCGTATCTCCTCCCGGATCTTGGTCGAATCGAACGCGACTTTGCCGCTGTCGTCCAGATAGATGCTGGTGGCGGCGTCGCCTTTCTCGTCGAAATAGCTGTACACGTTCTTGATGTGCAATTGCTCGCGATGCTGCATCAGCCAGGATTCGACCTGGTTGATGGAATGGCGCAGTTCCGGCAGGCGGTACAGCGCATTCAAGCGATAAAACATGTACAAATCTTTTGAATCGTTGCCCCCATTCATGTCCACCTTGGTGAAATGGATCGGCACGAAGCTCAGCAATAGCAGAGCAACCAGACCCGCCATCGTCCAGCGTCGGTTGCGCAGGGTGAAATCCACGAAACGCGCGTACCTGCCCTGCATGCGGGTAATGACATTGGTGCGGCCGATGAACTTCGGCGGCGGCAATTTTGCCGACAGCATCGGCACCAGGCTGACCGCAACAAGCCAGGAAGACAGATGGGCAATAGCCATCGCCACGGCAACCTGGAACATGAAGATCGCCGTGCCGTTGGTACCGTCGCCGCGGTTGAATACCATCGGCGCGAACACGATGATGCTGGCGAGGGTACCCGCCGCGATCGCAATGCCGACGACCTGCGTGCCCTGCACGGCGCAATACCAGGGCTGATCCGGATACCTTTCTCGATATTGATAGATGCTTTCGACCACGACAACGGCGTTGTCCACAAGCATGCCGACTGCAAGCAGCAGTCCCATCATCGATAGAACGTTCAGGGTCATGCCGAACATCTGCATGCAACCCAGCGTAATGACGAAACAGATCGGAATTGCCAATGCGACCATCAACGTGGACGGCCAGTCGCGCAGGAAGAAGAACAACACGAAGATCGACAGCAGCGTGCCTTCGAGACCGGCTTTTGCGAGATTGCTCAGGCTGTCGGTGACGCCCTGTGCCTGATCCTGGATCACGATCAGCTTGATTCCGTGCATCTCGGGCGACTTCGTCGCCTTGTTGACTTCGGCAAGCACTTCGCGGCCGACGTCGACAAGATTGGCACTGCGTTCCTTGTACACGTCAATCGCGACGGCAAGGCGCTGGTTCAAATGTCGTTCGTAATCCAGTCTTGCGGGCTTCAGCGTCACATCGGCGATATCGCCGAGCTTCAGACCCTTGTCGTTTATTGCAAGTCCGCGGATATCCGCGATGTTGCGCCACTCGCCGCGCGGCTGCACGTGATAGCGCAGGTTTCCGTCCTTGACCATGCCGCCCGCGGCGGAAAAATTGGCGGCGGAAAGTTTCTGGTACAGGTCATTCAGACTCACCCCGGCTGCGGTCAGGCGATCCGACGAAATTTCGATCTGCACTTCACGCGGCGCGACGCCCCCGATTTCGACTCGCGCGACGCCGGGCAGGCGCTCCAGCGGACGCTTGATCTCGCGATCGAGCAATTCGTAGGAATTTGTCAGGTCGTGATCGGAGGAGATTCGCAACTTCAGTACGGCTTCGTCCGCGGAGGAAAATTTCTGTACCTGGTAACGCTGCAAGTCGCTGGGCAAATCGGCGCGGATCGCGTCGATCTTGCCACGCGCTTCCACGGCCTTGACGGAGGTGTCCTGGCCCCATTTGAACTGCATTTCGATCTGCGCGCCATCCGGCCCGGACAGCGAGCGCATGTTCTTCAGACCGGTCAGCGTCGACAAGGCCTCTTCCATCGGCCGCGTCACCGTGCGTTCGACTTCCGCTGGCGTGGATCCCGGATAAGGCGCATTCACGACCATGAACGGAAACGAGATATCCGGCAGTTCCTCAAGCGGCAGACGGAACGCGGCAATCAGGCCGATCACTGTCATCGAGACGAACAGCATGGTGACCGTGACAGGACGCTTCAGGCTCAGCTCTGCCAAGGTCATGAGCTGGCTCCATCGCTGGCCAGCACCAGAGCATCGGCGACCGCCTCGGTTTTGCGCCTGCCGCGCTCCTGATAAACCGAATCGGGACGCCGGTCGAGCACGGTGTACACGACAGGTATGACGATGAGCGTGAGCATGGTGGACACCAGCAGGCCACCGATGACCGTGATCGCCATCGGCGCACGCACTTCGGAACCGTCGCCCCAACCGATCGCCAGCGGCATGAAGCCGAACAGCGTGCACAGCGTCGTCATCGTGATCGGACGCAGACGCGACTCGGCCGCCTGCACTATCGCATGGAACTTTTCAACTCCTGCTTCGCGCAACTGATTCACCCGATCGATCAGCACGATGGCGTTCTTCACGACAATGCCGGCGAGCATGATCAGACCAATGAACACGACCACGCTCAACGGTGTGACCGTGATCTTCAGCGCCAATACGGCGCCAACGAGCGCGAGCGGGATGGAGAACATGATGACGAACGGATGCAGCAGCGATTCGAACTGCGACGCCATCACGAGGTAAACGAGAAAGATGGCCAGCACCAGCGCGAAAACAAGCGATCTCACCGAAGCGTCGAGCTCTTCACTCTGACCACCGATGTGCGTCGTCACGCCAGCGGCGAGCGGGTGGTCGCGGATCAGCTTCTGCACTTCGCTGACCGCCGTTCCCAAGTCGCCATAATGCAGGTTCGCCGAAACGATGGCGACGCGTTCCTGGCTGATGCGATGAATTTCGCTGGGTCCCTGGGTCGAGATGACATCGGCAACCTCCGACAGGCGCACCGGAGTTTCGCTTGCTGTGGTCGTCGCGGTTCCAGCGGTGTCATCCGGCGTGCTCGACGCGGCAGGTCCCGTGGCGTTTCGCTTCACATAGCCGACAATCAAATTGCGAATGTCGTCGACGCTGGCACGCTGATCCTGCTGCGCTCGTACCAAGACATCGATCTTGCGATCACGGAAGCTGTAACGCGTGGCGACCGACCCGCGGACCTTGTTTACTACCTGGTCGGCAATCTGTTTCGTGGTCAGTCCGAGTGCGGCCGCACGTTCCTGGTCGAAGCGTATCTGGATTTCCGGGTAACCACCTTGAACGGTCGACTTGACGTCGGCAAAACGCGGCGATGCGGTCATCAATTCGGCAAGCTTCTTGCCCGCCCGGCCAAGTGCCGACAAGTCGTACCCACGCAACTCGATTTCAAGCGGTGTCGAAAAACTGAACAGTTGCGGACGCGAGAATTTCACTTCTACGCCTGGATGTGTTGCCATGCTCGCACGCAGTGCCTCGGTTGCCGCCCGCTCGCCGCGGTCTCCGACACCGTGCTTGAGCACAACCAACAATCGCGCGATGTTCTCGCCGGATTCGGTTGGATTCGCATCGAGCCGCGTGCCGGTGCCACTGACGCCGTAGATCAAGTCGATGTTGGGGTCCTTTGCGTTCTTCTGCTGCAATTCGCGGACCAATGCATCGGTATCCACGAGAGGCGTCCCTGGAGGCATTTTCACGGTCATCTCGAAGCGGCCTTGCGCCAGCTGCGGAATCAAATCCATACCAAGGGTTGGAATCAAGGCAACACTGGCAATGAAAGCCGCGGCGGCAAACCCGAGTACGAGAAACGGATGCGCAAGCGCCCTCGGCAGGAACCCGTGATAGGAACCCGCGGCATACTCGTACGCCCTGAGTACGACGCCTGCCAACAGGCCCATCAACTTGCGGAATGCCCATCCCACAGGAACCAGGATCACGGGCAAGAGAAGCGCAAATGCCAAGGCGCAAAGGCACAGCGGAACCTCGATGATTTTTCGCGGCAACGTGATGACGAATATGAACTGGCCAAGTCGTCTTGGAGTGGATGTATGCAACGGCCACTTCAACATCCGCATTCCCCACGCCAGTGTGTTTCGCGCGGGTATGAGCGATATCGACTCTTTGCCCAGGAGCAATCCGGAGATGAACAAATTGACGATCATTGCGTAGCGGATGATTGCCGAGATAAACAGCAGGGTCAGCAGCAGAAAGCTGTAGAGCAAGGCTGCCGGTATCGCCAACGGCAAACAGATCAGGAACAACACCCTGCGCATCCAAGTCGACCGATGCAAACGGAAAGGCCACAGGATAATGGACAGCGCGCCACGCCACGTCTTGCTCCACAACGACTCGGGATCCGTCGGCTCGTCCTTGTATGCCAACGGCGCCCGGCCCTTCAAGGAGGCAAGCATCGGTATGAGGGTCATCGCCACGACCAGTGAGGTCATCATGGCGAACGTGACGGTCAAAGCCTGGTCGCGAAACAACTGGCCGGCGATGCCTTGCACGAATACCAACGGAAAAAACACCGCAACCGTGGTCAAGGTCGATGCCGTGACCGCCATGGAGACTTCGCGCGCGCCGCGCACGGCAGCTTGCAGGATCGTTGCACCCTGCTCGCGCATGCGCGCGATGTTTTCCAGCACAACGATGGAATCGTCCACCACCATGCCGGTTGCAAGCGCGAGCCCGCCAAGCGACATCACGTTCAAACTGACACCCGCCTGCCCCATGAAGAAAAATGTCGCAATCAGCGACACCGGCAGCGACAGCGAAATGATGAACGTGCTCCAGGAATCGGCAAGAAAGAAGAAGATGATCAGTATCGCCAGCACGCCGCCGATGATCGCGTCGTTACGCACATCGTCGAGAGAACTTTGTATAAAAATGGACTGATCGTCGATCGTATCGAGTTTCGCATTCGGCGGCAGCATCTTGTCGAGTTTTTCCAACTCGTGCCTGACGCCTTCGGCGACGCTGACCGTGTTCGCATCGCCTTCCTTGTACACGGCCAGTTCGATCGCCTCGTGACCGTCCACACGCACGATGCCTTCGCGATCCTTGTAGCCCTGCTGCACATTCGCCACGTCTTTGAGGCGGATCGGTATGTTGTTGTCCACCTTGATCAACAGGTCGCGTATCTGCTCGAGGTTGGTGAACTGATTGATCGTGCGCACCAGATAGCGCTGCGAACCGTTTTCGATTCGCCCCCCGGAGACGTTGACGTTCTCGTCCGCCAGGCGTTTGGTCACATCGGCGACACTCAGGTTCAGCTGCTGCAACTTGTGTTGGTCGATATCGACATCGATCTGGTCTTCCAGTCCGCCGCCGACTTTGACTGCGGCGACGCCGGGCGTGGGCTCCAGACGTTTCTTCAGTTCATCATCGGCAAAGCGGCGCAGTTGCTTGAGTTCGGCCTCGCTGGCACCGCGCGCATTACCCCCGGAAAGCGACAGGCGCATGATCGGGTCGGTCGACGGATTGAAGCGCAACAGCAGAGGCTTCTTCGCCTCCAGCGGCAATTGCAGGATATCGAGCTTGTCGCGTACGTCTAGGCTTGCCTGGTCCATGTTCGTGCCCCAGGCAAACTCGAGAATTACATCGGACTGCCCGGTGCGCGACACCGAATGAATCTTGCGCAGATCCTTGACAACACCGAGCGCTTCCTCGACCGGCTGCGAAATCAGGTTCTCTATTTCCAGCGGCGCCGCACCTTCGTATTCAGTACGCACGGTCAGAGTGGGATAGGTCAAATCCGGCAACAGATTGACCTTCAGACCGGCAAGCGCAATCAGGCCGAACAAAACCAGGGTCAGCGTCACCATGCCGACGGTCACGCGCCGGCGGGTAGCGAGTTCGACGATACTCATGCCTTGGTTTCCAGTACCAGTATTGCGGTGCCATCGCGTACCGCATTGCGGCCCACGGTAATCACGCGCGCGCCGGCCTCAATCCCGGAAAGAATTTCCACCTTGTTGCCATCGCTGTAGCCGACCTTGATTTTCGTGCGGTGGGCAATCAATTTGTTCGAAGCCGCGATTGCGTCGGATTTTGTCGACTTCGTACTGGCCGCAACTTTCTTGCCGGCACCGGCTGTCGCCTTTTCCGGCGGCGCTTTCTCGACCACGAATACCGCCGTCTCGCCATCTTCTTCGATAAGCGCCGAACGCGGAATCGTCAGCGCATCGGGTCGCTGGTCGTAAACGATGGCGATGCGTGCGAACATGCCGGGACGCAGTTCGTCGCTCTTGTTGTGGAACTCGCAGGTCACCCGAAACGTGCCGCTGGCGGCGTCCACGACTGGAGCAATGCGCAGAATATCGCCTGCGAATTTCTTGCCCGGCAATGCATCCACGCTCAGTTGCACGGATTGGCCGGCCTTGAGAATCCCGAGTTGGTTTTCCGGAACATTCAATACCGCCTGCAGCGGATCCATGCCAACGATGGTGAAAATGGCCTGGTTGGTCTGGATCATGTTGCCGATCTTGACGGAGCGTTGCGCGATCACCCCGTCAACAGGTGCAACGATCCGGGTATACGACAATTGCAGCTTGGCGCCCTCGTAGGCCGCGCGCTGTGCGGCCAGATCGTATTTGTCCTGCTCGTATTCGAATTGCGCGATGAGGTGTTTCGGGATGGCTGCCTTGGCATGTGCAAATGTGGCTTCGGATTTGTGCATCTGCGCTTCTGCTTGAATTGCCTTGGCGCGCGTATCGGCGTCGTCGAGCTCGGCCAGCAGCTGCCCGGCTTTTACGTGCATGCCTTCTTCGACGTACAGCTTCTTGAGTACGCCTGCGGTGTGGGCAACCACCTGCGCGTCGTGATCGGCAACCAGTGCGGCGGTACCGTTGTAGGTAGCTGCAATCGGGCTGTTTTGCGCCAACGCGACTTCAACCGGGACGGCTTCGACAGCCGAAAGCTGCATTTGCGCGGCCGAACCATCGTGGTTGCACCCGGACAAGGTCACGCAGGATGCGCAATATGCTAATACAAACAAACACTTGAGTGATTTCATGGCGGTCATTTTCACGTTGGAGACGAGCGGAGTTGTATTGGTCTAGTGTTATACTTAACTATATCACCAAAATACTCAAATGACAATAGCTCGACGCGTCTAGTTTCCTGCAATCGATTTGAGCGCCGCCAGCGCCACTAGTCACATCGGCGCCAGTGGCTTTGATCCCGCACCGCTGGTCTTGATTGGATGACGGTACGAGGCCATTGGTTGCGATTCTTCAAAAATACTTTCCGTCGCCCATGAGCGTTCGCGTTAGCTTGTCGACCTGGTCCATTCGCGATGTGGCGACGAGCGCGAACAGCACGCTATAATCGACAAGATGTCGTCCCCGACTTTTGCTGCCGGATAATTACTCATGCCACGAATTGTGACTCGTCGCCGTATCGTTCTCAGCGGAGCAGTGTTTTTCGCCACCTGGATTGGTCTTGCGCCTGCGTTTGCCGCGGATTCGGCCAAGGGCGACCCGCAGGCGGGTCACGCTCTGGTATACACCTGCGGTGGCTGCCACGGCGTTACCGGTTACGAGAACGCCTATCCGAATTACCATGTCCCGCGCATCGCCGGGCAGAACTACGATTACATCGTTGCCGCGTTGACCGGGTACAAGAAGGGAGAGCGCTCACATCCGACCATGGGTGCGCAGGCGCAGAGTCTTTCCGACCAGGAAATTCGCAACATCGCTGCTTATCTTTCCAGTCTGAAAAAGTAAGGACGCTGCCATGAAATCGCTCTGCATCATCGCCCTGCTTGCCTGCACATTCGCCACGAACGCGTTTTCCGAACCGGCTTCCGTCACGGCGACAAAGCCGGTTGACGTAAAAGTGCTCGCCGCGCCGTGCGCCGCCTGCCATGGCATCGATGGCAACGCGACCGCCGCCCAATATCCACGGCTCGCCGGCCAGTACCACGATTACCTCGCTCAGGCGTTGCACGAATACAAGAGCGGCGCGCGGCAGAACGCCATCATGGCCGGCTTTGCGAAGCCACTCAGCGACGCGGATATCGACGCGTTGTCACGGTACTTTGCGGCCATGCCGAGCAAGCTGCACGATTTATCGCACGACGAACAAGGCGACTGAAGAATCGATCGACGCAAAGCCCGCAAGCCAAGACCACCACAGGCGCGAAGACCGGCGATTGCGCTGCAGTCGAGAGTTTCGCTCCAGGCCCTGCTCACGCAGCACCAGCTCAGCGGACTGCACTGGCCCCGGCATTGCCTTTGAAATAGGGGTTCTCTCCGGTCTCGTGGTCGGTAGCGTCACGGACCTGCGTGATTTCGGGTATGTTCGAGCGCAATGTGCGCTCGATTCCCTGTTTCAACGTCACGTCCGCCATTCCGCAACCATGGCAGCCGCCGCCGAACCGAAGCACGACCACGTTGCCTGGCTCGATATCGACCAGTCCGACACGCCCGCCGTGCGCGGCAATTTGCGGATTGATCTCGCTATCGATCAAATAGCGCACCCGCTCGGCAAGACCCGCACCTGCAGACGGAGGCATCCCCTTGAGCTTGGGCGCACGAACGGTAAGCTGGCCGCCGGTCGCATTGGTCTGGAAATCGATCTCGGCTCCTTCCAGATACGCCATGCTTGCCGCATCGACGTACAACATGAATCCATCGCACTGCAACGCCCATTCATCGCCGGACAAGTCGCTGCGCTCGCAGAATTCCAAACGGCAATCGGCTTTCGGGGTACCCGGCGACACGGCAAGCATGCGCACTCCGAGCCCCTCGATATCCTGTTGCTTGATAAGTCGTGCGAAATGGTTTTGCGCGTTCTCGGAAAGGTTCAACATTGAAATGTTCTCCAAAACAGGACTATTTTAGTCCTAAATCAATCGCGCGTCACGTTGAGCGCATGATCGCTATACTTGACGCCACATTGGAGAAACCATACCGATGAGCATCGATGAATTGCATAGCCAGCATTGCAAGCCGTTGAAGGGCGACCAGCATAAACTCGACCAGAGCCGCATCAACGATTTGCTCGACTTGCTTCCCGGCTGGCAATGCGGCCCGGAAAACAGCGAAATTCGCAAGCACTTCAAGTTCGACAACTTCGCGCACGCACTGGCCTTCACCAACGCGCTGGGCTGGATCGCCGAACGCGAAAATCACCATCCGGATCTGGAACTGGGCTGGGGTCGCTGTCTGGTGCGTTTTTCCACGCATGATGTGGGCGGACTATCGATGAATGATTTCATCTGCGCGGCGAAGGTGCAGACCTTGTTCGACGACTGAAGCGCCCCGCCCATGCGGCCGACAACGAGGACGATAAAGTTGGTCGCCGGCGCCGGAATGATTCTGGCGACCGCGTGGTTGCTGATGGCACTCGCGCAATTTCGCGTCGCTCACTGGTTGAGCGACAGTGCGGCCCATGCCCTGGCCTTGTCGGCGACCGGTGAAACCCCGTATCGCTGGAGAATCGACCGGCCCAGAGCCATCGTCGCCGGTCGTGTATTCGGATCCAGCGATGACTGGTTTTCGGACGATTCCCTCGTGGTGCGTTCCAATGGCAAGCCATTCGAGATCGGCATGCCCTTGCCCCACGCGGTCGATTTGCGACGATTCGCGCGCTTGCGCATGGACACCGACAGCGATGTGCCCATCGAAGTTGGTGTGGTTGTCAGGTCCCGCCTGGACCTGCCGCAGAGCAGCAGCGCAATGACGACGGTGCCTTCGGGACGACGCAACACAGAAATCACACTCTCCAGCATGCGCTGGTCCGCGTCCGCGCAGGCACCCAACCGCGCTGCCATGTTGCGCTTGCGCGTGCAACTGCCGCATGGGCAACGGTTTCACCTTTACGCTGTGGCGCTCGAACGAATCGATGGGTTTCAGCGCCTTGCGCTGGCGAAGGCGCCGCAAATCGTCGATGCCAATATGCAGACTCATGACGGCTCCATTGCGGTGTATCGAATTTCCCAACACGCCGACGCGGCGACTTTGCAGGCAATTGGAAATCGCGTCGACGTTCATTCCGCCATATTGACGCTGCTGCCCCAGGCCAGCCGTGTCGAGCAGCAACTGCTGTTGCGCGACCGGCTCCTTGATGCCGTGCCTGCGGCCATCGCGATTCCGCAAGATGCAGTTGCAGCGACATTCGCGCTGGCGCGCGCGCAATCCGATTCCGCACCTTCCATTTCTTCGCATTGGCCATGGCGATGGATTGCCCTTGGCGCGTACACCGCGCTACTGGTCGCCGCACGATTTCGGCCACCTTCCAGGGTACGAGTGCGCGCAGCACTTGAAGTAATCCTGGCACTGCTCGGGCCGATATGGCTGATCGCAGGCGATCAGTTCACCGGTACGGGCGATGCGTGGCAACAGGTGCTGATCGGGGTCAGCGTCGTTTACGCGATCAGTTTGTTCCGGCCACACGCATGGCACTGGAATGGCAGCGCGAAAGCCTGGCTTCTGGCCGCAGCCGTAGTGATTGCTGCTGCGAGTCTGGGCATCGTCATGCATCGTCCCGGCACGGTATTGCGCACCATCGACGCCGCCCACATCGTGCGTTATCTGGCCTGGGCCGGTTTGCAGCAATATCTGGTTTGCGCGATCTGCACCGAGCGTTGGCGCATGGCAACGAACAATTCGGCGATCGCCGTTTATCTTGGCGCCCTGGGGTTTGCCTTGATGCACACACCCAACGCGACCTTGATGCTGGCGACTTTTTGCGGCGGTCTTTGCTGGTGCGCCCTGTATTTGCGCGAACGTGCGCTGCTGCCGCTGGCGGCATCCCACGCGACCAGCGCGTTGCTGCTGGTGGCATTGCTGCCGCCGGATATCCTGCGATCGGCAGAGGTCAGCGCGCGGTTTTTTTCTTGACACGATGCCGCGGCATCGCATTCAGGACGCTGACCAGATCGGCGGAAAGCGGCGCGGAAAAGCTGTGCGTCGTGTTGCCCAACGTGAACTCGAAACGTGCGGCATGCAGGAACAGGCGCTTCAGCCCGAACTCGCGCATTTCGCGATTGACTTCGCGCACACCGTATTTTTCATCGCCGGCCAGTGCATGCCCCGCATGTTGGGCATGCACGCGAATCTGGTGCGTGCGACCGGTATACAAAGTCACTTCGGCAAGGCTCGCCGTTGCAAACGCATCGATCACCCGAAACGCGGTCAGTGCCGGCTTGCCGCGTTCGTCCACCCGCACCATGCGTTCGCCGCCCTGCAAGGCGGATTTGCGCAGTGGCACATTGACGTCGAACTTCGGGCGTTTGGGAATGCCACCCAGCAACGCCAGATATTGCTTGGTGATTCGGCCATCGCGGATCAGTTCCTGCAATGCCAGCAGCGCTGATCGCCGCCGTGTCAGGACGAGCACGCCCGACGTGTCGCGATCGAGACGATGGGCAAGTTCCAGGGTGTCGCCGGGGCGTGCCGCGCGCAACAATTCAATGGCGCCGAAACTCACGCCGCTGCCACCATGACTGGCAATGCCGGCGGGTTTGTCCAACACAAGGAAATCGCGGTCTTCGTGGATGATCGCCTGCTCGATGCTGCGCAATTGTGATTTTGGCGGTTCGCCGCTGGTCGTGGGTGCTGCGCTGCGAACCGGTGGAATCCTGATCGTGTCCGTGGCGTTGATACGCGCATCGGGCTTTGCGCGTTTGCCGTTGATGCGAACCTGGCCGGTGCGCAGCAGGCGGTAAATCAGGCTTTTGGGCACGCCCTTGAGCTGGACGCTGAGAAAATTGTCGATACGCTGACCGTCGCGATCTTCGGGCACCTGAACGAGGCGCACGCCATTACCTGATTCGTGTTTTTCAAGATTCATCGAAGTTCGCGTCAATATTGGAAAAATTCCGGTTAAATTGCTAGAATCGCGGCGCACAATGCGCCTGGAACCGACCGAATGTCGGGTCACAGCGCACTCGATCTTGCGCCCGCATCGACTGGTTGCCATTCCGGGAGGAACCAACCGGATCGAATGTGGCTATCGTAACGGTTCGAGTCGAGGATTACCCATCGCCGTCAGGGCGGTCGGAATTCCGGTTATGCAAAGGGCACCGTATCAAGCCAGGCGCGAATGGTCGCGCTGGCAGCAACAAGCGTTCCCGCGGCCGCGCACTGCGCCCACGGTTGTCGTAATCCCGCGCCGCACCCGCAGGCGCAGGATTGCGGCGCGACTCGCGGTGGGGCGCACGAGGACAGTAAAAATGAAGCGTATGCTGATCAACGCAACTCAGCGTGAAGAGTTGCGCGTGGCCATCGTCGATGGCCAGACCTTGTACGATCTCGATCTCGAGATTCCTTCCAGGGAACAAAAAAAGGCCAACATCTACAAAGGCCGCATTACCCGCGTCGAGGCTTCCCTGGAAGCCTGCTTCATCGACTACGGCGCCGACCGCCACGGCTTCCTGCCGATGAAGGAAATATCACGCGAATATTTTGCCAGCGGGGTGGATCACAACAAGGCCGGCATTCGCGACCTGCTCAAGGAAGGCCAGGAATTGCTGGTTCAGGTCGAGAAGGAAGAACGCGGCAACAAGGGTGCGGCGCTGACCACGTTCATTTCCCTGGCCGGTCGCTATCTGGTCCTGATGCCGAACAACCCGCGTGCCGGTGGCGTTTCGCGGCGCATCGAGGGCGATGATCGCGCCACGCTCAAGGAAGTGCTGGACAATCTCGATCTGCCGGATGAAATGGGCGTCATCATCCGCACCGCCGGCATGGGCCGCGGCGCGGAAGAACTGCAATGGGACCTGGATTACCTGCTGCAGTTGTGGAAAGCGATTTCGGAAGCCTCCACGACGCGTTCCGGAGCGTTTCTGATCTATCAGGAATCGCGATTGATCATTCGCGCCCTGCGCGATTATCTGCGCAACGACATCGGCGAAATCCTCATCGACAGTGAGGAACTCTACAATGATGCGCGCGAGTTCGTGCAGCAGGTGATGCCGCAGAATCTGCGCAAGCTCAAGCTGTACAACGATACCGTGCCGCTGTTTTCGCGTTACCAGATCGAGACCCAAATCGAAAATGCGTATGAGCGCAGCGTGCGCCTGCCCTCGGGCGGCTCACTGGTAATCGATCAAACCGAAGCACTGACCGCCATCGACATCAACTCATCGAAGGCGACCAAGGGTTCGGATATCGAAGACACCGCGTTCAACACCAATATCGAAGCCGCCGTCGAAATCGCGCGGCAATTGCGTTTGCGCGACGCCGGCGGTTTGATCGTCATCGATTTCATCGATATGGAAAGCACGCGCCATCAGCGCGAAGTCGAGGAAAAGCTGAAGGATGCCCTGCAGCAGGATCGCGCGCGCGTGCAGATTGGCCGCATTTCCCGGTTTGGTCTGCTCGAAATGTCGCGCCAGCGCTTGCGCCCGAGCCTGGATGAATCAATCCAGACGGTATGTCCGCGCTGCGAAGGTCATGGCCGCGTGCGCGGGGTGGAATCGCTTTCGCTGTCGGTATTGCGTCTGGTTGAAGAACAGGTGATGAAGGAAAACACCGGTCAGGTGCTGGTGCAGGCGCCGGCCACGGTTGCCAACTTCCTGCTCAACGAAAAGCGCAGCAGCGTCAACGAAATCGAGCTGCGTCACAAGGTGCCGATCATTATCGTCGCCGACGCCAAATTGGAGACGCCCCACTTCGAGATCGAGCGTATCCGCTCGGCCGAAGTCGGCAACGACGCCAAGCCCAGCTATGAACGTGTCACGCCGGTAGTCGCCGCACCACCGCCACAAGTGGCGAAACCGGGTAGCGAACCGGAGCAGCCTGCAGTCAGTCGCGTCGTGCCCGCGAGTCCTGCGCCGATGCGCGCTGTCGCTGAATCCGACGCAACAACATCTGCAAAGGCCGGGATTTTCAGTCGTCTGCTCGCCTGGTTCAAACCTGCTCCGACACCTGAACCCGTTGCATCGGCGCGCCCTTCTCAACAGGCACGATCGCGAAAAGGCGAGCGTCCTGCGGGAAATTCCGGGCGCCCTGGCGACAAGCGCTCAGGCAACAATCCGCGCAATCGCTCGCGCAGCGACTCGCGCCCTCAGAAATCACGTGGCGCAAAGGAAGCATCCGGCGCAGAAGATCAGCGCAAATCGGCATCGGCCCCGCGCAAACAATCGGCTGCTCCAGGCAAGCCTGCGGGTATGGCGACGCCGGTCACGGAACCGCAACAACGAGCACCCGGGCCACAGATTCGCGAAAGTGCTGCGCCGGCCAGCGCCACGGAAGAAGTCGCCGCCAAGACAGGATCGGCACCGACGCAGGAAAGCCCAAGCGAAGCCGAACAGTCCGCGACGCGTTCGCGTCGGCGCGGTCGCAGGGGCGGCCGCCGGCGCCGCCGCAGCGAAGAAAAGGCAGCGGCAGAGTCGGCGCCTGCCGCAACACCCATTGTCTTCGATTTCGACGATGAAGATGCCGGTCGCGCGCGGATAAAACACGAACAATCTGAATCTTCTGCTCCGAGTCCAGCCGTGGCCGCGACGGCATCGACTCAACGCACGCAGGAAAAGCCGGCGCCCGTTTCACCAACTCCGCCGCCAACGCAACCGACATCGGATGCAATTCGCGCTGTCCCGGAGACGCCAGTATCCGCGCCAGCGCGGCAACAACAAGTTGCCGCCACTGCACCGAACCCGGATCAGGCGCGTCGCGAAGCTGCCGTTGCAGAAAAAATTGTGGCCACCCCCTCGCAGGTCGCAGTGGTGCGTGACACGTCGCAACAAGCTGCGCCCGAGCCGGCCCGGATCGTGCCTTCCGTCGAGCCGCCTGCGACAACGGAAATTCCACCAACGCCGCCGGTCCAGTCAACTCCGGCACCTGTGACGACACCCGTTTCGAAACCCGAGTTGCCGGTCACCCGCCCGATGCCACTTCCGGCTGCTGTCGTCGCTGCGTCGGCACAAGAGTCGAAATCTGTGGAAAAACTGGCTGCGACGGCACCTGCCGTTGCACCCGCCGCAGCTCCGACTCCCGTTCCGGCTCCGGCAATGGCTTCGACGGCAACACAGTCCAGGCCGTCGCCACAACCGCCGGCCGCCACTTCAGCACCTGTGGCACCGGCCGCGAGTACGTCGGCGGCAGGACCTGCGACCCCGACGATCACTGCCGCGAAGCCCGAACCGGTGCTGATGTCGAGTCTGCCGCTGCCGATCATGCCGCGGTTTGCACCCGCACCCGTCGTGCTCACTCCAGGCCCGGTCAAGTCCGGTCCGGCGTCCGCAGCGGGCAAGCCGAGCGTGCCGACATCCGATGGCCCGCAGATGCCGCTGAACATGGCAACGAATTCCGATCCCGACGAAAAGCGTCAAATCGCGCAGCCAGCTGCAACGCCCACACCTGAATCCGCGGCATCACCGTCCCCGCGCATACAGCCAACCGAACCACCCGAACCAGTGGCCACCCCGGCGCCTGCGGGTACTTCCGGTCAAGCTGCGTCAAACAGCGCAACGGGTTCGAGCGGATCAAGCGGACCAAGCCAGGTCAACCAACCCGATGTCCATCGACCCGCGCCTGCTGCGACGACGGCAACCACGGATAGCGCCGGAGACCGAACGACCGGCGACAGTTGAACTGCCGTCGGTATGCCGGGAATGCTCCCGGGCATCCCAAGCACCGGCTACGAGGTCGGCAACGTTGTGCCGGCGTCGAGTAGTCCATGCAGGTTGCCAAGGTGCGCAAGCGCCACCACGTTGTCAATCGACAGCTTCTCGAAGATTCGATATTTGTAGGTGGCCACCGTCTTGGCGCTCAAATGCAGGTGCTCGGCGATTTTTTTCGCCGAGTGCCCCTGAGCCAGCATCATCGATACTTCGAGTTCGCGCGTGGAAAGATCGGTGAAGGGCGACTCGCTGCCGTTCATCGTCGCAAGCGCGAGCCGTTGTGCGACTTCGCTGCCGATATAGCGCCTGCCGTCGGCGACCGATCGAATCGCCTTGAGCAGCTCGTCCGCAGGACAGCCCTTGGTCAGATAGCCACTGGCGCCGGCTTCCAGCAAGCGGCGCGGGAACGGCGCGTCTCCTGCCATTGTCAGGATCACGATGCGCGTCGGCAACTTGGCGCGCCGCACCCGTTCGGTCACTTCGACACCGCTGAAACCGGGCATGTGCACGTCGACCAGCGCGACATCCGGTTCGAGTTGCTTGATCAGGGCCAAGCCCTGTTCGCCGTCGCGCGCTTCCCCGAGCACCTCGATGTCGGCCTGTTGTTCCAGAATCAAACGCAGGCCGGTGCGCACCAGCGTGTGGTCGTCTATGAGCACGATCCGGATCATTTCCCTGTATTCCCCATTTGCTTCCCGAATCGCAACTTAACGCGGCAAACGACTTCAAACAACCCGCGAACCCGAAACCGCCGCATTGCCCGCGCGTTTCGCACTCGAAAAAACGCTTGTCGACGGCTTATTCGGACAATGTGCGCGCCTCGCAAGCCTCGTGCTTTCTGAGAGTTGTTTCGGCAAGACGATCGCAGAGAAAATCCACCAACGCGCGAACGGCCGGCAACATTCCACGACGGCTTGGGTAGATGAAATGCATGGTCCCGTCCGGCGCGTTCCACGCCGGCAGTACAATTTCCAATTCGCCCGAAGCAATGGCCGGTGCGCATACGAATTCGGGAAGCATGGCGACGCCCCCGCCGCGGCGCGCGCACTCCAGCAGCAGATTGAAGTCGCCGCAAATCACGCGCGGCTGGATTTCCACTGCGACACGCTGACCCTGCGCATCGCTTAGTTCCCAGACTTGTGCGCCGTCGTGCTCCATCATCGACAGTGCCGGAATGCGCGCAATGTCCTGTGGCCGCTGCGGACGGCCAACGCGATCGAGCAAGTCTGGATTGGCAACGACCACCGCGCGCGACAAACCGAATGTGCGCACGACCAGCGAACCATCCGTGTCGAGTTTTTCGCGGACCCGGATTGCGACGTCGTAGCCTTCGCCGAGCAAATCCACGCGCCGGTTAGTCGAACTCAAACGCACCTGCACTTTGGGAAACGCTGCGAGGAATTCCGGCAGCAGGTGCGCCAGGACTGTCTGCGTCAACGAAATCGGACAACTTATGCGTACGATTCCGCGTGGTTCCGCGCGCAATTCGTCCACGGCTTCCTGTGCGGCGCGCGCTTCAACCAGCACCGCACGGCAGTGTGTATAGAACCGCTCACCGGGCTGGGTGACGACAAATCGCCGAGTGGTCCGTTGCAGCAAGCGCACGCCCAGGCGCTCCTCGAGTTGGGCCACGCGCTTGCTCAGTCGCGACTTCGGGATACCCAGAGCGCGACCGGCAGCCGAAAAGCCGCCGTGGTCGACGACGGCAGCGAAAAAATAAAGATCATTCAGATCCTGAATACCTGCAGGCAAGACAGTTATTGTTTCCATATCGAAACAATCTATCTCCAAATTGCCGGCTTATCAATCAATCGTTCCGGATATATCGTCTTTCCGTCGCTGGACTTCTACCGGCATGAACGTCCTGAGGAAATACCATGAACCTGTTGCATATCGACTCAAGTGCGCTTGGAACGCTTTCGGTATCGCGCTCACTAAGCGCCGAAGTCGTGTCCAATCTGCGCAAGAACAACCCGGAGCTGCAAGTCAGCTACCGCGATCTGGCTGCCGACCCGCTGCCGCACTGGCAGCCGCTCGTGGACGCCAGCCGCGAGCCGAGTACGGCCGGACAGATCGTGCTGGACCAGTTCCTGCAATCCAACATCGTTGTTATTGGCGCTCCGATGTACAACTTTGGCATCCCCAGCCAGCTCAAAGCCTGGATCGACACGATCGCCGTGCCCGGGAAGACGTTTCGCTACGGCAAGAACGGGCCCGAAGGCCTGGCAGGCAACAGGCACATCATCGTCGTTTCCTCACGCGGCGGCGTTTACAGCGAAGGTGCAGCCGCCGCCCTGGATTTCCAGGAGAAGTACCTGCGCGCTTTCTTCGCCTTCATCGGCATTACCGACGTCGCATTTGTCCGTGCCGAGGGTGTCGGTATGGACAGGGCAGCCGCCATTGCGGCGGCCCGCGCGACGATGCGCGGCACGCTGCGCAAGGCAGCGTAACCGGATCGCGTGAGTCGGCATCCGAACAGACAACGGCCCCGCATGGGGCCGCATCATTTTGACGCCCGCACCAGAATTGGCGGAAGCGGTGAGATTCGAACTCACGAGAGGCTCACACCTCTGCCGGTTTTCAAGACCGGTGCCTTAAACCGCTCGGCCACGCTTCCGATTTTCGGTAATCGACGATTTTGTCTGCCAAAAATACCGGGGCGCTATTGTATGCGTTCGACGCCGCCCATGTACGGTTGCAGTACTTTCGGAACATCGATGGACCCATCGGCGTTCTGGTAATTTTCCATCACCGCGATCAACGCACGGCCGACGGCAACGCCAGAACCGTTCAGCGTATGAACCAACTCGATCTTTCCCGATTCCGGGTTGCGCCAACGCGCGGCCATGCGACGCGCCTGAAAATCGGTGCAGTTCGAACACGATGAAATCTCGCGATACTGATCCTGCGATGGCAACCACACTTCCAGATCGTAGGTCTTGGCTGCGGCAAAGCCCATGTCGCCGGTGCACAACAACATGCGTCGGTAAGGCAGATCAAGCCTTTCCAGCACGACTTCGGCACAGCGGGTCATGCGTTCGTGCTCGTCGGCGCTTTGGGCCGAGGTGGCGATCGTCACCAACTCCACTTTCTCGAATTGATGCTGGCGAATCATGCCGCGGGTATCCTTGCCGTGCGATCCGGCCTCGGCACGGAAACATGGCGAATGCGCCGTCATGCGCAATGGCAGCATTTGCGCATCGACAATTTCATCAGCAACGATGTTGGTCAGCGAAACCTCTGCAGTAGGGATCAGATAGCGTTTGCTGTCGCCGACCTGAGTTGCGAACAGATCGTCCTCGAACTTGGGCAGTTGCCCGGTGCCACGCATCGTTTCGGCATTGACCAGCAACGGCACGTTGCATTCCAGATGCCCGTGCTCGCACGTGTGCAAATCCAGCATGAACTGCGCCAGCGCACGGTGCAGTCTTGCCAGATCGCCGCGCAACACGGTGAATCGCGCACCGGACATTTTTGCTGCCGTGTCGCCGTCAAGCCAACCATGGCGGGCGCCGAGTTCGACATGGTCCTTCACGGCGAATGCAAACTTCCGTGGCGTACCCCACTCGTGCACTTTGCGGTTATGCGTCTCATCGCTACCGGGCGGAACCGATTCGTCCGCCAGGTTCGGAATCCCGAGGGTGATCCGGGCAAGATCGGCCTGCAGTTGAGCAAGACGCTGTTCGTTCGCCTTGAGCTCGTCCCCGATTCCGGTTACTTCGGCCATCAATGCAGCCGTGTCTTGGCCATTGGACTTGGCCATGCCGATGGCCTTCGAGCGGGTGTTGCGCAGATTCTGCAATTCCTGCGTGCGCGTCTGAATCGACTTGCGTTGCGTCTCGAGCTCCTCGATGGCAGCGATGTCCAGTTCGTATCCGCGCGCTTTCAAGCGCAGCGCGACGCTGTCGAGTTGTCCGCGCAGAAGTGCCGGATCGAGCATGGGAATTTCCTGAAAGGACCGGTGAAGAGGCGAATTATCGCGTTTGCGCGCCATCCGGCGCAAACCGTGCCGGCAGAACCCAAAGCAGGAGCAGCAAAGTCGCACTCGCGGCACAGGCGGCGCCGAAGACAAACGCGATCAGCGGCGTGGTTGCGGCCCACAACCAGCCGAACACCAGCGAAGCCGGCAGCAGCATGATGCCGGACACCAGGTTGTACCAACCAAACGCGGTACCGCGATTTGCGCCATCGACCAGATCGGCAACCAGCGCTTTCTCGGTACCTTCCAGCGCTGCCGTAACGACGCCGTAGGCGGCGAACGCCAGCCACAAAGCCCAGTCGGCCGCAGGCAGCAGGCCGATCGCCAGATACGCCAGTGCATACGCGCCCCACGCAACGCTGAGCACGCGAACGCGCCCGAGCCGATCCGACAGCGCCGACAACGGTGCGGACAGCAAGGCGGCCACCGCAGAAAACAGTGCCCACATCAAGACGACCCGTTCGGCGCTCGCACCCAGCGCTTGCGCACGCAACAACAAGAACATGTTGGAGGAATTGCCCAACGTGAACAGACCCAGCGCCAGCAGGTAGCGACGCAACGCCGGGGGTTGTCCACGCAACATCCAGGTTCGTGGCACATGCGCGACCTCAGGCACTCGCTCCGGTTCGCGCAGACTCAAGGCCAGCGCCAGCACCGCAATCGCAGGCACCAGCGCACACAGGAAAACCTGGCGCAGATCCAGACCAAAGGCCAGCAACGCCGCAGCCGCGAGCGGCCCCACCACCGCGCCCAGATTGTCCATCGCACGATGAAAACCGAACGCGAGACCACGGCGCGAAGCATCAACACTTTGCGCAAGCATTGCATCGCGCGGCGCCGTTCTCAAACCCTTGCCGAGACGATCGGCCAGGCGACACACGAACACACCCAGCCACGAATGCGCCACGCCGATCAAAGGCCGTGCGAATCCGCTGAAGGCGTAGCCGCCGACAACCCAGATGCGGATCGTGCGGCTACGGTCAGCCAACACGCCGGCGCCAAGCTTGAGCAGACTGCTGAATGCCTCGGCCACGCCTTCAATCAAGCCGAGTGCTTTGGGTCCGGCCATCAGCACGGCGGTCAGGTACAACGGCACCAACGGATAAATCATGTCGCTGGCGGCATCATTGCACAGGCTGATTGCGCCGAGCAGCCAGACTGTGCGCGGCAAGGCGCGAATGGAACGTAGCAGGTTCACGAACGCGCGACGGATGCGGCGTCTGATTCGCGCGCGTCGCAGGTTGATCGCGCTGCAATTTCATTGCGACACGATCGCATCGGCGTTGCAGGTACCATGCGCGGAGTATTGAAACCATCAGAGAGGGCCGTCAGTATGAGGGCAGGCCACGGCTCTTATCAAATTCATGGTTCGTGCAACGAGCAAACATCGTTGCCGTCATGAAATCCGCACCAGCACGGTCAGTTGCGAGACGGATGATGGAGCAAAGGAGCACATGATGGAGTCGGCGACGGCAGCAGGTGTCAACATGAGTCCTCCGCACCGGGAACGTGCTGCATGAACACGCGTGCATTGCTGCCGCGTCTATTGGTGCTGCTCGCAATCGCTGCAGCGATCGTTGCGTTCTTTGCATTCGGCCTGCAGCATCAATTGAGCTTTGACGCACTCAAGGCCAGGCATCAGCAACTGGCGCATTGGCAAGCGATGCATCCATGGTTGCTGGCCGGGGCGTTTTTTTGCGTCTATGTCCTCGTGACGTCTTTGTCGTTGCCCGGCGCGGCGATCCTGACGCTGGCTGGTGGCGCCGTGTTCGGATTGATCGAAGGCACCGTGCTGGTTTCGTTCGCGTCCACCATCGGCGCCACGATCGCGATGCTGGCCAGCCGCTTCATTCTGCGCAACTGGGTGCGCAAGCGGTTCGCCCACGGCAGCAAGCGTGTCGATGAAGGCATCGAGCGCGACGGCGCGTTCTACCTGTTCAGTTTGCGTCTGGTACCCGCCTTTCCGTTTTTTGTCATCAATCTGGTGATGGGTTTGACCTCGTTGCCAGCGTTTACGTTTTACTGGGTTAGCCAGATCGGCATGTTTGCCGGCACCGTGGTCTATGTGAACGCAGGCACCCGGCTGGCCAGCTTGAATTCGCTGTCGGGACTGGTTTCGCCGGCATTGATCGGATCGTTCCTGCTGCTGGCGCTGCTGCCGTGGTTGTCCCGCGGCATCATCAGCTGGATCAAGTCGCGTCGGCTCTACAAGGGCTGGAAGAGGCCGAAGCGTTTCGATCGAAACCTGATCGTCATCGGCGCAGGTGCCGCGGGTCTCGTCAGCGCCTATATTGCGGCGACAGTGCGTGCCAAGGTCACCCTGATCGAAGGCGACAAGATGGGTGGCGATTGCCTGAATTACGGCTGCGTCCCGTCGAAGGCATTGATTCGCATTGCGCGCATCGCGCACGAAGCGCGCCGCGGCAGGGAATTCGGCATCGAGTTGTCAGAACCAAAGGTCGATTTCGCCGCTGCGATGAGGAGCGTGCACAAGTCCATCGCAGAAATTGCGCCACACGATTCCGAGCAACGCTATGAAAAACTTGGCGTTGACGTGCAACGCGGCCGAGCCAAAATCGTGTCGCCCTGGTGCGTTGAAGTCGATGGCAAGGCCATCACGACGCGCGCCATTGTGATTGCTGCCGGCGCCGAACCCATCGTTCCGAATCTGCCCGGGCTTGCCGAATGCGGCTATCTGACTTCGGATACGTTGTGGAGCCTGGATAGTTTGCCGAAGCGCATGTTGATCCTCGGCGGCGGCCCGATCGGCTGTGAAATGGCGCAGACCTTTGCGCGCCTTGGAAGTAGGGTCACGCAAGTGGAAATGCTGGATCGGCTTTTGTTGCGCGAGGACGACGAAGTGTCGGATTTCGTGCGCGAATGCCTGCAAACAGAAGGCGTCAACGTACTGGTTGGACATAGGGCAATCGGCGTCGAAAGAGCCGGAGACGGCAATGTGCTGATCTGCGAGCGCGGCGATGAGAGAATACGCGTGCCGTTCGACAAGATACTGGTCGCCGTCGGGCGCACGCCGCGCGTCGCCGGTTACGGTCTGGAAGCATTGAATATCCCTACGCGTGAACGCAACAATACCGTCGAGACCGATGACTATCTGCGTGCGCTGTATCCGAACATCTTTGCCTGCGGCGATGTCGCCGGCCCGTTCCAGTTGACCCACGCCAGCGCCCACCAGGCATGGTATGCCGCGGTAAATGCCCTGTTCGGATCCTTCAGGAAATTCAAGACGGATTACCGGGTCGTGCCTGCCGTCACCTTTACCGATCCGGAAATCGCACGCGTTGGCCTGAATGAACGTGAAGCGAAAGAACAAGGTATCGATTATGAAGTCACCCGCTACGACTTGAGCGAACTGGATCGCGCCATCGCCGAGCGCGATACCGACGGTTTCGTCAAATTGATCACCGTCAGGGGCAAGGATACGATTCTTGGCGCCGCCTGCATCGGTTCGCATGCCGGCGATTGGATCGCTGAATATGTTCTGGCGATGAAATACAAGATCGGCCTGAACAAGGTGCTCGGTACCGTGCACGCTTACCCGACCTGGGCTGAAGCCAACAAATACGCGGCCGGTGAATGGAAACGCGCGCATGCCCCCGAACAGGTGCTGCGCTGGCTGGAACGCTTTCATCGCTGGCGTCGCCACGACCGCCGCGATACCGCACTTGAAACGGGAAAGGCCGCATGAATTCCATCCTCGCCGATCCACGAATCCCGTTTCACCGGATGTTGCGCAAACGTGGCGTCGCATTGCCGCGCATGCCACTGGAAATCCTCCAGATCAATGTCGGCAAATTGTGCGACCTGGCTTGCCATCACTGTCACGTCGAGGCCGGCCCGAAACGCACCGAGATAATGCAGGCCGGGACTGTCGACCGCCTGCTCGAATTGCTTGCCGATGCACCAAATGTGCACACCGTCGATCTCACTGGTGGCGCTCCGGAGATGAATCCGAATTTCCGCGCGCTGGTGCGCGAATCGCGCCGGTTGGGCAAGACAGTCATCGACCGTTGCAATCTGACTGTCCTGTATCTGCCCGATCAGAATGACACCGCACAATTTCTTGCCGACGAGGGCGTCAGGGTAGTTGCGTCCCTGCCCTGCTACACCAAAGCCAATGTCGAAAAGCAGCGCGGCCGCCACGTGTTCGAGCCGAGCATCCGCGCCTTGCGCGATTTGAATGTACTCGGCTACGGCCAGCCCGACCGCGGGCTTGAACTGGATCTGGTCTACAACCCGGTTGGAGCAACACTACCGCCGCCGCAGGACAAACTCGAAACCGATTACAAGCGCGAGTTGCATGAACACTTCGGCATCGTCTTCAATCACCTGTTCACGATAACCAACATGCCGATCAAACGGTTTCTGCATCTGCTCGAACGCGAGGGCCAATACGATCGCTATATGCAGACCCTGCTCGATGCGTTCAACCCGCAAGCCGCATTGGGCGTCATGTGCCGCAATCTGCTTTCGGTGGGTTGGGATGGGCAACTCTACGATTGCGATTTCAATCAGGCGCTGGAATTGCCGCAGGCGGGGAAGCGTCGAACGCTTTGGGATATCCGGTCGCTGAGTGATATCGAGCGCGACGAAATCGCATTCGACGATCATTGTTACGGATGCACTGCCGGTGCAGGCAGTTCCTGTCACGGAGCACTCGCATGACCCAGGAAACTGAAATCGCTGCCGCCGACATCGAGGCTGGCGTACGTGAATACTACGGACAAACCCTGCGATCCAGCGCCGATTTGCGCACCAGCGCGTGCTGCAGCGCAGACGCGATGCCCAAGCATCTGCGTGCGATTCTCGACCAGTTGCATCCGCAGGTACGCGAACGCTTTTACGGCTGCGGCTCGCCGATTCCGTCGGCGCTGGCCGGTGCTACCGTGCTGGACCTGGGCTGCGGCGGCGGCCGCGACACGTACCTGGTGTCGAAACTGGTCGGCGAAAACGGGCGTGTCATCGGCGTCGACATGACCGCTGAGCAACTCGAAGTCGCAGCAAGCCATCGCGACTTTCATGCGCAAGCCTTTGGTCATGCGCACTCGAACGTGGAGTTCAAAGCCGGCAATCTTTCCGATCTGGCCGCTCTGGGGATCGCCGACGCGTCGGTCGATGTCGTCGTCTCGAACTGCGTGCTCAATTTGGTCACCGACAAAGCGCGCGCATTCGCCGAAATCGTGCGTGTGCTCAAGCCCGGCGGCGAATTGTATTTTTCCGACGTGTTCGCCGATCGTCGATTGCCGGCCGAGCTTTTGACCGATCCGGTGCTGGTCGGGGAATGCCTTGCCGGCGCGTTGTACATTGAAGACTTTCGTCGCGCGTTGGCGCAACTCGGCATTGCCGTCGCACGCGTGTGCGCGCGCAGCCGCATTGCCTTGACCGACCCGGAAATCGATCGGCGCATCGGTTTTGCCGGCTTCGAATCGATCACCTGGCGGGCGTTCAAGCTCGACCTGGAAGACCGTTGCGAAGACTTCGGCCAGACCGTCACGTACCTGGGTTCGATCGAACACGCGCCGCATGCGTTCGTACTCGACGACCAACATCGTTTTGAAACTGGCCGGGCACAGCGGGTGTGCGGCAATACCGCGGACATGTTGAGCGCCAGTCGCTACGCCGGACATTTCCGCATCGATGGCGACAAGCGCAGACATTACGGATTGTTCGATTGCGCGCCTGCAACGACGCCCGCGTCCGCTTCGAGTTGCTGCTGAGCGACCAGGTCGTGGCTGCGAACGCCGGCACCATCCAATCGACGAGGACAATCGACGCGCGCACACCGCTGCTGTCGATCATCGTGCCGCTGGCATCCGGCGACGATGCCGAACTGGCGGTATTGCTCGAGCAATTCGCGGCCTTGCCGGAATCCACCCAGGTAATCGCTTGTCGTACCGATGCGTCTCGCGCGCCGGCAGCGCCAGCGCTCTGGCCAAAGCATTTGTCGTTGCTCGACGCGCTCAGCCCGCCGGGACGCGCGCGCCAGATGAATGCCGGTGCCGCACGCGCCAACGGCAAGTGGTTGTGGTTCGTGCATGCCGACTCGCGGCTGCGTCCGGCTACAGTGGCGGCCCTGGATGCGTTTCTTGACCGCGATGTCGACGCATTGGGATTCTTCGATCTTGCCTTTCGCGATGACGGCCCGCGCCTGGTTGCGCTTAACGCCTGGGGCGCAAACTTGCGTTCGCGCGCATTCGGTATTCCCTTTGGCGACCAAGGCCTGTTGTTACGGGCAGCGCGCTTTGCGGCGCTAGGCGGCTTCGACGAATGCGTCGCTTACGGCGAGGATCATCAACTGGTTTGGGCAGCGCGCCATGCCGGTGTGCCGCTGCAACGCATCGCAGCGCCGCTGGAAACCAGTGCACGCAAATACGCGCAACACGGCTGGCTGCGCACCACGCTCAGGCATTTGCATCTCACCATCGTACAAGCCTGGCCGGCGTGGCGGCATCTTCGCAGAAGCGCGCAATGAGCACCGCGCTGGCCATCTTCGTCAAGACGCCGGGTTTGTCGCCGATAAAGACTCGCCTTGCAGCAACGATCGGCACCGCCGATGCCGAGCAATTTCATACGCTGGCTGCAACCGCGGTCGCACAAGTGGCCTTCGATGAGATGCCCGAGATTCACGCCTATTGGGCGATCGCCGAAGCTGCCGGCATGGATCATGTGCAATGGCAACAATTGCCGCGCATATGGCAGGGCGATGGCGGACTCGGCGCACGTTTGCATCGCGTGTGTTCGCAGCTGCTCGCTGCGCACGATCGCGTGCTGCTGGTTGGCGCGGACGCGCCGCAACTCAGTGTAGCCTTGTTGCGGCGTGCCGTTGCCGCACTCGCCGATCCAGCCACCCCGTTCGTACTTGGCCGTGCCGACGACGGCGGCTTCTGGTTGTTCGGCACGCGCGCGCCGGTACCCATCGAGGTGTGGGGCACACCGCGGTATTCGATGCAAGAAACTGCAAGCGAGCTGATGGATGCGCTATCGCCACATGGCGCAATTGCACAGTTGCCCGTATTGAACGACCTCGACGACGCCGGCGACGCGCACGCCGTGATTGCCGCACTGTTGGCGCTGCCGGCCGCGCTACCAGCGCAACGCGCGCTGTCCGACTGGCTGCAAACCCGATTCATCCGCGCCGGCTCCAAGCCGTTGCGCGCATGATTCTCGCCTGGGTCATCATCGCCCAGTTGCTCGCCGTCAGCACCGGCCAACGACTCGCCGCAGTCTTCGATGCCACGTTGTTCTGGATGCCGGGTTGATGCGTACGCCGCCATCGACCGCAATCCGAGTCGCAGCGTCTGGTTTGCTGTTGCTGTACGTTGGGGTCGCACCGGGTGTGCGCGCGAGCACGACACTGAGATTCTCCGACGCGAGCCCGGGATCCACCTTGCCGGCGGGCTGGCTGCCGTATCGATTGTCGCGTCGACACGCGATGGCGCAAATATCTGTCGTACGCGTCGACTCGACCAATGCGCTGCACATCGATGCCGATCATGCCGCCGGCGCGATCGCGCACAAGCTCGACCTGCCGGCTGCAACGGTGCTGAACTGGCAATGGAAAATCGACCATAGCGTCGTCCAAGCCGATCTGGCGAAAAAGCAAGGCGACGATTTTGCCGCGCGCGTGTATGTGTTTTTCGACCTGCCGCGCAGCGCACTGAGTTTCGGCGCACGCATGAAATTGCGTCTCGCCCATATGCTATTTGGATTCGACTTACCCACGGCCGCACTGTGTTACGTGTGGGACAATCGTCATTCGATTGGCACGATTGCGCCGAACGCATTTTATTCCGGAGTGAAAACGGTGGTGCTGCAAAGTGGCAACGCACTGGCCGGAAAATGGCAGGTGCAACGGCGCGATCTGGGTGCGGATTTCCGCGCCGCGTTCGACCGCCCGGCGCCGCGCGTAACCGGAATCGCCCTGGCGTCGGACACCGACAACACCGGCGGTCACGTCAATGCCTGGTTCGGCGATATATGGTTCGTCCCTGCCGCAGCAAACAACCATGCCCACGTCCGTGCGATCGAAAGGAGCAACCGATGAATACAACCAACCAACGCCTGCTGACCAGTCTGTTGATTTTGCGGGCCACCATTGTGGTCGTCCTGCTTGCCTGGACCATCGACAAATTCATGCGCCCGGAACATGCCGCCGGCATTTTCGCGCATTTCTACGGCATCGCCGGAGTCGCGATCCAACCGATCTACCTCATTGCCGTGGCGGAACTGATTCTGATCGCGCTGTTTGCGCTCGGCTTGTTCAAAACCTGGACGTATGGATTGGTGTTGCTGCTGCACGGCGCCTCTACGTTTTCCTCGTACCATCAATACTTGCACCCCTTCGAGCGCGTCAACCTGCTGTTCTTCGCCGCATGGCCGATGCTGGGCGCATGCCTCGTGCTCTTCATCCTGCGCGACGAAGACCAATTGTTTACGCTGGGGAAACGCCAGCGAACCAGCAGGCTGTGATTGACTGGAGGTAATGCTGATCGCTCGCTGACGCGACGTGAGCGCCGAGCGGAAAAGCCGCAAAAAGCTATGTGCCCTCCCGTCTTACGTCTTGCGTCTCACCACATCCACAAACGGCTGCACGAGTAACGCCGGAAAGCGTTGCTCACTCGGCGCGCGAAATACGTCCAAGCCCAGCGTCAATTCGGTCTGACTTTGTCGAGGTCGATCGCGATAACTGCCGAAAAACCGATCCCACCACGAAGCGTTGAAGCCGAAGTTGCGATTGTGTTCGTCCGGCAGCACCGAATGGTGGATGCGGTGCATATCCGGAGTCACGATCAACCAGCGCAGCAAGCGGTCCGCGCGGGCCGGAATGAATACGTTGGTGTGCGTGAACAACGAAAAACTGCTTAGCGCGATCTCGAATGCGAGTACGGCAAAAGGCGGTGCGCCGAGCGCCAGCACAACGCCGAGCTTGATCGCGAGCGAAAATAAAATCTCCAGCGGATGAAAGCGCACGCCGGACGTAACGTCAAGCGCCAGATCGGTGTGGTGCATACGATGCAAGCGCCACAACCACGGTACGATATGCATCAAGCGGTGTTGCCAGTAGATGGCCAGATCCAGAATCAATACGCTCGAAGCAAACGCCAGCCACGCCGGCACCTCAATCAGGTTGAACGCACCGATGCCGGCATTGCGTGCGCGCAGCGCCGTGGCGAACGCCAGCCACGGAGTCAGCACACGCAGGCACAACGTGTTGAGCAAACCGATGCCCAGGTTCACCGGCCACCTGCGCATCCGGGTTGGCGGTGAAGCATTGTGCGGCCAGCGCCACTCGCCGAACATCAACAGCATCAGCAAGACGAAAAAAAATCCGAGCCGCAGAGTGGCCTCGCTCATGCGTTCGGTTCAGCTTTGCGTGCCGCGATACGAGCCGCACGCAGTGTGTCGAGTCTGTCCTTGATCTTCGATTCCAAACCTCGCTCGACTGGCTGGTAGAACGTGCGCCCGGCGAGCGCTTCCGGCAGACACTGTTGGTCCAGCGCCACGCCGCCTTCCATATCATGATCGTACTGATAGCCGCGACCGTAGCCGAGATTCTTCATCAATTTCGTTGGCGCATTGCGCAGATGGACGGGAACGTCCAGGGTACCGGTTTCGCGGACAGTTGCGCGCGCAGCATTGAATGCGGCGTAGGCCGCGTTGCTTTTTGCGGCGATCGCCAGATAGATCGCCGCTTCGGCCAATGCCAGTTCACCTTCCGGCGACCCGAGCCGGTCGAACGTGTCCCATGCTTCCAGCGCGAGTTGCAGCGCGCGCGGATCTGCCAGCCCGACATCCTCGATTGCCATGCGTGTGAGACGGCGGGCCAGGTACGCCGGGTCGACGCCGCCATCGAGCATGCGCGTACACCAATACAACGCCGCATCGGCGTCGGAGCTGCGCACCGACTTGTGCAATGCCGAGATCTGGTCGTAAAACTGCTCACCACCCTTGTCAAAACGGCGCGTGCGGTCGGCCAGAACCTGCTTCAGGGTGGCTTCGTCGATTTGTCCATCGACGGACAGCTCGGCCGCAATTTCGAGCAAGGTCAGCGCGCGGCGCACGTCGCCATCGGCAGCTTGCGCGATCAGGGCGAGCGCCGCATCGTCGACCTGCAACTCCTGCCCGCCCAATCCGCGCTCTTCAGACAGGGCGTGCCTCAATGCGTCAACAATTGCGCCGCTGGAAACTGCATCCATGACATGCACGCGGCAGCGCGAAAGCAGCGCCGAGTTCAATTCGAACGAAGGATTCTCCGTCGTCGCGCCGATGAAAACGATGATGCCTTTTTCGATATGCGGCAGGAATGCGTCCTGTTGCAGTTTGTTGAAGCGATGGACTTCATCGACGAACAAAACGGTGCGCCTGCCACTGGCAAAATTCGATTCGGCTTCGGCCAGTGCCTTGCGCACGTCGGGTAGACCAGACAACACGGCCGACACCGCGCGGAATTCCGCATCTACATACTGCGCGACCAGCAGCGCCAGCGTCGTCTTGCCGCAACCCGGCGGCCCCCAGAGCACCATCGAATGCGCATGCCCGGATTCGATCGCGCGGCGCAACGGCGCGGTTTTTCCAAGCAAGCGGTTCTGGCCGACGATTTCGTCGAGCCTTTGTGGTCGCATGCGTTCGGCGAGCGGTTTGAGACCGTTCGAATCGGCAAACGGCAGCGGCTCCGTTGAGAAATCCGGCAGGAATGCCGGTTTGTCCTTCGCTGTCACGCCGGACGGAACAATTTTTGCGTCGGATTTGCGGCGGGCCATTTGCGCATGATACGCGATGCGCCTGGGTTGATCGGTTGCTTGGAGCGTGGGCGGCAGAAACTTTGGATAGCTAGATTGGGCTATCGCGATAGGCTACGTCTATCGGAGGGTGCGCATAGTGGTGCCATGTAAGCGCGACGATAGGTGTAGCCTATCGATGAGAGCACAATCGCAGCCCGAACGTTTCTGCCGCCCACGCTCCTAGTGATGCGGGTCGATTTCAACGATAATGCGCAGATTCTGCCGATGGCTCGGGGCTGGTGCGTCCGCGATGGAATCTTGAGGGTAGTTGCAGGAGGAAGCGGATTGCCGACGATGTCGCCATTGACAATGCTTTCCAGCCTGATTATCGCCTGGCTGGTGGTAGGTGCTCTGGGCCTCGTGCGCCCGCAGCGCATGGGCTGGGTGGCATACACACTGTTTCCTCTGGGCGCGCTCATCGCGTTGGCTGTCGCTGTGCTCGGACTGTTGTCGCTGCAGAGTGGGTTCGTGGTGCAAAACGCGGTGCTGCCGCTGGGCTTGCCGGATCTTCCATTCCACCTTCGCCTGGATGCCTTGTCTGGATTTTTCCTGGTGCTGCTGGGCGTCGTGAGCGCCGGTATTTCGGTCTTTGCAGCCGGTTATTTCCGCCTTGGTGAAGGCGCCTCGCCCGGCCTGCTTTGCCTGCAATACCATACATTTCTTGCCAGTATGGCCGTGGTGATTCTCGCTGACGATGCGTACCTGTTCATGGTGGCATGGGAGACGATGGCGCTCAGTTCGTACTTTCTGGTGACCACGCAGCACCGCATCGCCGAGATCAGGAAAGCTGGTTTTTTGTATCTGTTGATGGCGCATGTCGGGGCGCTGTCGCTGCTGATGGGCTTCGGCGTTCTGCACGGCGGCAGTTGGCTGCTGACGTTCGACGCGATGCGCGCTGCATCACTCTCGCCCGCCTGGTCAGGTGCGGCTTTTCTGCTGGCGTTGTTCGGTTTTGGTGCCAAGGCGGGGCTGGTGCCCGTGCATGTATGGTTACCGGAGGCACATCCTGCCGCGCCATCACCCGTGTCAGCGCTGATGAGTGGGTTGATGCTCAAGGTCGCGGTTTATGGCTTCCTGCGTGTCGGTTTCGATCTGCTCCACACCGGTCCATGGTGGTGGGGCATGCTGACGCTGATCCTGGGACTGGGCACGGCGCTGTTCGGTGCAGTGTTTGCTGCCGTACAGACCGACATGAAGCGCTTGCTTGCCTATTCCTCGATTGAGAATATCGGCCTGATCTTTGCGGCAATCGGACTGGCGCTGCTGTGCTACGCGTTCAACATGCGCTTGTTGGCCGCTCTGGCACTCGTGGCGGCGTTGCTGCATGCGTTCAATCACGCGCTGTTCAAGAGCCTGCTTTTCCTCGCCACCGGATCCGTGCTCCACGCCACCCATGAGCGAAGCTTGGGCAAACTGGGCGGCCTGATCCGGCGTATGCCATGGGTCGCCACCCTGGCCTTGATCGGGACCTTGGCGCTCGCCGGTTTGCCGCCGCTCAACGGATTCGTCTCGGAATGGCTGCTGCTGCAGGCGTTCTTGTCGACGCCCTCCATCCCGCATGCATTCGTGAACATGATTGTGCCACTGGGCGCCGCCTTGGTGGCCTTGACCGCCGCACTCGCCGGATACGTGATGGTCAAGTTCTACGGCGTGATCTTTCTCGGCCAGCCGCGGGAACCATCGCTGATGCAGGCCCACGATGCAGGTTGGCTGGAACGCCTGGGGCTGGTCTGGCTGGCGTTGGGCTGCATCCTCATCGGCGTGTTTCCGCAGGTCGCGCTGGATGCCGCCGCCGCCGTGACGCGAACGCTGGTCGGCAGCGTGATCCAGCAAGGACCGGCGCCCTGGTGGATCGCGCCGGTGGCGCGCACGCAGGCCTCCTACAGTGGGCTGTGGTTGTTGCTTGGCATGGTCGGTGTGATCGCGGTGATGTTTGTACTGGTGCGACGGATGTATCACGGCCGGGTACGCCGCGCGCCGCCGTGGAATTGCGGGTACCCCGTATTGTCTCCGCGCATGCAGGATACGGCCGAAGGATTCGGGCAGCCGATCCGTCACATATTCGGGCCGTTCTTTCGTATGCAACGCGAGGTACCCGCGCCGGATGACCGTACGCCCCGATACCGCATCCAGATCGAGGACAGGCTCTGGCATGGGCTCTATCTTCCGCTGGCCCACGCTGTCGGCTGGCTGGCCGATGCGCTTGCCGTGCTGCAGCGTGGCCGTCTGGCCGTCTATTTGTTGTACAGCTTCCTGACCTTGATCGTGCTGCTGGTGTTTGTTCTGTGAATGCCCTCGCACTGGTCAGCCAGCTGGGCGGTGTCGTGCTGGCCGTGGCGCTGGCGCCCGTGCTGGCCGGCTGGGTCGCACAATGCCGGGCCTGGCTGCAAAATCGCTCCGCGCCGCCACTGCTGCAGCCCTATCGCACATTGCGCAAACTGTTCCGCAAGGATGCAGCCCTGGCCACGGATGCCTCTCCCTTGTTCCGTGCCACGCCGTACATCGTGTTTGGCACGATGGCCATGGCGGCAGCGATCATTCCCTCGGTCACCGCAGAGCTTCCGATGGCGCGTGTGGCCGACGCGATTGCGTTGGTCGGCCTGTTCGCGACGGCACGGGTATTCATCGCACTGGCGGCGATGGATATCGGCACGGTCTTTGGCAGCATGGGTGCCCGGCGCGAGATGATGATCGGCTTTCTCGCCGAGCCGGCGCTGCTAATGGTGCTGTTCAACGCTTTCCTCATGTTCGGCAGCACCGCACTACCCACCGTGGTGGAAGGCACGCTGAATTCCCACGGACTCACGCTGCACCCAAGTCTGGCCTTTGCCGGTGTAGCCTTCGTGATGGTACTTCTGGCCGAAAACGCCCGCATCCCGATCGACAACCCGGCCACGCATCTCGAAGTGACCATGATCCATGAGGCGCTGTTGCTCGAATATTCGGCGCGCCATCTGGCGCTCATCGAATGGGCGTCATGGTTGAAGCTGTTCAACTACGCGTGCATCGGTTTTGCGCTGTTCGTACCGTGGGGAATTGCCGTTAACGAATCCGGCCCGCTGGCATTGTTGCTTGCTGTCGTCTGGCTGGTGGCGAAGCTGGCTATCGCCGGCGCGGTGTTGGCCGTGATCGAAACAGTCTCGGCCAAGTTGCGCATCTTTCGTGCACCGGAGTTTTTGAGCATGGCGTTTCTGCTTTCCGTGCTGGGACTACTCGTGCACTTGCTGCTGCAATCCTGAATCATGTCCCCACTCCCCTTCGCCACGCAGTTGTTGCACGTCCTCGCGGCGGGCCTGTTGATGATCTCGTTCGCCATGCTCGCGCAGCGGAGGACGCGGCGATTGATCGTCCTGCTGGCGTGGCAGGGCGCGGTGCTGACTGTGTCCACACTGCTCGTCGCCGCGACCGCGAATTTGCCGCATTTGTACTACTCCGCCGCGCTGACCTTGATCGAAAAGGTCGTGCTGATGCCGTGGATTCTGATGCGGCTGATGCGCCGACTGGGCATCGAAGGCGACAGTGACCCATTGGTGAACATCCCGACGCTAATGCTGGTCGGGCTCGGCCTGGTGATCTTCGCGTTCGGGCTGGCCCAGCCGATCAGCTCGCTGGCCACCACAGTCACGCGGCAGACCTTGGGCATCGCCATGGCGGTGACCCTGCTGGCCTTCCTGATGATGATCGCCCGACACAAGGCAGTCACCCAGGTGATCGGCTTCCTTGCCATGGAGAACGGCTTGTTCTTCGCCGCCACCAGCACGACTTACGGCATGCCGATGGTGATCGAACTGGGTATCGCCCTGGACCTGCTGGTCGGCGTGTTCATATTCGGTATCTTCTTCTTTCAGATTCGCGAGCAGTTCGACAGCCTCGACCTGCATCAGCTCGAAGCACTCAAGGAGGACTGACTTGGAGCTTGCGCTGGTACTCGGTATTCCTCTGTTCGGCGCCTTCCTGCTGGCACTGATCGGGGCGCAGCGACGCGCTGCCGAACTCAATGTCGCCATCAGTCTGGCTACGCTGATCGCCGCTGGCGCGCTCGTGCTCAGGATCATCGACCAGGGAACCGTAACTTTGGGCCACGAACAGTTCTTTGTGGATCCGTTCAATGTGTTCCTGATTGCGTTGACCGCGTTGGTGGGTTTCACGACAGCTGTGTTCTCGCGACCCTACATGCGTATCGAGCAGGACCGCGGTCGAGTCAACGCGCGCCGCTTGCGTCTGTATCACAGCATGTACCAACTGTTCATGACCGCGATGCTGGTGGCGCTGTCGACCAACAACATGGGCTTGTTGTGGGTCGCAATGGAAGCAGCAACCCTGTCGACGGTGCTGTTGGTGTCGTTGTACCGCACCCGCGCCAGCATTGAGGCGGCGTGGAAATACTTCATCCTGTGCGGCGTCGGTATCGCACTGGCGTTGTTTGGCACGATCTTGCTGTATTTCGCAGCGGAACGGCTGCTCGGTGGCGAAGGCATGAGTGCGCTGCTGTGGACTCATCTCAATGCCGTAAAGGGGCAGCTCGATCCGACCGTGATCGGACTGGCCTTCGTTTTTCTTCTGGTCGGTTATGGTACCAAGGTCGGCCTCGCACCCTTGCACAACTGGCTGCCCGATGCGCATGCCGAGGGTCCTACACCGGTTTCGGCGGTGTTGTCGGGGCTGCTGCTCAACGTGGCGATGTATGCGGTGGTCCGCTGCAAGATCCTTGCGGTCGGCGCGATGCATTCCGCGCTGCCCGGACGCATGCTGATGGGCTTCGGCTTGTTCTCGACGCTACTGGCGGCGTTCTTTCTGTGGCGTCAGCGCGACATCAAGCGCTTGTTCGGCTACTCCTCGATCGAGCACATGGGTATCACCACGTTCGCGTTCGGCATGGGCGGACCGCTGGCAAACTTCGCCGCGCTGCTGCACATGACCGTGCACTCGTTGACCAAGTCGGCGATTTTCTTCACCGCCGGCCATGCCTCGCAGATCGCAGGCACGCAGCGTATCGAAGGCATCCGCGGCCTGCTGGCGGTGAGTCCCACCGTGGGCTGGGGCCTGATGCTGGGCTCGCTGGCGATCCTCGGCATGCCGCCGTTCGGCGTTTTCACCAGCGAATATCTGATCTTGATTACGGCGATGCGCGACCACCCGTGGGCCACGCCGATCCTGCTGATCGCCCTGGCAGTGGCGTTTGCCGCCATCTTCGCCAAGGTACAATCCATGGTCTTTGGCGACACTGACGCACCGCGTTTGCCGCATTCGCCAGCGCTGGTGCCGGTATTTGTTCATTTGTCCATTGTGCTGATGCTCGGTGTGTACATACCGCCGGCACTCGCCGCATGGTATCGCCTGGCGGCACAGTTGATTGGATGAATTTCATGTGGCCCGACTTCCTCGATAGCGACCGCGCGCCCCTGGCCTCCAATGTGACGGCCTGGCGCGTGGTTGTCGACGCCCACGGCTGGACCCGGGCGGCAGATGCGTTGCGCTATGCGGGCGCCAATCTGCTGGCACTTTGGGGTAGCGATGATCGCGACCGGTGCCTGCGAATCCACGCAGCGTATTTGTTGCCTGAGCAGGTTGTGGTGATCGAACACGCGCTGCCTGCGGGCGCTACGCTGTATCCGTCGCTGGCAGCGCGCTTTCCGGTGGCGGACCGAATGCAACGTGCAACGTACGACCTGCTCGGCATTCGCGCCGACGACGGCGACCTGCGTCCGTGGCTGCGACACGGCGGCTGGCCGGAACAGTCGTTTCCCCTGCGCGGCGAGGTCACCGCCGAGCAAACTCATTCGATCATCAGCGCCCCGTACCCATTTGTCCCGGTCACGGGCGAAGGCGTGCATGAAGTCGCGGTGGGGCCCGTACACGCGGGAATTATCGAGCCGGGGCGTTTCCATGTTTCCGTGGTGGGTGAAAAAGTGCTGCGCCTTGAGGAACGCCTGGGCTACACGCACAAGGGTGTCGCCAAACGTTTTGAAACCATGCAACTTCGCGACGGCTATCGGCTGGCAGCGCGGCTGTGCGGGGATTCCACCGTGGCGTTCAGTTGGGCGTACTGCGCCGCGCTGGAATCGCTCACTGGCGCCACGCCATCGCCACGCGCTGCGGCCTTGCGTGCGATGGCGCTGGAGCGCGAACGTATCGCCAATCATCTCGGCGATCTGGGCGCTATCGGCAACGACGCCGGCTTCGCCGTCGGGCAGACGCACTTCGCCAGCCTGAAAGAGCAACTGCTGCGGCACAACGCACAGGTGTTCGGCCAGCGCTATCTGTTCGATGCCGTAGTACCTGGCGGCATTGCCTGCGACCTTGCGCCGGACGCGTTGCCGACCTTGCGCGATGAGATCACGCAACTGGAACGCGCCGTGCGCGAACTGCGCATGATCTACGCCAACCACGGAGGTCTGCAGGATCGTTTTCTCGGCGCCGGGAAATTAACCCCGGATCAGGCAAGAACTCTGGGCGCCATCGGCCTTGCGGCCCGCGCGTCCGGCAGCATCCGCGACCTTCGCATCGACCAGCCCTGGTCGCCCTACGACCAGTTGGCGACGGTCCTGGCCACGCGCGCGGAAGGAGATGTGGCCGCGCGCGTCCAGGTACGCTTCGACGAGACCCTGGAGTCGTTGCGACTGTGCCGGGTCATACTGGAAACTCTGCCACCCGGTGCCCTGGCCGTTGAAGTGCCGGCAGTGCCAGCGGGTCGATGGGGACTCGGCCTGGTCGAAGGCTGGCGCGGCCCGGTCATGATCGCGCTGCAGACCGGGCCAGACGGCAGCATTCGACGCTGCCATGCGCATGATCCTTCGTGGCAGAACTGGCCGCTGATCGAAGTTGCCATTCTCGGCAACATCGTTGCGGACTTTCCACTTATCAACAAGTCGTTCAACCTCTCCTACAGCGGTCACGACGGGTAAGCGCACCATGTTCAGTATCCTTTCACGCATACGTCGCCTCGGCCGGCTCAGCGAGCCGTTACCGGCACCGGAGGCATCCGCGACGGAACCCACGGCAATCCAGCGCGAGTTGTACTCCGTGTTCGGGCGCGCCCTGTGCATCCGGCACGTGGATGCGGGCTCGTGCAATGGCTGCGAATTGGAGCTGCATGCGCTGAGCAATCCGTACTACAACCTGGAGGGAGCGGGCATTCGCTTTGTCGCCAGTCCCCGGCATGCCGATTTGCTGCTGGTCACCGGGCCGGTTTCGGTGAATATGGAAGAAGCGCTCAAGCAGACCTATGCGGCCATGCCCGAGCCCAAGTGGGTCCTCGCGGTGGGGGACTGCGCAGCCTGTGGCGGAATTTTCGGTTCCACTTACGCCACGCGCGGCCCGATCAGCAATGTCATTCCTGTCAACACGGTCATCAACGGCTGTCCCCCGAGTCCACTGGAGATCCTGCGCGGCGTGCTTCACCTCACCCGGCATCTGACTGCGTAGCCATGCGTCCTGTTTCTATTTGACCGGGAACGCCTGTGCTGCGGGTGTGACGTCACCGATCACATCGACACCCTTGGGCGGCGTGAACGCAAACGTGCCAGGTGACAATTCCGGATTGCGTTTCCAGTTCGAAAAGCGGATTTCCGTGCGGTTGCCCAAGGTGTCCTCGAAGCGCATGCGCTCAAGCCCATGCGTATCGAATCCGAGGTCGCAGTAATTGAACTGCGGCTGTTTGTCTCTGGATTTGAGTCGCAGCCAGGTCAAGTCGTCGTGCTCGCCCTGCTCGCTGGTGGTGAAATCATGATCGAGTTGGGAAATATCGGTCAACACGGACAAGGGGCTGTGCGCTTCTTCAGTGCCTTGCGCGCGCACCGTTACCTGTTCGAGGTCCGCATCGTAGATCCAGACCTTTTCGCCATCGGCAACGATCAGTTGCGAATACGGTGTCTTGGTGTCCCAGCGAAACTTGCGCGGTGCCTGCAATGCCAGCGTGCCATGACTGGTCTTGCCCGCGCCACCGTTGGGATCGTAGGTGGTCTGCTGGAAATTCGCCGAGACCGACTTCAGACCCTGCGCAAACGCGTCCAGGCGGGTACGTGCACCGTCGGTTGCGAAGGCAAGCGCGGAAACGCTCAATGAAACCAGCAAAATCAGATAGCGCATGCAAGGCACTCTGTCGTCAAACACCGATTATCCAACGACGCGACTGAACGCGTGCTAGATCGTTCACCGAATCAACCCCCTAGCGCTCCGGAGGCGGCGGCGCCAGCACTTCACGATTGCCATTGTGCTGCGGTGCGCTGACGATGCCCTCGGCTTCCATCTGCTCGATCAGTCGCGCGGCGCGGTTGTAGCCGATCTTCAAGCGTCGCTGCACGCCGGATATTGAGGCGCGCCGCGATTCGGTGACGATGGCGACGGCCTTGTCGTAGAACTCGTCGTAGTCGCCGCCGGCATCTTCGCCGTCTTCGGGCAGACCCGATTCGCCGATCACCCGGCCATCGCCCAGCGATTGCACGTCGCCCAGCACGCCTTCGATGTATTCGGGCTTGTCCTGATTGCGCAGGTGCGCGACGACCTTGTGGACTTCGTCGTCGCCGACAAACGCGCCATGCACGCGCTCCGGCGTTGCCGTGCCCGCCGGCAGGTACAGCATGTCGCCGTGCCCGAGCAGGGTCTCGGCGCCGGATTGATCCAGGATCGTGCGCGAGTCGATCTTGCTGGAAACCTGAAACGCGATGCGGGTGGGAATATTGGCCTTGATCAGGCCGGTGATCACGTCGACCGAGGGCCGCTGCGTGGCCAGAATCAGGTGCACGCCGGCGGCGCGCGCCTTCTGCGCCAGGCGTGCGATGAGTTCCTCGACCTTCTTGCCGACGATCATCATCATGTCGGCGAACTCGTCGATGATCACGACGATGTACGGCAGCGGATCGAGGGTCGGCACGACGATCGGATCGGTGGTGTCGGTCGGCGGCTTGAACAGCGGGTCGGCAAGCGGTTTGCCGCTGTCGATCGCATCGCGCACCTTCTTGTTGAATCCGGCCAGGTTGCGCACGCCCACGGCAGCCATCAGTTTGTAGCGTCGCTCCATTTCTCCGACGCACCAGCGCAGCGCGTTGGCCGCTTCCTTCATGTCGGTCACGACCGGCGCCAGCAGATGCGGAATGCCTTCGTAGACGGAAAGCTCCAGCATCTTCGGGTCGATCATGATCATGCGCACGTCGCGCGCCGTGGCCTTGTACAGCAGGCTCAGCACCATCGCGTTGAGCGCCACCGATTTTCCCGAACCGGTCGTGCCGGCAACCAGCAAATGTGGCATCTTGGCCAGGTCAACGACCACCGCGCGACCGCCGATATCCTTGCCCAAAGCCAACGCAATGGACGACTTGATTCCGTCGTACTTTTCCGAGCGCAGGATTTCGGACAGATAAACGATTTCCCTGTTGGAGTTGGGGATTTCCAGCCCGATCACGGATTTGCCCGGAATCACGTCGACGACGCGCACGCTGATGACGGACAAACCGCGCGCGATGTCCTTGTCCAGATTGCTGATCTGGCTACCCTTGATGCCCGGCGCGGGTTGCAATTCGAAGCGCGTAATCACCGGACCGGGATAAACCCCGACCACTTGCGCCTCGATGCGAAAGTCCTTGAGCTTGAGTTCAACCTGACGCGATAGCGCTTCGAGTGCTTCTTCCGAATAACCCCTGGCCTGTTGCTTGGGCTCATCGAGCAACGACAGCGGCGGCAAATCGGAGTCGGCGATGCCAGAGAACAGCGGGATCTGCTGCTCACGCTCGGCGCGGCGACTTTTTTCGACCTTGCTGATGGTCGGTTCGATCTTGATCGGTTCGCGCCGCAGTTGCTTGACCGTGTCGATCCTGCGCACCACTTCGCGCGCGCTGCGCGCCGTTCTCGCTTCTCGCAAAACGCCGATGCGTTGCACCGCGTACTTGAACCAATCCAGGCTTCGCAACAAAGTGCGCCCGATCGCATCCATCAATTTGAACCAGGAAAGCCCGGTCGCCAGCGTGAGCGCAACGAGAAAGATCGCGAGCAGGAACAGCGTTGCGCCGGCGAATCCAAAATCGCGGGTCAGTAAGTCACCGACGATCTGGCCGAGCACGCCACCTGCCTTCGCCGGCAACGCGACCGGTTCCTGCCAGAACCTCAGATGCGCCAAACCGGTGCCGCCAACAAAAAACGCCACGCCGCCGACCAGACGCATGGTCGGCTCCAGGGGCGAACGCGAATCGCTTTCGCGCCCCCGGAACAACGCCCATCCAAACATCAGCAGCAACAGCGGGAAGGCATAGGCGAGATAGCCGAACAGGTAAAAAGCCAGATCCGCAGCCCAGGCACCAATGGCGCCGCCGAGGTTGTGCAAATGCCCATGATGCTGGCCCGCATGCGACCAACTCGGATCTTCGGCGTTGTAGGTGAACAGGCACAGCAGCAGGTATACGGCGATCGGCGCGAGCAACAGGAATGCCGCTTCACGCAGTCGCCGCTGCATGGCATCGACCGGCGGCGTTCCGGGCTTGCTTTTCGATTCACGCGGCACGGAGTGATTTTACCTTAAATTAGCCGTGCAAGTAATTATTTTCAATTAAGTTTCATTCCCTTCAGGGCAGGGTGAACCAGCTTGCCATTGGCAACGTTGATACCGCTGGCCAGCGCGGTGTACTTGTGCCAGTGCTTGTCGCCGGCAAGACGCTGCACATAAGGCAGTATCGCCGCACAAATCGCCTGCGAGGAAGTCTGCGGCACGGCACCTGGCATGTTGGTGACGGCAAAATGGGTTACGCCATCGACCAGATACGTCGGGTTCGCATACGTGGTCGGCTTGGACGTTTCAAAGCAGCCGCCCTGATCGATGGAGATATCCACAAGCACACTGCCCGGCTCCATCGACTTGACCATCTGCCGGGTAACCACATGCGGCGCCTTTGCGCTGGGAATAAGCACCGCGCCGATGACCAGATCGGCATCGCGCACTTCGCGCGCGACATATTCCTCGTACGGATAAAGCGCGGTGACGTTGGCCCCGAGGGCCATCATCTGCGCGAGGCGATCCGGACGCTTGTCGAACACCACGACGTTTGCGCCGCCGGCGGCAGCAAGCGAGGCTGAATTGCCGCCGGCCGCACCTGCGCCGAGCACGACAACCTTGCCACGTTCGGTCGAGGGCAATCCACCCAGCAGCTTGCCCTTGCCGCCTGCGGGTTGATGCAGCAGATGGGTGCCGATCTGCACGGCGATGCGTCCTGCGATGATCGACATCGGCGCCAGCAGCGGCAGCGAACCGTCGGCTTCGGTGACCGACTCGAAGGCAATGCCGGTCAAACCGATATCCAGCAGTTCCCTGGTAAGCTTGGGTTCCGGCGCCAAATGCAGGTAACAGAAGAGCAAGTGGTCGTTGCGCAACAGTTTCAGATCGCCCGCGATCGGCTCCTTGACCTTGACGATCAATTCGCCGGCTTCGTAGAGTTTCTTCGCAGTCGGTGCGAGATTGACGCCAACACGCAGGTACTCGTCGTCGCGAAAGCCGCTTTTTTCGCCGGCCCCGGCCTGCACGAATACTTCATGACCACGATTGACCAGATCCGCACAGGCAGCTGGAACCAGAGCGACGCGACCCTCAAGGGTCTTTGTCTCGGTGGGAACGCCAATACGCATGGAGCACTCCTGATAGATAAGTTGTGAAACCGTGGAACGCCAACGTGCCGCACACGAACTCGCGGCGCCACCTTGATTCATTGCGGGATTCGCCCCATTCTTCCGGTCTGTTGCGGCAGGCGTCGGCAAGGCGGGCGACCGGACAACAGGCTACAAAGAACACACGGCTTCAGCCGCAAACCCGTACCGCGCCTTATGCGCGATTTTCAAGGCCGCATAGCGGCGAGGATTATACATGACGACCCCGAAGCATTCGCGCCTGATCATTCTCGGTTCCGGCCCCGCGGGCTACACTGCTGCGGTCTATGCGGCCCGCGCGAATCTGAAACCGACGCTGATAACGGGGTTGCAGCAGGGAGGCCAGCTGATGACCACCACGGACGTGGACAACTGGCCGGGCGATGTCGAAGGTTTGCAGGGCCCGGCATTGATGGAACGAATGCGCGAGCACGCCGAGCGCTTCAATACCGAGCTGCTGTTCGATCACATACACACCGCGGATCTGTCACAGCGGCCGTTTCGCCTGATTGGCGACAATGGGGAATACAGTTGCGACGCCTTGATCATCGCCACCGGAGCCACCGCCAAGTATTTGGGCATCGCCTCGGAAGAAAAATTCAAGGGCCAGGGCGTGTCTGCGTGCGCCACTTGCGATGGGTTCTTCTTTCGCGATCAGGATGTCGCTGTCATCGGCGGCGGCAACACCGCGGTTGAAGAAGCCTTGTATCTGGCCAACATCGCCAAAAAAGTGACCGTCGTGCATCGCCGCGACAAGTTCAAGGCAGAGAAGATTTTGCAGGACAAGCTCTTTGCCAAGCAACAAACCGGCAAGGTGGAAATCATCTGGAACCACCATGTCGACGAAGTGCTCGGCGACCAGACCGGAGTCACCGGCATGCGCCTGAAAAGCACGCAAGACGACACCACCCGCGAAGTCCCGGTTACCGGCTTTTTTGTCGCAATCGGCCACACACCGAACACCGAGTTGTTCGATGGCCAATTGGCCATGAAGGGCGGCTACATCACGATCAAGTCCGGTCTCGACGGCGGCGCTACCGCCACCAGTGTGCCCGGCGTATTTGCGGCTGGGGATGTTGCCGATCAGGTGTATCGACAGGCCGTGACATCCGCAGGTTTCGGCTGCATGGCGGCGCTGGATGCGGAGAAGTACCTGGACAAGCTTGGACTTGCCGGCTGAGGAAAAAGCCCGGAATCGGGAATGGAGAATGAGGAATCGCAACATCAACGGTTCGTCGTTCCAGCTTGCGCCGGAATGATCTGCCCTCAATCTTTCGTTCCATTGCACCCATCGATCGTCCACTTGTCCGGCACCAGCACTTGCCCGCATGTCCTCCGCCTTCACCGCACGCTTCCACTCCCGCCTCGACGAAATCGATGCGTCGGACTGGAACGCGCTGCTGCCGGACGACAATCCGTTTCTTGACCACGCCTTCCTGTCCGGGCTTGAACGCTGCGGCTGCCTGCACGCCGAGCACGGTTGGTTGCCGCGCCATTTGGGGTTGTATCGTGGCGCCACGCTCATGGCAGCCGCGCCCATGTACGTCAAACTCAATTCGCACGGCGAATACGTGTTCGACTGGAGTTGGGCGAACGCTTACGCGCGCAACGGCCTGGACTACTACCCAAAACTGTTGTGCGCCGTGCCCTACTCGCCGGTAACCGGCCCGCGACTGCTGGTCGGCAATTCGCCGGATGCCGGCGCCCTGCGCGTTGCATTGATCGCGGCGATGCAAGGCGAAAGCGCGCGGCACGGCTGGTCGTCGGCGCACCTGAATTTTTGCACCATTGATGACGCCGCAGCCTTCGATAGCCAAGGTTGGTTGCCGCGCATGGATTGGCAATATCACTGGCACAATCGTGGCTGGCGCGATTTCGACGAATTTCTCGCCGCACTCAAACACAAGAAGCGCAAGAACATCCGTCACGAGCGCGCCCAGGTTGTTGCTGCGCGTGTGAACTGCGAGGTTCGCCACGGCGACGAACTCGATGCAGACGATTGGAAAGCCCTGCATGATTTCTATGTGTCCACCTTCGACGAGAAGGGCAATTTCCCCGCGCTGACGCTGGATTTCTTTCGTCATCTGGGCAATGCCATGCCACGACGCGTCGTCGCAGTGTTGTGCCTGCGTGACGGAATCCGCATAGCCGGCGCACTGATGCTGCGCAGCAGCGACACGTTGTACGGCCGCTACTGGGGTTGTCGCGAGCACATCGATGGCCTGCACTTCGAGGCCTGCTACTACCAAGGCATCGACTACTGCCTGCGCCATGGTCTGCAGCGATTCGAGCCGGGCGCGCAAGGACAGCACAAGATTGCGCGGGGCTTCATGCCGGCAACGACGCGATCGTTCCACTGGGTTGCCGATCCGCGTTTTCGCAGTGCGATAGACGATGCATTGAATCAGGAAGCGCGCGCGCTGCGCGCTCATGGCGCCGAATTGATGCTGCATTCCCCCTATTCGGATCAACCGGATAGCGAGGCAAGCGGCGCTCGAAACTCGCACGCTGCGGGCGTCAAGGGCTGCGCTCGCGGCGGCGCATGAACGAAAAACGCCTGACAATTCTGCAAGCCGGCCGGTGCGAACCATTTCCGGAGGTCGAAAATGCATTCGACGAACCGGCGGGTTTGCTGGCCGCGGGCGGCGACCTTTCAGCGCCGCGCCTGCTCGATGCTTACCGGCACGGCATTTTTCCCTGGTTTTCGCATGGCGATCCGATTCTGTGGTGGTCGCCGGATCCGCGCATGGTCTTTGCGACCGGCAGCCTGCACATTTCCAGGAAACTGCGGCGTTGGCTGAAACACTGCGACTGGACGATTCGCGCCGATACGGCATTTGTCGATGTAATGCGCGCCTGTGCCGAACCTCGCGCCAATCAACCCGGTACATGGATCACACGGGAGATGATCACGGCATATGCCAACCTGCATGCGCTAGGGCAAGCGCATTCGATCGAGGTCTACGCGCGCGATGCTCTCGTCGGCGGCATTTACGGCGTCGCCATCGGGCGCATGTTTTTCGGCGAATCCATGTTCAGCCGTGCGACCCATGCCTCAAAAGTCGCGCTGATCGCATTGTGCCGAGGTCTGCAACAATGGGGCTTTCCACTGCTTGACGCACAGGTAACCTCTGAGCACTTGCGCACATTGGGCGCATTCGAGATGCCGCGCACGGATTTCGTCGCGCATCTGTCAAACGCCTGCACCGAGCCGGCGCCGGTCGGCCCGTGGCGAGACAACTGGCCCAACGTGAGCCCGAGGGACCTGGCCGGGGACGCCACCTCCAGGATGGCCTTGCGCAGTCCTGGCGATCACGGAAGATCGCAAAATTCCCGTTAACGTGGCAGAATCGCCCGCCTCGCGGACTGCTCCGCCCTCGAACAACAAGATTCAATGGCGAAAGACGACCAAATCGAAATGGAAGGCACCGTGCTCGACACGCTGCCCAACACCATGTTTCGCGTGCAACTGGAAAACGGCCACATCGTGACCGCGCATATTTCCGGTCGCATGCGCAAGCACTACATCCGCATCCTGACCGGCGACAAGGTCAAGGTCGAGATGACGCCTTACGACCTGACCAAGGGCCGGATTACGTATCGCATGAAATAGGGCCTCAGAAGTCGATGCGCTCCAGATTTTCCATCGCGCTCGCAGCTCTTCTAATTACGACCACACAATTGGAGGCTCGCACGGCTCCGATTGACAGATCAATAGTTGCGGTGGCGCTTGTCCGGTATGTAGCATCGACTCCGGGTACCGACTTGCATAACGGAATCGGCCACATCCAACTGTTCATCGAAGCAGACGGCACCGATCTTCGAATGGCCGCAATGTCACAGTTGAAAGATGCGGGGTTGACGATATTGCCGGCAAGCGCCCGGCAATCACCACGGAAACACACACGGATTTTTGCGCGACATACGCCTTAGTATCGACGCGCCAATAGACGATGGTGACGGCACCTACAAAGTCGGCCATGGCTTCGATTTCGACGGTGGCCCTGTTTACCAATCCCGATACACAGGCGTGATGCGCCATGATCCAGGTGGCTGGCACGTAATCAGCACGTCCGACGATTGGATCGTCGGCCAACTTCCCGACTGGGTCGTGGCGAAAATCTATTCGACCACCGCCGGCAACTTCTCGTCCGCCTCTATGCGCACATCGAGTTTGTCGTCGGCAACACTCAGATAAACGCGCCCGCCCTGGGCCAGCTTGCCGAACAGCAATTCGTCGGCAAGCGGTCGCTTGACGTTTTCCTGGATCACGCGCGCCATCGGCCGCGCGCCCATTTGCTTGTCGAAACCGTGTTCGGCCAGCCAGCGCCGTGCATCGGCGTCAACGTTGAGCGACACGTGCTTTTCCTGCAACTGCATTTCCAGTTCGATCAGGAATTTGTCGACCACGCGCAGAATGTGCTCCATGTCCAGCGAACCGAACTGGATGATGGCGTCCAGACGGTTGCGGAACTCCGGTGAGAATGCACGCCGGATGATTTCCATGGCATCGGTGGCGTGGCTTTGTTCGACGAAACCGATCGAACGGCGAGCCGCCTGCGAAGCGCCGGCATTGGTCGTCATCACCAGCACGACGTTACGAAAGTTCGCTTCGCGCCCGTTGGTGTCGGTCAGCGTGCCGTGATCCATGATCTGCAACAGGATGTTGTAGACGTCCGGATGCGCTTTCTCGATTTCGTCGAGCAACAGCACACAATGCGGGTGCTTGGTGATCTGTTCGGTCAGCAGGCCGCCCTGGTCGAATCCGACGTAGCCCGGGGGCGCACCGATCAGGCGCGACACCGAATGCGCTTCCATGTATTCGGACATGTCGAAGCGTATCAGTTCGATGCCAAGCTGCATCGCCAGCTGGCGGGTTACTTCGGTCTTGCCCACACCGGTCGGGCCGGCAAGCAGGAAACAACCGATCGGCTTCTGCACGTCGCCCAGACCCGAGCGCGACATCTTGATGGATGCCGACAGCGCATCGATCGCCGGATCCTGGCCGAATACGACCATTTTCAGGTTGCGATCCAGATTCTTGAGCACATCGCGATCCGATGCCGAAACCTGTTTCGGCGGAATCCGCGCCATGCGCGCGACGATGAGTTCAATCTCGGTCACGTCGACCACGGTCTTGCGCTGATCGTCAGGCATCAAACGCTGGCGCGCGCCGGCCTCGTCGATCACGTCGATCGCCTTGTCCGGCAGCAGCCGGTCGCCGATATGCTTGACCGACAGGTCAACCGCCGCCTTGAGCGCGTCGTTGGTGTATTCGACCTTGTGGTGTTCCTCGAAGCGCGATTTCAGGCCTTTGAGGATTTCGATGGTTTCAGCGACGCTCGGTTCGACCACGTCGATTTTCTGAAAACGCCGGGCCAGAGCGCGATCTTTCTCGAACACGCCGCGGAATTCCTGAAATGTGGTCGAACCGATGCAACGCAGCTCGCCATTGGCAAGCACGGGCTTGATCAGGTTCGATGCGTCCATCGTGCCGCCACTGGCGGAACCCGCTCCGATGATGGTGTGAATTTCATCGATGAACAGAATCGCATGCGGCTGTTTCTTTAGTTCCGCGAGCACCGCCTTGAGGCGCTTCTCGAAATCGCCGCGATACTTGGTTCCGGCCACGAGCGCGCCGAGATCCAGCGCATAGATCGTGCATTCCTTCAACACTTCCGGCACTTCGCCTTCGACGATGCGTTTGGCCAGCCCCTCGGCCAGCGCCGTCTTGCCCACACCGGCTTCGCCGACGTACAACGGGTTGTTCTTGCGACGGCGACACAGCACCTGGATCGTGCGCTCGATTTCCTCGACGCGACCGATCAACGGGTCGATCTTGCCGAGCTTGGCCTGCTCGTTCAGATTGCTCGCGAATTCACTGAGCGGATTGCCGCGCGGTTCTTCGCCGCCCTCACCTTCCTTGCCTTGTTCGAGTGTGGCCTGCGGCTGCGACGAATCCTGGCCGATCTTGGCCATGCCATGCGAAATGTAGTTGACCACGTCGAGACGGGTGACTTCCTGCTGGTTGAGAAAATACACCGCGTGCGAATCCTTCTCGCCGAAAATGGCGACCAGAACGTTCGCGCCGGTCACTTCTTTGCGGCCCGACGATTGAACGTGGTAGACCGCACGCTGCAATACGCGCTGGAATCCGAGCGTTGGCTGCGTGTCGCGCTCGTCGTTGGTCGGCAGCACCGGCACGGTTTCGAGGATGATGGCCTTGAGATCCTTGCCCAGCTTCCCCGAATCCGCGCCGCAGGCACGCAGCACCGCCGCCGCAGAGGGGTTCTCCAGCAACGCCAGCAGCAAGTGTTCGACCGTCATGAATTCGTGACGCTGCTCGCGCGCGTCCTTGTAACACTGGCCGATGGTGAGTTCGAGGTCTTTGCTGAACATGATGTTTTTGCTCTGGAGTTTTATGATTGCTTGGAGTCGCTCGAATAATAAATGGGGGCGTTCAGGCCTTTTCCAAAGTACACAACAGCGGGTGCTGATGAGCGCGTGAAAATTCGTTGACCTGGGTTACTTTTGTTTCAGCCACTTCGCGGGTGAACACGCCACATACGCCCTTGCCGCGGGTATGCACGTGCAACATCACTTGCGTAGCCAATTCGCGCGGCATGATGAAAAACGTCTCCAGGACCACAATCACAAAGTCCATCGGAGTGAAATCGTCGTTAAGCAGCACCACCTGATAAAGCGGTGGCCGTTCCACCTCTGGCCGCGCTTCTTCAAGCGCGAGGCCGTGCTGATGTTCTGATTGATGTTGCGATTGCCGGGACATGTGCTTGCGATCGTGCTCCAAATGGTTGACCGGATTATAACGCCGCCCGACGCCTCCACCGATCGTTGCGATTCAATCATGTGGGGGCTCATGTACCATTGTGCAAGCATGAATCAGACCATATCCGGCAATACCGGCACCGAAGCGATCTGGCGGCCTGACGTGACAGTCGCCTGTGTCGTCCCGCGCGACGGGCGCTTTCTGCTGGTCGAGGAAAATATCCGCGGAAATCGCGTGCTGAATCAGCCCGCAGGGCATCTGGAGCGCGACGAAACACTTTTCGATGCCGCCCTGCGCGAGACCCGTGAAGAGACCGGCTGGGACGTGGTCTTGAGTGCGTTCCTCGGCGTCTACCAATGGACCAATCACGACGGCGATCGTCACTTTCTGCGCTTTGCGTTCGCTGCAAAACCACTGCTGCACCATCCAGGGCAGGCCCTCGATGCCGGCATCGAACAGGCGCTGTGGTTGTCGCGCGATGAACTCGCCGCGGTGCAGGACCGCCTGCGCAGCCCGATGGTGCTGCGCAATGTCGATGACTGGCTGGCCGGCAAACAGCTTCCCCTCGACGCCATCGTGCCGATACTTGCTGGCGACAGGACGCGATGAAAGCCGCAGTCCCGATCATGGTTGGCGTGTCCGGCGGCGTCGACTCGTCCGTCGCAGCGCTGCTGCTGCAGCGATCCGGAGCAAACGTTGCCGGGCTGTTCATGCAGAACTGGGAAGAAGACGAGCGCTTCGGCGAATGCCATGCCGAGCAAGATCGTGCTGATGCGGTTCGCGTGTGCGCGAAACTCGGCATACCCTTTCACGCCCGCAATTTCGCCGCCGACTATTGGGATCGGGTATTCACCCACTTTCTCGACGAATATCGCGCCGGGCGCACGCCGAATCCCGATGTATTGTGCAATCGGGAAATCAAGTTCAAGACCTTCCTCGAACATGCGCAGGCATTGGGTGCCGAAAAGATTGCCACCGGACATTATGCCCGCACGGATTGCGTCGATGGACGCCATCGCCTGCTGCGCGGACTCGACGGCAACAAGGATCAAAGCTATTTCCTGCATGCGCTCGGACAGCAACAGTTGGCCGCTACCGTGTTTCCGATCGGCGAATTGCCCAAGCCCGAAGTGCGACGACTCGCATTCGAAGCGCAATTGCCGACACATGCAAAAAAGGACTCCACCGGAATCTGTTTCATCGGCGAACGCGATTTTCGCGAATTCCTCGGCCACTACATCCCGGCCCGGAAAGGCGAACTGCAAACGCCCGACGGCAAACCCGTCGGCGAGCACGATGGCGTCATGTATTACACGCTCGGCCAACGCAACGGGCTGGGAATCGGCGGCCGCAGCGACAGCAGCGGACAGCCATGGTACGTCGTCGGCAAAGATGTCGCCAAGAGCATTCTGTACGTTGCGCAAGGCAACGAAACCACCTGGCTGCATTCGCGCAGTTTGCGCGCCAGCAACCACACCTGGACGGCTGGCCATCCGCCTGCCGACGAATTTCGCTGCAGCGCCAAAACGCGCTACCGCCAACCGGATCAAACCTGCGTCGTGGGCATCCAGGGCGGTGAAATCCACGTGGAATTCGACGCTTCGCAGCGCGCCGTTACGCCAGGACAATCGGTAGTGTTCTATCGCGACGACGAATGTCTCGGAGGCGCTATTATTGAGGCTACCGACGCCGCCTTCGGCGGCATGAAGCGTAAAGTGCCATGAGAGAAGGTCGCGTCATCGCCATGGCAGGTTTGTTCCAGGCAGTCGCGCTGGTGCGTCAGGTCGCCCTGCGCGGAAGTTGCGACGCAGATGCGATGCGTCAAAGTCTGCTCAGCGTATTTCGCATCGACGCCGACACCGCAGCGGATGTTTACGGCGGTGTCGGCAATCTCAGTCTCGGCCTGAAAACCCTTGTCGATCAACTCGACGAACGCGGCAAGCGCGATCTGGCAATCACCCGTATCGCCGTCACCGTGCTGCGCTTGCAAAAGACGCTTTCGCGACGCGGCGACATTCTCACGACGCTTCACGATCGCATCGTCGCCATGTCAGCGATTGCCGAACAAGCCCAGTCGGCCCAGGTCGATCCGAGCGGCCGACTCGCGCAGTTGTACAGCGAAACGCTCTCGCACCTGCAGCCGCGGGTCATGGTCGTCGGCAATCCGAACTACCTGAATCAGCCGGTGCAGGTCGATCAGATTCGCGCACTGCTGTTGGCCGCGGTGCGTGCCGCCGTGTTGTGGCGACAACTGGGCGGAAGTCACTGGCGCCTGCTGTTCCGGCGCAGGCAATACGCCATGCTCGCCAGGGGATTGCTGGCGCGTTGCACGCTGGATGGCCAGTGAAGCCGAAACCGACGCGCGTACCGACGGTTGCATGCTCCGCGACCCTCTCCTCCCGATGCGCTCGGGGGAGAGGCGCCGGAGGTACTATTTGACGTTATCGGACACTACCCGATACGCGTTGCGATCTTGCTTCATCAGACCGTCTTGATCCAGTTTCAGATCGCCGACCAGCCAGAAATGCAGCAATTTCGCGGTGGCAACACGCACGACAACGGCTGCGCCGTCACCGGTATAAACAATATCCCCGGCGCGCAGGTCCGCAGGTTGCAGTGTCTCGGTGATGTCGCGACCTTCGGCATAGACTTGTTGCATGGATTTGCGCGTCGCTGACGCGGCTGCCGGAACTTGAGCAACAAGATGTTCACCAGGTCGCGCGCGCAAAACCGGGTTCGCAGTGTCGCTAATCTGACGACTGATTTTGTATCGACCTTCGCCAGCCGGTTGCAACTCGATGCGATCGAGATTCAAATCCCCCTCCAGCCAGAAAAGCCGGGCGTGGGCGTGATTGCCGCGGCGGCGCAGTACCGCGCGCACTGATCCGTCGACAAAAAGCTGATCGCCGGGCTTCATCTCGGTCGGCGTCAGCGTGCCGTCCGCAGGACGATCCTGATTGAGGTCGTGGACCATGCCGTGCCGGATTGCGACGACCCTGGCGGCCGCGGCTTTTTCAGCAGCGGCTTTCTCTGCGGCGGCTTTTTCCGCGGCGGCCTTGGCGGCGGCGGCCTGGGCTGCCGCAGCCCGCGCCGCTTCGACACGAGCGGTCTCGGCTTGCTGGGCAGCAAGCCTTGCGGCTTCTTCGCGCGCCGCTTGCTCTTTGGCGGCGCGGATTCGTGCCTCTTCGGCTCGGGCTGCTTTTTCTTCCCTGTCTGCCTGCTCTTTCTCCGCTGCCGCGCGTGCCGCAGCCGCTTTTGCAGCTGCCGATCGCGCGGCTTCAGCCTTCGCCGCCTCCGCCTTTGCCGATTCGGCCCTGGGCGCGGATTTGCCGTCTTCAACGCGCACCAGCACGTTCTCGAAAAATCCTTCGCTTTGGCGAATTTGCACATTCGCCGCGCCGGCATGCAATTTCGCCGCAATCTTCGCCTGCCAGTAAGACGGGGCCGTCACCATCAAGGCTTGGCCTTTGGCGGCGGCCTGCTGGGCAATTTGCGCCAGCTTCGCATCGCCGGCACCGGACTGGAAATCCTTGCCGCTGATATCGACCTGTTGCGCCAACGCCGCGCCGGAAAACAAAACGCCGACGAAAATCAAACTTTTGATCATTGCCATCTCCATACACTCATGCTTGCAATCTCTGTTGTGCATTAAAACTTTTATTGTGCGGTTGCGCATGCCAATGCGCATGTGCCCGAAGGCATGGTCAACCGCCGTGTACGCCGCCGCGGGTCAAGGTCAGTGGATCGAGCAATTTCTTCAGTTCGGCTTTCGACAAACCCGTCGTCTCCAGCGCGACGTCAAGAATCGGTCGACCCTGCTTGTAGGCCTGCTTTGCCGTCGCCGCGCCTTTCTCGTATCCGATCACCGGATTGAGCGCGGTGACCAGAATCGGATTCTTGTCCAGCGCCTGCTTGATCCGGTCCTGGCGCACGCTGAATCCGGCAATCGCCTTGTCGGCCAGCGCACGCGAAGCATTCGCCATGATTTCGATGCTTTGCAGCAAATTCAGTGCCACGACCGGTAGCATGACATTGAGCTGGAAATTACCGCTCTGCCCGGCAATCGTGATCGTGGCGTCATTGCCGATCACCTGGGCGCAGACCATTGCCACAGCTTCAGGGATCACCGGATTGACCTTGCCGGGCATGATCGACGACCCCGGCTGCAGCGCCGGCAATTCGATCTCGCCCAGGCCGGCGAGCGGGCCCGAATTCATCCAGCGCAAATCGTTGGCGATTTTCATCAGCGCGCAGGCCAGGGTCTTGAGCTGACCGGACATCTCCACCGCCGCGTCCTGCGAGGACATGCCTTCGAAGAAATTGTCCGCCGACTCGAATTTCACCCGGGTCATCTTCGACAACTCAGTGCAGATCTTCTGTCCAAGTCGCGCATCGGCATTGATTCCGGTACCGACCGCCGTGCCGCCCTGCGGCAAGCGCCGCATGCGTTTGCGCGCATCGTCCAGGCGCGCGATGCAACTGCGAACCTGCGCGGCCCAGCCGCCGAGTTCTTGTCCAAACGTCACCGGCATTGCATCCATCAAATGCGTGCGTCCGGTCTTGGCGACCTTGTTCAATTGTCGCGAACGCTTCTCCAACGTCGATTTCAGATGCGTCAACGCCGGCAGCAACTGTTCGGATACGGCCAATGTCGCGCTGACATGAATGGCCGTAGGAATCACATCGTTCGACGATTGACCGTTGTTGACGTCGTCGTTGGGGTGCACCTTGGTTCCGGCCGTCGCGCAGAGATGCGCGATGACTTCGTTGGCATTCATGTTCGACGACGTGCCGGATCCTGTCTGGAACACGTCAATGGGGAAGTGCGCATCGAACTCGCCGGCAGCCACGCGTTCGGCCTGCTTGCGGATGGCTTTGGCCTTGTTTTTCGACAGGTGTCCGAGATCCGCATTGACTTGCGCCGCGGCCGACTTGATCAGGCCCAGTGCGCGGATGAACTGGCGCGGCATGACCAGGCCGGAGATCGGAAAATTGTCGACAGCGCGTTGTGTTTGCGCGCCATACAACGCATCGGACGGCACCTTCAGTTCGCCCATGCTGTCGCGCTCGATGCGAAAACTGCTCATTGGATGTTGCTCCGTAAAACCGGCTGGGGTGGCGATTATAGTGGTTGTTGGCGACCGCCACCCGGTTGCCTGCAAAACCGCGGCCAATCAAGCCGCGCTCCAGCCGGAAAACCCCGCAAGCAGCGGACGGGCACGTTATCATTGCCACACTATCCACTGGATCCATGCAATGACCCTCTCGACCCTTACCGCCCTGTCACCGCTGGATGGTCGCTATGCCGCCAAAGTGGAGGAGTTGCGGCCGATTTTCAGCGAATCGGGACTGATGCAACGACGTGTATTGGTCGAGATTCGCTGGCTGCTGACCCTGGCCGATGAATCCGGCATCGGTGAGATCAGCCCCCCATCCCCGTCAGCTCGGAAACTCCTTCTGACGTTGGCGGACGCATTTTCGTTGCGCGACGCGCAACGTATCAAGGAAATCGAGGCCACCACGAATCACGACGTCAAGGCCATCGAATATTTCATCAAGGAAAAAATGGGCGATCACTCCGAGTTGGCGGCAGTGAAGGAATTCGTTCACTTCGCGTGCACATCGGAAGACATCAACAATCTTGCCTACGCGTTGATGCTGCGCGATGCTCGCGACGGCGTGTTGTTGCCGACCATGGACAAGGCCGTCGCCACGTTGCGCCAGATGGCGCATGCCCTGGCGACGCAGCCGATGCTCGCGCGCACACACGGGCAAACCGCATCACCCACCACGCTGGGCAAGGAAATCGCCAACGTCGTGGCGCGCCTGCAGCGCCAACGCAAGCACATTGCCGCGGTCGAACTGAGCGCGAAGATCAACGGTGCCGTGGGCAACTACAACGCTCATACCATTGCCTATCCGGATCTCGACTGGCCGGCGTTGTCGAAACGCTTCGTCGAATCGATGGGCTTGACATGGAATGCCTACACCACGCAAATCGAACCTCACGACTGTATTGCGGAACTGGCTGATGCCGTTCGTCGCGCCAACATCATCCTCATCGATTTTTGCCGTGATGTCTGGGGCTACATCTCGCTGGGCTATTTTCGCCAGGCGCTCAAGCCCGGCGAAGTTGGTTCGTCGACCATGCCGCACAAGGTCAATCCCATCGACTTCGAGAACGCCGAGGGCAATTTCGGCCTTGCCAATGCCTTGCTCACCCACTTTGCGGAAAAACTGCCGATCTCGCGCTGGCAGCGCGATTTGACCGACTCGACCGTGCTGCGCGCGCTTGGCACCGCGTTCGGACACACCCAAATTGCGCTCGAATCGCTGCTGCGCGGACTGGCAAAACTCCATGCAGAACCGGCGCGACTTGCCGCCGATCTCGACGCCAACTGGGAAGTGCTCGCCGAAGCCGTGCAAACCGTCATGCGTCGCTATGGGCTGCCCGAACCGTACGAACAGCTCAAGGCCCTGACCCGTGGCCAGGGCATCACGCGCGATTCACTGCGCGAATTCATCACAGGGCTCGATTTGCCCGCCGACGCGAAGGATCGACTGCTCTCCCTCACGCCCGCGACGTACGTCGGACTGGCCGGAAAGCTGGCTCAGGATGCGTGATGCAAGCAGCCGGCGAAACAAGCATAAAGTCGCGCCCAATCGCAGCGCCTGCTGACTGAACACGCTTCAGTATTTCTGTTGGCTGTACGGGACAAAACATGCCGGTAAGAAACCGTCCAATCGAGATTCAGGCGACTCGTGCGAAACCGCTCGGCATGCCTCCATCGCGCTTTCTTCGCGATTATTGGCAAAAGCGGCCTGTGCTGATACGCGGAGCGTTTCCGAACGTCTGCGCTGCAATTTCTGCAGATGATCTGGCCGGGCTGGCGTGCGAGGAAGGTGCATTGGCGCGCATCGTTTTGCGCGACGCCGGCAGCAACCGCTGGACATTGCGCAATGGCCCGTTCGCCGAGACCGATTTCGCCAAGTTGCCAAACACGCATTGGACCCTGTTGGTGCAGGATGTCGACAAATGGGACATGGATGTCGCCGCGCTGCTGGACACTTTCGATTTCCTGCCGAGTTGGCGCGTGGACGATGTCATGGTCAGCTATGCCACCCACGGCGGCGGCGTTGGCGCGCATGTGGACCAATACGACGTATTCCTGATCCAGGGTCGCGGCCAGCGACGTTGGCGAATCTGCAACGACACGCATGCACCGAAACAATTCCGTGAAGATGTGGAATTGAGATTGTTGCGCGAATTCAATCCGACACATGAATGGCTGCTTGAGCCCGGCGACGCGCTGTACCTGCCGCCCGCCATCGCGCATGACGGCGTTGCGGTCGGTGAGTGCATGACGTTTTCGGTCGGCATGCGCGCGCCATCGCAGGCGGAGTTGCTGCTGGATTTTGCCGAGTCGCAAGCCGAGCGGCTGGACGAAGGACAGCGCTACGTCGATCCGGATTTGTCGCCCACTCGCAGCGGCGGAGAAATCGATGCGGCCGCGCTTGAACGGGTGCGCGCAGCGATGCCGAGTTTCGCAAATGTGGACAATTCCATATTGACGCACTGGTTCGGTTGCTTCATCACGCGCTACCGTGTCGCGCACGAAGCGGCGCCGGCACGACGGCCGATTGCTCCGGCCCGACTTGCGCTCAGGTTGCCAAGATCGCGCGTGCTGCGAAATCCCTGGAGCCGAGTGGCGTGGGCCCGATACCGGCGCGCCGCGTTGCTGTTCGTCGCCGGGCAGGCATATGCTTGTCCGATCGCATTCGCCCGCGCCGTGTGCGCAAGCCGGCAGATCGAAGGCTCTGCCCTGGCGCGACTATGCGGGTCAAATTCACTGCTGGCGACGTTGGCGAACCTGATCGATTCAGGCCATTTGCTGTTGGCCGGCAGGCGCAACGAATCGCGGGAAAAATGAATACCGGCGGTGCCGGTTGGCTACAATTGCGCAGCCTTCGATCGAATAATTCACTGCTAACCATGATCCCCACCGACTTCAGCATAGAAATCGCCGACTGGAACAATACGGCGGATCGCGATGCCTGTCGCAGCGTGCGCGATTGCGTGTTCATCGACGAACAGAAGGTTCCCCGCGAAGATGAAGAAGACGAATTCGACGTCGTCTCAAGACATGTGCTCGCGCGCGACAATTCGGGTAACGCGATCGGCACCGGACGACTCACCCCGCAACGCATGATCGGGCGCATGGCCGTGCTCCGCGATTGGCGCGGCAAGCACGTCGGTACGGCGATCCTGAATACCCTGATCGAACAGGCGCGTGCGCTGCATTACCCGGAAGTGCAGATGCATGCGCAGACGCGCGCCGTGCCGTTTTACGAGGCATTCGGCTTCACCCGTGAAGGCGACGAATTCAGCGAATGCGAAATCCTGCACTTTCATATGCGCAAGCAAATCGATGCCAACATTGCGCCATCGCGTCCTGGCCCACCACCACGGCCGGACATACGCAGTTGCTCGATCGAAACGCGCGAGCAGGCGCAAGCCGAAACACTGCGATTGATAGCCGATGCAAAGCGCGAGTTGTGCATTTATACCCGCGCGCTGGATCCGGATATCCTCGATAACGAACAGGTGCTCGAGGCGCTCAAGCAACTCGGGATTCGCGGGCGCGGTTGCAGCGTGCGCGTCGTGGTGCAGGAACCGCGCAAACCGGCCCAATACGGCCATCGCCTGATTAGCCTGGCACAGCGCCTGACCAGCGTATTCGCGTTCCGCACGCCGGCGCAGGAAGAAGACATGCAGTATCCCTCGGCGTTTCTGCTCAACGATACGGCAGGCTATTACTTCCGCGTGCTCGGCAATCGATTCGAGGGCGAGGCAGTCAATTACGCACCCGGCAAACACGCGCAATTGCGCGAATATTTCGACCAGGTCTGGGAACGCTGCGAACCATGCGACGAAATGCGCCAGCTTGCGCTGTAGCTGTGCTCAAGATCCGCACCAACAACCCCACGCCCGCCGCCCGCGACGTGTGTCGCAGCGCAGCACGAACCGCGTATAATTACGCTTTTCTGCGATCATCCTTGGTCGCGTGAGTCAAAATGCGGCCATCGCGGGCCTCACTTTGCGGGTTTTTTGCGATCATTCCCGATCGCATGAGTCAACAATAATCAACTATCCGGCGTATTCAGCGTGAATCTTCTCCAGCAATTTGCGGCTTCGTCCCAGCTTTCCGGCACCAATGCCGGATTCATCGAAGCGCTGTATGAAAACTGGCTGCGCGATCCGGGCGCGGTATCGCCTGAATGGCAGGCGTGGTTTGCATCCTTCAACGGCGCGCAGGTCGGCGACGTTCCGCATTCGGACGCCATCGCGCGTATCGAACGCGCACAGCGCCTCAACGGACATGCGCGCGCGCCATCCGCTTTGCCAACGGGGGATGCGCAGGCACAAAAACAGGCGGGGGTACTCAAGCTGGTCACGGCGTATCGATCGCGCGGTCATCTGGCGGCCAATCTCGACCCGTTGGGAATGGCGCAGAAACTGTCTGCTCCGGATCTGGAACCCGCGTTCCACGGCCTGGATGATGCCGACATGGAAACGGAATTTTCGACCGGTTCGCTGGCCGGTCCGAAGCGGCTGAAACTCAAGGATCTGATCGGCCTGCTCCAGGCGACCTACGCCGATACCATCGGCGCCGAGTTCATGCACATCAGTCACGCCGAGCAACGACGCTGGATGCACGAACGTCTCGAAGGCGCCGGCGGCAAATTCGGACTCAGTGCCGGCGAGCGCAAGCAAACGCTCGAGTTGTTGACTCAGGCCGAAGGTATCGAGCGATATCTGCATACCAAGTATGTCGGGCAGAAGCGCTTTTCGCTGGAAGGCGGCGACAGCCTGATCGTGTTGCTCGACGAACTCGTGCGTCGCGGTGGAGAAGATGGCGTACGCGACATGGTCATCGGCATGGCCCATCGCGGCCGCTTGAACGTGCTCGTCAACACGCTGGGCAAGTCGCCGCAAAAACTCTTCGCGGAATTCGAGGGCAAGTACGACCATGCCGACGATCCGGCGCATTCCGGCGACGTGAAATATCACATGGGATTTTCCGCCGATGTGAAGACCGCCGGCCACACGGTGCATCTGGCGTTGGCGTTCAATCCCTCGCATCTGGAAATCGTCAATCCGGTCGTGGCCGGCTCGGTGCGCGCGCGTCAGACACGGCGCCGCGACGAAGCGCATGAGCAGGTGCTGCCAGTGATAATGCACGGCGATGCCGCGCTCGCCGGCCAAGGCGTGAACATGGAACTGCTGAACATGTCGCAGGCGCGCGGTTTCGGCGTCGGCGGCTCGATCCATATCGTCATCAACAACCAGATCGGGTTCACGACGTCCAATCCGCACGACGCACGCTCGACGCTCTACTGCACCGACGTCGCCAAGATGGTCAATGCGCCGGTGTTGCATGTGAACGGCGATGATCCGGAAGCGGTCGTTTTTTGCACGCGTCTCGCATTCGACTTCCGCAAACAGTTCAAACGCGACGTCGTCATCGACCTGGTCTGCTACCGCCGTCACGGCCACAACGAGGCAGACGAGCCCGCCGCGACGCAACCCTTGATGTACCACATCATCCGCGAACGCCCGACCGCCCGCGCACTGTATGCGCAGCGGCTGACCGAAAACGGCATCATCGCCGACGCCGATGCGCAGGCCATGGTCGACGCGTATCGGGCCAAGCTCGATGCGGGTCAGTCGATCGCCGAAATCGATACCGGCTTCAAGGATGCGTTTGCCGTGGATTGGTCCAAGCACCTCGGCGGCAGGCTCGATCAGCCGGTGAAGACCGGCGTGCCCAGGGACAAGCTGGCCACGTTGAACGCCTGCATCCTTGCCATACCGAAGGATTTCGAGCTGCATCCGCGAGTTGCCAAAATCTATGCGGATCGTGCAAGAATGGCGACCGGCGAACTGCCGATCGATTGGGGATTTGCGGAAAACCTGGCCTATGCCACCATCGTCGATCAAAACTTCGACATGCGTCTGGTCGGACAGGATTCGGGGCGCGGCACATTCTTCCACCGTCATGCCGAATTGCACGATCAAAAGACCGGCAACACGTATATCCCGCTGACCTCGATCAACCCGAAGGTCGATGTCGAGGTGATCGATTCGCTGTTGTCCGAAGAAGCGGTCATGGCCTTCGAATACGGCTATTCGACCGCCGACCCGAACACGTTGACGATCTGGGAAGCGCAATTCGGCGATTTCGCCAATGGCGCACAAGTCGTCATCGACCAGTTCATCGCCGCCGGAGAAGCCAAGTGGGATCGCCTGTGCGGACTCACCCTGTTCCTGCCGCACGGCTACGAAGGCCAGGGTCCGGAACATTCCTCGGCGCGACTGGAACGCTATCTGCAATTGTGCGCCTTGCACAACATGCAGGTGTGCGTGCCGACGACGCCGGCGCAGATGTTCCATCTGTTGCGGCGACAGATGCTGCGCGACATCCGCAAACCGCTGATCGTGCTGACGCCGAAATCGTTGCTGCGTCACAAACTGGCGGTTTCGTCGCTGGATGATCTGAGCAACGGCGCGTTTCACCTCGTCATTCCGGATCTGACTTCCAAGCCAGGCCAGAAAGTTCGTCGCATCGTGCTGTGTTCCGGCAAGGTCTACTACGATCTGGTCGAGGATGCGGCAAAACGTGACGTCAGCGATGTCGCCATCGTGCGCGTGGAGCAGTTGTATCCGTTTCCGCGTACCGAGGTATGTGCCGAACTGGAGAAATATCCGGCCGCGAAAGAAGTGGTCTGGTGCCAGGAAGAACCCATGAATCAGGGCGCCTGGTACCAGATTCAGCATCACCTGCTCACCTGCATCGGCGACGAACGCAGCCTGCACTACGCCGGGCGCGTGCGCTCGCCGTCGCCGGCAGCCGGACATCTGAATACCCATCTCGTCGAGCAGTCCGCACTGGTGGAACAGGCGCTCGTCAAGCCGTTCGAGACGGAACACTCGGCGGACTGACGCAACGGCAAGAATTTTCACCACGAAAAACACAAAGTGTGAAGTGTGCAAATCAATGCCCCCTTTATGTCCTTCGTGGTAAATCGCTTCTTCTCAAGCAAATGCCCAGGCAGCAAAGCCAATAACTCAGGAATTCATCATGGCCCTCGAAATCAAAGTCCCGGTTCTGCCCGAGTCTGTTTCAGACGCGACCATCGCCAGTTGGCACAAGAAGCCAGGCGATGCAGTCAAGCGCGACGAAAACCTCGTCGATCTGGAAACCGACAAGGTGGTGCTTGAAGTGCCATCGCCAGCCGATGGTGTGCTCAAGGAAATCACCCAGCAGACCGGCGCAACCGTGACCAGCCAGCAAGTGTTGGCGATCATCGAGGAAGGCGCCGCTGCAGCTGCTGCGCCTGCAAAAACCGAGACGGCGAAGGCACAGTCGGCCGCTTCGACTGTGGCAACACCGAACGCCGGGTCCCGAGTGCCGAGTCCCGCAACCAGCGATCTGTCTCCCGCCGCGCAGCGGGTAGCCACGGAAAATCGCATCGATCCCGCACAGGTTTCCGGCACCGGTCGCAGCGGCCAGGTGACCAAGGAAGACCTGGTCAACTTCATGCGCAGTGGCGGAGTCGCCGCCAAGGCGCCGTCTCCGAGCGCGCCCACACCCCCCACATCCAGCCCTCAGCCGTCTGCACCCGGCCCCGCTACACCCGGCTCCCGTCCGCAAGAACGCGTCCCCATGACGCGCATGCGCGCCAAGATCGCCGAACGCCTGATGCAGTCGAAAAATTCCATTGCCATGCTGACCTCATTCAATGAGGTCAATCTCGGCAAGGTCGTGACCATGCGCAAGGAACTCGGCGAGGCATTCGAGAAGGCCAATGGCATCAAACTCGGCTACATGAGTTTCTTTGTCAAAGCTACCTGCGAGGCGCTCAAGCGTCATCCGGTCGTCAACGCATCGGTCGACGGCAACGATGTCATCTATCACGGTTATCAGGATATCTCGGTGGCCGTATCCACGGATCGTGGTCTGGTAACGCCGGTGCTGCGCGATGCGCAGAACATGAGCTTCGCCGAAATCGAAAAAGCCATCGCCGACTACGCCAGGGCAGCGCGCGAAGGCGGCTTGAAGATCGAAGACCTGCAAGGCGGCACCTTCACGATCACCAACGGCGGCACGTTTGGATCGCTGTTTTCCACGCCGATTGTCAACCCGCCGCAAAGCGCGATCCTGGGCATGCACACGATCAAGGAACGCGCCATGGTCGAAAACGGCCAGGTCGTTGCCGCGCCGATGATGTACATCGCCATCAGCTACGACCACCGCATCGTCGACGGCAAGGATGCGGTGCTGTTTCTCGTCGATATCAAGAATCAGTTGGAAAATCCGCAGCGCATGTTGCTGGGGATGTGAACGTCGGCCCTGCTTCCAACACCCACAAGAACCCGAAGGATTTTCTCATGGACCAATTCGACGTCATCGTCATCGGCGCCGGCCCCGCCGGTTACGTGGCCGCCATCCGCGCCGCGCAACTCGGCCTGAAGACTGCCTGCGTCGACGCCTTTATCGGCAAGGATGGCAAGCCTGCGCTTGGCGGCACCTGCCTCAACGTGGGCTGCATTCCGTCCAAGGCGCTGCTGGATTCGTCCAAACAGTTTCACAACCTCACGCATTCGTTCGCTAATCACGGCATCAGCGCAGGGAACCCGGCAATCGACGTCAAGACCATGGTCGGGCGCAAGGACAAGATCGTCAAACAGTTCACCGGCGGCATCGCCATGCTGTTCAAGGGCAACAAGGTCACGCCATATGCCGGTTTTGCCACGCTCAAGCCGAATCGCATCGTGTCCATCAAGGGGCTCGACGGCAGCAATACTGAAATCAGCGCGACCAATGTCATCCTCGCGCCCGGTTCCACGTCCATCGAATTGCCGTTCGCGAAGTTCGACAACAAGCTCATCGTCGACAACGCCGGCGCGCTGGATTTCGACGCCGTACCGAAACGACTCGGCGTCATCGGCGCCGGAGTCATCGGACTGGAACTGGGTAGCGTGTGGCGTCGACTCGGCGCGGAAGTCACGATCCTCGAAGCGCTGCCGGATTTTCTCGGCACCGCCGATCGTGACGCCGCCAGGCTCGCCGCGCGCGAATTCGTCAAACAGGGCTTGAACATCAAACTCGGCGCGAAAGTCGGCAAGGCCGAAATCAAGGGTAATACTGTCGAGGTGACTTACACCGACGCCAAGGGCGAACAAACCATCGTCGTAGACAAGCTGCTTGTCGCCGTCGGGCGCCGTGCCGCTACGAAAGGCGTGCTCGGCGACGGTACCGGCGTCAAACTCGATGATCGCGGACGCATTGCCGTCGACGAACATTGCTGGACCGGGGTCGAAGGCGTGTGGGCTGTGGGCGACTGCGTGCGCGGCCCGATGCTCGCGCACAAGGGCTCCGAAGAAGGCGTCATGGTCGCCGAACTCATCGCTGGTAAAGCCGGGCATGTCAACTACGACACCATCCCTTGGGTCATCTACACCGAACCGGAAATCGCCTGGGCCGGCAAGACCGAAGAAGAATTGAAAAAAGACGGCGTGCCCTACAAGACCGGCACCTTCCCGTTCGCAGCCATCGGCCGTGCCGTGGCCATGAACGAAACCGCCGGCCAGGTCAAAGTCATCGCGCATGCCGAAACCGATCGCATCCTCGGCGTGCACATGGTCGGACCGGTGGTATCCGAACTCATCGCCGAAGCCGTCGTCGCGATGGAATTCCACGGCTCCGCAGAAGATCTGGCTCGCATCGTCCACGCGCATCCGACCTTGAGCGAAGCCGTGCACGAAGCCGCACTATCCGTCGACAAGCGGGCCATTCACAAGGCGAACTAAGCCCAAGCAGTAGGGCGGGAGCAGCCGCGTAGCCGCGTAGGGCGGGATTCGCTGCGCTGCTCCCGCCCTACGCGGCTACGTGGTGCTTGCCGTTGTGTGATCATTCGCCCGAATGATGGCGCCGATGAAAAAACCTGATTCGATTTTCAGTTTCGCTCCGGTGACGGGCCCGAATCCGCGAGTTCTCATACTGGGCAGCATGCCCGGCGTGCGCTCGCTGGTCGAGGGTCGGTACTACGCGCACCCGCGCAACAGTTTCTGGCCGATCATGGGGCGCATCGTCGGATTCGACCCAGACGCTGCGTACGCGGTCCGGCTCGACGCGCTGCGACAGGCCGGCATCGCGCTCTGGGACGTGCTTCACTCCTGCGTCCGGCCCGGCAGTCTGGACAGCGCCATCGCCGACGGCACGCGCGTCGCCAATGACTTTTCCGCATTCTTCGCCCGATATGCGGGAATCCGGCGCATCTGTTTCAATGGCGGCGAAGCGCAATTGAGCTTCCGTCGATTTGTGGCCCCCGCGCTGGCGCTCGGTAGCGTGGACTGCGTGCGCATGCCGTCGACCAGCCCGGCTCACGCAGCGCTGTCGTTCGAGCGCAAGCTGGCCGCCTGGCGCACAGGCATCCGGCACAGACAATGGTGACGATCGCACGACGACGGCGCCAACGAACGTCTGAATCAATCCGACGCCGCCGGTACGATCCCGATATGCCTATGCCGGCCGTTACCAGGTACGTAGCAGTACTTATACGTAGTCGTACGAATTACGTGGGCGTCAGTCAAACCCTAGTATTGGTGCCACCGTCGTTGACGGCAGCACCTGGATACCGGGGTGGGCACCATGAAACAGAGCATGCATCTTGACGTCATTGCGTCCAATTCGGACGACCAGACAATGCTGTTCGAGCACAATCCTGTCGCGATGTGGGTTTACGACGCACAGACGCTGCGCATCCTCGCAGTCAACGAGTCGGCGATTCGCGCGTATGGCTATACACGCTCGGCGTTTCTGGACATGCGAATTGGCGACCTCGACGCGTGCGACGACGAACACCGCGACGCCGATGCCGAGACTCAGCGCCCGCCGGCGACCGGCGAGGTCAATATCCGCCGCCACTGGACGGCACAGGGCCGTGCATTGATCGTGGAACTCGCGATCCAGGACATACGTTTTGCAGGGCGCGATGCGCACCTGGTCGTGGCACGCGATGTCACCGCGCAGCGCCGCGCGATCGGCATGGTCGAGGCCAGCGAGCGTCGCTTTCGCGACTTCTTCGAACTCAGCATGGGGTTGATCTGCACCCACGACATGGACGGCATCCTGCTGTCGGTCAACCCGGCAGCCGCCGCGGCGTTGGGCTATGGCATCCACGATCTGCTCGGTCGTCCAATGATCGAGATGGTCCCGCCCAATTTGCAGGCGAGATTCGGCGAATACCTGGAACGCATCAATCGCAGCGGCGAAGACAAGGGCCTGCTGCAGATCAATCATCGCGATGGCAGCCCGCGCATCTGGCAATACCACAATCGCGTGCACCGCGAACGGCAAAGCGAAGCGTACGTCATCGGCCATGCACAGGACATCACCGAACGTCGCCTGAACGAGCGCCTGCTGCTCGAACAGCAGGCCGAGATCAATGCCGTCCACGACTGCTCACCGCTGGGTCTGTTTCGTGCGTCGCTCGACGGGCAATTCACCTACATCAACCGATCATTCGAGCGCATCGCGCAACAACGCACCGACGAGGCCATTGGCATGGGCTGGACGATGGCGCTGCATCCGCAGGACCGCGAACGGGTCGTCGGCGCATGGACGGCCGCCGTGGCCACCCGCAAGAACTTTCTTTCGACGCACCGCCTCGTGCACGCCAGCGGTCGCACCGCGTGGGTATCGGTCGGCGCTACCCCATTGATTGTCGAGGGCGAAATAGTCGGCTACGTGGGATCGGTGTCGGACGTGACCGCGCAGCACATCGCCGAGCAGCAATTGCGCCGCAGCGAATTGCGGCTACGCACATTGGCAGACGCGATTCCGGCGCAAATCGGCTACGTCGACAAATCGCAGCGTCTCGAATTCGCGAATGCCGCCTTCGAGCGCGCCTCCGGCATCGATCGAACGCGGCTCGTCGGCCGCACGGTGCGCGACGTGCTGGGCGACGACGCCTATGCCCGCCGCATACCTTATCTGGCGCGGGTCGTCGAGGGCGAGGCAGTCACGTTCGAGGACGAATGCCGCAATGGCAGCGACTATCGCTGCGTCGAGATCAACTACCTGCCTCAGCGTGATGAGGAAAATAACGCCGTCGTTGGATTTCACTTCATGACCCAGGACATCACTTACAAGAAACTCCAGGAGCGTCATCTGATCCAGGCGGCCGAATGCGACAGTATGACCGGCCTGACAAACCGCCGTGGCTTCATGGATCGCCTCGATCGCGCACTTGCTCGAAGCTGCGACCAGCAGTCGATGCTGGCGGTCATGTATCTGGATATCGATCACTTCAAACACATCAACGACACCCACGGTCACGCTGTCGGCGATGCAATTCTCAAGACCTTCGCCGAGCGCCTGTCGGCTGCTTTGCGCCCGTCAAATATCATCGGTCGTCTGGGCGGCGACGAATTTGCCGTCATCATCGAAGGTGTGCGGCGTCCGCAATACGCCTCGGCGGCTGCCGCGAAAATCGTCATCGCGATGCGACGCCCCATCGTCCTCGAGCAGGAACAGGTGACGCTATCGATAACCTCCAGCGTGGGCGTGACCCTGAGCGCCAACGAATCGGGCATGACACCGGCGTTGCTGCTGGATCGCGCGGACAAGGCACTGTATGAGGCCAAGGCTGCCGGACGGAATTGCTACCGGGTGAGTCCCATGGTCTCCTGCACCGCAGGAATCGATCGCGAGGCGGAGCACCAGGACGTGGCCTGAGGCAGTGTTTTTCGAGTCCAATCGGACACTTGCGCACACAGCGAACGCGCGTTCGCGTTCGCCAAACGGATCACGCGTGCCTTTCGATCATCGCTGAATCGCGTGCAGGCCTCAGGTTGTGCTCGACCTCGTCGACACCTTCGTGGTACCCATTGGCCTTGTCTTGCTCCAAGGTTGGGCTTTCAACCGCATTTGCCGTTGCAGTCTGCGCACTCCCACCAAAGTCCGGGAGTCGGAGCGGGCTACCGCTTGTGTTGGGCAACGGACTTTGGCAAGGTACCGCGTCGCCATGCGCAGATTGCGCCGGCGACACGATTCCGGTGCGCAATGCGGGTGCCGGTCAGACCACGTCTGCAGAGAGGGGAGTCTCGATGGCGAAAAGCCTTTTCATCACCCAACCGGTACACGCAACACCACATGTCGATGCAGGCGAACCGGTCCACGGCAGCATCCAGGGCGAAGTCACGCTCAAGCGCGTACTCACGGCCAAACATCTGGTCATGCTCGGCATCGGCGCCATCATCGGTGCCGGTATCTTCGTACTCACCGGACATGCCGCAGCGGAATACGCCGGGCCGGCGGTAGTACTGAGTTTCGTGTTTGCCGGTCTTGCCTGCGCCTTCGCCGGCCTGTGCTATGCCGAGTTCGCGTCGATGCTGCCGGTCTCGGGCAGCGCGTACTCGTATTCGTATGCCACGCTCGGTGAAATTGTGGCGTGGTTCATCGGCTGGATGCTGGTGCTGGAATATCTTTTTGCCGCGTCCACCGTGGCGGTCGGCTGGTCGGGATATCTGAACAGCCTGCTGCAATCGGTCGGCGGCTGGATGCATATTCAACTGGCGCTGCCCGCGGCGCTGGCGTCGGCGCCACTGACGATCGTCAATGGGTCGATCCACACCACCGGGGCCATCATCAATCTGCCGGCGGTACTGATCATCGCCGCAATCAGCACGCTGTGTTATCGCGGCATCTCGCAGTCGGCAACTGCCAATGCCATTATTGTTGCGCTCAAACTCGTGGTCATCCTGCTGTTCGTCGGCTTCAGCCTGCAGTTCGTGGACGCGGCACGCTGGCATCCGTTCGTGCCGCCGCTCGACAGCGCCGGACATTTCGGCTGGAAGGGTGTGTTCCGCGGTGCCTCGATCGTGTTTTTCGCCTATATCGGCTTCGATGCGGTTTCCACAGCCGCGCAGGAAGCGAAGAATCCGCAGCGCGACATGCCGATCGGCATCCTCGGATCGCTGGTGATCTGCACCGCGCTGTACATCATCGTGTCGGCGGTGTTGACCGGCATGACGTCGTATCTGAATCTCAACACCGCCGAACCGGTGGTCACCGCCCTGCTCGACTATCCGAGCCTGGTCTGGCTGAAAACCATCGTTGAATTGGGCGCGATCGCAGGCCTGTCGTCGGTCATCCTGGTCATGCTGATGGGCCAGCCGCGCATTTTCTACACCATGGCGCGCGACGGCATGCTGCCGTCCTTGTTCGGCCGCCTGCATCCGAAATTCCAGACGCCGTACATGGGCACCGTCATTGTCGGCATCATCGCGGCGATTCTCGCCGGCCTGCTGCCGATCGGTGTGCTCGGCGATCTGGTATCGATGGGTACGCTGCTCGCCTTCACCACGGTTTGTATTGGCGTGCTCGTTCTGCGTCGCACGCGCCCGGATATCAAACGTTCATTCCGCGTGCCGTTCGCACCGGTGGTGTGCGTACTTGGTGCAATATGCTGTTTCGCCCTGTTCCTGCTCGCGTTCATCGACAATTGGCACTGGATGATCGGCTGGATCGCGATTGGATTCCTGATCTATTTCGGCTATGGCTATCGCCATAGCAAATTGCGTCAGTAATCAGTCAATCCGCAGGCCGGCGTAATGCCGGCCTTTTGCCTGCGCGACCCGGCGCAACCACACGGAAAAATCGCATGCTCGACCGACTGCTCGCCAAAAAGACCGACTTCGCCACCGACCCGAATATCGGCGCAGACGGTATCGATCTCAAACGCACGCTCGGTCCCTGGGGACTGACTGCGCTGGGTATTGGCGCGGTCATCGGCGGCGGAATTTTCGTGATTACCGGGCAGGCCGCTGCCGAACACGCAGGCCCCGCGATCGTGCTGTGTTTCATCTTCGCGGCCATCTGTTGCAGTTTCTGCGCGCTGTGCTACGCCGAATTCGCAACGCTGATTCCGATGTCGGGAAGTTCGTATTCCTACGCCTACGCCACGCTGGGCGAATTCGTGGCCTGGTTCATCGGCTGGAACATGGTGCTTGAATATGGCGTATCCGCCTCGGCGGTGGCGGTGAGCTGGACCGGATACTTCACCAGTTTGCTCGATCACATGGGATTGCACCTGCCCCCTGCATTGACCAACGCGCCGCTGGCCTACACCGACAGTCATCTGGTCGCGACCGGTGCCTTGATCAATCTTCCCGCTGTCGCGATCGTGCTCGCGTTGACCTGGCTTTGTTATATCGGCATTCGCGAGTCCAGCGGCGTGAATCTGGCGATGGTCATTCTCAAGGTTTCCCTGATCCTGATCGTCATCGTCGCGGGTTGGCAGTACGTCAACCCGGATCTGTGGCACCCGTTCATTCCGGCGAACCAGGGGCCCGAAAAATACGGTTGGTCCGGCATTATCCGCGGCTCGGCGCTGGTATTCTTCGCGTACATCGGATTCGAGGCCACATCCACGGCCGCGCAGGAAGCGAAGAATCCGCAGCGCGATCTGCCAATCGGCACCCTCGCCTCGCTGGCAATTTGTACCGTTTTATACATCGGCATGGCCGCTGTCCTCACCGGCCTGCTGCCGTTCGATCAACTTGGCACCAGCGAGCCTGTGGTCACGGCAGTCAAGGCGCACGCCGAACTGGGCGGGTTGCGCTGGGCCGTCGAGATCGGCGCGCTGATCGGTCTGTCGTCGGTGGTGCTGGTGATGATCATTGCGCAGCCGCGCATCTTCATGATCATGGGTCGCGACGGCATGCTGCCACCGGTATTCGCGAAGATTCATCCGAAATACCGCACGCCGCACATCAACACCGTCATCACCGGCGTCGGCATCGCGTTGCTGGCGGCAATCTTCCCGCTCGACGTCTCTGGGCGACCTGGTTTCGATGGGCACGCTGATCGCATTCTGCGCGGTATGCACCGGCGTATTGATCCTGCGCCGCACCCGCCCGGATTTGCCGCGCACGTTCCGCGTTCCGTGGGCACCGGTGGTCTGCGTGCTCGGCGTACTGAGTTGCCTGTTCCTGCTGATCTTCGGCGAGAACTGGTACAACTGGACGCTGATGGGACTGTGGACCGTGCTCGGAATCGCCATCTATTTCGGCTACGGTTATCGGCACAGCAAGCTGCGGGTCGCAACGAGCAATCGTTGAAACAACTTGAAGATCAGCCTGGGTTGTTTTCGTATAACGCCGAATTCAAGCCATTTTTGTCAGGATGACGGGCCTGGTGGAGGTCTGTAGCCGGCCCGGTCCTCCGCGGCCTGCGCTGTCCTGAAATGGCCCTCGTAGGCATCGTCCAGGACAACGTCAGGACGATGCGTCGTCCTCAGGCGAACCAGCGACACGATCCAGCAGTTTTCCCGGCAACTCCTTGGCCGCGCGCGCGCCGAGCGAACGCAGCTTCTGGACCTGACCGACCAGATTGCCGCGACCCGACACGAGTTTGTTTGATGCCGCCTGCAGCGACGCGCGCGCGGCGTCGAGCGTGCTTCCTGCGTCTTCGAGATCATCAACGAAACCGACGAACTTGTCGTACAACTTGCCGGCGCGATCGGCAATCTCGAACGCGTTGCGATTGCGGTCGTCGAAGCGCCATAGGCTCGATACCGTGCGCAGGGTCGCCAGCAGCGTGGACGTGGTGACGATCACGACCTGTTTTTCCAGCGCGAACGCATGCAGTTGCTCGTCGCGATGCACAGCCTCGATGTAAGCCGCCTCGACCGGCACGAACATCAGCACGAACTCCAGGGTATTCACGCCCGGCAAGTCATTGTAGCGTTTGTGCGCCAACTCCTTGACGTGGCCGCGCAGCGAGGCCAGATGTGCGCTCAACTGCTGGCCACGCTCGTGATCGTCGAGCGCGGCACAATAGCGTTCGTAGGCCGTCAGCGAAACCTTCGCGTCGACGATCAGGTCGCGCCCTTCAGGCAGATGCACGATCACGTCGGGTCGCGGCCTTCCGCCATCGTCATCTTTCAGGGCGACCTGCATTTCGTATTCGCGACCGCGTTGCAGTCCGGAAGCTTCGAGCAATCGTTCCAGCACCAGTTCACCCCACGCACCCTGCGATTTGCTGTCGCGGGTGAGTGCGCGGGTCAGATTTCGCGCATCTTCGTCGATCTGCTTGTTCAGGGACTTCAGCGTATCGATTTCGGCCTTGAGCAATTCGCGCTCGCGGCTTTCCTTGTCGTAGACTTCGTCGACGCGCTTGCGAAAATCGCCCAGTTGCTCGCGCAGCGGATTGAGCAACGTGCCCAGACTGGCCTGATTGTGCTCGCTGAATTTCTTGCTCTTTTCTTCGAGCAGGTCGCCGGCCAGGGCCTTGAACTTGTCGGAGAATTCCTCGCGTACGCGTTCGAGCAGGGCGACTTTTTCCTGCGCTGCCTGGGCTTGTTCCTGCAAGCGCGTGCCGAGCGCCGTGGCCTGTTGCTCGGCGCGCTGGCGCGCCTCGCTCAGTTCCTGATTCTCTGCGCGCGCCCGGGCCAGATCATCCTCAACCTGGGTCAGCCGCTCCAGCCGGCCGGCCATCGTAGCGCGCTCGGCAGAAACATCGGCGACCTGCGCACGGGTATCTGCGAGCTCTCGCGCGCGCGCCTCGTTTTCACCTTGCAGGCGTCGTCGCGCCTCCAGCGCCGAATCGCGTTCGCCGGCCAGTTGTGCGAACTCGACGTCGCGACTTTCCCGCCCGGCCGCAAACGTGCGCCAGCGCAACATCAACCACGCCACCAGCATGCCGAATACAAACGCACCCAGCGCAATCAGAAACCACATCAACGTGTTGTTTTGCAGCGTCGACACGAGCACTCCACCGGTATTGAAACGGTATCATTGTGACAGCCCTGCGTCTCACTTGGCGAGATGGGCGGTTTCCTTGTTTCACCGTAGGCGGCATCAAGCGCGCTTGTCGCCAGCGGCTCGTGCCTGCCAACCAGAGACAAAAATACCGGCAACGATAAACATCGCCAAAATCGCCGTTGCGCGGGACAGACTGATTCCCAACCCGCCGTCGCCAACGGGTTTATCCAGAAAATCGCCGACCGTCGCACCAAGCGGGCGTGTCAGGATGAATGCCGCCCAGAACAATCCGACACGTGAAACGCCGGTGTAGAAGTACATTCCCACCACAATCAACAGCGCCAGCCCGAAAACCAGCGCGCCACCGAGGAATCCGACGTTGGGCGCCGATGCCAGCCAATCGCCCAGGGCCGTACCCAGCGTTTGCGAAAACGTGATCGTTGCCCAGTAGAAGATTTCGATTCTTGGCGTCGCGACGGAATACGCGGAGATCGTCCCTTGCGACCGATGCCAGACGGCAAGTACCGAGAACAGGCATAGCGCCAGCAAAATCGAGCCGCCGGGGTACCCGATGCCGAGCGAGCGATCGGCAAAATCGGCCATCGTCGTCCCCGCCGTCGTCGACGCAATGATCGTGGCCCAATACAGAAACGGATGCAGTCGCCGTGCGCCGATCTGCACAGCGACCAACATGACGAGGACCACCAGAAAAACGACGCTGCTCGTCAGGTAACCCAGATTCATCGTCATGCTTGCCGTGTCGCCGCCGGTTTCTCCGAGCGTCGTCGCCGCGATCTTGATGATCCAGAAACCCAGCGTCACCGCCGGAACCTTGCTTGTTGCCGTGCGCAAATCGTCCAATAGGTTTCCTTGTTGCAGAGGGGCGAAGAGCATTGATGGTAGTCGACTGTTGTTGGAGTTTTCGATGCTCCGATTCCGGACCAACCCGGTCGCTGGTATATCGCCGCTGCCGGAGCAAAAAGACGCGAGCGCGAACAAGCCGATTCCCGGGCATACGAGGCAAGATACGCCGAAGCGATTGCGCAGAAAGACCGGCCGCAACTGGTCGGTGTGTTGCGCACCCTCCGATCGATGAGTGCCATACTACGCAATCAGGAAAGCACGCACCAAAACATGCGCGTCGGAATACATGGAATGCCGAAATTTTCGCCCCGCCTCCTGATTTTGTCGATAGGTGAGATCTGTGCTTGATCTGTGCAGTCTGACCCAGGGTCGCGCGCGCTGGGCGCTGGTTTTCGTGGTGCTGATCTATGCGCTGGCGTTTCAGGGTTCGCGCCCGTTGTATTCGCCGGATGAAGGCCGTTACACCGACGTCGCGCTGGTCATGCTCGACAGCGGCGACTGGATGCGCCCGATGCTCAACGACGAGTTCGAGCATTGGTCCAAGCCTCCCCTGACGTATTGGGCCATCGCCACCAGCTTCGAGCTGTTCGGAAGAAACGAATTCGCCGCACGCCTGCCCTCGGCATTGGCTTTCGGATTGACGATATTGTTGCTGGTACGCCTTGGACGCCATTTCACGCCCGCGCAGTCCGCGCTTCCCGCATTGATCTACGCCACATTATTTTTTCCGGCGATTGCTGCAAACCAGATCACGACAGACTCGCTGCTCAACCTGTGGGAAACGCTGCAAATCACTGCGTTCGTCTCGCTCTGGTGGGCTGCGGGTCCGGCCGCAGAAAGCAGAGCGCGACTGCTGCTTTGGTTTGCCGCAGCTCTTGCGTTCATGACCAAGGGACCGCCGGGACTCTTGATGCTTGGAGCGAGTGCGGTTTTTGCCGCTTCTAGCGCAGGGTGGCGTAGCCTGCTGCGGATATTTCGCTGGGATGGTTTGACGCTGTTCGCGCTGGCGGGAGGCGCCTGGTTCGTCGCGGTCGTCCATCGACAACCTGGCCTGCTGCATTATTTTCTGGTTGATGAAGTCGTTGACCGGGTAGCCAGCACGAAATTCCATCGCAATGGCCAATGGTACGGAGCATTCAGGATCTACTTGCCGGTTCTGATTGTGGGCAGCCTGCCGTGGCTCGCGATCGCTGCCTCGCGCATATGGAAAAACCGCGCGAGCATGCTGCAGAAAATCCGCGAATCGGACGAATCACGGCTTATCGCGTGCTGGATCGGTTTGCCTGTGTTGGTGTTTGCGTTTTCGCGCTCGCGTTTGCCACTGTACATTCTTCCGCTGTTCGCGCCGATCGCGCTGGCGCTCGCCCGTACGATCCAGCCTCTGGCCCTGAATTCCATTTCACGCCAGGTAGCGCTTGCCGCCTGGTGTTTCATCATCGTCCTCGCGCGCATCGTGCCGGGCCATCTGACTGTAACCAACGACGACAAGCGCCTGGCTCAGGATTTGCGAAAACACTTGCCCGCGATACCCGGCGAAATCCTGTTTGTCGAAACGGCACCGCGTTTCGGACTGCGCTTTTATCTGGGGGCCGAAGTCGAGCGACTGGACTTGCCGGGTGAATCGCACCAGCCCGAGAGCGAAGATATCGCCAGTGAAATGCGCACCTCGGAAGGCTGCCGGATCTTGCTGACAAAACCCCATGACGCCAACCGGCTGGCAGACAGTTTGAACACGAACAAGGTCGACTTTCGACGCTTGGCCGACGTGCGCGGATATGCCGTTTTCCTCGAACGTTCGGCAGATTGCCAGGCCTATGGAAATCTGTCGCAGGCCGGCGCCATATCGAGCAATACGAGGTAATGTCTCCGCAGCCGAATCCGGCCCCGGCGCACTGCAAAAAGCCGGCCTCTCGTCCGGGTCCCGCCCCATCGATTACGGCCCTTCGCCAATTCGGATCCAATCATGAAAATCCATGAAATGTTTCCCTATCTGTGCGTCAACGATGGCGGCGCCGCAATCGGGTTCTGCTGCAATGTTTTCGGGGGCAAGGAAAGATTCCGACTGACCGAACCGGATGGCCGCATTCGCCACGCGGAACTGGAACTCGGCGACGGCCTGGTACTGATGATCAGCGATGAGTTTTCGAAATACGGCATCAAGTCCGCCAGGACCATCGGTGCGACGCCGGTATCGTTTCGTTTGCACGGAGACGAAGCCGACGCGATCATCCATCACGCGGCCGAATGCGGCGCCACCATTGAACTCGATCCAGCCGACCAATTCTATGGCGAACGCGGCGGCAGTTTCATCAACCCATCCGGGCACCGCTGGAATATCGGGCACAGCATCGAAACCGTGAGTTCCGAAGAAATGCGGCTGCGCTACACCGAAATGCTCGAGAAAAGTTGATAATACGGTTTTCGCCGATTGATCGAACAATAACCGCGAGAATTTCGACTTGAGCTATGACCGCGAACGACTGAATGCCTGCGCCAACCAGATTGCCGCCGCCGGGCGCAAACTTGGCGCGCAGGGTTTGACGCCGGCAACCAGCAGCAATTTCTCCATGCGCCTGGATGCCGACCATGTCGCCATCACGATTTCAGGTCGCGACAAGGGTGCGCTTGCGGCAGCCGACATCATGGTCGTCGACATGCACGGCAAGGCGGTTGGCACCAGCGCGAGTCCGTCGGCCGAAACCGCGTTGCACACCCAGATTTATCGGCATTTTGCCGACGCGCAGGCGGTGCTGCATACACATTCGCGCACGCAAACCGTCGCCTCGCGTCTGTACGCGCCGCAGGGCGTCGTTCGCATCTGCGGCTATGAACTGATCAAGGCCATCGCCGGCCAGACCACACATGCCACGCAAATCGACGTGCCTGTTTTTCCGAACACCCAGCACATGCCGGAACTGGAGCAGCATGTCGAGGCTTGGATTCAGGCCGGCAAGCCGCTATATGGGTATTTGATCGACGGCCACGGCATCTATGCCTGGGGCCGCGACGTCGCCGAAGCGCAGCGCCATATCGAAGCATTCGAGTTTCTGCTGGGCTGCGAACTGGATTTGAGGAGGCTGCAATGAGTCGCTTGCGCATCTTTTCCGAACGTGGCGAAGCGCCGCTGAGCACAGTGTCCACGCATGCCGAAATCGCGCGCGAACTTGGCGCGGTCGGCGTGCGTTTTGAACAATGGGCCGCGACCAAACCGCTGGCACCCGGCGCCAGCCAGGATGAAGTGATTGCCGCGTACCGTTCCGATATCGAGCGGCTCCAGCGAGAGCACGGCTATCAAGCCGTGGATGTCATCAGCTTGAATCCCGATCATCCGGATCGTGCCACGCTGCGCCAGAAGTTTCTCAATGAACACACCCACTCCGAGGACGAGGTGCGCTTTTTCGTTGCCGGCCGCGGCCTGTTCACGCTGCACATCGGCGAAAAGGTCTACGAAGTGCTGTGCGAACAAGGTGACCTGATCGGCGTCCCGGACGGCACACGACACTGGTTCGACATGAGCGAGGCGCCATATTTCATCGCCATCCGTCTGTTCACCAACAAGGAAGGCTGGGTAGCGAATTTTACCGGCAGCGATATCGCCCGCCGATTCCCGCGCCTGCCGGTCGATGCCGTACCGACATGATTCGAGCGATCCTCACCGACATCGAGGGCACCACCAGTTCGATCAGTTTCGTCAGGGACGTGCTGTTCCCGTACGCGCGAAAACTCCTGCCGGCATTCATTGCAACGCACGCGGACAAGCCCGAAGTGCAGCATTGGCTGCATGAAACGGCACGCGCCGCGGGTCTGGTTTCAGCCAGTCAGCAGGAAATCATCGCATTGCTGCAACGCTGGATCGACGAGGACCGCAAATCCACGCCGTTGAAAGCCCTGCAGGGCATGATCTGGAAGCGCGGCTACGAAGACGGCGATTATCGTGCGCACATTTATCCGGAAGTTCCGGCGAAGCTGCGCGCATGGCACGAGCGCGGCTTGCGCATCTTCGTGTATTCGTCAGGCTCCGTCGATTCACAGCAATTGTTCTTCGGCTACAGCGAAGCCGGCGATCTGCGCAGCCTGTTCGACGGCTATTTCGACACGCAAACCGGGCCGAAACGGGACGCGGAGTCGTATCGCACCATCGCTGCATCAATCGACCTGCCCGCTGCGCAGATCGCCTTTCTTTCGGACGTCGAAGCCGAACTCGATGCCGCGCGAACCGCGGGCATGCAAACCGTGCTGCTTGCACGCGCGCCAGACACCTGCCCGGCACAAGGCAAGCACACCTGTGTCACCGACTTCGACGCAATTGACGTCGCAACGTTGTGAATCGATTGACTCCAAACCCGCGTCCCCGGCGAACGACAGCATTGGTTCGTCGCATACTTGTCCTGTCGACTGTGGTCGTCGCGTTCGCCTTGCTTGGCTACGTGACACTGCTGCATACGCAATCGCCACCCGCGTCGAAAACGACCCTGGCGTCGCGCGCACCGGCGCAGAATCTGGATGCCGTCGGTTCCTACTTCCACGCCATTTTTGCCGACGACGGCGACGACGCCAGCGAAGACGACGATGCGTGGCCAGCCGACGTCGATTCGCCGGAACAGGTTCTCTACGAGCAACCGGCCATGGTTCGCCGGGCCGTTGCCGATCTGGCAGCGCCAACAGCCGGCAAAGTCAATTTGTATCTGCTGGCTTTTGCCGGCGACGGCGAAGAAAACGTATTCCGCAACGAAGTCGAGTACGTCGCAAAATTGTTCGACAAGCGGTTTGCCGGGACCGGCCACAGCCTCGTCCTGGTGAACAATCCCGCAACACTGGCGCACCATCCGCTGGCCACACTCAGCAATCTGGAACTGGCCGCCGACGGGATTGCCGCAAAGATGGATCGGGACCGCGACATACTGATGCTGTTCCTGACCAGCCACGGCTCGCGGGATCACTTGCTCTACGTCAGCATGGATCCGCTTCCGCTGGACCAGATCGCGCCGGAAGACCTGGCCGATGTGCTCGCCGAAACCCGTGTGCGCTACAAGGTCGTCGTCATCTCTGCGTGCTATTCCGGCGGCTTTATCGACGCACTGAAAAGTCCGACGACGCTGGTGATCGCGGCAGCTCGCAAAGATCGATCGTCTTTCGGTTGCGGCACCGATTCGCCGATCACGGATTTCGGTCGCGCTTATTTTGCCGATGCACTGAACCAGACCGCATCGTTGACCTCTGCATTCACGCTCGCGAGCAAGCTCGTCGACCGTTGGGAAACCCGCGACCGCGAGAAGCACTCGTATCCCCAGATCGCGAGCTCGTCGAAGATCGAAGCGCAACTTGCCGCATGGCGCCGCGACGTACCACTGGGACCGCCGATACCCTTCAAGGCAGATTCGAAAGCGGAAACCACAGCCGCAGAAGCATCGAAAAAGAAGTAGCGGCGCACGCCAATCCGTCAGTCGGAATCCCAAACGCGCGCGGGTGGATCAGGCTGCGCTTCCGCAGACTGCAAGGCGCCCGCCAGGACCACACGATTTCGTCCCTCCGCCTTCGCGGTATACAGCGCGCGATCCGCACGGCGCACGAAATCCGAAGGAACAATGTGCATATCCGGGGTCAACACGGCGACACCCACACTGATCGTCACATGCTCGCTGGCACGGGCGAAGCGATGGACAATCGCCAATCCCGACACGACTTCGCGCAACCGCATGGCGACGGCCATCGCATGCTCGACTCCGGAGTTGGGAAGCAATACCGAAAATTCCTCCCCGCCGTAGCGGGCCAGCAAGTCGCCGGACCGCTTGATCTGCGCATTCAGCGCGGCCGCGATCCGCCGCAGACAATCGTCGCCGGCCAGGTGACCGTAACCATCGTTGTAATTCTTGAAATCGTCGATATCAAGCAGCAGCAGGGATAGTTCAGCTTGTCCGCGTCTGGCGCGCCGCCATTCGCTGCGTAGCGCCTGGTCGAAACGTCTGCGATTGGCGATTCCGGTCAAGCCGTCCAGGAACGACAATCGCACCAGGCTTTCGTTGGCCTGGCGCAATTGCGCGTTCGCCCGCTCCAGGGCCGCGGACTTTTCCGCCACCTCTTCGTTGATTTCCGACAAACGTTGATTCGTCGCCGTCAAATGGATCGCTCCAGCGACCTGCGCCGCAAGCGCGTCGAGCATGCCGCGGTTTTCATCGCTGAACGAATCGAGACTTGCACTTTCCATGTCGATCAAGCCCAACAAACGCTGGCGAAAGCGGATCGGCACGACGTATTCGCAACGCACTGACGGATTGCCCATCACGTAATCCGGGTCGATGCCGACATTGGGAACGAATTGGGCGACCCCGGTGCGAAATGCACGCCCGTTCACGCCCATTCTGGTCGGCCATTCCGGCACCGAATCCTCGATCAGTATCGAATTGCCGGTCTCGGCCTTGAGCAGCAACCGCTCGCCGGTCTCGTCAACCAGCATCAGCGCGCAGAGCTCAAGGTTGAAGCGCTTGTGCACGTAGGCGGTGATACGTTGCAGCGCGGCATCCAGCGATCCCGCATCCACCGCCGCCCGCAGCAACTGACTCATCATCTGCAACAAATCGATGCGTTGCCGCAATTCGAGCGTCATTCTTGCCGCCACGATCGCGCCGGCAATCTGGTCCGCCACGGTTTCAAGCAGCAACTGCCGGCCGGCGAAAGCGTCGATTTGCGTGCTTTCGGCATCGATGACCGCGATGACCTCGCCTCTGTGCAATACCGGCACGCACAACTCGGAACGTGCGCCCACGAGTGTTTCGACGTAGTTGGCTCGCTTGCTGGTGTCCGCGACATTCACCGTGTGGCCGGCAGCGACGACTTCGCCGATCACGCCACCGCCCAGCTCCCGGCCTTCGTCGATATGCATCTGTCCCGGCAATTCGCTTTCAAGCGCTTCGCAGAAATACGTGTGCCCGCGCATATCCACCGTCGCGCAGGCAACGCCCTCACATCCAAGATGCCGCTTGACTGCCTGCACGATTGCCTGCAGCGTCTGCCGCAGGCCCTTGTGACGCAACGCGATGCGCGCCACTTCGTTGACCAGCGCAAGATCGGTGGCCTCGCGCAAATCGAGCTTGTCGCCAACGTCGCTCTGCATGGCACTCTCAATCCGGCAAGCGCTTCAAGATTGATCCGCCCCCTATCCGGCGTCAAGCGCGTCGACGCGATTCTTCGCCACGCAGCTGCCCGAACTTGCATCGCAACGAAAAACCGACATAACGTTCGCTTGTTTGCCGACCAAGGAAACACCATGAATCATGACGACGAGACACTGGAATTGACCAGGCGCATGGTCTACCTGGCAGCAGAGCGCAACCTGACATCCTGGATTCGCACCGCACTTTCGCTGATGGCGCTCGGCTTCGTCATCGACCGTTTCGGGCTGATCCTGCACAGCTTGCCTGTGGACTCGACAGGCGCGATCTATCCCAGGATCCTGTCGACATGGGGCGGTTCGATCCTGATCGGCATGGGAGTCATAATGACGTTTGCCGCGGGCGTGCGCTATCTGCACTTTGCGCTGGCATTTCGACGAAGCCGCGACACCGAAGTGCACAACGGGATGTATGTGGGGGCGCTGTTCTCGCTGTTGCTCGGGGTATTCGGCATCGTGCTGATCGTTTTGTTGACGGCGATTCTCAAATGAACCGGACTCGCCGCCTGCGATTCCTTCAATGTCGCTGCGCAAGCTTTGCAGCAACATCGCCCAGCGACAATCCGCGCGCGCGCAGCAATACCTGGAGGTGGAAGATCAAGTCTGCTGCTTCGCCCAGCAACGCCGCATCGTCCTGCACTACACCGGCCAGGGCGGTTTCGACGCCTTCCTCGCCGACCTTTTGCGCAATCGCACGCACGCCACTCTCGAACAACTTCGTCGTATAGCTGTTCGCCGGCCTTTCGCGCTCGCGTTGCTCGATGAGCGCGTCGAGCCGGCCCAGAAATAGCAATGCTGGTGCGGCCGCATCGTCGAAACAGGTGGCCGTACCGCGGTGGCACACCGGCCCCGCCGGGTCGGCTACCACCAGCAGCGTATCGGCATCGCAGTCGATATGGATCGAATTCACAACCAGGCGATTCCCCGATGTTTCGCCTTTGCTCCACAAACGCTGACGACTGCGGCTGAAGAAAGTGACGTTTCCGGTTTGTTGCGTCTGGGCGAGCGCCTCGCGATTCATGTAGCCAAGCATGAGCATGCGACCATCGCGCGCGTGCTGCACGACTGCCGGAATGAGGCCGTCACCTTTCGCCCAATTGATCGATTCAGGGTCGATAGTCATATTCGCACCTCGATTCCGGCTGCATGCAGTTGGTGTTTCAGATCCGGAATCGCAATCGCGCCGGAATGAAATACGCTGGCCGCCAGCGCTGCATCGACATCGGCTTGCGCGAACACGTCGACAAAATGACTGTGCGAACCTGCGCCGCCGGAGGCAACCATCGGCACGCGGCAACGTACTCGTGCAGCGCTCAATTGCTCGATGTCGTAGCCGTCGCGCACGCCGTCGCTGCCCATGCAATTGAGCACGATCTCGCCAGCGCCACGGTCTTGCACTTCGTCGATCCAGTCGAGTGTGCGCCGCGGCAGCGCCTGCGTCTTGTCCGGATCGCCGCCGTATTGACGCACGTGCCACTGTCCGTCGTCGTCGCGCAGGCTGTCGATACCGACGACGACACATTGCACGCCAAATGCGGCAGCCAGTTCGTCGATCAATTGCGGACGTTCCAGCGCCGGAGAGTTGATCGAAATCTTGTCGGCTCCGGCATTCAACACAGTGCGCGCAGCTTCGACGCTGCGAATGCCGCCGGCAACGCAGAACGGAATGTCGATTTCACGCGCGACGCGTTCGACCCAGCTCGCGTCGACGCGACGTTGTTGCGGGCTTGCCGCGATGTCGTAGAACACCAGTTCATCGACACCGGCATCGCGGTAACGCAACGTAAGTTCGACGATGCCGCCCATGACGACGTGATCGCGAAAGCGCACGCCTTTGACGACCTGCCCATCGCGCACGTCCAGACAGGCGATGATCCGCCTGCTCAGCACGCCAGTGCTTCCTCGACGCTGAAACGTCGCTCCAGAAGCGCACGCCCGAGAATGACGGCCGACGCACCCGAATCGCGCGCCGCGCGGATATCCGCCAGATCGCGTACACCGCCGGACGCCTGGATGGAAACGTTCGGAACCATTTCGTGCAAATGCTTGTAAAGCCGGATGTTTGGCCCGGACAACATGCCGTCGCGATCAATGTCCGTGCACAGCAGATGCAGCGCATCGGCGGCGCAGAAGCGCGAGGCAAGAACATCCAGCAGGCTATCGGCATCTTCGGTCCACCCGGCACTTGCCAGATGCCAGGCACCATGGCGAAAACGGGCATCCAGCCCGATGGTCAGGCGCTGCGTCCCGTAGCGTCGCAACCAACCGATCACGCAATCAGGATCGCGCACTGCAAGGCTGCCGACGACAACGCGCTCGACACCCGCGTCGAACAATCGTTGCAGACTGTCTTCACCACGCACGCCGCCGCCCGCCTGAATGCGCAAACCGCATTTCGCCATTGCGCAGATGCACGATAAATTTTCCATGCTCCCGCTACGCGCGCCATCGAGGTCCACGACGTGCAACCATTGCACTCCGGCTGTAGCGTACTCGACGGCCAGTGCCGATGGGTTGTGTTCGTAGGTCGTCTGCTGTGAGAAATCGCCCTGGCGCAAGCGCACGACACGACCGCCGCGCAGATCGATGGCGGGGATCACGGTAAAACTCATTGCCGCAAAAACTCTTGCAGCAGGCGTGCGCCACAGGCAGCAGAACGCTCGGGATGAAATTGCATGCCGAAGAAGTTGTCCTTGCGCACGATCGCCGCAAATCGCTCGCCGTGCTCGACGCTTGCAATCGTGTATTCGGAAATGCTGGCGGCATAACTGTGAACGAAGTAGGTCCACGCACTCGAATCGATCAACCCTGCAAGCGCGCCTTTGCGCTCTGCGCGTAGCCGATTCCAGCCCATGTGCGGGACGCGTACGGTCGGCTTCGCCTGGAGTTTTCGCACTTGTCCGGGAATGATGCCAAGGCATTGCGTATCGTCCTCTTCGGAGTGCTCGAACAGCAACTGCATGCCCAGACAAACACCAAGAACCGGCTGCGTCAACGAACGGATAACGTCGACCAGACCGCGTTCGCGCAGACGCTGCATTCCGGGTTGGGCCGCGCCGACGCCGGGCAATATCACGTGGCTGGCTGTCCGGATCTGTCCAATGTCGTCGCTCATCACCGCATCAACGCCAAGGCGCTGCAATGCGTAACGGACCGAACCGATATTGGTGCCGCCGGCGTCGACCAGCACAACATTGCTCATAGCGATCCTTTCGTGCTGGGCAACGCATTGCCGTCGCGCGCGATAGCCTGACGCAGACAGCGGGCGAAAACCTTGAAACTTGCTTCGACCATGTGGTGCGCATTCTCGCCGCGCACATTCAAATGCAGATTCGCGCCAAGGGTTTCGCACAACGAGCGGAAGAAATGCGCGACCATTTCGGTCGACAGTTCACCCACGCGTTCGCGCGGGAAATTTCCGTCCAGCACAAAAAATGGACGCCCGCTCAAGTCCAGTGCTGCCGACGCCAGCGACTCGTCCATCGGCAAGGTGAATCCGTAACGGCCGATACCGCGCTTGGCGCCCAGCGCCTGCCGCAGCGCTTGACCCAACGCCAGCGCGCAGTCTTCGACGGTATGATGTTCGTCGACATGCAGGTCGCCCTTGCAGTCGATCTGCAAGCCAAAACCGCCGTGCTTGCCGAGTTGTTCGAGCATGTGATCGAAATAGCCGATGCCCGTTGTCGCCTGCGGTTCGCCTGTGCCATCCAGATCCACGCGAACGCGAATTTGCGTCTCCTTCGTGTTTCGCCGGATTTCGGCTATTCGCGGCACATCGCAAAGTACATGCGCCACCTCGTTCCAATTCATGTTTTCCCCACCCACACGCAGACCGCGCACGCCCAGGTTGGCGGCGAATTGCATGTCGGTGTCGCGATCGCCAATCATTGCCGACTGGCTGCGACTCCAGCCATCGTCGCCCAGATAATGGCGAACCATGCCGGTTCCGGGTTTGCGGGTATCGCGTTGCTCGTGCGCATGGCTTCGATCGATCAGCACTTCGGCGAATGTGATGCCCTGCGAGCGGAGCAAGCGCAACAGAAATCCCTGCGGAGCGTCGAAATCCGCTTGCGGAAAACTCGGCGTGCCGAGTCCATCCTGATTCGTCACCATGACCAGTTCGAAACCGGCGGAGATGCAGCGCCGCAATGCGGGGATCACGTCCGGCAACAAGGCAACTTTTTCAAGTGAGTCGACCTGCTCGTCGGCCGGTTCCTCGATCAGGCACCCGTCGCGATCGACGAATAGAAACTTGCGTGTCATGCGGCCTCCGCACGCGCGCCCAGCGCATGCAGGAATTGCGTGTTTTCCTGCGGCGTTCCGATGCTGACGCGCAAGAACCCCTCAAGCCGTGGATATGCAGACAGATTGCGCACGACGATGCCGCGAGCGAGCAATTTGCGATACACGGCGGCGGCGTCATCGAACTGGACCGCAAGAAAATTCGCTTGTGAGCGCAAAACGCAGCGCACGTTCGAGATTTGCAGCAGGGCCTCGGCGATGCGCGCGCGCTCGCTGCGCGTGATCACGACACGGCGGCGCATCAGCTCCTGCCCGTCGTCATCCAGTGCAGCCAATGCCGCGACAATGCTTGGCGTCGGCAGCGGATACGGCGGCATGATCCGCCACAGGAAATCGACGATTTTCGGATCCGCCAGCAACGCGCCGATGCGCACCCCGGCCAGCGCCCACGCTTTGGACAACGTGCGCAGCACAGCAAGGTTTTCGTAGGCGGCGAGCAGCGTCGACGCGCTGACCGCATCGGAAAATTCGATATAGGCTTCGTCCACCACGACCAGACAGCGGCCCGTCAACGCGGACGCGAGACGCTCGATATCGACAAGCCGCACCGTGCCGCCGGTCGGGTTGTTCGGCGTGCACAGCACCAGCAGCTTGGTTGTCGGCGTCACTGCGTTCAATACCGCATCGACATCGACACCGAAATCGACGGTCAACGGAATCGCCAGCACTTGTGCGCCCTGGATTCCTGCGCATACGGAATACATGCCGAAGGTCGGCGGACAATTCGCGAGGGCGTCGCACCCGGGTCGGCAAAATCCGCGCACGAGAAGATCGATGGCCTCGTCGCTGCCGCGACCCACCAGGACCTGCCTCGGACTGACTTCGTAAACCTGGGCGAGGCGCTCGATCAACTGCAGCGGTTGCGGATCCGGATAACGGTTGAGGGCACGGCCTTCATCGCCCGGCGGCGACCATGGCGACTCATTGGCGTTGAGCATGACCGTGGCGCGCGCCGCTTCCATGCGTGCAGACGAATACGGCGCAAGCGCCAGCAACTCGGGACGGGCCAGATCGAGAATGCTCATGTCGCCTCCCGCGCGAACGCCAGACGCAACGTGATTGCGCAGGCGTGGGCTTGCAGGCCTTCGGCTTCAGCCATGGTTACCGCGCACGGACCGATGTCGAGAAGCCCCGCCGCGGACAATTCCTGTACCGTGATCTGCTTCTGGAAGCTGGCCACGGACAAGCCACTCAGTGCGCGCGCATGACCATAAGTCGGCAGCACGTGATTGGTTCCACTGCAGTAGTCGCCGACGGATTCGGGCGACCACGCGCCCAGAAAAACCGATCCGGCATTGCTGATCGACGCAAGCAGCTTGCGCGGCTCGCAGACGTTGACGATCAGATGTTCGGGTGCATAGTCGTTGCTCACCGCCACGGCCTGGACCAATGAGGCAACCCGAATCAGACGACTGTTGGACAGGGCCCGGCGTGCCGTCGCCGCGCGCGGAAGATCGCGCAACTGGCGTTCGAGCTGCGCCAATACGGCAGCGATCAGGGCATCGTCGTCGCTGAGCAGCAACACCTGCGAATCCGCTCCGTGCTCGGCCTGGGCCAGCAGGTCTGCCGCGACGAATACCGGATTCGCCTGCGCGTCGGCAATCACCAGCACTTCGGACGGTCCTGCGGGCATGTCGATCGCCGGGCCGGCGGGCTGCGCGCAAACCTGGCGCTTGGCTTCGGTGACCCAGGCATTGCCCGGACCGAACAACTTGTCGCAAGCCGGTACGCTCGCGGTACCCGCGGCCATGGCCGCAATGGCTTGGGCGCCACCGAGCTTGAACACGCGCGTCACGCCGCACAGGCGCGCGGCATACAGCACGGCTGCGTCAACGCTGCCATCGCGACGCGGCGGCGTGCACAGAATCGTCTCGGGGCATTGCGCAAGTCGCGCGGGGATACCCAGCATCAACGCCGTCGACGGCAGTGGAGCGGTTCCGGCAGGAACGTACAACCCGACCCGCCGAATCGCCCGCGGCACCCGCTCGCAGATCACGCCGGGCGCGGTTTCCACGCGCACCGATTGCGTCATGCCCGCACGATGAAACGTCTCGATACGCGCTGCTGCCGCCGCGATCGCCGTTTTCAGCTTTCCGGTCAACGCCGCTTCGGCGGTGCTGAACTCCGCTGCGGAAACCTCGAACGCATCCAGCACGGCGCCATCCAGCCGCAACGTGATGTCGCGCAACGCGCGATCGCCGCGATGGCGCACATCGGCAATGATTTCCGCGACCGTTGTCGAAGAGTCCGGCGCCGATGCCGGATGCGGGCGGCTCAATGCGGCCACGCGTTGTTCGTCCGATAGCGCATTCCAGTCGAGCACCTGCGCAATCGGCACTTCAACGGCGAGGTTTTTTTCGATGGCCGTATTCACGACAGCATTTTCTCAACCGGCAATACCAGCATCGCGTGCGCACCGACGCTGCGCATAGCTTCAAGATCGGACCAACCGATCTGTCCGCTGCATACGGCATGTACCGAAATCTGATCGGGACTGCCTTCAATCGAGGTCACCGTCGGTCGCGGCCTTCCGGGAAGCAGGTCGGCAATATCGGCCAGTGCCGCACGCGGCGCCTGCAACATGATCAACCGGGATTCGCGCACATTGAGCACGCCATCGAGCCTGCGCAAAAGCATTTCGAGCAAGTCTCCACGCTCGTCGACGGGAGTCGCCGCGCTGCCGGCCAGAACCGCCTCGCTGGTCATGACCGTGGCTACCTCGATGAGTTGATTGGCCGCGAGCGTGGCACCACTGGAAACCAGGTCGCAGATGATGTCCGCCGTACCCAGTCGCGGCGCAATCTCCACCGAGCCAGACAACTCGACGATCTGCGCTGCAACGTGATTGCGGCGCAGCCAGTCGCCCAGCAGACGCGGATAACTTGTGGCGATACGCTGGCCCGCCAGTTGTTCTGCGCCGCTCCAGGAAATCTCTTGCGGCAACGCGATCGACAGGCGGCAGCCGCCAAATCCCAGCGCGCGCAATTCGCTGAACGGCGACTGCCCACCGCGTCCAAGGGCAAATTCCTGCAACACGTTGCGCCCGACGATGGCCAGATCGCAGACGCCTCCGGCAATCAAACCGGGCATGTCGTCGTCGCGCACCAGCAACAGGTCGATCGGCAGGCTTTCTCCAAAGCAGAACAACTTGTCGCGACTCTGACGGAATTTCAGGCCGCAACGGGCAAGCAGATCCCTCGCAGGGTCGCCCAGACGGCCGGACTTTTGCACGGCGATGCGCAGGCGTTCGCGCGTAGCGACTTCGCTCATGGCCTCACCCGTCGTGTCGAGGTCGCCCGCGGCGTGGATTTCGCCTTGCGCTGCGCAGGCGCGGTCAGCGCGTGGTGCGCAATCGCTGCGTGATAGCCCCCGTTACCCTGACTGAGAAAGCGTGCCACGCGTCCAATCGTCGTCACACTGACCGAGGTGCGATCGTGAATCTCGCGGTAGGCCATGCCCTGCAGCAGATACGGGACAACCCGCCAGCGATCGGCAAGCGCTTCCAGTTCCGCCGGCGTGCACAGGTCGCGCAGGAAGGCGCGCATCTGATCGATGCGGTCGAGCGAAAGCAACGCCTGGCACAAGCCATCTATTGGGTCCTGTGTGGGCAATTCGGGCTGCAGAAAGCGATGCTTCATAAACTAATGTACTAGCGCGTTATTACATTAAAGCATAACAGCCCGTCAGCCCGGAGTAAACCGGGCAATCTCTCGCTACATCAAGGCTGGATGTCGACTGCAGGGCCGGATGTCGCAAAACGGAGGCGGCACCGCTACAGCGACACCATACGAAAGAGCAACCCTATTCGGCTGACGGGCAGTAACCCGAGCGCCGCACATCTGGCGCGTGCGATCTCTCGGGCAAGAACCGATTCAACATCTGCCTTGGTCGGGCAACGAGACTCTGACCCGCGAATCCTGCCTTGCGGGCACGCCGCGCGGCCGTCGGCTATGGCCTGCTTATTTCACCAACAATGCCTTTGCCAACGCGCCCTGGAATTTGCCGATGCCGCGCGCCAGATGTAGCACGACGAACAGCAAACCGATACCAAGCACGAACAACAACGGATCGGCAAGTTGCCACGGCAGCGTCAACGTGTCGTTGATCCGAACGTGATTGGCCCAGTCGATTCGCACGATCCCGAGCATCCAGCCCAGATGCACAAGCGGCACGAAGGTGAAGGACAACGAAAGCGCGATGCCGACGACCGCTACCGTGAAATAGAAAATACCCAGCGGCAACATGAGCACGAAATACAACAGCGTGGACCACGTGCGTGGATCCGTGAACATGCGCCAGATTCTCGAACGCAACGGCAGATCCGATTCGGCAAACACCGGTCGGCGCGGCATGCGTTCGCCGAGCATCACCTCGACGATACGGCCTTCCACGAGAGACAACACCCGCGTCGTGCCGAAAAACATTACTGCAACGACGATGCCGAAAATGAGGATCGACAGACTCAGCGACAGCGACAAGCCGACGACGGTCCACGTGAAGTAGACGATACCGGTGGCAAGCGACAGGAGCATGTAAAACAGCGCCGAATACGCACGGGGATCGGCGCCAACCGCAAAAAATCTGCCGAGCGCCGTGCGACGTCGCGCCGGTGGCGGCGCGCGCAGTGCCTGGCGCACGATCACTTCCTTGTCCACGTAGATCTCGGCGACTTCCTCGGGCGCACCGTAGCTGGCGCAGATCTTCGCAAGCAATTCCGCCTCGGCAATGCCGCGGTTCTCGTGCATTTCGCTGCGCAGGTGTTCCTCGGCGTCGTACAAGGCATCCTGAATCAACGCCGTGTCGGCGCCTTTCAGTGCCGAGCGCAACTGCTCCAGATATTCGGCAATCGTGCGTGGCGCGCTCATGTTCAATCCTCCAGGATGGTATCGACGAAATCGCGCGTGGCGATCCAATTCAGGCTCCACTCGCGCAGCACTCGCCTGCCGAGCGACGTGATTCGGTAATAGCGGCGCGGCGGACCGGTGATGGACGGCTCGACTTCGCTGTCGAGCAAACCGGCGGCGGCGAGATTGCGCAGTACCGGATACAACGCACTCTGCTTGCCGCTGAGCGCACCTTCACCGGTGGCTTCCAGACGCTTGACGATCTGGTAGCCGTACATTGGCGTGCGTGTGCGTGCAAGCACACCCAGAAGCACCAGCGAAACAATCCCCGCGGAAAGCTCCTTGTGGAATTTCCTCAGATGACTGTCGGTATCGTCCACGCTGTGCATGACCTCTTTATATAGACAAGTCAACTATAGTGTTTAGTTAATACTAGCGGATGGGCCGGAAGTCATGCTTCAGACTCCTCGCAAGAACCGGATGGATTTGCGGCCTGGGCCGGCAAGGCGGACGCCGCGACTCTGACCGATCGCGAAAGGGACGGTCGCAGGCACGGCGCATCCCGACGATGGCGTCGCCAGACAGTCGTCACGACGGGGAGCGCCGCCTCGCCGCCTTTGCATTCGTGCGACTCGTTCGCTGCCCACGCGACCTTGGGCGAAAAGACTCCAGATAATCGGCACTGATCGATTGCCTCAGCATGCGACGCGAACGGACAAGGTAATGCCGCTTGCCGCCCGGCCTGACGAATGTTCCTGTTCTGCGCTGGTCAATCAGTGTCCGGCTTCACCAGCTCATAACCGGTCGGCACATCGCTGCTCAGCTCGCCCGGCGTCAGGGCAGGGTCGAACTCGAAGCGATAGTTGATTTCAAGACCAACACCATTGGTCTGGCGCATCGTCAATGGCAAACCGCTGGCGTCAGCCCAGATTTCCATGCCCACGCCGTGCACCTTCAATTTCCAGCCATGCGCCAACTGGCCACGGATCATGCGTGGCTCAGGCAGCGCTGTCGCTTCGCCCTTGAAGTGGCGCAAGTCCTCGAGCCACTGCAGCGAGTCGGCGCGCGCATCGCTGCTCTTGGGAATTGCACTCAGCGTCGCTTTTTTCTCGTCGTGCAGCAACGTCAAAACCCGCCCCTTGGTCGGATCGACGATCACACTGAGATGGTCACCAATATCGGTACGCAAGACACCTTTCGCATTGACAACCGTATGCGAGGTCTGCAGCGTGCGCTCGCCGATGCGTTGCGCCACGGTCATGCTCAGCGTCTTGAAGCTACGGAAGTGATTGACCACGGCGGCGAAGGCATCGCCACTTCGCGGCGCCGGCACAAGAATCATCACCAGTACCACCAGGGCTACGCTGGCGCCGGCCACTATCCAGCGAACCGGCGTACGTCGCGGCCGATGCGCCATTTGCAGCCGTGCGAGCAACCGTTGCTGGGCCGCATCGGCGGCATCGGACGGGACATGATCCATGCCGCGTACTGTGGCGGCGAGTGGAGCGGAAAGTTCGTGGTCGAATCGATCAGTCATGAGAAATCTCCTCCTCGGTTTCGTGCAACAACGCTTCCAGCCGTTTGCGCGCACGATGCAGAATGACATTGATGTTGTTGCCGCTCAGCCCGAGCGTTCGTGCGATATCTTCGATCTCCATTCCCTGCAGGTAACGCAGTCCGAAGCACTGCGCCTCGCGTCGCGGCAAGCGCGCGAGCGCGTTGCGAAGGCGCTGCGTGCGTTCGTGATTGATGCCGGAGTGCTCGGCGGATTCGGCCGCCTCGGCATGATCGATGCGCCATAACGCCATTACCCTGCCCCATCGTCGATGCCGACGCAGCAGGTCAATCGCGCTGCGTACCGCCGACGCGGTCAGATAGGCTACCCAGGAATCGACGCCGCTGGGTTGCGCTTCGACCAATCGCAGGAATACGTCCTGCTGCACGTCTTCGGCTTGCGCCGCATTGCCGAGCACGCGATAGGCAGCCATGAAGACCTTGCGCCCGTATTGTCTGGCCAGTGTTTCCGGGCTGTCTGCCAGCATGGGTTCATTCACTTCGGTGCTCCATGGGACTGGTTCAAAACATGACATCGTTGGCTCCTGATGCGCAAGCGTACCGGTGAGACGAATCGGGGCCGCATTTCTTACATTCGACGATCGATAGCGGTCGCGTAAGTTTTCCGGCGCTGGTGCGTCAAGGGACGCGAACCCGAGGAGGAATTGCCATGTCGATAGTCATTGAGGCGGTCGCGAAGACAAATGCCGCTCACTGCACGCCCAATCTGCGTCGCGCGACGCGCGCCGCAATCCTGCTGCTGATGACGGTCATTTCCATGCCGGTGGCGGCAAAAACCCATTCAGCGGCACGCCTGGACGGCGAAATCGCCAAGGCCATGACCGCAACCCACGCACGCGGATTGGCCATCGCCGTTGTCGATGCCGGCAAGGTGGTCCAGGTGCGCAGTTACGGCGCGCGCAACGCTGCCGGGCAACCGCTGCAAACCGACACCGTCATGTACGGCGCCTCGCTGACCAAGGCGGTGTTCGCCTACATGGTCATGCAACTGGTCGATGAGGGAAAACTGTTGTTGGACCGCCCGCTGGCGGACTATCTGGATCGTCCGCTGCCGGACTATCGCAACACGGCGCACTATGCTCCCTGGGCCGATCTGGCCGGCGATACGCGCTGGCGCAAGATCACCGCACGCAACGTACTCACGCACAGCACCGGCTTTGCCAACTTCGCCTTTCTTGAACCGGATGGCAAGCTGCGGATCCATTTTGATCCGGGATCCCGCTATTCCTATTCCGGCGCCGGCGTGATCCTTCTGCAATTCGTCATCGAACGCGGGCTCGGCCTTGACGTAGGCGCGTTGATGCAACGGCGCGTGTTCGACCGATTCGACATGAAACGAACGAGCATGCGGTGGCGCGCCGATTTTGCAAAAAACCTCGCCGATGGCTGGAATATCGACGGTGGCACGGTTGCGCATGACGCACGCAGCCATGTGCGCGCTGCCGGATCCATGGATACGACCATTGCGGACATCGCCCGATTCACGGCAGGCCTGATACGCGGCGACGGCTTGTCGACGAAATCGCACTTGCAAATGTTCAAACCGCAGTTGCCGATCACCAGCGCGACCCAGTTCCCGACGTTGCAAACGCCGCTGCCGGAAAACCGCCGTCGCGTCGATCTTGCCGCCGGGCTGGGCGTGGTCACGTTCGACGGCCCCCAGGGGCCCGGCTTCATGAAAGGCGGCCATAACGAGTCGACCGGCAACACGCTCGTGTGCATCGAACGAACACAGCGCTGCGTGGTGATCCTTTCCAACGACGTGCGCGCGGAAGCTGCGTTCCCGCATCTGGTCGCTTTCGTGCTCGGCAACACCGGCGCGCCGTGGCGCTGGGAGTACGGCGACATGAAATTCTGGGAATTTGCGACGAATGCTGTGCGGCACGGCACGAGGTGGTAATCGCGTTCAAGCACCTACGTTGCAGCAGGCGTGGTGGCGCCCCTTCGGCATGTTGCGTTTACGGCGCGGGCGGATAAAAACGATCCGGACGGCTGACGAGCCGGATTCAATCGTGGGCTTCGTTGCCCGGGTCACGCGACGCAGACACGCGGTCGCGTCCCTCCTGCTTGCTGCGATACAACGCCTGATCGGCCCGCCGAATCGCTTCTTCGACGGATTCCCCGATTGCGGCGTGCTGACGCCGAAACTGGCAGTGATTGGCAACGGCTTGCCGTGTGCGGATATCGACAATTCGTGCAATCGCCCGCGCATGCGCTCGCCGATTTCGACGGCCTGTTCGAGCGCGCAGTCCGGCATCAGCACCAGAAATTCCTCGCCACCCCAGCGTGCAACTTCGTCGATGCTGCGTGCCGAAGAGCGCAACGCCGTGGCAACCTTCACCAGTACTTCGTCGCCAACGTCATGACCAAATCGGTCGTTCACCTGCTTGAAGTGATCGATGTCGGCCAGCATCAGGGAAAACGACGACTCTGAACGCGTCAGGCGGTGTTGCTCGCGCACCAGCGATTCCATCACGGCGCGCCGGTTCAACAATCCGGTAAGCGCATCGGTACGGGCAAGGCGGTCAAGCAATTTCGCTTCGCGCTTCTTGCTGCGGAAGCGCCCGTAATTGGCCGCCGCGATGACACATACGAGCAACGAAAGAGCTATGAAGAAATTGCGCGAGTTGCGCTGCGCCGTCAGTTCCAGTTGCCGTGCATGCAACTCGCGCTCCTTCTTGTCGCTTTCGTATTTTTGTTGCAGCTCCGCGGTGGCGCGCGCGCTTTCTTCACTGAAGATCGCATCGCGCAGGACATCCTCACGATGAAAATACTTCAGCGCTTCGCGCAGATCGCCTTGCGCCTCGTACAGCTTGACCAGTTCGAGCTCGGCTTCACGCTCGTTGCGTTTGAGTCCGGCCGCATGGGCAATGTCGACTGCGCGCTTCAAGTACGGCTCGGCTTCGCCGTACCGCTTGAGCAAGGTGAGAATCTGGCCGGTATCCGACAGCGCATCGGCGAGGCGCACCTTGGATCCGGCTTTTTCGGCCAGGGCGACGATACGCAGATCGACCTTCAATGCCTCGTCGTAGCGTTTGAGGCGGCGCTGGGCTCCGCCGATATTCGCCAGCGCCGTCAGCACATCCAGTTGTGATCCGTCGCGCTCGAGTATCGCCAGTGCGCGTTGGAAATAGCCCAGTGCCTGTTCGGGTTGCTTGAGCCCCAGCGACGTGGTTCCCAGATTGCTCAACACGATACCGATGCGGTTGCTGTCGCCGGTCTGTTCGGCCAGGTCGAGCGCGCGCCGATAGGCTGCCAGCGCGTTGTCGAACCGGTCCAGATTCAGATAAATGGTCCCTGTCGTGCTCAGGCAGCCTGCAATGCCCGACTTGTCACCCAGTCTTTCGTAAATCCGTTGTGCCTGGAGCACCTTGTCCAGTGCGCGTTGATACTGTTCGCGATACCAGTAGCCAATCCCCTCGTTGCGCAACGCCGCTGCTTCGCCTGCGGCATAGTTCAATTGGCTTGCGAGCGTCAGGGCGCGATCGGCGTAGGCGAGCGACTCATCCGTCGAAACCCCCCAATAGGCTTTCGCCACCGCGTTGAGTGCATCGACCCGATCGCGTCCGGATACCGCCTCAACGCGCGCCTGCAATCCGGCGAGCGATTCGGCCGCGAAGGTCAAGCCCGGCAACAGCAAAATCAGAAACAAGAGAATGCGCGCGATCATTTCGCGAGCATAGCCGAATCCTTTTGCATGGTGGGCTAGTGGTTGCTTCGAAAACACTGGCCGAAGCGCGATATTGGCGTGTGAAATGACGAAGCGCGAAACTACACGACTGCACGTTGAACGTCGCGCGTCGGCCAATACCGCGACTGCGTTGGCCAGCACATGGGCTGCAGCTGAGACGCGATCAGCATGGCACGCTTCACAAGCCGACGTTCAGGAGATCGCCGCCATCCTGACCAATGCTTCAGGTCTGGTTGGGGGCGGCAGTTTGCGCATGACTTCCTTGCATGCGAGCGCGCGATGGGTCGATGATGGATGTTCATTTCGGACAGGCCCTGCTTATGCGTTTCAGACTTCATCGTTTGCCGTTGCTGGTCTGCCTTTCGTTGTGCGTTTCGGGCCGGGCCGCAACGCCGGATACGCTCGCCTACATCGATCACGCATGGACTACGCTGACGCGCTCGATGGACGATTGCAAAACGCTTGCCGATGGCGGTCGCAACCATTCGCCAGTGCTGTATTTGCCCGCCGACGTGCCGATCCCGGAAAACGTGTCGCGGCTGCAGGAGACCTGCCGTGTCGACGTGCGCCATCTGCCTGCGCGGATCACCCGGCTTGGCCAATTGCCTTCCGACCGGTTTCCGGCCGGCGCACTGCTTTACCTGCCACATCCGTATGTCGTGCCGGGGGGATTTTTCAATGAAATGTACGGCTGGGACAGCTACTTCATCGCCCTCGGCCTGCTTGCCGACCATCGCGAAACGCTGGCGCGCGGTATGGTCGAGAACTTCCTGTTCGAAGTCGCGCACTACGGTGCGGTGCTCAACGGCAATCGCACCCAGTACCTGAGTCGGTCGCAACCACCGTTCCTCGGCGAAATGATTCGCGATGTTTTCGACGACCCGCGCAGCTTCGCCGACAAGGCCGCCGCACAGGCATGGCTGCAAAAAGCCTATCCGCTGGCCGTGCGCGATCACGACGTGTGGATCGCGCCCGATCATCGGGCCGGCGATACCGGCCTGGCGCGTTATTTCGATTATGGCGGCAGCGGACCCGTCCCGGAAATGGGCAACGCAAGCTATCTGCAGGCCGCGATCACGTGGCTGATCGCGCATCCGCAGCAGCGGCGCGACTACCTGATCAAATCGAGCCGACACCCGGACGCCGAAGGAGCCGCGCACCTGGCCAGCGTGAGTTGCGATGTGCGCAAATCCCAAGTGTGTGCGGACGCCTGGGTCGACGGCTATCGCCTCAGCGCCGGTTTCTACCGCGGCGATCGCGCCATGCGCGAATCCGGTTTCGATACGAGTTTTCGTTTCGGCCCGTTCGACGGCTCCACGCATCACTATGCCGCGGTTGGCTTGAACGCCCTGCTCTATCGCTACGAGGTTGACCTTGAATACCTCGCCGACCGGCTCGGACTGCGCGCCGATGCGCAACGCTGGGCTTCTGCGGCATCCGCGCGTCGCAGCGCGATGGACAAATATCTGTGGCAAGCCGACAAGGGCATGTACATGGACTACGACTTCGTCACAGGCAAACCCTCCGATTACCCGTTCGTTACCACGTTCTATCCGCTGTGGGCCGGCGCCGCCTCGAAAGACCAGGCCAAAGCGCTCGATGCCAACCTGAAACTGTTCGAGCGCAAGGGCGGCCTCATGACCAGCACCCAGGTATCCGGCGCACAATGGGATGCGCCCTACGGCTGGGCACCGACCAACTGGCTCGCCGTGGCCGGACTGGACAAATACGGCTTCCACGCCGATGCCCGCCGCATCGCGCGAAAATTCACCGCAACCATCGACCGCGGCCTGGCCGACGACGGCACGATTCGCGAGAAGTACAACATGGTCACCGGATCGGCCAAGGTGAACATTACCGCCGGCTACACCGCCAACGTGATCGGCTTCGGCTGGACCAACGGGGTGTACGTAAAGATGCGCCAGTTGCTGGACGAGGCAAAAGCCCGACCCGACCGGACGCAAGGCGAAAGATAGGCGCGAATACGAAATCGAGGCGACGTTTGCGTAGCCAGAGCAACCCAGTAATGGCACGCGACGATTCGACGATGCCACGCTGCTCGCTGTGACTTGGACGTCCAGACCTGGCGTGCATTGGACCGCGGTTCAGGACGCGTCGGCAGCCGGATTCTCCAGCTGCCAACCGACCATGCCGCACACCTTGCTGCAAGCAGCAAGGTGCGCAGATGGGTAACGTGGTTTTAGCTACCCAGGCGACGCAGGGTCAGCACCAGTCCGCCGAACAACGAGAGCAACCCGCCGAGAGCAAGCAACGGGATATCGCTTGCGGTCTGCGGCAACATTTCGGGTGGCGCAGAGTTGTCCGCGAGCGCCGTTTGCGTGTCCGCGTCGGCAGGCGGTGGCGGCGTCGCCGGTGTTGGCGCAGCCATCGCTACTTCGTCCTCCGATACGCCGGGTCTTGTCGCATAACCGTATTGGCCCTCAGGCACGTACAGGTTGATCGAGTCGGTCGTGTGCAGATGATCGAACGCGGTGGGGCGATCGTTGATGTACGCAACCTGCCCCGCCCTCGGCTCGATCGTCACCGCTTCGACGTAACGATTGTGCTGGTCGTGGATGTTGAAGTTGACGGTTCCGTCGTTATCGACGCGCGTGAAGTTGGCCGCGAGGCGCGCCCAATTCACCCCGTTGACGACGACCACTTCCTGGCACGCCTTGACCACGCGCGGATGCTCGCGTGCCATGTCTGCATTCCAGTTGAAGTCGGTGCAACTTGCCTTGTGCACCTGTTCATCCGGGAAATTGGTCGGCTGCTGGGCGAATACGACGCCCGCGATGGCCAAACTGAGAATCGTTGCCGAGATTTGAATTTTCCTGGTACTTTTCATTTGGAGCTCCTTGGGTCTACCTGCGAATGTCGGTCGCGACCGCTCGCACGATGAAGCGCTGCGGGGCGCTACCGATGAAATAGAACGGATAGCATGTGATCAATGTGAGTACAGGCTCGCCGACATCGGCGAGTACGTTTACGTCGGTGGGTTCGACGATCTTTGTGTTGGTTACCCGGTACAGATTCTTGTGCTCGAGCGAGTCAAGCTCGACGATATCGCCTGCCTTGATGTTGCGCAGACCGCGGAAGTAGCTATCGCGGTGTGCTGCGATCGAAACGTTGCCGTTGCTTCCCGGCAATGCGCTGCCTGTGACCAGACCGGCGCCGCGCAGCAACTCGCTGCGACCTGTGCCGCGGTTGACGGGCACCACCAGCTTGATGGCGGGAATGCGCAGGATCGCGATCGCCACATCGTTCGACGGACTCAACGCGACGCGCACTGTTCCGTTAGCAACGATCTGGGCGGGCGGTACCGATAATTTCAGCGAAGGCTGCAGTTCTTGTGGACTTGGCACAGGGAGTGGCAGATTCAATTGCGCCGCCTCAAACGCCGCGATTTCGTGTCCGCGTTCGAACTTCTGCCAACCCAATACGCCGACGAACGATGCAATCAGCAACGCGCCAATTGACCATAATGTGAGCTCAAGGAATTTCACGACTTGCATCAGCGCTTTCGAACATGGCGCCAGAGTACGCATTGGTCGTCGTCCAGTCGGTACGCTGGCGCACACAGCCCACTGGCAACGGACTGACGTTCGCGACCCCGTTATTTGCCGTTTCGCGCCAGGCCCGTACCGCTACGCAACGGACTTCATACCGGGCCAAAGCACGTCGCATTTGGCAGATCGCGACGCCCGTGGCGGCCTGCAAACGATTTCCTTCGCTATTTCCCCAAATAGGGTCCATGCTCGACGCTCAACTCCCAAGGAGAGGGTTCATGAGTCGCGACGTTATCAAAAGCCAGTGGACGCGGTTGTCGGGGAAGCTCCGGTCGAAGTTTTCCAGACTCACCTACGAGGATGTCAACTTACGGTGAAGGCGACCGTGCCTACCTGGTCGACAAGATCAAGGAGCGCTACATGCTCACGACCGACGCGGCGCAGGTCAAGGTCAGCCAGTTCGAGCGGCTTCTAAGCTAACCACGCGTTCCAGTCAGGACGAAACGGGCAATAGGCTGCCGGAATTTCGTACTCTGCGAGTTGCACCTGTTTCCGCACTTCGACGCCTCGGGGCCCTCTGACTAACCCTGCGCCAGTGCGCCTTGTCTTGCGAACAGACAGAGCGGATGCCATCTGCGCAGGGTTAATCAGATGGTCCCTTGCCGGGCTCCGAACGAACGATGATCAAAATGGGATCACTTGATTACGACCTTTGATCAAGAACCATATCCCATTGCTGCGAAGTCGCTCGAAGGATGACTGCCATGTTCCAATCGCGCATTGCCAGTCGGAGCCAGGCAGGATGGGTTATGCACATCGTGCCGCATCCCATTGCGGCCCCCATCCCTTGTCTATGGGTATCGCTGCGCTCAACCCATGCTACGCGCTCGAAAGAGGGCCAGTGTGTCTTCGCCGACGCGCCTCGATCTGCGAGCAGACAGATCGATATCTCCTGTGCGCACGTGTTCAGCACGTCCATAGTGCCGAAGCCGGAAGCTCGTGTCGGTGGACACGAACTGCAGACAGGGCGTACGACTGCTGCTTGAGGGTTTGACGGCAACTGTACGTGTGGAACTCACGCGAAGATGCTGCATGCCACGTAAAGTGCGGGCGCGAGCGCTTCCCGCCAGCTCCAGGGTTGATGCATGTCAATCCTCGCAACTCACCACAAGCGCAGACTTCGGTCAGTGCAGATCCAGTCTGCATCCGTGTTCAGCGACGTTGGTCCTACGAAGGCTGTGGCGTGATGGCTGGCACTGGGCCGGCATCGAGCGCTCACTTTGGTTTGGAGACGACATGAACGAATTGGTTGTGCGGTGGCCGCAGCGCAACCCGCGTGTGTTCTTGCTGCTGGCGATTGCGCTGTGGATCGGCCTGTATGAAACCCTGCTCCCGCTTTCCGAGGCACTGGTCGCCCTCATACCGGTGGATCGTGGCAGCCATCTGGGTGGCGCGTTGCAGTTCTTTTTCTACGACACGCCCAAAGTGTTGCTGTTGCTGACCGGCATCGTGTTCGTGATGGGGATGGTCAATTCATGGTTCACGCCCGAACGCACACGGGTCCTGCTGGCCGGACGCACAGAAGGCGTCGCTAACGTGATGGCGGCATCGTTGGGCGTGGTCACACCGTTTTGTTCGTGTTCCGCCGTGCCGCTGTTCATTGGATTCGTGCAGGCAGGTGTCCCCCTCGGCGTCACGTTTTCCTTCCTCATTGCGGCGCCGATGGTCAATGAGGTGGCATTGACACTGCTGTTCGGCATGTTTGGCTGGAAAGTCGCGCTGCTCTATCTCGGGATGGGCCTGTCAGTCGCTATCGTCGCCGGATGGATCATTGGACGGCTCAAGATGGAGGCATATCTTGAAGACTGGGTCCGCGATATGCCGCGTATCCAGGCGACTGCCGAGGATCTGCGCATGTCGCTGTCCGACCGTATCGATGCCGGTTTCGCCAGCGTTCGGGAAATTGTGGGCAAGGTCTGGCTTTACGTTCTTGGTGGCATTGCCATCGGCGCCGCCATCCACGGCTGGGTGCCTCAAGAATTCATGGCGTCCATCATGGGCAAGGATGCCTGGTGGTCGGTGCCGGTCGCCGTGCTGATGGGTGTACCGATGTACACCAATGCGGCAGGTGTGATTCCGATTGTGCAGGCGCTGCTTGCCAAGGGCGCGGCGTTGGGCACCGTGCTGGCCTTCATGATGAGCGTGATAGCGCTGTCGTTGCCCGAGATGGTGATTCTGCGCAAGGTGCTGAAATCAGGTCTCATCTTGACTTTCATCGGCGTTGTTACCGCCGGCATCCTGGTTGTCGGCTATGTTTTCAATTTCGTTCTGTAACTCGAACTTGGGAGTTTCATCATGAAAGACATCAAAGTGCTGGGTACGGGCTGTGCCAGCTGCAAGTCGACCGTGGCGCTCATTGAACAAATCGCGCAGGCCAAGGGTGTGCAGGTAAAACTGGAGAAGGTCGAAGAGCCCCGCGACATCATGGAATACGGCGTCATGTCAACGCCCGGCGTCGTCATCGACGGCAAGGTCGTGCACGCCGGCGGTGTTCCGAGCCGAAACAAGGTCGAACAATGGATGTCCGCCTGAGCGCGATTGAGGATGCGCTGAACAAGTCCACGCAAACGGAGTGATATCCAGAAGGTTTGCAGATTGGAGCCAGGCAGGATGGGACAGGCACATTGCGCCCTAGGAGCGTGGGCGGCAGAACGCTTCGGGCTGCAATCGTGCTCTCATCGATAGGCTGCGCCTATCGGCGGGCTTACATAGAACCACTATGCGCGCCCTTCGATAGACGCAGCCTATCGCGATAACACAATTTCGCTATCCAAAGTTTCTGCCGCCCACGCTCCTAGCCCATCGCAGATCCCGCGCAATCCCGAATTTGTTGTCAGAGCAAGCCTGCGTCTGATTGACAGGCATGAATGTCCGTCTTCCCCTGTCGATGATGTCATCCCAGGTTCCGGTCGTTCTGACCGACCTCAATCGACAAATTGCGGCCAATATGATTCGCGGGTGTTCGGACGTCGCAGGGTGAGTGATGCTCGAATTTCACGGATTGTTCGGTCCGGGCGCGTTCATGCCTCCTTCAACCAGACAATCATGCCGATCAATGCGGCCAACAGGACTGCCCAGAGCAGGATGGCGATGCGCGTGGATTTTGCCGCGCGATCTTTCTCCCACCAGGTAGCCGGGCGAAGTCCCTGCACCAGAAACGTCGTCACCCCGGCAAGGTTCACACAGATCAGGTTGATCAGGAACAGGGATAACGCACCCATTGCCGGTGCCAGATGGCCGCCGCCCAGCAGCAGACCGAACGCCACCAGCGGCGGCAACAACGCAACCGCCACCATCACCCCGATCAGCGTAGTCGACACGCCCGTCGTGAATGCCAGCGCCCCCGCCACGCCGGACGCCAAAGCCACGGCGATGTCGCCTATGCCCACCCCATCGCGCGACGCAATTTCCGGCGTCGACGGATTGATGTGCAGCAGCACGCCGATAACCACCGCCAACACCATCGTCGCCGCAATACCGGCCAGAGCCGTCAGCAGCGCGCGTCGAAGCAGTGCCAAATCGCCCAGAGCCGTGGCGAGCGCCAACGCCATGTTCGGCCCGAGCAAGGGTGCAATTACCATCGCCCCGATGATGATGGCCACACTGTTGTAGTACAGACCGATGGCCGCAACGATGGTGGACAACGCAACCATCGCCAGATAGACGCGCGAACACTCGGCCGCATCCTTGATGTCCTCGTACAACTCCTCCCGGCCGATCCGTCCCGTCGGTGTTTCCGCGTGAGGCGGTTGTCCGGGTGTTGTTGCCGGATCTGACTCCGACTCCGGCTCGGCACGCGGCAATGTCGCTTCGACCGGCAACACCAGCACCCGGTTGCCCTGCTTGCCGGCGAATCGTTCCTCCAGAACATCCAGCACCGCCTCACTGCGTTCGGCCTCCACCAGGATCCGCAGCAGCACTTCCCCGTCGGACACTCGGATCTGCTGGTGTTCGAGCACGTGGTGCTCACCGAGAAGCTCCTGGACTTCCGCGCCATCCTTCTCGGGCAACACCATCTCGATCAGTCGCAGCGCCACAGCGATTTCATCCTTTCAATTTGCAGTTGCGGAATCCCGGCATATCTTCACCGAACCCTTCGATGTGCTGCTTGCGCTCGATCAACCTGTCGTCGATTTATTGCTTGAGGCAGATGCACTTGTGGCGAGTCTGTTGCAGTCGCCCGATCATGTCCATGGCGAGGTGGAAGCGGCCCAGAACACAAGACCGGGTTTGCCCACTTGTTCAGAACTTGGCTAACCCTCGCTCGAATGCGCAACGCGCCCCAGCGTGCTTTCGATGAGTCTGGTCAACTTGTGCACCGCTCCATGGACTGCCAGGTCCACGCTGGCGGCATGCTCGGTTACCGCAATCGGCTGATGCCGTTCCATGCGCGCCTCCATCATGCAGCGCTTGTCGCGCTCGCCGCCCTTGTCTGCATTCTCGTCAGTGAGATGCACTTCGACTCGCGTGATGTGGTTGCTGAATCGGCTGAGTGCGTTTCCCACGACCCCGGTCACATGCGAGTTCAGTGCCTCGTGACCCGCAATGTTGTGGTCGGTGTTGATTTGAATCTGCATACCGTTCTCCTGCATTGACGATAATTGGATGTAACTGGCGCGCTGTCGGCGCGTGATGACGCTTGAATGGCAAACTTGTGTCGCTCGATGGTCGAAGCCCCGGTCCCCACTGGGCCTTTGCTCGCAGTGAGATCGTCACTTTGCCAGCGATTTACGGATCGACTTCAGCTCCAGCCGCCGTTTCGCGGTTGTCGCGGGGTAGGCCATCTTGAGTTCGTTGAACGCGTCCAGGACGATCTGGGAAACAATCAACCTTGCATCGTCCTTGTCGTCGGCCGGAACAATGTGCCAGGGTGAGTGATGCGTGCTGGTGGCGTTGATGCATGACTCGTAGGCGGTCATGTATTGCTTCCAGAAACCCCGCTCGTGGACATCCGAGACGCTGAATTTCCAGTTCTTTTCAGGCTCGTCGATCCGCTGCAGGAAGCGTTTGCGTTGTTCGTCGTTCGACAGGTGAAGAAAGACCTTTACGATCCGCGTCCCGTTGCGATGCAGATGCTCTTCGAATTCTACAATCGAACGATACCTTTCCGTCCAGATCGTCTTCAGGTCAAGCAGGCCATCCGGAAGCTGCTGTGTATCAAGTATCTTCGGATGCACGCGAACGACCAGCACCTCCTCATAGTATGAACGATTGAAGATGCCGATACGGCCGCGCTCGGGCAGCCGACAAGCGCTGCGCCATAGAAAGTCGTGCTTGAGTTCCTCGGCGCTGGGTTGCTTGAAACTGAAAACCTCACAGCCCTGCGGATTGACCCCCGACATGACATGGCGGATCGCACCGTCCTTCCCTGCGCTATCCATCCCCTGAAAGATCAGCAGCATCGCGTAGCGCGCAGACGCGTAGTGAAGACGTTGTAGCTCGGCCAAGGACTCCACATGTTGTTCCAGAAGCTTCCTGTACTGCTTCTTCGACTTGCAGATGGACTGCACGCGTGTCGGCCATTCATCGAGCGTGACGCCCTCGCCCGGCTTTACCCGGAATTGCTTAGCTTCAATCTTGATCTTCATCGTCATGGCCTGGTCATTAACACGTTAACGAATGTCTGAACAAATTCTTGCTCGTCATGGCAGCGTAAGCCGGACTGTGGAGGCAGGATGCCGGAACGAACATTCGCGTTGCGAATGGCCCGAAGGGCAGGCTGCGGGAGCAGCATGTAATCCCGCTCCACATTTGCGCTACAAAATTAGATCACGAACTGGACCCGTGCGTTCGCCGGGGTGACGACTTTTCACAGGTTCCCAAGAGCGCCCGCTTGCGGAGTCAGGCCGCAATCCACTTTCCGGCAACGGGTTGCTGCTTGTTCGAGAAGACCCTGATCGGTGCTGGCCACGCGAATGCGAACATTCGTATTGCATGGGCAACCCAGTGAACATCGGTGACGACTGCGACTTTTTCAAACGATTTCCAGTGCGAAAGTCCCAGGTTGGCGTCGTCCCACATGGCTCCCGGAGTGAAGCCCGCGAATTCCGGTGTGGGTTGATACAGCAGCCTGATTCGATCGTGCTTCTTCAGCGCCGACTTGATCGCTGGCACCAGCACCGTATCGTAGTCATTCGCATCGACCTCACCCGAAGCGTTGATGCCCACCACGTTGTCGGGCAGATTGGCAAGAAGGTTCATCATGGTTTATCTCCTGTCGGTGGAAAGCTTGAGCCAGTGTGATCGCGCGCGACGAGGCGCAGTGCTGCCTCATGAATTGTTCAATGTATTGCCCGAGTCAAATCGACGCGGTATCTGCATGTATCTCCGAGACCCCTTCCTTGTGGTTATCGAGGAACCGGTACGCAAGCAGCTTCACACGGTCATTGATCAAGAACCACGCGAGCGCATAGCCCCACACAAACAGCGCCCAACCCCAGCCAAGCGGTGTCATGAACAACCCGTAGACAGCAATCAGCGTTGCCAGGATCTGCGTGCCGAGTACCGCCACCCAAAGGATTCGGGCGGGTCGTATCGACCAGAACGGGCCACGCGTGCGCGTCAGGAAAATCGTCAGATGGCCCGCGACAGACAGTTTCAGGTACATCATTGTCTGGATGTGAGCGCGATCAAAGTGAAAGACGCGCTCGCCCAGATAAAACAGGCCGAACGCGGCCGCGACTCCGATGACGCCGAGCACCGTGGAGATCCCCAGCACCAGGCGCATGTTCCATGCCTCGGGTGTCTGCCGATAGCGAACATTGTCGTAGGCGATGGACAGGATGGCACCGTCGTTGAGTAACGCCAACATCACGATCATGACGGCCGTCACCGGATAGAAATTGAACACCAGTATCGCCAGTGTCATGAACAACAGCACGCGCAGCGTTTCGGCAATTCGGTAGATCGCATAGCTGTTCATGCGCTGGAAGATGCGGCGGCTCTCCTTGATCGCATCGATGATCACCGACAGACCCGGTGTCGTCAGCACGATGGACGCCGCCGCGCGCGCCGCATCCGTCGCACCGGAAACCGCGATACCGCAGTCGGCTTTCTTCAGCGCCGGCGCATCGTTTACGCCATCGCCGGTCATGCCGACGATGTGACCGTGCTGTTGCAGCACATCGATGATGTGGAACTTGTGCTCCGGAAACACCTCGGCGAAACCGTCCGCATTCTCGATGGAGTCGGCGACTTCCTTGTTCTCTTGTTTGTTTGAATCACCCAGACTGCCCGCGTCGAGGATGTTCGTGCCCATGTCCAGTTTCTTGGCGGTCTCCTTGGCGATGGCCAATGCATCGCCGGTCACCATCTTGACCTTGACCCCCATCGCGAGTGCAGTGGCGATGGTTGCTTTCGCGTCGTCGCGTGGCGGATCGAACAAGGGCAAGACACCGACGAACTGCCACTTACCGTCCGCCTCGGCACGCGCCACACCCAATGAACGAAAACCACGCGCCGCAAAGTCATTGACCGCCTTGTCGACGGCGCTCTTGACCTGTGCGGCATTGGCCGACAACTGCATGATGACCTGCGGCGCGCCCTTGGTGACCTTGAACGCTTTTCCGTCCTTGTCCTTGATGCTGGCCTCGGTGCGTTTGTGGACCGGATCGAATGGCGTGAAGTGAACGACCTGGTAGCCGTTCAAGGCGTGCCCATCCTTCATGCCGCCCAGCACAGCCAGATCGATCGTGTCGTCGTTGTCTGCGCGCGATCCGAGCGCCCCATCGAGGACGACTTGCGAGGCCTCGGCGCCTTCCACGCAGAATGGATCGCCAAGGGTCAGCTTGTTCTGGGTCAGAGTGCCGGTCTTGTCGGCGCATAGCACATCCACGCCGGCCAGTTCCTCGATTGCCACCAATCGACTCACGATCGCTTTTTTCTTCGAAAGCAGGCGCGCGCCGACCGCCATCGTCACCGACAGCACGGTCGGCATCGCCACCGGAATCGCGGCCACGGTCAACACCAGCGCAAACTGCAGCGTGGTGAGCATCGGATCGCCACGGAAGATCGCAAAACCTATTATCACCACCACAAGCGTCACGGCCAGGATGATCAGGTAGTTGCCGATTTTCAAGACGGCCTTCTGAAAATGGCTGACCGTGTGCGCCTCCTCGACCAACTTGGCGGTCTTGCCGAAATATGTGTCGGTGCCCGTGGCGTAGACCAACGCGTTGCTCTGGCCGCGGCGGACGATCGAACCGGAAAACACGGCGTCGCCGGGATTGCGTGTAGCGGGAAGGGATTCGCCCGTCAGTGCCGATTGATCGACCGACATGGGATCGCCGTCCAGCAAGCGGGCATCTGCCGGCACGATGTCGCCGAGCCGCAATTGGATGACATCGCCACTGACCAGCTCGCGCGCCGGCGGCGTGACCCACTTGCCGTCACGTTTTACCCGGGTCTTGGTCGCGAGCTTGGCCTTCAGCGCATCGATGGCGTTGCCCGCGGCCCGTTCTTCCCAGAATCCGACGACGGCGTTCGTTACCAACAGCACGAGGATGATGAAGAAATCCGGCCAGTGCCGGACTACGCCGGACAGTATCACGGCGGCCTCAATCATCCATGGGATCGGGCCCCAGAAATAAGTGAGAAATTTGAGGAAAGGATTGGTCTTGTTTTCCTCGATCTCGTTTGGCCCGTCCTTGGCCAAACGTTTCTGCGCTTCGGCTTGGGTAAGTCCGTCCGGCGACGATCCGAGCTTTTTCTCGAGCTCGGGCAACGGCAGGGTTTTCAGATCACCGTTTCCACCCGACGAGGGTTCGGAAGCCCTGGCCTTCGATCCCGCAGCGGGGGGTGTCGCGTCTGCCGGAGTATCCGGCTTTAGGTTGGCGTCAAGTTCCATGACGAGTATTCCTTTGTGTTTTTCTATTCCGCCGATTTCGGCCTCGGGTACTACCTGGGTGCGCTCGCCTGGACGTCGCCCCACCTCCAGTTGCGGATTTCCGGCAGGTCCTGACCGTGCTCATCGATGTACTGCTTGTGCTCGATCAATTTGTCCTTGAGTTGTTGCTTGAGGTAGATACCCTTGTCGCCGGTCTGTGGCAGCCGGTCGATTGTGTCCATGACGAGGTGGAAGCGATCCAGCTCGTTCAACACGGTCATGTCGAACGGCGTCGTAATCGTGCCTTCTTCCTTGTAGCCGCGGACGTGGATGTTGTCGTGGTTGGTGCGACGATAGGTCAACCGATGGATCAACCACGGGTAGGCGTGGTAGGCGAAGATCACCGGCTTGTCCCTGGTGAACAGTTCGTCGAAATCCATGTCGCTCAGGCCATGCGGATGCTCGCTTTGCGGCTGCAGCTTCATCAGGTCGACGACGTTGACCACGCGGATCTTCAGTTCCGGCAGATGCTTGCGCAGGATCGATACGGCGGCGAGCGTCTCCAGCGTGGGTACGTCGCCGCAGCAGGCCATGACCACGTCGGGCGCAAGCGCCTGATCGTTGCTGGCCCACTGCCAGATACCGATGCCCTCGATGCAGTGCTTTACGGCCGCGTCCATCGTCAGCCATTGCGGCGCCGGGTGCTTGCCGGCGACCACGACATTGACGTAGTTGCGGCTGCGCAGGCAGTGGTCGATCACCGACAGCAGGCAGTTCGCATCCGGCGGCAGGTAGACGCGCACGACGCTGGCCTTCTTGTTCACCACATGGTCGATGAACCCGGGATCCTGGTGGGTGAAGCCATTGTGGTCCTGGCGCCAGACGTGCGAGGCCAGCAGATAGTTCAGCGAAGCGATCTCGCGCCGCCAGGGTATGATGCGACGTGACTTTCAGCCACTTCGCGTGCTGGTTGAACATCGAATCGACGATGTGGATGAACGCTTCGTAGCAGTTGAACAGCCCATGCCGGCCGGTGAGCAGGTAACCTTCGAGCCAGCCCTCGCACTGGTGCTCGCTCAACATTTCCATCACGCGTCCGCTGGGCGCGAGGAATTCGTCGTTCGGCACGGTCGCCGCATCCCATTGGCGCTGGGTCACCTCGAACATCGCTTCCAGGCCGTTGGAGAGCGTCTCGTCCGGGCCAAACACGCGGAAATTTCGCTGTTTGCTATTGAGTTTCGTCACGTCGCGCAGGAACGGCCCGAGTACGTGCGTGTCGCCGATGCCGGGCGCGCCCGGCGCGGGCACGATGGCCGCGTAATCGCGAAAGTCCGGCATGCGCAGATCACGCAGCAGCGTGCCGCCGTTCGCATGGGGATTGGCGCCCATGCGTCGCGTACCTTTGGGCGCAAGCTCGGCCAGCTCGGTTTTCAGGCGCCCGTGCGCATCGAACAATTCCTCCGGGCGATAACTCCTGAGCCACTGCTCCAGCAACGCCAGGTGCGCCGGATGCGTGTGCGGATGCAGCGGCACCTGGTGCGAACGGAACGTGCCTTCGACTTGAACGCCATCGACGACTTTTGGTCCGGTCCAGCCCTTGGGCGAGTTCAGCACGATCATCGGCCAGCGCGGACGGGTCAGGTTGCCGTTCTCACGGGCATCATGTTGGAACGCCCTGATCCGCTCCACCGCGGTATCCAGCGCGGTTGCCATCGCCTCATGCATCAACGCCGGCTCGTGGCCCTCGACGAAGATCGGCGTCCAGCCATAGCCGCGCAGCAGTTGCTCAAGTTCCTCGCGCGTGATGCGCGCAAGCACGGTCGGGTTGGAAATCTTGTAGCCGTTCAAATGCAGGATCGGCAGTACCGCGCCGTCCGTGGCCGGATCGAGAAACTTGTTCGAGTGCCACGCGGTGGCCAATGGTCCGGTTTCCGCCTCGCCGTCGCCGACCACGCAGGCGACGATCAGATCGGGATTGTCGAACACCGCGCCGAACGAATGGCTGAGCGAATAGCCCAGCTCGCCGCCTTCATGGATCGATCCGGGGCACTCCGGAGATGCGTGGCTCGGAATCCCTCCGGGAAACGAAAACTGCACAAACAGTTTGCGCAGTCCGGCTTCGTCCTGGCTGACGTCCGGATAGATCTCGCTGTAGGTGCCCTCCAGGTAGGTGTTTCCGACGACGGCCGGACCGCCGTGACCGGGACCGGCGACGTAAATCATGTCGAGGTCGTACCGATTGATGACCCGGTTCAGATGGGCATAGATGAAGTTCTGTCCGGGTGTCGTGCCCCAGTGCCCGAGCAGCATGTGCTTCACATCCGCGATCGTCAGCGGCCGCCGCAGCAACGGATTGTCGTAGAGAAAGATCTGCCCGACCGCCAGATAATTGGCGGCGCGCCAATAGGCGTCCAGCTTGTGCAGCAGTTCCGGCGTGAGCGTTGGGGTTTTCATGGCGTGCGCCTTGCGCTTTAGTCGAGATCGAGGACGCGAAGGACGGATTTCGCGATCATGAGTTCTTCGTCGGTGTGGATCACCCGCACCTTGACGTTGCCGGCATCGGCTGAAATCAGCGGCGCGTTCTGCTCATTGCGCTGCCGGTCCAGCTCGATGCCAAGAAAGCCAAGCCCGTCGCAGATTCGCTCGCGCACCAGTGGCGCGTTTTCGCCGATGCCGCCGCTGAACACCAGAGTGTCGAGACCACCCAATGCCGCGGCAAACGCGCCCACACACTTCTTCACTTGATAGCAAAACAGTGCGACGGCCTCGGCCGCGCGCGCATCCTGCGTTTCGTGCGCTATCAACTCGCGCATGTCAGCGCTGGTTTCGGATATCCCGAGCAATCCGGACCGGGAATTGACCATGTCGTTGAATTTTTGCGCGCTCATTTTTTCGGTGCGCGCCAGATACAGGACCAATCCGGGATCCAGATCACCCGAACGCTTGCTCATCGGCACTCCGGAGTTCGGAGTGAAACCCATACTCGTGTCCATGGATTTGCCGTCGCGCACCGCCGCCAGACTTGCGCCGCTGCCAAGGTGCGCAAGAATCACGCGACCTGTCACTGCCGCCGGATCACCCAGGCGCGTGAGTTCTTCGATGAGAAACGCGTACGACAGGCCGTGGAATCCGTAGCGCCGCACTCCAGAGGCTTCGTAGCGGCGCGGGATCGGCAACAGTCGCGCGACGCGCGGCAGGTCGCGGTGAAACGTCGTGTCGAAACAGGCCACCTGTGGCAGATGTGGAAAGCGGCCATGGAACGCCTGCGTCAGCAGCAGTTCCTCGGGCAAGTGCTCCGGGTCGAACGGGGTGAGTCGGTGCAACTGTGCAATCATTTCCGATGTGATGCGCTGTGGCTCGCTGTAGTTCGGGCCGCCGTGCACTACGCGGTGCCCAACGGCGGTCAACGCGGCGCAGAAAGTACTCTTCTCGATCCAGTCGATCAGGATGCCCACCGCTGCTGCATGATCCGGCGCCATGACGGCCCGCGAAAAGCAGTCAACCGGAGCCATGCCTTTTACTCGAAAGATCGCATCCGAAAGTCCGATCCGTGCGATACCGCCGGACAGAATACGTCGCAAGCTTTGCGCCGCTTCAAACAAGGCAAACTTGATGCTCGACGACCCCCCGTTGATCGCGAGAATATGCGGGCGTACTGGGGGCATGGCGGCTTCAGAATCTTCGCCGCTCTATTTCCTGGCAATCTCGGATTTCATCTGACCAGGTTCTTCCGGATTTATTTCTCCTCGGGCGTATTGCTCGTTGAGAATGTCGAGCGCCCCCTCCTGTGGCTGCGTTGCGTACTTCCGGTGCGCGCGATAGGTATAGCCGCAGTTTCCAAAGCTAGAGAACAGCAGGAAAACTACACCGAACCAAAGAAACCAGCCCCACCCCAGATACCAGTCGTTCCAGTAATAATGTGACATTTGAATCTCCGTTTCAGCGGCACAATTGCAACAATTAGATCGCAATCCAGAAGGCGATGGGCGGACTAGGAGGACAGCTACCTCACTCACGGCTGCGGAATTGTCATGATCGATGCTGAACTTTCGCGGCACTGCATTCCGTACGTTACCGAACATAGACACGAAACGCGAATCGGGATGCGCTGAACAAGTCCACGCAGGCGGCATGATGTCCAGAAGGTTCGCAGATTGGAGTGTGTAGCACACCGCCAAGGCTAAGGAGCCTCTGATTAACCCTGCGCGGGGGTCGCCCGCTGTGTCTGTTCGCACGACCAGCCTGAACTGCGCCACGCAGCAAAAGTTGCGAACTTTCTGAGTGTCATGCCGGCTCGCAGGGTTAATCAGAGGTTCCCGATATAGGTGCGATTCCAATTTGACGCCGGTATTTGCAGGCGTCAATGGCCCGCGAGGTCGCACAAGACCTGCGCCTCTGGCAACACTACGACAGCTACAGGTTATAGTTCACGCCAACCGGTACACGGGGGCGGCGCGACATGTCGGGCAACAACAAACAAGGCAAAATCTGGATCGGCACCTTGATCGGCGGTAGCGTACTGATCGGGATTGCCGCGCTGGTCAACGCAGCCGATTCGCCGTGGCGTCATGCGGGACTATTGGGAATCGGCGGATTGCTGGTGGTGTTTGGCGCCTGCGAATCGATGATCAAGTCCGTCGATGGCATCGCCAAGAAGATGCGTCTGAACGAGTTTGTCGCCGGCACCATGGCCGGCCTGGCCAGCAACATCCCCGAAGTGGTGATGCTGGCATTCGTGCTGCTCGCCACTCCGCGCGTGGGTTTTCTGGTCACCGTTGTCACACTGCACGTGGGCGTGGCAGCGTTCGGCATCTACAGCGCTCTGCTGCCGCGCAACAAGAGCGGCGCGGCTGCAATGCCCAAGCCGCTGGTGATGCTGAGCACCGATTTGTACGCCTGCGCCGCTGGCGCTTTCTTTGCCACCGGCGCGATCATGCTGATGATGCACGTGTTCGATGCCGGCACCCACGCCGGCGAAGCACTGGGCGCGACCGACCTGTACGTGATCGGCGCCGCGCTGCTGCTTGTGGAAGTGGTGGCAATCACGCGTCTGGTGCAGCGCTTTCGCGGTTCCGACGAAAGCAGCGTCTCACGCGACGCCACCGTCCGCGAAGCCGAAATCCGCAACGCACCCTCGTACCCCGCCATCGCCGGTTTCGCCGTGCTCGGCATCGGCGCCAGCGTATTCGGCGGCCATGCCGTGGGCGGCTTCGCCGACGTGTTGGTCAACGCACTGGAGCACGCCGGCTATCCGAAAATGGTCGGCGCTCTGGTGCTGAGCGTGTTCGCCTCAGCCGGAGCCTTCGTGATGATGGCCTCGGCTCACGCCAAGGGCATGCACGACGTAGCCTTGGCCAACGCCTCCGGCCAGGTCACCCAGGTGCCCTTCGTGGTCATGCCGATCACCCTGATCCTGCTCGCCGCCTTCGCCCAGACCGGCATGATCGCCATGACCCCAAGCGGCGGCGTACTGCCCATCGACCTGGACACCGTCAGCGTCATGCTGCTGGGCTTTCCATCCATGCTCATCCTGTGGAAAGCCGTACAAGACGACGGCACAGTCAACTGGCTCGAAACCGCCACCATGATCGCCATCTTCGGCCTGACTATTTATTTTCTCGCGGTGCATGGCTGACATCATCGGCACCACCAATTCCGCAGAAGTGGCGGACAGCGAAATCAAGCCAATAGCTGCAGCGAACCGATTACGAGCGCCTGCGTTTCACCACATCTGAAGTACCGCCTATTGATAGAGATGCGCCTGAATCGCAATGAATGCTTCGCGAATCGCGGGCACGGGTCCCAGCAGGCGCTTGGCATCGTTGGTGCCGCCATAGCGGATACGCAGGAAGTCGGCGATCTTGCGTGAAGCCAGCTCGTCGACGCCGTGTCGTTCGTAGGCTTCCAGTACGTACTCGAGAAAACTGCGCATCTCTCGCTGATAACCGTTCAGTCCATTGGCCTTGGCGGCTCCCGCGCGCTGCGCGCGGGATAGTGGCGCCAAGGTGAATCTCACATAGGCCAGCACGTCAAAGATGTCGCTGCTCGGCGCATCGATTAGGCGGCGCATCTCGTCCAGATCGATCAGGGTCATAACCGAGTTCGGTCAGCCGTTGCTGAAACGCTTCACGCCGATCCGGATCGCTCCATAGCGTACGCAGCTCGTCTTCTGATGCGACGAGGTTGCCCAGGTCGCCGAACAGTTGCGCCATGAATTCCTGCGCGGTGATCGGCCGGCCGTCGTGCGACCAGTAGGTCGTGGCAGCGATGTAGCGGATCCTGCGCTCTTTGCCATCAGCCAACTTCACGACAATCTTTTCGATGGGCTCGGATGGCTCTTTCACGTCGCCTGTGTTTTCGGGCCGGTTGTCCAATCCTTGCGGCAGTTTTGGCTTGTCGAACTCGGCAGGAGGCAGCGGCTCGCCATCCCACTCGGGATCGTTGAAGTGTTCGTACGCCTTGACGAAATCGTAGATGGTGAAGAAATCCTTGCCGTCGAAGGTGCGTGTGCCGCGGCCGATGATCTGCTTGAATTCGATCATCGACTTGATCGGACGCAGCAGCACGATGTTGCGCACGTTGCGCGCATCGATGCCGGTCGACAATTTGTGCGATGTGGTCAGGATCGTCGGCACACGTCTTTTCGTTGTCCTGAAACTCGCGCAGGTGCAGTTCGCCGAGCTTGCCGTCGTCGGCTGTCACCCGCTCGCAGTAATGCGGGTCCGGGTTGGTCTTGATCTGGTTGATGAGGTTGCGCACGCGCGCGGCGTGATCCTGCGTGGCGCAGAACACCAGTGTCTTCTGGCGCTGGTCGATCTGGTCCATGAACTCCTGCACGCGACTCTCCTCACGCGCATCGATGATCAGTTTGGTGTTGAAGTCGGCCTCGGTGTATTCCTTTTCCGGGTCGATCTCGCCACTGACCACCTCGTCGTCATCGGCATACGTGTAGTTGTCCAGCGTGCTTGCCATCTGGCGCACCTTGAACGGCGTCAGAAAGCCGTCGCCGATGCCTTCCTTCAGCGCATAGCGTGTAGACCGGATCGCCGAAATAGCGCGTAGGTATCGGTGTTGGTATCGCGCTTGGGCGTGGCGGTCATGCCCAACTGCACGGCCGGCGCAAAGTACTCGAGGATGCCGCGCCACGTGCTTTCGTCCTTCGCCCCGCCGCGGTGGCATTCATCGATGACGATGAAGTCGAAGAAATCCGGGGTGTAGCCCTCGAAGGTGAATTGCGGTTCTTCCGAGTTACCGCCGTCCGTCATGAAGGTCTGGAAAATCGTGAAGAACACATTGGCGTTCTTCGGAATCTTGCCCTGCTTGCGGATCTCGTCCGGGCTGATGCGGCACAGCGCGTCGGTCTGGAACGCGCTGAATGCGTTGTAGGCCTGATCGGCGAGAATATTGCGGTCGGCCAAAAACAGGATGCGCGGCCGGCGAATCGGATCACCGCTGAGGTTCCAGCGCGCATGGAACAGCTTCCACGCAATCTGGAAAGCAATCGATGTCTTGCCGGTGCCCGTTGCCAGCGTCAGCAGAATGCGCCGATCTCCTTTCGCGATAGCCTCCAGCACCGCAGTGATCGCGTTGTGCTGGTAATAGCGCGGATGCCACTTGCCGCCATCGGTCTCGAACGGCACCGCGCCGAAGCGGTCGCGCCAATCATTGCCTTCAGGAAAGCAGCGCTGCCATAGTTCCTGCGGCGTCGGAAACGGCAACGCGATATCGCCTTCCGCGCCGGTCTGCATATCGATGCCGTACCAGCCCAGTCCATTCGTCGCATACGCGAAACGCGCCTGCAGCCGCCCGGCATAATCCTTGGCCTGACCTACGCCTGCCGTATGTCCCAGCCCTGCACGCTTGGCTTCGACCACTGCCAGCTTGCGCTCGCGATAGCTGAGCACATAATCGGCCGACAGCGGATTGGCCCGACCGCCACCGCCGGTGATGCGGCCGGGGCATATCAGCTCGCGATGCACCTTCGATCCTTCCATCACGCCCCAGCCGGCCTCACGCAGCACGGGGTCGATACGATTGGCGCGGGTATCGGCTTCGGTCTCGTTCATGGTCTGGTAAACCCCGCTTCACGCTGTGCGCGTAGCGCCAGTACAAACACGGTATCGACCGTGGTCACGTAACGATACCGCGCTACATAACCGTGCGAGCCACGACCGATCACCAACTCTCGCTGGCCGTTGCTGGCAGGTCGCCCGATCAGCGGATTGGTCTCCAGCACGGCGACTGCGGCGATGATCTCGCGTAGTCGATCCGCAGCGTGTTCGACCTCGTTGCGTGCAAGGTGATCGAGAATGCGTCCAAAATCCTCCCCAACCTCGGGCGCCAGCTCGATACGCGCCAAGTTTCTAGACCAGCCTGCGCGCCGTGGGGCACCGCGCGGCCTTGCCGGCGAGGCGATCCTGTAGATAAGCGCGCATGTCGTCCCAGGCAATGGTCTGCCCGGATTCGACAATGCGCGCATAGCGCCGTTCAGCCTCGGCCTCGAAATCGGTCCGTAACTCGACCTGATCGGCCTTCTCGGCAATCGCCTCCAGAATGAAATTGTGCGACGTCGTGCCGGCCCTCTTCGCTGCGGCGGCAATGCGGCCCTTCAACTCGTCAGGCAGGCGGATGGTCGTGGTGCTCATGGAATACTCCAGGGCGGATTCATCGTGTGCGAATGTAGCACGTTTGTGTTACAAATTGCCGGTGCCACGCCAGCGTCAACCAGAAACTTCAGATTCTTGCATTCCTATCGCTGTGACGCAGATACTTTTCGCCAAGTGAGTTGGGGGATCCCGGCCGGCGTTATGGCCTCGGTGCGTTCACCGGGGCCTTTCGCTTTTACGGGATGGGTGAATCATCAAGCCTCAGCTCCAAGAATAAGACAAACAGGCGCACTTGCCCGATAGCCATCCCCCAATCGGCACCGCAAAACACTACAATCTGTGGAATGCAACCGGCCAATACCCTTCGCTTCGCGTTGAACGACCGCATTCAGAATGCCGAGGTCGGGCTTGCGCACGTCCCGCTGGCGCTGCTGGGGCATTTTCAAAAAGATGTCGGCGAATTCCTTGCTGGGTCGGGGAAAGACATCGACCCCAACCAAGTGATGATTGCTATCGAGGAAGGGTCACTGGCTCTGGTTGCCACTGGCCTGCTGTCGGCGACCCATCTGTGGGCCGATGTCGGAAAGCTGCAAAATCCCGCCCAACTGGGCTTGATTGATCCCAAGCGAGCCGCCGTGGTGGAGCGCTGGCAGGCCGCTGCACGTAAACATCCGCATCGTCGCTACACACTGGCCGATCAGAGCGGCACCGTGATCATCCGAGTGGATGCGCACTCCGATTACCGTAACCAGACCGCCGCCGCGTGGGTCGAGGTCAAAAAATATCTGCATGGTCAGATCACCGATCTGGGCGGCACCAGCAAGGCCAATGTTCACCTGAAACTGGACGACGGCAAGGTGCTGATGATTGCCAGCAGCCAAAAGCTGCTGGGTGACGAGGAGCGCAATCGTCTCTACAAGCCAGCCGTTCTTCGCATTTCCGCAGAGGAAAACCTGCACAACGGCGAACTGCGCAACCTGACGTTGCTGGGCTTCGAGGATACCGAGACGAGTTGGGACGCGGCAGCCTTCGGCGAACTGGTGCGCAAGGGAACGCAGAAATGGTCGGATTTGCCCGATGACTGGCTGGAAAACCTGCGGAGCGGCCAGGGATGAGTGCATCGGTGCTGCTGGATACCAGCTTTCTGATTTCTCTGGTCAGTGAACATCGCACTCACCACCCCACTGCCATGCAGTACTACCGCCACTTCCTCGAAAACAATGTGCCGATATATTTCTCGGCCATCGTCGCCGCGGAATTCGGAATCAAGCAGCCCATCACGGATCTGCCGCTCGGCAATTTTCGCGTTCTCGATTTCAATGTTCCACACGGTCGAGTAGCCGCAAACCTGTGGAACGTGCTTGGCCAGCGTGACGCTGAAGACAACCGTGCCGTGGTCCGCGACGATGTTAAATTGCTGGCTCAGGCGAGCCATGAAGGCATCGGCTTCATCCTGACCGAAGATGCTTCCACACTGCACAAATACTGTGAACGCCTGCGTTCCAGTGGGCACCTGCAAACCCGGGCCGTCGTCCTGAAAAACGGTTTTGATGCCAGCGAGGTGAGCGACGATGGGCAGATCGATTGGGTTAGTGACTCCTCTGCCGATCCCGCCACATAAGCGCCCTCGTAACGGCAAGCGGATCTGGTCGGAGCGCAGCGTTACGGCAGCAGCCAGAAACCGTATCGGTGCAGCACGATTGAAGTGATGCCGACGCCAGCGATCAGTCGTCCGGGGTGAGTCCGTTGTCCGTGCACCATTCGCGCAGCGCCTGGCGGGTCTGCTCCGCCTCCCACTGATGCCAGGCGTCGAGGCTTTGGTGGCGCTGCAGCAGATCCTTGAAGCGGGCGTAGGCACCGCGGTGCGAGAACATCGCGCAAACCTGTTCGTAGCATGCCGGCAGCTGCGTGCGGGCGAACTCCAGCGCCAGCGGCTTGCCCAGCCCGAATTCGCGCTTGTCCGGCACCGCCACATAACGCTCCGCGTCGTCGATATCCGCCGGCAACGGTTCGAAATCGTCGCTGTCGCCGCCGTGCCAGAGTACGGCACCCGTTTCCCGGCATACCCAGGCTGCGGTGTCAAAGCCGCTCCCCGCATCCACGAACAACAGGGCGTCTTCGAGGTCAGCCAGCTTGACGGAGGCTTGCTTGCTCATGGGACGTTCGAATAACCCGGCATTTTGCAGGAGCGCACCCTGTGCGCGAATGGCACACCACGTCGCAACGTGCTTTCGCGCACAGGGTGCGCTCCTGCAGATGACCCCGGCGAGATTTTTCGAGTCCGCTTCATGTCAGCTCGCCGGAGAAGGCTTTTTGCAGGAGGGATTGGCGGAGGTTGGCGAGGTCGGCGAGCTTTCTTCTGTATGCGAGACACAAGACTATCCTGCCGTTCCATAATTCTATCGAGACGGTCCAAGACGGCTTCTTGCTCAGAAATAGATGGGACACGTATCGAAAAATTCTCGATCTGCGAACCACTGACATGCGGCACACCCAAGCCCGTCTGAATAGACAGTACGTACCTCTCGAAGAACTTGCTTCCAATCCAATAGGCAAGGTATCGAGGAAGCAGTGAGGGTTTCGATCTTAGCCTCGCGACTCGCTGAACCAGGAGGCTGGGGAGTGCCGCCTCATCGACGATTGCATACTTGATGCCCGCACTGATCCAGGTGCGATCCATCGCGATCAGTACGTCGTCGCGTGCGAGCTCATATTTCTCGTAGTTAGCACGATCACTGACCGGCCATCTCTTGACGCCGTCCCACCGAAACTCTCCCTGCACGATGTTGTCGCCGCGAACAAGCCGTATGTCTTCGGGGTCTTCGGTATATCCGCCACTCTTGAAAGCGAATCCCGTCAACAAATTAACGTGCGGACCCACTGACTCCAGTTCTCCCAACACATTCGACGACAACTCGCTCGCAACGCAGCAATTCTTCAGCTCCATCGCATCCGACAGATTGGCCTCGGCATGAGCGCGGGCGCGGTCGAGGGCGGCGAAGGCCTGATCGAGCACCGCAACGATCCGCTTCTGCTCTTCCAGCTTGGGCAGCGCAATGGGTAGCGCATAAACATCATTTCTATTGATGCCGGGCTTCACGCCGCGAGCCAGCGAAGGAAGATCAAGAGTCCTCAGGGCGTATTGAAGAAAGTCGAAGTCGAGTCTGCTCGAATCATGTGACGTGTAGTAGCTCACATCCAACGGCCAGAACAGACCATCTTCCCTCGTAATTTCCCCAGCAGATCCCTTTCTGCCAACGATGAGTGACGGACCCCTCGCCAGCCATTTGTCAGATCGATCCTTGACACCGTTAGCACCATAAACGGGCACAGAACCATCGGGGTTGCGATCACTCTTGTCGAGAGCTTTCCCGTAGTGCAGCGTCACAACCTCTCCAAGCGGAACTTGACCCCAACCTGTCGCGGGTACGGCGCTCACAACATCCTCCGAATCTCTTCCAGAATCTGCGCCGTCTCCTCATCCCGCGCCAGCATGTCCACAATGATCTGTTCAGGACTGCGCAGCGCCTCCGCTTCCGGCGCGTGCGGATTCTTCACCGACAGATCCCACGTCGCCTTGTCCACATCCGCGACGGCCACCGTCCAGCTCTTGTCGCTATCGGCCTTGCTCGCCTGCAAGGCCACGAACTCGGCCAGATCCTCGTCATTGAGCGGACTGGTCTTGCCCATGTTGCGGCCGGGATCGAGCTGGTAGTACCAGACCTTGCGGGTCTTGGCGCCTTTCTCGAAGAACAGCACCACGGTCTTGACGCCGGCGCCCTGGAACGTGCCGCTGGGGCAGTCGAGTACGGTGTGCAGGTTGCAGGTTTCCAGCAGCTCTTTGCGCAGGGCGACGCTGGCGTTGTCGGTGTTGCTGAGGAAGGTGTTCTTGATGACTACGGCGCCGCGGCCGCCGGCTTTGAGCTTGCGGATGAAGTGCTGCAGGAACAGGTAGGCGGTTTCGCCGGACTTGATCGGGAAGTTCTGCTGCACTTCCTTGCGCTCGCCACCACCGAAGGGCGGATTAGCCAGCACGATGTCGTGGCGGTCCTTTTGCTGGATGTCCATCACGTTGTCGGCGAGGGTGTTGGTGTGGCGGATGTTGGGCGCATCGACGCCGTGCAGGATCAGGTTCATCACGCCCAGCACGTAGGCCAGCGATTTCTTCTCCTGGCCGTAGAAGGTCTTGCGCTGCAGCGTGTCCCACTCGGCGGCGGAGAGGTCGTCGCGGCGCAGGTAGTCCCAGGCTTCGCACAGGAATCCGGCCGAGCCACAGGCGCCGTCGTAGATGGTTTCGCCGATCTGCGGCTGTACCACCTTGATCATGGCGCGGATCAGCGGGCGCGGTGTGTAGTACTCACCGCCGTTGCGGCCAGCGTTGCCCATGCGCTTGATGCGGGTTTCGTAGAGGTCGGACAGCTCGTGCTTGGCCTCCTGGCTGCCAAAGTTGAGCTGGTCGATGATTTCCAGCGCGTCGCGCAGCGAGTAGCCGGAGCGGAAGCGGTTGGCGATCTCGGAGAAGATCTCGCCGATCTTGTATTCCAGCGAGTCGGGTCGTCGGTGGCTGCGCGGAATGTCTTGCAGATACGGAAACAGCTTGCCGTTGACGAACTCGATCAGATCGGCGCCGGTGCGCGCGGCGTTGAGGTCGGGCGTGCCGTCGTCCTTCTTCGGCGCGGCCCAGCGCTTCCACTGGAACTCGTCGTCGATAATTGGTTTGTAGGGTCGCTTCTGCAGCGCCGCCTCATCTGCCCACTCTTGCTCCATGTCGTCGAGATACTTCAGGAACAGCAGCCACGACGTCTGCTCGGCGTAATCCAGCTCGGATGCCAGACCCTCGTCATTGCGCATGACGCGGTCCATATTGTTGAAGGCGTTTTCAAACATGCGGTCTAGGTGTTTCCTGGGTTGCTTGCGGGGTTCGCAGGAACCTGCGAAAAAACGGGCAGGCCAAGTTTGACGCTTGTGACGCTTGGCGTGAATCCAAACTGCGTCAGCTTTGAACTAGCTACGCCCAAATTACCTGAGCATCGCCCTGCTCTACTTCGACCAATCCAATCACACCGCCTGCCCCGCCACCAATTCGCAGATGCGTCGGATATCGGTATCCATCGAACGATCGCGGCGCATGAATTCGATGTGCTTGCGGATGGCGGCGAATGCGGGCTTGACGCCGGCGCCGGCGTGGAAATCTTCGCTGTCGGCAAGCGCTTTCATGAACGCGTTCACTTCGGTTTCGAACTGTGCGTAGTGCGGACTGTCGGTTCGCGGCGCACCGGAAATCTTCTTCGCCAGCGCTTGCCAGTCGCCGCGGGCTGCAAGCGTGCGTGCGGCGTTGAGCATGTCCTGACGGTATTCCAGCGCCTGCGCGGCGGTATACAACTCCAGTGCGATCACATGGGCCAGGTCTTCGGTCATGTCGAGCACGTGGCGCGCCTCGTTGGCGCCCATCGATACGTGATCCTCGGCATTGGCGCTGGTCGGTATCGAATACACCGATGCCGGATGCGCGCGCGTGGCCAGATCGTTGACCAGCGCAGCGGCGGTGTACTGGACGATCATGAAACCGGAATCGGTGGCGTCTTCGTTGCCGATCAGGAATGCCGGCAAACCATCGTTGGTGGCCGGATCGACGAGCTTGTTCAGGCGCCGCTCGGAGATCGACGCCAGCACCGGAATCGCGGCCTTGACGTAACTCATCGCCAGCGCCAGCGGCATGCCGTGGAAATGGCCGGCCGAGATCACCTGGTCCTCGATGACTTTTGCATCCGCCGCGTCGGGAAAGATCAGCGGATTGTCGGTCACCGCGTTGAGTTCGACGTCGATCACGCGTTGTGCCTGCATGAGCGCATCGCGCACCGCGCCATGCACCTGCGGAATGCAGCGCAGGCAATACGCGTCCTGCGGCTGGTGTTTCTTGCCGCCCTTGAACGGCAGGAAGCGGGCGTAGAACGCTTCCTTGCCATGGCGTTGCGTAGCGGGCACGTAATCCCACCCGATATCGAAACGATGCGCCTGGTCTTCGGGCGCGTCCCAGGATTCGGCCAGCCACGTCTTGAACTTCGGCACGAGGTGATAGGGAATGTCCGCAAGCGTGGAACCGTCGAGCAGGCGACGCAGATTCGCCGCAGTTTCGACCTGCCCGGGATGCGGGCGCAGCGCATGCACTTCGGCCTTGAATGCCGAGGTGCGACCGGCGAACGCATCCAGCGTCATCGCGGCGGCAACGTCGGCCGTGGCCAGCAGCTTTTCCAGTCGATCCAGCGCCAGCACGGCAGTGGCCAGCATCTGCGTGGTGCCGTTGTTCAGCGCCAGGCCTTCCTTGAACGACAGGCGCACGGGCTTCAAGCCCGCGCGTTTCAGGGCTTCGCCACCGGGCAGGCGCTCGTCCCGGTAGAACGCTTCGCCTTCCCCGAGCAACACGATGGCCAGATGCGACAACGGCGCAAGGTCCCCGCTGGCGCCCACCGAGCCCTTTTCCGGAATCACCGGAATCACGCCATGATTGAGCAATTCCGCCAGCGCCTGCAGGGTGCTGGCGCGGATTCCCGAGTGCCCGCGCATGAGCGTATTGACGCGTATCGCCAGCATCGCGCGCACCACCTCGGCGGACAGCGGCTTGCCCACGCACACGGCGTGAGTGACGATCAGGTTGTGCTGCAATTCCTCCATCAGCGTTTGCCCGTGCGCCGAGGGATCCGCACCGGGCAATTCGTCGCGGGCGCGATGCGCACCGAGCAACTTGTCGGCGTTGCTGCCGAATCCCGTCGTCACGCCGTAGATCGGCTCGCCACGCTTGACCTGATCGGCGAGAAAATCCGCGGTGCGCTGCACGTGATCCAGTTGCTTCGCGTCCAGACCGATCAGCGAATTGCCGGTTGCGATCGAAACGACTTGTGCGCGCGTAAGTTTGCCGCCATCGAGCAGCGTGACGTGTCGGGTTTCGCTGCTCATGCCGGCATGGCCTGTGCCTGTTCGAGCTCCACCCGCAGCGTCTTGACCAGTTCGCTGCGCGACACCTCGAATTGATCCTGACGGCGCATATCCTTCACCGTGACTGTGCCTTTTGCAATTTCGTCCGGACCGAGCACCAGCACGAAGCGGATGCCGGCGCGATCGGCATACTTGAATTGCCTGGCGAGCTTGCCGGCTTCGAGCACGACTTCCGTTGCGATACCGGCGCTGCGCAATTGACCGGCCAGCTCCAGATAGGCCGGAAGTTGCGCTTCGTCCATCTGCGTAACCAGCGCCTTGACCGTGCTGGCCGTCGCACCGAGCAGCTTCGCGTCGCGCAACTGCCAGAACAGGCGCGTGGCGCCGATCGAGATTCCCACGCCTGGAAGATGCGACTTCGTGTAGTTCGACGCGAGGTTTTCATAGCGGCCGCCGGAACAGATCGAACCGATCTGCGGGTGTTCGTTCAACGTGGTCTCGTAGACCGTGCCGGTGTAGTAATCCAGGCCGCGCGCGATGGAAAGATTGATTGCGTAGTGCGTTTCCGGAACGCCGAACGCCTTGATCAGTTCCAGCGTTTCGCGCAACTCGGCAACGCCGCGATTGAACGTCTCGCTGCCCTGCCCCAGCGCATCGAGCCTGGCAAGGGCATCGGCGTGGCCGCGCGACCGGATCTGCACGAAATCGAGAATCTTCTGTGCGGAATCCGGCGACAGCCCGAAACTCTCGCCGGTCAGCATCTCGCGCACGTACTCGGCGCCGCGCTTGTCGAGCTTGTCGACCTCGCGCAGCGCCAGCGCCTGCAGCTCGCCATCGACGATGCCGAGACCTTCGAAAAATCCGCGCATGATCTTGCGGTTGTTCAACCAGATCGTGAACGGCCCGATCGCCAGATCGCGGAACACGCTGTAGATCACGGCCGGCATTTCGGCGTCGTAGCGCAGAGACAACGAATCCTTGCCGATGACGTCGATGTCGCACTGATAGAACTCGCGGAAGCGGCCGCGCTGCGCGCGCTCGCCCCGGTAGACGCGCTGGATCTGGTAACGCCGGAACGGAAAACTCAAATCGTGTTCGTGCTCGGCGACGTAGCGCGCCAGCGGCACGGTCAGATCGAAACGCAACGCCAATTCGGGTTTGTCGTTGCGTTCCAGCGCGCCGGTAGACTGCGCGAAATAGACCTGTCGCTCGGTTTCGCCGCCCTGCTTGGTCAACAGCACGTCGCTGAATTCCATCACCGGAGTTTCGATCGGCAGGAACCCGAAACGCTCGAAATTGCGCCGAACGGTGTCGATCATGGCCTGGAAGGCGATCTGATCGAGCGGCAAAAGCTCCATCACGCCAGGCATGGTGCGGGCTGGTGTCAACGCCATCGGTTCCTCGGATTCTGCGCGGCATCGGGGAGCCGCTCGGGAGCTGTATAGATTAGCAGATCGTTGCTCGGGGCCTTGCTGCAAACGGGTAGCCGCAGGGTCACTACCGACCGGAACGATTTTGGGCATTAGGACGGAATCGTGTAACCTCGAACCCGACCGTCGCAGGAGCAAGAGATGCAAAACCGTGCGGGAAATTTGTCTGTGCGTTGGTTCTGGTCGTTGCCGTGCCTGCCGGGAATCTGCCTGGCGCAGGTCGCCGGGCCCTCCATTACCAGTGGACCGGTTGCTGCGACCGCGAGCGTTCCGCTTGTCGATCCGCTGGCGCTCGGACTGTTGCTGCTGACACTCGCCGCCGTTGGCGTATGGTTTCTGCGCAAAGGTCATGCCGCGCGCAAGATATTTCCTCTGCTCGCGATCGGTGCAATCGGCGGCGCGGTCATGCTCAGCCCCCGGCTCATGGCCCAGGTGACGGCAAGTTTCACCAATCCATCGGGCGAAACGTTGTCGATCGCGATTGCCCCGATTGCCGTCCAGCAAGGCATTGCCGGTTTCGAGCCAGACGACTTCATCGACAACGCCGGCGCGAATCTGACGATCGTCGATCTCACGCCACCCGATTTCGCCCAGTGTTTTCCGAACAACAGCGTCGGCATGTTGCTGCCGCCCGGATCGACCCCGCCCTCGCCTTACCCGAATTGCATCGCCGGCCTGGAATTGACCCCGGGCAACGCCTGTCGCGTCGATGTCGACACCATCTGCCGCAATCTTGCGGCCGCCAACCTCGCCACGATCAGCGTGACGCCGACATTGCAGTTCGCGGTCGGCGGCACTGGCAATCTGACGGTATCCAACGCGGCGAATTCGCCGCTACCGGCGCAGAACGTCGCTGCCACCATTCCCGGCGGCAGCGCCATCAGCGTACAGTCGACCGACTGCCCGTCCAGCCTTGCTGCGGGCGCGAGTTGCACTATCACGCTTGCCGCCAGTGCCACAGAAGGTCCAACCACCGTCTCCATTGCTGGCGATAACACGAACATCGCGACTGCAGACGTGACCGTCGTGGCTGCGCTGAACGCCGCCTTCCCGTCGTCGGGAACCGCTTCGGGCGGCACCGGCATTACCTTGACCGGTACCGCATTGACCGGTGCAACGGCAGTGACGTTCGGTGGCATTGCGGCGACCAGCGTCAATGTTGTCAATTCCACCACGGTGACGGCGGTAACCCCCGCACACGCGACAGGCAGCGTGGATATCATCGTTGCGACCCCGGCCGGCGGCGCGACGCTTGTCAACGGTTACACCTACCTCGCAACGGCAATCGGCCAGCCGAGCGGTGGCGGCGTCATCGCGGCATTGGGTGGAGGACTGAACAATCTGATCGCCGCCACAGCCGACAACAGCACCGGCATTGAGTGGGGTGGTTTGGGGACTGCAGCAGGCGCGGGTGCGCAAAGCGATACGGATGGTGCCGGCGACACCGCATCGATCGTCGCGGCCCTCGGCAACAACGCGGGCACGCCATACGCCGCGCAGCTGTGCACCGACCATGAAGTCGACTCACAAGGCAACACGCCGTGCCAGGCCGGCAATGCGTGCTACAACGACTGGTACACGCCGGCAAAGGATCAGCTGAATCAGTTGTACTTGAATCAGGCAGCAATCGGTGGCTTTGCGAACGCCAGCTACTGGAGTTCCACCGAATACTCCGCCAATCCTGCAACGACCAGTTGGGGGCAGGACTTCGCCGCCGGCGCACAACTCGCCGTCGTCAAGTCGACCAACCTTCGCGTTCGCTGCGTACGCAGCTTCACGCCATGAAGCAATCGCGGACCCGATCGGAACCCGCATCCCGCCTCGCGGCAACGCAAGCCTGTTACGGATTCGCGCAGCGCTGACGCCGGCAAAAGCATGCCCGAACCGCGCGTATGAAATATGCGCCACGGTTGCGCGCAAACAGCCGCGCGGCTACCATACGCGGCCTCGCGCGAAGGCCGTCCTGCCCCGCGCGAATCCACCACACCATCGGGGTGTAGCTCAGCCTGGTAGAGCGCTACGTTCGGGACGTAGAAGTCGCAGGTTCAAATCCTGTCTCCCCGACCAAGTATCGATGACGCCCGTGCCCGGGCGTTTTCTTTTTCCCGCCGGAAAATTCACGTCGCCACGGCCTGCCAGCCGCAGTGGTCCAGCACCCACAGGCCGGGCTGTGGACGGCCGAGCTTGACGAAGCCCTCGCGAAAGCGTCCGGCGCGAGGGAGCGGCAGGTCGATGGAGATCGAATCGCCGTTGAAGCGGATGCGTGCAGTGCCGATTTCGCGCCGCGCAATCGCGTCGAATATCGGTGCGTCGCCGGACTGCCGTGGCAGCGCGAAAATCAGACGCAACGCATCGTCTGCATGGAACTGCGCGACGACGGACACGCTGTTGCCGCGTGCTGCCCCGCGCCAGTGTTTCGCTTCGATCTCGATGTGCAGTCGATGGTCGGCGTCGAGCCTGGCGTGCAGCGCAAGCCGCGGGTTGTCGTGTGGCCGTGCCGGAATGACGCGATAAGCTTCACTGCGAGTCGCGTAGCGCAGAAAGCGACGTCGGCTCAGGCGCATCTGGCTGGCATGGGCGAGAATCGCCGCCTGCTTGATTTCGCGTTGCATGGCGTCCAGCTCGACGACGGTATCGCCGGGAATTGCGTGTCCGTGAACGGCAAAGCTGAACATGCGCGGCACGCCGACGTCGGCCTGTGCAAGCGCAATCCGCAACAGGATATGTGCCGCGCTGTGATCGGGATGGAGGTCGCTCAGCGCCGGAAGAACCAGCATAGTCGGCGCAAAATCGTCCAGCTCTGCACGCAGCCGTTCGACCGGTTCCGGGCTGGCCCGCATCAGCAGATCGGTCAGGCCGAGATCAGGCAGGCCGAAGAAACGCATCTGCGTGTCGTCCATGCCGAGAATGCGCATGGCGACACGTGCTTCCTCGCGACGCCTGGCGCCCCATCGTTTGCGTTCGTCAGCGCCAACATGCCAGCGTTTTTCGATCCAGCGCTGCGGCCACGGATTGTTGTCGCCATCGGTAAGCACGATGACCCGGATCGACGCGCCGAGCTCACGCGCAACCTGCAGCAGGCCGCCTGTCGCGATGGACTCGTCGTCCGGGTGCGGCGCCAGGATCAGCAGACGGTCGCTGGCGGCGACCGAAATCGTGTCGCTCAAGTCGCGCCTGCCGTGCCAGCAGATCGCTGCGCCGCTTTTCGCTTTTCTCGCGCCGTAAACATCGGGTTTCGCCCTGCATTGTGAACGGACATTCTAGCGGATCGGGCGACGCCGGAAGGCCGCCGACGGGGTTGCCGATCAACCCCGCAGCGACAGCACCGGCAGAACGATCAGCGCCAGCGCCAGCCCGACGCCGAGCACCAGCAACAGCAAACGCCATGGCTGGCGCAGCAGCAACCAGTTTCCGGCAAAGCCGTGGCGCAGCGCCACCGCATATTCCTCGCGTGCGCGCAGCCGGCGGTTTTGCTCGTAGTCAGCCATCAGGCGTTGCGCCTCGTCCAGCGCTGCGTCGTCGCGAATCCAGATGCCGCCATGGGAAACGCCCCAGCGGCTCGGGCGCGTCTCGTAGAATGCGATGCCATGCTCGTTGAGCAGCGCGCGCACCTCGTCGGCCTCGTCGTCGGGCACCTGATACAGATTCAGCAGCAAGCTCGCCATGCGCGAATTATAGCGTTGCGACCGCAACGACGACCGCGCTGCGAAATTTCGGACGAAAAGTTTCGATGCCGGTCTGGGGAAGCTCTGAACAAGTCTGCGCAGGCGGCATGATGTCCAGAAGGTCCGCAGGTCGCGTTGCGTGGCGCAGCCCAGGCTGGCTGCCTGGGCAAGACGCGCGGCGCGGGCTGCGGACCTTCTGGACATCACCCCGGCAATTCAAATTAATGCGTTGGGGCCGATCTGTCTGCGCGCAACTCCGCGGTGCGCAGACTTGTTCAGAACTTTCCTAGTCGACGATCGCCTCGAAACCGTTGCCGAAGATCTCGTCGCCGAGCTCGAATGCGCCGCGATCGAAGATGCCGCCGTGATCGGGGTACAGATCGTAGGGTCGTGAATTGCCTTCGATGTCCACGCCTGGCGTGTAGGACAGCGGCGTGTAGGTATCGACGTTGATCGAGTCGCCGCGCAGACGCCAGATGTTGTGATCCGGGTCGACAAAGCCGGGATCCAGATTGATGCCGGGCAGGGTTGCCGGATCGTGACTGTCGTTGTTGCTGGAATTGACCACGCCCGGACCATCGACGGCGACAACGCCGGGATCCCAGATGATGCTGTTGCTTATGGTCAGGCCGGTATCGGCCGTGTTGAGGAGAAAGTCGCGGGCACCGGAATTTTGGCTCATCGTAGAACTGTCCACGTTGACGACGGCACCCTGGTCGGCCAGCACCGTGGTGGCGGCCGGTAGACGAGTCAACAACGCACCGTCCAGGGTGAGCGTCGTGCCCGCACCGGTGGCGACGAGCGAGGAATCGATACCGACGGCATTGGACGGCCCGGCCACCGAAGTTCGGCTGAGCGCGACTGTTGCGTCGCTGCCGGCATAAACCGTCGCGCCCACGGCGGCCTCGTTGGAAATCATCGAAGAACACGAACTGTGCCGGCACAGCGTCGGCACATTATCGCCGCGCTCGGCCTGGAAGCTCGCGCCATTGATTGCAGCGACACCGCCGCCCGCGGTGCCCGCACTGTTCTCGTTGATGTTGCCGGCAACCATGCGCATCTGCGTACCGGCATCGCTGAGAAGTGCGCCGCCGCCATAGCCATCTGCATCGTTGACCGCGATCACGTTGAAATTGTAATAACTGCTCAACGAAATGTGTGAACCATCGGCAGCGTAAATCCCGGCACCATCGCCTGCATGGTTGTACAAGATGCGGGTTGCCAAATCCTCGGTCCCGGAACTCAGCAACGTGCAATTGTCCAGGTACAGGCCACCGCCCGGTCCCTGGGTCCGGTTGTATTCCACGCTGACCGCCGAGACGAACATGTCGGCATCGCGGCAATAGATACCGGCGCCGGCCTCGGCACTATTGCCTTGGGCAGCGCTGGCGGCGCCAATGATCGTACCCTGGTGCAATGCCAGAGCAGGCCGCACGCCATTGCCCCCTAACAGGGCGATGCCGCCGCCCAAGCTTGCCTGGTTGTCCTGGATACGCACGTTGTACAGCAGCACCGACGAGTTTCCCGAAATGCGCAGGCCGCCGCCGTAGCCGGAGGGACCGCCATTGCCGCCGCGCAGTTCGACCTGCTCCAGGCGCAAGGTGCGTTGGGTGCTGCTGTTGGCCACGAACAGCACGCTGCCGCCGTCGGCAGCGCCGCTGATGACGGAGTAACCGCTGCCGGGCATGGCATCGTGACAGTGCGCGAAGCCGCCCGTCATGTTGATGTTGCGATTGAGGACGCTCAGGTTCAGATCGCTGTAGTCTTGTCCGCTGTCCGCGATCAGGATAATCGTGTAATCGCTGGCGATGATGGAGGCATCATTGATCGCGACTGCCAGGCTGTCGGTACCGCAATCGGAATCGGCGCCGACCCAGATGGTGTTGGTGGCGGCAAATGCCGGCAACGGCAGAAGCGGCAGCGACAGTACGGCAAACAGCAGCAACGAGACACGACGGGGTTTCATGGTGTGGTTCCTTGAATGCAGGTGGGTGCGCGTAACAGGTCGTTTATCCGGATTACGCAAGCGGCAGACGACACCAGGGTCATTCGCCTTCCAGCCCGTCGGCGAATATTTCGTCGCCCAGTTCGTACGTCCCGCGGTCGAATGTGCCGCCATTGTCGACCGCCAGATCGAACGGGCGCGGCTCGCCATCGATGTCGGTCGCCGGGGTATCCGGGTTGATTGCATAGGCATCGACGTTCGGCGAGTCGCCGCGAAGGTGGTAATCGTGACTGGCGGCGTCGACGAAACCGGGGTCGAGGTTCAGCCCCGGCAGCGTCGCCGGATCGTGGCTGACATTGTCGGTGTTGAACACGGAACCGCTGCCGGCAATGGCCACGGCCGGCGCATCCCAGACGATGCTGTCGGCGATGCCGATCTGGGTGTCGGCGGTGGCAAGCAGGAAATCCGCGCTCAAGTCGTTGCCGGCCATGGTCAGATTGTTGATGAAGGCCGCCGCGGCGTTTTCGAGCCAGATGCCGGCGAAGCCCGGAACCCGATCCATCAACACGCCATCGAGGTTGATTACGCTGCCTGATTGCGCGGCGTAGAAAGCGTTCTGCGCGCCGGGGTCGATCGGGCCGACGATTTCGCTGCGCCGTATGCTCACGTTGCCGCCGCCGACGATTGCAGCGGTCGAGCCGCGCGCGGCCATGTTGCCGGTCATGGCCGAGCATGGCGCGACCGTGCAGACCTCGTCGCGATCGCCACGATCGAGGTCAAACCGCGCTCCGGCGGTGACATAGACCGCGCCGCCGCTGCCGTTGTTGTCGACGTCATTCGATCGCAACGTCGAGGCAGCCAGCACCGCCCGGGTGCCGATGCCGGACAGATAGATGCCGCCTCCCGCAGCATCGGCGGTATTGCGGAAAATGTCGGTGCGACCGCCGGCCAGACCAAAATCGATGCTGCTGCCATTGGTTGCGTAAATGGCGGCACCGAGCGATGCGGAATTGCTTGTCATGGTGTTGCGCAGGTCCGGCGTGCCCGTTGATGCCAGCGTGCAGTCGTCCAGATACAGCCCGCCGCCATTGCCGCCGGCAATGTTGCCTTCGATCAACGGGCCGGCCAGTTCGATGTCGGCGCCCTGACAATAGATCCCGCCGCCATCGTTCGCGCTGTTCGGCTGACCGCTGGTTCCGATCACACTGTGATTGGTCAGGCTCAGGCCCGGCCGATCGGTGCCGGAACCGCCGATAAAGATGCCGCCGCCATGATTCGCGTCGTCGCCGCGCACCCAGGTGTCGTCGAGCCTGACCGCCATCGTGCTGCCGATATGCATGCCGCCGCCGTCGCCGCCGGTCGCGCCGCCTTCGATAACCAGATCGCGCAGGATGACGCTGCGCAAGCCGCTCACTGAATCCAGCGCGACGACGCTGCCGCTGCCGGTTCCGACGATCGTCGTGCGTGCCGTCGGCTGCGCGTCGCCGCAGTTCGCGTAGCCGCCGAGCAACTGGACGTTGCGGTCCAGAATGCTCAGGTCGAGCCCGGAGTAGCTCTGATCGTTCGCGATCCGGATCAGGGTGACGTCCGCGCCGGCGCTTGACGCGGCGGCGATGGCCGCTGACAAATCCGGCGTGTCGCACTGACTGCCGGCACCTACCCAAACAGAGGTTTGTGCCGCGAATGCGGGGTCGGCTTCAAATGCGGCCACCACCAACAAAGTAAGCGCGGCGATGAATCGGAGGTTGCACACAATCGAATCTCCGGAAATCGGCGCGCGTCATGGCACGCCTCCATTGTCCATACGCAACACCGCGGCCAATGCGCCAGAACGGCTCGACGTGGATGGTGCGGGGGGAATTCAGTTCGCCTCGAAGCCGTCGGCGAAGATCGCGTCGCCCAGTTCGTACGCACCGCGGTCGTAGGGCCCGCCGTGATCCGCAAACAGATCGTACGGACGCGGATTTCCGTCGATATCGGTGTCCGGTGTATCGGGATTCACGGCATACGCATCGACGTTGGCGGAATCGCCGCGCAAGTGGTAGTCGAAGTTCGCGGCATCGACGAATCCGGGGTCGACGTTCGCGCCCGGAAGCGTCGCCGGATCGTGGCTGTCGTTGTCGAGACTGAATACGGTTCCGCTACCGGATATGGCCACGGCGGGCGCATCCCAGACGATACTGTCGACAATGCCGAGCCGGGTGTCGGCGCTGGCGAGCTGGAAGTCGTAGTCGAAGCTGGTGCCCGACACGGTCAGGTTGCTGACGTCGGCCATCGCGCTGTCATTGAGCAACAAACCGGCGGCGCCCGGCAGGCGATCCATCAATACGCCGGCCAGACCGATGTGCGTATTCGTGCCGCTGGCATATATCACCGCAGCGCCGGACACGACGTTGAGCGGACCGACAATCTCGCTGCGCGCAAGATTTACCATGGCGCCGCTGTAGGCGTAAACGGCCATGCCCTGGGCAGCGACGTTGCTGATCAGCGCGGCACATCGCGAAACCGTGCAGACAAGATCGAAATCGCCACGGTCGAGATCGACCTGTCCTGCGTGACCGACAAACACCCCGCCGCCCTGGAGCCCGGCACTGTTGGAAATCACTCGCGTGGCTACCAGCGTCGCGTGGGTGCCCGCGCCGTAAACGTCCAACCCGCCGCCGCTGCCGTCGGCGCTGTTGAGCGCGATGTCGGTGTGCCCGCCGCTGAGACCGAATTGAATGACGCTGCCGTCGACGGCGTAAATGCCGCCGCCGTTGTTCGTCGCTCGATTGTTCGAGATGCCGTTGGCGTCGCTGAACGTGCCACCCGAATACACGCCGCAGTTGTCCAGATACAACCCGCCACCGTTTCCACTGGCGGTGTTGTAGACGATCATGGCACCTTCAACGCTGACCAGCGCGTTGGCGCAGTAGACTCCGCCTCCTTCGCTGGCCGTGTTGTAATGATCCGCGCTGTAGCCGATGCGGGTGCCGTCAACGAGGCGTAACGTCGCCGGTTCGGAAACCGATCCGCTGATGTAGATGCCGCCGCCCAGCGTGGCGCTGTCGTCGCGGACCCACACATTCGAAAAGGTCACGTCGAGCTGACCGGCGATACTTGCGCCACCGCCATTGCCGCTGCTCACGCCGCCTTGAAGGATCAGGTTGCCGAGTGTGACTCGGCGGGTACCGGCGTTCGAGCTGATCAACATCGCCCGCTGTCCGTGCGGCGCGACGATCTGGGTGTGTTCCACCGGACTCGGGTCGTTGCAATGCGCGAATCCGCCAGTCAGCACGATATTTCGGTCGATCAAGCTCAACGGCTGCCCGCCGTAGGTTTGATCGTCCGCAACGTAGATGTATGTCGTGTCGCCGGCGTCGAGCGAGGCCCCGCTGATTGCCGAAGTCAGACTGGACGTATCGCACTGCGAACCGGAACCGACCCAGATTGTCGTGATCGTCGCCGATGCGACAGGCATCAGCGACATCGTTGCCGTCGCCAGCAATGCCGGGGCGAAGCGGAGGATGGTCCTGTGCATGGAGGTTGCGCTCCCGATGCGCCGGCATCCCGGCGAAATTGCTTCTCCAATATCGGGCCATACGCAGTTCGCAGCCGAAAACGCCAAATCCCGGTGAGGAAGATGAATGGATCTGCCGGGCAGGAGTGCGGATCGGCAATCGGATTTCCAAGGACCCTCTGATTAACCCTGCGCGGGTGTCCCCCGCTCTGTCTGTTCGCAAGACAAGGCGCACTGGCGCAGGCAGGCTGGTTGCCTGTCAAGACAGTGCAACGCAGAATGGCGGACAGACAGAACGGACCCAACCGGTTGATTTTAGACATGAGGGTGACGCCCGGAAAGCCCGCACCCCGCGCCGCGCGGCTTGTCCAGGCAACCAGCCTGCACTGCGCCACGCAGCACGAGTTGCGAACTTTCTGGGTGTCATGCCACCTGCACGGGGCTAATCAGAGGGTCCCTGGCGCACAGCGGTCCTCGCGTTCAATGCACGCAGTACGCGCAGCATCGCCAGACCATATGGCTTGTGCACTTTCGCCGGAGCGCCATCGGCAGCGGCGATCGCTGCAAACAAGGGATGGCCGGGGGCCAATTGGTCTTGTGCCTGCGCACGCGCCGCGGCGAGCAATCGACGCGCTGCCGGCACATCCCCGCGCCGCCGTGCGACCAGCGACTCGCCCAGCCACACCTCGATGCGGCGCGGATGGCCGGCCGGCTGAATGCCGTCGAATATGTGGCGCGAAGCCTCAAACTGGCGTTGCGCTTCATCCAGCTTGCCCTGAGCCAGCGCGACGTAGCCGGCATCCAGCGTGTAATACCCGAACATCAGATGCCCGGGCGGAAGTTGGCTGCGCATTTCCGCCGTCAATCGGGACAATCGCGCCGCTGCACCATCGAGGTCGCCGCGCATTTCCTCGAGTTCGGCAACATAACGTTCCCAATACGCCGTTGCCGGCCTGGTCGCGCCCTTGATCGGCGCAAATGCCCGAAACCCGGGTTCGATCTGCATCGCGGCCTGGTCGATTCGGCCCTGTACCAGCAACAAGCGACCCAGACTCAGATGTGTCGCCGCAGTGATCGCCGACGTTTCCCCGTAGAGCTGCCGCTGTGTGCTCAATGCGTGATGAAACAACGCGTTGGCTTCGTGCAAACGGCCGCTGTCGCGATCCACGTCTGCCAGTCCCGTTTCCAGCGCAGCCGTCAGCCCCGCGGCTTCGCCGAGAGTCGCTCGCGCATCGGCCAGCGCGCGCGCGTATTCGGCAATCGCATCGGCATAGCGACCGCGGCTATGCAATAGATCGGCGAGATGCTGGCGCGTCACCAGCGTCGAAAACGCCTTGCTGCCGAGCGAGGCGATCTGCTGTCGTAGCGCCTGGCGAAACATCGATTCGGCTTCCGCGTAGCGGCCCGTATAGTGCATCAATGTCGCCAATCGCGTCGTGTTCGCGCCACGGTGCCGGGCATCGAGTTCGGGCAGTGCAGAATACAGGTCGTTGGCATCGCGCAACACCGGTTCGGCATGCGCATACTCGCCGCGCGCCATGTAGATTTCACCAATCGTGGACAGAATCTCGGCCTGCAGACCGGGTTCGCCGCTCAATTCCCTGCGCGCCTTGGCCAACCCGTCCGCAAGCATCTCGCTGGCCCTGAGATCGCCGCCGCTTTTGCTGCCGGGCCGGGCCGCCTGGAACCAGTCGATCAAGTAGTTGCGCACGGCACGATTGATCGAGGCTTCGCGCTGGATCGCACGCGCCTGCATGTGCGCGGTAACCGAGTAGGCGATGCCGGCGATCAGAGCAATGCAGGCTGCAATCGAAAGCACGCGGTGCCGCGCCAACCATTTCCCGCAACGTCGCACGGCGCCGATGCGACGAGCTCGAATCGGCGACCCTTGCTGCCAGCGCAACAGATCCTCGCGGAATGCATCGACGGATCCGTACCGGCGCATCGGCAATTTTTCCAACGCGTGCTGCACGATCGCGTCCAGATCGCCGCTGACTTCGCGCGGCGCGATCGGTACGTCATCGCCGGCCTTGCGTCGCCGCGCCAATATTTCGCTGGGACGCGGCGGATCGATTTCACAGATCGCGTGCTCCAGCGCCTTGCGATTGTTCTCGTATCCGGCGAACGGCCGCTCGCCGCAAATCAGCTCGAACAGCAGCAGACCCAGCAGGAACACATCTGTAGCGGTGGACACGGGCTCGCCGCGCAATTGTTCCGGACTCGAATAATGCAGCGTCAAAACGCGCGCGCTGGTCTGCGTCGCATTGCCATCGCCGCCTTCCTCGGCAATCTGTTTGGCAATCCCGAAGTCAAGCAGTTTGACCTGTCCTTCGGCGCTGACCAGTACATTGGACGGCTTGATGTCCCGGTGCACGATCAGGGTACGATGCGCGTGCGCAACCGCTGCGATTACTTCGCTCAGCAGTTTCACCCGTGCCCGCAGGCCCAGAGCATGACGTGCGCACCAGCGATCGATCGGCTCACCGTCCACGTATTCCATGGCCAGCCACGGCCGGCCCTCTGCGCTGATGCCACCATCGTAGTAGCGTGCGATACGCGCATCGCTCAGACGCGCAAGAATCTCGCGCTCGCGGGCAAAACGCCGGCGTAGTTCCGGATCCGAGAGCCCGGCGGTCATCAGTTTCAACGCCGCGCGCTGCATGACGCCATCGTGCGTGCGCTCTCCCAGCCAGACCTCGGCCATACCGCCGCGGCCGACGCGTTCGGTCAGGCGCCAGTCGCCGAGTGAAACGGGCGTGTTGATCCCAAAAGCAGCGCCGCTTCCGGCCGCATCGCCGGCCAGCGACTCGATGCGGTCCAGCAGCCCCGGGCCGCTGGCATGTGCCAGCAGCTCGCGCAAGTGCCCGGCAAGCTCCGGCCGGTCGGCGAAGTCGCATTCGATTCGCATTGCTTGCTCGGCCGGATCGACATCCAGCAGCAAATTCAGGGCAGCGTCGAGGCGGGCCCAGTCGTCGCGGTCGGGCCAGTCACGCATCGTCGCTGCCGCGCTGCGCATCGACGCCGAGCGCCGAGCCGATCCAGGCACGCGCGCGTTGCCAATCACGCTGCACGCTGCGCCGCGACAGTCCAAGCAGCTCGGCCGCCGCGGCATTGTCCAGACCGGCGAACACGCGGAACTCGATCAACTGCACCAGACGCGGATCTCGTTCCTGCAAGACGCACATTGCCTGATCGAATGCCAGCAAAAGATCCGGCCGTTGCCCGACATCGGCTTCGACTGCGCTCAACGACAACACCGTTGCATTGCCGCCGCGCTTGTCGGCCTGACGCCGACGCGCATGATCGATGACGATCTGGCGCATGGCCCGCGCGCACAGTGCGAACAGGTGCTTGCGCGATGCCAGCGGCAACTGCTCGTGTTCAGCCAGACGCAGATAGGTCTCGTGCACCAGAGCCGTGGTCGACAACGTCTGGTTGCCGCGCGCACGTTGCAACGCGTGGTGCGCAATCTGCCGCAATTCGGCGTAGACGAGCGGAAACACGCAGTCGATCAGCGCCGCATCGTCGCCCGCGTGGCGCTGGATCAGGTCGGTAATGGCGGTCGAGTCGACTTCCGGCACGCTGCAATTCCGTGTGCTGTCCGGATTCCCCCGTGCCAAGACTCGCACCCCATGCGCATCGCCGCAAGCGATTCGTGCACGTTTCAGTCGTTCGTACGATCTACAGGTGCTCGAACGGATCGAAAAAAATGACGTCGTGGCTCATTTCCACGGCGCCGACATCGCAGCGCGCTGTGCCGTCGCCGTCGAAGTCGATCGGTCGTGAATTGTAATGTTGGTCGTCGGCCTCGCAACCCGTGGCGCCGATCACCGGGTGGCCCATGTCGATCAGCGGACTGATCGTCAGCGGCCAGCTTTCCGCAGTGAAACCGCCGTGCGATCGAGCCGGCGTCAGATAGGGCTCCACGCCCGGATAGTTCGACGAGCCGCTGGACAATTCGCAGGTATCGTCAGAATCCATGTTGTAGCGATTAAGGTTCAACGTTGCTGAAACCGAGACCAGGCAATCGCTCACGGCGTTCTTCGCAATCACGCTGTTGCGCATGCGAAAGTCACCGCTGCTTCCCGCAATGTAAACGCCACGCCCGCTGTTTCCGGCGATCGTGGCGTTGCGCAGTTCCAGCGACGATTGATCCTGGCTGACGATGCCGAATCCATCGTTCGAATTGACCGTGCTGTTGATCAGCGTCAACGCGGGCGGCGTGCCGCTGAAAGGGGGGACGTTGTCGATCACGGAACTGCTGTCTCCGCTTGCCCCGTCGTTGAGCCGCACCAGACTGTGATCAATGGTCAGGCTACCGCGATTGTAGATCGCCGAGCCCCCGCTGGTGGCATAGTCGTTGGCAACGTGGTTGCCGTACAACTCCGAATCGCTCAACGTCGTTTCCGGCCCGTCATTGCTCAGCGCGCCACCGAAGTTGGCCGTGTTGTTGTAAAAGCGCAGCAACGACAATTGCACGATACCGGCACCGAAACCCACATAGATGGCGCCGCCGGTTTCCTCGTTGGACGCGATCGCATCGCCTCCGGTGATATCGAAACCGAAAAGGGTGACGTTGCCGGAAACGATCTGGAATGCGCGCCCGCCGATACCGGCTGCGTTGACGACCGGCCGCGTGCCATTCGCAAGGATGAACGCGATGCTGACATCGTCGGTGATGTCCAGATCGCCATTCAACGCAGTGTCGTCATCGCCCGTGCGCGTCAACTCGTAGACCTGATCGCCGGAGAGGCGGATGGTGTCGCTGCCGGGCAGCGCGTTGGCTTCCTGAATCGCCGCGCGCAGCGTGCAGATGGTAGTGATGAACGTGGCGCAAACACCATCGCCGGGATCGAAGTCCGGAATGTCGTCGGTGCTGTTGACCGTGAACACGGCGGCACCGGCCAGCGCGGGCACGAGCATGGCGGTCAGCGCAATGATGTATCGGAAGGGCATGCGAATTTCCTGTGTCGGTTGTGTCATCCCATACGCAACGCGAAGCCGATTGCGCCAAACCCGTATCGCACCCGGGTCCGGTTACCGGGCCCGGTCGATCCGGGATCGAACCTGGAAACAAGATCCGTGGTCTTGATGCCAATCTCGCCACCGAACGGCGACGATCCAACCGGCGCAAGCCATCCAGCGCCAAACCGCGTTATGCTGTAGACGTAACAGCCACACTCCCGCCCATGACACACGCCCTGCGAATCGCACGCGTCATCGCTCTTGGCGTCGCGCTTGCCACAAGTTGCCTGCTCGCCGGCGCAAGCGCGCCAGCCACGCCAGGCCTCGTCGCACAGATCGACCTCGATGGGCCGATCGGTCCGGCCGCGGCGGAATATTTCGAACAGGCGCTGGCGCACGCGCAGGCCGATGGCGCCGTCGCGGTCGTGCTGCGCCTGGATACGCCCGGCGGTCTGTCCGAATCGATGCGCCAGATCATCAATTCGATCCTGGCCGCTCGCGTTCCGGTGCTGGGCTACGTCGCGCCGGAAGGCGCGCGCGCCGCATCGGCGGGCACGTATATTCTTTATGCCTGTCAGCTCGCGGCGATGGCGCCGGCCACGCATCTGGGTGCGGCAACGCCGGTTGCATTGGGCGGCACCACACCGATGCCGGCGCCGTTGCGCACGCATGCAAATCCGGCCGCAAGCGAACCGCCAGCAACACATTCCGGCAAGGAAAAACCGGACCATTCAGGGTCCGAATCGACGTCGCCGGGAAATGCGGGCACGTCGGCGGCGTCGGGCGGAGGCGATGCCGAATCGCACAAGGTATTGAACGATGCGATAGCCTACATTCGTTCTTTGGCGCAACTGCGCAAGCGCAACGCCGACTGGGCCGAGCAGGCGGTGCGTGGCGCGGCCACGCTGACCGCCGACGAAGCGTTGCAGAAGCACGTCATCGATTTTGTCGCGAGCGATACTGCCGATTTTCTGCACCAGGCCGACGGCCATAGCACGCAGGTCGGCGCGCGCAGCGTGGTGCTGCACTTCGCCGGAGCCAGCGTGCGCACTTATTCGCCGAACTGGCGCACGAGTTTTCTCGGTGTCGTGACCAATCCGCTGATTGCCTACATCCTGCTGCTGGCGGGCATCTACGGTCTGGTCCTGGAAGCTTTCCATCCCGGTGCGATGCTGCCCGGCATCAGCGGCGGAATTTGCCTGTTGATAGGGTTGTATGCATTGCAATTGCTGCCCGTGGATTATGCCGGGCTGGCGCTGATGGCCCTGGGTGTGGGGATGCTGATCGCCGAAGCGTTCACGCCGACGTACGGCGCACTGGGTGTGGGTGGCGTGATCGCTTTCGTGTTCGGATCGATTATGCTGTTCGATACCGATGTTCCGGGCTACGGGATCAACATGGGCGTGATCGGCGGCATCGCGTTTTGTGCATTTTTGTTGCTCGGCCTCATACTTTGGCTGGTACTGCGCTCGCGTCGTGCGCACGGCATCGGTGGCGATCGGCGATTGCTCGATGCCACCGGCAAGCTGCTCGAACCGATCGCTGCGGACGGCGAAGCCCAAGCCGTTCTCGATGGCGAACTGTGGCGGGTGCGCAGCGCCACGGCGTTGCCGGCAGGCGCGCGTATCCGCGTGGCACGACGCGAAGGTCTGCTACTGTGGATCAAACCCGAATAACCGCACGATTCAAGAGGAGAAAACCATGCCTTTCATTGTCGTCGTCATCGTCTTTTTGCTGTTCGTGTTTTTCTCGGCAGTCAAGGTGCTGCCCGAATACCAGCGCGGTGTCGTGCTGACGCTGGGCCGTTACACCAGCACGAAAGGCCCGGGACTGGTGCTGCTGTTTCCCGGATTGCAACGCATGGTGCGCGTGGATCTGCGCGTCAACGTCATGGACGTGCCGCCGCAGGACGTCATCTCGCGCGACAACGTGTCGGTGCGGGTCAACGCCGTGGTCTATTTCCGTGTGGTCGACTCCGACAAGGCCGTGTTGCAGGTCGCGGATTTCTATCAGGCCACCAGCCAGCTCGCGCAGACCCGCCTGCGTTCGGTGCTGGGCCAGCACGAACTCGACGAGATCCTGTCGCAACGCGACTCGATCAACCACACCTTGCAGACCACGCTCGACGAGGCGACCGACCCGTGGGGAATCAAGATCGCCAACGTCGAAATCAAGGATGTCGACATCAACGACACCATGGTGCGTGCCATCGCCCGTCAGGCCGAGGCCGAACGCGAGCGCCGCGCCAAGGTGATCCATGCCGAGGGTGAAATGCAGGCCGCAGAGAAGCTGCGCGACGCCGCGGCGATGCTGGCCCAGCAGCCGCAGGCCATGCAATTGCGCTACCTGCAGACCATGGCGGACATGTCCAACAGCGGCAAATCCTCGACCATCGTTTTCCCGCTGCCACTGGATCTGATCAAGCCATTGCTGGCGGGCGCGGCCAACGCGCTTGCACCGAACCGGGATTCGGCATAGATCCGACGCACGCGAAGGCACTGGCGCGCCGGCACCGGAACGCCCGACAGGTTCTGGTCAAATCGACTCGTTGCCCGGATTCGCTGCCGTCGTGTGCCGGGTCTGCCGGGCTTGTTTGACCACGGCCGCGAGTCTTTCGCGCAACACGGACCAGCGCATGGCGCCGGCCGCACCGGGCGATACGCGCGCCGCAAGGCTTGCTTCCGGCGTGCGTTGCCTGGCTGTCGTCGAATCGGGTTGTGCCGCTTGCCGATAGGCTTCGCGAAACGGCACGCCGGCCATGGCCTGTTCGATGGCGACGTCGGTCGCGTACATGGACGGCTCGATGGCATCGCGCATGGCCTGCTCGTTCCATTGCAATTGCGCCAGCAACTGCGGCAATAATTCCAGTGCGGCCAATCCGCGGCCGAATCCATGTACCAGACCGGCCTTGGAAAACTGCAGATCGCGCTGATAGCCCGACGGCAGCGACAGCAGTTGTTCGATTTCGCAGCGTGATGCAGCGACGCTGGCGTAACTGGCGCGCATCAGTTCAACGACATCGGGATTGCGCTTGTTGGGCATGATGGATGAGCCGGTCGTGTACTGCGGCGGAAGATGGATGAAGTTGAATTCCTGCGTGGTGAACAGGCTCAAGTCCCACGCAAGGCGGCGCAGATCCAGTAGCGCGCTTGCGAGCGCATCGAGCGCTGCCAGCTCGAATTTTCCGCGCGACAACTGCACATGAACCGGCGACACCTGCAGCCGCGCAAAACCCAATGCCTGCGTGGTGTAGTCGCGATCCAGCGGCATATTCACGCCGTAGCCTGCGGCCGTGCCAAGCGGATTGGTATCGATCCACACCAGCGTGTCGTGTGCGCGCTGCGCGTTGTCGATGAAACTTTCCGCAAATCCGGCAAACCACATTGCCGTGGACGAGACCACGGCGCGTTGCAGATGCGTGTACCCGGGCATCGGCAAGGATTCACGCTCGCCGCGATCCAGGCAAACGGTGGCGCTGTCCCGGCACAACGCGCCCAGCTCGCCCAACTTCTGCTTCAACCACAAGCGGGTTGCCACGAGAATCTGGTCGTTGCGGCTGCGCCCGGCATGCACCTTCGCGCCGACCGGTCCGAGACGATCCACGAGCCGGGCTTCGATAGCGGAATGACCGTCTTCAAAACGCTGGTCGAGGACGAAATTGCCCTCACCGAAGTCGCGCGCCAGCGCATCCAGCTCGGCCGTCAGGGAGCGGGCTTCGTCGCCGGAAATCACGCCGATGCGTGCAAGCCCCTCGACATGCGCCTTGCTTGCGGCAATGTCGTGCAGAAAGAATTCGCCATCGAGGATGACATCGTCGCCTGCAAGAAAGCGCATGATGCGCTCGTCGATCTGGGTTCCCGGCTTCTGCCAAAGCAGATCACTCATGGTCGATTCCTTCCAGTTCGGCGAATCCAAGGGCCAGATTCAGGTTTTGCAATGCTTGCGTGGCTGCGCCTTTGAGAAGATTGTCCAGGGTGGCGACGATGACGACGCGTTTGCCGCCGGGCGCCACGGCGAAGCCGCCGATTTCGGCATGGTGCCGACCCGCAATGCGGCTGACCCATGGCGCCTCGTCGACGATACGCACAAGCGGATCGTCCTGGTAAAAGCCGCGATAAAGTTGCCTTGTTTCGTCAGCCGTCACTGCACGATCCAGCCACAGATTGACGGTCATGCTGATACCGCGAAAATGCGCCGCCACATGCGGCACGAATTCGACCGGCACGCCGAGATGTCGGGTGACTTCGCGCTCGTGAATGTGATCGACAAGCGAATACGCAATCAGGTTGTCGTGCAGCTTTTCCGGATCGTTGCGATCCGAGGGCGTGGTTCCCGCACCGGAATATCCGGAAACGCCGAAGCACGCCGGCGGTCCGGCGAGCCGGTCCTTGAGTGGCGCGATCGCCAACTGCATGGCCGTTGCGTAGCAGCCGGGATTGGCGATGCGCCGTTGTCCCTGCGCCCGTGAACGGGTCAATTCCGGCAAACCGTAGTACCACGACGAATCAAATCGATAGTCGGCGGACAGATCCACGATCACGCCCTGCGGATGTTTTGCATCGAGCTGCGCACGATAGGCGACGGCCTTGCCGTTCGGCAGCGCCAGTACGACGGCATCGGCATGTTTGTCCGCAACCGCACCCGCATCGAGATCCTCGTAGCGCAGATCGCCCGCAAACGTCTCAACACTGTCCGCCACGCGCTGTCCGCCGAGCTCGCGCGACGATACGAAGGCCAGGCGCAGATGCGGATGCCGAGCGATCAATCGGATCAGCTCGGCGCCGGTGTGACCGCGCGCGCCGACGATCCCGAGCGTGGCGGTCGTCATGCAACGGCCTGCTTCGGAGTGTTGTCGACGGCAGGCGTGTCCAACAGCGTGGCCGGCCGTTTCAGGCAATGTGCCACGCAGTCGGCAATTTCGTCGAAGCCGTCGATGCCGTACCAGAACACTTTCCAGCCGTTGAGCCGATAGCAGCCGTCGGACTCGGCAAAATAGAAATCGTTGGCCAGATTGGCGTGTCGCGAGCGCCAGAACACCCGCGGATTCGCGTCGCGCATGGCTTGCCAGACAGCGCGACCCAGTCCTTCGCCCTGGGCATCGTCGAGCACGGCGAACTTGTCCAGGTAGATTCCCGCCTCTTCTGCGGTGAGGATGATGGCGGCGCGATAGTTTTCGCTGACATAGGCCCGATGCAGGCGTGTGCGTTCGAAGTAGTCCGGCGACAACGTGCGTCGGAAGCTCGATTCGACCAGCGTGCGCAAGCGCGCCCGGTCCAGGGTTTCCCACGACGTGTGCACGTTGATTTTTTCGCCGAGCCGCACCAGCGTACCGGAACCCTTGTGGGTGAACAGTTCCTTGGCCAGTTCGGCCGGTCGCGTAATCGATACCGATGATGTCGGCGGCAGGCGATCGAGCAGTTGCTTGATCTGCTCGACCTTCACCCGCATCCCCGAATGCAGCCAGGGCTGCGCCATCAGGTGTTCGTATTCGCTGGACAGATTGATCGAATCGATCAACTTGCCGTCGGCATCGAGCAGACCGCCGGTTTCGGTCAGGAACACGATCTTGTACGGTTGCAGGACACGCACCAGTTCGTTCGCGGAAAAGTCGGCGTTGACGTTGAGAATCTGCCCGTCGACGGTTTCGCCGAGGCTGGCAATGACCGGAATCGAGCCGGCTTCCAGGCTGGCTTCGATCGGAGCCAGATGCACGTCCTCGACGTTGCCGACCAGCCCGTATTTTTCGCGATCCAGGTATCCGGCCTCGAAAACGCCCGATACGATCGAAGTGGCACGCGCGCCCGCGTCGCGCAAAGCCGCAACCAGCAGCAGGTTCTGCGCGAGAAACACGCGACGCACAATTGCCAGCGCTTGTGCCGAGGTAACCCGCAACCCGTCGACCAACTGCTTCGGAATCCCCGCCGAAGACAATTCCGCGTCGAGCTGCGGTCCGGCACCGTGAACCACGATCGGCGTCAGGCCGACTTCCTGCAGAAATGCGAGCGACGAGGTCAAGGCGTCCAGATCGTCTCGCAACACGGCGCCACCGACCTTGACCACGGCGAAACGCTTAGCATCGAGCTGCGAAAAGCGTTTCAGGTATTGCGAGATTTCCTTCGCGCTGCCCATACTCGAAAGCAGGCGCACGATGGTGCTGCGGGTTCGCTTATTGGTGTCCACGATCGATGATTCCAATATAGCTTTCGGTGATTTTCTGCAATTGCGCCAGTTCCACCCATTCGTCGGCGCTGTGCGCCTGCGCAATGTCGCCGGGTCCGTAGACGAAAGCGGTCAGGCCGGCGGCGGAGAAAAGCGAGGCTTCGGTCCAGAAATCGACGGCGTTGCCGATCGGCAGACCCAGTTCGTCGGCGAGGTCGCGCGCAGCAAGGCGGCGTGACTCGGCGCTCGCTGTATCACCGGATGGCAACGACGGGCCGCGAAAGGTCTCGACGAATGTCTGCGGCGTATTTTCCGCGCAAGCGCGGAAGCTCGCGAGCAGGACATCGGTACTCATCGATGGCAGAGGTCGGAATCCGAAGCGCACTTCCGCGGTCGGCGCAATCATGTTGGCCTTGATGCCGCCTTCCACGCGGCCGATGTTGAAGCGCAAGCCGGTCAAGCCGCCGAAGCGCTCGTACGACTGCGCGGCGACCAGGTCGAGCGCCCTGCCGCCCCAGCGCATGGCTTGATGCAAGGCATTTTCGATCAGGGCATTCTCCGCCGATGCGTGGCCGACTTCGCCGGTAAAACGCAGCATTGCCGAACTGATGCCACGATGGGCAAGCACGGCTTCGCAGTTGGTCGGCTCGGCAACGATTGCCGATTCGAATGGTCGCTTCTGGTCAAGAAACGCGGCAATGCAGCGTGCGTCGTTGGCTTCCTCGTCGCTGGTAAACAGGAACGCTGCATCGGCTTGGCTATGCGCGGCCGCGGTCAACAATGCCGCCGCCGCACCCTTGATGTCGCACGCACCAAGTCCGATCGCACGCTCGTCAGTGACCTGAAGGTCGAACGGATCGCGCGTCCATCCCGGCGACGACGGTACCGTGTCCAGATGCACGTTGAATACGATGCGCGGCTTGCCGCGCTGCGCAAACAGGCTCACGGCGCCGGCACCGTGATCGGTCACGACGCAGTCGAATCCCGGCAACTGGCCGCGCAGGTAATCGAAGATGCCATCGACGCCGATGTTGCGCGGCGGATTGCGGGTATCGAATGCGACCAGTGCGCGAAGATGCTGCAGCGTGCCATCGAGCAGTGCGGTCATGTCGTGCCACCCCGATTCACCTCGGCCCACAAGCTCGAACTCATGCCGTACAAGCGGATGAAGCCCTCGGCCTCGGCAACGCCCCAATTTGCGGACTGCGCGTAGGTGGCATCTTTTGCGCTGAGTATGTGCGGCGATTCGACGGCAATCGCGCTGACGCTGCCGCCGCTTGTTTCGAGGGTCACCGTGCCGTTGACGCAACGCTGGCTGCGGGCAAGAAACGCCTCGAGGTCCGCCTTGAGCGGGTCATGGAAGAATCCCTCGTAAACCAGCTCGGTCCACTGCCGACCCACGATCGGCTTGAAGCGATTCTGCTGCTTGGTCAGCACGGCCTCTTCCAGCGCGCGATGCGCCGTGTGCAAGGCCGCCAATCCGGGCGCCTCGAAGACGATGCGACCTTTCAGGCCAATGGTCGTATCGCCGGTGTACAGGCCGCGGCCAACGCCGTAACGCGCAAATTCCCGATTCAGGCGCTTCAGGATTTCGGCGCCGGGCAGCCGCTGGCCATCCAGCGCCACCGCCTCGCCATGTTCAAACGTGAGCGCCATGCGCAACGCGGCGGCCGGCCAGCGTTCGCGTGGCGCGCACCAACCGATAGCTTCGTCGCCCGGCGCCTCCCATCGATCGACCTCACCGCCCGACAGGGTCACGCCGAGCAGATTCTCGTTGATCGTGTACGCTTTCTGTTTGGCGGGCACCGTGAATCCGCGTTGCTCGAGATAATCGCGTTCCCAGGCGCGAACCGACGCGTGCTCGCGCTGGATTTCGCGAATCGGCGCCACGATCGTGTAGTCGCCGAGTGCCTTGACGCTCAGATCGAAACGCACCTGATCGTTGCCCATGCCGGTACAGCCGTGCGCGAAATTGCGCGTCCCCAATTCATCGCAACGCTTGAGCGAATCGCGAACAATCACATAGCGATCCGAAACCAGCAGCGGATACTGGCCCTGGTAGAACTGGCCCGACCAGATCAGCGGTTTGACGAAATCGTCCCAGATTGCCTGCGATGCATCGACGGTACGATGCGAAGCGACGCCCAGTTCGCTCGCGCGTTGTTCGATGTACACGCGCTCCTCGTCGGCCACACCGCCGGTATCTGCGAACACGGTATGCACGCGATAGCCCTTGTCCTGCAACCACGGCACGCAGAAGCTGGTGTCGAGGCCACCGGAGAACGCGAGGACGATATCGTGGCTGGAGGGTTGAGCGCTGCGGGCTGAGGGCCGGGAAGTCATGGGGGTTTCCTGAAATCGAATCGTCAGTTGGGAACAAAAGTGAGAGTCCATTACGGGCTTTGCAGCCCTCAGCCCCCAGCGCTCGCTTGGGCAGCAAGCGTCGCCATCACCGCCTTCTGCACGTGCAGTCGGTTTTCGGCTTCGTCGATGGCGATGCAGGCTGGTGAATCCATCACCGCATCGGTGGCTTTGACGTTGCGGCGAAGCGGCAGGCAGTGGCTGAACACGGCGTTATTGGTCAATGCCATCCTGGCTTCGTCCACAATGAAGTTTTTGTATTTTTCGCGGATTGGCTTTTCGTTTTCCCATTGACCGAAGTACGGCAAGGCTCCCCAGCTTTTTGCGTAAACGACGTCGGCACCGCGGTAGGCTGACTCGATGTCGTGGCTGAGGTTGAGCGAACCGCCATTCTCGGCTGCATTTCTACGGCCGAACTCCATGTAGCGTTCGTCAAGCACATAGTCTGGAGTCGGGCAAAGCAGGGTGACATCCATGCCGAAACGGGTCGCTATCTGCAGGGCAGAATTCGCGACTGCCGTGTTCAGTGGTTTGGGATGATAGGTCCAGGTCAGCACGTATTTCCTGCCGCGCAAATCGGTCGTGCCGAAGTGCTGCTGCAACGCCTGGATGTGTGCCAGCTCCTGGCACGGATGCGTGATCGTTTCCATGTTGATGATCGGCACGCTTGCATGTTTTGCGAAAGCCTTGATCGCCGCGTCCTCGCGATCGACGGCCCAATCCCGGAATTTTGGGAACGCGCGCACGCCGATCAGATCGACGTAACGCGAAAGTACGCGCGCAACCTCGGCAATGTGCTCTTCCGCATCGCCGTCCATCACGGTGCCTTCGTCGAATTCAATCGGCCATGCATCCTTGCCCGGCTGCAGCACGATGGCATGCCCACCCAATTGGAACGCGCCGAGTTCGAAACTGGTGCGTGTTCGCATCGACGGATTGAAGAACAGCAGCGCGATGGACTTGCCGGCAAGCTCGCGGCCGCCAAGCCGATCGCGTTTGAACTGCGCCGCGCGTGCCAGCAAACCGTCAAGCTCGGGCCTGCTCCAATCCTGGGTACTGAGGAAATTTGTTGGGGTCATGCGGATTTCTCTTTCATCAAAATCGGGAATGCGAAAACAAAAAAACCCGGCGCGAGGCCGGGTTTTTGTCGAGACGTGAAATCAACGCTCAGCAGCTAACCGGCCGGATGACAGCTTTCCGGTCGGCGCGCGCGCGACGTCATGCCAGCGGCCATACGCGCGCTGGTCATCGTGGAAAAAGGGGCGGTTCGGTTTTTCATTGCGCCGCATCATCGCACGGAATTCACCATCCGCGCAATGGCCGTCTATTCGGCGGGGGTGACGCTCACGCGAACACGCAATCGATTTCCGGGGTCATGCGGCAAGCGCGAGGTATATACATCACCGCGATACCTGTACTCGACATCGTAGCCGACGACGCGTCGAGGCTGCGACGCGCCTGCCTCGCGACAGTGCCGCTGGATCGTGTATCGAGGCCCATCGTCGCGTTCGCCTTCGGCTGCGATGTTGTTGCCGATGACACCGCCGGCAACTGCGCCAGCCGCCGTTGCAGCCTGGCGACCGTGGCCCTTGCCGATACGGTTTCCCAGCAGACCGCCAATGATCGCGCCGAACACGGTAGCTGCCGTGCGCCGGCCCTGACGCTCCTCGCGATCAGCGTCCCCCACCGGAACCTGTTCTTCCCAGCATTCGGTTTGCGCAGGAGTCGCGGCTGCTGCCGCAGTATCGAAAACCGGATCCACGCGCAGCACATCAGCCCAGCTGTAATGCGTATTGTCGTCGCCGGAAAGCGCAGGCACGGGATGCGGTTGCGCCCCGGCCTGCAGCGACACAAATAGCAGCATGCCTGCGATCAGGCTGCCGAAAATCTTCATGTCCTCTCCACGGCCATTCGAATATCGCTCGTTGAATGCGGTTGCAGACAGATCGGACGGTTGCTGTTCACCCACTCCGGGCGCGTCGCTTCTTCGATCTGACGCGAATTAGACCACGATGTGCCTGAATGTCGGCTAAGGATCGATGTCCGCAACGGCCGAAATTTCAAGGTGATACGGGGATATTCATGAACGGTTCGCAACGAAATCGGCGCGGCCGGCGTGAAGGACTGTTATACAATGGCGTCATCATGTCCTTGAATCTTTACAACTCACTTACCCACCGCGTCGAGGAATTCGCGCCGCTGGATGCGAACCGCGTGACCATGTACCTGTGCGGGGCGACCGTATACGACTTCGTGCATATCGGCAATGCGCGTGGACCGGTCGTGTTCGGTCTTTTGGTGCGACTGCTCAAGCGCATCTATGGTCAGGAACACGTCGTCTTCGCCCGCAACATTACCGACGTCGACGACAAGATCAATGCCGCCGCACTGGCCGCCGGCGTGCCGATCGCGACGATCACGCAACGCTATTCCGACGCCTACGCCGAAGACCTCGGTCAACTCGGCGTGGACACGCCGGATATCGTCCCGTACGCGACCGATCACATCGAACAGATCATCGCCATGTGCGAGTGCCTGATCAAATCGGGTCACGCCTATGCCGCGCAAGGACATGTCCTGTTCGATGTCGCCTCGTATCCCGAGTACGGACACCTTTCGCGGCGTTCGACCCAGGACATGATCGATGGCGCGCGTGTCGAAGTAGCGCCATACAAGAAGAATGCCGCCGATTTCGTACTGTGGAAACCGTCCACCCCGGAACTGCCGGGCTGGGCCAGCCCCTGGGGTCGCGGACGTCCCGGCTGGCATATAGAGTGCTCGGCGATGAGCGAGGCACATCTGGGCGTAACCATCGATATTCATGCCGGCGGCAACGACTTGCTGTTTCCCCATCACGAAAACGAGATCGCCCAATCCACTTGCGCACACGGCGGCAAGATCTTCGCGCGCTGGTGGCTGCACAACGGGATGCTCACGTTCGACGGCAAGAAGATGTCGAAATCGCTCGGCAATACCATGGTTTTGCACGAGTTGCTGCAAATACACAACCCGGAAATCCTGCGCTACATGCTGCTCAAGGCGCACTACCGGCAACCGCTGGATTGGTCATCATCGGCACTCGAACAAGCTCAGCGCACGCTCGACGGACTGTACGGAACATTGCGCGACCTGGCTGATGTCGAAGCCGCCGTCGACGCCGAATTGCCGGCGGAATTCGAGCGCGCGCTGCTGGACGACTTGAATACACCCGAAGCGCTTTCGATTCTGGCCCGACTCGCCGACAATGCCCGCAAGGCCACAGACACGCACGCAAAGCAAGCGACAAAATCGGCACTGCTAGCGGCCGGAGGATTCCTCGGGCTGCTCGAACAGGAACCCGACTCCTGGTTCAAACGTGCGAACTCACCGGTGCAAATCGACGCTGCGTGGGTCGAGCGTCTGCTCGCTGAACGCGCCGAAGCGCGCAAGCGTCGCGATTTCGACCGCGCCGACTGCATCCGCGACGAACTCGCCGAACACGGCGTGCTCATTGAAGACGGCCCGCAAGGTGCGCGCTGGAAACTGGCTCATCGAGGCACAACTCGCGATGAATGCCCAGCCTGAGCACAACCAGATCGAGTCAGCGCACGATGTGCAGGACGCCATCGTCGACGAATTCGCGTTCTTCGGCGACTGGACGCAGCGCTATCAATACCTGATCGACCTAGGCCGCAAACTGCAGCCGTTTCCCGACGCGTGGAAAACGGAGGCGAACAAGGTGCATGGCTGCCAATCGCAAGTGTGGCTGGTGGCCGATGGCGACTCGCAGCGTATGCAGTTTCGCGCGATGAGCGATTCGGCAATCGTGTCCGGACTGATCGCTCTCATGCTGCGTGTGTACTCGGATCGCAGCGCGCAGGAAATTCTCGACACGCGGCCGCGTTTCGTGGAAGCGATCGGTTTGGCCAAACATCTGTCAGCGACCCGCAACAACGGGCTCGCCGCGATGCTCGCGAAGATTCGCGAGCATGCCCGTGAAACGATGCACGCCTGACCGGGCATCCGCGTTCAAGCGCTGAAACCCGGCTTTTCCGCCACCGGCGCACAGCCGCTCGTGCGCTTCGGCGTTGATCCCGGGCATTGCCGATTGAGGCCCGCAATTGCGGTTTCGATGCGCGACTGCCGAACCGGCAATCGCGCGCGAACGACTTCAGTCTCCCATCTGTTTCTGGCGATGCTCCCAACGTTCCTGGGCATCGAGGCAAAGCGTGGCGATGGGTCGCGCTTCGAGGCGCTGGATGCCGATTTCTTCGTCGGTCTCTTCGCAATAACCGTAGCGGCCTTCTTCGATGCGCTTGAGCGCCTTGTCGATCTTTGCGATCAGCTTGCGATAGCGATCACGGGTGCGCAATTCCAGCGAATTTTCCGTCTCGCGCGTGGCGCGTTCGGCTTCGTCGCCGACATCGCGCACTTCGTCGCGCAGGTTATCGATGGTCTGCTTGGACTCCTCAACGAGATCCTCACGCCACTGCTGCAGCTTGGCGCGAAAATAAGCCAGCTGCCGCGGCCCCATGTATTCCTCGCGAACCAAGGGATGGTAACCGGCGGGCAAGTCGACGACGACGCTATTCGGCAGCGCATATCGCCCGTCTTCCCGTGTGATTTCATTGTTCCCTGATGCTGCGACTGCTGACATTTTGCCCTTTTTGGATTTGTCGGTGGTTTTGGGTGTGACCGCTTTTCGTAGCGCCGGCCTGGTCGCGGATTGTTTGGCGACTGGTCTGGACGCCTTATTCGCAGTCGGCTTCTTGCTAGCCTTCGCCGGCTTCGCAGGTTTGCGTGTGGCTTGCTTCACTGCGCTCTTGACCGGCTTCGACTTGAGCGAGGATTTTGTCGGCTTTTGCACGGTTTTTTTCGGCGTCGATCTGGCTGAAGATTTCTTCGCCGTAGCCTTCACCGTTTTCACGGGCTTGGCCCTGGATGCCGTTTTCACCCGCGCAGCAGCCTTCTTTGCCGGGCTTGGTTTGCTCGCAGCTTTGGCGGTACCGGTCTTCTTTTTTGCAACCGTCTTGGTCGCAGGTTTGCGTTTCGAATTCGCCATATCCTTCACCATTGTTACGCGGCGGTCGCGTGTTATAGCCTATGTGCCTTCAAGCGGCAACCTTTTATCGTTGCAAGGAGAAGACAGGTTCAACGCATGCGCCGACCGCCGGCGCCGTGATCCCCTGCCCCTTTTGCGCTTGCTCGACCAGCCAGTTCGCCAAGGCGCACATGAAACAACCTATTCTAGCCCTTATTGCGGTCTACAAGCGCGTTTTCAGCCCACTGCTCGGGGCGCGCTGCCGCTTTCATCCGAGTTGCTCCGATTACGCGCGTGTTGCCATAGCGCGATTTGGCAGCGCGCGCGGCAGCCTGCTCGCGATTTGGCGCATCGTGCGCTGTCAGCCCTTGTGCAAGGGCGGGTTCGATCCCGTGCCGGAAACGTTTACCATGCGTCGTTCCCATTCGCATTCAACCGAGGACCCGCCCGCATGAGCGATTGCCTGATCGTCAACGCCGATATCGTCAACGAAGGCCGTCGCTTTCATGGCGATGTGCGCGTGCACGGCGAGCGAATCGCAGCGATCGCGCCATCCCTGACCGCGCAGGCAAACGAGACAGTGTTCGATGCGCGCGGACGTCTGCTGATGCCCGGCATGATCGACGACCATGTACATTTTCGGGAACCCGGCTACACCGCCAAGGCCGACATCGCGTCCGAATCGCGCGCTGCGGTCGCCGGCGGCGTCACCAGCTTCATCGACATGCCAAACACCGACCCGCCGACACTCACGCACGCATTGCTGGAAGAAAAATACCTCCTCGCCGCACGCAGTTCGCTGGCCAATCACGCGTTCTATTTTGGCGCCAGCAACAACAATCTCGAAGCGATCCGGGCGCTCGATCCGCGCACCGTGCCAGGCGTCAAGGTGTTTTTGTGCGAGTCAACCGGGAATCTCTGCGTGAGCGATCCTGTCGCGCTCGATGGCGTGTTTCGCGATGCGCCCGTCAATGTAGTGGTTCACTGCGAAGACGACCGCATCATCCACGCCAACCTGGATCGCGCCAAGGCACGATACGGCGACGCCATCCCGATGCCTATGCACGCGGATATCCGTTCGCGTGAAGCCTGTCTGCAATCCACGCGCTGGGCTGTCGAAACCGCGCGTCGTCACGGTACGCGCCTGCACGTGCTGCATGTGTCGACCGCCGACGAACTGGCGCTGTTTGAACCCGGCCCGATTGCGGGCAAGCAAATCACGGCCGAAACGTGCGTGCATTTCCTGCGCTATTGCGATGCGGACTACGCCGGGCTGGGTGGCCGCATCAAGTGCAATCCGGCGATCAAATCGGCGGCCGATCGCGACGCGCTCATCCGTGCCCTGGCCGATACCCGCGTCGATGTCCTCGCCACCGATCACGCGCCGCACCTTGCCGAAGAAAAGGCACGCGTCTATACGCAATGTCCGTCCGGCATTCCGCTGATCCAGTTCGCGTTGCAGTCTGCGCTGGAACTGTCGTTCGACGGCAAGTTGCCGATCGAACGCCTGGTGGAAACGACGACGCACGCACCGGCGACGCTGTTCGCAATCAAGGACCGCGGCTTCCTGCGCGAAGGCTATTTCGCCGACCTGACCCTGATCGACCTGCAGTCTCCGCAAACCGTGCGGCACGAAGACATCATTTCCAAATGCGGGTGGTCGCCATTTGAAGGCAACACGTTCCGCTCCAGTGTCGCGGCCACGTGGGTCAATGGCCACCTGGCCTGGCACGACGGCATGCTCGACGATTCCCAGCGCGGCAGGCGCCTGGAGTTCGATCGATGACGGATGGCACGACGCCGTTGCAGCCGGTAAAGAGCGGGATAGGCCGTCGCCCCTGCGACATACCCTGGGCACGATTCGCCGGGCGCAGGTTCGCTCCGGCATTGCGGCCTTGCATTCGCGCTTTCGAGGCACTGACGAGCGTGTTTGCATTCGCGCTGTTTCCTGCATTCGCCAGCGCTGCAGGCGTTCGGATACCTGACCATTTGCAACAAGGCCAGTTGGTCATTGGCCATGCACCGGCAAATGCCAGTGTCGAGTTCGACGGCCGCCGCTTGCGGATTGGCAAGGATGGAACGTTCGTGTTCGGCCTGGATCGGGACGCTCCCGCGACGATCGAACTCGATGTGCAGTACGCGGACGGAAAATCGCAGAAGATCCAGGCCAATGTCCGGCAACGCGATTATCCGATGGAGCGCGTCAATGGCCTGCCCCGGCAGACGGTCACGCCTGATCCGAAGATCGCGGCACGCATTGCGCGCGAACAGGCGGGCGTCGTCAAGGCGCGCGAGCGCGACGATGCTCGCGAGGATTTTCTGCAAGGATTCGAACTGCCCGTAAAAGACGCTCGTATCAGTGGGGTTTACGGCAGTCAGCGCATCGACAATGGCGTGCCGAAGTCTCCGCACATGGGCCTGGACATGGCCGTTCCGACTGGCACGCCTGTGCATGCGCCGGCCGACGGCATCGTCACCTTCGCGGCTACGGATCTGTTCCTGACCGGCGGCACGGTATTGATCGACCACGGCTTCGGACTGGACTCGTCGTTCCTGCACATGAGCCGCGTCGACGTGAAAGTCGGCGAACGCGTCAAGCAAGGACAAGTCATCGGGGCCGCGGGCATGACCGGCCGCGCGACCGGCCCGCACGTACACTGGGGCTTCAACTGGTTCGGCGTGCGCCTCGATCCGGCGCTGTTGCCGAAGAAGGTGATTACCCGGTAGTCCGAAATCGTCCGGATGCTTCACTGGTTCAAACCAACCCCCGGCGCAGCCGGCCTGTTCCAAACGCAACCGTCTACCAACGCGGAGCATCATCATGAACACCCTACGGAAACTCCTCTCGCTTGTCGCAATGTGCACCTGCGCTTCCGTTTCGGCTCAACCGCTGGACCAACCCTACCCGGGTACATTGACGCTGCACGTGGATTTGCGCGGGGCGGCACGCAAGATCTTTCGCGTTCACGAAACGATTCCTGTGCACGCCGGAAACGTCGATTTGTATTACCCCAAATGGATTCCCGGCGAGCACGGACCGACCGGGCCCATCGTCAACGTTACCGGTCTGGTCATCAATGGGAATGGCCGGCGCATTGCATGGAGGCGCGACTTGCTGGACATGTATACGCTGCATCTGAGCGTACCGGAGGGCGTGATGAGGATTGATCTCGACTTCCAGTTCCTGTCGCCCACCCGCGGCGGCGCATTTGGCGGCAGCGTTTCGGCAACGGCGAAGCTTGTCGATCTCGAATGGAATCAAGTGGCGTTCTACCCGGCGGGCTACTGGTCGCGCGACATCCGCATTGAGCCCAGCGTCGAACTGCCGCCCGGTTGGCAGTTCGGCACCGCGCTCGAAACCGCCGGTCGAGACGCCGCAAGCATTCGTTTCAAGCCGGTCACGTTCAACAACCTCGTCGACTCCGCGCTCATTGCCGGAATCCATTTCAAGCGCATCGATCTGGATCCCGGCGCGAAAATCCCGGTGCATATGGACATCGTTGCGGATCACCCGGCCGACCTGCAGGTGAGCGACGCTCAAGTGCAAGTCAGTCGCAATCTGATTGCGCAGGCGTACAGACTGTTCGGTTCGCATCACTACGACCACTACGATTTTCTTTTCACGTTGTCCGAGGAAACCGGCCACTTCGGCCTGGAGCATCACCAGTCCAGCGATGATCGCCTGGCTGAAAAGTACTTCATCAAGAACGACAACTATCTGGTCGGGGCAACGCTGCTCCCGCATGAGTACGTGCATTCCTGGAACGGCAAATTCCGTCGACCTGCGGATTTGTGGACGCCGAATTTCAACGTGCCGATGCAGGACGATCTCCTGTGGGTGTACGAAGGACTCACGGATTACCTGGGCCCGGTGCTCAGTGCGCGATCCGGAATGCTCACCGCCGAACAATATCGCGCCCGGCTGGCCATGACCGCAGCGGCCATGAACCACCGCCCGGGCCGCAGTTGGCGACCGCTTCAGGATACGGCGGACGCAGCACAGGATTTGTATGAGTCGCCCGGCGAGTGGTCGTCATGGCGGCGGCGCACGGATTTCTACCCGGAAGGCGAATTGCTCTGGCTTGATGTGGATACGACCATCCGCAAGCTGTCCGGCGGCAGGCGTTCGCTGGACGATTTTGCCCGCGCGTTCTTCGGCATCGACAACGCCAGCTACGTCACCCGGACGTATAACTTTGACGATATCGTCGCCGCACTGAACAAGGTGCAGAACAACGACTGGAGCGGCTTCCTTCGCAAGCGGCTGAAATCAACCGACATCGATGCACCGCTTGATGGCCTTGCCGCGGGCGGCTGGAAACTCGTTTACGTTGGCGAGCCGACGAGCGTGTTCAAGGCCAACGAAAAAGTCCGCAAGCATCAGGATCTGACCTACTCGCTGGGAATGCAGGTCGGCACCGGCGACAACGCAGGCAGACTCAACGATGTGCTGTGGAATGGTCCGGCATTCGATGCGGGCCTGGTGCCGGGAATGAAAATCGTCGCCGTGGATGGCGACGCGTACAACGCCGAGGTTCTCGGAGCCGCGATCAAGGCTGCCACCGGAACCCGCAAGCCGATCGAATTGCTGGTACGCAACGGCGAAACCTACAGCACCGTCAATGTGGACTACCACGGAGGCCCGAAGTATCCGCAACTGGTTCGCATCAAGACAGCTCCGGATCGACTCGACGCAATCATTCGCGCGAAGAAATAACCGGTGCAATTACGACGACTGCGACTGCCATCAACGCCAGTCGCAGTCTCTCATGGCGTTACGATTCCGCTATTCGGTTTTCCAAGGATCGTAACTGCCGAAATACCACAAATGTCCTTCCGGATCACGGCAGGCATAACCGGCGCCGCCATATTCCTTCTCTGAATATTCGTCGACGATCGTGGCGCCCGCGGCCTTGGCGCGTTCGTAGTGGGCACGACAATCGGCAACGATGACGCATGGGCACTGGGTTTCGCGTCCATTTGTCTGGTCCGGTTGCAGGATGTGTTTGCCGAACTCGTTTTCGGTGACCTCACCGAGCATGATCATGCCATTGCCGAAGGTGAGCTGCGCGTGCGCGACTCCCCCACGCTCATCATCATAGACTGCGTTCTTTGCGAATCCGAACGCGCCGCACAGCCAGTCGATCGCTGCACGCACGTCACGATAGCGCAGGCACGGAATAATGGTGCTGGTGGTATTGGCTGGACCGTTCATCACGCTTGCTCCTCATCCAATAGCGCGAAAAACCGGAACCGGACGACCAGCTCTTTTGCTGTGATGAAGCGCCTCCGGCTTGCAATGGAATGAGAAGCGCTTGATCAGACGATTCCCCATTTCCGAATTCCGGCTTGTCAGACGATTTCCGATTCCCGAATCATCCCGGCCTCCGGCTTCTCACGGCCTGCGCGCCAACTCCGCATTGTCGCGGGTAACCGGCATCAGATCCTTCTTCGACACGCCGAGCCAGAGCAGGATCGGGTTGGCAAAAAAGATCGACGAAAGCGTACCGATGACAATACCGATAATCATGGTCAAGGCAAAACCGTGCACGGCGGGACCGCCCATGAAGAACAAGGCGATCATGGTCACGCCGGTAAATGCGGCGGTGATGATGGTTCGCGACAACGTGCCGTTGATGGCGCGATTGAGAATTTCCTCCGGGTCGCCCTTGCGTGTGGACCGGAACAGTTCGCGCACGCGATCGAACACCACCACCTTGTCGTTGATCGAATAGCCGACCACGGCCAGCACCGAAGCGAGCACGGTGATGTCGAATTCACGGAACGTCAAGGCGTAGAACCCCACAGTGATGAGGGTATCGTGGAATTCGCTGGCAATCGCGGCAATCGCAAATCGCCACTCGAAACGCAAGCCGATGTAGATCATGATGCCGAGGATCACGAAGATGACGGCGGTCACGCCGTTGCTTTTCAACTCCTTGCCGACCTGCGGACCGACGAAATCGGTTCGCGTCTTGGTCACGTCGCTGCGCTTGGCCTTGAGTGCCTTGAGCACGTCACCGGCGACCTGATCGCTACGTTTCTTGTCGGCGTCGGTACCTTCCGACTTGCCGGCATTCGCCTGCAGGCGGATGGAGACTTCGCGCGCGCCACCGACGCTCTGCACCACCGCGTGATCGAAGCCGGCAGCACTGAGCGCACTGCGCACATCCTTGATATCGACCGGTTGCTCGTATTTGGCTTCAACCAGAATGCCGCCGGTGAAGTCCAGCGCATAGTTCAGCCCGCGCGTGGCGATGGCGAAGATTGAGCCAAGCACCAGCAAAGTGGAAATGACGATGCTGATCCGGCGCCAGCGCAGGAACTTGATGTTGCTGTCGTGTTTGAAAATTTCCATGGCTCAAGCGACTCCGCGTGCGTAGCCGCCGCCGACCGACAAGCCTTTCAGCTTGCGTCCGCTATGCAGCAGATTGGTAATGCCGTGAGTGACGGTCACCGAGGTGAACATCGAGGTCAGAATACCGACGCCGAGAGTAACCGCGAAGCCCTTGATGGGTCCCGAACCGAAGGTCAGCAGACCGGCCGCTGCAATCAGGTGGGTGACGTTCGCATCGAGAATCGTCGCCCAGGCCTTTTCATAACCAGCGCGAATCGCCGCCAGTGGCGTTGAGCCATTGCGCAACTCCTCGCGTATTCGTTCGCAGATCAGCACGTTTGCGTCGATCGCCATGCCGAGCGTCAATACGATACCGGCGATGCCGGGCATGGTCAGGGTAGCCTGGAACAGCGAAAGTACGGCGATCAGCATGACCAGGTTCAACACCAGCGCGATATCGGCAATCAGGCCGAACAGGTGGTAATACAACGCAGCGCAGATCAGTACGGCGATCAATCCGATGACGACGGCCTTGATGCCCTTGTCGATATTGTCCTGGCCAAGACTCGGGCCGATCACGCGTTCCTCGACGATATCGACCGGCGCGGCCAGCGAGCCGGCACGCAACAGCAGGGCCAGTTCGCTGGCGGTCTTCATGTCGCCCAGACCCGTGGTCTGGAAGCGATTCGAAAATACGCCGTTGACGACCGCGTCGCTGATTACCTGCTGGGTGGTCTTGTAGGTGCGGACTTGTTTACCGTCCACGGTTTTCGTTTCCGGCGTGCGCTCGATGTAGACCACGGCCATGCGATGACCGACATTCTTCGAGGTGAAATCGAGCATGCGCTGGCCGCCGCGCGAGTTCAATTGCACGTTTACCGCAGGCAGACCCGTCTGTTGATCGGGCATGGCGTTGGCACCAACGAGTTCGTCACCGCCCACGATGATGCGCTTCTTCAATACCACGGGCAGCGGTTTGCCTTCCGGGCCGGTCCTCTGCATGTAATACAAGCGGGAGTCCGGCGGCACAATGCCGGACTTTTGCGCTTCGAGCGGATTCGTGTCTTCATCAACGGCGTGGTATTCCAGCGTCGCCGTGGCACCCAGAATCTTCTTCGCCTCGGCAGTATCCTGCACGCCCGGCAGTTCGACTACGATGCGATTGGCACCCTGCTGCTGGATCAACGGTTCGGAAACGCCGAGCTGATTGACGCGATTGCGCAACGTTGTCAAGTTGCTGCTGACGATGGCGCGTTGTTGTTCCTGGAGTGTCGATTCGCGAATCTTCGCGATCAGCTGGAAATCGTCGCCGTTGGCCGAACCGTCGCTGATTTCGAGCGGCGGTTGATCGCCGAGCTTTTGCGCCTGATTGACTTCCTTGTTGATGGTCTTCGCCGCCTCGTCGCGATCCGCCTGCGAACGCAGCACGACGACGATTCCACTGGGGCTGTTGTCCACGGACTTGTAGCGGATTTTCACTGTGCGCAGCGCCGTGCGGATATCGTCTACGTAGCGTTGCTGCATCTTGTCCATCGCAGCCTTGTTGTCGATCTGCATCAGGAAGTGCACGCCACCCTGCAAATCCAGACCCAAGGGCATGCGGTTCGCGCCGATCGCACGTAGCCAGCCCGGTACGGTCGAGGCCAGATTCAACGCGACGACGTATTTGTCGCCGAGGTCTGATTTGATCGCGTCGTAGGCGGAAAGCTGAACATCGGAGTTTGGGAAGCCCGCCAGCATTCGATCGCCTTGAATTTCAACTTTCTTGAAATCCAGCTTCTTGGCTTGCAGGATGCCGAGCACTTTTTCCTTCAGCGCTGCATCGACTGTAGCGCCGTGATTGGCCGAAATCTGTACCGCCAACTGAGGCGTGTACAAGATCGGCAAGGCATAAACGAAGCCGAGCAGCACCACAATCGCCACCAGAATATATTTCCACCGGGGAAAATCGTTCATCGAATTCACTCGTGTGCCGCGCAGCGCGCAGCGTATGTGTTTACGGGGTCGTCGTGCGGTCTAGATCAGGCCGCTCAGGACGATTTCAACGTGCCCTTCGGCAAGACCATGGATATCGCAGTCTTCTGCAGCTTGATCTTGACGTTCGGCGCGATTTCGAGTGTGACGAAACTATCGCCCAACTCGTCGATGCGCCCGGCCATGCCGCCATTGGTCACGACCTCGTCGCCTTTCGCGAGGGCCGCGAGCATCGTGCGGATTTCCTTCTGGCGCTTGGACTGCGACCGGAACATGATAAACAACATCACCGCCATGATGCCGATCAGCAATAACGGCGAACCCAGCAAACCTACATTTGGCGGCGCCGCGGAGGGCGCCTGCGCGTAGGCATTGGAAATCAGAAAATCCATGGTTTCCTCACTATGCACGGCCCGGCAGGAAGCGCATCGGGCCTGTCAAAAGACCGCGGATTATGTCATGGGATCGGGGTTTGTGCACCTTGTGCACATTCAAGTGTCGATGTTTTCACGCGGTTGTGCCGATCCGACCGGATCCGCGGGGCACGCTCGCCTGCGGCGAGCCGGCTACCGATTCGAAGAGCAGAGCTTCCACTCGACTGTGTCGAATCGAAGCCCTGTTTTTGGGCGATCCCCCGGAGCAGGTCCGGGGTCAACCCTTCCAACTCATTCGCAACACCTCAACCCTGCGGAAATCTGAAACGTTGGTCCTTCGCCCGGCCCTCTCCCCCAACAAACCAGTTTGAAGGACGTGCAAATCTGCTGGTCAATGCGTCTTCGGCGCCGGAACAGAACGCACCGGCAGTGGAACACTGCAGACGTCGATATAACCTGCCGGCACCTTGTACCACGCGTCGCGACGATTGCGCCGGGATTCGACCAGGGCGGTGAAGGTCGGCGTGTCGGTGCGCAGGATTTCCAGGTTCGTGCGTTGCGCCGCAGGCATATCCGAAGCGAGCCGGATCGACTGGATCGGCACGTAGTGCGTGGGCTTTTCATAGAATCCCAACTCGCCATGACCACGTGGCAGCGACGACAGCAGATCCATTCCCTGGACGACGCGACCGACGACGGTGATGTTTCTATCCAGCCAACGAGCTGCGCCGATCACCGCGTAAAGCTCGGCGCCGCTGCCGGAATCGGCATCGTTGTCGCGACCGACACCGATCGTGCCGTAGCAATGCGTCAGCCACGCGATCTTGCTTGCCGGATCGCGCGCTGCGGGAAAGTCGCCCGAAAAGCCGGTCTGCGCTGCGTAGCCATCGCGATCCGGAAGCGGTGTGAATGCGCCAACATTTTTCATCGGCACCGTGAACTCGGCCTTGAGCGCGGAAGCAGCCTTGCCGAAAGCGCGGCGCTTGAGCTTGTTTTCGGCATTCGGGTCGCCCCATTGCACGACGTAGTTGTCCTGCACGCGCAGGATATCGAGGCCATCGAAATACTTTTGCCTTGCCAACGTCTTGATGTTGGCGACATGATGCGGCGCGAACGCAGGTGCCAGCTCGATCACCACGCGGCCACTGGCCAATTGCAGATACAACGTGTTGGCGGGATCCAGCGCATGCCAGTCGGACGGTTTCGAAGCGGCCAGCACATCGGACATCGTCGCCGGTTTTGCCGCAGTTGCGGCAACCGCTGGATTCGCGGCGGCGATCAGGGCACAGCCGCAAATTACGATTGCTGCGTGGAGCTCGATGATTTTCGACTTGCGCATGTTGTCTCCGGATTTCGAAAAGACATCTATTGTGCCGCCGTATCAGGCAATGTGCCGAGACGAATCAGGCGCTTGAGGGTCACTTTGCCGCGACGCACAGTCAAGGTGACGTTGCTCCCCATATGGCTTTGCAACAACGCCTGGAATGCGGACTTGTCCTTGATGCGCGAACGATTGAAGCGAATCACAAAGTCGCCGCTACGCAGATTGGCCGCGGATGCCGGCGTTTGCCCGATCACGTTGCCGATTTCCACGCCGTCCTGGCCGAGGACCTCGCGCTCATCCGGCGTCAAATCACGGAAGTCGGCGCCGAAGGGCAATTGCAGGCGGACGAAATAGGTTGCGACGAGTTCGGTTGGGCCCGGCCCTCGGGCGTCCGCCGCCGGCGGATAGATCTGCACGGCATCGGCACCGACTTCGATACCGCGTTGCACGGCGTGCTGGCGTGCCACTGCCGGATCGGTTGCAGGAAAGTAGCCAATTCCGATTTCAACCAGACCCTGCTCGCGAAGGAAATTTTCATCGCCGGTGCGCGTGTTGCCGTCGTTGATTTGTGGTTGCACCGGAGCGGGTGCCGCGCGCAGGCTTGCAACGAGATCGGCTGTGCGCCCGGCGACAACTTCATAACGCGCCTGGGCAACAGGAACCGCGACCGTTCCGGGCATTGTTCCCGGTAACGTTGGACGGGTTGCACAACCACCGAGCAGCATCGCGCCGGCAAGCAAACCGGCGCGAATGGTGGCAGGAAAATTCACGCGAAGATTCAAACCGCCGATGGCCGATCCGGCGATTGCGGGCGCGAACGCTTGGGAACAAGTTCGCCATCGAGCAGATTCTCGATGCGGGTGAACACTTCGGAGCGCGAGAACGGCTTCTTCATGAAATCGTCGGCACCGATACGCTGGGCATAGAACTGCTCGGTCGCCTGTTCATTGCCGCTTATCATGATGACTGGCGTGCGGACGGTGATCGGATCGCGACGCAATTGTCGCAGCGCGGCGAAGCCGTTCATGCCAGGCAGCACGATATCCAGAAAGATCAGGTCGGGCTTTTCGCTGCGGGCCAGTTCCAGACCACGCTCGGCGTCGCCGGCTTCGATCGTGTCGTAACCGTTCTGGCGCAGCAGCTTGCGCAACATGGCCACGATCGTCGGCGAATCGTCGATGATCAGTACGCGCGTGCCCTCACGCGCGTTGACGCGTGGCTTTTCACGGCGATCCTGCGAACCAAAAAAGCGCTTGAAGATGTCGAACGTGGCCACAGACGGATTCCGCAGGCGAGCAGACCCTAGTTTGTGCGCTGGCGGTCGATCTGACAAGCCCCGAGCGCGGTGGCGCCCGGGCTTGCGGTCGATGCGCTACTTGCCGAGCAGCGCAGTGAGCTTGTCGAGTTGCTTGCAGTACCCATCGATGGTCTTCGCCGTGATGAGCGCGAAGCGATTGGCTTCATCCCAACGCCGCGCTTCCAGCGCTTCGCGCACACCGGGCACGGTCTTGACGCCATAGCCGGTGAGCATTCCCGGTGCGTAGATCATATGACGGAACCAGGCGCGCCCGGGCAAGCCATCCGGGTCCATCAGTGCCTGCTCCATGCGCGCCATCATGGCATTGGCCTGGTCGCGTTGCCTGGCCGGCATCTTGAATCCATCGGCGGCGCGAGTCGCATACGCCGACTGAAATGCCGCGGCGCTTTGCGCGAGCTTTTTCGCTACCTGATCCAGTGGTGCCAGATCGATGTTTTGCGGCACATCCGATTCGCGATCGGGTGGGGCCACCGGACGCGTCGGATCGGAACTTAACGCATAGGCGTGTCGATCCAACAGCATGTGCTGTTGCTTCGTGTCCTTGCGCGTGTTCTCAAGCAATTTGTGCAGTTGCTTGACGTAACGCGCAAACGTATCGCTGAAATCGCCGAATCGCATGGGCACCAACCGCGCGTCGGCGCCGCGCAAAACGATATGCCCGGCAACCTTGGCCAGGGCGACGCCATACGCGAAATCCGGATCGCCAAAGCGAATGTAATGGTCGAAGGAATCGTAGCGCGAATGGTAAATGCCGCCATTGTCGCCTTCGCCACCGAACCCGATATTCATCGACGCGACACCGACGTGTTGGAGAAACGCGCTGTAGTCCGAACCCGATCCAAGCGCGTCGATCGGGACGTCGCCGCCCCTGGCGGCGAGTTGGGCGACCTGTTTCGCATCGGCACGTGCGCCGGTGGAAAAACCTTCGACCATCAGGTTCGCGCGCATGCGTTCGAGCACGCTGACGTGCGTCTCCGGATCGACGACGCTGGCGGCAGCCTGATTGAACAGATGTTGCAGCGAATGACTGCCGCCGGCGAACAGGAACCCGCGCCCGTTGGTATCCGAATTCAGATACAGCACGGCCTTGCGCTGCAGCTCCTTAGCGTGGGTTTCAGCCCACTCGGTGGAACCGAGCAGACCCGGTTCCTCGCCATCCCAACTGGCGTACACCAACGTGCGTTGCGGGTGCCAGCCTTGCTTGACCAATGCGCCGATCGCCTTGATCTCGGCCATCATCGCCACGTTGCCGGCCAGCGGGTCCCACGCGCCGAAGACCCAGCCGTCGTGATGATTGCCGCGCACGATCCATTCATCCGGCTCGCCGGCACCGCGCAGCTTCGCGATCACATCGTAGATCGGTTTGCGCGTCCAGTTCGATTCGATCACAAGGTGCGCCGCGGCCGTGCTCGGACCCATGTGATAGGTGAACGGCAACGCACCACGCCAACCGGTCGGCGCGACAGGCCCGTTCAATGACTGCAACAATGGCGTGGCGTCGGCATAGGAAATCGGAATCACCGGAATCTTCAAAACCGTTTTTGCATCTTTCAGGGCAAGGCGTTTCGCGTCCTTCGTCGAACCGATTCCGGGCGTCAGCGGGTCGCCCGGATACACCTGCATGTCCGCGACGGAACCGCGCTGCACGCCGTCGGCCGGACGCCAGCCGCCCCGCGGATAGCTGTCGCCCCGGAAGTAGCCGTCTTCGTGCGGATCGGAATAGATCAGGCAGCCAGCCGCGCCATGCTGTTGCGCCAGCTTCGGCTTGAGTCCGCGCCAGCCGCCGCCGTAACGGGTAATGACGATCTTGCCGCGCACGTCGATGCCTCGTCGCGCCAGCGCCTTGTAATCGTCCGGCATGCCATAGTTGGCATAGACGAGTTGCGCAGTGACGTCACCGTCGCCGCCATAGACGTTGTACGGCGGCAAGGCGCCGGCCGCATTCGAAGTCGCATCGCCGGCGACGACCGGCTCATGCAACTTTGCCGTATACGGATGCGGCCCAAGCAACTGCAACGATTCGCGCTTCGGCGTCGGATACAGCACGTCGAAAGTTTCGATGTGCGCATCCCATCCCCATTTCCTGAATTTGGCCAGCATGAATTCCGCGTTGGCCTTGTCGTGCGGCGAACCGACGTGGTTCGGCTGCGATGCCATCTGCTTCATCCATTCGCGCTGATCGGAAGGATTCAATTGCGCATCGAAGCGCTTTTCGAGTGCCTGCTCGGCGGTGGCGCCAGCGCCGGTGAAACCGAGCATTGCGGCATCATTTGAATCTTTGCCGGGTGCTTGCGGCGAATCTGCGGCCATACCGGCAGCAAACACAGCCATGCAACAGCCGGACAAAACCACCGCGTGAAGAATCTTGCCAGTCATGCGTTTCTCCCAAAGTCAGGAAAAAAAGAGCGATCGCGAGGCCGCCGCAGATGAATTCGGCAGGCGACGACAACCGCGCTTTTATACGCCAGCGCGGCAGCGATTGCACACGACGATGGTCACGAAAGCGACGTCGTGACTTTCCCCGCTTGCATTTTGCGCGGACCCAATCGAACAATGCGCGGACTTTTCGGGGACGTGCTCATGTCGAATCGACTTCTTGCCTGTGTACTCATTACTGCGTGCCTCACCGCGCCGTTTTCCATCGCGCCGGTATTGGCCGAGCCAGCCGGCGGGCCATCGCGACTATTGACCGGCGCGGATCTTTTCAATCTGGAAGTCGCTGCCGATCCGCAGATTTCGCCGGACGGCAAGACTATTGCCTACGTGCGCCGTTCCAACGACATCATGACCGATCGGACGCGCTCGTCGATCTGGCTGATCGATGTTGCGAACGGTACGCAAACGCCGCTCGTTGCCGGCCCGGGCGCCCACGGGCAACCGCGCTGGTCTCCGGATGGTACTCGCCTGGCGTATATCTCCCGCGACGGTACCCACTCCGGCGCGCAACTGTATGTGCGCTGGATGCACAGCGGCGCCACAGCGCGCATCACCGGATTGCCGGATACGCCGCACGGCATCGCATGGTCGCCGGATGGCAGCCGCATTGCGTATCTGATGTTCGTTCCCGATGCGCCCCCGCAACTCGGCAAGGCACCGGCCAAACCTGAGGGCGCGAAATGGGCTGCGCCGCTGGAAGTCATCGACAGCGTGATTTATCGCACCGACGACGAAGGTTACACGAAGGCCGGATTCGACCAGATTTTCTGGGTGGCAGCCGATGGCGGCGCACCAATTCAATTGACGTTCGGAGCGCGCAATGCCGGCGGTCGCCTGTCCTGGTCGTCGGATGGCAAATCGATATTTTTCAGCGCGAATCTTTCCGCAGATTGGCAGCGCGACATCGTCAATACCGAAGTGCACGAGGTCTTCCTCGACAACTCCAAAATTCGAACCCTGACCGATCGCAACGGTCCGGACAATTCGCCGGTCGTATCGCCTGACGGAAAATCGATCGCGTATCTGGGTTTTGACGACAAATATCTGGGCCAGCAAAATATGCGGCTGTCGGTCATGGATCGCGACGGCAACCACAAACGCGTCATCCGCGCCAAACTTGATCGCAGTCTCGGCAATCCGCTCTGGGCCGCTGACGGCCGTTCGATCTATGTCGAATATGGCGATCGTGGCGGCGTTCGCGTTGCCCGCATCGGACTGGATGGAACGGTCCACGATGTGGCCAGCGGTTTGACCGGCGACGAATTCGATCGACCCTACAGTGGCGGCCAGTACAGTGTTTCGCGTGACGGCAGCGTCGCCTTTACGGGTGGAACGACGCAACGTCCGTCCGATGTGCGCGTGGTTCGCGACGGCAAAGTGCGACAACTCACGCACCTCAACCAGGCCCTGCTCGGCAACAAGACACTCGCTGCAGTCGACAAGCTCGCCGTGACCTCGTCCTTCGACAAGCGCGCGATCGATGCATGGCTCGTTACACCTGCGAAGTTCGACGCGACGAAAAAATATCCGTTGATCCTGGAGATCCATGGCGGCCCGTTTGCCGCATACGGGCCGAGTTTCAGTACCGACGATCAGTTGTATGCTGCAGCCGGCTACGTCGTGTTGTATGCAAACCCGCGCGGCTCGACCGGTTATGGCGAGGAATTCGCCAACCTCATCGACAAGGCCTATCCGGGTCACGATTACGACGACTTGATGAGCGCGGTTGATGCGGCGATCGCCAGGGGTTTCGTCGACAAGGACAAATTGTTCGTCACCGGCGGTTCCGGTGGCGGCGTGCTCACTGCATGGATCGTCGGCAAGACCGACCGCTTCCGCGCCGCCGCCGTGCAGAAGCCCGTGATCGACTGGGCCAGCTTCGTGCTGACCTCGGACATGACGCCATTTTTCTCGCGCTACTGGTTTGGCAAATTTCCATGGCAGGATCCGCAAGGCTATTGGGCACGTTCACCATTGTCGTTGGTCGGCAATGTCAAGACGCCCACGCTGGTCGTGGTTGGCTCGCGCGACTTCCGCACGCCGGACAGCGAAGCCGAACAGTTCTATACCGCACTGCAGCTGCGCGGCGTGCCGACGACACTGCTCAAGGTGCCCGGCGCCAATCACGGCGGACTCGCCGCGCGGCCATCGCAATCCGCGGCGAAAACCGCAGCGATTCTGGCCTGGTTTCAGCGCCATGCCAATGCACGACCGGCGATGCATCTTGAACAAAACGCTGTGCCTGGCGGTTGAGGTCGCATTGACCGGCTTGTGCTGAGCGTGTCCAAAAAAGGGCATTTGCCACAAAAGGCACCAACGACACGAACGAACAGCGAATTCGTGCTGGCGCGCTGCCGTTATTGCCTTCTCCGATCGGGAGAAGAGCGTGCCCGGGACTTGATCCGGGGCGACGCGAAGCGATGGACAGGGCACACCGTAGTGCAAACGTACAGGCTTCCTCGGCCGACGCGCTTTGTCGCAAACCGCCCGCACCCCGTACCCGCACGACGGGAGCAGGACTTGAACTGCTGGAGTTCGGCACAATTGATCACGGTAGCCACGATCGCTTGCTGGACTTTGTATACTTTGTGTCCTTTGTGATGAATTGCTCGTTCTGCTTGTGCAAGTCACACGTCTGACTACGGAACATCTCACGACTTTGCCGCCGCATGCCCTGCCCCAATCCAGACCACCCGACCTCGCGCGCGGATTTCTCGGCGTGTTCCGCTACAGCACACGCGCGCTGGAATTGGTCTGGAGCACTAGCCACGCGCTGACTATCGCGCTTGCGCTGTTGACGCTGGTCGCAGGTTTGCTGCCGGCGGGTGTGGCATGGATTGGGGCACAGATCGTCGATGCCGTAATTGCCGCCAGCCGCACAAACGCAGGCGTGCCGTGGCGAGTATTCGAGCTGGTCGCACTGGAAGGCGGATTGGTGATCGCGATTGCCGGTGCGCAACGCGGCATTGCGTTGTGTCAGTCATTGTTGCGCGCGCAACTCGGTCAGCGCGTCAACGAAATGATTCTGGAAAAAGCGCTGACTCTCGAACTGGCCCAGTTCGAGGATTCGGACTTTTACGACAAACTCACGCGTGCCCGGCGTGAGGCTTCGAGTCGACCGCTGTCCCTGGTCAACCGCAGTTTCGGTCTGGCCCAGAACATGATTTCGCTGCTGAGCTTCGGTGCCCTGCTGGTGCGCTTTTCGCCGTGGGCCGTGGTCGTGCTGTTGTTGGCCGGTCTGCCGGCATTCATGGCCGAGACCAAGTTTTCCGGCGACGCGTTCCGCCTTTTTCGCTGGCGCTCGCCGGAAACGCGCATGCAGTTGTATCTGGAAACCGTGCTGGCTCGCGAGGACGGCGCGAAGGAAGTCAAACTGTTCGGTCTCGGCCCGCTGTTGCTGAATCGCTACAAGCGCATCTTCCACACCCTGTACAGCGCCGATCGCGATTTGACCATTCGACGCGAAAGCTGGGGTTTCGGTTTGGGCCTGATAGGCACGCTTGCCTTGTACGGCGCCTACGCGTGGATCGCGTTCAGCGCCGTGCTCGTGCGCATCAGCATCGGCCAGATGACGATGTACATGATGCTGTTCCGTCAGGGGCAATCGGCGGTCTCGGCGATCCTGTCCGCCGTCGGCGGAATGTACGAAGACAATTTGTACCTGTCGACGCTGTACGAATTTCTGGAAACGCCGGTGCCGACGGTTTCCGGCGTCGAGGTACTTGGTCCGGACCCGAATGACGGCGTGCGCTTCGAGAACGTCAGCTTCACGTATCCGGGCGCGGAGACTCCCGCGCTGCGTGCTATCGACCTGCACATCCGCCCCGGCGAATCGCTGGCCCTGGTCGGCCAGAACGGTTCCGGGAAAACCACGCTGATCAAACTGTTGACGCGCTTGTACACGCCGACCAGCGGACGCATCCTGCTCGATGGCCGCGATCTGCGCGAATGGGACGAGGCCGCGCTGCGCCAGCGCATCGGCGTGATCTTTCAGGATTTCGCGCGCTACCAGATGCGCGTCGGCGAAAACGTCGGTGCGGGCGATGTCGAGTACTTCGAGGATGCGCAGCGCTGGCGCGATGCCGCAGACAAGGGCATGGCCACGCCGTTCATCGACACGCTGCCAAGCGGCTTCGATACTCAGCTGGGGCGCTGGTTCAGCGACGGACGCGAACTGTCGGGTGGGCAGTGGCAGAAGATTGCGCTGTCGCGCGCATTCATGCGTTCTCGCGCCGACATACTGGTGCTGGACGAGCCGACGGCCGCGATGGATGCCGAAGCCGAAGCCGAAATCTTCGAGCACTTTCGCGGTCTCGCCAGCAAGCGTATCGCAATCCTGATCTCGCACCGATTTTCCACGGTACGCATGGCCGATCAGATCATCGTCATTCAGGACGGGCGCATCATCGAGCATGGCGATCACCAAACCTTGATGCAGCGCGAGGGCCATTACGCGCATCTGTTTTCCTTGCAGGCGCGTGGCTACCGCTGAGCCGGCAATGGCGTAACATGGAACCGAATCCTGCGACCAAACGGTTTATGTCGAAAACAACGACCAGCAAGGGCCTCACCAAAGACGCGATCAAGGTGCGCGCCGCACGAATCGAGGATGCGGCAGCGATGGCTGCAGTGGCCCTGGCCGCATATGCCGCATGGCCGGAATCCGATATTGCCAACAAGCGCAACTATTCATTGCAGATCGCCGCATTTCCCAGCGGACAACTCGTCGCCGTCGCCAATGGCCAGGTCGTGGGATTCGCAACCAGTCTGATCGTGCAGCTTGACGACGACAGCCCCTGGTACAACCACGCCGAACTGACCGGCTACGGTACGTTCAGCACGCACGATCCGGCTGGGCAAACCTTGTACGGCGCCGATATTGCCGTGCATCCCGACTGGCAGGGAAAGGGTATTTCCAAACTGCTGTACAAGGCGCGACGTGCGCTGATGAAACGGCACAACCTGAAACAGATGGTGGCCGGCGGACGCATGCCCGGTTACGCACAATACCGCGGCCAACTCACCGCCCAGGAATATGTCGACAAGGTCAAAGCCGGCGAACTGCGCGATTCGGCAATCAACGCGCACCTGCACGCCGGTTACGATGTGCAAGGCGTGCATTACGGTTATCTCGACGATCAGGAAAGCCTGGGCTACGCCACACATCTGGTCATGGCCAATCCCGACTTCCAGCCGCGCAAACGCCTGATTGCCGGCGCGCCGGTGCGACGCACCGCGCGCCATGTGCGTGTTTGTGCCACGCAGTACGATCAGCGCCGTATCGCCACGTTCGACGACTTCGCCGAACAGATCGAATACTTTGCCGACAGCGCCAGCAGTTACGACAGCCACCTGTTGCTGTTCCCGGAGTTCGTAACGGCACAGTTGTTCTCGACTCTCGAACGCGGCACCAAATTGTCCGACGCGGTCGCACAACTGGTTGCAATGGCACCGCACATCGATGCCCTGTTCAAAGACGTGGCGACGCGTCACAAACTTTATCTTGTCAGCGGCACAACACCGGTGCGCACAGAACGTGGCCTGCGCAACGTGGCACATTTGTACACACCAAGCGGTGCCAGCTACGCCCAGGAAAAGCTGCACGTGACGCCGGCAGAGCGCGAATACTGGGGAATTACCCCTGGCGACGGCATAAAGGTGTTCGAAACCGCGATCGGGCGCCTGGCTATCGTGGTCTGCTACGACATCGAGTTTCCCGAACTCACGCGCATGCTCGTCGAACACGGCGTGGACATCATCCTCAACCCGTTCGCGACCGACGAACGCAAGAGTTATCTGCGCGTGCGTTACTGCGCTCAGGCCCGGGCAGTCGAGAACATGGTCTACGTGGTGATGTCAGGCAACGTCGGCGGTCTGTCGCGCAGCCCGTCGATGTTCCTCAACTACGGTCAGGCGGCAATCTGCACGCCGAGCGATTTTGCATTCCCGATGGATGGCGTCGCCGCCGAGGGCATTGTCAACACGCAAACCGTCGTCGTTGCCGATCTTGATCTCGGCGCGCTCGACATCCAACGGCAATCGGCTTCGGTGCGCCCCCTGCTCGATCGTCGCCACGACCTCTACGAGCTGCACACCAAGGTACCGGTGGAGCATGTCACGGTGGTTTAGTTCGCCCCGCGAATCAAAATGATCCGGCGTTTCATGGCGATTCCTTGTTCGACGCGTGCAGGGCGGCAACATCCGCGGCGCCAAGCTTGTCATCGTAATGATTGCCAAAATGACTGCGCACGTAATTGACCACATCGGCGATCTGCGCATCGTCGAGACCCAGACGCACTGTCGCCTCGAATCCATGCAGGTCCGGTCGCGGCAAGAACGAAGGCATGTTGCGCCGCCCGTTCAATATCACCGCCGCCATGAACTGCGGCGAGGCAAGATGAGGGTCGTTGGCCAGTGCGGGATAGCTTCCGGCACCAGTTGCTCCATGCGCATCGGGCATGTGGCAGCCCTGGCAGACATGCCGGTAAATCTGTTCCCCGCTGGCGTGGACCAGTTGGGCACGACTCAAGATGCCTTGGTCCGCGGTTTGCGCGTGCAGCACGTCGCAGATCAGCAGTGCAGCAGTCGCGAACAAGCCGGGCCAAACAGGTGCGAAACGATTGTGCGTCATGCCGCACCTGCCGCTACCGCGCGCGCATGGACGCGCCCAATCGCATCCAGCGCGGAAGTCACAGCGCCCTCCTGCCATGCCGGCAGATAGGACACATGCTCGCCCGCCAGCGCTATTCGGCCGTCGATCCTGCACAAGTTTTCGTAATGTTGATCGCGTGATTTTTCCGTCCATTCGCCGAAGCACCCCATTGCAAACGGCGAACGATGCCAGGCCACGGCAACACCGTTCTGGAATTCGCGTTCATATTGCGGATGGATCTGCTTGCCCAGGCGCACCGCTGCTTCGACGCGTTCGGCAGGGCTGAGCGCGGCGAACTGGAATGCCGCCGGCCCCCAGTTGTACGCACCGAGCAACACGCCAGGGCCATGATCGAAGAAACCTGATGACGGATAGCTGATATTCATGATCGGCAGATCGGTGTATGTAACCCCACCGTAGATCTGCTCGTCCTGCTCCCAGAACCGGCGCTTGAATTGCAGCCCGATCTTGGTCGATGCAGCATACGGTACTGCAGCGATAGCGGCAGTCATGGCTTCGCCCACGTCCATTGGAATCTGACTCAGGATAGACAACGGAATCGTGCAGATGCACCAGTCCGCGCGCGCCTGTCGCGTGGCACCGGAATGTCGAGCATCCTCGTGGTACGCGGTGACGCCGTGATCGTCCTGCGCGATGCGCGTGACCTTGGCGTTGTAGTGGATCAAACCATCGAGTTTCTTGCCGAACGCTTCACCGATTCGTCCCATGCCGCCGACGGGTTGAAACAGCGTTGTCTGGAATTCGTAAAGATTGCTGATGAACAAGGTTTGCCACAAGTGCGAGTGCAACACGTCCTGCGGCGACAGCGGTTGCGATGGAACCGGTTTGGCGTTGAGGCCGCCACCAGGATCGCGGTCGTAGCCGCGCGTCGCACTGCTGCTCTCACCGCGCGCGTAGCGATACTTGTCGTCGAGGAAGCCCCACAGCTGCAGAGATGCAAGCAGTTTGTCGCGATCTTCGATGGTCAGCGGCGCGTCCAGTCCATGCTGCTGAACGCTCTTGGCCAGCAATTCGGAAACCGTGCCGCGAAAGTCTGCGTTGTAGGCGCGATATCTCTGGGGCTTTCCGCCAAACGCACGTTGACTGTGCAGATACGCGTTGTGGTTGACCTGCACGAACGGCTCCAGTCGGATGCCAAGCATCTGACAGTAATGCAGCATGTTCTGGTGATGATGCGGCAGTCGCCATGGACCAGGATTGATGTACAGCCCCTTGGCAAACCGGCACTGCTGCGTTGCGCCGCCCAGTTCGGTGAACGTATCGCCGCCGCGCAGCGACCAGTTGCGACCGCCGGGACGGTTGTTGTACTCGAGCACCTGCACCTTGTAGCCGGCATTGTGCAGTTCGTATGCGGCAGTCATACCCGCCATGCCGGCGCCGAGGATCAGCACCGATGCACCCTTCGGCGCGCCGGAAAGATCGACCGGTCCCTTGTATTTCGATTCCGTGGCGAAGCCCAGTGCGGTCATCGCCTGATACATCGCCGCACCGCCGGCGCTCAGTCCGATCATACGCAACACATCGCGCCGGCTCGGCGAAAACGCCATCTGATCGTCAGACATCGACAATTTCCCCGTTTGGCTGCGGCGCGCAAGTACCGGCACCAAAAAACCTTCGCCGCAGCATACGCGTGTCGCGTTGCGGAATCACGCTAATACTGGAAACCCGATTCCGCGATGCACGTTCCGGCACATGCCGTGATCGGTGCGAATGCACGGTACAGGCGTCACATGCGTGTCGTGTGTTGCGGCCGACGCGGCGCATAGCCTGCGTGTGCCAAACTCAGTCAGGCAATTGAACAAGCCAGGGAACATCATGATCGGCGCGAATTTGCAGATTCGCCAGACGGTCCCGTTCGCTGCGCCCGTGCATGATCAAACCCGTCAGGCTTGCAGCAACGCGCAGATACCCGTCAGCGGCCTTGTCCGACGCAGATTGCCAGTCGACCGTCAGCAGACCGCGACGCTCGTCCAGCCTGTACCAGGATGAGCGCTCGCTCAGCCCCAGGTCGTCACGGGTGAGCACGCGCATCTCGTAGTCCCCACCGAAACGTGCGAACTGCAGGCGGAACAGGATTTCGCCGTCGGCGCCGAGCCCGCTGGCGACCGTGACCGGCGCAATGCCGAGACCGCGCAACAGGTTCGCATTGACCTGCAGATTCGTCACGACGTGATCCGCACCGCTGCCGACCGGCTGGATCACACTGACGCTGTCGCCTTCGAAACCGTCGCGGAAAATCACGACGAAGTCGCTATCCTTGCTTTCATTGTTGCCCGGTGTCGAATCTGTGCCGTTGTTGAGGCTCGCGGTGACACGGTTCGTGAAAACGTCCAGTGCGTTGTCTGCCAGTACCGTGGCCGAGTACAGGTACGACACCCCGTCGCCCACCGGGATGGTTGCCGTATCCGTCAGTGTGTTGCCCGTGCCGCCGGCGCTGCCGCACGTGGCACTGCCGGACGGGGTGCAGGTCCAGGAACCCGAATCCAGCTCTGCCGGCAGGATGTCGCTGATCGATGCCACGGCCGTGCTCGGCCCGGATGGATTGGTGACGTCGATGACGTAGTCGATGGAATCGCCAACCCGGGCAAAGTCCCGATTGTCGGTCATGCTCACGGCGACATCGGCAGCGATCGCCAGGGTGTCGGTATCCACCGCCGTGTTGTCGGTCGGATTCGTTTCCACCACGCCACTTGCCGGAGTGATCATCGCGACATTGAACAAATTGGTGGTCGCGCCGGAATCGATACTGCACTGTGCCGTATAGGTGGCAATGGCACCGATGGGCAGGTTGACGGTGTCGCTGATGTCGCCGCTGCCGCTGTCGCTGCCGGGCGGTCCGCATGGGGTGCCGCTGCACGTCCAGTTGACGCTGATGCATTGCGCAGGAAAGTGGTCGGTCACGGTGCTGCCGGCGGCGTCGAAACCGCCGAAATTCGCCGCGACGATGGTATACGTGACCGATTGGCCCGGGATAGCGCTGATGACATCGTCGCTCGCGGTCACGCTCAGATCGACGGAGGGCTGGGGCGCCAGCACGAAGTCGTTGCCATCGCCGCCGGCGTACGAGTAATGAAACCCTATGTCACCCAGAATCACGTGCGTCGCCGGCAGCGACGCGTTGGCAAACGCACCGGCGATGGCGCCGCTGGACTGGTTGTTCAACACGTTCAGGATAGCGCCGGGAACAAAGGTTGTGGTCACGGTACCGGCAAGGCTGGCCGCGGAATCGATGGAGACGCTGCCGGGGTCCGTCACGATGAGTTGATCGAACTGCGACCCGGCCGTCGTGCCGCCAAGATCGACATGAAAGATCGCGCCTGCGCCGAACGAGACGTTGCCTTGCACCGAAAGAATTCCCGACGCGGAGGGAGCGGCGCCGGGATTGAGTGTGCCGTCGACAACGACATTGCGGGCAATGTTGCCGCTACCGCCGAGAACCGCGGCGCTGCCGACCGTGACATCGCCACCGGTGGCCAGGTCGCCGTCCATTTGGGTCGTGCCCGACGTCAGCGACGTGGTGCCGCTATAGGTCGAGGTGGTACCGACGGAAAAGCGCGCCATCGCGCCGGGAGCCAGCGTAACCGACGCCGTGCCTGCCAGGCCCCCGCTGTTGACGGCGATATCGCCGGTCGTCTGCCAATCGATCGGCGCCGACGAAGACACGGTGCCATCCGTTGCCACACTGGCCGTGTCCCGTGCAAAGATGCCGGAAAACGTGCCCGTATCGATGGTGACGGCCCCGGCACCGTCGGTCTCAAGCCCGTTGCCGGCGTCGTTGGCGCTGACGTTGGAGAGAGCAACCGTCGCACCGTTTTCGGCGAATATCCCCTGATCCTGGTTGGCATCGATGGCCGCGTCGTTGGCGGACACCGAACCGCCATTCGCGTAGATGCCGCCGCCGGCGCCGGCAGCGTCGATCGTGTTGTTCGAAACCGAGACGCTGTTGACGCTGCCGTCGATCGTGACGCCACCGCCATTGTTGAAAATTCCACCACCGGACATGCAGCGTTGCCGGCAACGCTGGACGTGTCGGTCATCGAAAGCGTCGCCGACGCACCGTCGAGATAGATGCCGCCACCGAAATGCGCCGCCGCGTTGTCGTTGACGCGCGCATTGGTAATCGTCACCTGGGTCGAACCCGTCGCATAGATGCCGCCGCCGTCTCCGGGAGCGCCGGCGCCGCCGCCGAGCGCCTGGTTCACCTGACTGGACTTGCCCAGGTCGATGTCGTCGATATCCAGCGTTCCCGCGCGGATCGCGATGCCGCCACCCGCACGTGTCGCCTGATTGTTCGTCATGTTGCTGGTCTGGTTACCCACGCTGCCCAGCGTCACCGCTCCACCGAGCGACAGGATGCCGCCACCTTCTCCCATTGCGCCGGAGGCTCGATTGCCGCCGATAGTCGTCGGACCGGGATCGGCAGTGACGATCAAGGTTCCGCCATCGTTGAAGATGCCGCCACCGCCGTCGCCTTTTGCTTCGTTGTTGCCGACGCTGGTCGATTTGACCGTCATTGTCGAATCGGCGTCGTTCCACAAGCCGCCGCCCTGCTCGGCGGCTGTGTTGCCGGTAACGAGGGAATTGAAAATGTACAGCGTCGCGGTACCGCTGACATGGATACCACCGCCATTGCCGGGATTGGCAGTGCCTGCGAGACCGGCGGCATCGTTGTTGCGAACGTACGCGCCGGTTGTCTGAATACTGCCGTCGACAATTTCGATGCCGCCACCTGCCCGATTTGCTGCGTTGTGGTCGACTTGCGCGTGGCTCGGGATCGATAGCGAACCGGCCAGCACGAAAATACCGCCGCCGGAACCGGACACGCCGTCGGCAACGTTGTATGTAAGCTTGCTATCGACACTATTGCTGTTGGTTATGGTCACCGAATCGGCAACGTTGTACAGCGCGCCGCCGCCATCGGTTGCAGCATCGCCGGTCGCTTCATTGTTCGTCGCCTGGACCGCTTTCAAGGTCAACGGGCCGCTGGTGTGCAGAATCGCACCGCCGCGCACCGCGACCCCATGTGTGAGCGCGAGGCTGGTCAGCACCACAGCGTGATTGCTGCCGGCAGAACCGGCCGTATCGATGCTGAAGATGCGTCCGGCCATATTGCCGTCGATCGTGATGATCCCGGTACCGGCCGTACCATCGATCGAGACATCGTCGCCGATCGCGATTTCGCCTTGCGTCAACGTGATCGGTGCCGCCCGCAGGAATAGCGCTGGCGCTGAAACCGATCGTGTCGCCATCGGCGTCGCCGGCAACGGCATCGCCGCTGGCGGAATTCGTGCTGGCTGCGGTCAGCGCCTCGCGCAGGGTCAGCGAGCCGTCGGCTACAGGCGGACCGTCGTTGAGCGTGTCAACCACGTAACTCACCGCACCGGCCGGGCGCATCATCGCAAAAGCCAAAACGCCGGCCACGACAAAGGATCGAACCACGCGTTCGAGGAATTCGATAACTGGCTTCATGATCATCCCCTGGCTCAAGACTTGCTGGAACGACCGGTGAGCTGGATGCGCCAACAGTTGACGACGCGTCGCCGGTCCGAAGTGGAAGCACCGACCCTACCGCAGGGTCGCGCACGGGTCAACGCAGATGCGGCCGCTGCGGCGTGGCGCGTGGCGCGTGGCGCGTCGCCCCATTTCTCGAAACGGCGCGGGGCGCTCGCGCGGGGTCGCCGTCCGCACGACGCGACGGCTCTTGCAACTCGCCGGCAGCGCTGCGGGTCGCGCCACCCACCGCTGCATTGCGGCAACGGGTCAGTCGGAAAACGTCACCGCGTACACCGGCGGCAGGCGTGCGTCGAGCATCTGCCAGTGATCGCCCTGATCGAGCGTGGTCCAGAGCCCGCCGGTCGTTGAACCGAACGCGAGATGATCGCCCCCCGCGTCGATCGCCAGCGCGTGGCGCAATACCAGGTCGTAGGCGTCGCGTTGCGGCAAACCGTCGCGCAACACGCTGAACGATTTGCCGCCGTCGCGGGTACGCGCCACGACGACTTTGCCATCAACGGGAATGCGCCGCTCGTCCTTGATCGCGGGTACAAACCAGGCAGTATCCGCGTCGTGAGGGTGCACGGCGACCGCAAATCCGAAGACGGACGGCTGAACATCCGGCATTTCCTGCCAATCGCCTCCGCCCGTGGTGCTGCGGAACACGCCATTGTGATGCTGCGCCCAGCAGACGTCGGGCCGGTCACGGCATTGCACCATGCGATGCACGTCCTGGATATTCGGATCGAACCTGCGGGCTTCGGGCATGTACGCTGCGCGCATTCCCTGTGCGGTCTGTCGCCAACTCGTGCCGTCGTCATCGCTGCTCCAGACACCACCGCTGGAAATCGCGACACGAATCCGCCGCGCGTCGCGTGGGTCGATACAGATGCTGTCGATGCCGGGCTGGTCGTAACCGCCACCGCCCCACTCGCGCCGTTCCGGCACGTCCCACAACGCTCGAACGTGCTGCCAACTCGCGCCAAAGTCAGCGGATCGGAACAAGCCTCCGGGAATGGTTCCCGCCCACAACGTGCCGGGTTGGTCCGGCGCTCCGGCTTCCAGCGACCAGATCAATCGCAATGCGGCGGCAAGCGCCGGTTTGCCATCGCCCGTGACCACCTCGTCACCGGACGCATACGCAGGCACAGCGCATTCGTTCCACGATTTGCCGCGATCGGTCGAGCGCTGCAGCTTGTTGCCGAAATGCCCCAGATCCAGCACCGCGTACCAACTGCCGTCGCGAGGATCGACCAGTGACAAGGCGACGTTGTCGCCAAGAAACGCACGCTGTGCGATGTGCCAGGATTCTTTGCTGCGCTCGAGAACAAACAGACCCTTGCGCGTTGATACCAGCAATGTGTCGGGCATTTCAGCCTCCGGAAAGCGCCTGCATTACATAGACTTCGGCACGCTCGCCAAGCGCCTGGCTCGGATTGCGTTTGTCGGTGATCGCGGTGCCGTCGACGAATAGCGCAACGTGATGTCGCACCGCACCGTGTTCGTCGAGCACATAGCCGCGAAGATTCGGAAAGCGCTCGAACACGCCTTCAAGCACTTCCTGCAAATTCGTACCGGGTACATCGAGCACGACATCTTTCGCGGACCTGCCGGCCGATGCCGGCAACCAGCGAGACAGCGCCGAAGCAAGAACCACGTGAGCCATACCAAATCGCCGAGTGTGGACAGGAAAAGCTACGCCACTCCAGAATCAATTTCAAATGCCATGTTATCAGTAGCTTATCGGATAAACCTCGTAGTATTTCGATTTCGCATCTGCGTGGCTGATGGTCGTCGATCAGCGCACTTCGTGCGTCATTCTGCGGCGCTTGCGGCATTTGAATCAACACCGACTCGCACGCATGCGCCGGCTGTCCTGCGGATATCAGATGACGCACAGTGACGACCGCAGCTACATCGCACTGATGCCATTGCCTTGCTCGTAGCGGACCAGTTTGCGCAATTCTGCCGTGAACCTGTCCGACGCAGGATTTCCGGGTATAGCGAAGCGGTACTATCCACATATGCGAAATTGGAGAAATGCGATGCGTGCGCCGTCAGTCGGAACAGCAACTCTTGCCTGGATGACACTATTCGCGTTGCCTGGCTTTATCAATGTCGGCGCCGCACGCACGCCGCAAGCGACACGTCTCCAGGCCGAAGCCCAGGCAGTAACCATCACCCGCGACGACTGGGGCATCGCCCATGTGCACGGCAAAACCGACGCCGATGCGGTATTCGGCATGACCTACGCGCAGGCCGAGGACGACTTCAATCGCGTCGAGACGAACTACATGACGGCGCTCGGGCGCACGGCCGAGGCCGAGGGCAGGTCCGCGATCTGGGGCGACCTGCGCCAGAAGCTCTATATCGATCCGGTGGAGTTGAAGCGGCTCTACGCGAAGAGTCCCGCCTGGTTGAAATCGCTGATGAACGCCTGGGCCGACGGCCTGAACTACTACCTTGCCACGCATCCGGATGTGCATCCGAAAGTGATCCGTCATTTCGAACCATGGATGGCGTTGAGCTTTACCGAAGGCAGTATCGGTGGCGATATCGAGCGCGTGGACCTGCAGCAACTGGCTGCGTTCTATGGCGATGAATCGGTGCCGCAATCCGTGAGCATGCTTCACCCGAGCTGGATCGAACCTACCGGCTCCAATGGTATCGCGATCGCACCGAAACTGACCGTCGATGGTCACGCGCTGTTGTGGATCAATCCGCACACGTCATTCTATTTCCGCTCCGAACTGCAGATGTCGAGCGACGCGGGACTGGATGCCTACGGTGCGGTCACCTGGGGCCAGTTTTTCGTCTATCAGGGCTTCAACAAACACATCGGCTGGATGCATACATCAACCGGCGCGGATGTCGTCGACGAGTTCGCCGAAACGGTTGTACACAAGGATGGCAAGCTGTTTTATCGCTACGGCAAGCAATTGCGCCCGATCAAGACACGCCGGATCACGGTGGCGTACAAGGCGGCCGACGGCAGCATGGCCACGCGCACGTTCACCGCGTATTTCACCCATCACGGCCCGATCGTGCGCAAGGCTGACGGCAAGTGGATCGCGATGGCGTTGATGAACACGCCGATTCCGGCGCTGGAACAAAGCTGGTTGCGCACGACTGCACATGATTACGCCAGCTACATGAAAGTCGCGCAGTTGAAGGCCAATTCATCCAACAACACGATCTTCGCCGACGACAAGGGCGAAATCGCCTATCTGCATCCGCAGTTCGTGCCAAAACGCGACGACCGATTCGATTACACAAAACCCGTCGATGGCAGCAATCCTGCCAGCGACTGGCACGGATTGACGCCGCTTGACCAGTTACCGAGCGTGGTGAATCCACCGAACGGCTGGGTCTTCAATACCAATGACTGGCCCTACTCGGCCGCCGGGAAATTCAGCCCCAGGCGCGCCGACTTCCCCCGCTACATGGACACCTTCGGCGAAAATCCGCGCGGCATTCACGCCACGCGCATGCTTGCCGGCGCGAAGGATTTCACGATACCGAAGCTGATCAGCGACGGATTCGATTCCTACCTTCCGGCATTCGCGAGGCTGCTTCCTATCCTGCTGGCCGACTACGATGCATTGGCCGCCGACGACGCACGGAAACAGAAACTGAACGGCCCTATCGCATTGCTGCGTGGGTGGAATTACCGCTGGGGCATCGCTTCGATGCCGACATCGCTGGCCGTATTCTGGGGCGACAATTTGTGGGACGAAGTCGGCGCTGCCGCCGCCGCCAGCGATCTCGATCCACAGACACAGGTCACGCGCATGTACGACTACATGGCCGAAAGAGCCGGCAGCGCCGCGCGACTGAAAGCCTTGTCCGAAGCCTCCGACCGTTTGCAAAAGGATTTCGGGAGTTGGGGCACAGCCTGGGGCCAGATCAACCGCTTCCAGCGCATCAACGACGACATCCATTCGAATTTCGACGACAGCAAGCCGAGCATTCCGGTGCCATTCGTATCCTCGCGCTGGGGCTCGCTGGCCTCGTTCGGCGCGCACCGCTGGCCTGGCACGAAACGCTATTACGGCACCAGTGGCAACAGTTTCATCGCTGCAGTCGAATTTGGCCCGAAAGTGCAGGCACGCGCGATCACCGCCGGCGGCGAAAGCGGCCATCCGGATTCGCCACACTTCAACGACGAAGCCGAACGCTACACCACCGGCAATCTGCGCGAAGTGTACTTTTGGCCCGGGCAGCTCAAGGGGCACACCGAGCAGGTTTATCATCCCGGGAAAACGGAGCGCGACCCGCCATCCTCGTGATTCCGGCGGGTGACCGCCATGCTTCATGGCGGGTCGAGACCCGCCCTACGTGGTTGATAGTGGATCGAGACTCCTGTTGCTTTGTTGGCGGCGGGTCGAGACCCGCCTTCTTTGCCAAATGCCGCCTTCACGTCAGATGGGCTTCCGTGGCGCGCCAAAATCGCGGCTCGACGGCGCTTCGGCCCAATCCTGCGCCAGATCACCCTGACGCACATAACGGTGAAACGTGGAATGCGGCCAGTCACGCACACGCTTGACATGTCCATGCTTGGCAGGACTGAAGTGCACATAATCTACGTGAGCGGCAAGATCGCTTTCGTCTCGAATCCGATGTTCCCAATACCGCCGTTGCCATATGCCACGTTCGCCCTTGAAGACCCGCCGTTGCGAGCGCGTTTCGATGGATTCGATTGAACGCGAGAACAGCGACTTGATGTGACGCCAGCGTGTCGCGTAGTCAGCATCGCCAGGCGGCAACCGCCAAACACAATGCAAATTCCGCTCCCGTTGCAACAATGCCACGGTGAAGAAATACGTGCCCCCCGGGACCCAGATGCGTCGATAGTTCGGCATGTCTGCATGATCGACGCCCTGCCCGGCGCGAACTATCGGCAAGAGGCGATTCCGGATGTGGGAAAACCGCTACGCTGTTTTTTTTAGGTGCGATGGCTGGTCGAGACCCGCCCTACGGGTATCAAACGTAGTTTTGGCGGGTCAAGACCCGCCTTCCTGTTGACCCACCTTCCTGTATCCGGCTTGTGGCAGATTTCGTGGGAACTTTGTCATTCCGGCCCGGGTGTGCGTCTTTATCATGGTCCGGTCAGTCGCTCATCCGGAGAATCCATCGTGAAAGCTTTCGCGTTTGCTGCTTTGTCGGCGCTGCTGCCCGTAACCGGTGCGTTCGCCGACACGCCGGGAAAATCTACGCCACCGAAAAACGGCATGATCAAGGTAGCCGTGGTGTTGAGCAAACATGCAACGGTGATCGACTTTGCCGGCCCGTGGGAAGTGTTTCAGGATACCTCGATCAAGGACAGTCACGGCCACGACATCAGCCCGTTCGAACTGTACACAGTGGCCCCGGACAAGGCGGCGTTGCACACCAGCGGCAGCAATCATCCGGGACTGACGATCACGCCGGACTACAGTTTTGCCGACGCGCCCATGCCCGACATCGTGGTGATCGGTGCGCAGATGGGTGGTCCGGGATTGACCGAATGGCTCAAGAAGGTGCATTCGCAACACAAAGTCATCATGTCGGTGTGCACCGGCGCGTTCAAGCTGGCGCAGACCGGCTTGTTGAACGGCAAACAAGCCACGACACACCATTGGTATTTCGGCAACTTCAGCCGCGAATTCCCGGACGTGAAACTGGTCAAGCAAGTGCGTTACGTCCAGGCCGATCCCATTACCTTCAGCGCCGGAGGGCTTACGTCCGGCGTGGACCTGTCGTTACATATCGTCGCCGAATATTTCGGCCCCAACGTGGCACAGAGCACGGCCGACTACATGGAATACCAAGGTAACGGCTGGAAATCCAACCGCGGCATTTCGATTTCGACCACACCCGTCACGCACGAGAGCTGGTCGGGCGACATCGCGCCCGGCAACCGCGTTGTATTGCGCATGACCACGGTCGGCGCAAGCCCGTCGTTCATGACCGACATTCCTGCGGAAAAAGTTGTCGAAGCACCGACCCAGGTGAAACAGGATGGCACCAACGTGACGGTAAACATCGACGTTGCCGGTCATCCAGCCACCATTACCGGCAAAATGGATAATGATGCCAAAGTAATGAATGGCAGCTTCACTCAGGACGGCAAATCGTATCCGCTGGTCCTGAAGCCAAATACCCGCACACACTGACGCAAATCAGGCAACCACGCTGCGGAAGCGCTCACGATAGTCGCTGGGCGATACGCCCAGCTCCGCGGCAAACGTGCGCCGCATCGTCTCCTCTGTTCCGAAGCCGCAATGTCGCGCGACCTGGGAGATCGGCAGATTGTTCTCTTCCAGCTTGCGTCGTGCGGCTTCGAGCCTGGCGCCGGATACGTATTGCGCCGGGGTCGTGCCCACGCTGGCGCTGAAGCGGCGGGCGAAGTTGCGCTCACTCATGGCCGCTTTCGCTGCCAGGTTGGCAACACACAAATCCCGATCCAGATGATCCAGTATCCACAATTGCAATTCGCGCAGTTTGTCGTCTTCGCTGAATTGCGCGGCCAGATGCCGGCTGAACTGCGACTGCCCGCCGGGACGCTTGAGAAACATCACCAGTTGCTGGGCCACACCCAGGGCCGTGGCCTGGCCCCAGTCGCTTTCGACCATCGCCAGTGCCATATCCAGACCTGCCGTAACGCCGCCCGACGTGTACAGGTTGCCATCGCGAACAAAGATCGCATCGCGCTGCACCTTGATCGTGTCGCTGACGGCGGCGAGTTGATCGGTGTAATTCCAGTGTGTCGTCGCTGACTTGTCATTGAGCAAGCCGGCGCGCGCAAGAATCAGCGCGCCGCTGCACACCGAACCCAGGCGTGAAACCTTCGCTGCCATGCGCCGGATCCAGCGCAGCACATCCTCGTCGCGCATGACCGCATGGCAACCGATACCGCCGGAGATCAGTAGCGTATCGGCGCGATGCACGTCCCGATAGCTGCGCTCGCCAATCATGCGGATTCCGGATGAAACCGCGAACGCGCCTGCCGCCGGCGCAACCAGCTCGATCGAGTATGCCGGCGTGCGGCAGACGCCCTTGTCGTTCAGCCAGCGTGTGCTGCGGCCAAACACTTCCAGGGGCCCGCTGATATCGAGCATCTGCGCATCGGGATAGCCGAACATGACCACTCGATGCGGTCGGGTCGGCCGGCAGGGCGTTGAGTCGGTGAAACCGCGCGCGCGTGGCATGGCTTCATTATAAGCAGCCCTGTTCTGACCGAAAGGACAATCACCCCACGTTTTCCGCCACGACGATCGGAAACCCCGATCGGGTAGCGCCGCTCAGCGACGGGTGCCGACTTCGTCGATTCGCGCCAGCAGATCCGCCGGATCCTCGTAGACGCGGATCGCGCCTGCATGCCGAAGTTCGTCGACGCCATAGCCGCCACTGAGCAAACCCACACCCAGGGCGCGGCAACGCGTCGCGGCAAGCATGTCCCAGATGCTGTCGCCGACGACAATCGCCGCTTCCACGGGAGTATCCAGGCGCTCTGCAGCAGCGATGAACAGATCGGGATCCGGCTTTGCATAGCGCACCTGATCGCGCGTGACAACACAGTTGCGATCCGGATCGACGCCGAGTGCGGCCAGATTCGGTGCCGCCGTTTCCATGCGGCCGCTGGTGGCGATCGCCCAGCGGATACCTGCGTCGCTGAGCCACGCCAGCAATTCGCGCGCTCCAGGCAACGGACGCACGGCGTGCGCGTGCCGCCGATACGCTTGTGCATGATTGACGCGCAACCGCTCGACACGTTCATCGTTGATGTCCATACCGGTTTCGCGCAGCAATTGGTTGGTAAACAGCCCACCGCTCATGCCGATCTTGCGATGGATGCGCCAGACCGACAGTTCGATGCCCTCCGCATCGAGCGCTTCCTTCCAGGCGAGCACGTGCTGATACACGCTGTCGACGAGGGTACCGTCGAGATCAAACAGAAATACCGGTTCGATACGCATTCGCTGGGTCCTCGGTCAATACGCTGCAAGCAGGGCGTCGTGCTGATACACGTATTTGCAAACTATAGAGACTTGTTTGCGTGGACGACGTATTCTCCCGCTGGCCATTGGTGTGGATATATCGATTGAAATCCAATCGTTGAGATCATTTTCTCGAATTAGTCACACAAGATACGGCCCGCCCGGGACGACCGGCGTCAGGCACGACGACCACACTATCGACGTGCGCTTGCGATTGCAAAGAACCGCAGGAATTGTACCCTTGCGATACCAGACCGCCACCGCCAGCGACCACCGCAAAAATCGCCGCGATTGCGGCCATCATGAAACCGGAAGCGGCACCGGCACGCACGCGACAGCTTCGCCCCGCTGGACCGGTCAACTTGGACTGGAGTCGGGCGCCCCCATGTCATGGGCTCCGGCCGACGACACGCAACGCCTGTCCAAGTCCCCGACGGAAACAGCCCATGCCGAACTATCGCAAAACCGCGGAAGCCGTCTCTCGCCTTACCCCGGAGCAACATCGGGTCACCCAGCAGGCCGGTACGGAACGGCCCTTCCAGAATATCTATCACGACCACAAACAACCCGGTCTTTACGTGGACATCGTTTCCGGCGAACCGCTGTTCACCTCGCTCGACAAGTTCGACAGCGGTTGCGGCTGGCCCAGTTTTACCAAACCGGTCGAACCGGAACATGTCGTGCAGAATCGCGACATGAGTCATGGCATGATCCGCACCGAAGTGCGTTCCCGCCATGGCGACAGCCATCTGGGTCACGTCTTCGAGGATGGTCCGCGCGATGCCGGGGGCCTGCGCTATTGCATCAATTCCGCCTCGCTGCGCTTCGTTCCGCTCGCCGATCTGGAAAGCGAGGGCTACGGCGAATACAAGAAGCTTTTTGAACAGGAGCAATCCCGCACATGACCACAACCACGCAACGCGCGATCCTCGCCGGTGGCTGCTTCTGGGGCATGCAGGACCTGATACGCAAACTACCGGGCGTGGTTTCCACGCGCGTCGGCTACTCCGGCGGCGACGTGCCCAACGCGACGTATCGCAATCACGGCACGCACGCCGAAGCCATCGAGATCGTGTTCGATTCGCAGCTAACCGATTATCGAACGATGCTGGAATTCTTTTTCCAGATTCACGATCCGACCACCATCAACCGGCAAGGCAACGATCTGGGCACCAGCTATCGCTCGGCGATCTTCTACTTGGACGATGAACAGAAGCGCATCGCGCTAGACACCATCGCCGATGTCGAAGCCTCCGGCTTGTGGCCGGGAACGGTAGTAACCGAAGTGGCCGAGGCAGGCGATTTCTGGGAAGCCGAGCCCGAACATCAGGATTATCTGGAACATTATCCGAACGGCTATACCTGCCATTTCATCCGCCCCGACTGGAAACTGCCGCGGCGCGAAAAAGCTGGATGAGGCGCCGCGCGGCAAATTCGCGGACCCGATGATTGAAGCGTCGCCCTTCACGCTCGTCGACGCGTAAACCAAACCGGAACGCACGTCCAGACGCATGTCACCTTCCCTCGCCCGCCGTCCAAGAATCGTGCTTGCCACATTCGGTACTCACGGCGACGTCAATCCGTTCATTGCCCTGGCAATCGCACTGACGCAACGCGGCGCGCAACCGCTCATTGCGGCTGCTTCTTCGTATCGCGCCAAGATCGAAGCCGAGGGGATTGCGTTTCATCCGATGCGTCCGGATGTGGACGAGGTTGCGGCCCGCTTGGGCATGGACCAGCAACAGATTGCGCGCGCGATCGCCGCACGTCCGGAATTCATACTCAAGGATGTCGTGTTGCCGTCGTTGCGCGAGGCCTACGACGACGCGATGACGGTGATTCGCGATGCCGACGCCGCAATCACCAATTCCGTCGCCTACGGCGCGCAGCTCGCGGCGGAAAAGTGCGGTCTGCCGCATTTCGGCGTGGCCTTGCAGCCGTTTGTGTTCCTCTCCATCCACGATCCGCCGATCGTGGCCACGTTGCCGCGAGGGTCCGCATGGATTTATCGATTCGCACCTTGGTGCACGCGCGCGTTCTTCGGCCTGGGCAAGATCGTCGCGCGTCGTTGGGCGCGCCCCATTGATGCGTTGCGTCGTGAAATCGGCTTGCCACCGGCCAAGACACACCCGCTGTTCGAAGGCCAGTTCGACGGCAATGGTGCAATCGGAATGTTCTCGACATTGTTTGGCGCCCCGCAACCCGATCATCCTCCAAACACGTCGATCGTCGGATTTGCCTTCTACGACAGCGAGGTTGGTGGCACTCCCGAATTGTCGGGCGATCTGGGCGAATTCCTGAAAGGCGGACCACCACCCATCGTGTTCACCCAAGGTACTTCGGCCGTGCACGATGCGCACGAATTCGTGCGGGAAAGCCTGACCGCGATGCGTGAGCTGGATGCACGCGCCGTGTTCGTCCTTGACCAGCAGCAGTCTCAATGCTGGGCGTCGCATGCGACCGGGCGAATCCTGATCACCGGCTACGCGCCGTACTCGCTGCTGTTTCCACGCGCACTCATCAATGTGCATCACGGCGGCGCGGGCACTACCGCACAAGCGCTGCGCGCGGGGCGACCACAACTGATCGCACCGTATCTGGTCGATCAGCCCGACAATGCGGCACGCGTCGTACGCATGGGTGCGGGTCGAAGCCTGGCGCTGAAACACTATCGCGCCAAACGCGTCGCCCAGGATCTGCGGTATTTGATGAACGACACGCAATACGCAACGCGTGCTGCGCAGATTGGCGCGCAGATCGCAAAAGAAGATGGCGCCGCGGCGGCGGCCGACATCATTGTTGCGGCATTGTCCTCCCGATAGGCCGATTTCCAGGGAGCGAACGGCCGATTCGAATAGGAGTCCCAATACGCCTCAATTCCGCTTGGGAATTTCCAGTCCGCGTTTGACGGCCGGGCGTGCCAATCCACGATCCAGCCAGGCGCCCACATTCGCAAAGCTGTCGTATTCGACCAGTTCGCGCGCCTCATAGAACGTGATGAGGTTGCGCACCCAGCCGAGTGTGGCGATGTCGGCGATGGTGTAATCCTCACCCATGATCCAATGACGCCCATCCAGGCGTGTGTCGAGCACGCCGAGCAGGCGCCGGGATTCGTCAACGTAGCGCTGCAGAGATCGCTTGTCGGGGTAGTCCTTTCCGGCGAACTTGTTGAAGAACCCGACCTGGCCGAACATCGGCCCGATTGATGCCATCTGGAAAAACACCCATTGGATCGTTTCCCAGCGGCGCGCCGCGTCTGCCGGCATGAACTTGCTGGTCTTGTCGGCGAGATACATCAAAATCGCTCCGGATTCGAACAGTGCGAGTGCCTTGCCGTCGGGCCCGTCGGGATCGACGATTGCCGGAATCTTTCCGTTCGGATTGAGTGCCAGGAACTCCGGCAGATGACTCTCGTTTTCCATGATGTCGACGAGATGCGCCTCATATGGCAGGCCCGTCTCCTCCAGCATGATCGACACCTTCACGCCGTTGGGTGTGTTCAACGAATAAAGCTGGATGCGATCAGGATGTGTGGCCGGCCAGCGTGTGCTGATCGGGTAATCGGTTGCATCGGACACGTCGTGCCTCCTGCGCGGTGTTCGGCCGGAAAACATGGGGCTGGTTTGCCGATACTTCAATATTTCGACGCACGCGTTTCTTCGCTATGCTGCCGCCATGAAGACGAAACCGAAAAGCGAAGCGCGCGTGCTGATCCGGGCGGTCGGCGTGCTTCAGTTGAAACTGTTGGTCGGCGCCCTGCGCGACCTCGTGTTCAGCCCGATTACGCTCGCCGCCGCGGCGCTCGATCTCATCCTGCTGAAGAAGCAGCAACCGCGCTTCTTCCGTCAGGCACTGCGGGTAGCGGAACACACTGACGACTGGATCGACGTGTGGTCGCACGGGCGCGGCGCCGAAGGACCCTCGCGAGAAAACTTCGACATGTTGCTCGCCCGCGTCGAGGAAGTGGTGCGCGATCCGCAAACCGGCGCACGCCGCGCGCGCGTACTCAAGCGCTGGGCCGAACGCCAGATTGTGCGGGCGCGTCAACGCGCGGCATCGCAGGGCGCTGCACGACAATCCATTTCACGTCTCACTTCAGACGCGGATCGCGACGACCTGCACAAATAGAACCGAATTGAGCCGTCGTCCTTGCGCACCGGAACTGGCCTGCTGTCACGCCCGGACGAGCAACCGGTGTCGACCCGTCCCAAGCGGATTACCTGGAACGATCGTCTTGCGGAATTTCGGCCATGACTTTCCAGGCCGCTTCGGCAAGTTCGCGTGCATGCGCACGAACATCCGCCGGCCACTTTTTCGTTATGGTGGCAAAGCGCTTGCTGTCGCGGCGATAGAACGCGCGCGATGCCTCTTCGTAACCGGGCAAGTCGCCGGCCAGGTCCAACATGAATCGTTCGACGGCTTCCATCGCCTGATGCATGCGTGCGCGGCCGTCGTTACCGCGCCGTGCCTGCTCGACAAGACGTCGCATCGCAGCCGACGCGCCGCCCGGCTGCCGGCCTAGCCAATCCCAATGTCGCGGCAGCAATGTCACTTCGCGCGCCACCACGCCGAGTTTTGGCCGTCCGGGTCCGGCCGGCAACGACTTTTCGCTTGCCGCAGGCTTGCCGATGCGCGCCAGGACCTGCGACAGCGTTCCACGCAGATCGACTTCGACCCGTCGACTGTCGCGCGCACCGAAGATCAGCGGAGAGCCGTTCGCGTCGCCATCCAGAGCGTGTTTCGCGGCGCGCGCAACTTCGCTCAGCGAACCCCGCGCGAGCTGGCGGTGCCGATCGAAAGCGATGAATTCGATATCATCATTTGCAGTCATGAAACTATCCGTACAGAAATCTCCGCGATATTTTACCCGGATTAAAATGACTGTCAATTTAATCCGGATATAATCCTGCAACAATCTTTCAACTGCTCGCGCAAGCCCGAAATTCTCCGCCCTTTTTCAACATGGATTTTTCCTTGAACGCTACGGTTGCAACCACTCAATGCGCTGCCACAAGTCGCGCCGTCGATTCCGTTTTTTCCGCCGAGCGGCTGCGCGATACGCTGGCGCTGCTCGAAGCGATCATCGAAGATCGCGGCGTGCTGCAGATGCTTTCTGCGGAAGATCGAGTGCGCTTGCTGCAGGCTGTCGCCCTGGTCCACCATCCCGAGCCGCGCGCGCGGCGCCGTCAGCAAAAAATGGTCGCGCGCACGCAGGCCCTGGAAAAAGCTCGGGCAACCGAGGCAATGCTCGATCAGACCGGCATCCGCACGTTGCGTCGCAAGCCGGTATTCAGTACGCCCAACTACTTTCCGCCGCACGAACCCGGGCAGCACGACCCGCGTAATCGCACTGTCGATGCGCCTGCGCCAAACACCGCGCCCGAACTGCTGCATTGCTATGTGTGCAAGCAGAAATACACGCTGGTGCATCATTTCTACGATCAACTGTGCCCGGATTGCGCTGCACTCAACTTCTTCAAGCGCACCGAGACGCGCCGATCTGCGCGGTCGCGTCGCGCTGCTGACCGGCGGACGCGTGAAGATCGGCTATCAGGCCGGCCTGAAGCTGCTGCGCGCCGGCGCGGACTTGATCGTGACCACGCGCTTCCCGCGCGATTCGGCGGCACGCTATGCAGCAGAGCCGGATTTCGGCGCATTGGGGTCAACGTCTGCGAATCTTCGGCCTGGATTTGCGCCATACACCCAGTGTCGAAGCGTTCTGCACGCGATTGCTGGTCACGCGTCGACGCCTGGACTTCATCATCAACAACGCCTGCCAGACCGTGCGTCGCCCGCCGGCGTTCTATGCGCACATGATGGCGAGCGAAACCGCCGCGCTGCGAAACGCGCCGGAAGACGTGCGCAGACTGGTCGGCGACTACGAAGGCCTGCGCAGTGCCGACCTGCTGACCGATGCCAATGCAACCGGATCGAAGGCACGGGGGCATGGTGTTGCAGACGCCGCCGGGATAACCCGCGCGGCCGAGCTTTCCCAGGTGCCGCTGCTCGCCGACGAGTTGCTCGGCCAATCGCATTTGTTCCCGGAGGGCCGTCTCGATCAGGACCTGCAACAAGTCGATCTGCGCGGGCGCAATTCCTGGCGCCTGCAAATGGACGAGGTGGCATCGGTGGAATTGCTGGAGACGCAACTGGTCAACGCCGTCGCGCCATTCATCATCAACGCACGACTCAAGCCGCTGATGCTGCGTACACCCGATGGCGAGCCGCCAACGCGCGACAAGCACATCGTCAATGTTTCGGCGATTGAAGGCCAGTTCTACCGCAACTTCAAGACCACCAGGCATCCGCACACCAACATGGCCAAGGCAGCGCTGAACATGATGACGCGTACGTCGGCTGCCGATTACCACGGCGACGGCATCCACATGAACAGCGTCGACACCGGTTGGGTAACCGACGAGGATCCCGTCGAGATCGCCGCACGCAAGATCGTCGAAGAACGCTTCCATCCGCCGCTGGATATCGTCGACGGCGCTGCGCGCATCGTCGACCCGATCATCCACGGCTTCAACACCGGCGAACACGTTTGGGGCCAATTCCTGAAGGATTACGCGGCAACGGATTGGTGACGCATCCCCGATCTGAAATTGTCGGCGTGTTCTATTTCCTTGCCGCAATAATCCGGGTCAGATAATCCGGCGTAGCGCTGACGCGCACGAGGTGCGGATACTGCGGGCCATCGTGGTAATCGATCGCTACCGTGCGATAGCCGCCCTGGTACTTGAGCAACAATCGGATGGGTGATGTGCCGGTTTTTGCGGCGGAAATCGCATCCTTGAGCCCATCGCTGGAGTACTTCTCGCCGTTCACTGCAACAACAGTGGCGCCGGAACTCACACCGGCCTTGAACGCCGGACCGTTCCAGAGCACGTCGTTGATCGCGCCATTCTTCGCCAGGGTCAAGCCGATCGACCAGATGAAATTGTACATATGCCGCGCGGATTGCTTGCGCTGGTCGTACTGCTTTTCGTAGGCGCTTGGCTGATCGGTGTAAACCAGTTTCCAGCCGGATGCGGCAATACCATCCATCAAAGGCGGATCGATCGCGTCGACGCGCGCTTTGCAGGAAGCTCGCCCAGTCATACTTCGCCACGCTATTCAGCGCCGCGACCACGTCGTCGAAGTCGTAGGTTCTGGTCACAAAGCTGGCGTTGTCGACACCGAAGAAATCCCGTGCGAAATCGTCCAGCGATTTGCGATCGTGCGTCAGGGCGCGTAGTTTTGCGTCCACGGCCAACCACATCATCTGTCCGCCACTGTAATACTCCTCGCTCATCTGCCAACTGCGATACGGCAATCCGCGGCGATGCGCGGCAGTCGGGTCGTTGGTGGTGTCTGCCAGCGTGCGCCATGCAAATCCCGGTCGATTGCGATCGTATTTTGCCGCCACTATCGCCAGCGCATCGCGGAATTGCTGCGCCGACCAAAGCCCCGAACGTGCCGTCAATACGAAGCCCCAATACTCCGTCTGGCCTTCGTACACCCACAGCAGCGAGTCGCCCATCGGCACGTTGAAATTTGGCGTCCAGAGATCGGCGGGACGCCGGAACTTGCCATTCCACGAATGCGTGTACTCGTGCGCCAGCAAGTCGCGACCCGGCGCATTTTCGCCCCATGCCGTGAAGTAATCTGCGCCCTGTCCGTTTTCGCTGGACTGGTGGTGCTCGGTGCCGTTGCCGGCCAGCATGTCGGACAGCGAAAACAGGAAATCGTAATGATCGTAGTGATGCGAGCCGAACAGGCTCACTGCCTGCGTGACCAGGGCGCGATGCGCCTTCAACTGCTCAGGCGTTATCGCGAGATACTTTGGCGCATCGGCGACGATATCCAGATGCACCGGAACCTTGCCGCCGGGCGCCAGATCAACGCGCTTGAAATACTTGCCCGCGTAGATCGGCGAATCGACCAGCGTGTTCAATGTCACCGGCTTGAAAGTGGTGGTATCACCCGATCGCGAAGCCACTTCAAGCGCGGTGCCGAATTGCCAGCCGCTGACCATCGTCACGCTCGGCACAAAGGTAATGTCGCGGGAAAAATAGCCCGCCGGATACAACGCCATCGTGCTCCAATCCATGTCCATCATCTTGTCGGTGATCTCGAACCCGCCGTCGCGCGAAGACAGATAATCGAACTGCGCATGCAGCGTGAAAACGTCCTTCGGCAACGTCGAGATGAAACGCGTACACGTTGTACTTGTCGCGCTTCCACGCGACCGGCTTTCCGTCCGCGCTCAGTTTGAGTCCGGCAAGCATGGCGATCGGCCCGCTCGGCGAGTGGTTACCGGGAATCCACTGCGGATACAGCAGCGTCATGGCACCAGACGTGACCGGAATGGTTTCGTATACGCGAAAGATTCCCTGCGCCGTATTACTCGCATCGACGCGCAGCCCGATCGTGCCGGGATACCGCACGTCCCTTGCTGGCGGGACGGTATCGCCGCGTGCTGGTTGCGCACTCGAACCCTCGGCGCAACACATCAAGGCGAAGACCAGAACGACAATCGTGGTGCGTCGTCGTGTAACCGAAGGCAACTGCGAGAATGAGAAAAAGGACATGATGAACTCCATGACAGCAGGTAAACAAAAAAGCGGCGAGGAATGCAGAAAGCGAATTCTGGATGTTGGGTTGACCGGGTGAAACCCGCCAACGAGTTTGCGCGGCGGAAAATTGTTTGGTTTCACGGCGCTCAATCCAGACTGCACGCCCGGTCAAGTGGTGATGACCGCTTCGCCGTGATGGTGCCTCAGCGGAAACGCCGGTCGCTGATCAGTTTGCGCCGCAGTCCACGCGCCTGCTTCTCGAAATCGCGGATCTCGGGAGAATCCGCAGGGTTCACGCCCTCCTGTGCGATACGGTTGGACACATATGCACCGATCAGAAGACCCGTTACGCGCACTCCGATCAGTGCGAGCGCAGCGGCAATCGCCATGTCGTGCAGGCTTCGGGGGCCGCCGGATTGCCGCGCCCAATAGATCAGACCCGCGGCGCAGATCAGCCATATCGCATACGGCGCCGCACTCAGGTAGGCCGGCACCGATGGATGACCGAGCGCACGGCGCATCTCGCCACCGATTTTCAACGCCTGCAACACGAGGACAGCTGCGACGGCGCTCCACAACCCGGGCGATTTCAAGGTCGTGCGAATGGCAGATCCAACGTGATCGGGAAACGCCGCGAAAATCAGGCAGGCAACCGCAACGAATATCCACGGCACGAAAAACAGCGCCTGGGCTTGCGCTTCTGCGCGCGCCACGCGACCGCCTGCCGTGCGAATGGGCACGGTACCGGCCTTGACGAAATCGCCAATCAGCACGATCAGGCATTCGAGTGCCACCAGCAGCACGATGGTCGTCGCGTTCCACCCGAAGAACAGCACGCCGGCGAGCATGAACAACGAGCTGGCAAGCGCCGATACAAAAAATGCGGGCGTGAACTCCACAACGTTGCGCGGCGCATCATCGAAGCCCGGTGGCATGTGTTCGCGATACCACTTGTCATAGGTAACCCGGTCATCCGCATGCAAAGCGGCGACATCGTCCCATCGATTTGTCACGGCAGCACCTCGACCTCGGAGTTGCGCACGGAAGTCTGCCACGGGCCGTGCAAGCTGGTCGAGAGGGTCACTTCGGCCAGGAACTGACGAAGTTCGGCGCGCATGGGATCGCCGGGTCTCGACCGACTCAACCCAAGCTGCCGGTCAGGTCGCATCCAATGCGCTTACCATGACGTAATACCCGTCAGGATCGCGCAGTGCGAACTCCCTCGTGCGCGTGTTGGGACTCACGTTCGGTTCCTCTTCGAGTTTCGCGACGAGCGCACGCGCTCTGGGCAGCACCTCGTCGAAATCATCCACGCGAAAGAACAGGATCAGGCCATTGCCGGGTTCCGCACGGTCAGGGCTCGTCAGGGTTGGATGTTCGTGCGCACCCCATTCATGCAGGCAAAGCAGGACAGTTCCATCCGCATCGAGGATTTGTCCGAAATAGTCATGGGCTGGGGGTGCTTCGGGTTGACCGAACAGCTTCTGATACCAATTCAAACTGCGGGCAACGTCGGCAACGCCTATGACGGTCCATATGCGTTTCATCGGCTTCTCCCGTGACTGTCGATTGAGTCAATGTGGCCGCTACCGCGCAATGTGGACGTTCACGGACTCGAATACCATCCGCAGCGCACATGCGCCAGCAATCCCGTGGGCCTGGCAGTCAGACGACCTCGAACAGGATCGGAACCGCACATTGAAGCTCGCGCAGGGGTTCGCGTATCGGCTTGACGGCTACGAGTTCCGCAATCATCTGGCTCACCAGATTGCGCTCGCTTCTACGTCGCGCGTCCAGGATCTCGATTGGGTCGCCATGGGCAAGATTGGCAGGAATCTGAAGCGTAATGTTTTTCGGCTGCCAGTCGCCACGATATCCATAGTCGGCGCGCCAATAGTAGGGCTGGGAGAAATATCCGAAGCTTCCCGGAAAACAGGGGCGTACGTGGGTGGGATCTTCCCATGCATCGTCGCTGTTCCCATACGGCACGCGTATCCAGGCTCTCGCGCCAGGTTTGGCAATCCGGTGCAGTTCCTGCATCATCGGCAATATGTTTGGAATGTGCTCGATGACATGCGACAACAGAATCTCGTCGATTGCATCGTCATCGAAAGGAAGCGGCGTCGCAGCGCAGCTATTGAGGTCGGCCACAACATCGACGCCCGGCAATTGCTTCCAGTCGAGATTGATCCAGCCGGCTAGAGCCGTGCGGCCGCAACCTGCATTCAACCGCACCGGCGAGGGGAGGGGATCGGGTTGCATCATCAGGCGATCATAACCTCCAACAACGCAATCGTTCACTGTTGATCGCCCTCATCTGCCCAAAGTCGTTTGCAAACTCATGTGTCGAATCGCCGAACTTGTTGAAGACCCAAAGCGATCAAGTCGCGGCGACGATCACACCATCGGCAATTTCAATCCCTGCTCTTTTGCACACTCAACGGCAATCTCATAACCCGCATCGGCATGCCGCATCACACCCGTGGCCGGATCGTTCCACAGCACGCGCGCGATGCGCTTGTCTGCTTCGGGGGTGCCGTCGCAGACGATGACCAGACCGGCGTGCTGGCTGTAGCCCATGCCGACGCCGCCGCCGTGGTGGAAGCTGACCCAGGTCGCTCCGCTGGCGGTGTTGAGCAAGGCGTTGAGGATGGGCCAGTCGCTGACGGCATCGCTGCCGTCTTTCATGGCTTCGGTTTCGCGGTTGGGGCTGGCGACCGAACCGGAGTCCAGGTGATCGCGCCCGATCGCGATGGGCGCTTTCAACTCGCCGTTGCGCACCATCTCGTTGAACGCAAGACCGAGCTTGTGGCGCTGTCCAAGACCGACCCAGCAGATGCGCGATGGCAATCCCTGGAAGCTGATGCGCTGTTCGGCCATATCCAGCCAGTGATGCAGGTGCTTGTCGTCGGGGATCAGTTCCTTGACCTTCGCGTCGGTCCTGGCGATGTCTTCGGGATCGCCGGACAGCGCCACCCAGCGGAACGGACCGATGCCGCGGCAGAACAGCGGACGCACATAGGCCGGGACGAAACCGGGGAAATCGAAGGCATTTTCGCAACCTTCGTCCCTGGCCATCTGGCGGATGTTGTTGCCGTAGTCGAATGTCGGAATGCCCTGCCGGTGGAACGCGAGCATGGCTTCAACGTGCACGCGCATGGATTTCTTCGCCGCATCGCGCGTGCCGTCGGGATCTGCCTTGCGCCGCTCGAACCATTGCTCGACGCTCCACCCGATCGGCAGGTAACCGTTGACCGGATCGTGCGCGCTGGTCTGGTCGGTGACGGCATCGGGTTTCACTCCGCGCTTGACCAGTTCGGGCAGAATTTCTGCAGCGTTGCCGAGCAGTGCAATGGATTTCGCCTCGCCCGCCTTTGTATACTTTTCGATGCGCGCCAGCGCGTCGTCGAGGTTATCGGCCTGTTCGTCGACATACCTGGTACGCAGGCGCATGTCTATGCGGCTCTGCTGGCATTCGACGTTCAGCGAACACGCGCCGGCCAGACTCGCCGCCAGCGGCTGCGCACCGCCCATGCCGCCCAGACCTGCGGTGAGTATCCACTTGCCTTTCAGATCGCCGGCATAACTTTGCCGGCCCATCTCGACGAAGGTTTCGTAGGTGCCCTGCACGATGCCCTGCGAGCCGATGTAGATCCAGCTTCCGGCCGTCATCTGGCCGTACATCATCAGACCTTTCTTGTCCAACTCGTGGAAATGCTCCCAGTTGGCCCAGGCAGGCACCAGGTTGGAATTGGCAATCAGCACGCGCGGCGCGTCGGCGTGCGTGCGGAACACGCCGACGGGTTTGCCGGATTGCACCAGCAGCGTTTCGTCTTCGTCGAGTTCGCGCAGCGACTTGAGGATGACGTCGTAGCACGGCCAGTTGCGCGCGGCACGCCCGATGCCGCCGTAGACGACCAGTTCGGTCGGATTCTCCGCCACTTCCGGATCGAGGTTGTGCTGGATCATCCGGTAAGCCGCTTCGATCAGCCAGTTCTTGCAATGCAGCTTGCTGCCAACGGGTGGATGGATGATGCGGACGGTGTCGGATCGGGTCGGGGCGTTCATGACGTGAGTCTCTGGAAAATCGGTGAGGATTATAAGGGCTGATGGCTGATGGCCGTGCGCTCGGCGTTCCCACAGGCGCGAATCCGGTTCCTTGTTTTCCGGATGGCGCCGTTGAACCGGGAGCAAGAAGTAGATGACCGAAGCTCCGGCTGTGGTGGAGATCCACCGGCTTTCGCGGGAACGACGAACCCTTCCAGGCAACGCCGGGTCTTCGTCGCAATGCCCGGCTCTCAAGCTACAAGTCCCGCGCCACCCGAATACCCACGCGCGGGCTGCGCGTTGCCGAAGGCGCGGAGATGCGATAGGCCGAGCGCACCTGATCCGGTGCGCTGCCCCACGAGCCGCCGCGGATGACATGCGCCGCGCAGCCTGGATTGATCCATGCGCTGCTGTCGGCAGGTGCGCGGGTGTAGTTGTCGTGCCAGCAATCGGCCGTCCACTCGGAAACGTTGCCGTCCATGTCTATCAAGCCGAATGCATTGGGCGGAAATTTTCCCAGCGGAGCCGCACCCCAAAAGCCGTCGGTGTAATTTTTGAACGCCTTGGCCCAACTGCGAAGCATATGCGGCGATCGGTCGCCGTCGCCGGTGACGTTGCTCACGACTTTCGTCGGAACCCCGTTTCCCCATGGGTACATGGTTGTCGAGCCGGCACGCAGCGCATATTCGAATTCGGCTTCGCTGGGCAGACGATAGTGTTTGCCGGTCCTGGCGCTCAGCCAACTCGCATACGCCTGCGCATCGTTCCACGAGACATGCACGACAGGCAGATTGCCATTGGCCTTGTTGCCCAGATAATCGTCGCGCCAGGTCACGCCGTGACGGTTGATGATGCGCCCGCTGCGCTCGTCGTAGATGCTGGCGGTGCCGTTGCTCTCGGCATCGGTCTCGTAACCCGAATCGTCGCTGAAGGTTTGAAATTGCGCGACACTTACTTCATCGCGACCCAGGGCAAAACCCGTCGAGATGACGACGCTGCGTGCGGGTTCCTCGCTGGGGCGGTGACCGCGTTCGTTCGGATTGGAACCCATCACGAAGCTGCCAGTCGGAATCACCACAAGCGCCGGTGCCGCGCCATGCCGATCACGGAACTTGTCGGTGATGACCTGGCCGGGACTGAAATTGGCATACAGGCGCGCGTTGCGCAGGCGCTGGTTGAATTTGTCTACTCCCGCCAGGTCGGGGCTGAGGGCAAGCGCCTTCTTTGCCAGCGTTTCGGCCAGGTCCGGATTTCCGGCATCCAGGGCCGAGTTGGCTTGCGTGAGCGTGTTCGTCGCCATCTCGCGACGAATGCCTTCGATACGCGTGCGCGTGTCGAGCAACTGCTGCGAACCGGGTCGAATGGGCGATGCTTCCGTGAGAATCTTGTCGGCACCGGAGAAGTCGTCCTGCGCCGCCGCAGCCAGGGCGCGATCCAGATACGCGCGCTGGATTTGCGCCAGTCCCTGATCGGCCAGTTTGTTGCCGGGGTCCAGTTCCAGCACATGGCGGTAGATTTCGAGCGCATTCGCGCGTGGCGGCTCCGTGGCGTGGCCTTGTTGCAACACATCCGCGGCACGTGTCAGCAACGGCAAAACCTGGGTCAGTGTCTTCAGACGCGTCTGCAGCGGGCCGAGTTCCTCGCCGGAATGCGGCAGCGCGCTCAATTGCGCGATCAGGCGCGCAGATTCGCGTTCATCGCCGCGATCCAACGCCGCATCGGCCTGTTGCAGAATGGATTTGTATATTTTTTCGATTCCCGCTTGTGCAGCGGCATTGGCTTTGTCGTGAGCGAGCACCTGCTGATACAGCGATAGTGCGCTGCCCTCCCGGGGTTCCAGGTAATGCTCCCTGGTCATCGCATGGTCCGCCTTCTTCAGCAATGCGGAGATCGCCTTGCTGGGTGGCAGCGACGGGACCGACGGCGGTGCGGGGCTTGTTTCGCTTTCGACCGTGGGCGCCTTCGATCCGATCGAAACCGGATTCGGCACGGCGGGATTTTGCGCGATTTTCAGGGTCGGCTCGGCGACCGGTGTAGGCGTCGACCCGGCCGGCTGCATAACGCCACCAGTGCCCGCAGGGTAGAATCGCCAGATCAAGGCGAATGCGATCAACGCAATTCCCGCCGCACCTCCCAGCACGGTTTGCTTGCGGACGACTTCGGTTCCCGGCATGTCGGCGTAATGGTGATCGGCGAGTGGCGTATTGGCTCGTTCGCGAACATTAGGCCATCGACCGCCTGAACCGCAACCACAGGAATTCAATCGTGCATCAATGGATCGACAATCCCGGCAAACTCGACACATGGCTTGACGCGCGCAATGGTGCCGGCGCGACCTATCTCGACACCGAATTCATGCGCACCAATACGTTTTTTTCGCGATTGGCGCTGGTGCAAATCAATGTCGACGGGGCGATAGCGCTGCTGGATGCGCCCCAGCTCGGTGCGGCACCGGGACTGGGCAAACGTCTGCGCGATGCGCAACACACCTGCGTCATGCACAGTGCCAGCGAGGACTTGGAGGCATTGTCCGGTATCGTGCCCGAAGGACCTGTCGCGTTGTTCGATACTCAGATTGCCGCGGCAATGGCGGGGCTCGGGTTTGGTCTGAGCTACCAAAAGCTGGTCGCGCAACTGCTCGGGATCGATCTGCCGAAAGGCGAAACCCGTTCGGACTGGATGCAACGCCCATTGCGCGCAGCACAACTCGACTACGCGACGCAGGATGTGCTGCACCTGCCGGCGTTGCACGAAATCCTCACTACCAGACTCGCTGAATTCGACCGCCAGGATTGGCTGGCGGAAGACTGCAAGCGCATGGTCGAACGCATCTGTACCGCGCGACCCGACATGCAACCGCAATGTGGATTTCGCGGTGCCAGCGAGTGGCCGCGTGAACGCCAGGCACTGCTGCGCCGTGTGCTGCTTTGGCGCGATGCCAGCGCACGCAGCCTGGACAAGCCGCGCCCCTGGATACTCGACGATGCGCATGCGCTGTCGTTGGTCGCCAACCCGCCGACCGATGCGAATGCGTTGTTCGAGCGCTGCAAGGGGCTGCGCGCGCTGCGCGGCGCGCAACGGGCAGAATTGTTGGATTTGCTGCAGTCGCCGCTGCGACCTGACGAACTCGACTTCGCCCCTATTCCAGCGCCGCTCACGAGTGTAGAGAAACGTATCCTGTCATCGCTACGCGACGAAGTCAGTCGCATCGCCGGCGAGCTGAATTTGCCCGAAGGCCTGGTTTGCCCGCGCAAACACCTTGAGACGCTGGTCGGCGAGCGCAAATGGCCCGCTGCTCTCGAAGGCTGGCGCGAGCCGATACTGCGCGATGCGTTGATGGCGCGGGTGGAATAGAGCGGTCACCATGATGTGCATAATGTCCGGAGCCTTCGCCCGTCCGGCGATCGTGTTTCTCCGTTTCGGGTTGGATCATCGTCGACTCGGGGTCATGGCGACGGATTCTGCGATAATCGTCATTCCGGCCCCGTAGCTCAGCTGGATAGAGCGTCCCCCTCCTAAGGGGAAGGTCGCACGTTCGAATCGTGCCGGGGTCACCAGATTCGCATGGTCTTCGCGGGAGCGGGCTCGCCATTTGGCCGCCCGTCGCGGTGATTGCACGTTCGCAGCCACGTTGCTGCATTGGCAATTCAGATTCGGGGTACTTCATGCAGGCATCATTGGCGGATTTGCTGAAGCGCATTCCGGGTACGTCTTCTGCACAGTGGCCGGACGGCGAACGTTATGCGCAAGCGTTTGCGCATGGCACGATGTCGGTCGGATACTACGCGCCGGTGGGAGTCGATCCTCAGCAGCCGCACAAGCGCGATGAGGTCTATATCGTCCATCGTGGCACGGGTGTATTGGTTATTGACCGAACCAGCCATGCGTTCAACCCGGGCGATGTGTTTTTCGTGGGGGCCGGGACGGTGCACCGGTTCGAGAAATTTTCCGCCGACTTCGCCACCTGGGTGGTTTTCTGGGGCCCCGAAGGCGGTGAAACAAACTGATTTTTCGATATCACGTCGCTGACAATCGCTTGTCGGCATTGCCGTTCGTGATTCCATACCGCACCATGAGCGACTCGAATTGTTGCACCCATACGCCCGATGGAGCCGCCGATGACTGTTGATGCACCATTCCGCGCCTTTCGCATCCACGCCGAGCGCGACAACCATCGTGCCGGCATCGAAGAAATGCGCGTGGACGATCTTTCGCCCGGCGAAGTCGTCATCAAGGTTGCCTATTCCAGCGTGAATTACAAGGATGCGCTGGCCGGCACGGGCAAGGGGAAAATCCTGCGCAGCTCGCCGCTCAACGGCGGCATCGACGTGGCCGGTTATGTGGCCGCATCGAGCGATGCGAAATTCAAGGAAGGCGACCAGGTGTTGTGCACCGGTTGCGGGCTCTCGGAAACGCGCGATGGCGGCTTTGCACAATATGCGCGCTTGCAATCGAAATGGACGATTCCTCTGCCCGATGGGCTGACTCTGCGCGACTCGATGATCCTCGGCACCGCCGGCTTCACCGCAGCGCTGTCGCTATACCAGATGCAGCGCAATGGCCAGACCCCTGACATGGGTCCGATCGTCATCACCGGTGCGAGCGGCGGCGTCGGCTCGCTGGCAATCGATATCTTGACCCGCGCCGGTTACGAAGCACACGCAATCAGCGGCAAGCTCGAACATTTCGACGATCTGATCGCGCTTGGCGCCAGGCAGTGCATCTCGCGCACGGATTTGCATTGGGGCCGGCGCCCGCTGGAAGAAGCCCACTGGGCGGGGGCGATCGATTGCGTGGGCGGGGATATCCTTTCCGGCCTGACTCGTGTCATCAAACCGTACGGAAATATCGCCAGTTGCGGCCTCGCCGCGGCAAGTGATCTGCAAACCACGGTCATGCCATTCATCATTCGCGGCGTGAGTCTGCTGGGCATCGCGTCGGCGGGTACGGCACGCGACATCCGTGACACGGTATGGGCTCGTTTGGCCTCCGACTGGAAGCCGGCACACCTGGATCGCATCAATACGCGCGAGAGTGGCTTGGACGATTTACCCGAAATTTTCGAAACCATGCTGGGCGGCGGCTCGTTCGGACGTACGGTGATCAAGGTTTGACATTTCCCCGCACCTCCACTTCGCATGAGCTTAGCAAGCCAATTTACCGGAATACATCAAATTTTTTTACTCTCCAGCGAGCCATTGCGATAATTGGTTGGCGTGCGCCGCCGCGGGCCGTAGAATGCAGCGTCCACATGCACAAACCTCACGGGGCTAAGGGATTTCTATGGCGCGTATTTTGATCGTTGACGATTCGCCTTCGCAATTGGTTGGCCTGAAACGCATCGTCGAAAAGCTCGGGCACGAAGCGCTGACGGCGGAAGACGGTTCAGCCGGCGTCGAAATCGCCAAGCGTGAAGTTCCCGATCTGATCCTCATGGATGTGGTGATGCCGAATCTCAACGGCTTTCAAGCCACACGCACGATTTCGAAGGACGCCAAGACCAGTCACATCCCGATCGTTCTGGTAACAACCAAGGATCAGGAAACCGATCGCGTCTGGGGCATGCGCCAAGGCGCAAAGGCATATGTAACCAAGCCCATCGACGAGGCCGAGCTCACCGCGACGATCAAGCAGTTGATGCCGGGAGCTTGATCACCGGTTCTGTACGCGGACGCGACGCGGATCGAAGTCGAACGTTTCGGCCATTTGCTCGTACAACTTGCGCTGTGCGTCGTTGGCTGGCACCGGCGCATGAATCTGCAACGTAACCAATTGATCGCCTGGCCTTGAACCGGGCATGCCGCGACCCCGCAAACGCATACGCTTGCCGCTGTCGGAACCTGCCGGAATTTTCAGTTCAACATCGCCACCGAGTGTCGGTACGGTGACTTTTGCACCGAGCGCCGCCTCCCAGGGCGTGATGGGAAGGGTGACATGAACATCGCGGCCGTCCAGTGCAAAACGCGAATCCCCGCGAATGCCGATTTCCAGCATGAGATCACCGGCCGGGGCGCCGGCGCTGCCGGGTGAACCCTGTCCGCTCAATCGAATCTGCTGGCCTGGCAGGATTCCCGCCGGAATCTTCACGTCAAGCGTCCGTTCGCCGCCACCGCCATCGCGCAGATTGATGCGTTCGTTGCCGCCGCTGAAAGCAGTCGCCAGGGGAATCTCGATGCGCGCCTGCACGTCGCGACCGCGACGTGGCCCGGCATGACCACTGCGCGCGCCGCCGCGACCGAACAGGGACTCGAAGAAATCGCTGAACCCGCCTTCGCCGCCCATGTCCGAAAAATGGAATTCGTTGCCTTCACCGAAATGCGGCGGCGGATGGAATTCGTCTCCGGGTCGATAACCGCTGGAACGCAATCGATCGTAGGCTTGCCGCTTGGCAGGATCTTTCAGCGCTTCATAGGCTTCATTGACCGACTTGAATTTTTCTTCCGCACCTGACTCCTTGCTGACGTCCGGATGAAACTTGCGCGCAAGTTTGCGATACGCGGATTTGATTTCCGCGTCACTCGACTCGGCCTTGACTCCGAGAATGTCGTAGTAGTCCTTGAATTGCATTCGCAGTCACACTCCAACATAAGCGCCCGCGGCCAGCATAGCCGACCGCGGGTCGATATCGAAAGCGTGCGGCAAAGATGCCGCACGAGGTCCGTTGCAAACGTCGCCGAACGTCAATGATTGACGGCAATCCGGCGAGGCGTGGTTTCGGGTTTCTTCGGGATCGAGATTTCCAGCACGCCATGCTTGCCGACCGCGGTGATGCCATCGGCATCGGCACTGTCCGGCAGCGCAAAACGCCGATGGAACAAACCGTGCAATCGCTCCACGCGGGTAAAGGAACCGTTTTCCTCGTGGCTCTCGGATTTGCGTTCACCCTTGATCGACAAAACCCCTTTGTCCATGTTGACTTCGATATCCTTGGGTTCGACACCGGGAATATCGGCGAGGATTACGAAGCGCTTGTCTTCTTCCTTGATATCCACACGAGGCGTCCACTGGCTGGTGACGACATTGGATTGATCGCTGTCGTCATCACCCAGAAAACGGCCGAACACCTGCTTGATGTCGTCCTGGAAACGCCGTGCCTGCAACCAGGGTTGGTACTGTGCGTTGCTCATGTTGCCTCCGAATTGTTGGCCGGGCGTACATCGCCCGTATGCGCAAGAAATAGGGACACGCCGGCAGCTTTCAAGGTGTCGAAATTTGCGTTCAGGGCTTATCATGCGAGGCTGTATGTCCCCCCCCCTCCCCCCAACCGCAATCCGAGGAGTCACGCATGACGATCCAGGTCGGAGACCAAATCCCGAATGTCACCCTCAACTATTTGAAGGACGGCGTGCAGGCCATCAACACGGACGAAATATTCAAGGGCAAGAAAGTCGTCCTGTTCAGCGTACCGGGTGCGTTTACGCCAACCTGCTCGGCCAAACACCTTCCCGGCTATGTCGACAAATTTTCCGAATTCCACAGCAAAGGCATTGATGTCGCCTGCATCGCCGTGAACGACGCGTTTGTCATGGACGCATGGGCAAAAACCCAGCACGTGCCGGATGGCATGTGGATGCTGGCCGACGGCAACGGCACCTTTACCAAGGCACTGGGGCTGGAAATGGATGGCACAGCGTTTGGCCTCGGCCTGCGCGGCAAGCGCTTTGCTTTGCTCGCCGACAATGGCGTGGTCATGCAGTTGTACGTCGAGGCGCCAGGCGAGTTCAAGGTTTCGGCCGCAGAAGCGATGCTGGCTGCCATCGATTGATGCAGCCAAGGCGGACCAAAAAATCCGCTGTCAAACCGACCGGCCCGCCGCAATTTTCCATGCCCGGGCGCCAGCGTGGCGCATCGGGCATTGCATTGAAGTTGCGTCGAAAGGCAACTCCACTGGGTCCGGACTCGTCAGGCCGAGTCGGGCAATTGCTGGGCATGGATGCCGTGCAGACCAGTTGCGAACCATCGGGTTGCCGCGACACGATGCCAACAACCAGCCGGGTGGTCGCAACCGCGAGCGGCTCTCGCATCATTGGCCACCGCGATGAGACTTGGCGGCGCCGTTTTGCGCATGGCATGCCAAGCGCACGCCCTGTTTTCATCATGACACCACCGGCGGGAGCGATTCGTCCATGCGGACGCGCGTGCGTGTTCTTTCCTGCCTGGAGGAAACACCATGCTCGACCATCGCATATCCGCTGCATCTGCCACACAGGCTTGCCAGCGCAAGCGCCAAGCCGTTGCGGCCTGTCTTGTCCTGATCGCAGCGCTGTGCGCACATCCGGCAAGCGCCCAGACGTACCGCTATCTCGGCACCATCGGGACTTCCGGCCCGGGTACGCTGGACTTTCCCAACGATGTGCAAATCGACCCCGTGTCGCACCACCTCGTCGTGACCGATGCCAACAACAACCGCGTCGTGGTTTTCAACTCGGCCGGCACCTACCTGACTTCGTTTGGTAGCGGCGGCACGGGCAACGGTCAATTCGACTATCCGGCCGGCATTGGCATCGATCCGGCCTCGCAGGATGTTTTCGTCGCCGATTACTACAATCATCGGGTGCAGCAATTCGACGCGAGCGGCAACTATCTGGGTCAATTCGCGATAGTCGACGACACCACACCGTGCGGAATCGTCATCCAGCCAACATCGCACAATATCGTCGTATCGACCGGCTATGGCGCGAGCGTACAGCGTTACTCTCCGGCCCTGAGCTATCTTGATGCATTCGGCAGCTCGACGAATTTCGGTTATGCCTGTGACATGAGGATCGCGCCCAACGGCAATATCCTCGTGTCCGACGAGACCGTGTACAACGTCCAGATTTTCAGCGCCAGCGGAAGTCCGCTCGGGACATTCGGGTCCTACGGAAGCGGCAATGGTCAATTCGGTTCTCCGAACGGCATCGCGATCGAGCCCGGGAGTGGCAATATCGTGGTGGTCGATTCCGGCAACAACCGCATCGAGATATTCGATTCAAGCGGCAATTACCTGAACCAGTTCGGCAGTTACGGCTCGGCACCAGGCCAGTTCAACGTTCCGGTCGGCGCGGCCATCGATACGGTTTCGCACCATCTTTTTGTCGACGATCGCGGCAACAATCGCATCCAGGAATTCGCCGCTTGCGGTTCGACGCCGGTGAGCCTGAGCGTGCTGCCACAGACCCAGCAGGTCAATCAGGCGATCCTGTTTTCGGCATCCATTGGCAACGCCATTTCGCCAAGCGGCACGGTTTCCATGCTCGCCGAGGATGGCAGTCTGGTTTGCACGGCAACGACCTATGGCGATCCGCAGGCCGCATGCTCGGGTTACATCCAGTTGGGCGTGCACACGGTCAGCGCCGCGTATTCCGGCGATGCCGTCAATCCGTCCGGATGTTCGCAGGCAACCACGGTGGCCGTAGTAACCAATACCATGCCGACCGCCACTACTGTCGCGCTGGTTGGGCCGCCAAACGGAATCAATCAGGGCGACGTGTTCACGCTCGATGCCACGGTGTCGTTCACTTCCTCGCCTGGGTCGGCGAATCCGGCGAACGTCGCCGACACGTTGGGCGGATTCGTCACCTTCATGGACGGGTCCAATGTGCTCGCCAATGTGCCGCTGAACGGCAATGAAGCCAGCTACAGCAACCGGATTATCGGCGGCGCGCACCAGTTCTCCGCCATCTATTCAGGGGATGGCGGCTACGCTTCGGCTTCGGGAAACAGTGACGTGAGCGCATCCGTTCCGGCAGACGACATCTTCTACGACAGCTTTGAAGTGCCGCCCGGCGAATGAAACCATGAGGCCTGCCGCCTGGGCTGGGTTTACTCGACGCAGCAAGGGCCGCAGACGTACCATTGCCCCGACGCCGCTGGCTGGCCGGCGTCGAGGGAAGAGGATGAGCGATCCGGTCGATTCGGCTCCGATAACGCAGTTGCTGCAGCGCTGGCGCGCGGGAGACGACTCCGCTGCGAGCGATCTGATGCCGATCGTTTACGCACGGCTGCGCGCACTTGCGCGCCGCCATCTCGCCCACGAACGGGTCGGCCATTCGTTGATGCCAACCGATCTCGTTCACGAAGCTTATTTCAGGTTGACCGACGGCAACCCGCCGGACCTGGTCGACCGCCTGCATTTTTTTGCAATCGCCGCCCGCGCCATGCGTCAGGTGCTCGTCGATCATGAGCGGCATCGGCGCGCACACAAGCGCGACGGCGGCGATCGCGTCAGTCTGTCCGTCGCGAGCTTGCGTGACGAGCATCAGGCAGTCGACCTGATTGCCCTGGACCAGGCGTTGCACGCGCTGGAGCAACTCGACGCGCGCAAGTCCCGGGCCATTGAGTTGCGCGCATTCGGCGGGCTCGAGTTCGATGAGATCGCGAAGGTGCTCGATATTTCCCGGGCGACGCTCGCACGCGACTACCGGACTGCGCGGGCCTGGCTGTATCGCGCTCTGGAACTGGCGCCAGCGGATCCCGGGTCATGACCGACCCGCAACGGACGTTGCGCATTTTCGAAGCCGCCCTGGAACTCGACGCGCACGAACGAACCGCATTCCTGGAGCGCGAATGCGGGATCGATCCCGGATTGCGCGCCGAAGTCCAGGCCTTGCTGGATGCGGACGCCGCGGCCGGCAGCTTTCTTGCGCAGCCCTTGAGTACGACCACAGATCGCAGCGGCGAACGCCTCGGCGCCTATCGGCTGTTGCACGTCATCGGCAGTGGTGGCATGGGCACGGTCTATCGCGGCGAGCGTGCCGACGGTGCGTATGCGCGACCTGTGGCGATCAAGCTGCTGCTGTTCGATGCCGGTGATCTGCGCGCACGCTTTGCCATCGAACAACGCATTCTCGGCGCATTGAGTCATCCGCATATCGCCAATCTGCTCGATATCGGCGTCGATTCGAACGGCGCGCCGTACCTGGTGATGGAATACGTCGAAGGCCGCACGATCACCGCATTCGCGCACGACCAGGCCATGGATATACGCGCACGCGTGCGCCTGTTCCTGAAGATTCTCGATGCCGTGCAGACGGCACACGCGCACCTGATCGTGCATCGCGACATCAAGCCCGGCAACGTGCTGGTCGATGCGCATGGCGAGCCGAAACTACTGGATTTCGGAATCGCAAAACTGCTCGGTGACGGCGCCGCGTCGACGACCCGAACCGGTCTCGGACCGCTGACTCCGCAATATGCCAGCCCGGAACAGGCGCGCGGCGATCCCATCGGAATCGGTTCGGACATCTACTCGCTCGGCGTGATGCTGTACGAACTGATCGCCGGCGAACGTCCGTATCAGGTCAAGGACAGCCGCGCGAGCGCGATAGAACGGGTGATCTGCGAGGTGGATCCTCCACGCCCGAGTCGGCATCTGGATTCGCGGCGCATCGGCGGAAGCGCGCGCGATCTGGATGCCATCGTTCTCAAGGCACTGGAAAAGATTCCGCGAAACCGCTATTCGTCCTGTGCCGCCTTCGCTGACGATCTGGTGCGTTGGCTGGACGGGGTCGACGTGCTCGCACGGCGGCCGGGTCTTGTCGAGCGGGCAGTGCGTCTCGCACGTCGTCACAGGCTCGCGATTTCGGCGACCGCGGTCGCATCCCTGGCTTTACTGTGCGGCAGCGCGATCGCACTTTGGCAGGCACATGTCGCACGCGAGCAGGCGCAAATCGCACGTGCCGAACGCGATCGCGCGCAACGCATCAACCGGTTCTTGACGGATATGCTCGGCGCCGCCAATCCGGCGGATCTGGGTCGCAAGGCCACCGTAATGCAGGTGCTCGATCGGGCACGACGTCTGGTCGCTACGGAACTGGCAAACGACCCCGCGTCGGCCAGCAGCGCGCAGCTGACCCTGGCCCAGACCTATCGCGCACTCGGCGACCTGGATGTCGCACAAGCGGTGGGCACGGACGCGCTGCAGTCGGCACGGCGTACCAACGATACCGCAACGATCATCGACGCCGAATCCACGCTGGGCAACGTCTACTTCGACAAGGGAAATTTCCGCGAGGCGCAGCGACTGTACCGGCAGGCGCACGCCGATGCCGCGGCGCACGGCAACGAATTGCAGAAAGGCACTACCGCATTCGATCTGGGCATCAGCGAAAACGAGCGGGGCAACGCCGAAAAAGCCCAGGCATGGTTGCGCCTGGCGCTCGCCGAGTTGCCGCAAGATGCGGCCTTGGAACGTGCGCTTGCACTCGACAGCTCAGGATTCAGCCGGAACCTGCTCGGTGACAAGCAAGGCGCAATATCGCTGCGCAGACAGGCCATCGCCGTCATGCAGCATGCGTTCCCGCACGGCCACCCCATGCTGGCAACAATTTCGGGCAATCTGGCGGTCGCGCTGGAACGTGCCGGCCGGTACGACGAAGCGGTAACCATTCTCAATCGCATATTGCCGCAACAGATCGAGACACTTGGCGAAAACCACGCTGATGTGGTGTGGACGCTGAGCACACTGGCCAGTATCGAATACAAGCGCAACCGCGTCGCTGCTGCGCTCGACTACGGCAAGCGTGCCTACGATATCGCCGGACATTATTCCGACGACAACGACTGGAAAGCGTATGCGTACGAAAAATACGGCGATTATCTGATTGGCGCCGATCGCGCGGCCGAGGCCTTGCCTATCCTGCGAAGCGCACTGAAGATAGACAAGGCAGTGCTGCCGGCCGATCACGAATCCATTGCCTCGGTCGAGAGCGCGATGGCGCTGGCCCAGTGCAAACTCGGCGATTGCAAGCAAGGCGAAGCGCTCGCTCGATCTGCCTACCAGCGCCTGCTGGTCAAGTACGGCGCGGAAAATGCGTTCGCCATGGCGGCGAAGTCGCGCCTCGACCAAATCGAAGCATTATCCGGCAAATGATCTCGATTACGCGTCGGGCTCGGCCGGCGGCGCATCGTGATCACCCGCGGACGCTGCGTCATTGTCCGCGTCATCATCATCGCCGTTTAGCGCCTCGACTCGCACCACACCCACGAGACTTTCTTCTGCCGGCAACCGGATCAATGTCACGCCCTGGGTGTTGCGGCCAACCTGGGCGATTTCGGCGGCGCGCGTGCGCACGAGAGTTCCCTGATCGGAAATCAACATCAACTCATGGGCGTCGTCGAGTTGCACGGCACCGACCAACGCACCGTTGCGCTCGGAGCACTGGATCGCAATTACTCCCTGCGTGCCGCGACCCTTGCGTGGATATGCCGCAAGTTCTGTACGTTTGCCATAGCCGCGCGCGGTGGCGGTGAGGATATCGCCGCCGACCTCGCCCTCGATCACGATCATCGAAACGACGTGAGCGTCGCGCGCCAAACGAATGCCACGCACGCCATGCGCGGTGCGTCCCATCGGCCGCACCAGCTCTTCGGAGAAACGCACCGCTTTGCCGTTGCTGGCGAACAGGGCGATATCGCAGGAACCATCGGTCAGCGCCACGTCGACCAGTCCATCGTCGTCGCTGATGTCGATGGCGCGAATGCCGTTGGCACGCGGTCGTGAGTAGTCGCTAAGCGATGTCTTCTTGACCGTTCCGCGCCGTGTGGCGAAAAACACGTAGCGGTCTTCGGCGAACTCTCTGACCGGCAGTACAGCCTGCACCATTTCACCATCTTCGAGCGGCAGCAGGTTGACGATCGGTTTGCCGCGCGCGCCAGGGCTGGCATCCGGAATTTTGTACACTTTCAGCCAAAGCACGCGGCCGCGGCTGGTGAACGTGAGCAGAGTGTCGTGTGTGTTGGCGACCCACAGACGTTCGACGAAATCGTCTTCCTTCATGTTGGTCGCCGAACGGCCTTTGCCGCCGCGACGCTGTGCGCGGTAGGTGTTGATCGCCTGGCGCTTGGCATAACCGGAGTGAGAAAGCGTGACGACGACATCCTCGGGCTCGATCAGATCGAGAATATCGAGGTCTTCCTGACTGTGCTGGATTTCGGTACGGCGTTCGTCGCCGAACTCCTGGCGCAGAGCCGAAAGCTCATCGCGGATGACGCCGAGCAGCTTGTCCGGATTTTCCAGGATCGCGATCAAATCGACGATGACCGTCAGCAATTGCTTGTATTCGTCGCTGAGCTTTTCCTGCTCCAGCCCGGTCAGGCGGTTCAGGCGCATGTCGAGAATTTCCTTGGCCTGCGCCTCGGACAACTGATAACCGCCCTCGCCCAGACCGACTTCGACAGGCAGGTCTTCCGGCCGTGAACTTCCCGTACCCGCCGCCGCGAGCAATGCGCGCACCGGACCCGGTTCCCAGCGCCGATCGAGCATGCGTTGCTTGGCGATCTGTGGATTTTCCGAGGTCTTGATCAGCGCGATCATCTCGTCGATGCTCGCCAGCGCGACGGTCAATCCTTCGAGAATGTGAGCGCGATTGCGCGCCTTGCGCAAGTCGAAAATCGTACGCCGCGTTACCACCTCGCGACGATGGCGCACGAACGCATCAAGAATTTCCTTGAGGTTGAGCAGACGCGGCTGGCCATCGAGCAAGGCGACCAGATTGATGCCGAACGTCACCTGCATCTGGGTTTGCTGGAACAGGTTGTTCAGCAGCACATCAGCCATGGTGTCCTTGCGCACTTCGATGACAACGCGCATGCCGTCCTTGTCGGATTCATCGCGCAGCTCGGAAATGCCTTCGATGCGCTTTTCCTTGACCAGTTCTGCAATCTTCTCGATCAAGCGCGCCTTGATGACCTGATACGGCAACTGGGTGACGATGATTGCCTCGCGGCCGTTGTCGTCGGTTTCAATATCGGCCCGGGCGCGTACCAGGATGCGTCCACGACCGGTGCGATAAGCTTCATGAATGCCCGCTGCCCCGTTGATGATTCCCGAGGTGGGAAAATCCGGGCCGGGAATATGCTGCATCAAGCCTTCGATGCCGATTTCGGGATCATCGATCAAGGCAAGCGTCGCGTCGATGACTTCGCGCAGGTTGTGTGGCGGTACATTGGTCGCCATGCCCACGGCAATTCCTGCCGATCCGTTGATCAACAAATTCGGCAAGCGCGCCGGAAGTACGCTGGGCTCGGATTCCTTCTCGTCGTAGTTGGGGACGAAATCGACGGTCTCCTTGTCGATATCGGCCAGCAGATCCGAAGACAGGCGCTGCAGGCGACACTCGGTGTAGCGCATCGCCGCAGCATTGTCGCCATCGATCGAGCCAAAGTTGCCCTGCCCGTCGATCAGTGGGTAACGCAGCGAGAAATCCTGCGCCATGCGCACCAGTGCGTCGTAGATCGAAGAGTCGCCGTGCGGATGGAATTTACCCATCACCTCACCGACAATGCGCGCGCATTTGACGTAAGGCCGGTTCCACACGGTATTGGCTTCGTGCATGCCGAACAGCACGCGTCGGTGCACCGGTTTCAATCCGTCGCGGACGTCCGGAAGGGCGCGGCCCACGATTACGCTCATCGCGTAGTCGAGGTAACTCTGCCGCATTTCGTCTTCGATGTTGACGCGAATGACTTCTTTGGCCAGCTCCGCCATTAGGGTTATTTCCTGGATTATTGCGATGTCGGACGCACGTCTGAAACGGGCATCGCCGAAGGGTTTTTCAAGCGGCCAATTCTACCACATCGAGCGGCTCGATTAGCACTGCGAAACCCTTCACTGGCGCGGGCTGCAGCCGTGTTCGCAATGACAATTCGGGCAGCCGATCAGGGCAGTTCACCGGCCTTGGCCTCGGGGTGCCTGTGGTGCCGGTAAACCCAATAGCGCGAGGCCGTGAAATTGACCCCGAGACCGGCCACCGAACCGGCCGCCACAGCCAGGATCAACCACTGCCGATCGATGTCGAAAAAGAATACGAGCCCTGAATACACGGCGAAATTGCAGGCAAATCCACCGCTCATCGCAAGCACATATCGCGCCCACTCGCCGATCAGCGAATTGCGCCGCGGGCCGTGGAACGTGAATCTGCGATTGAACAGCCAGGTCGCCGTTGCGGCGCATAAAAAAGAGATCACACGGCCGCTGTAGCGATCCCAGGCCAGGCCCAGGACGAGCAACTGCAAGACACCAGCATCGACAATGAAACCGATCACGCCGCCGACGCAGAACATCGCCAACTGACGCAAGCTCGACTTCATGCGGATTTTCGCTTGGTAGCGCCGAACATGGCCTGCATGCCGGCGCCATCCGGGTTTTCAATGACACCACGCTCGGTCACCAGAGCGTCGATCAATGTCGCAGGCGTGACGTCGAACACGGGATTCCATGCTTGCGCCCCGTCGACAACGGTGCGCTGCCCGGCAATGGAAAACAACTCGTCCGGATTTCGCATTTCGATGTCGATGTCTGAACCGTAGGCCATGTCCATGTCGACAGTGGAGGCTGGCGCGACCACCATGAATTTGACTCCGTGGTGACGCGCCGCGATCGCCAGTTGGTAGGTGCCGATTTTGTTGGCCACGTCTCCGTTGGCGGCAACGCGATCCGCGCCGACGATGACCCATTGGATCGCTCCGGACTGCATCAGGTGAGCAGCCGCGGAATCGGCGATCAATTTTGCCGGGATGCCGTCGCGTCCCAATTCCCACATCGTCAGACGTGCGCCTTGCAGCCACGGACGCGTTTCTCCGGCATAAACCCGTGTGATCTTTCCCTGCGTGAAGCCTTCGCGAACAACTCCCAGTGCGGTGCCGAAACCAGCCGTAGCCAACGAACCAGTATTGCAATGCGTGAGTACACCGGCATTCGCATCCAGCAATGCGGCGCCAAGCTCTCCCATTTTCCGGTTGGCGGCGAGATCCTCGTCCTGAATGGCCTGCGCTTCGGCGCGCAATGCAGCAAGGACATCGGTCGGCGCGGCCGCAAGGACACCGCGCATGCGCGCCAGCGCCCACGCCAGATTCACAGCGGTCGGTCGAGCGGCATTGAGTTGGTCGAATACCGGCCGAAGAATGTCGGCGCTCACTTGCTGTCCGCTATCAGTCAATCGTTGCGCTTCAAGCACCACACCCCACGCAGCGGCGATTCCGATGGCTGGCGCCCCACGAACGACAAGATCCCGGATTGCTGCGGCAACCTGCCCGGCATCGCGACATTCGACATGAAGTTCTGCAAACGGCAATGCACGTTGATCGAGCAAACGCAATTCTCCATCGTGATAATTCACGGCGCGAATGCTGTCGTGGGAATGTGTCTGGGTCATGTTCAATCGGGCCGATGGATTTGGGAGTTGTCTGGCAATAAAAACGGGCGAAAAACGGCAATTCGTCAGGCCATTGCCGGCAACCACAGCCTGTCTGTCGAATCCACCCGTATCATAGGCGAATGAAACGCTTGAAATCGACATCGAAGCGGCATTCGTCGAGCAGGCAAATCGAGGCGCGCAAAACGCGTGATGCGCAATTCCTGGACATCTTGCGCGGCAAATGCGTGCGTGCAGCCGGTATCGGCGCGTTGACGGCAGCAGCGGAATCGATCCCCGGACTCGGGCGTGTGCTTGGGTTGGTGTTCGGCGAATTGCTTGATGCGAACATGCTTGCGAGCGTACAGCGCCGACTCGTCGAGGAGACCTTTGCACTGTATGAATTAAACATTCCCGATAGCCTGCACGCATCTGTCGTCGCCAACGTTCAGCGCGTCGGCGTCGGTGCCGGCGTGACCGGCGATCTGTTCCTGCGCGGCGCCATGGCACGCGCGCTGGGTCGGGCCGGCGGACTATTGGCCCGCCGCACGGTACCGCTGACCGCGGTTTTTTCTTCGGCGCTGGTCAACGCGTCGGTGACTTACGCCATCGGCAAACGGGCGCAAGCCGTTGCGCAAGCGGGCGATGATTCGATCAAGGGAATGGCCGATGTGGTACGGGCATTCAGCGGCGTCGACGAACGCCGCATCTATGCCTGGTCGATGACAGCGATCAAAGGATCGCTGTCATCAATTGCCGAAACCTTACGGCGCATGCGTCGGGCCGATGACCGCTCCTGACGCGAAGCGCGCATTCACTGCGCGCGCGATCGACCGCGCGCGGTTGAGCACCTGCACGCTCGCACTGCTGCGTGCACCGCCCGGCATCAGGAAAAATTCACCCGCTTCGTGTCCGGCAAACTGGATCGGTGCATATTCCGGCTCCTGCTGCAGGCCGGCGTTTGCGCTGCGCAAAGCCATTCCCGCAGCGATTTCACGGAACAAGTGCTGTCCGGTCAGCAACTGGTTGTTGTCCTTCAAAACACTGAGCAAAGCCGCGGCAAATACCGAGTGCCCGCCCTTGGTCGCCGCGTCTGCCACGGGTTGTACGCCACCGGAAGTCAGCGCCGTGCGCGAACGCCCGGCGACCATGGTCTTGACCCAGTCGCCCCATGCACTGGCCGGCATGCCGCCGCCAAACGTCGCCAGCGATGAGCGAGTCATCGTTCCCGAATAGCACGAGTCGGCGATCACCAACACATGCTTGGCTTCCATCGTGGTCAGGATATCGCTGATGGCCCGGTTGGAAATCCAGCTGCTTGGCGTGCTGACTTGTGCGTCCACTGGCAGCCAGTAGCCCTGTTGCGATTTGTCGACCTCGCCGTGCCCGGCGTAGTAGACAAGAAGGTTGTCCTCGCTCTTGAGCTGCTCGCGCATGTCGTTCAGCGCTGACAGAATCTCGAAACGATTGGCATTGGACAGCAGCGTCACCTTGTAGCCGTAGCGCGACTGCAGAACGCCAGCAATCGCCTTGGCATCGCTGGAAGCGCTCTTCAATTCCGGATACGCCGCATAGCTGTCGTTGCCGATGACCAAGGCATAGTATTTGCCGAGCCGCACACCGCGCGGCAAGGTATCGATGCTGGGCGCACCGGAACTGGAGCGGCCGGCAGCGTTTCCGCCCGGACCCGGTATCAGGACGAAATCGAGCAGCGCCTCACCGCCGGTCTTGTCCTGTGCGGTGACATGCACGTCGGTATCGTTGCCGGAAAGCACTACATGGGTCTTGAACAATCCGCCGGCATCGACGCCGACGGTTTGCCCGTTCAGACTTACGGAAGTCAGTCCGGCCGGCGCCTGCACACGACCGATGATGTCGATGCCTTTTTCCGCGGGCGGCACCGATGCGGCTGGTTTGGTCAGACCGCGGGTCATTGCCAGCGACGGTTGCAGAATTTCGAGTTTCAGATTGCCATTGAGACTTGCCGTGGTATAGCCGGGCGGCAACGAAGCGGCTTTGTCGCTATTGATCTGGGCCTGCAGGCTGGCCATCTGCGTGCGCTGGCTGGCCAACTGCTGGCGTTTCTGCGACAGCTGGGTTTCCATCAATTTGAGCAACCTTTTGGAATCCTCGTTTTGGGCATGTTCGGCGGCCAACGCAGCGCGCGCTTGGTCGAACTTCGCCTGCACATCCTGGCGCTGCTGTTCGTTCGTTGCCAATTGCTGTTGCAATTGCCTGGTGCGCGCGCGACCGTCGCGCAACGCGGTATCCATTTGTGCGGCGGACATGCGCAATGCCGCCAGATCCTGATCGTTGGCGGGTGAGGATTCGCGCGACAACAATTCCTGCTCACGCGCTTTGAGTTTCGCAATCTGTGCCTCGGCATCGGCCAGTTGCTTGGCATTGGCCTCCTGTTCGGCCCGCAGTTTCTGTTGCTGGCCGGAAAGCGCTGCTTCGCGTGTCTGCGCGTCGGTCTTGAGTTTTGCGTAGCGTGGGTCGTGATCCGAACCCACGCGGGCCTGCTCGGCATCAAGCTTGTGACGCACGTCATTCAATTCGCTTTGCGATTGCTGATAGCTCTTCTGCTTGTTGCGCAACTCCGAACGAAGCTTGCCAACCTGCTTGCGCAATTCGGCAGATTTTTCCTGCTCGCTGGCCAGTTGACCGCGCAGTGATGCGCTTTCAGCCTTGGCCTCGTTCACCTCGGCGGTAACGGTAGACGCGAATACAAGCTTGTCATCGGTTATGCCGGATGCTTCACGATACAGATTCAAGGCCTTGCCCATATCCTTCGGCACGCCCAGACCCTGCTCGTACAAGTAACCCAGGTTGATGCGCGCGCGTTTCGATCCTTGCGCAGAGGCCTTCTCGAACCATTCGCGGGCCTTCACGTAATCCGGATCGGTCCCCAAACCCTTGAGGTAGATTTCGCCGACGTAGTTCTGTGCGTCGGCATTGCCGAGTTCGGCCTGCCCCATCCACACCTTGAGCGCAGTCTGATAATTGGCGCGATCATAAGAAACGTATTCGCCGCCGCGAATCTCGCAGTCAGCCTGGCTCGTGCGCACAGGGCGGCGCGCGCTCATGAAATTTGCCGAGCGACCAAGCCGCCGGACCTGACCGGGCAACAGGCAATCGACGATCAGGAAGTCCTCCGGATTGCGGGTCTGCACGCTCGCCGACGCTTGCAAGGTGGGTGTGGAAATGCCGCCAACGCAGATCAGACACATCGCCGCGAACAGCGGCCAGGGACTCAAGCGTGCGGCCGGATGCGATTTCGAGTTTGACATGACAACGCCCTCGGGATTCGACAGTGGATGACTCGGCTTGAATTACCGTTATACTTCATTATAGGCCGCTGACTTGAAAATGGGGTGACGAAATGGCGATCGCACGAATTCTCAATCGAGTTTGTTCCATTAGCATCAAACTTGCGTTGTTGGCATTGGCGATCTGCGCTCCGATCCGTGCTGCGCAGGCACAAAACGTCATGTCGATCGCCGGCGGCAATGGTCAGAGCGACGAGTACTACGCTTTCTTGCCGACGCCACTTTCCGTTTCGTTTTCCGGTTCGTCGTACGTGAGCCTCAACTGGCAAGTCGTCAGCGGTGCTGCAACGATCTACGATTCTCAGTACGTCGGTTACGGCTCCAGCTATTCGGACTCTCTGAATACTTCGCCCGGGTCCACGGATAGCATCATGCTTGCCTTCAATGGCACAGCGGGCCAAGTCAAGGTGACCGTCACCTGCGCGCAGGGATGCGACACGGTACAAACGCTGACTTTCACTGAAACCGCGACCAAGCCGCCGCCGTATCTGCAAATGAATTATTTGAGCGGCAACGCACAAAGTGGCCCGCCCAACACGACCTTGCCGCAGCCGCTTGTCGTGGAACTGGTTCCAAGCAGCGGATTTGAAGGTCCGTGCTCGATTCCGCTGGAATGGAACATCCAGAGCGGCACGGCCACATTCAGCGCCAATCATTCACACAGTTATAAGCAAAATGTTGCGATACCCGGCTGCTCCGGATCCGGGCAGGGCAGGCCTCTAGCCGGTAAGATGATCGGCGGTCATCGTTTGTCAGCGGCTATCGCGGCCGCACAAGGTGCCGTGCAGGCGCAGGTCTCGGTCGATCTTGGCGCGACGCCTGGACAGGTCTCCGTTTCGGTATCATGCAGTTATTGCGACGCGGGTGCGACCAAGGGCTTTTATCTGACAATCAACCAGACTGCGACGGGACTGGTCAAGATTTCCGGCGACAACCAGACCGGTGTCGTCGGCAGCGCCGCGGATGCACCCCTGGTTATCCAGGCCGGCACCACCGAGGGCCAGACAATCAATTGGAGCGTGATCAGCGGCACGGCAACGTTGTCGGCAGCAACCTCGCTAACCGATACCAGCGGACAGGCCTCGATCAACTTCACCTACGGAAGCACGCCTGAATCCGTGATTATTGAAGCCAGTACGGCCACCAGCAAGGTCGACTTCGCCGCAACATCAGTGGCGGCGGCTGCAACAACGGCCAGCGGCAACAATCAGAGTGGCATCGTCGGCAGCCAACTGCAGCCGTTCGTGGTACAGGTCGCAGCGGCCTCGGCCGGCAAGGGACTCAGTCAAATTCCCGTTACGTGGTCGGTTGTATCCGGGGGGGGTGCTCTGGCTTCGGCCACAACGATGACCGATGCCAATGGTCGGTCCAGCAACACGCTGACTCTGGGTTCGAGCGTAGGCGCCAATACCGTCACTGCCACGCTCCCCGGCAATGTCGTCGTCAGCTTCACTGCCACCGCCCTGGCCGCGGGCAGTGTGACAATCAACAAGGTCGGCGGTGACAACCAGATCGCGGGTCCAGGCAGCATGCTGCAGCCATTCGTAGTGGATGTACAAGGTGCCCCCGGCGTCAGCGTGGACTGGATCGTTGTTCAAGGCGGCGGGATGCTCGCAGCATCGACCACGGTAAGTGACGCTTCGGGCAAGACGACTAACACACTCACACTAGGTTCGAGTGCGGGAGTCAATATGGTCCAGGCCCTGATTCCCGGTGCCGGCAGTGTGACATTCAGCGCCATTGCCAGCGCAGCGGCCGGTAGCGGAAGCCAGTTCACGATCGTCTCCGGCAACAATCAAGCCCTGACGCCAAACCAGGCTTCGCAACCCCTGGTCGTCAAACTGGTCGACAATCAAGGCGAGCCAGCCGCCAATGTCGCCGTGCATTGGAGCGTGTCTGGTTCATCCGGCGCGTTGACGAATACCGACACGCTGACCGGTGCGGACGGACAGTCGCACAATCAACTGACGGTGATCCTGCCGGGCAGCTACACGGTAACGGCAAACGTGTCGGCGTCTCCGGATATACCGGCGTTGACGTTCAGCTTCAGCAATGGTGTGGCGAATATGCCGAATCTATCGCCCACCCAACTCGGTGTCGCCAGCGCGGTCGATAAAGCGTGTCCGGCGCTGGCGGGAATGGCGGCCGATCAATTGACGCCCCCACAAAAGGACCTGCTGCAGCGCTGCTCGGAAATCGTCGTGGGCTCGGGTTCCGATCCGCAGGACGTGCCGAACGCGCTGGACCAGATCACCAACAACAAGGTGTTGCCGCAGCGCAGCATGGCGCAGGGTGTGCAGACCAGCCAGTTCGGCAATCTGAATACGCGTCTGGCTGAATTGCGCCAGGGCGTGCAGGGAGTCAGCATCCACGGCCTGACCCTGGTCAACGACGGACAAAGTCTCCCGTTGGCGATGCTCGGCGACATGTTCCGCAAGGATCCGAAGCAGAGCGACGAGGTCGGCAAGGATTTTGATCGCTGGGGATTTTTCGCCACAGGCATGATCGTGCGAGGCGGCTTCGACGCGAATGCCACGCGTCCGGGCTTCGATTTCAACAATGCCTCTCTCACGGCAGGAGTGGATTACCGCTTCAGCGATACATTCGTTGCCGGCGTTGCCGGTGGAGTCAACAGGAACCATTCCAGCCTTGATCAGGATCTGGGCAAGCTCGATGTCGACGGCTACACCCTGAGCGGCTATTTCACGTGGTATCACGGTGACTCCTTCTACCTCGAAGGCTCCGCAGTATTGGACTGGTTGAGCTACGACCTGAAGCGCAATATCGCCTACCAGATCGCCGACCTTTCAGGCAGCGGCACGTCCTCGATCAACCAGACCGCCACTGCATCGCCAGACGGCCATCAATCGTCCGTAGCATTGTCCGTCGGCAAGGATTTCAACCATGGTGCCTGGGCAATCAGCCCGTATCTGCGCGGGGTGTACTCACACTTGAATTTGGGCGCGTTCCGCGAAAAGGCCAGCGACCCGAACGCACCGGGTGCCGGTTTGATCACGTCGGTCGAATCACGCTCGCTGACTTCGGAACTGGGCGTTTTGGGTGGGCGTGTCAGCTACACCACCAGCTTCGACTGGGGCGTGCTGATTCCGAATGCGACGCTGGAATGGAATCACGAATTCCGCAACGATCCGCAAACGATCGTGACCCGCTTCATCGCCGATCCGACGCAAACGCCGATCGTCATTACAGATCAGGCTCCCGACCAGAGCTACTTCAACGTCGGCATCGGGCTCAACGCGATTTTCCCGCAGGGTCGTTCCGGCTTCATCACCTGGGAGCATCTGGTCGGATACTCCGGCGTGCACGAGAACCGCTTCTCACTCGGCATCCGGATCGAGTTCTGAGTATGCTGTGGCGTGCCGCAACCGCGGCATTGCCGCTTGCATCGTTGGTCGCGCGCACGGCATTTTATGACCGTCGCGCGACCGCACTGGGGGAGCGAACCTATGCAACCAGCGTACACTGGCTCCGCAGCCAAGCGGTCGACGCATGATTGAATTCGGACACAGCACTCACGTTGGCTTGCGGCGCGAGCATAACGAAGACACCTACTATGCCGATGCCGACCTCGGTCTGTGGCTCGTCGCCGATGGCATGGGAGGCCATGAGCACGGCGAAGTAGCCAGCGCACTGGCGCGTGATACTGTAATGCGGGAAGTCGGATCGGGGGCGACGTTGGCGCAGGCGGTCCAACGTGCCGACGAGGAAATCATCAAGCATTCGAGCAAGAAGGCAGAGGCGCTGCCCATGGGCACGACCATTGCCGCGATACGCCTGAACGGAAATGACTACGAAATCTGCTGGGTCGGAGACAGCCGTATCTACATGTGGAACGGCGAACTCAAGCAGTTGTCCCAGGATCATTCCTACGTGCAGGAGTTGATCGCCCAGGGTGCCATCACGCACGAACAGGCGCGCACACATCCGCATCGCAATGTCGTCACTCAGGCGCTTGGAGTCACCGATCCGCAGAGTCTGCGTGTGGACACGATTCGGGGCACCCTGCAACCCGGGATGCAGATCCTGTTGTGCTCGGACGGCTTGACCGAGGAAGTCGACGACGCAGACATCGCAGCCGTGCTTTCACGCGAAGATCTCTCCGCGCAGGAATGCGTGGATCATTTGATCCTGGCGGCACTCGATGGCGGCGGTTCGGACAACATCACGGTGATTCTGATCCGCGACCGCTGACGATTGAACGTCGCCGACATTGCCCCTGGCGAACGCTACGGCAGCGCGTAGGCGGAATCAGCCACCGGGTTCGGCCTTGGCCAGATCGGCGCGCAGTTTGAGCAGGCCGGCATTCGTGGGATCCGCGCGCAGACCGGCATCGACCATGACATCGGCTCCCGCGTACAGTCCGCGTTGATAAGCGCTGCGTGCGCCGTTCTCGTAAAACGCGGCAATTTGTGCCAGCCCTTTGGTCGCAGTCGCGTTGCCTGGATCGCGCTTGAGCGCCTCCTGAAACAAATCGATAGCGTTGTCGCCCGGAGGAAAATTGAGCTTGTCGCCACCGTTGCCCGGCGCAGCTGCCAGATATTTTTCTGCACGAGACAGCAATGTGGACATGTCGAGCTTGCTCATGGCGGCAAGCGCCGGGTTGTTGTCCTGTGGCGGCGGCGCAGGCGGCTCATATTGGTTGGGCGAGGTAGTTGGAGTTTTCGGCGCTTGCCGATGTGCAAAAAACCAGCCTCCCGCCACGATCGCGACTACCAGCGCAAGCGCTCCTCCACCCATGAGAGCCATGCGCATGCCCGACCCGCCACCGACTTTGCGCCCAGGCTGGGAAATTGCCGTGGACGCAGTCGACACATTGGCACCGGATGCCCGCACCGCACGGCGTCGTCCGCTGCGTTGTTCGCGCACGGCCGCCGCCGTCTGCGGGTTCGACGCCAGCAAGCGGTCACATTCGGCAATGAACGCCTCGCCTGTGGGAAAACGCTCATCAACCTTTTTTGCCATCAGCCCATCGATCAACGGTTGCAGCCAGGCATGTTTCTCCGGTAGTTGCGGTACCGGCTCGGTGACATGCATCAGGGCTACGGCATAGGCATCGTTTGCCTGATAGGGCTTGTGACCGGCAAGGCATTCATAGATGACCGCGCCGAGGCTGTACAAATCCGAACGACCATCTACCGGTGTTGCCTGCGCCTGTTCCGGACTCATGTAGTCCGGAGTGCCGATCGCATTGCCCGCCATGGTCGCCGCGCTGACGCTCTTCATCGCCTTGGCGATGCCAAAATCAGCAAGCACGGCCGTGCCGTTGGAGCGGAACATGATGTTCCCGGGTTTCACATCGCGATGCACGAAGCCTTTGTCGTGCGCGTAGGCCAGCCCTGACGCAATATCGCGCGCGATCTCGAGTATCTCCGCCGTGCTCAAGCCTTCCATACGTTCGCGCAAGGTTCCAGCCGGCAGATATTCACTGGCGAGATAGTAAACGCCGTTCTCGGTACCGATATCGTGCACCGTCATCAAATGCGGGTGGGTCAGGCGCGCCGCGATCCGGCCTTCCTTCATGAATTGTTCGCAGAACGTCTCGTTCGCGGCAAGTACCGGCGACATCACCTTCAGCGCGACTTCGCGGTCGAGAGATTCCTGCATGGCGAGGTAAACCGTCGCCATACCACCCTCGCCAATCTGTCGAATCAGTTTGTAACCTGGAACCTGAACGTTGTCGGTCATGCGCAATCAGTCACTACGAAATTTGCCGAACGAGCTGCATCCGGAGCCGGAAAATCGGGAGTTTGCCGCGCAGCCGACATGCGGCTGCGCGGCGAACAAGTCAAGGCGCCACAGCACGCAAGCTCTTGAGTGCTGCAACGAAACGCGCCATCGCGTAGTTGTCTTCATTTTTGACCGCATCGAACAAAGTATCCAGTTTCGCACGCAGCGCTGTCGTCTTGGCCTTGTCGAGCTTGCCGTCGTTCTCAAACGCCGTCACCACCGATTCTGAGGCCATGGATACCTGTTCGGCTGCGGCGTAATCGCGAAATTCGCCATGCTCACCATCTGCGACCATGCTGCTCAGAATTGGGTTCAGGCTCGATGCATCGTAGTTGTATGCCGCAACCTTCGGCAGCAACGCCTCAAGGGTTGCGCGCAATCTGCGCGCAGCCGCGAACGTCGCTTCGCGGCTAACCGTGGTGGCGCGGTGCAACTCGCGCGTCTGTTCGAAAATGCGCTGCGCACCAGCTTTGTCGACAGGTGCCAATGCGTACCGGAATACCAGCAGGTTCGCGTCGTTCAAACGCACCACACCCGGCCCAAGTCCGGTACCCTGGCGCGGCCCCCAGTTGTTGTCTTTCATCAGCTTGTGGCAAGCCTGACAATTGAACAACACCAGTTCGGGAAAGATTCCGCGCCAGCCGGTGTTCGGATCAAGCAGCAAGCCAAGAAGATTTTCCGCAGCGACGCCTTGTCCTACGGCCCAATCGCGCACGCCGTTCCAGTTGCCCTTGCGCTTGATCCAGTCGGCGTCGATCTTGTAATGCGGATGCAACCAGGTAAACGTATCCAGTTCGAATGCCAAACGCGGGTGGCCGGCCCCCATGATCCGATGGGTGATCATGCGTTCCTTTTCACCCATGTGGCACGACAGGCACAAGCGTGCACGCTTGACCGGGTCGGCCGTCGGATACATGCCCTTGTCCAGGTTGTCGGCATGGCTGACCTTGCGGTCGGCATGCGAACTCAACCAGAGTTCCGAGCCGCCGTGGCAGGCTTCGCAACCAACACCGTCGGAAATCTGGAAGCGTTCGCCACGATCGGCAACAGGTACGTTGTCCGCATGGCAGTCCAGGCAAATCTTCGCCTTGGTCGGATCGCCGATACCGAGTTTGCGCGCTATGGATTGGGACCGCGGTTGCTCCAGCACCTGATAGGCCTTTGCATGCGGATCGAACTGTTGCCAGATCGAGAATTCGTTTTGCATCACGTCCGAATCGCGAAACGGTTGCGACGCGCCGTGACAAACGCTGTTGCTGCAACTGGCCACTCCCATGTGCTTGTGTGCCGCGATCGCCTCGACTGCCGTCGTCGCGTTCGCGCTCGAAGCAAACAGGATCATTAGCGCAATCAACACTTTCATCGCCATCCTCCCCAAACTAGCGTGTCAGCCCGGTCGAATCATACCGCAGTCGCGCCGGAATGGTTGTTTTAACCGTCGCGCAGCCAGATGCATTGGCCCTTGCTGGACTTTTCAAGGCGCCGAATGTGCTCGTCGTGCAGGGCCAGTTCCGCGGAACTGGCGCGCCACACCAGCAACGGCACTCGCCGATCACTACTGACCGACCCCACGGCAGCAGGGGAATCCGACGCAAGCGCCGTTGTCAACCCCAAATCACCCTGCCCTCCGGTCATGCCCAGGTAGACTTCGAGCAGCAATTGCGCGTCGAGCAAGGCACCATGCAGTTCGCGGTGGCGGTTGTCGACGTTCAAACGTCGGCACAGCGCATCCAGACTGTTTTTCTGGCCGGGGTACTTCTGGCGCGCCAGCGGCAGGGTATCGACGACCTGTGCATGGTCGGCGATCTGTCCGAGACCGGCATCAATCAGTGACAATTCTGCATCCAGAAAAGCAACATCGAACGGGGCGTTGTGAATGATCAGCTCCGCGCCTTGAATGAACGCCAGAAAATCCGACGCGATCTCGGCAAAGCAAGGTTTATCGGCCAGAAAATCGTTGTCGATACCATGTACGGCCAGCGCCCCTTCATCGACCCGGCGTTGCGGATTGAGGTAGCGATGGAACTTTCGCCCGGTTGGTCGCCTTTCGCTCAATTCGATGCAACCAATCTCGATGATGCGATGGCCCTTGGCGACTTCCAGGCCTGTTGTTTCTGTATCCAGTACGATTTGCCGCATCATCCCTCCGCCGCCGAAATTGCCGCATCGCGCGCCAGTTTATCCACTCTTTCGTTTTCTGCATGGCCACTGTGGCCGCGCGTCCAGTGCCAACGCACCTCATGCGCAGATGCCGCGACGGCCAGGCGTTGCCACAAATCCTGGTTCTTGACCGGCTTGCGGTCGGACGTGCGCCAGCCATTGGCTTGCCAACGCGCCAACCAAGATTCGATACCCTGCTTCACGTATTGCGAATCCGTGGTCAGGCGCACGCGGGACGGCCGGCGCAACGCCTCCAGCGCGCTTATCGCCGCCATCAGCTCCATTCGATTATTGGTCGTATTCGGCTCGCTGCCGGAAATCGCCTTTTCCACGGTTTTATGGCGCAGCAGCGCCGCCCAGCCGCCCGGTCCGGGGTTGCCCAAACAGGCACCGTCGGTAAACACTTCGACTTCGACTGCGCTTGCCAGCGTCATGTGCGGGCCCGCTGTGCCCCAGGCACCAAACGCGGATGCAACGCCAGTTCACGATTCCGAAGTCGCTGTCGCAGCGGCGTGAGCGGGCTGCGCCGTTTGCGCGCGACCAGCAACCAGCTACTGCCGAACCGCGCGTCCGGCCCCGGCGCTTGGCCACGATCCGCAATCGTCAGGCCGCCGCGCGGCAGCCAGACGCCGGGAAAACTCACTTGCAGGCTATCGACTTGTTCGCGCAGCAGCAGTTGCCGCCAGGTGTTGGCCGAACGCAGGTACAAGGGCAGACCCGCACGACGGCGGGACCATTCCAGCCAGGGCCTCCACGTTCCCAGCGGATTGAATCCGAAGACCAACGCCAGACCCTCCGGCGTCAACACGCGGGCAAGTTCGGTTGCGCTTTGCTCGGGCCGCAAACTGTGCTCGAACGCGTGTTGGGCGATCACCACACTGAAGCTTTCACTGGCGAATGGCAATTCGGTAGCCATGCAACGAACATCACCTCGCAATCCCGCGTGGCAATTCGAACATAACTCCACGATCGCCCCCAGCCTGTGCTCGGGAAGAGCATCGCACGCGTCGGCGCCCGCACTCAAAAACAATCCGAAATTCCCGTACGCCTCCGCCAGAACGGGCGCGAGCGCACGCAATTCGTGCGCGAACAATGCGCGCATCGGCGCACTTGCGTGGAAAGCTTCGTATTGCGCTGGCATGCCTGCAGGATTTTGCTTGATGCTCGACAATCTTGATTGTGCGCGAAACCGCTGCGCAACGTAACCCTCATGGTATTGCCTGTATTTTGTCACGGCACCCATTCGCCGGAATCCGCACCGCAATTACAGGTCGCCAGCCGCTGTTGCTGTTGTTTCGACGTTGCGCAAGGCTGATATAGTTCCGATTCGGCATTGCACCAGGCGCCGACAGCCGGAACTGCGCATCCCGATATGCCTTGGACCATTTTCTGCTTCTCGAAATTGAGCAAGACGGTTCGCCGGAGACGGGCCGCGCCCGGCGACCACTGGCTGCTTCGAATGCTCGGCACAGGTTGCCGCGTTGTTGGCGTTTCTTGCCTGCTCCTCGTCGCCTGCAGCACCAACCCGGAAAAGCCAAAGCCGCCACTCGCTCCTACTTCACAAACCGCACCGGACACGACTGCACCCATGCCACAACCCAGCCATGAGGTGCCCTCATCCCGGGTGCTATCGCCATGGTTCCGCATGCGCCAGCGCTTTGTCCTTGCTGATTGCGGTTACGACGCCGGGGTTGACTCCTGGGCACGTCGTTACTCACGCAATCCGGGCGATTTCAGCGAAACGTTGAGTCGAGCCATGCCATTCCTGCTTTTCGTCATCGATCAGATCGACAAACGCAACATCCCCGGAGAGTTCGCCCTCCTGCCGTACGTCGAGAGTCGTTATGTTCCGACCGCCAGAGGCGGTCGCGCGGCTGGAATCTGGCAACTGATGCCGGCCACCGCCAAGGCGAACGGCTTGCGCGTGGATAGCGATTTCGATGCCCGACTGGACGTTCCGGCATCGACCAGCGTGGCGCTGGACCTGTTGCAACGCTATCACGACGAATTCGACGATTGGCGCTTGGCGGACATGGCGTTCAATACAGGCGAATATCGGGTCAAGAGACTGGTTTCAGGCAGTACTCAACGACGCACATCAGCCCAATTGCATCGTCTGCATTTGAGTCGGATCACGCAAGCTCATTTGACCAAACTGATGGCGCTGGCGTGCATTGTCTCCGATCCGCAACGCTTTGCCGTGACATTGCCGGAACCAAAGCCCGGCGACGTCCTTGCAACGGTCGAATTGTCCGCCCCCGTCAGCCTTGACCTCGTTGCCCGGTTGTCTGGACTGGAACCGAGTCGCTTGCGTGGCCTCAATGCCGGCTACCTGCGCTCGCGTATGCCAGATCCGGGTCCGTTCCAGTTGGTCATTCCCGACAGCAAGCGAGACGCACTCATCGGGAATCTGTCCAAATTGCCGCAGAGGCTTTGGCGCGATTGGCATCTCGCGACCGTGCACCAATCGGAAACCCTTGCCGCGTTGGCCAAAGCCAGCGAAACAGACCTGCAAGTAATCGCGTCGGCCAATCTGCTCACCGACAATGCTCGACTGACAGCGGGCACCCGCGTACTTCTGCCCGGCCCGGGGCGCGGCAAATCATCATCGGCAGCGAACACGATCGAAGATGCATCCGGACCAACGAGTCGTCATGTTGTGCGGCGTGGCGACACGCTTTCGTCGATCGCCCATCAAGCGCACATCAGCGTGAACGACCTGTGTCGTTGGAATGGCCTTGATCCCCATGCGATTCTCAAACCCGGACGGCAATTGCGCCTGTCCGCTGACAGCGTCGACGAGCCGGTATCCGCAATCGGCGCGACCCGTGAAAACTGACGCCATTGCCAGACTCGGCTAGAATCGCGCACGCAAACGCAATCAGGAGACAACATGGGATTTCTGCACGGCAAGCGCGCCCTTATTACGGGCATAATCAGTCAGCGCTCGATTGCCTGGGGCATCGCCAGTGCGATGCACCGCGAAGGCGCTCAACTGGCGTTCACCTACGTCAACGACAAGCTCAAACCCCGCGTTGATGAAGCCGCGAATGCGTTCGGATCGAATATCGTTCTACCGTGTGATGTCGCAAGCGACCAACAGATTGCGCAACTGTTCGACAGCCTCGCAAAGCATTGGGATGGCCTGGACATCCTTGTGCATTCGATCGGGTTTGCGCCGCGCGAAGCGATTCAGGACGAATACCTCGATCATTTGACGCGCGAAAACTTTGCTATTGCCCACGACATATCCAGCTACAGCCTTTCCGCCCTGGCCAAGGCCGCGCGTCCATTGATGAAAGGTCGCGGCGGAGCAATTCTCACGCTCACCTATCTCGGCGCGGATCGAGCTCTGGCACATTACAATGTGATGGGCGTGGCCAAGGCGAGTCTCGAGGCGAGCGTGCGCTATCTGGCGTACAACCTCGGACCCGAGGGCACCCGCGTCAATGCCATTTCGGCGGGACCGATCAAAACCCTGGCAGCCGCAGGTGTCGCTGACTTTCGCAAAATGCTTGACCACGTCGAGGAAAATGCGCCGCTGCGACGCAATGTGAGTATCGAGGACGTCGGCAACGCGGCTGCTTTTCTGTGCTCGGACCTCGCCTCGGGCATTACCGGCGAAGTCACGTTCGTGGACTCGGGTTACAACATCATTGGCATGACCGGTTTGTGATGCCAAGGGCGGCGGCTGGAATCCATCCGTCCGCGCGCCGCGGCACCGTCGTACCAATGCGCTACTGCAGTCGATCTTCGGCAATCTCGATCTTCGCGGACTTGCGCAAGCTGTCGATGAACTCCTGCACGGCTTCCTGACCGTATCCCTGGCGCAACTCATTGCGCGCAGCTTCGATCGTCTTCGAGTCGAGCTTGGTCGGATCCGCGTCCTTGACCGCATCGAGCGCTACCAACGCATATGCATCGTTGGACAGCGCCACTTCGCCCGCCACGGCCTTGCCGTCTTTCGGTCGATCAAGCTTGAAGACGCTTTCAACCAGCTTGCCGTCCAGATTGGCGGCTTTGCGACCGATCCCGGTTTCCTGCGTCGACTTGAGCTTGAGTTCGTCAGCAATCTTGTCGAGCGCTTCGCCTTTACTCAATCGTGCGAACAAGTCGTCTGCGCGCTCGTGCGCCTGTTTGGCAATCTGCTGTTCAATCAGAATTTTGCGAATCGAATCGCTGACCTTTTCCAGTGATTCGGGCGTCGACTTCTGGTGCTGGTCCACCCGAATAACGACGATATGGTTCGGTCCCAATGTGATCGGGTCGGAAGTATTGCCCTCGACCAGCACAGTGTTCGAAAAGGCGGCCTTTCTAACCGCAGGATTGGACGCGATTCCCGGTCCGCCAGCGCGCGAAAACAGACCGGTTTTCTCCACAGGCAACCCCAACTGTTTTGCGGCGGGGGCAAGCGAAGTCGGATCCTGATACACCGCATCGGTCAGTTTTCCCGAGATATCACTGAATTTGCGATCGCGGGCTTCATCCAGATACTTCTTTGCGAGCTCACCCTTGACCTCATCGAAACTGCGCACTTTTTCCGGACGTACATCGCGCAGCTCAATGATGTGATATCCCTCTTCGGATTTCACCGGTGCCGAAATCTCGCCCTTTTTCATCGCAAACAAAGCGCTTTCAAAGGCTGGGTCGGTGACTCCTTTTTCCAGCCACCCCAAATCGCCACCCTGCGCTTTGGAGCCCAGATCGTCGGAATCGACTTTCGCCAAGGATTCGAAACTCTTGCCTGCTTTCAATTGCTTTTCGATCGATCGTGCTTTGGCCAACGCCGCTTTTTGGGCTGCGGCATTCGCGTTCTTGTCCACCGAAATCAGGATGTGGGAAGCGAGCCGCTGTTCCGGAGCGATAAAGTGCGATTTTTGATCAGCATATTCCTGTTTCAAAGTCGCATCATCGACGTCGGCCTTTGCCTGCATCGTCGATTCGTTGAGTTCGACATAATCCAGCGATACCTTTTCCGGTGTCATGAACTGCTGCTGGTGCGCCTTGTAATAGGCCGCGATGGCGTCATCGGTGATTTTCACGTCCGCTGGCGGGCGATCAATCTTGACGAAACGAAAATCCCGCGTTTGATCGCGCAATCGCAAATAATCGTTCACCTGCGCGTCGGTCACCACAGTGCCGAGAGCGAGTTGGTCGGTCAACTGACGCGTTTGAAGATTATCGCGCACGGTCTGCTCGAACTCGGCAGGCGTCTTGCGCTGTGATTCGAGCCATAACCGATACTGATTCGCATTGAATTTTCCGGCGACCTGGAATACCGGAAAGCTCTCTATTTCGCTGCGTATTTTAGCTGGCGGCACCGTCACGCCGAGTTTGGAATCCGCATCAAGAATCAGTTGCTCGTTGATCATCTGATCCAACACCCGGCGCTTGGTTTCGGGCGTATCGAATGTGCGCGGATCGAACGCCTTGCCGTACGCGCGCTGCATCTGCATGCGCACGTTGTTGTAGCGCTCGCGGAAATCATCCTGGGAAATCTGGTGTCCATCCACCTTTGCAGCAAAGGTTTCGCTACGCGGATTGAAATACTGCTGGATACCGAAGAAGCCGCCGAAGATCACGACAATGATACCCAAAACGATCTTGGCCAGCAGGCCGGACATTTTCTGTTGGAGTGTTTGCAACATGGGCGATAACCAGACCTGTTTGTCTACGCGGCAACCGCAGCCGCCATTTCCAATTCCGGCCGATTCATCTTGTGGAGGAACCGCCTCGAACGAACCTGAAAACACCGAAACAACACACAGCCTGCTCAACTGTTCGTTGCCGAGTGCAAACTCCAGGGCTTGAAAAAACAAGGGTGCAATGCAGCGCGCCATGCCCTGAAAAACCAGGACGCCCTGCGACGGACGCGCCATGCCTTTAAGAAACAAGGGCGCCCTGCGGCGCGCCATGCCTTGAAAAAACAAGGGCGCCCTGCGGCGCGCCATGCCTTGAAAAAACAAGGGCGCCCTGCGGCGCCCTTGGCAAACGTGGCGGAGTGGACGGGACTCGAACCCGCGACCCCCGGCGTGACAGGCCGGTATTCTAACCAGCTGAACTACCACTCCGCGTTTTAACCGAAACCCCGATCGCCCAAAAGCGACCGAAGTTCTGCGGAATGACCCGCATTGAGGTACTGGTGGGTGCTGAGGGGATCGAACCCCCGACCCTCGCCTTGTAAGGGCGACGCTCTACCGCTGAGCTAAGCACCCCTACTCAGATCCGACCCTTTGGACGAAAGCGCGCTAGTTTATGGCATCCTTGAGCGCTTTGCCAGCCTTGAATGAAGGATTTTTCGAGGCTTTGATCTTGATCTGCTGACCGGTGCGGGGATTGCGCCCGGTGCGAGCAGCACGCTTGCGCACGACGAAGGTGCCAAATCCCACCAGGGAAATGGTGTCGCCCTTCTTGAGCGTTTTCTTGACGACTTCAATGACTGCCTCGACTGCACGGCCACCTTCGGCCTTGGTTAAGCCAGCAGAATCGGACACTGCACTAACGAATTCAGCTTTGTTCATTTATTTCTCCCGAGGGAATTCAGCGACACACCGAAAAATATTTGGGCGAATCGGATGCATGCGCGACTGATCTCCGCAAGGCCGATTCGCTACCCCGCGATCACCCGGACTGTCGTGGTCTACCGGATCGCGGCGCAGACTTTATACCAGCCACCATGATCCGGCGCAACACAAGGCTGGATGCGGGTTTGCGGGTTTTCCACCACGATCGAGCGCGAATGGCATCCATGCTTTTTTCGCTTGACATCATGGTTGGATTTTTGCATGGCCAGGTCGCGGCCCACAAAAAAATCTCAATGCGCGCGTTGCGGCGACCCCCCGGCATCGCCATCGGCAGGTTGCTCAATAGTGGATTTTATTTCTTTTTCCACTTTTGCAGCAGAGGGCGCAAGCGGGCTTTCCAGCGCAAGATCCAGCACCTCGTCGATCCAGCGCACAGGCTTGATCTTCAGCGAACCGGTGACATTCTTCGGAATTTCCGCCAGATCCTTCTTGTTTTCATCCGGAATGATGACGGTTTCGATTCCGCCCCGATGCGCCGCCAGCAGTTTTTCCTTGAGGCCACCGATCGGCAACACCCGTCCACGCAACGTGATTTCGCCGGTCATCGCCACTTCGGAGCGTACCGGCACCTTCGTCAAAGCCGAAACCAGGGCCGTGCACATGGCGATGCCTGCGCTGGGACCGTCCTTTGGCGTGGCGCCTTCCGGCACGTGGATATGAATGTCGTGCTTCTGGTGAAAATCCGGATCGATTCCGAATCGCTCGGCCCGTGCGCGCACCACGCTCAAGGCCGCATGAATGGACTCCTGCATTACATCGCCCAACTGTCCGGTGTGCAGCAATTTGCCCTTGCCAGGAACGACCGTCGCTTCGATGCTGAGCAAGTCTCCTCCAACCTGGGTCCAGGCAAGCCCGGTAACCAGACCGACTTCATTCTGCAATTCGGCGCGACCGAAGGTGAACTTGCGAACGCCCAGATATTGATCGAGATTTCGCGACGTAACGCACATCTTGTTGCGCCGTTTGCCCGCGCGTTTTGACGTGTCGGCAGCGAGCGTCAACTCCTTGACCACCTTACGGCAGATTTTCGCCAGTTCGCGCTCAAGGTTGCGCACACCGGATTCGCGGGTGTAGTAGCGGATCATGTCGCGAATTGCGGCTTCGGCAATTTGCAATTCGCCGGTTTTGAGTCCGTTGGCGGCAATCTGCTTCTTCAGCAGGTAGCGTTGCGCGATACTGACTTTCTCGTCCTCGGTGTATCCGGGAATACGGATTACTTCCATGCGGTCGAGTAATGGCCCCGGAATGTTCAGCGAATTTGCCGTGGCTACGAACATGATTTCGGACAGATCGAAATCGACCTCGAGATAATGATCGTTGAACGTGTGATTCTGTTCCGGGTCGAGCACCTCGAGCAGGGCCGACGACGGATCGCCACGAAAATCCATCGACATCTTGTCGATCTCATCGAGCATGAACAACGGATTTCGCGTTCCGACCTTGGAAAGGTTCTGCACGATACGACCCGGCATCGAGCCGATATAGGTGCGCCTGTGGCCGCGAATTTCGGCTTCATCACGTACGCCACCCAACGACATGCGCACGAACTTTCGATTGGTCGCACGTGCGATCGACTTGCCCAGCGACGTCTTGCCCACGCCGGGCGGCCCGACCAGACAAAGGATCGGACCCTTCATCTTCTTGACGCGCTGCTGCACCGCAAGATATTCGACGATGCGTTCTTTGACCTTCTCCAGGCCGTAATGATCGGCATCAAGTACATCCTGGGCCTCGACCAGGTTGCGCCGTACCTTGCTGCGCTTCTTCCATGGCGCACCGACAAGCCAGTCGATGTAGTTACGCACCACGGTCGCTTCGGCCGACATCGGCGACATTTGCTTGAGCTTGTTGAGCTCCGCGCGCGCCTTTGCCTCGACCGGCTTGGGCATGCCAGCCTTGGTAATCTTGCGGCCCAGTTCCTCAACCTCGTTGGGAGCGTCCTCGCTCTCGCCCAGTTCCTTCTGGATCGCTTTCATCTGCTCGTTGAGATAGTACTCGCGCTGACTGCTCTCCATCTGCGTCTTGACTCTGCCCTTGATGCGCTTTTCGATTTGCTGGACGTCGATTTCTCCTTCGACGGAACCGATCAGCATTTCCAGGCGATCGGCCACGTCGGCCGTTTCCAGCACGCGCTGCTTGTCCTGCAGGCGAATGGACAGGTGCGCGGCGATGGTGTCGGCAAGCCGTCCCGCTTCGTCGATTCCGGCAAGCGTAGTCAACAGTTCAGGTGGAATCTTGCGATTGATCTTGACGAACTGCTCGAACAGCGACGCCAATGTTCGCGAAATCACCTCGATTTCGCGTGGCTCTCGGGTCATCACGGATTCCAGCACACGCACATATGCCGCGGGCACACCGTCGCGCTCGACAAAATTGGTGATCTCTGCGCGCGCAATGCCTTCGACCAACACCTTGATCGTGCCATCCGGCAACTTCAGCAATTGCAGCACCGTGGCCACGGTTCCAATGGAATACAAGTCGCCAACCTGGGGATCGTCGGTATCCGGACTGCGCTGGGCAACCAGAATGATGCGCTTGTCGCCATCCATGGCCCGTTCCAGCGCGCGTACCGATTTCTCGCGCCCCACAAATAGTGGAATCACCATATGTGGATAGACCACGACGTCTCGCAACGGCAGCAGCGGCAACTCGCTGACATCGCTGGCGGATCTCTTCTTGTAATCGGTCTTGGCGGGGTTTTCCATCAATTGTTCCTGTGAAAATCAATATGCAAGTGTTTGCGGCAGGTTGACCCGACGCCCTTGATTCGTCAAGTGAGGACAATGCTGGCAATTGCAAGGCCAGGCATGCTCATCCATGGCGTCGGCACAGATATTGCGACGAGGTTCCCGAGCCGGATCAGGCACGGCTCATGGACAAGTCCGAAGCGGATCGCCCCAACAATACGGGATATGAGCATCGACAAAGGAATCCCTGTCGCAGACGCGAGTACGGAAACAATCGGTTACTGATGTATCGCGCCGATCCTGCGCGTCTTCCGGTTACGCTGCCGGGACAGCCGCGCTTCTCGCGCAATGCTACTCGGCGGACGCCGCGCGCGACTGCATGCCGCGATAAATCAGGTAAGGCTCGGCCTGACCGTTGATCACGGCATCGTCGACGACGACCTTGCTCACGTGTTCCAGCGAAGGCAATTCGTACATCGTGTCGAGCAGCACCTGCTCGAGAATCGTGCGCAAGCCGCGCGCACCGGTGCTTCGCTTCAGCGCCTTGGCCGCGACGGCGGCCAAGGCTTCGGTACGGAATTCCAGCTCCACGCCTTCCATCTCGAACATGCGCTTGAACTGCTTGACGATCGCATTTTTCGGCTCGGTCAGTATCTGGACCAGCGCCGCCGCATCCAGCTCTTCGAGCGTCGCGACGACCGGCAGGCGCCCGACGAACTCCGGAATCAGGCCGAACTTGACCAGATCCTCCGGCTCGACATCCGCCAGCACCTTGCCGACATTCGCAGTGCTTGGCCTTGCTGCGCACTCCGGCGGCAAAGCCGATGCCGGTGGATCTCCGAGCGCTGCTGGATGACCTTCTCAAGCCCGGCAAACGCACCACCGCAGATGAACAGGATGTTTTTCGTATCGACCTGCAGGAATTCCTGCTGCGGATGCTTGCGTCCGCCCTGCGGCGGCACCGAGGCGAGGGTGCCCTCGATCAGCTTCAGCAAGGCCTGCTGCACGCCCTCGCCGGAAACGTCGCGGGTGATCGACGGGTTTTCGCTCTTGCGCGAAATCTTGTCGATCTCGTCGATGTAGACGATGCCGGACTGCGCCTTTTCGACGTCGTAGTCGCACTTCTGCAGCAGCTTCTGGATGATGTTCTCGACATCCTCGCCCACGTAACCGGCCTCGGTCAGCGTGGTCGCATCGGCGATCGTGAACGGCACATTGAGCAGGCGCGCCAGCGTCTCGGCCAGCAGCGTCTTGCCCGAGCCGGTCGGGCCGATCAGCAGGATGTTGGACTTGGCCAGCTCGACTTCATCCTGCGCTGTGCGCGCCTCAAGGCGCTTGTAGTGGTTGTAGACCGCCACGGCCAGGGCCTTCTTGGCACGCGCCTGACCGATCACGTACTGATCCAGGACGTCCATGATCTCTCGCGGCTTGGGCAGCTGATTGCGCGCGCCGGCGGCCTTTTCTTCCAGTTCCTCGCGGATGATGTCGTTGCACAGTTCCACGCACTCGTCGCAGATGAACACGCGACGGACCCGCAATCAGCTTGCGCACTTCATGCTGGCTCTTGCCACAGAACGAGCAATAGAGAATCTTGCCGCTGTCGCCGGAACGGCCCTGCCGGTCGTCACTCATGCTCTGGTCCCCGAAAACTATCTGTGAGTGCGGCGCGGAGAATACCACAGGCCCCGGCGCATCCGCAGCGCAGGCCCGCGGCTGCCGAACGGTAGTAAACGCCCGCGAATCAGGCCGATCTTGACGGTTTCGCCGGCGCGCTTTTCGAGCACCGCGTCGATCAGACCGTATGCCTGGGCCTCGGCCGCGCTCATGAAGCGGTCGCGCTCCATGTCGCGCTCGATCTTCTCGAGCGGCTGGCCGGTGTGCTTGGCGCAGCATCTCGTTCAGGCGCGTCGCGATGTAGAGGATCTCCGTGGCGTGGATCTCGATGTCCGTCGCCTGGCCGCGCACCCGCCCGACGGCTGGTGGATCATGATGCGCGAATTGGGCAACGCATAACGCTTGCCCTTGGCACCCGCCATCAGCAGGAACGAGCCCATGCTGCACGCCTGGCCGATGCACATGGTGCTGACGTCCGGCTTGATGAACTGCATGGTGTCGTAGATCGCCAGGCCGGCGGTGACCGAACCGCCCGGACTGTTGATGTAGAGGTTGATGTCCTTGTCCGGATTTTCCGACTCCAGGAACAGCATCTGCGCCACGATCACATTGGCCATGTGGTCGTCGACCGGACCGACCAGGAAAACCACGCGCTCCTTGAGCAGGCGCGAATAGATGTCGTAGGCGCGCTCGCCGCGGGAGGTCTGCTCGACCACCATCGGCACCAGATTCAGGTTCTGATCGGATTCATGGCTCATCGTTCGGTCTCCGGTCGTGCGAGCCGATCAGCGCCGGACGCATCACTTCAGTGAAACTCAAGCTCCTGCTCGGTGGTCTGGGCGTGTTCGGCGATCCACTCGGCCACCTGGTCTTCCATCACGCGATTCTGCAGGCTGCCCATGAGTTGGGGGTCGCGTTGGTAAAGTTCAACGACCTGGGCCGGCTCCTCGTAGGTGGACGCGATGCTGGCCAGCGTCTCGGCCACGCGGCGGCTGTCCGGACGGATATCGTTCTGGCGCGCCAATTCTCCGATCAACACGCCTGCCGTGACGCGCCGGCGAGCCATATCCTGGAATGCGGCCGGCTCGGCGGAAAATGCCTGACCTTGCTGCTCCGCCTGCATCTGCGCCTGTTGATGCAGGGCCCGACCCTCTGCCTCGATCATGCCCTTGGGCAGTTCGACATCCGGATAGGCATCAAGCAATTTTTGCACAACCTCATTCTTCAGGCGCGTTGCCAGCATGCCTCGCAGCTCGCGTTCGAGATTGGCGCGCACGTCGGCTGCGGAATTTTTCGATGCCACCGGCATCGATGCCGAAACTGGCGATGAAAGCATCGTCGACTTCCGGCAGCTTCGATTCCTGCACGCGCACAATCTTGCACACGATATTGGCCTGTTTGCCAGCCAATGCGGCAATGCGAAAATCGACCGGAAATTCGATATCCGCATCGAATTCGTCGCCGATGGCGTGTCCGATGAGTTCGTCCTCGAGGGCCTTCGACATCGCCGCGGAACCGATAATCGTGCCGACTCGTTCACGACCATCCGCAGGATAGGCGAATCCGTCGCCTTGTGCGGCAAATTCGAACAACACCATATCGGCGTCTTGGGCGCCTCGCTCGACCGGTGCCCAGGCACGGCGCTGCTGTCGCAGCGTATCGATCATATCGTCGACATCCTTGTCGGCGACTTCGGCGCTGGCCTTGACGATATCCAGAGCCGCGACGTCGATCTTTCCGACTTCGGGAAATACCTCGAAGGTCGCGGTATATTCGATTTCACCATCGACCGGTTCGCCACTGGTAGAGATCGCCGGCGTAACCGCAGGACGCAGCTTCTGGTCGTCGACCGCCTGCTGGAAACTGGTGCGAACCAGCTCCGACATGGTTTCGCCGCGAATTTGGGCTCCGAAACGTTGCTCGATCACCTTTGCCGGAACCTTGCCCGGACGAAATCCTTTCAGGCGCACATTGCGACCGGCTTCGGCAAGACGCGATTTGACCTTGGATTCGTAACTGTCCGCAGGCAGACGAACGGTGAGCTTGCGTTCCAGCTTGCCTACATTTTCAACCGAAACTTGCATGCTTTTCTTCCTCGAAATCAGCGCACTGCGTAATTTTGCAGCCCGTCATTCTACACAATGTTGCCGCTTTCACGATCTGGTGCGAAAGGAGAGACTCGAACTCTCACGGGTTGCCCCGCTGGAACCTAAATCCAGTGCGTCTACCAATTCCGCCACTCTCGCTCTGATCGCAAATCCCGCGAAGTCCAGTGTGCTGCTTCACACCGCTCGGGTCATGTCCAGCGCGGGCTGCCGAAGCGGTCCGCTGTGGTCGCGCTCGCGAGCGACGTTCCAAACACGAAGAAGAAGCGAAGTTGGTGGGCCGTCTAGGACTCGAACCTAGAACCAACAGATTAAGAGTCTGCTGCTCTACCAATTGAGCTAACGGCCCGGAAATTTGACTTGTGCTCGCTGCACCTCTACACAATCGTCAGTTCGCACCCGACAGCGCCTCACGGGTAACGCAGCAACTGCCATGTTGCGTCAAAGTATAGCCAAATTGGGGTGGACGATGGGACTCGAACCCACGACATCCGGAATCACAATCCGGTACTCTAACCAGCTGAGCTACGCCCACCATAATTTGATACTGACGACAAAGCCGGGGACAGATGACGAATCACCGGCAGGCAATCCCGCTACTGCCGATGTTTGGTCGATCCGGCCTTGCATTCTCGAAACTTTTTCTCCTGAATCATCAACTTGCGATCCTGGCGCGCCCGACAGGACTCGAACCTGCAACCGCCGGCTTAGAAGGCCGATGCTCTATCCGGTTGAGCTACAGGCGCGTCGTTCAAGTTTAACAGAGTGTCGAAAGTCCCTGCCTGGAATTTCCAGCCGCTCTGCGCGGACAAAGTCCGCAAACGTCGCCTCTTGTGGTCGGGGTAGAGGGATTCGAACTCTCGACTTCCAGCTCCCAAAGCTGGCGCTCTACCAAGCTGAGCTATACCCCGATTGTCATCGAACCCGGATTGTCGGCGACGGCGCCTCTGCATCTGGCCAGGCATGTCGGCGTGAATCGCTTCTGCTTTTCTCCAATAAAAAAGGGTGCCGAAGCACCCTCGCATAACTGGCGCGCCCGGAGAGATTCGAACTCCCGACCACCAAGTTCGTAGCCTGGTACTCTATCCAGCTGAGCTACGGGCGCGAAGAAGCGGAATTATTCCGTCATACGTCGATTTCGTCAAGCGCGAAATCTGGCGGAGAGAGAGGGATTCGAACCCTCGAGAAGGCTATAAACCCTCTACTCCCTTAGCAGGGGAGCCCCTTCAGCCACTCGGGCATCTCTCCGGAATTCAATACCACTTCCCGACGATGTCCGGTTCGAAAAATTAGCACTCGATGCTGGTCGCGTGCGTCGAGCCGGATTTCTACGGGACGCGAAGGATAGCGACTCGCTCCGCGCGGGTAAAGCACGAATCGACAATTCACCGATTTATGACACCCGAGACATGCTGATTCCGTGCGTTGTGTGGCGCCAGCACGCGAATCGGTCACCGCAATGCATGGAATACCGGGGAACACCCCGGACGATCACTTGTCGTGATCTGCAAACAAGCCGGAAGGGACTGAAGTTTGGACTGGCCCCAGAAATCAGCTGGCCGCTGGTGGTGCGTCACCACCCGGAACTTCGTGCTCGCGTTTGATGCGCTGATAAATTTCTTCGCGGTGCACAGCTACTTCCTTCGGCGCGTTGATCCCAATTCGCACTTGATTTCCCTTGACGCCCAGGACGGTCACGCTAACCGCATCCCCGATCATCAGTGTCTCACCCACTCGGCGCGTCAAAATCAACATATACATCTCCTTCGGCTTGTCGTCGTTTCCGGACGATAGTCGCCGACCGCCCACGGCGACCACGACACGTCGAGAAACTTTTGACCGCGAATCGTGCAACTGATTCAACGGATCCCCCTACGGCACTAACGTCTTGTTTTTATTATCCTCGACGCCCTCATGTCGCCAACCTGCATCCGCAGGTCAAGCGCGCAGAATACTATTCCACTGCTGCGGACTGTGCAAACCCGGTTCAGCGACTGTACGCCTTGCGGGCAAAGTTGCGCATGACAGAAGTCATGCCATTCGCGCTTCGACCCAGGCGGGAATCGCCTCCAGCGCCGTGGCCAACAATGCAGAATCTTCACCGCCGCCCTGTGCCATATCAGCACGACCGCCACCCTTGCCACCGATTTGTTTGGCAACATGGCTGACAACATCGCCGGCCTTGATCGCGGTCAAGGCCTTGCCGTGTACACCAGCAACCAGAGCGACCTTGCCGTCGTTGCCCGCGGCGAGAAGAATCACGCAATCGCCGAGTTTCTGTTTGAACCGGTCAACGCTCTCGCGCAGGGTTTTCGCATCGGCGCCATCCATGCGTGCTGCAATTACCTTGATTCCGCGAACATCCATCGCGCTCGCCGCGAGATCGCCCGCGGCCGCACTCGCCGTCTTGGCTTTTAACGTCTCGAGTTCGCGTTCGAGCTTTTTCTGGCGTTCGAACGACTGGCGCAATTTCTCAACCACGTCGTTGCTGTTGGCGGAGAGCAACTCACTGATCTGGCCGAGGCTTTGTTCCTCGCGTCTGACGTAATCCAGGGCCCCTGCGCCGGTGACCGCCTCGATGCGTCGAATTCCTGCGGCAACGCCCCCCTCACTGACAATCTTGAACATGCCGATATCGCCGGTGCGCGCGACGTGCGTACCGCCGCACAGTTCCGTGGAGAAATTGCCCATCTTCAACACCCGTACCCGGTCGCCATATTTCTCGCCAAACAGCGCCATCGCACCGAAATCGATCGCATCGCTGTACGCCATTTCGTGAACTTCGGCATCGACGTTGCGCCGCACTTGCGCATTAACGATGTCTTCGATGCGTTGCAGTTGCTCGATCGTTACCGGCGAGAAATGGGAGAAATCGAAACGCAGCCGATCCGGCGCGACCAACGACCCCTTTTGGGTCACATGATCGCCCAAGACTGCACGCAATGCCGCGTGCAACAGATGCGTGGCCGAATGATTCAGCACGATGGCCTGACGTCGCGCGGTGTCGATGGACCCATTCAGCGCGGCATCGATACGCAGCGGTTTACCCTGCCAGCGCCCGACGTGGCCGTGAAAAGCACCGGCCAGCTTGATCGTGTCGGTCACCGTGAAGCGACCGTCGTTATTGCTCAGTTCGCCGGTATCGCCGACCTGACCGCCGGACTCGGCGTAAAACGGCGTGGCGTCGAGAATCAGCATCGCCTCGTCGCCGTCATTGAGCTCGCTCACACTGGTGTTGTCGCGGACGATACCGATTAGTCTGAGCGCATCGGCATCGTGCGCGCTGTATCCGAGAAACCGGGTTGGTTGCAAGCGTTGCACCAGATCAGCCGATAGTGACGCTCTGGTTTCGAATCGACTCGATGCGCGCGCACGCTCCCGTTGGGCAGCCATGGCCCTTTCGAAGCCGGCCATATCCACCGACAAGCCGCGCTCGCGCGCGATATCGGCGGTCAGGTCGACCGGGAATCCATAGGTGTCGTACAAACGAAACGCATCGTCGCCGGCAATAATTTTTTTCGTCCGTGCCGCGAGGTCTTCGAAGACTCTCATTCCGTGTTCGAGGGTTTCGCCGAAACGCCGTTCCTCGGCTTGCAGCACTTGTTCCACCATGCTGCTTTTTGTGTCCAGTTCCGGATAGGCCTCGCCCATCTCGTCGACCAGCGTGGCGACCAGTTTGTAGAAAAAAGGCTCGCGCTGGCCGAGCATGTAGCCATGCCGCAGAGCGCGACGGATGATCCGGCGCAGCACATAGCCGCGACCTTCATTTGACGGCAGCACGCCATCGACGATCAGGAAACTGCACGCACGAATATGATCGGCGATTACACGCAGGGACTTGCTTTCAAGGTCGTCCGTGTTGGTCAACTTCGCCGCGACCCTGATCAGGTGCTGGAACAGGTCGATCTCGTAGTTCGAATGCACGTGCTGAAGGATGGCCGCGAGTCGCTCCAGTCCCATGCCGGTATCCACGCACGGCGCCGGCAACGGTCTGAGCGTGCCATCGGCGCCGCGATCGAACTGCATGAAGACCAGATTCCATATTTCGATGTAACGGTCGCCGTCTTCCTCGGGCGATCCTGGCGGACCTCCCGGAATATTCGGACCGTGATCGTAGAAGATTTCCGTGCACGGACCGCACGGACCGGTATCGGCCATCTGCCAGAAATTGTCGCTTGCGTATGGAGCGCCCTTGTTGTCGCCGATTCGCACGATGCGCTCGGCCGGCAAACCGATCCGTTTGTGCCACAGCTCGTAGGCTTCGTCGTCGTCGTGATAGACGGTGACCAGCAAGCGATCCTTTGGCAATCCGAATACGTCGGTCAACAATTCCCATGCCCACACGATCGCCTCGTGCTTGAAGTAATCACCGAACGACCAGTTGCCGAGCATCTCGAAAAACGTGTGGTGGCGTGCGGTGTAACCAACCGAATCCAGGTCGTTGTGCTTGCCGCCTGCGCGCAGGCATCGTTGCACGTCGACCGCACGAACGTAGGGCAGTTTCTCGCTACCAAGGAAAACGTTCTTGAATTGCACCATGCCCGAATTGGTGAACAACAAGGTCGGGTCGTTGCCCGGCACCAGCGGTGCCGACGGTACAACGGTGTGGCCCTTTTCCTTGAAAAAGTCGAGAAAGGTTTGACGGATTTCGGCGCTGGTCTTCATTGATCGGTCGGAAAGATTGGTTGCGGTTGCGCCAAGGCTGGCGACTGACAACCGAGCAATCAATCCAACTCGTCGGCCGAAGCGTCCATCCCGTGAGCGCGGGTTACGGATTGTACTGTGGAGGCTTCGAAGCCGCGACGCAAGAGGAAGGCTGCGCGTTTGCGCGACTCGGCATGATCCTTCGCCGGTTTGTCGCCGAAGCGGCGCCGCAATTGGCGACGAATCAGCGCCGGCCAGTCCGGATGCGCGGCACCGATCAGGGCATTTGCTGCCTCATCGCCAATACCATGCGTGCGCAATTCCGCCACAATCCATCGCGCACCGTAGCCAGATTCGATCCGTGAACGCACCAGCATCTCGCCAAAACGCGAATCGTTCTGGAAATCCCTGGACTTCAGCAGTTCCAGGGCCTCGGCATTCTCTGCGTCCCCGAAGCCTCGCCGCGACAGCTTCGCCGTCAATTCTCGCGCCGAATGTTCGCGGCGGACGAGCAACGCCAGCGCTTTGTCGTAGGCGCGAGCCTTATCCGGTTTTTCGGCTGTTTTGCGCGACATGCAGTGCGTTGCGATAGGACCTTCACATCGCACGTGCGCCAACTGCGGCGCGCGTGCAAGCGATTATGGTCACCCGTATTCGCAACTTATTTTCGCCTCTCGTCAATCACGCCTCTTCAAGCTCGGCAGCCTTCGCCGGGGCAGCCTTGTCTTTGTCTTTGCTGACACCCAACGCGGCACGCAGCTTGTCCTCGATTTCCTGGGCCACGGCGGGATTGTCTTTCAGATACTGGCGCGAATTGTCCTTGCCCTGGCCGATGCGCTCGCCGCCATAGCTGTACCAGGCTCCGGATTTCTCGACGATCTTGTTGTCCGCACCCATTTCGATCAATTCGCTTTCGCGCGATATGCCTTCGCCGTAGAGGATTTCGGTGACGATCTTTTTGAACGGCGGCGCGAGTTTGTTCTTGACCACCTTGATGCGGGTCTGGTTGCCGATGATTTCTTCGCCCTTCTTCACCGCGCCTATGCGACGGATATCCAGGCGTACTGATGCATAGAACTTGAGCGCATTGCCACCCGTCGTGACCTCGGGACTTTGGCCCGGCATCATCATGCCGATCTTCATGCGCAACTGGTTGATGAAGATGACCATGGTATTGGACCGCTTGATGTTGCCGGTGAGCTTGCGCAGCGCCTGCGACATCAGACGTGCCTGCAGACCGGGCAACTGATCGCCCATCTCGCCCTCGATTTCCGCGCGTGGCGTCAATGCCGCGACCGAATCGATGACCACCACATCCACCGCGCCGGACCGCACCAGCATATCGGCAATCTCCAACGCCTGTTCGCCGGTGTCCGGCTGTGAAAGCAACAAGTCTTCAACCTTCACGCCGAGCTTTTCCGCATAAGTCGGATCCAGCGCATGCTCTGCGTCGATGAATGCGCAGGTGCCGCCCAGTTTTTGCGCCTGTGCGACGACGTGCAGGGTCAACGTGGTTTTGCCGGAAGATTCCGGCCCGTAGATTTCAACGACGCGCCCGCGCGGCAGACCGCCGATACCCAGCGCGATGTCCAGCGCCAGCGAGCCGGTCGGGATGGTATCGACAGCATCGGATGGCCGATCGCCCATGCGCATTACCGCGCCTTTGCCGAATTGCTTTTCGATCTGGCCCAACGCTGCGGTCAACGCCTTGCGCTTGTTGTCTTCCATTGTTGAATCCTCATGGGTATGTGCTGGAACGGAGGTTACGCGCTATCCGTCTCAAGGTTTGCGACTTGCGGCCGCGAGACGGCATCTGCCTCACGAATGCAACGAAACTCGACATCAAATCGTGTGCCGGGAGGTGAACAAGTATCCCACACCACATGCGCAATCGCATGCGTCGGATTTGGTATCAGCTTGTAAGAATTTTCTGAACGCCGCTCAGCGCGGCCGCGACTGTTTGACGGCGCACGGCCTCGCGATCGCCGTCGAAATGGAACAACTGCGACTGCGCGTAATCACCGCGTTGTTTCCAGCCGATCCAGACCGTGCCAACCGGCTTGTCGGGCAAGCCGCCACCCGGGCCGGCAATACCGGTCACCGCGACGGCAAGCGTCGCACCGTAACGCGCGAGCGCACCCGAAACCATTTCGATCACCGTTTCACGGCTGACTGCGCCGTGCTGTTCCAGCGTTTCCGGGCGCACACCCAGCAAGGCTTCCTTCGCCTCGTAGCTGTACGCCACCACACCGCATTCGAACCACGACGACGAACCGGAAATATCGGTCAACATCTTCGCGATCCAGCCACCGGTGCAGGACTCGGCAGTGACCAAAGTCGCGCCGTTGGCGAGCAGTCGCGAAGCTACGTCCTCGGCGAGCGTCGTCAAACTTGCATCGTCGCAAGCGTGGGTATTCGGCATCTCTTGCATTGCGCCTCCACTGGCAGACAGCCTGCCACGCGGCGACATTCTACTTCGACGGGCGTTACAGTGATCCGTTGCGATACCCGCGGCACGCCGACCCGCGAACGTATTCAGGAATTGATCAGAACTCCTTGGTAAATCCGACGTAAACGCCGCGTCGTGGTCCAAATTGAGGGGCTCCGACGCCAACGCCGGAACCATCCCGCAACTCGTAAACCTTGTCCGTCACGTTGATCAGGGCAAGGCGAATATTCGCCTTTCCAAGACCCGGAAAATCGAAATCGCGATTCGCGGACAGATTGAACTGGTAGTAATCCGGCAGATGCGCCGTATTGGCGAAATCCGCACGCAGGCCGGACCCGTACAGGTAATCCACGCCAAGCTTTGTGCCGTTCCAGTCGTAGGTCAAGCCGCCACTCGATGTCAGACGCTGATCGTGATCCAGATGGATGTAGTGAGTCGCGATGTAATCGAGTTCATCCTGCCCGAAGTTGTATTGACCGGTCACAACCTGCTTGCCATCGGCGCGATTGGTGGCCACATTGAAATATCCGCTCCAGTCGCCGCTGGTGTAGTTCGCGGTGAACTCGGCACCCTTGATCCGGCCCTGGTTGTAGTTGAACGGCGAGAAGATCAGTGCGGCGCCGAACTGGCCTTCGTCGAGCAGGTTGTGTACCTTGCGATAGTAGGCATCCAGGCCCAGCGACCAACTGTCACCGATCTTTTGCGAAACGCCGGCATCGAAATAATGCGAACGCTCGGAAAGCGTTTCGGCATTGACATCGGTGGGCAACTGGTTTGTCGTGCCCTGAAACAGGGCGATGTCCGTGGGAGAAATCAATTCCGCTGGCGGCGGCGTGAAATAGCGTGCATAGGCCGCATGTAGCGTCGTCGAATCCGTGGCCTGATAGACAAAACCAAGACGCGGGCTGATCTGACCTTCCGAGACGTAGGCATCGACCTTGTCCGCGCGCACGCCGTAGTTCATCGTCAGCTTGTCGGTGAGGTTCCATTCGTCCTGAACGTAGATTCCATAGGTCTTGGCGTTGATATGCGGCGCGTTGTCGACGATCTGGAACGGCACGTCCGACGTCTGATTGCCATCCGCATCCGCGGGGAATGCTTGCGATACGCTGTCGCTGACCGGGCGCTCGTCGCTGACGTACAGGCCATAACGCAGGGTGTGGTTGCCGCTCAGAATCGGCGTCGCAAAATCGGCTTGCAGGGTATCGGCCCGGTTGCTGCGATCGATCGTTCCGGCAACGCCGTTGAACACCAAATCGCCGATCGGGTCGGGCCGGTAGTTGACGCTCGTGTAACGCTGGCCCAGCGACACCTGATAGCTGGTATCTCCCGCCTTGCCCTGCAACGCCAATATACCGAAATGAGTGGTTTCGCGCTGGCGCTCATCGAGCAGCGAGGAATCGACGTTGTTGATGTCCACGCCCGCAAGATCGAACGCAGGCTGCTGATCGGGATTGTCGGGAATCTGGAATCGATCGTTGGTTGCGCCGAACATGAAGCTTACGCGGGTATCGTCGTTGAGCAGATACGAAATATCGCCGAAACCCTTGGTCTGATCGGTGTGGTCGTGGATGGCATTGCGCGCAGGCGTCGGGTTCTCGATGCCGATATCGCTTTCCAGAAAACTGCCACTGAAGAAATAGCTCCAGCGATCATTGCTTCCAAATAGCGTCATCGCCGGATTCCAGGTGCCGAAAGACCCCGCAGTGACGCCCACTCTGCCGCCGAAACCTTGTGGAGTCGTTGTGGCGATGTCGACGACGCCGGCGGTGCGATAGCCGTATTGGGCCGGCAATGCACCGGTGAGGAACTGCAAATTTTCGATGAGTCGCGTGTCAAGCGTCTGGCCAAAGCCGCTGATGCTCTCGGGAATGATCACCCCGTTGATCCGGTATTGCAGATCGGCGTGGTCGCCGCGAACGTGTAACTGACCGTAGGAGTCCTGAACGACACCGGGGATCTGCAGTAACACCTGATTGAGCGGCGTCGCATCGCCCAGGGGCAATTGCTGGATGGCCTGCTGACTGATCACGTATTGACTGGCACCGATCTCCGGGGACAGTTGATTGCGCGAGCGATCCAACACCGCATTGACGCTCACCGAATGCAAGGTCGTGGCATCCGACGAGGATTTCGTGCCTCCATCATCCGCAGCAGTAGCCGTCGCGGCTCCGGCGGCGGTGCCGTCGGCATGGACCAACGGCGCACCGAAAAGTGCTGTAGCTACAGCGACGAACAACAACGTTGGTTTGGTCATGAGAAAGCCCCGAATCAGTGAAAACGTAATGTTATATTATTACGTTCAATAATCAAGAGCAATCATCCGGAAGCGGTGCCCCGGGGAAGTTGAACCCATTGGTTATGTATCGATGCGGCACGATTTCTTGTGTCGCCGGCCACCTTCGGACGAGATCGGCACGAGCGCAAGACCGATTACGCCAACCAGGTTCAAAGCTGTCTCAAGCTTTCGGTGCGCGCGACTGACGCCCTCGATTTCCGACCGCGGCTATGCCACGCTTTTTTGTCAACCACGCTGCTCGAATGGATTGCCTGCGGCAACGTGGAAGCGCTGCTGTGCCTCGCAGCGCGCATTGGGCGTTGCGACCGTGTCCATCGTTCGCGCGGCCACGTCGGCGGACTGGCGGGTCACATCAACAAACAGATGGGCACGGCGCGTGCTGTCCCCGAACAGCACAGCCGGATTGGCACGCGAATGTTTGTCGAGGATGACCAGCGACATGCCCGGTGAAGCAGTCGATGTGTCAAAGAACCCGCTCGCAAGCGCGGGAGAATCAGCATCGTCTGCCCTGCGATGCAGATTCGCCACAATCGTGCGGAGGAAATTGCTGCTTCGCCTGAGAGTGGGAACGAAGTCTCACCCGATCACGATGTCATCGACGCCGAGTCAGTCATTTCCTGCGACGCATCTTCAACTGCCCAGCCGCGGCATTTGCGCATTCGAGGTCTGATCGCTCTTGCGCCGCGGCGCGACCAGCGGTTCGCCGTTGACGACGAACCAGACGTTTTCGGCGATATTGGTCGCGTGATCGCCGATTCGTTCGATGTTCTTGGCCATGAACAGCAAGTGGGTGCACGAGGTAATGCTGCGCGGATCTTCCATCATGTAGGTGAGCAATTCGCGGAACAGACCCGTGTAGGCCTCATCAAGCATGACGTCGTCTTTCCACACTTCGTGCGCGCGTTCCGCATCGCCATCCCGATATGCAGCGAGCACCTTGCGTACCGAGGCGGCAGCCAGAACCGATAATTGGCGCAAGCCGCGCGCCGGCGCTACAGGCGCGACCATCGACAACGGAATCGAGCGCTTGGCGACGTTGGCGGCGTAGTCACCGATACGCTCAATGTCGGCAGCGATACGCAGCGCCGCGAATACTTCGCGCAGATCGCGCGCCATCGGCGCGCGCAACGCGAGCAGGCGCACCACGTCGTGGCTGATGACGTGTTCGAGTTCATCAATGGCATCGTCATTGTCCACCACGCGATGGGCTGCGCGTTCGTCGCGCCGCTCGACGACGTCGATCGCCGCCTCGAGTTGCGTCACCGAAAGCTCGCCCATGCGTACGATTTCGCCGGTCAGGCGACCCAGTTCGTCGTCGTAGCTCTTGATGATGTGTTCTTTGCTGCTGTTCATGGCGTGCCTCTTGTTGGTGCTGCTGCGTACATCCGTTGCCTGCTCGTATCGCTTGATGGTCGCATCAATGCGGATGCCGGCGAGTGTGTTGCACTTCTCTCGATTCTCGAATTGTCATTCCCGGCTTTACCGTCTCTCAACCAAACCGGCCGGTGATGTAGTCTTCGGTTTGCTTCTTGTCCGGCTTGGTGAAGATTTTCTCGGTATCCCCGAATTCGATCAGTTCGCCGATGTACATGAACGCGGTGTAGTCGGAAACGCGCGCAGCCTGCTGCATGTTGTGGGTGACGATGACGATGGTGTAGTCGTGCTTGAGTTCCTCGATGAGCTGCTCAATACGACTGGTGGCAATCGGATCCAGCGCCGAGGTGGGCTCGTCGAGCAAAAGAACCTTTGGCCGCAAGGCAATGCCACGAGCGATGCACACGCGCTGCTGCTGCCCGCCGGAAAGCCCCAAAGCACTGCGCTTTAGCTTGTCCTTGACCTCGTCCCACAAGGCCGCGGAACGCAACGCCTGTTCGACACGCACGTCGAGCTCGGCGCGCGAGAGTTTTTCGTGATGGCGAATTCCGTAGGCGACATTCTCGTAAATCGTCATCGGAAATGGCACCGGCTTCTGAAACACCATGCCGACCTTGCTGCGCAACCGATTCATCGAATAACTCGAATCGAGAATATTTTCGCCGTCGAGCAGTACTTCGCCCTTGGCAACGAGTTTCGGGTAAATCGCATAGATGCGATTGAAGATGCGCAAAAGTGTAGATTTGCCGCAGCCGGATGGACCGATAATCGCGGTGACTTTCTGCTCCGGGATATCCATGTCGATGCCCTTGAGGGCATGAAAATCATGATAAAAGAAGTTCAGACCGCGCACCGCGATCTTGGTGCGTTCTGCAGCACTGGAAGTCGCCGTTGCGACAGCCGCCGCGTTAAAGTCATTCATGGCTTATCCTCTTGCGCGTGAGGAACAAACGCGCCAGCAGGCTTAGCGCCAGCACGAACAGGGTGATCAACAACGCGCCGGCCCAGGCGATCGAATGCAATGCCGGATTTGGATCGTTGGTGTACTGGTAAATCGACGCCGGCAGACTGGCCATCTTGTCAAGCGGCCCGAACGTCATGTAATTGTTGCCGAACGCGGTGAACAACAAGGGCGCCGTCTCGCCGGCAAGGCGGGCCAACGCCAGTAGCACGCCGGTTAGAATGCCCGAGCCGGCCGCCCTCATCAGCACTTGCGTAGTCAGCTTCCATTGCGGAATGCCCAGCGACAGAGCCGCCTCACGCAGGGTCGATGGCACCAATTGCAGCATCTCGTCCGTGGTGCGCACGATGACGGGCAATCCGATCAACGCCAGCGCAACCGCGCCGGCGAAAGCGGAGAACGTCGTGCTGCCGTGGGTCAGCGCTGTCATCGGCAATACCACGATCACATATACGAACAAACCCATCACGATTGACGGTGCCGACAACAGGATGTCGTTGAGAAAACGGATCGTCGCTCCCAGCTTGGTGCGACTGGCAAATTCGGACAGGTAGGCTCCTGCCATCACGCCTACTGGCGCGCACATGAGCACGGCCATCAAATCGATAATGAGACTGCCAACAATCGCGTTGGCCAGTCCGCCCTGATCGGCATACGCCGTGATCTTCGTGAATAGCGGTATTCCGATGGCGCTGATGCCGCGGCTGATCGTCACCCAGAGAATCCAGGCCAGAAACAACAGTCCCAGCATCGTGGCCAGACTGCTCAGCACCAGCGCGACAACGTTGAACGCGTGGCGACGACGATAGATGGAAGCACTGGAAGCCATCACTGTCCTTCCCTGCGTTGCAGCGAACGCAACATCAACCGCGCAATCAACAACACGATGAATGTAACCACGAACAACAGGAAGCCCAATGCAATCAGCGCTGAGCGATGCATGCCGACGGCTTCATTGAATTCATTGGCAATACTCGAAGAAATCGAAGTGCCCGGCATCAGCAGCGAGGCCGTAATGCCGTATGCATTGCCCAGAACGAACGTGACCGCCATTGTTTCGCCAAGTGCGCGTCCCAGGCCCAGAAACACACCTCCGATGACCGCCGAGCGTGTGTAAGGCAAGACGATGTCCCAAACCACTTCCCAGGTCGTCGAGCCCAACGCATACGCCGATTCCTTCAGGCGCGACGGTACCGTCTGGAAAACTTCGCGCATGACCGAGGAAATGAACGGCAGAATCATTACCGCAAGCACGATGCCGGCAGTCAGGATTCCCAACCCGAGCGGAGGTCCCTTGAACAACGCGCCGACCAGCGGAATTCTGCCCAGCGAGTCGTCCAGCCACGGATCAACATGGCTTGCCATGAACGGCACGAACACGAACAAGCCCCACATGCCATAAATGATCGAAGGGATACCGGCCAGCATCTCGATGGCCGTAGCTACAGGCCCACGCAACCAGGCGGGCGCGATTTCGGTAAGAAACAGGGCAATGCCGAAACTCAACGGCACGGCAATGATGATGGCGATCAACGAAGTCACCAGGGTACCGAAAATTGGCGCAAGCGCCCCGTAATTATTTTCGACCGGATTCCATTCCGCGCTGGTCAGAAATGCAAAGCCGTGGCCGAACAGTACTTCGCGCCCGCCCCACAACGTCGACAATGCCGCACCGAGCAGTGCGGCCAGCACCAACAACGCGCACGCTTTCAGAACCCAACGAAACATCCGATCGTGCCGCGCATCGCTGCGACTGCGTTGATCGATTCTTTCCACTGTCGTCAAGGCTGTGGTCATGTCGGGCGCCATGAGCAAAAAAAAATGCGTCGCGCCAAAGAATAGCGCGACGCGGAGGGGGAAAAGAAGCTTACAGCTTGAACTGGGTCTTCCAGTAGGTCTCGATCTGGTTGACCAGGGTCGGCGGCAACGGCACGTAATCCAGCGATTCGGCCTGTTTCTGCCCGTGTTCCAGCGACCATTTGAAAAAGTCGAATACGACTTTTGCGTTTTGCGCATTCTTCGGCTGCTTGTACATGATGACCCACGTGGTCGCGGTGATCGGCCAGGCGTCCGCACCCGGCGCGTTGGTCATGATCAGATTGAAATCCTTGGCGTGACTCCAGTCGGCTGTGGCAGCAGCGGCCTGGAAGGTCGAACCATTCGGCTTGACGGTCTTGCCGGCAGCGTTCAACATCAGCGCGTAGTCGATGTGGTTCTTCAGCGCGTACGCGTATTCGACATAGCCGATCGAGCCCTTGATTTGCTTGACGTAGGCGGATACACCCTCGTTGCCCTTGCCACCGATACCGGCCGGCCACTGCACGGCCGTGCCTTCGCCAACCTTGCTCTTCCACTCGGCACTGACCTTGGACAGATAGTTGGTGAAGTTGAACGAAGTACCCGAACCATCCGAACGATGCACGACATTGATTTTGGTCGCCGGCAGTTTCATGCCCGGGTTGAGCTTGGCGATCGCCGCATCATTCCACATGGTGATCTTGGCGAGGAAAATGTTCGCCAGGGTCGGGCCGTCCAGCACCAGCTTGCCGGACTCGATGCCTTCAACGTTGAACGCCGGCACGATGCCGCCGATGACGCTGGGAAACTGGCCGAGACCGAACTGGGTCAGGTCGGACGCAGACAGCGGTTTGTCCGATGCGCCGAAGTCGACCGTGGCCGCCTTGATCTGGGCGATACCGCCTCCCGAACCAATCGACTGGTAGTTGACATGATTGCTGGTCTTTTCGGCGTAGGCCGCCGACCACTTCGACAATACCGGGTAGACGAAACTGGAACCGGCCCCGGTTACGTCGGTAGCGCCGGCTGCCAGACTGAATGCGATTGCCGCCGCCGCAATGGCGAGGCGAATGGTAATGGACTTGTGCACGATGACTCCTTGGTTTCGGAAACGGTTTGAATTCGGAACGGTTGCGATTCTTGAATGGGCGGGAAACGCCGCGGGACCGTTATAGGCAGTTCGTGTTGCAATTAAATGAGTCGAATGCTTCATTTGTATTACAGCGTCACCAGGCGATCTGGCCTCGCAGCGATCTGCGGCCGATACCCGGGCAGCATCAGTTCGCCGGAACCACATGTGCCGTCTCGTCGATGCCCGCAACGCCGAGCAACCATGTATTGAACAAACCACGCCGCACGGTCACTTTCGGAGCATGCATGGTCGCAATGTGCATCGGTTCGTCGTCGGTGACCCGCCAATGCTGACCGTTCTGAAGTACCAGGACCGTGTCATCGCTCCAGCCGGTGAAATCTCCCGCAATGCGGCTTTCGACCGTACCGGTTGACGGCTCATGCCGATCCACCGGGGTCGTTCCGGTTGGCGCCGACGCTGCAGCGAGCGCCTTCCCGCAATCGCCCTGTGCTTCCAGCCATGCATTCAAACCCTTGAGTTGCCCGGCGGAGAGCTGATCCAGACCGAGCTTTCGAAATTGTGCGTAGGACATGCGTTCCTGCAATGGTGCGCCGACACCATCGGCAATGGCGTTCGGACTTGCGTTCGCGAGGCCCAGCAAAAGCGCGCTGGCCACGCAGCGAAGGAAATTGCGGTCGATCATTTTGCGGATACTCCTGGACTTGCACCGACACTGGCGCAATTGACGGGCAAGAGTACGTCGCGATCGATGACAGTTTGGTTGCAGCCGCAAGTGTTTTACATCGGCGCCCGCATATGTCGGTGTTTGTCATCATCCTGTCATCCAATTCCCATCGTCCCGTAAAAAACCGGTCGCACCATGCGCGCCGTCAAGTCGTTCCAACGACCGCTGATGCTGGCCCGCGCGATGTGCGCAATGGCGTACGTCGAAAGAACAAATACTCAAGGAGTCATCCCGATGCGTCGCAACTTACTTGCAGCTGCCCTGCTCGCAGCTATTGGCACACTGAGCGTCAGCGCTCATGCCGACACCGGCGATACCACGCTGGGCGGAAAAATGTACGTCGACTTCACCAACATCGACCAATCAGATTCGGGGGCCAAGACCGATGCTTCCGGCACGGGTCTGGATGTGAAGCGCTTCTACCTGAGCGTGGATCACAAGTTCGATGACATCTGGTCGGCGAATCTGACCACCGACTTCAACTACAGCAGCAGCGATGGCGAAACCCAGTTGTTCGTCAAGAAGGCCTACGTGCAGGGCAAATTCGACAAGGCGTTCGTGGTGCGTGCCGGTTCGGCCGACATGCCATGGATTCCGTTCGTTGAGGGCTATTACGGCTACCGCTACGTCGAAAACACCTTGATCGACCGTTTGAAGGAAGGCAACTCCGCCGACTGGGGCGTACATGCCGGCGGCGATCTGGGCGGTAACGTCAACTATGCCGTGTCGGTTGTCAATGGTGGCGGTTACAAGCATCCCAATCGCAGCAAAGACGTCGACTTTGAAGGTCGCGTTGGCTTCACCCCGGTGGCTGGAATGATTCTCGCCGTAGGCGGCTATTCCGGAAAACTGGCACACGACCTGCAATCTGTCGATACAACCAACACAGCCACTCGTATGGATGCAATGGCGGCCTACGCGAGCAAGAAATTCCGCGTCGGTCTGGAATATTTCCAGGCGAAAAACTGGGCCAACGTCACCACGCCCTACAGCGACAAGGCCGATGGCTATTCGGTGTGGGGCAGCATTGGCGTTGCCGATAATGTCAGCGTATTTGCGCGTTACGACAACGCCAAACTCAGCAAGGACATCGACAGCAGCGCCAAGGACAAGTACTACAACGCCGGCGTGCAGTTCCAGGTAACCAAGGGTTTCGTGCTGGCTGCCGTGTACAAGCACGAGCAGCAGGACGGCAACCCGAACCTGATGACACCGGTCAGCATTCCGATCGGCGTGCATTCGGATCGTTCGACCGACGAAGTCGGTGTCTGGGGCGAAGTGAAATTCTGATTGGTCAGGACGGGCCGCGCTTTCGCAAGGAAGGCGCAGCGGTCGGTTCGGGACAACCACCGATAGCGGAACAGTGGCCAAGGATGGCTGCTGCTCCGCTTTTTCTTCGGCAACGGAACCGGATCGGCTATCGCGTTTGAATCGCTTCGTCAGTTTGCGTGGTTGCTGATCGCGCCTCGCGCGACGACGCGAGAGCCATCGAACACACAGGCAAACGTCGAACCCTTGCCGGGCACACTGCTGATAGTCAGACGCGCCTGGTGCAGATTCAGCACATGCTTTACGATCGACAGACCCAGCCCGGTTCCACCCGTTTCGCGCGAACGGCTCGATGAAACGCGATAGAAGCGCTCGGCAAGTCTGGCGATATGATTCGCGGGAATCCCGTAGCCGGTATCGGTAACCGAGTATTCGGCCCCTTCGGGGATGAGCCTCCAGCGAATGTCGATTTCTCCGCCGGTCGGCGTGTAACGCACCGCGTTGCTCACAAGATTCGAAAACGCGCTGTGCAGCTCGCGGGGCCAACCGAGCAGGTCGACGCCGGCGGTATCTTCAACGCAAATGCGATGCCGTCCCTGACTCAAGGCCTGGGCTTCCTTGCGCAAGCTGGCAAGCATCGGCGTCAATGCCACCTGCTCTTCCTCCGGCAGGCGCTGCTGCATTTCCAGACGCGACAAGGTCAACAGATCCTCGACGATCTGACCCATGCGCCGCGATTGTGCGCGCATCTCCGCCAACACCGGGGCGAGCGCCGGAACATCGTCTTCGTTGAGCAGTTCCAGATAACCATGAATCACCGTCAACGGCGTGCGCAACTCGTGAGAAACATTGGCGACGAAGTCGCGGCGCACCTGTTCGAGGCGGCTGACATGGGTGATGTCTCGGGCCAGCAACAGACGTTGACGCTCACCAAACGCAATCAGCATGGCGCTCAGGTTTAGCTCGTCGTCGGCCGGCGCGATCAGATCAGCAGCCGACTCGCGCGAACTTGCCCTCAACCAAGCGCCAAGCTCGGTTTCGCCGAGACGTTCGGACAGCACGACGCCACGATCCTGGGGCCAGCGCAAACCCAACAGGCGCTGCGCGGCGCGATTGAACCAGCGCACACGGTCGGCCTTGTCGAGCAGGACCAGCGCATCCGGCAAAGAGGCAGCCGCATCAAGAAGGTTGCGCAGTTGCGCCGCCAGACGCCGCGCGCGCGCATTGCTCATTCGGTGACCGAGAAACGATAACCGGCGCCACGGACCGTCTGGACCAGACTGTCCAGTTGCCATGGCTCCAGAGTCTGGCGCAGGCGACGAATGTGCACGTCCACAGTGCGCTCCTCGACGTAAACACTGCCGCCCCAGACATGGTCGAGCAATTGTGAACGCGAATACACGCGCTCCGGATGGGTCATGAAAAAGTGCAGCAATCGATATTCGGTCGGCCCGACCTGGACCGCACTATCTCCGACCGACACGCGGTGGGCGGGACCATCGATCCGCAAGCCGCCCAGACTGATGATCCCGGATCCGTCGTCGCCATGACTGCGTCGCAGCACTGCCTTGATACGCGCAATGAGTTCGCGGGTGGAAAACGGCTTGACAATGTAATCGTCGACGCCGGCCTCCAGACCGTTCACCCGATCCATCTCCTCGCCGCGCGCCGTGAGCATGATGATCGGCACTTCGCGCGTGGGATCTTCGCGACGCATCCGTCGCGCCAGTTCCAGGCCGCTCATGCCAGGCAACATCCAGTCCAGCAGAATCAGGTCCGGCACGGTCGCGGCGACCGCCAGTTGCGCCTCGTGCGCATCAGCAGCCTGCATGATTTCCATATCGGCCTTGCGCAAGGCAAAGGCGACCATTTCACGGATTGAGGCTTCGTCTTCGACGATGAGTATGCGTTTTTGCACGTAGTACCGCCTCTCGGCTTGAGCGATGACGCGGGCATTACAGCTTGCCGCTGTTACAAGTCCGTGACAGCGACATCGCGCTTCCAGGCGCGAGGTGTAACCGGAATTTCACGGCAGTGCAACCGGAAATTCAACTGAGCCGGGGAGCATGCACGCCATCGACCAGCAGACTCGCCCATGCGCATCGCCATCGCCACCGAGACTTGGCCACCGGAAATCAACGGCGTCGCGTTGACGGTCAGCCGTCTGGCGCATGGACTGGTTGCGCTGGGACACACGGTCGAACTTGTACATCCGCGCAACAATGCCGATGAGGCTTCGCCTGCGACAGCCCCGTTCGATCAGGTGTTGGTCCGTGGCGTCGGCTTGCCACGCTACCCGGGGCTTCACTTTGGTCTGCCGGCTCCAAGCTTGCTGCATCGTCGCTGGCGCGCCACCCCGCCCGACGTGCTTTATGTCGCGACTGAAGGTCCGCTCGGTTTTGCTGCTCTTGGCGCGGCGAAACGACTGGGCATTCCGACAACCTCCGGATTCCATACGAGATTCGACGATTTCGCGCGCTATTACGGATTCGGTTTTCTGACACCGATGGTGCTCGGTTATCTGCGTTGCTTCCACAACCGCGCCGCAGCCACCCTGGTGCCGACCGAGGAACTGGCCGCGTTCCTGGAAGACAACGGCTTTCGCAACGTGCGCGTGCTCAATCGCGGCGTCGACGTCAACCAGTTCAATCCGGGCCGTCGCGATCCGGAATTGCGCAAGCAGTGGGGCCTGTCGCCGGAGGACCTCGGCGTGATCTATGTCGGTCGCATCGCCGCGGAAAAGAATCTTGGGCTGCTGCTGCGAACCTTTTCGGCAATCCGCCAGCGACAGCCGACAGCACGACTGATCATGGTCGGCGACGGGCCGGTGCGTGCCGAACTGGTCGCGGAGCATCCGGACGTGGCTTTCGTCGGTACGCGACATGATGAAGACCTGGCCCGCCACTATGCGAGCGCCGACCTGTTCGTTTTTCCGAGCACGTCGGAAACATTCGGCAACGTCACCATTGAAGCCATGGCCAGTGGACTGCCGGTTGTTGCCTACGACTATGGCGCGGCGCGCGAACATATGCGAAGCAGCGACTGTGGCGTACGCGTCGAAATGGGCAATGAAGACGCATTCGTCGCCGCAGCCGTGACACTTGCCAGCGACAGGACCCGACTGCAGGCGATGGGCGCTCGAGCTCGCGCAGCGGTCGCGGAACTGAGCCAGATCTCGGTCAACCAGCGTTTTGCCGAACTTCTCGCGACGTTGCTGCCCGCAGGTGCCGCATGATCGGCTCACCACGCTGGGAGAAGTTCGCGCTGGGCAGCGGCGAATGGCGCCTGTGCCTGGCTTGCAATCGCTGGGCGGCGCGACGTGCAATCTCACGGTTCTTCTCCATCGTCAGCCGCTTGGGCGACGGAGCATTCTGGTACACGCTGATGCTGGCACTGGCGGCGCTGGGCGGCACGCAAGGGGTCAGAGCGGCAGCGCACATGGCCGTAGTCGGCATCACTACGGCGCTACTGTACCGGACCCTCAAACGCTGGACACAACGTCCACGTCCATACCGCGCGCATCACGGCATCATCGCGCATGTGCCGCCGCTGGACGAATTCAGTTTTCCATCCGGCCACACGCTGCACGCAGTCAGTTTCACGCTTGTGGCACTGGCGTGGTTTCCCGCGCTTGCCGTCATATTGTTGCCATTCACTGTGCTGGTAGCACTGTCACGCGTCATTCTGGGGCTGCACTATCCGAGCGACGTGCTTGCCGCGACGGCAATCGGCTGCCTGCTGGCAGGTGCGTCGATCCGGCTTGCGGCAGTGTCCGGGCTGTTGCCGGGATAGATTCATTCCGCGAAGGTCATGCAGCGTCGAACCATGTCCCGGTACGCCGAACCACGCGAACAACCGACAGCATGACCGGCACTTCAACCAGCACTCCCACGACGGTGGCCAGGGCGGCACCAGATTTCAGACCGAACAGGCTGATGGCCGTTGCTACTGCCAGTTCAAAAAAGTTGCTGGCGCCAATAAGCGCCGCGGGACCGGCGATACAGTGAGGTATTTTCAACCAGTGACTCAGGCCGTAGGCAATGGCAGCATTGAAATACACCTGAATGATGATCGGCACGGCCAACAAGGCAATGATCAGCGGCTGCGTGATGATGGCCTCGCCCTGAAAACCGAATAGCAGCACCAATGTCGCCAACAGCGCTCCCATCGACCACGGATCGATGCGCCGCACTGCGTCGTCCAAGGCCGCTTCCCCGCGCTCACGCAGCAGCCACCTGCGCCAAAGTTGCGCCGCAATCAACGGCACAATGATGTAAAGCAGCACCGACAGCAGCAGCGTACCCCACGGCACATATATCGAGGCCACACCCAGCAACAGGGCAACCAACGGAGCAAAGGCCACGATCATGATCGTGTCGTTGAGTGCGACCTGGGTCAGCGTGAAGTTCGGCTCGCCGCCACAAAGTCGCGACCAGACGAATACCATGGCCGTGCAGGGCGCTGCGGCGAGCAGTATCAATCCGGCAATATAGGCATCGTGCTGATCGGCGGGCAGCCAGGCAGCAAACACGTGGCGCACGAACAACCAGCCCAGCAGTGCCATCGAAAACGGTTTTATCGCCCAGTTGACCAGCAGCGTGACGCCGATGCCACGAACCTGCCCGCGCACCCCGGTCAATTGACTGAAGTCCACCTTCAACAGCATCGGGACGATCATCAGCCATACCAGCACCGCGACCGGCAAATTGATCTGCTGTACCTGAGCTGCAGCCAGAATCCCGACGACTCCGGGGAATGCATGCCCGAGCGCGACTCCTGCCACGATGCACAGTGCCACCCACACACTGAGATAACGTGCGAAGTGTCCCATCGGCGCGGGTACCGGAACCGCAAGCTCAGCGCTCATGGACGTTGTCCTGCCCGATGGCACGCAGTTCGCGTTGAATCGCGATCCTGTTCAGCTTTTCCAGCGGCAACGCCAGGAACAGCTCGATGCGCTGGCGCAACATCAGCCATGCCGAGCGAAAGGCACGACGCCGGACCTCCTCGGAGCCGGTGACCGCTGCCGGATCTGGCACCCCCCAATGCGCGGTAACCGGTTGGCCCGGCCATATCGGACAGACTTCCCCTGCAGCGTTGTCGCAAACCGTAATGACGAAATCCATCGGAGGTGAATCGGATTTGGCGAACTCGTCCCAACTCTTGCTGCGCAACGGTTGGGCGTATCCAAGAGACGCCGCCAGTTCGGCGGCGATGGGCTGCACTGTGCCACTGGGAAAACTCCCGGCACTGTAGGCCTTGAAGCGACCGCCACCGAGTACATTGAGCAGCGCCTCAGCCATCACACTACGCGCCGAGTTGCCGGTACACAGGAACAATACGTTACAGGTATCCATTGGCGTGCGCGCCTCAGCAGCATTTGCCGGCGGCGCCGGGGCCGCATGCTGCCACGGATGTCTTGTCGCCCGTCGCCGGACCGCAGCATGCCGCACTATCGCCATTTTTTGTTTCGTCGGCAGCGCTGCTATAGGTCGTGGCTTCACCGAGTGTGCGAAAGCTTTCCCAGCGCACTCCCTGCGGATCCTCTGCCCAGAACTTGTCCGACCGCGCATAGCAGCAGGTTGTGCCTTGTTCGGCCAGCATGATCGAATCAGCCGCCTGCAAGCGCGCACCGATGGCGGACAACTGCACCTCGTCCTCGGCCTGCAAACCCAGGTGATCGACACCTGCCGGGCGACCACGCTGCGAGATGGCGAAGTTGATCCGCGGATCGTCCAGCATCCATTTGGCATAGTCTGCTTTGACCACGCTGGGTGCCTCGCCAAACAACGTGGTGTAGAAGCGGATGTTGGGCTCGAGCTGGTCGACATTCATGTGCACATGGAAACGCTTCACGATTTTCTCCGGGTGGGTTTGCACAAAGCGATGGGCGCGCAGCCTGATGCAGCGCCGGATCCGGCGCAGCAATTTTCGGTCAGGAAGCCGAGCAAGGCATTCATTTTCGAGTAGTTGGCACGACACTGGATGATGCGCCCTCGCCGTTCGTCGCTGACCATTCCGGCCCGACGAAGAATGTGCAAGTGATTGGTCAAGGTTGCACCCGCCATTCCGGTGGCTGCAGCAAGTTCGCCGACCGCCATGCCGGCGTCACCGGCCTGCACGAGCAGGCGAAACACACTCAGGCGGTGTTCCTGGGCGAGAGCATTCAGGCAAGCCAGCGCGTCTTTTAATTTCATATTTCTAGAATAATAGAAATATGAAAATCGGTCAACTCCGATCGTGGACTTTCACCGTTAACTGGCCATGTCACTGCTGCTAAGCTACGTGCCGCCTGCATTGACCAGCAACATCGTCGAGATAGCGCCGAAGCGTCGGCGTACGACGATTTTCATGAGAGCGATATATTGAATACTCAACCACTTGCGATGCCAAAATCGTCGCAAGAACACACCCCCCTGATGCGCCAGTATCTGTCGACCAAGGCGGAATATCCGGACACGCTGGTGTTTTTCCGCATGGGCGATTTCTACGAGTTGTTTTACGACGACGCGCGCAAGGCGGCGCGACTGCTCGGCATCACCCTGACCCAGCGTGGCGCTTCGGCCGGCGCGCCGATTCCCATGGCTGGCGTGCCTTACCACGCCGTCGAAGGCTATCTGGCAAAGTTGATCCGGCTCGGCGAGTCGGTTGCGATTTGCGAGCAGATCGGCGATCCGGCGCTGGCCAAAGGATTGGTCGAGCGCAAGGTCGTACGCGTGATCACGCCGGGCACGGTAACCGACGCGGCATTGCTCGAAGAACGACGCGACAACCTGCTGCTGGCGATTGCCTGCGGCGGCAAAACGACGGCCGGTCAATACGGTCTGGCGTGGGTCGATCTTGCCGGCGGGCGCTTCCTCCTTAGCGAGGCATCCAGTGTCGAAGCACTCGCTTCGGAACTGGCACGCCTTGCGCCCGCGGAAACACTGGTCGGCGAAGATGTCGCATGGCCCGCATTCGTTGCCGAGCTGCCGGGCCTGCGCAAACGCTTGCCGTGGCAGTTCGATGCGCAAACCGCACAACGCGAATTGTGCCGGTTTTTCGGCACGCAAGATCTGAGCGGGTTCGGTTGTCAGGAAATGTCGCTGGCGATTGCCGCGGCGGGCTGCCTGTTGGGCTACATCAAGGAAACGCAAAAGTCGCAGTTGCCGCATCTGAGCGGCCTGGCGGTAGAGCTTGCAAGCGACACCGTCGTGCTGGACGCATCGACGCGCCGCAATCTGGAACTGGATACGCATCCCGGCGGGCGCAGCGAACACACGCTGCTCGGCGTGCTCGACAACACGATCACGCCGATGGGCGCCCGCAGCCTGCGCCGCTGGTTGCATCGACCGTTGCGCGATCAGACGGTTTTACAACAACGCTATCAGGCCCTCGACACCCTGATCGGACAACGCCGATGTGAACCGTTGCGTGAAGTGCTGCGCGGCATCGGCGATCTGGAACGCATCCTCGCACGTGTGGCACTGCGTTCGGCGCGGCCGCGCGACTTGTCGACGTTGCGCGATGGACTGCTTGCCGCGCCAATGTTGGCTGACGCGCTCTCGGAATGCGACAGTCCCTTGCTTCGCAACTTGCTTGATCGACTCGGCGAACATCGAGAAACCGCGGAGCACTTGCGCGTTGCCCTGCCCGATCAACCACCCGCACTGCTGCGCGACGGCGGCGCAATTCGCGATGGCTTCGATGCACAACTCGACGAACTGCGCGCGTTGGCGACGAATGCCGATCAATTCCTGATCCAGTTCGAGGAACGCGAAAAGGCAGCGAGCGGTATCGCCACGCTGAAGGTCGGCTACAACCGCGTGCACGGGTACTACATCGAGATCAGCAAGGGCCAGGCCGAACGTGCACCGACGCACTACACGCGTCGCCAGACAACCAAGAATGCCGAGCGCTACATCACCGAGGAACTCAAGGCATTCGAGGACAAGGTGCTGTCGGCGCGCGAACGCGCGTTGATGCGCGAACACGCCTTGTACGAAAATCTGCTCGATTTTCTCGGCGAGCGCCTGCAGCCCCTAAAACAGGCTGCGCAGGCGATCGCCGAAGTTGATGTGCTCGCCAACCTGTCCGAGCGCGCCGACGCGTTGAACTGGAAGGCCCCCGAATTGAGCGTGACATCCGGCATCCGGATTTTGCGCGGCCGTCATCCTGTCGTCGAGCAAGTGCGCAGCGAACCATTCGAGCCCAACGATGTATTGCTCGACGACAGCCGTCGCATGCTGATCGTCACCGGCCCGAACATGGGCGGCAAGTCGACCTACATGCGCCAGACTGCGCTGATCGTGCTACTGGCGCACATCGGCAGTTTCGTGCCCGCGGACAGTGCCGTGATCGGTCCGGTGGACCGCATTTTCACGCGCATCGGCGCAGGCGACGATCTGTCGCGCGGGCAATCCACGTTCATGGTCGAGATGAGCGAGACCGCGAACATTCTGCACAATGCTACGCCGTCGAGCCTGGTGCTCATGGACGAAATCGGTCGCGGCACGTCGACCTATGACGGACTTTCGCTCGCCCGTGCCTGCGCCGTGCATCTAGCCACGCACAATCGCGCTTTCTGCCTCTTCGCGACGCATTACTTCGAGCTGACGGATCTCTCTGCGGAGTATGCGGACATCGAGAATGTGCATCTGGACGCCATCGAATACGGCGAAGAACTCGTATTCATGCATGCGGTCAAGGACGGCCCGGCCAACCGAAGTTTCGGATTGCAGGTCGGCGCGCTGGCGGGTTTGCCAAAAGCCGTGATTGCGCAAGCACGCGACTATCTGGGTCAACTCGAACGCCTACATTCCAGTGACGCGCCCGCGACGAAGCCCCAAGCCAGCTCACCGCAACTTGGGCTGTTTTCGGCGCCGCACCCCAGCGCCGCCGAAACGGCGCTGGCGAAGCTGGATCCCGATGCGTTGGCGCCGCGCGAAGCGCTCGAAGCGCTGTATCGCCTCAAGTCGATGTTGTAGCTGCGAATGATTGCGCGGGAAAGACGACAGCCTCCCCCGACACAAATTTCAGCCGGCAGCCGGTGCCAACAAGGCGTTGACGCGACGAACGTACGCGGCTGGGTCTTCCAGCGCCACGCCTTCGAGCAATTGCGCCTGATCCAGCAACAGCAGCCCCAGATCTTGCGCATGCTGCGGATCGGATTCGGTTTGCAGCCGACCGAGCAACGGGTGTTCCGGATTGATCTCCAGGATCGGCTTGCTCGCCGGCACTTCGTGGCCGGCTTGCTTGAGCAAACGTTGCATGGCCAGACCCATGTCGTTTTCATCGAACACGAGGCATGACGGCGAATCGGTCAGGCGCTCGCTGACACGCACGTCGCGCACGCGCTCGCCGAGCAGGTCCTTCAATTTCTTGACCACACCTTCGGCGGCTTTTTCGATCTGTTCGCGTTTTTCGGCGTCTTCGCCGCTGCGCTTGCCCAGACCCAGATCGCCTTTCGCAACGTTGCGCAACTTCTTGTCGGCGTAGTCGGTCAGATAGCTCGCCATCCAGTCGTCGATGCGGTCGTACATCAGCAGCACCTCGATATCGCGCGCTTTCAACGCTTCGAGTTGCGGGCTGCCCTTGGCCGCCGCGTAGCCATCGGCAGTGAGGTAATAGATCGACTCCTGATCGGCCTGCATGCGGCCAATGTAGTCGTCCAGCGAAACGGTCTGCGCGGCGCCTTCGGATTTCGTCGAGGCGAAGCGCAGCAGCTTGGCAATACGCTCCTTGTTGGCGAAATCTTCGGCCATGCCTTCCTTGAACGTGGTGCCGAATTGCGTCCAGAACGTGGCGAATTTCTCCGGTTCGTCCTTGGCCAGGCGATCGAGCAAATCGAGCACACGCCGCGTACAGGCTGCGCGCAGCTTTTCGAGATTGCGGTTCTGCTGCAGGATTTCGCGGCTGACATTGAGCGGAAGATCGTCCGAATCGATCACGCCGCGCACGAAACGCAGGTACGCCGGCAGCAATTGTTCGGCCGCGTCCATGATGAATACGCGTTTGACGTAGAGCTTGAGCCCCTTGCGCTCGTCGCGCCCGCCCATGAGCATGTCGAACGGCGATTTCGACGGGATATACAGCAGCGACGTGAAGTTCTGGTTGCCTTCGACGCGATTGTGCGTCCACGCCAGTGCATCGTTGAAATCGTGCGCGATGTGCTTGTAGAAATTCTGGTAGTCCTCGTCGCTCAGCTCGGTTTTCGGACGGGTCCAGAGTGCCGACGCCTGATTGACCGCTTCCCATTCTTCCGTGGCTTTTCCATCTTCGCCCTGCTTTCTCATCCGGATCGGGAAGCCGATGTGATCCGAATAGCGTGCGATCAGGCTGCGCAATTGCCAGTCCTGCAGAAACTCGTCTTCATCGGCTTTCAGGTGCAGGGTTACTGACGTGCCACGCGGGGCGTCGCCCAGATTTTCCAGCGTGTATTCGCCGGTTCCGTTCGATTCCCAGCGCACGCCCGCGTCCGCGCCATCGCCGGCGCGACGCGTGATCAACGAAACCTTGTCGGCGACGACGAAGGCTGAATAGAAGCCGACTCCGAATTGGCCGATCAAATTGGCGTCGGCCTTTTGCTCAGCCGAAAGCGTTTCGAGAAACTTGCGTGTTCCGGAACTGGCGATCGTGCCGATATTGGCAACCACTTCGTCCCGGCTCATGCCAATACCGTTGTCGCAGATGGTGATGGTGCGCGCATCCTTGTCGACGCTCACATCGACATGCAGATCAGCGTCCCCAGCAATCAACTCCGGATTGGCGATGGCGGCAAAACGCAATTTGTCGCAAGCATCGGCAGCATTGGAAATCAGCTCGCGCAGGAAAATTTCCTTGTGCGAATACAGTGAATGCGTCACCAGATGCAGGACCTGGGCGACTTCAGCTTCAAACTTGTGGGTTTCGGTGGCAGCGGTCATGGGTGCGTTCCTGAAAAAAGCCTGCCCACCGAATGCGGCCGATGTGCAGGGTTTTCAAGGCAGGACCGAAAATCGGGAAGCGGTAAAGGTGCGGGTGCTTTTCTTCGCGGGCTCAAACGACTCGCCGCCATGGACGGCCGCCCCGTTAGCCTGATATCAAGAACGCAAACGCCAACAAAGACAAAGCGACCGCCGTTTCCAGCGGTCGCTTTGGACGAGGAGCACAGACGCGACTCGATGCTCCAAGAGGGTACTTGCCGGCGACCGTTGCGGTCGCGGCATCAGTTAGTTCTTGCCGATCGATTTGCCCAGGTCTTCCTTGATACGTGCCGCCTTGCCGGTCAAGCCGCGCAGGTAATACAGCTTCGCGCCACGCACCTTGCCGCGGCGCTTGAGCGTAACCGAATCGATTGCCGGGCTGTGCGACTGGAACACGCGCTCGACGCCGGTACCGTGGGAAATCTTGCGGACCGTGAATGCGGAATTCAGGCCGGCGTTCTTTTTTGCGATGCAGACACCTTCATAGGCCTGCACGCGTTCGCGGTTGCCTTCCTTCACTTTCACGTTGACCACAACCGTATCGCCCGGCCCGAAATCGGGCAGTGAGCGGGTTGCTTGTTCGGCTTCGAATTGCTGTAGGAGATTCATGGGACTGTTCACTCTGGGTCGGAATTATACGCAGATGTTTGGCCGCATCTATGGGCGGTTTTACTGGTTTTTTATATCTTTTTGATATTCAAGCAAATATTTTTCGTCTTCTAGATTCAACTTTAACTTCTCAAGCAGATCCGGACGCCGTTGCCAGGTGCGTCCAAGCGCTTGTTTGCGCCGCCAGCGCCGGATTGCGGCATGGTCGCCGGACGTCAATACGGCAGGCACATCGCCCAATTCATGCCGCTCCGGACGGGTGAAGTGGGGGAAATCCAGCAATCCGTCCGAAAATGAATCCTGCGCTGCCGACTCGGCGTCGTTCAGGGCTCCGTGCTGCAACCTGCCGATCGCATCGATCAACACTGCGGCGGCAAGCTCTCCACCCGACAACACGTAGTCGCCGATCGAGATCTCCTCGTCGACCTCATGTGCGAGAAGGCGCTCATCCACACCTTCGTAGCGTCCACACAACAGAATCACCCGATCACGCTGAGCAAATTCCGCCACCTTGTCCTGCGTGAGCCGCGTTCCCTGCGGACTCAGATAAATCGTTTTCGCCGGTAATCGATCTGCGCCACGCGCTGCGCTGATTGCGGCACGCAACGGATCGATCAGCATGACCATTCCAGGGCCGCCGCCGAAGGGACGTTCGTCCACTCGCCGGTAGGCATCCAGGGCATAGTCGCGAGGGTTCCACGACTGCACCTGCAGCAGCCCGCGCTCCTGCGCCCGACCCACCACCCCGATCCCGGCGCAGGCGCCGACAAAATCGGGAAACAGCGTGACAACGTCGATGCGCATTGAAATTAGCGAGCCTTTGCGCTCTTCCCTGATCGCGTTAGAAATCCGGATCCCAGTCTACGGTGACTCGTCCTGATTCCAGATCAACGTCCTGCACGAATTGCGGTCGTATGAACGGGATCATGCGCTCGCGTAAATCATCCCGGACCACCAACACATCGTTCGCACCGGTCGAAAACACGTGGCTGATCTTTCCAAGCGCGACGCCCTGTGCGGTGGTGACGTCGAGTCCTTCCAGATCCGCCCAGTAAACTTCGCCGGCTTTGGGCTTCGGCAACGACGATCGCCAGACTTCGATCGATGCGCCAATCAGCCCTGCGGCCGTGTCGCGATCGTCGATGCCGGGCAGTTTTCCAACGACGCCCTTGCCGAGTTCGCGGCCAGTGGCGCCATCACATTCGATATCGCCGTTGGACGTTTTCAACATCCAGGGTCGATACGAAAAAATCCGGGTGCGCGGCTCAGTAAACGATTCCAGCTTTATGCCGCCGGAGACTCCATGCAAGCCGACGATCCTGCCGACCACCAAGCGTCGATCTGCCGTCACGACGGCGCACTAAAACCTGTAATCAGGCCGCTTCGGCCTGCTTGCCGGCTTCCTTGAACAACGAGCGTACTTTGGCGGTCATTTGCGCACCTTTCGATACCCAGGTTTTCACCCGATCGGTATCCATCTGCAGGCGCACTTCCTTGCCGGTAGCGATGGGATTGAAGAAACCCACGCGCTCGATATTGCGGCCATCGCGCGCATTGCGCTCGTCGGCAACGATGATGTGATAGAACGGACGCCCCTTGGCGCCGCCACGGGACAGGCGAATCTTGACCATTGTCTTTACTCGAGAATTGACGAAACCGGCAAGGCCCGACCGTCTCGATGAGACCGGCCGCCTTGGGAGCTGCGTATTGTAGCGGGAATTGCCGAAAAATAAAGGGTTAGGACGGTTTTCGTCCCTCATCGCATCGGCATGCCGCCAGGCGGCAACCCACCGCCCATTGCGCCCTTCATCTGGCGCATAAGCCCTTTCATACCGCCATTGCGCATCTTCGACATCATCTTCTCCATCTGCATGAACTGCTTGAGCAGACGGTTCACGTCAGCAGGCTGGGTTCCGGAGCCACGGGCGATGCGCGCCTTGCGCGAACCCTTGAGCAGGTCCGGATGGCGGCGCTCCCTGGCAGTCATCGATGAGATGATGGCCACCATGTGCTTGACCTCCCTGTCGTTGACCTTGGACTTGACCTGCTCGGACAACTTGCCCACGCCCGGCAGCTTGTCGATCAACGAGGAAAGTCCGCCCATACTCAACATCTGCTGCAATTGATCGCGCATGTCGTTCATGTCGAAGCGCTTGCCTTTCATGACCTTTTCGGCCAGCTTTTGCGCCTTTTCGCGGTCGACGTTCTGTTCGACCTGTTCAACCAGCGACAGCACATCGCCCATGCCCAGAATGCGCTGGGCAATACGATCCGGATGGAAGGCCTCGATCCCGTCGGGCTTTTCGCTCACGCCAATGAACTTGATCGGGCGACCGGTGATGTAGCGCACCGACAGCGCCGCTCCACCGCGCGCATCGCCATCGGTCTTGGTCAGGATGACACCCGTCAACGGCAGCGCATCGGCAAATGCCTTGGCCGTGGTCGCCGCATCCTGGCCAGTCATCGCATCGACCACGAACATGGTTTCAATCGGATCGAGCGCCGCGTGCAGCGCCTTGATCTCGGCCATCATTTGCACATCGATTGACAGGCGGCCGGCCGTATCGACCAGCAACACGTCGGCAAAATTCTTGCGCGCCGCATCGACTGCGGATCTGGCAATGGCGACGGGATCCTGATCGGCTGCGCTGGGATGAAACAGCACATCGACCTGCCCGGCCAGCGTGCGCAATTGCTCGATAGCGGCGGGACGATAAACGTCGCAACTCACCACCATCACTTTTTTTCGCTTCTTGTTCTTCAGCAGCAACGCCAACTTCGCGACACTGGTGGTCTTGCCCGCGCCTTGCAAACCCGCCATCAACACAACCGCCGGCGCCGGACAATTCAGATTCAACTCGCTGTTGGCCGTGCCCATTACCGCAGTCAACTCGTCGCGCACGACTTTGACCAGCGCCTGACCCGGCGTCAGACTCTTCAGCACCTCCTGACCCACGGCACGCACTTGCACGCGCTGAATCAACGCCTGCACCACGGGCAATGCGACGTCGGCTTCAAGCAATGCGATGCGGACTTCACGCAAAGCTTCGCGGATATTCGCTTCGGTCAGGCGCGCCCGACCGCGCAGGCGGTCGATGGTGGAAGACAGTCGTTGGCTCAGCGATTCGAGCATGGTCGTCGTATCGGAAACGGGTGGGCCGCCAATTATAGCGGAGCCTGACGACGCGCGAAGACGTGAATTTAATGCACGAGCCCGTCATTCCGGTGCCTCTGCGCGGCCCCGGAATGACGGGCCCCTGATTTTCCCGATTCCCGCCCCCCCATACCCGGCTCCCGGTTACCCGCTACCGGCTGCATTCCCAACTATGCCAAACTAACCGCATGCTCATGGACCTACTCGCGGCAATTGCAATCATGCTGTACCTGGCCAGCGCGCTAATGCTGGTCATGCCCTTGTTGCACGGCCGCGACTTGCCGCGAATCTGCGGATTGAGTCTGGCAACAATCGCCGTGGCCATTCACGCAACGATTATCCTGGGGGTGCATCGCGGCGGAGTTGATTTGCACTTTTTTGCCGCGCTGTCACTGGTCAGCGCATGCATCGCGGCGCTGTGTCTGTTGGTGAATCTGCTGCGTCCCGTCGCGACATTGGGTGTGATCGTGTTCCCTCTGGCGGCAACCCTGTTGCTTGTCGACATTTTCGTTGCCCCGCCCACTCATCCATCGCCAATCGACTGGCAGATCAAGCTGCATGTGACATTTGCCCTGCTCGCGTTCAGCGTGCTCAGTGTGGCCGCCGTGCTCGCGATCCTGCTCTCGCTGCAGGAACACGCGCTGCGCAAGCGCAGGTTCGACGGCATCGTCACCGCGTTGCCGCCGCTGACTTTGACCGAGACGTTGATGTTTCAGCTTATTGCCTCGGGATTTGCGCTGTTGACGTTGACGCTGCTGAGCGGAATTCTCTTCGTCGCCAATCTGTTCACCCAGCATCTGGTGCAAAAAACCGTGCTTTCCATTGCCGCCTGGATCGTGTTCGGGGCGTTGCTGTTCGGGCGCCGACGTTATGGCTGGCGGGGACGCCGCGCCGTGCGACTGACCCTGGCCGGAATGGTATTGCTGCTTCTGGCCTATTTCGGCAGCCGCTTCGTGTTGGAAGTGGTGCTCCAACGCGTGGCTTGATTGCCCCGCCGCCGCTGTGCAGAATCCGTCCATGAACCAGGATGCCGACCACGCCGAACGCCGCCGCTTCCATCGTTTCAACTTCGATGGCACGGTGAAACTGTATTCGGACAAGGCGATGTGGGAATCGAAACTGGTCGATATCTCGCTGAAAGGCGTGCTGATCGAACATCCACCGGCATGGAACGGCAAAACCGGCACGCACTACCGCATGGACTTGCGCATCAACAACAGTGTCATCATCAGCATGGGTGTCATTACCGCGCACGTCATGCCGCACCGCATCGGCTTCCAGTGGCAGAAGATCGACCTGGACAGCTTCGCCCAGCTCAAGCGCCTGGTGGAATTGAACCTGGGCGATCCCGCGTTGCTGAATCGGGAATTGTCGGCGCTGGGGTAAATCGAAGCAGTCTGCTTCAATACTTTCTTGCCGGGCTACTGCGGAGCAGCCTTGGCGTTGTAGTAATTTTGCGCGCGCGCGGACTCTTCGGGTTTCGGCTTGTAGTCGATCCAGACATCCGTACGCTTGTTCTTGTAACGGATGACGCCATCCCTGACATCAATCTGGTAGTACGGGAACGCCTGACGCAGATTAAAAAAAGCCGCGGGCGCAAACAGGATAATGTCCGCCGCCAGATGTCCTCCCTTGAACTTCATAGGCAGAATTCCGAAAAGCGGTGGATCTTCCGCATCCACGGCCTTGAACTCGTAGTTTCCGAAACTCGTGCCTTTCAGATTTTCCCGGGCCGGCAAACTCAGGTTCCTGCCCTTGATCGCAAGCGTAGTGCCGGGCTGCGTCGAACTGATCGTGCTCACTGTCGAACACGCACCGATCAGCATGGCGATTGCCGCCAGCATGACGTGCCTCAAACGAAAATCCATTGTCCTTCCCCTGATATCGAGTGATCGGATTGTCGAGCATCGCCGACACATGTCAAGGATCATCTGGTTTCGCACCGCTCACATCACCGCAGCCAGCGCGTCGCTCAGTCGCTCCACTGCGACAATTTCCATTTCTCCCATTTTTCTCTTTTTAGGCGCATTTGCCTTCGGCACGATGGCTTTGAGAAAACCGTGTGTTGCAGCTTCTTTCAGGCGTTCCTCGCCGTTGGGTACGGGACGGATTTCGCCGGACAGGCCCACCTCGCCGAACGCAACGAGTTTTTCCGGCAGTGGCTGATCGCGAAAACTCGACAACACGGCAAGCAACACAGGCAAATCGGCCGCGGTTTCCTGCACGCGAATGCCGCCTACCACGTTGACGAATACGTCCTGGTCGTACACGGCGAAACCGCCATGCCGGTGCAGCACCGCAAGCAGCATCGCCAGCCGATTCTGTTCCAGCCCGAGCGCGACGCGGCGCGGATTGCCGAGGGACGACTGATCCACCAGCGCCTGCACTTCAACCAGCAAGGGACGCGTACCTTCGCGTGTGACCATCACCGCACTGCCCGGTGTCGGTCCGCTGTGTGCGGAAAGAAAAATCGCCGATGGATTCGGCACTTCGCGCAGGCCCTTGTCGCCCATCGCAAACACGCCCAGTTCGTTGACCGCGCCGAAGCGATTCTTGAACGCGCGCAGTACGCGAAAGCGGCTGCCCGACTCGCCCTCGAAATACAACACCGCATCGACCATGTGTTCGAGCACGCGCGGACCGGCGATGCCGCCCTCCTTGGTCACATGACCAACGAGAAAAATACTGGTGCCGGTTTCCTTCGCATAGCGCACCAGGCGCGCGGCCGATTCGCGCACCTGACTCACGGAACCTGGCGCCGCCGTGAGCGTTTCCGTCCAGATCGTCTGGATCGAATCGATGACCAGCACCCGCGGCTTGTCCTTCGCCGCGATTTCAACGATGCGCTCGATGCACGTCTCGGCCAGGCAGCGCAACGGCTCCAGTGGAAGACCCAGACGCTGCGCGCGCGACGCAATCTGTGCCAGCGACTCTTCGCCACTGACGTACAAGCTGCGGCGACGCTCACCGAGCCCACCGAGCGTCTGCAACAACAATGTCGATTTGCCGATTCCGGGATCGCCGCCAACCAGCACCACCGAGCCATCCACCAAGCCGCCGCCAAGTACGCGATCCAGTTCGCCGATGCCGACAGACGTACGCACTTCCGCCAACGCAGCAACGGAGATGAGATCGACAATTTCCGGCCGCGCCGCAGCGCCGGCATAACCGCTGCGCTTGACCGCACCGGCCCTGGCCGCCTCGACCACGAATTCGCTCAACGAATTCCACGCCCCGCACGCCTCGCACTGGCCTTGCCATTTCGTGTAGTCGGCACCGCATTGATTGCAGACGTAGGCGGTTCTGGCTTTGGCCATCAGTCGTCATCCTCCACGAACAGCACGCGTTTGGTCATGCCGCAGGTCAGGTCGTAGGAAATTGTTCCCGCACAATCAGCGACTTCTTCGATCGGCAGGTTCCGACCCCAGAGCACGACGCGATCGCCGACCTGTGCCCTGGGGACGTTGCGCAAGTCGATCGCGATCAAGTCCATGGAAACGCGGCCGACGATGGCGGCGCGTCGGCCATCGATCAGCACCGGCGTTCCGGACGCGGCGCTGCGCGGATAACCATCGCCGTATCCGATGGCGGCGACGCCGACTGGCATGTCTTCCGGACATTCCCAGGTCGCGGCGTATCCAATGCGTTCGCCGCGTTGTACGCGATTCACCGATATCAGCTTGGTGGACAGTGTCATCGCGGGTTCATAGCCAAGGTCAACTCCGCTCTTGCCGGCGACGACGGACAAACCGTAAAGCAAACCGCCAATTCTTACCCAGTCGCCATGCGATGGTGGCCAACCAAGTACGGCAGCCGAATTGGCCAGCGCGCGCGGACCGGGCAATTGCGCAGTCGCCGCCTCGAAACGCGCGATCTGCCGTGCCGTCAGGACATTGTCGAATTCATCGGATGCCGCGAAGTGCGTCATCAGCGCGATATCCGGGTCGACATTCGGCAGCGCGCGCAAACGCGCGAAGATCTCCGCAGCACGTTCCGGCGCAAAGCCGAGACGGTGCATCCCGGTATCGAGCTTGAGCCAGACCCGCATCGGACGTGGGTCACGATCGGCTTCAAGCCAGGCAAGTTGCGCCTCGTGATGAATCACCGCGTCCAGATGCAGGCGTCGGAATTCCGAAAGATCTGCGGCTTCGTCCAACCCCGAAAGCACCACGATTCGATGCGCGAGCGCCGCTGCACGCAGACGCAATCCATCGCCGATCGCAGCGACTCCAAACGCGTCGGCATCGTTGAGCGCACGCGCAGTGCGTTCGAGCCCGTGACCGTAGGCGTCGGCCTTTACGATCGCCATGACTTGCGCGCCGTGTGCAATCTCGCGCACACGTGCGAGATTTCGGCGCATCGCACCGAGATGGATGGTGGCTTGGGCGGCGCGGCTCATTTGTTTATGCGAAAGGTTGGGCATCCATGCCGCAACTTTCGCGTCGCCCGGGCCGATGTCAATTCGGCCCGGCTCCCGACGCGCTCGCGCGCGTCGTTGGCGCTTCCTGCACCAAACACGGCCATCCGATACGTTGGGCATCCATGCCGCAACTTTCGCGTCGCCCGGGCCGATGTCAATTCGGCCCGGCTCCCGACGCGCTTGCGCGCGTCGTTGGCGCTTCCTGCGCCAAACACGGCCATCCGATAGGTTGGGCATCCATGCCGCAACTTTCGCGTCGCCCGGGCCGATGTCAATTCGGCCCGGCTCCCGACGCGCTTGCGCGCGTCGTTGGCGCTTCCTGCGCCAAACACGGCCATCCGATAGGTTGGGCATCCATGCCGCAACTTTCGCGTCGCCCGGGCCGAAGTCAATTCGGCCCGGCTCCCGACGCGCTCGCGCGCGTCGTTGGCGCCTCCTGCACCAAACACGAGCATCCGAAAGCCCGGGCAATCACGACGACTGCGCCGGTCGATCGCCATTCCGGATTCACTCATACTCGGAGGCGTAATCATTCGACGCAAAATTTTCGAACTTTGTGTATTGACCGAGGAAGGTGAGACTGACGACGCCGATCGGGCCGTTGCGCTGCTTGCCGATGATGATTTCGGCCGTGCCCTTTTTCGGCGAGTCCTTGTTGTAGACTTCGTCGCGATAGATGAACAGGATCACGTCGGCATCCTGCTCGATGGCGCCGGATTCGCGCAGGTCGCTCATCACCGGACGCTTGTCGGTGCGCTGTTCGAGCGAGCGGTTGAGCTGCGACAGCGCGATCACGGGAATGTCCAGTTCCTTGGCCAGCGCCTTGAGTCCACGCGATATTTCTGAAATTTCGGTGGCGCGATTCTCCTTGTTTCCGGGCACCTGCATCAGTTGCAGGTAGTCGATCACGATCAAGCCCAGATCGTGCTCGCGCTTGAGGCGGCGCGCGCGCGCGCGCAATTCGCCCGGCGACAGCGCCGGCGTGTCGTCGATGAAGATCTTGGCGTCCGACAGCAGCGAGATCGCCGAGGTGACGCGCGGCCATTCCTCTTCCTTGATATCGCCGGTGCGCAGATGTTGCTGGTTGATGCGGCCGAGCGAGGAAATCAGACGAAACGCCAAGCTGCGACGCCGACATTTCCATCGAGAAAATCGCCACCGCCTTCTTCGATTTGAGCGCTGCATGTTCGGCCATGTTCACCGCCAACGCGGTCTTGCCCATCGACGGGCGCGCCGCGACGATGATCAGATCGGACGGCTGCAAGTCCGGCGGTCTTTTCGTCGAGATCCTCGAATCCGGTGGCCAGCCCGGTGACCGTGCCCTGGCTCTCGTAGCGCTGGTGCAGGATCTGGAACGCTTCCTTGACCGCCGCGCGCATGGGCACGAAACCCTTGCGCCCGCGCGCGCCGGATTCGGCGATGCGGAACACTTTCTGTTCGGCGCCTTCGAGCATTTCCTGCGTGCTGCGCCCTTCCGGCTGGAAGCCGTCGCCGGTGATCTTCGGTGCCGGCATCGATCAGCTGGCGCAGCATCGACTTCTCGCGCACGATGCCGGCATAGGCCACGATATTCGCGGCGCTCGGCGTGGCGTTGGCCAGCTGGATCACGTAGTTGGAACCGCCGACCAGTTCGGCCAGGCCGTTGGACTCGAACCATTCGCCCAGCGTCACCGCGTCGCACGGCATGTCCTTGTTCGACAGTTCGCCGATCGCGCGATAGATCAGGCGATGATCCTTGCGATAGAAATCGTCCTCGTCGAGCTTGTCGGCAATGCGTTCCCAGGCGTGTTCGTCGAGCATCAACCCGCCAAGCACGGCCTGCTCGGCATCGATGGAATGCGGCGGCACCCGCAGCGCATCGGTGCGCGGCGGGAACAGACGATCAGGAACTGCAGCCATGTCGCGTCTCGATAAACGTCTTCATCAACCTGGACATGATACCGGCTTGCGTCTCACGCGACGATACAACAACTCTGTGGATAAACTGTGAGGCGACGAACGGTCACAAGCGAAAGCTTGTTTTGACGATGCTTGAATTCCAACCTGCGCTTTTCACGTTTGCGTACAGGAATGGAAAAAAGAAGGGCGCCCGAAAGCGCCCTTTTTTCGTTTCACGATGAAAGCGATGCGACTATTCGTCGGCGAGAACGATCACCTTGACGCTGGTATGCACATCGGCATGCAGATGGATTTCGACGTCGAATTCGCCGGTATGGCGAATCGTGCCTTCTCCCATCACGACTTCGCTCTTTTCCAACGGCTGGCCGGCGGCGCTGAATGCTTCGGCAATTTCGCGCGGCCCGACCGAACCGAACAGCTTTCCTTCCATGCTGGCGTTCGCCTTGATGGTGATGCTGGCATCGTCGAAGGCAGCCTTGCGCGTTTCCGCCGCCGCAAGCGTCTGGTTGGCCTTGGCTTCGTACTCGGCGCGTCGTTGTTCGAACTGCGCGAGATTGGCTTCGTTGGCGCGCACAGCCATGCCCTGCGGCACGAGGAAATTGCGACCGTAGCCCGGCTTGACCCGGACTTTGTCGCCCAGATTGCCGAGATTTTTCACTTTCTGCAGAAGAATGAGTTCCATGGTGTTCTCCAATTCGTTAGCGTCGGCATGCCGGCGCAGCGGTGGCTGTCCGAATTTTCATACCCCGCTCCGACAGCCGTCGGGAGACAAGGTTCGTATTGCATTGTTCGTTCGACTCCCTCTCCCCCATCGCGGGCAACGCGGGAGCGAGCAACGCGTGGTGTCGCGCATAGCGCGACAACGATGCTCAGTGGTTGTGGTTGTCGCAGTACGGCAGCAAGGCGAGGAAGCGCGCGCGCTTGATCGCCTGGGTCAACTGGCGCTGGAAACGCACTTTGGTCCCGGTAATGCGGCTCGGCACGATCTTGCCGGTCTCGCTGATGTACTGACGCAGGGTGTTGAGATCCTTGTAATCGATCTCGGTCACGCCCTCGGCGGTGAAACGGCAATATTTTCTGCGGCGATAGAATTTCGACATGATCAGGCTCCTGGCTTATTCGGCATCGTTTTCGTAGGAACGCGGTTCGCGTTCGCCACGCGGTTCGCGATCGCGCCGCGGCGGCGGCTCGTCGTTGCCGGTAAATCCGAAGCCCTCGTCGTCGCGACGGCGGCTGCCCTTCTCGTCCTTGTTCTTCAGAATCAGCGACTGCTCAGTCTCGGCACCTTCACGGGAGAGAATGAGGTGACGCAACACTGCGTCATTGAAACGAAAGCCGGATTCGAGTTCCTTGAGCACTTCGGCGCCGCACTCGATGTTCAACATCACATAGTGCGCCTTGGCCAGGTTCTCTATCGGATACGCCAGTTGGCGACGGCCCCAGTCTTCGAGGCGATGGATCTTGCCGTTGTCGCCTTCGATCAGCGTCTTGTAGCGCTCGATCATCGCAGGCACCTGCTCGCTCTGGTCAGGGTGGACCAGAAACACGATCTCGTAGTGACGCATTTTGTCTCCTTGTGGATATCGCAGCGGAAAATCCCGTTGCAACAGCCTCCCGCGGCGCGGTGAGGCAAGGTCTTCGCAGGCATGGCCCGAACGAAGGGGCGCGAATGGTAGTGGAATCAGGGCGTTGGCGCAACCGGATTTTGCCTGGCGGCGCCAGTGCCAACGCCGTCAGGCGGTTGAATCAGACCCAGACATCATTCGGCGCGGTCAGCGCGCCGCCGTGCGCGCCTGTATTGACCACGCCACGCGGCTCCACCAGCATGATCTTGCACTCACTGGCAGCGCGTGGCTTGTGCTCGACGCCTTTGGGTACGACGAACAATTCGCCGGTTTTGAGCCGCACGCTACCGTCGCGGAATTCGATCGCCATTTCGCCATCGACGACGATAAAGACTTCATCGGTGTCGGCATGGCTGTGCCAGACGAACTCGCCCTGAATGCGGGCCAGTTTGAATTGATAATCGTTCATCTGCGCGATCACGCGCGGCGCCCAGTGATCGCGGAAGCGTTCGAGTTTCTCGCGCAGATTGATTGGCGAATATCCGCGCGACTGGCCGCTCATCGCCATGGTCGGCTAGGCGATCGGATCGACGGTGAAACTTTCGCCGCAACCACATTCGCCGGTGACGTTTGGATTCCTGAACACGAACGACGTATTCAGACCGTTACGGGCGAAATCGATTTCGGTGCCGTCGACCATGGCCGCACTCTTGGCATCGACGACCAACTTGATGCCGTCGCGCTCGACGACTTGATCGCCCGGGTCGACACTTTCGGCAATATCGACGGTGTAGGCATATCCGGAACACCCGGTCTTGCGCACGCCAAAACGCACGCCGACCGCACCGGGCTGATCGGCCAGGAAGTTGCGCATGCGCGTGCGCGCGGCGTCGGTCAACTGAATGTTCATGGGCCTTATTCTATCAGGCGGCAAGTCGCGAGGTCGTGCGATTCGGCTATCATTCACGGCCAAACCCATTTTCTCGTCATACCTGCGCAGGCGGGAATCCAGTTCTTGTTCTTGTTGCGAAAAACCGGATCAAAATGGATTCCCGCCTGCGCGGGAATGACGGGCCTAAGCACGTACTGATCAGAACTTGGGCGAATTTCCAGGAGTTTCAAGGTATGTCCGTAGTCAGCGTCAAGCAAGCATTGTCCGGCAAAATCGCCGCCGACAGCGAAGTCACCGTAAAAGGCTGGGTGCGCACACGGCGCGATTCCAAGGCCGGGCTGTCCTTCGTAAACGTCGGCGATGGGTCGTGCTTCAACCCGATCCAGGTCGTCGCGCAAAACACGCTTGGCAACTATGTCGACGAAATCGCCAAATTGACCGCCGGTTGCGCCGTCGTGGCGACCGGCACGCTGGTGCCCTCGCAGGGCAAAGGCCAGAGTTTCGAAATCCAGGCCTCGAAGGTTGAAGTCGTCGGCTGGGTTGACGATCCGGAGACCTATCCGATCCAGCCCAAGGCGCACACCATGGAATTCCTGCGCGAAGTAGCCCACTTGCGCGCGCGCACGAACACGTTCGGCGCCGTGGCGCGCGTGCGCGACTGCATCGCCAAGGCCATTCACCGCTATTTCCACGAGCGCGGATTCCTCTGGATCAACACGCCAATCATTACTGCCTCGGACGCCGAAGGCGCCGGACAGATGTTCCGCGTCTCGACGCTGGATCTGGTCAACCTGCCTCGCGACGACAAGGGCGGCATCGACTGGCACAAGGACTTTTTCGGCAAGGAAACCTATCTCACCGTTTCCGGCCAGCTCAATGTCGAAGGTTATTGTCTGGCACTGAGCAAGGTATATACGTTTGGCCCGACGTTTCGCGCCGAAAATTCCAACACGGCGAGGCATCTGGCCGAGTTCTGGATGATCGAACCGGAAATCGCCTTCGCCGATCTGAACGACAACGCCACGCTCGCGGAGGATTTTCTCAAATACATTTTCAAGGCGGTGCTTGACGAGCGCATGGACGACATGACGTTTTTTGCCGAGCGTCAGGAAAAAACCGCGATTTCGCGCCTGGAAGCCTTCATCGCCGCGCCGTTCGAACGCATCGATTACGCCGAAGCCGTGGAAATTCTGAAAAAGTCCGGACACAAATTCGAATACCCGGTCGAATGGGGCCACGATCTGCAGACCGAGCACGAGCGTTACCTCACGGAAAAGCATGTCGGCCGCCCGGTCGTCGTGATGAACTACCCGGAAGCGATCAAGGCGTTCTACATGCGCCTGAACGACGACGGCAAAACCGTTGCAGCGATGGACGTACTCGCGCCCGGAATCGGCGAGATCATCGGCGGCTCGCAGCGCGAAGAACGCCTGGATTTCCTCGACCGGCGCATGGCGCATTTCAAACTCGATCCGGCACATTACCAGTGGTACCGCGACTTCCGCCGTTACGGCAGCGTGCCACATGCCGGATTCGGCCTGGGTTTCGAACGTCTCGTCGTTTACGTGTGCGGCCTGTCCAACATCCGTGACGCGATCCCCTACCCGCGCGTGCCCGGCTCCGCCGAGTTCTGACGACCGAGTTCCAGGAAACCTTCGTAGCGTGCGCTCCGCGCACGATTCTTGCCCGCGTTGCTCATCGTGCACGAAGCGCATGCTACCCGGCTGATCGGAAATTTCACACCGTCGGTTCCCCATTGCGCGTATGGTGTCCGTGACTGTCGAGGGCGATCCGGTGAATGCCATCTCAATTCGTTACGTCAACCGCTGCGGCGCGTGCCTGCTTGCAATCGGGTTCCTGGGTGTTGGCACCAGTTCATCGGCCGGCGCCGCGATCTGCGAGGTCACGACCCTCGGCACGAACGCCGGTGCCGCTACCTGGGCGTCACCCGTTGATCTGCAAACGGCGTTGGACGATCCGACCTGCACCGAAATCTGGGTGAAGGCGGGTACGTACAAACCCACCACCGCGGATTCCGATCCGCGCATGGCGACATTCCTCGTTCAGCGCACGGTCGCCGTCGCCATCTACGGTGGCTTTGCCGGGAACGAGACCCAGCGCGACGCACGTAATCCGGCGACGCATCCGACCATCCTGTCCGGTGATATCGGCATACCGGGCGACAACAGCGACAACAGCTACCATGTTGTCTACATGGATGGGACCCTGGCCAACGAATCCATTACCGCGAGTACGGTGCTGGATGGTTTCACCATCAGCGACGGCAACGCCAACGCAGGTAATCCTGAGAATTCCGGCGGCGGCCTGTACTGCAACGGTCAATCCGCCACCCACCAGTGCAGTCCAACCCTGAGCAACCTCGTCTTCAGCGGCAACCATGCGGGATACGGAGGCGCGTTGTACAACTACGGCCACAACCGCGGCAACAGCAGCCCGATCCTGAGCAATGTCGTGTTCAGCGGCAACAGCGCGACCTACGTTGGGGCGATGTACAACGATGGCTCCCAAGGTACCAGTAGCCCTGTATTGAACAATGTCACCTTCAACGGCAACAGCGCGACGAACTTCGCCGGGGCGATGTACAACGATGGGACACAAGGTGCCAGTAGCCCCACGCTGAACAACGTCACCTTCAGCGGCAACATTGCGGGCACTTTTGGAGGCGCGATGTATTTCGACGGCGCGTACGGCAGCGGCGGTCCGATCCTCAACGACGTCACGTTCAGCGCCAACACTTCAAGCTCTGGCGGCGGCGCAATGTATAGCAGTTGCAATACGGGCAATTGCAGTCCGATGTTGAGCAATGTCACCTTCAGCGGCAACACGGCGGGCACTTTTGGCGGCGCGATGTTCAACGAAGGCTACAACGGCATCCTCACCCCGATCCTGAACAATGTGACCTTCAGCGGCAATAGCGCAAATCTCTACGGCGGCGCGATTTTCAACAGCGCCAGCGGAAGCAGCACCGGCAACGCCAGCCCCACCCTCAGCAATGTGATCCTGTGGGGCGACAGCTTGCCAATCGGCGCTGTCGGGCCGGAAATCTACAACGACCCAGGTGCTGGAATCGCCAATCCAGGTATCGACCACAGCGTTGTCCAAGGCTCCGGCGGCAGCGTGAGTTGGGATACGACACTGGGCACCGACGGAGGCGGCAATATTGATGCCGACCCCATGCTCGGCGCCCTGGCCGACAATGGCGGCGCGACCCTGACGCGGTCGCCCGGCGTCGGTAGTTCCGCCATCGACACAGGCGACGATGGCGTATGTGGCAACCCGCAGGTCCATGGCGTGGATCAGCGCGGCGTGACACGGCCGCAAGGAGCGCACTGCGATATCGGCGCGGTGGAGTATGTCCCGGACCTGATCTTTGCGGATGGCTTTGACGGCCCCCCGATTTGACCCCGCCTGCTTGAACACACATCGGTGCGGAGTCCGGGACTCGTTACTGCTCGCGCGATTCACAATGAACACGGGTTTCCCATCGCTCACTAGCCCGCATTATTCCTGAAGTGCATGCGCACTTGCTTGATCCTCTACGCCATCATCGCGCTCCTGGGGCTTCAAACGCTTCCCGCAACGATGTTGACGCTCAATGCGATCACGATCACATTGAAGAAAAATGCGATCAGGGCGTGGACCAGGGCCACGCGCCGGATCTCGCGTTCGCTGATCTGCACATCGGACACCTGAAACGTCATGCCGATTACGAAGGCAAAATACACGAAATCCCAGTAATCGGGTTCCCTGGTGCCGGGGAATTCGAGTCCACTACGCTTGCCGCCGCTGTCGCCATAGAACTCGTGCGCATAGTGCACCGCGAAAATCGTGTTGAGAAACAACCATGCCAGCAGCAGGCTGCAAGTCGCCAGCACGATCTCGATGGCACTTGAACCCTTGCTCGCGTGCAATTCAATTCCCAAGGCAACCAACGCCACGATCGAAACCGCCGCACTGCTGAGCAGGAAGCCCCAATAACCCTGATCCTGCTTGCGCGCGTGGCGTCGCATTGAAGCGGGACTCGATCCGAAAAACATCGTCGCGGTCGCTATCAGGTAAATGACCGCGGCGATATCGAATGCCGCCAATACGCTTGATGCCGGCTTCATGCCGGCAATCGTCGCGACGACCGCGAGCACGAGAAAAGCAAGCCCGCTCAATGCAAATCGCCAATGCCGCCGGATCGAATCGGACCATCGCCTTGGCGGATTCAGGGGATCGACTGCGGGCTTGCTTGTGGTCATGTTCCCGGTTCACTCTGGCGCAATCGCGCAATCATAGCTGTTGAATCGTCACGCGGAACGGCGTTCGTGTTGGAGTCGGCTTCGCTGCGTACGCGGCGCACGCAATTGACGGCCGAACGGTTGCTCGTTCACAAAGCGCACACTACGGATTCTGCGCAGCCTGCCCACGGCTATGCCCGACGCAATACCAGCAACGGCGATGTGCGCGCGATGCGGCGCGTTCCAATCCAACCGGCCGCGGCAATGAGTAACGCCGCGGCCAGCGCCGAAAGACACAACTCGCCCAGGGGTGGCAGGTAGCGGACCCGGAACACGCTGTGTGCCAGCCACATACCCGCCAGACCCGCACCAAGTGCGGCGATGGCGCCGGCGAGCACGCCAAGGACGCCGAATTCGCCGAGCACCGCCAGCGATAGCTGCCGCTGATTGGCACCGAGGGTACGCAACAGCGCGGCCTCGTAACGGCGTTCGTCGGCACTGGCCGCAAGAGCAGCGATCAGCACCAACAGTCCCGCGGCAAGACTGAAACCGAACACGGAAGTCACCGCGTGGCTGACACGGCCGATGATGTCGCGGATTCGATCCAGCAGCGCATTCAGATCGATCAACGAAAGGTTTGGATAGTCATGGGTAAGCGCGGCCAGCGCGCCGACTGAAGGTGCAGACAGGTGAACGCTGGCAACGTCGCTAAACGGCAAATCTCGCGCACTCGCCGGATCGAGCAGCAGGAAGAAATTGACCCGGAACGAATCCCAGCGCACGGCGCGCACGCTGGTGATGGTCGCCACGAGTTCTCGTTCGCCGATGCGCAGGGTCAGCGTGTCGCCGAGTTTGAGATGAAACATGTCCACCCACATTTGATCGACCGATATCTCCGGCGAAGTGGGTTTCGTGTCGAACCACGTTCCGGCTTTGATCCGGTTGGACGGCGGCAACCGGGCACTCCACGAAAGCCGCGTTTCGCCGTTGATCCAACCTTCGGCGCGACGATTGGCGTAATCGCCTACTTGCGGTGGCTTGCCGTTGATCGCGACGAGTTTACCCACGGCCATCGGCATCAAGCTGACATTGTCGGCGTGCATTGTGGCCAGTCGCGTTTGCACGGCACGCGCCTGTTGCGGCTGAATATTGATGAGAAAATAGTTCGGCGTATTCGCCGGAAGTTCGGCACGCCACGCACCCAGCAACGAGGGGCCGACGATGGCGAGCAAATCCAGTGCCGTAATCGCAAGCGCCAGGGCGACAATCTGCAGCAGACTCATACCGCGACGACGCGCAAGATTGGCAACACCGAATCGCAACGCAGCGGGTACGCGGCGCGAGACACGCATTAACCATCGAATCGAAATCACACCCAGGCCCAGCGCGAACGCGCCCACTGTCAGCAAACTGATCGACAGCACACAGGCAAGCTTGAACGAGTCACTTTGCACATAGATCAAACCGGCGGCAACGGCGAACGGCAACACGTACAGCGCATCGAAGCGACGCACGCGCGGACCGAACGCACGCTGGAATACGCGCACGGGCGGCACGTCGCGCAGGCGCAACATCGGCGGCAACGCAAAACCAAACAATACCGCCAAGCCGATCGCGAACGCTGCAACGCCAGGCATCAATGGCACGGCCTGCGTCGCCGCCGGCAGCAGATCGCTGGCCAGCGCAAACACGATCTGTTGCAAACCCAACCCGAGCAGGAGCCCGAACGAACAGGCAGACAATGCCAGTAGCAGCAAAGTCAATCCGGTTGCCGCCAGCACCTCATTCGCGCTCGCGCCGAGGCAACGCAATAAGGCAACCTCGTCGCGCTTGCGCCGCGCATACCGTTGCGCAGCCAATGCCACGGCGATTCCCGACAACAACGACGCGAGCAAAGCCGCCAGACGCAGGAACGCCTGACCGCGCTCGAACGCACTGCGCAGGCTTTGCTGCGACTGTTCGACGCTGACGATCTGCGCGGCGTCGGGCTTATGTGCTCTCAGATAATGCGCGTACGTCGAAACCGCATCGGCATCTTTGCCTGCAGCCATCAAGCGGTAGTGCGCTCTGCTGCCGGTCGCGAGCAATCCGCTAGCGTGCGCGTCTGCCATCGACATCAGCAGGCGCGGCGCGATGGCGAACAATTGGCCGCCATCGGGTTCGCGCAGAATTTCGCCGCCGATTCGCAGTTCGCTTTTTCCGATCGTCAGTTTGTCGCCAAGATTGAGATCCAGCGCCGCAAGCAACCGATGTTCGGCAAAAACACTACCCGGTTGCGGCGCGTGCGCGGTGAGTTCGTGCCCGTTGACCGCGCGAATGCGCAAGGTTCCACGCAACGGATACGTCGCCTGTGCCGCGCGAATATCGACGAGCTGGCTTTTGCCGTTGGCAAACAGCATGCTCGGAAAATCCGCTGTGAGACAGGATTTCAACCCCAAGCGCGTTGCCTCGTCGTGCAACATCGGCGGCAGTGGCGCATGCGTGCTCACGCCGATGTCGCCGCCGATCAATTCCGTTGCCGAGGCCAGAATACTGCGTTGCACGCGCTGACCGAGCGTTGCCACCGCACTCAGAGCCGCAACCGCCAACACCAAAGCAGCCGCCAGCGTAGCCAATTCGCCGAAGCGAAACTCGCGGCGCAATGTGCGCCAGGCAAAGACCAGCGGTTTCATGTGTTCGCTGCCTGCAAACGACCGCGACCCAACCGCGCGATCTCGCTGCAACGATCTGCGAGCTTGATGTCATGCGTCACCAGCACCAGCGTGGTTGCATGCGCGCGATTGAGCTCGAACATCAGATCGCCGATGATCTGCCCGGTACGCTGGTCGAGATTTCCCGTCGGTTCGTCGGCGAACAGGATTTGCGGGCGATGCACGAATGCACGTGCCAGCGCCACGCGCTGCTGCTCGCCTCCGGAAAGCTGGTGCGGATAATGATGCCGACGTGCATGCAGGCCAACTTCGTCGAGTGCGCGTTGCGCCTGAGCGCGCGCATCGCTGCGCCCGTCGAGTTCCAGCGGCAGCATCACGTTTTCCTCGGCATTGAGCGCGGGCAGCAGATGAAACGACTGGAACACGAAACCGACATGGCGGCGGCGCAAACCGGCGCGGCGTTCCTCGTCAAGTGTGTCGATGCGCGTGCCGGCCAGCATCACCGCACCTCGTGTGGGCGTATCCAAACCCGCGAGCAGGGCCAGCAAGGTTGTTTTCCCCGAACCCGAAGCGCCCACGATGGCAAGACTCGCACCGGCCGAAACCTCCATGTCAACGCCATCGAGAATGTCGATGCGTCCATCGGGGCCGTCGACGCTTTTGCTAACATCGCTCGCACTAACCTGATTCCGGATTTCGTTATTCATGCGCCATCTGATCCTTTGCCTTGCACTGATATTGTCGAACGCGATGGGCGCGCATGCTGCGCAAACATCCGTACGACCAATCCTCGTTCTGGGCGATTCACTGTCTGCGGCGCACAACATTCCGATCGAATCGGGCTGGGTAGCGCTCATGCAACGCCGGCTCGATCAACAACCGGTCAAGCTTCAGCGACAGATCGTCAACGCCAGTATCAGCGGAGAAACCAGCGCCGGCGGGTTGGCTCGTCTGCCGTCATTGTTGTCCAAAAACAAACCCGCATTGGTATTGGTCGAACTTGGCGCCAATGATGGCCTGCGCGGTTTGTCCATCGCCGAAATCCGCACGAATCTTCGCCGCATTGTAAAAACCTGCCGTGATGCCAATGCGAAAGTCATCCTTCTCGGCATCGAATTGCCGATCAACTACGGCCCGCAATATCGCGATGCCCTGCGTGCCATGTATCGGGACTTGTCCGCCGAATTCAATGTGCCGCTGGTCCCGTTCCTGCTCGCTGGTGTCGCTGAAGACCCGCAACTCATGCAGGACGACGGCCTGCATCCCCTCGCCGCCGGCGAACCAAAAGTCCTGGAAAATGTGTGGCCCGACGTTTCTGCTGTGCTCGGAAGGCTGAATTAGCGGGCCGGCGTGCGCGGTCGGCTTGCGTCTGCGACGCGGCTTGCCCAGACTTGGCGAACAACGCACTCGAATCCGAAGACCTGATCCAATGAACCAAAGAACGACGGACCAATGGTGGCTGGCATCGCTGGGCGATACGCTGATGTGGGCGCGACTGCGCGTGCTGGATTCCGGCATTGCCGAAGTATTCGGCGCTAGCGGGGAGACCCTGCGCTATGACGACGAAGACGTCGCGCGCATGAGCTTGCTCGATGCCGAGTTTCGCGCGTACGACGGCCTCGACCAGGAAGATGCCACGATGCTCGGTTTCGATCTCGACGACGTTGCGCCACCGCAAGCCGACAAGGACAAGGAATTGTTGCCGCTGATGACCGAGAAGCTCAATTCGGACCGGCCGCGATGAATGCGGCCACGATGAATGTCGATCTGACCGGCAGGCATGCGCTGGTGTGCGGCGCTTCGCAGGGAATCGGGCGCGCCGTCGCGGTGATGCTGGCTTCAATGGGCGCATCGATTACGGCCCTGGCGCGCCGCGATCGGACCTTGCGTGAATTGATCGGCGAACTGCCCGCAGCCGGAAAAAACAACAAGCATGATTTCATCGCCGTTGACGGCAGCGACACGGCAGCGCTGGAGCATGCCGCACGCGCCCTGGTGGCGCGATCGCCGGTGCATATCCTCGTCAACAATTCCGGAGGCCCGCCGCCCGGCCCGGTGTTTGGTGCCGGCGAAGACGCATTCATGGCCGCATTGCGGGCGCACCTTTTCGCCAATCAGACGTTGGCCCGCATCGTTGTTCCCGGCATGTGCGATTCCGGCTACGGGCGCATCGTCAATATCATTTCAACCTCGGTCAAGGAACCGATCCCGGGCATCGGTGTATCCAACACCACGCGCGGCGCAGTCGCCAGTTGGGCCAAGACCTTGGCCGGCGAACTCGCGCCGGACGGAATCACGGTAAACAACGTGTTGCCCGGGTCCACCAATACACCGCGCATTGAACAAATCATTCACGCAAACATGGAAAAAACCGGACGCACGTTCGATCAGGTTCGCGCCGACATGACCGCCACGATCCCGATGCGTCGCTTTGCCGAACCGGTTGAAGTTGCTGCCGCGGTCGCGTTCCTCGCCTCGCCTGCCGCCAGCTACATCACCGGCATCAATATTCCGGTTGACGGCGGGCGCACGCGCAGCCTGTAAGCACGACGCATGTGCGCGCATATCCGGTCATGCCGTTTTGATCACGCCGCCACCACCGCGTATTTCGCACGATGTTCATGGCTGGCCTGGCGGCGCTGAGCGTTGGCAGCCTGCGCGACCGACAACGCGCACACCGTGCCGGCGGGCAGCAAGCCGGCCGCGCCCGGCGGCGAAGAGGCCATGCTGCGTCAACTCGACAAACTCGGACAACGCGCGAAGGTATTGCACAATCCTGTCGCCGCCTACCTGTTGTATCTGGAAAGCTACACCCACAGCAGCCGACCGCTGCGCAATCTCATCGGCCAGGTGATCGCCGCAACGGAAAGCGAACTGGGCGCTTACCGGCGCGCAATTTTGGACTATCCGCAAGGTGCGCCGCAGTTGACCCACACCCCGGCGCCGCTGCCAACCGCCGATCAGGCTCACGCAGTGAGCGCGGCCATTGCCATCGCCGCGCTGGCTCGGACCCGCCGCATCGTCATGGTCAACGAAGTTCATCACGATGCCGAAACCCGCCTGCTGACGCTCGAATTGCTGCCGCGGCTGCGCAAACTCGGCTTTGACTACTTTGCAGCCGAAGCGCTCAACGAGAACGATCGCGAACTCGGCGCACGCGGTTACCCGGTCGCTTCCAGCGGATGCTACGTGCGCGAACCTCTTTACGGCGAGATCATCCGCACGGCGCTGCGGCTTGGCTACCACGTCGTTGCCTACGACACCACGCGCGCGAGCAGCACGCCCGCGCAACGCGAGCAGGATCAGGCCGACCATCTGCGCGAACGGGTTTTCGACAAGGATCCCGGGGCGCGCCTGTTCGTGCATGCCGGTTATGCTCACGTCGACAAGCGCGCGGACTATTTTTACACCGCCACGCTGGCAATGCGCCTTGCCCACGACACCGGACTCGACCCGCTCAGCGTCGACCAGTCGATCCTGCGCGAGACGGCGCCGGGGCTCGAATATCCCGGCTATCGGACCTTGTTGCGGCGTTTCGCGCCGGAGGTGCCCACTGTACTCATGGCAAACGGCAGCGATGTTCCGTGGAGTCTGGAACCGGCCATTTACGATATCAGCGTTCTGCTGCCGCCGATGCGCCTGACACAGGCCAGGCCGGACTGGCTGCGCCTCGGCGGAATCCGCTCCCCGGTCGCCATTGATGTCGCTCCGGGCCATCCCGCATTACCCTACGTCGTCGAAGCCCGTTACGTTGGCGAGAGTTCGGATGCGGTGCCGGCCGATCGCGAGCTGATCGTCGCCGCGGCCACTGAACCTGTGCTGTTTCTGCGCCCCGGCGATTACCGGGTCGACGTATTGACGGCGGCCGATCGACCGCATTTCCTGCGCCTAGTGCACGTCGACGCATCGGGCAAATCCGGCTTGTGACGGATTGCACGGCGGCCTTGAAGGCAGCCGGTCCGCGTCGTGTCCTGCTAAGCTTGCGCGCATGAACGATGCACCGGTTCTGCTCGCAAACTACATCGACGGTCGCCTCGATGCGCCGCTTGGCGGACGTTTTCTCGATGTGCTCGAGCCGGCAACCGGCGAGGTCTTTGCGCATTGTCCTGATTCCGACGCAGGCGATGTCGATCTGGCTCTGGCGGCAGCTCAGCGCGCGGCGCCGGCATGGTCGACGATGCCGGCAGCCGCGGCGCGCACGGATCCTTGATCGCATTGCGGATCTGATTGAAGCGCGCCTGGTCGAATTCGCCGCAGCCGAATCACGCGACAACGGCAAACCGCTGAGCCTGGCGTGCAGCGTGGATATTCCGCGTGCCGCGACAAATATGCGTTTTTTCGCCGCTGCCGCGACGCAGTTTGCGAGTGAAGCGCATGCGATGGGCGACGCGGCAATCAATTACACGCTGCGCCAGCCCCTGGGTGTTGTCGCGTGCATCTCGCCGTGGAATCTTCCGCTGTATCTGTTCACCTGGAAAATCGCGCCAGCCCTGGCGTCGGGCAACACCGTTGTGGCCAAACCATCCGAAGTCACACCGGTTACGGCGTGGATGTTTGCCCAAGCCTGCATCGATGCCGGCCTGCCGCCGGGCGTGTTGAACATCGTGCACGGCAACGGTTCACGGGTGGGCCAGGTGTTGGTCGAACACGATGCAGTCAAGGCGATTTCATTTACCGGATCGACGCGTACCGGCGCGGCGATTGCCTGCGCGGTGGCGCCGAAATTCAAGAAGGTTTCGCTGGAAATGGGCGGCAAGAACGCGACCGTAATCTTCGCCGACTGGGATGCGGGCGCGGAAAACATGGATACGCTGGTGCGTTCCGCGTTTTCCAATCAGGGCGAGATTTGCCTGTGCGGCTCGCGCATCCTGATCGAGCGCCGCATCTACGAAGAGTTCAGACAAGCCTTTGTCGACAGGGTGCGCGCCTTGCGTGTCGGCGATCCGCTCGATGCAGACAGCGATTTGGGTGCGATCGTGTCGCAAGCGCATTTCGACAAGGTAATGGGCCATATCGCGCTGGCGCGCGACGAAGGCGGCACCATCCTGTGCGGCGGCGAAGCCGTGCACCCTGGTGGACGCTGCGCACAGGGCTGGTTCATAGCCCCGACCATCATCGAAGGGCTCGCACCGCAGTGTCGCACCAATCAGGAAGAAATCTTCGGGCCGGTCTGCGCATTGATTCCGTTCGACGACGAAGACGAGGCCATCGCCGTTGCCAATGCGACGCAATACGGACTTGCTGCGTCTGTATGGACGTCGAATCTTTCGCGCGCGCACCGCGTGGCGGCGCGACTGCAAGCCGGAATTGTGTGGATCAACTGCTGGATGCGGCGCGACCTGCGCACGCCGTTCGGCGGGGTCAAACATTCCGGCGTCGGTCGCGAAGGCGGCAACGAAGCCATGCGCTTTTTCACTGAACCGAAAAACATTTGTATACAACTGGATTGATGCGATGGCCATGTTGACCGAACTGCTGCAACGCAATCACGCCTGGTCGGACCGGTTGCGTGCACAGGATCCGCAATTCTTCGAACGACTGTCGCAGCAGCAGGCACCGAAATTCCTGTGGATAGGATGTTCGGATTCGCGCGTGCCCGCAAACCAGATCGTCGACATGGCACCCGGCGAAGTATTCGTACACCGCAATGTGGCCAATGTTGTCGTGCATGCCGACCTCAATTGCCTTTCCACGATCCAGTTTGCGGTCGATGTGCTCAAGGTCGAGCACATCATGGTGGTCGGCCATTATGGCTGCGGCGGCGTGACCGCAGCCATCAACGGCACGCGCGTGGGCCTCGCCGACAACTGGTTGCGACATGTCGCCGATGTCGCGCAGAAGCATGCGGCCATGCTCGCCGCGCTGGATTCCGAAAGCGCCCGCATATCGCGATTGTGCGAGTTGAATGTGATAGAACAGGCGCTGAATGTCTGCCACACCACGGTGGTGCGAGATGCCTGGGAGCGCGATCAGAAACTGGCCGTTCATGCGTGGGTTTACGGTCTTGGCGATGGTCGCTTGCATGACCTGGGACTTGACGTGATCGCGAGCGAAGACTTGCAAAGCGGCTACGAACACGCTTTGACTCGATTGCGCGACTGCGAACCGTGTCACGCGTGAACGAAGATGGAAACGACCAGGAGTCGGACATGCCATTGCCGCACGCCATGACAATTTCGCGTGTCGCCTTGATCGTGGCCGCCGGTATGTGGATGCTGCTGGCACCTGCAGTCAACACGGTCCGCAGCGTACTCCACGCAGGCGCAATGACGCAGTTGCAAGCAATTCGATTGCATGCCGAAGCAACCGAGAAATCCGGTCGCACCATGCGCGATACGCAGAAAGTGCCGGTCTTGCTTTTGCAATACGGGTCAATGCGGAAAAAGTACGACTCCGGTCACCAGCGTGTATTTCAAGCGATCTTCGGTCAATACCTGTCGTGGTATCAGACGTTCACGGCCATCAATCGAAACAATCGTCTGCTCTCATGGAGTGGGACAATTACCGCCAAAGGCATCTTCTCCAACCGATGAACACGATCATCCGCACCGATTCCGCGCCGAAACCCGTCGGCGCCTACCCGCACGCACGCCGTGTCGGCAACCTTTTGTTCCTGTCCGGTGTAGGATCTCGCGATGCGGCCACGAATTCGATCCCGGGAAACGTTTACGACACCGACGGAAACCTGATCGATTACGACATCGAAGCGCAGTGCCGTTGTGTGTTCGCCAACGTGCGCGCGATCCTCGATGCCAGCGGCTCGCGCTGGGAAGATCTCGTCGATGTCACAGTCTTTCTCACCAACATGGAGCGCGATTTCAGCAGCTACAATCGCGTCTATGCGGAATGCTTTGCCGGCATCCATCCATGCCGCACAACGGTAGGCATAACAGCATTGCCGACGCAGATAGCCATCGAGCTCAAATGCGTCGCCGCCCTGCGGGAATAACGACATGCCGATTGCGCCGCTGAATTTCCGGAAGTGGATCGATGAGCACCGCCACCTGCTCAAGCCGCCGGTCGGCAACAAGTGCATCGTCGACGGCGATTTCATCGTCATGGTCGTTGGCGGACCGAACGCACGCAGCGATTATCACTGGGATGAGGGTCCGGAATTCTTCTACCAGATTGAAGGCGAGATGGTTCTGAAGATCCAGGATGATGGACAGGCACGCGACATCCCGATCAGCGCGGGGGAAATCTTCTATCTGCCACCGCGCGTGCCGCATTCGCCGCAACGCATGCCCGATTCGATCGGCCTGGTGATCGAACGCAAACGCCTGGCCAATGAAAAAGATGGTTTGCTCTGGTTCTGCGAACGTTGCAATCACAAACTTTATGAAGAGTTCTTCGTTCTCGAAAACATTGAATCGGATTTCCCCGCGGTTTTCGAACGCTATTACCGCTCGCTCGACGCACGCACGTGCAAGCAGTGCCGGCATGTGAATCCGGCGCCCGAAAAATATAGCGGCGGCTGAACGCCACGCCGACTCATCGCGGCGATTGCCGCGGGGCAGCATCACCTAATGGCTATCATCTGCAGATGCTGCGGACCCTTTTCAAACTCAAACCCCGCGACGTCCCTGTAATGGTCGCATTGCGTAACACCGCGGCGGTCACATTGCCGCTGGCCGCAGGTATTTCCAGTGGACATCTGAATATCGGTTTGGGCATTTCCGCAGGTGCATTGAACACCATGTTCTCGGACCAGCCGGGGCCATACCGGCTGCGGATGCGCCGCATGCTGTACGCGGCGGCAGCGGCTGGCGCGTCTGCATTCGCCGGTTATTGCCTCGGCGGCAACGATTGGCTGATCGCAATGGCAGCGCTGGTCTGGGGCGTTTGTGGCGGCATGCTCGTCGCACTGGGACCGGATGCGGGCCGGATCGGCCTGATCAGCATGATCCTTCTGGTGGTTACATCGGCCGACCCGCGCGCGCCGGCGCAGGCCATCGGGCCGGCCTTGCTGCTGTTTGGCGGTGGCGTGCTGGCCACTGGCTTCGCGCTTGCCGGTTGGCCATGGCAACGTTATCGACCCGAGCGCAAGGCGATCGCGCAACTTTGTCGCGACCTAGCCGCCAGCGCACGCGGGCATGAGGAGAGCACGCTGCCGCCTCCGGTTACGCAGGCGCTGAACGACGTCGAGAATCTGCTGCATGGCAGTCATCGCGCACGCGGCGTGGCGATGGAAGCATTTCGGATACTGTCCGAATTGATCGAACGCATTCGCCTCGAGTTGTTGGCGCTGGATGGGTTGGGTGAACGCATTCACGCCGACGAACTGAAATCCACGCTGGCGCGCTTGCGCGACTATGCAGGCCGTACCCTTGACGCCATTGCCGAAGCACTCGACGCTGCGGCGACGCCGCTGGCGGCAGCCGCGCCGCTGGAAGGCTTCGACGCGGCGATGGGTGCTCTGGATCGGCTTGAGGGGCAGATCCGCGAACGCGATCGCGCCGCGCTGAACATCGCGCAAAATCACGCGCGCGCGCTTGCCGGCCAGTTGCGTGCGGCAGTACGCAATGCCGATTTTGCCGGCAGCCTTGGCGAACTGCGCATGGCCGCGCAGGAAACCCGCCTGCCACGGCAGCTGCGTCCACGCAATCCGCTGGCCATACTGCGATCGAACATGCGCCTGAGTTCGGTAGCGGCGCGCCATGCCATTCGTTGCGGCGTATGTCTGGCGCTGGCCATCGTCGGCGCGCGCCATGCCGGGATACCCCACGGCTACTGGATACCAATGACCACAGCGATCGTGCTGAAACCGGACTTCGCCGGCACCCTCAGCATCGGCATCCTGCGCGTCATCGGTACCCTGCTTGGCCTGGCGCTGGCGACGGCGCTGGTGCATTTTGCTTTTGGCGGTGATTGGGACCGTCTCATCCTGCTGGCGATACTGTGTTTCGGCTTTCGCCAATTGACCACGATGCACTATGGCCTGGGTGTGATGGTGCTGACCAGCCTGATCGTGGTGCTGCTCAGTTTCGAAGGTCTGGCGCCTGCGGAAACCATGAGCGCTCGTGCCATCGGCACATGCTTCGGCAGCAGTCTGGCGCTGATCGCCTATCTGCTGTGGCCGACCTGGGAACGTGGCCGCGTGCGCGCCACGCTCGCGGATTTGCTCGACGCCCACCGCCGATATTTTCTCAGCGTTCCGGCCGACGAAGAACACGCCCGCATCGAGGCGCGCAGGGCCGGCCGCAGTGCGCGCACCAATGCGCAGGCATCGCTGGATCGGCTGCGGGGCGAGCCGCGCCGGAACGCACAACTCACGGCGCTGGCCGAATCAGTATTCGCCAACGCCAACAGGTTCGTTCGCGCGGCGATGGCGCTGGATGCCGCGTATCAGAACGTTCCTGTCCGGCAGCGGGGGGAAAAAACCCATGCGTTCGCGCTGGCTGTCGACAATGCCCTCGCACGGGTGACCCATGCGTTGCGCGAAAACACGATTCCGGATAGCGGGCCCAACTTGCGCAGCGAACAGGTCGCGCTGGCGGTGATGTTGACGAGTGGCGCATCGACTCCTGAACAGCGCCTGCTTGCCGATGCCTGGATCGACGCGAGCGATCGCATGGTCGACAGCATCGATACGTTGACGCATCTGCTCGCGCGCGACGGCGCTGCAAGCACAAGGTAAACTGCGCGAATGCTCAAGATCGACACCCACGCCCACATCCTGCCGCCGAGCTGGCCGGACCTGGCCACCAAGTACGGCGACAATCGCTTTGCGGTAATGGTCAACGCCGAAGGTCGCCATCGGATCTACAAGGATGGCAAGTTTTTTCGCGAAGTCTGGGAAAACGCCTTCGATCCGCAGCACCGCATTGACGACTACTCCAGATTCGGCGTGCAGACCCAGGTGATCTCCACCGTGCCGGTGTTGTTTTCCTATTGGGCCAAACCGAACCAGGCACTGGAACTGCATCGCTTTCTCAACGACAACACCGCCGAGACCTGCCGCGAGCATCCGCGCCACTACGCCGGCATAGGCACTGTGCCTTTGCAATCGCCGACGCTGGCCATCCAGGAAATGGAACGCTGCATGGAACAGCTCGACCTGCAGGGCGTGCAGATCGGTTCGCATGTGGACATGTGGAATCTCGACGCGCCGGAACTGTTCCCGTTCTTCGAAGCCGCAGCTGATCTCGGCGCAGCGATCCTCGTGCATCCGTGGGACATGATGGGCACCGATTCCATGCCCAAGTACTGGTTGCCGTGGCTGGTGGGCATGCCTGCCGAACAGACCCGCGCTGCGTGCTGCCTGATATTCGGCGGCGTGCTCGAACGCCTGCCGAAGTTGCGCGTTTGTTTTGCCCATGGCGGCGGCGCGTTCCCGTACACGGTCGGCCGCATCGAACACGGTTTTCGCATGCGTCCCGACCTGGTTGCGACGGACAATGCGCGCAATCCGCGCGAATATTTCGATCGTCTGTATTTCGATTCCTGCGTCCACGACGACCTGGCGCTCAAATACCTGCTCGATGTCGCCGGTGTCGACCACGTGATGCTTGGCACCGATTACCCTTTCCCGCTCGGCGAACAGGAACCGGGCGCCGGTATCGCCGCCCTGAATCTTTCGACCAAACAGCAAAGTCGCCTGTTTCACGGCAGCGCGCTGGAATGGCTCGGTCTGCCGCTGTCGCGTTTCCAATGAACCTGGAGGTCTTATGCAGCAATCGCGCATGATCAACGTTTTTCTTGCCGCCCTGATTTGCATCCCTTTAGCGCATGCCCAGACTGAAATGCAAAGCGCAGGCGAATATTCACTCGATCAGGGGTTCATCAAGTTCAGCGCACCGCCGGCATGGCCGGTGATCATGGAAAAAACCGAAGGCACGCCGCAGTTCATCGCCTTTCAGGTGAAGGATCCGGCCGATACGGGCACCGGAGAATCCTCGCGCGTAACCGTGGAAACGCGACTGCTCGACAATTCCAGCAATTTTCAGGCGATGGTCAATCGCGATGTCGACAAGGCCAAGCGCATGCCCGAATACAGGCAAACGACCGAGGGTGTGCCTGAATCCACGCTGCGCTATTACGCGCTCAACGGAAAAACGCGTTACGAATACCGCGACACCTGGTATCTCAATGGCCATGTCTTCGTGCACGCGCGTTGCGAGAGGCCGATGCTGCGCAAGACCACGCCGCAGTGGACCGCCGCCTATGAACACGGCTGCGCGCAGATCATGCAATCGCTCAAACCGCACTGACGATGAGCGACAGCCAATTGCCGTTTGCCCGGGAAGAATGCGACGCACTCGCGCGCGACGTCGCCGATCCACTCGCAAACTTCCGCGAGCAGTTCCTGATTCCACCGCATGAGCGTGGCGAACAAGTCTACTTCTGCGGCAATTCGCTCGGTCTGCAACCGCGTGCCACGCGCGCCGCGCTCGACGACGAACTCGACGATTGGGCAAAGCTTGCCGTCGAAGCGCACTTCCGCGGCAAGTACCCGTGGATGCCGTACCACGAGTTCGTGCGCGAGCCGCTCGCGGCTCTGGTTGGCGCACAACCCGACGAAGTCGTGGCGATGAATTCGCTCAGCGTCAACCTGCATCTGCTGATGGCGAGTTTCTACCGACCCACCAGCGAGCGCCCCGCCATCCTGATCGAGAAAGGTGCGTTTCCGTCCGATCGCTACGCGGTCGAATCGCAAATCCGCTTTCACGGCCATGACCCTGCGACGGCGCTCATCGAGCTGGAAGGCGACGAACCCGGCGGCAGTATTTCCAATGCCGCCATCGAACGCGCGCTCGGACAACATGGCGCGCGGATCGCACTGGTGTTGATGCCCGGCGTGCAATACCGCACGGGACAGGTATTCGATATCAAGCGCATCACCAGACTTGCGCAGACGAAGGGTTGTGTCGTCGGATTCGACCTCGCCCACGCCGCCGGAAACCTGGAATTGCATCTGCATGACAGCGGTTGCGATTTTGCCGTGTGGTGCAGCTACAAATATCTCAATGCAGGCCCCGGCGCCATCGCCGGCGCTTTCGTCCACGCACGTCACGCTCGCGCCGACCTGCCGCGCTTTGCCGGCTGGTGGGGACACGACAAAACCACGCGCTTCAATATGGGCCCGCAATTCGTGCCGACACCCGGCGCCGATGGCTGGCAGTTATCCAATCCACCGATCCTGGCACTCGCGCCGCTGCGGATATCGCTGGAAATTTTCCAGCGTGCAGGCATTTCGCGCCTGCGCGAAAAAGCCGTTGCACTGACCGGTTATTTTGAACAACAGATCGACAAGCACCTGGGCGGCATCATCGAAATCGCCACCCCGCGCGAACCGGAACGCCGCGGTTGCCAGCTTTCGCTGCGCGTCAAGAAGGGCCGGGACGCCGGGCGCAACCTGTTCGGACACCTGCAGGCCAATGGCATCATCACCGACTGGCGCGAACCCGACGTCATTCGTGCCGCCCCCGTGCCGCTCTACAACCGGCACATGGATTGTCTGCGCTTCGTCATCGCATGCAAGGAATGGGCGCAGTCCGGGGCGGGTTGAAGCTTGAACCTCAATGTATCGAAATCGAGCGTGATGTAGCCGTGGTAAGGCAGGAGCAGCATAGCGAATCCAGCCTTTTTGACCAAGGAACTTCGATTGGTACTCATAGGAGATTATTGCGCAGTTCAAGACCAGATTCGGTTTGACCGTTGCCAAAGGCAGCTTCGAGGTCATGGCTCATCGATCAAACACGACCGGTACTTGGCGGGTTTGCGCTTACTTCGATCGCATAGCGCGTAGGTTGGGGTAAGGAACGAACCCCAACACCCTGCGTTCCCGCATGCGACGATGTTGGGGTTCGCATGCGCTCACCCCAACCTACTTGGTTCGTAGTTCGTGCGCTACTTCCCGTGCGCTGCGAAATCTGACCTCAGGAACAAGGAATTCGACATGCCAGCTCACGAGAAGATCAACTACATCGAGTTTCCGGCCAAGGATCTGGAGGCGACAAAGTCCTTTTTTCGAGCCGCATTCGGCTGGTCGTTCGTCGATTACGGGCCCGGCTACACCGCATTCTCGGATGAAGGCCTCGATGGTGGCTTTTTCAAGTCCGAGCTTGCCGCGAACACAAACAATGGAAGTGCGCTACTCGTTTTCTACAGCGAGCGGCTTGAAGATACGTTGGCCAAAGTCACGGCCGCCGGCGGCCGCATTGTGAAACCGATATTCCAATTTCCGGGCGGCCGCAGATTCCATTTCACAGAACCCAGCGGCAACGAATTTGCCGTTTGGTCGGAATCCGATGCCTGATACGGCATTGCGGTATGTAGGGTGGATGGGCTCTCAGCGGCATACCCTGCCATGACCGCAAGACGGTGGGTTACGCGCCTGTGGCGATAACCCACCCTGCACATGCCATGGATCGGAGCTTGCCTTTGCCCGGGCGATTCCTCGCGCCATAACGCAATAGAATGCGTAATCTCAATGACTGTCGAGTCAGGTGCGCCGATGCAATCTGCAGCAATTCCAAATGGACGGCTATTTTCGGGAATCGTTTTCGTGCTGCTTCTTGTGGCGCGCACCGCTGTCGCAGGCACGCCGGCGCGCACGCCGGTCGATTGGGTGAATCCGTACATCGGTACGCGCGGCGAAGGATCATCGTACGGCGGGATGATGCCGCTGGTGACGGCGCCGTTCGGCATGACCAACTGGACGGCGCAGACGCGGCAGAATTCGATCAGCGTCAATTCGTATGAATACGACGACACCACGATCTCCGGTTTCATCGGCACGCATCAGCCGGCGATCTGGATGGGCGACTTCGGCTACGTCACGCTGATGCCGGAAATCGGCGGTGCACGAGCGGCGCCGGATGCGCGCAAACTCGGTTTTTCGCATGCGGATGAAGTGGCCACTCCCTACTATTATTCGGTAAAGTTGCGATCGTCGTCGGGCGAGCAAATCCTCGCCGAGATGACGGCAACCGACCATTGCGGCTTCCTGCGCTTCACGTTTCCGCCCGGCAGCGATGCCGGCGTCTACGTGGAAGCGACCCGACCGAACGTTCACGGTCATGTCGTGGTCGACATGGCGCGCCACGAAATCAGCGGCAGCAATCCGGATCGCATGGACGCCGCGCTCGGGCCGCTCACATTGCCGCATTTCAAGGGATATTTCGTGGTGCGATTCAGGAACGCGTTTCGCGAGGCGAACGCCTTGAACGGCCCCACATCGCTGCCCGGTCAACTCGAGTCCGACTCAATGAATGCCGGCGCATATGCGGCGTTCGATACGCGCAGCATCCATGTCGTCGATGTGCAGGTGGGCACGTCATTTATCAGTCCCGAACAGGCGCGTGCAAATCTCGACGCGGAACTGCCGAACTGGGATTTCGATGCGGTCAAGGCCGCGTTGAAGAAATCGTGGAACGCAAAGCTCGGCATCGTTTCGATCGACGGCGCCAGCGACGACCAGCGGCACATCGTCTACACCGGTCTTTACCATGCCCTGCTTTATCCGCGCTCGATGTCCGAGCACGGTCGCTATTACAGCGCGTTCGACGATCAGGTCCACAACGGAATCTCGTACACGGCATTTTCGATCTGGGACACGTTCCGTGCCGAAAACAGCCTGCTGACCTTGATCGCCCCCGAGCGTATCGACGGCATGGTACAGGCGTTGCTGCAGGACTATCAGCAAGGCGGCTGGATGCCGAAGTGGCCGAATCCCTCGTACACCAACATCATGATCGGCACGCATGCCGATTCGCTGGTCGCCGAGGCAATCGACAAGGGTTTCCACGGATTCGATTACAACCTGGCCTACCGGGCCGCGTACAAGGACGTGACGACGCCACCCGATGGCGATACCACCCGGCACTGGTACGACCGCGAACCGCACACGCCTTACGAAGCGCGCGCCGGGTTGAGCTATCTGAAGCGACTCGGCTTCATTCCTGCGGACAAGGTTTCCGAATCGGCATCGAGCCTGCTCGAAGAAACCTATGACGACTACGCGGTCGCCCGGATCGCGAAAGCCGTGGGCAAAATGAAGGACTACGCACTTTTTCTCGACCGTTCACGCGCCTACCGGCACATCTTCAATCCGGCGACCGGCTTCATGCAGGCCCGCAATACCGATGGCAGTTGGGCTTCTCCCGACACCGGCTGGACCGAGGGCGATAAATGGGTTTACCTGTTCGCACCGCTGCACGACATCCCCGGCGTCATGAAACTGCTTGGCGGCGAGGCGCCATTCAATGCCAGACTCGATGCACACTTCGCCGGCAGACATAACCATCATGACAACGAGCCGAGCCATCATTACGCCTATCTCTACGATTACGGCGGACAACCCTGGAAGACACAGGCGCAGGTGCGTCACATCGCCGACACCGCGTATTCGAACACCCCGAGCGGCATACTCGGCAACGAGGACTGCGGCCAGATGTCGGCCTGGTACCTGTTCAGCGCAATGGGTTTCTATCCGGTCAATCCGGCTTCGGCGCAGTACATGATCGGCAGCCCGTTGTTCGGGCGATTTACATTGAACCTGCCGAACGGCCATCGCTTCACGATTTCGGCGAAAAACAATTCCGTCACGAACGTGTACATCCAGTCGGCGATGCTGAACGGCAAAGCGCTCGATGCGCCCTTCATCAACTACAGGCAAATCGTGGCCGGCGGCGAACTGGATTTCGTCATGGGATCCGCGCCTTCCAAATGGGCGGCGGATTGGCGCGCGCCGCCATTGCGTGCGCGCAATTGACGGGAATGCGGATCGTTCCGTAGCTGCGTCAACCTGTTCGATGACCGACGCCGATCCCGTCGTCGTGCTGGATACGATTGGCCGCATTCCCCGATGCGCGTGTCACGCCAATCTGGCGCCACGTCTCCGGACGGCGTCGGATTCACCGCTGCATCGAACCGCGATCGCCCGGCCTTGATGTCAAAACTCAGAGACCATGACCTGATGAGTCGGGCTGGGGCGGTGGTGGCGGTGGCGGTGGTTCCGTGTGCAGATGAGTTGCGTGGCCGTTGAGATCAATGTCGAATGCAAGATCGAAGAATATCCCGCTGTCTTTCTGCTTGGCATCGGTAGTTACAAATCGCCCTGCAATGTGCGTGTCGTCGAATCGATCCAGCGACAATCGGTAGGGATCATCGGGGTATGTTCCCGGGTAGTTCATGGCGACGAGATATTTCGTTTTCACTTTCAGATCCTGCGAGATGTGTAGCTCGACAACCGTCGCGCCATCATCCACCGCCATGGCGCTCTCGAGGGTATCCATGTAAAACTGATCGTTCCTGTCGCCCTTGACCTGTGAACCCTTGTCCGCGAATACAATATATACCGAGTCGTCGTTCGCATCACGGTAGGCATATACCGCTTTGAGCGCTACCGGCTTGCCGTCAAGATAGATGTTCCCCGGGTTTCGCGCGGCAGCGCCCGCGCAAGAAACGAATACAAGTGCCATCACGGCGATATTGCACGTTTTCATGAAGTTTCCTCCCGACACGATTCCTGTTCACGATACAGCGGTTGCTCGCGGCGACCCGGCGCTGCATTCTTGCCGCGACGTGCCTGACAGAGAGAACCGACGCAGACCGACTGGCTCAAGTCGGACAGTCGACATTCGAATGAATGCGCGAGCTCGGCGAATCGAACGTTGGTCCGGGAAACAGTCCGCTGTCGGGTACGTTTGCAGAATTGTCTGGACCGCCACGGGAAACACTCGCGACGCAGCCCATGGGCTGGATCCCGGATGATCGTATGAACTTCGTTGTAGCCCTGGATCACGTGCAGATCGCCATTCCCAGGCACGCGGAGGACCGTGCACGGGCATTCTACTGCGCGTTGCTCGGGTTGGTAGAGATTCCGAAGCCGGCCCCATTGGCCGCTCGCGGTGGCTTGTGGCTCGAAGTCGGAAATCTGCAGATGCACCTGGGCGTCGAGGAACCGTTCCATCCTGCCGGGAAGGCACACCCGGCCCTGCGTATCCGGCTCTATCGCGATCTGCTGGACAAACTGCGCGAAGCTGGCTATGAGGTTCGCGTCGACACGATGCTGGATGGCATCGAGCGATCGTTTGTCGACGATCCCTTTGGAAACCGCGTCGAGTTGATCAATGCCGCAACGTGACGGCAATGCGTTGATGTTTGATGCCGATGTCGCCCGCTGCGACACAAAGACTCAAGCGTGAGGTGTTGCAGCGAGATCTGGAGACTTCCATGCAAATCCCCGGACGCTGCCATTGCGGAAATATCTCCTTCGTTTACTCGCTGGAGCCGGACCCGGCCGAAATTCCGGCACGTGCCTGCAGCTGTTCGTTCTGCGTCAAGCACGGCGGGGTCTGGACCGCATCGCCGACGGCATCCCTTGTCGCGCGCATCGACAACGCGCAACAAGTCAACCGCTACGCGTTCGGCACCCGCACGGCGCAATTCCACGTTTGCAGGATATGCGGCATTGCACCGTTTGTGACGAGCATGATTCAAGGCCGCGAATACGCGCTTGTCAGTGTGAATGCGTTTGAAAATGTCCCAGCATCGATGCTGTGCCACACGACGGCTTCGTTCGATGGGGAAGAGGAAACACAGCGTCTTGAGCGTCGAGCGAAGAACTGGGTTCCGGATGTCCAGTTCGTCAATCGCAATGAATAGGCTTTGGCCCCAGATGATGTCTTTTGCGCGCAACGTGGAGAACCGATGTCGGATCAAATTCATGCCGACGCCGTTTTGCATGCAAAAAACGTTGCGCGTGCCAGGGCGTTCCATCAAGCCCCAACCGGTCCTGCAGCAGGCAAGTTGGGGCGAGCAACAAACCGCGACATGCGATTCACTCCGATGCAGTGATGCCGGGTTTCGCGTGCGCTCAACGCAACCGACCTGCTGAAATGTTGGCTTAGGGACCCTCTGATTATCCCTGCGCGGGTGTCACCCGCTCTGTCTGTTCGCAAGACAAGGCGCACTGGCGCAGGCAGGCTGGTTGCCTGTCAAGACAGTGCAACGCAGAATGGCGGACAGACAGAACGGGCCCAACCTGTTGATTTTAGACATGAAGGTGACGCCCGGAAAGCCAGCACCCCGCGACGCGCGGCTTGTCCAGGCAACCAGCCTGCACTGCGCCACGCAGCAAGAGTTGCGAACTTTCTGGGTGTCATGCCACCTGCACAGGGTTAATCAGAGGGTCCTTAGACGTAACGCGGAATTGGTCCGTTGTGCGGCGTCATGCGATCCGTCAGATCGAACTCGACTTCATCGACGTAGCACCAGCCCCAACCCTCGGGCGGATCGTAACCCTCGATGATGGGATGCCGGGTCGCCTGGAAATGCCTGGTGGCGTGACGATTGGGCGATTCGTCGCAACATCCGACGTGCCCACAGGTGCGGCACAGGCGCAGATGTACCCACTTCGAACCTGTCTTGAGGCATTCTTCACAGCCCAGTGCGCTGGGTGTAACGTCGCGAATTCCCGCCATGTGTTTGCATTGCTCAGACATGCGCTTTGTCCTCGGTCACGGTGATGGTTTGGTCGTCGGTTTTCGCCAGATACGCGTGCAGCGCGGCCACTACTTGCGCGCCTTCGCCAACCGCGGCAGCGACGCGCTTGATCGACCCGGCGCGAATATCGCCGATCGCGAAGATTCCGGGGCGATTGGTTTCCAGGGCCAGCCGACCCGTTCCGCACTTCGTACCGGTCAGCACGAACCCCTTGTCGTCGAGCGCGACACCACAGGTTTTCAGCCAGGCGGTGGTGGGTTCAGCGCCGATGAACAGGAACAGATGGCGAAGCGGCAGGCGCGTTTCGCGGCCGCTCGCCGCATTCCGCCAACGGATCGCATCGAGCGCGTCGCCGTGCCCTTCGAGGGCGACAACCTGCGTATTCGTCACCAGCTCGATGTTGGATTGCGCGGCGATGCGTTCGATGAGATAGCGCGACATGGTCGCTTCGAGGTTGGGACGGCGCACGATGAGCCAGACCTTGGCCACCTGGCTGGCCAGGTACACGGCGGCCTGACCCGCGGAATTGCCACCACCCACGAGTGCCACTTCCTGCCCCGAACACAAACGTGCTTCCAGTGGCGACGCCCAGTAATGAATGGACGAGCCCTCGAATGCGCCGACGTTTTCGGCATCGAGACTGCGATAGCGCGCACCGCTGGCGACGATCACGGCGCGCGCATTCACGCTTTCGCCATCGGCAAGATGCAGGACAAATCCTGCGCCAGCTTCGTTCCCGGCACCGTCAAGCTTGATCACCTCGTTGGGGATGGCCATTTCCGCGCCGAATTTCTGTGCCTGGTTGAACGCGCGTGCCATCAACGCGATGCCACTGATGCCGGTCGGAAACCCGAGGTAGTTTTCGATACGCGCCGAGGCACCGGCCTGGCCACCAAATGCGCGGCAATCCAGCACCAACGCGGAAAGTCCTTCAGACGCCGCATACACTGCCGCCGCGAGACCGGCCGGACCCGCGCCGACGATCGCGACGTCGTAGCGTTTTGTCGGATCGATCGCACGCACCAGGCCGATGCAACGTGCCAATTCGTCCTCGCCGGGATTGCGCAGCAACTGTCCACCCGGGCACACCACGATCGGCAATTCTTCTCGCGTGATGTGAAAACGTTCGATCAAGGCTTTGGCGCCTGGATCCAGATCGGGATCCAGGCGCTGGTGCGGATGCCCGTTGCGCGACAGGAATCCGTCCAGGCGCAGCACATCGCGATTGTCCGCGCGACCAACCAGGATCGGCCCCCCGCCTCCGGTTTCCAGCAGGCCGACGCGGCGCAGGATGAGTGCGCGCATGATGCGCTCGCCGAGTTCGGCTTCCGCGATGATCAAATCGCGCAACCGATCGGGTGCGATGACCAACACTGCGACCGCACCCACCGCTATCGCATCGACCAGTGCGGGTCGGCCGGAGAGTTGCGTCAATTCGCCGGAAAATTGTCCCTGTCCGTGGCTGACAATTTTGCGATGCGGACCGAATCCGTCGTGTTGCCTGATCGCGACTTCGCCTTCGAGAATGACGAACATGCCGGGCGAAATTTCGCCGGTTTTGGCAAGATATTCGCCTGCCTCGTAATTTCGCGTTTCCCCAAATCGATGCAAGCGTTGGATTTCCTCCGCATCGAGACGGGGGAACATCTGCTCGCCACGAGTATCGGCGAAGGAGCGCACAGGTGCGGACATGGCATGCACTTCCAATTGCAAACTCGGGCAAGTCTATTCCGACCGGCGTGCCATGGATAGACGCGAACCAGCGCAAGGTTCATCGAGCCGTTTCGCGGTATAAAACCATGATCGACCACCGTGGAATCGCCATGCGAATTCACTATCGTGCATTGGCAATCGTGTTCCTGTCAGCGTCCGCTATCGCGCACGCAGCAACCAGGGACCTGATTTTCAGGAGTGGTTTCGAGCCTGGAACTGCGCCGGTGGTTCTCTACACGGACATTGTTTCCGGGCCCAACAGCGGCGGCGAAAACAACAAAGGTTGTTATCTGTCGGTGTTCGGAACGAATTTCGGCAGCGGTGTGGCCGGCACTGATGTTCATGTCTTCGTCGGCGGTATCGAGGTCGACAACTATCGATATTTCGGTCCCTCGCGGGGACGATCCGACATCCAGCAGATTACCGCGCAGATTGGTGCGCTGGCCAATCCGACGCCCGGTGTGGCGTTGCCTGTCACGGTCGTAGTCGATGGATTGATGTCGAACGCGGACCACACATTCATCGTCAATCCGGGTCGCATGATCTTTGTCGACCCGGTCAATGGAAATGACGCGGCCGCGCAGGCCGGCAATGTCGCCCTGCCATTCCAGCACGTACAGGTCGGCAACGACTTCGGCGCCGGCGCATGGGGCCAGGTCCGCGCAGGTGATTTCCTGATATTGCGCGCAGGTACGTATTCAGGCGTGGGTGCCGAAAACTATTTCATGCGATTCGAGATTCGCGCCAGCGGCGTGCCCGATCGCAGCTCGGGTACTGCGCCAACAGGCGTCATCGGTACCGGGCCGATCACGCTGATGTCCTATCCAGGAGAAACTGCATTCATAAACGGCGACGCCGCCACGGATTCGGCCGGCGCGCTGTCCGGGCTCAACGGCCAGAATTATCCGCTCGCCGGCAAGTGGATTGTCATTGCCAACCTCAAAATCGAAGGCGGTGGCTATGACGGCCCGGTCAGCCAGGAAATCTACGGCGACAACTGGCGCGTGATCAACAACGAACTGACGGCATTCTCCGGCATCACCAGCGGTCCTAACGCGTCGCGGATGGCCGGCATCACCGGCAACGGAGAAAACAGCGTGTGGCTTGGCAACCATATCCATGACATCTACGGCAGCACCGACGAAGCGCATGGCATTTATATCGATGGCGACGGCTCGTACGACATCGGCTACAACCATATCCACGACATCCACAGCGGCAAGGGCATCCAGACGTACGCCAACGGCGGCAATGGTTCGGACTCTATCAATCGCGTTCAGATCCACCACAACCTGATTCAACGTGTGCTGCAGTTCGGCATCAACATCGCCGATGGATCGCAGAACGACATTGCGATCTGGGACAACATCGTCACCGACGCGCAAGTTGCAGGTCTGCGCTTCAACACCGACACGCTGCATGGTTGCCGTGTCTACAACAACACGTTCTACAACAACAATACGCTGGACAATTCAATCTACGGGGTACTGATGAACGATTGGAACCTGCCCGGCGACGCCCTCGACATGCGCAACAATATTTTCTGGGCACGAAGCGGCACGGTGTATCTCAACGGAAGCGTTGGCTTTGGCGGAACGATCGGCACGCTCACGCGCAATCTCTGGTTCGGCGGCAATGGTTCGTTCGGAGTCGACACCAGCCCACTGAACGTCGATCCCCAACTGATCGACCCTGGTTCCGATTACCATATCGCGATTTCGACAAGCCCTGCCGTCGATTCGGGCTCCGCGGCGGCGCTCGCCCTCGTACTCGATGGCTTTGACGCGTTCCTGCCGCGACCGCAAGGCGCCAGCATCGATATCGGCGCTTATGAGTTCGGCGATTATTGAATTGATGCATTGAGAGACATCCGGAAAGTAATGGCAATGAAAATCTCGTTTATCAAGGGCAGCGGAAAATTCGATCGCATGCTGATCCAGCGTGGCGATGCAACAGAATCGATCGATTGCCCCAAGCAGCGCATCATCCCGCATGACATGGTGCATTACGCCGTGGAAAGCACGCTGCAAAAGAGCGGATTCCTGAGCCGTGTTCGTGACGGCGAGGTTGCGGATTTTCAAATGGCCGCCGAGTCGGAAAGCGACGGCGTCGAGCGACTCGTCGAGGTCGTTCAAGGCGATGCATGGTCCGGCAGTGACAGTTCGCCGGAAGACATGCTCGATCTTTACCGCGTCACCTGCAGCGCCCGCGGGTGCCCGCCCCTGCCGGTGGCCGGCGAGGACATTGTCGCGATCCGCAGACGTATTGCCGAGTTGGACAGACAGTGGCAGGCGTTGCCGGTCGGGCAAGCCATGACGGTGGAACTGTAAGGCATTGGGCGAGCGCGGTCTTTCGCGTCCGCCGTCTTCGCATCGATCCGGCCAAATCGAGCGGCTTGTTGTTTCCGAGCGTCCCTGGGCACCCGACGATCGGATGGGCGCAGATTCCCGCACAATCAAACTTCGGCAACGCCTGATCCACGCTGCGGCTGTTCCCGAATCGGACGGACCGGACGCACCTCGACACAGCCGACGGCCGCCGGCGGGATTTTCGCCGCCAGTTGGATGGCCTCGTTCAGATCGCGGGCTTCGAGCAGGTAAAAGCCCGCGAGTGCTTCTCGCGTTTCCGCGAACGGACCGTCGCAGATCGACAGGCGACCGTTGCGCATACGCAGCGTCGTCGCCGTGGCGACGGGCTGCAGCGCTTCGGATGCGACGCAATGACCGCTGGCGCGCAGGTCGGCGTCGCAAGCCAGGCATTCGTGATCGTCCATCGCCGCGATCTTGTCTTCTTCGCCGTATACCAGACACAGGTATTTCATCGTGATCTCCGTTTGATCGGTTCGTTCATGCGTCGTCATGCGCACGTTGCAAACCGGCGATATCGAGCTTGCCCATTTGCATCAATGCGAGCATCACGCGCTGCGTGCCGGGATTTTCGGCATTGGCCAGCAACTGCGGCAGGATCGTCGGCACGATCTGCCAGGACAAACCGAATTTGTCCTTGAGCCAACCGCACGGTCCCGGTTCACCGCCGTCGCCCAGTCTCGCCCAGAAGTAGTCGATTTCATGCTGATCCGCACAATCGACCTGAAAGGAAATCGCTTCGCTGAACGTAAATTGCGGCCCGGCATTGAGCGCGGTGAAGGCGTTGCCGTCCAACTCGAACTGGACGGTCATGACGCTGCCGGGCGCTTTGCCGTGGATTTCCCTGCCGGCTTCCGTGTAGCGCGAAATCTTGCCGAGTTTCGAACGCTTGAAGATCGAGACATAGAACGTCGCGGCGTCTTCGGCCTGGCTATCGAAGCACAGGCACGGGGTGACTCTGGTACTCATGTCGGACTCCCCGGGCGGCAAAATCACATTGTTTTGCGATTTGCAACGGTAACCATCCATTGAACGCCGAAGCGGTCGGTCGCCATGCCGAAACACGGCGACCAGAAAGTCTCGGCAATCGGCATGTCGATCTTGCCTTGCTCGGCGAGTGCGGCGAACACGCGGCGCGCCGACGCTTCGTCGTCTTGTGTGGACGACAACGCAAAGCCCTTGAACAACAACTCGCCGGTGCCGCGACCATCGGACGCCATGATGGTGGTATCGCCAATCCGGATATCCGCGTGCAAGATCATCTTCTCGGCACCCGGCGGCAAAGCGGGCGGTTGCTCGGATGCGGGAACGTCCTTCATGCGCATGAGCGTGGTGACTTCGGCGCCAAGTACTTTCTTGTAGAACTCGATTGCCTCATTGCAACGCCCGTTGAAGAAAAGATAGGGTTGGATATGCATGGCTTTCTCCTGATGAATTGCGGATTACCGATTGGTCCGGTTCGACGTCGTCGGCAATTCGCGGAACCGCTCTACTGCCGGGCTGGACTCGAAATCTTCGAGTTCGAATATCTGGCGAACCTCGAGTTCGCAGTCGCTGCCATCCAGCGTGGGATTGGGATAGCGTTTGCTCCACTGTTCAGCCTGTTCGCGTGAGTCGGCCTTGATGATCGTGTAGCCGGCGATCAGTTCGCGGGTTTCGGCGAACGGTCCGTTGACGATCGAGCGCTTGTCGCCCGAGTATTTGACGCGCCATCCCTTGCTGCTGGCTTGCAGGCCCGAGGCGTCGACCAGCATGCCTGCGGCGGCCAGTTCCTCATGGAATTTCCCCATTTGCGCAAGCAACGAATCCGGCGGCATTACGCCGGCTTCCGAATCGGCGGTGGCTTTGACAATGATCATGAATCGCATGGTATTTCTCCGATGGTTGTCAATGATGGTCTGGCGGCTCGGCATTTCGATGGCTGCACGTGCCGCTTTCATCAAGTAGTCGAATGGAGAACCCTGAATTCGACATCGCACGGAAAAAATATTCTGGATCGCGTTCGCAATACGGACAACTGGGAAAGCTCAACGGTCCAACTCCGCCAACCGCTTCCGCAAGAAGCGCTGTTCGGCCTCCTGATTGGCGAGGGCCAAAGCGCGTTCATAGGCTTCACGTGCTTCGCGCGCGCGCCCGAGGCGGCGGCAGAAGTCCGCTCGCGCGGCATGCGTGAGGTGGTAATCGGACAGCGTTCCATCGGCAAGAATTGCGTCGACTTGCTCCAGTCCGGCCTGCGGTCCGTCGCGCATCGATACCGCGACTGCCCTGTTGAGCGCAACGATCGGCGAAGGTTCGATTTTCAGCAGCGCATCGTAAAGACCGACGATTTCGCCCCAGTCCGTCACGACCACATCCGGCGCCTGCGCATGCAAAGCGGCTATCGCGGCCTGCAAGGTGTATGGCCCGAATTGGCGTGAGGCAAAAGCGCGTTCGACCAGCGCGACACCTTCGTCGATCTGTTCGCGATTCCACAACGCACGATCCTGGTCTTCGAGCAGCACGATTTCGCCATCCGCATTGGTACGCGCGGCGCGGCGCGCATCGTGCAACAGCAACAGTGCGAGCAAACCGGATACTTCGGGATCAGGCAACAATTCATGCAACAGACGACCGAGCCGAATCGCTTCGGCGGATAAATCGGTTCGCGTCAGCGTGGCACCGGAACTGGCCGCATAGCCTTCATTGAACACCAGGTAGATCACCCGCAACACCGCATCCAGGCGTTGCGGCAATTGCGTGGTTTCGGGCACTTCGTACGGAATGCGCGCATCGCGAATCTTGCCCTTCGCGCGCACGATGCGTTGCGCCAGTGTCGGCGCCGGGGTCAGAAACGCCGCGGCGATTTCTTCGGTGGTCAGGCCACACACTTCGCGCAGCGTCAAGGCCACCTGCGCATCCGGCGCCAACGCCGGATGACAGCAGGTAAAGATCAAGCGCAAGCGATCGTCCGCTACGCTTTCGGCATCGACAATCGGCGCATCCTCGATAGCGACATCGTGTACCATCGGATCCAGCGCCACGTGCCGCGATTGCCGGCGCAGGCTGTCGATCGCCTTGAAACGCCCGGCGGACACCAGCCACGCGCGAGGACTGGCCGGCACGCCATCGGTACCCCATTTCTCCAGCGCTGCCCGAAAGGCTTCGTGCAGCGCCTCCTCGGCCAGATCGAAATCACCCAGCAACCGGATCAGCGTCGCCAGCACCGAGCGCGATTCGCACCGATAGATGGCATCGACGCTGTCTCGGCAGTGTTGTTGAGTCTGGGGGTTCGCCGGGGCGGCCATGGAACAACCGGTTCGGGTACGCTTGCTGCGCGACACGATACCGCACCAACGCATACGTTCATAGATTGTTGGCAATGACTCGACAACAGCATCGCAGCAGGCCGCGATCGCGTAACCCGGAGGCGGGTTTTGCCATCGCTTGTGCCGGCGCTTCGTCGCAACCGGATCAACCGCCGCACGCGGCGGCGGACCCGCGCCGTGGATCGCGCCCCGGCCGCAGGCATTTGCAACGGTGCCGGTCATCGGACCGGCGCCTGCGCAAACACGGCCCGGCCTGACCGCTAAGCAGGTACGCCGCTTCCCCCGATTACCTTGCCGCGCCCGTCAATTCGGTAGCGCCTGCACATAGGCCGCCGCATCCTCGATGTTCTGGCGCGAAAGTTTGTGCGCCACAGTCTTCATGATCGCGCCTTCAGGACGTTGATTGGTCCGCTGAAAAACTGTCAACTGCTTGACCAGGTAGTCGAGATGCTGGCCGGCGATGCGTGGAAACTGGCCGTTCCCCATGCCCTGCGGACCATGGCAGCTCGAACACGGCGGAATCCCCTTGGCCGGAATGCCGCCCGTGAAAATGCTCTTGCCCGCGGCGATCCTCTGCGGCGCACCCTCGATCGGCCCACGTTGCAGTTTCTGGTCCGAAAAGTACACCGCCAATTCGCGCACCTGCTTGTCGGTAAGATGATGACTCAGCCCCCACATATATTCGAATCCCGCCGGATCACTGCGACCGGGACTGCGAAAGCCCTCCAGTTGAATGACGATATACTTTTCCTGCTGCTCGGCCAAATTGGGAAAATTGGGTGATGCCGAATTGCCGGTAACTCCATGGCAGTTCGAGCACACCTGCAACGCCAGCGTCTTGCCCGCCACGTCGGGGTTGGCAGTGTCGCGTGAGCGCGGAAGGTTCGCGCAACCAGCGCTGAGACCCAGCGCAACAATCATCAATGACACGCAAAATTTGGACATGCCGCTCTCCAGAACCTGCAATGGGTCAAGCAGTCCCAGCGCCATGGAAGTCGCCGGGCACCATCCACTCAATCAATACGCCGCCCAGACGTAAACAAACACCGAGTCGTTATCGCCGGCATTGCGGCCAAAACCATCGTAGTTGTTCGTGGCGCCGTTGTATTTGCTATAGGCCGTGTACTGCACACCGATGCGGACGTACTGCGTCGGAGTCCAGAATGCCTCGGCGGTCCAGCCACGGATGTCCGGGCTGCCCGAGATGTTGCCGGTAACCGGCGTCGGATTATACAGCGCCGAGTTGGTCGTGCCAGTCTGATTGAAATAGCCCAGACTGCCGCCGTACTTGGCGTTGAAAATGTAGCTCATCTTCGCGCGCAGCACCTCGGTGGTATCCGACCCGTTGGTGTCGGGCAACGGATTGTCGTTTATGTCCTGCACTGGCTGATGGGCGAGGAAAACCGGGTAGCGATGGCGGTCGCGGATGTAGGCCAACTGCGCGGTGAACGTGTTCGGGTCGAGTACGTACTGGTACTGCGCATCGACGCCGATATCCCTGAAATGATGCACGCTGGCTGGATCGGAGGTATCCAGGGGATCGTCGTAAATGTCCGCCGTCATGCCGCTCGTGCCGAGCATGAGATAGTTCGCTCCCCACTCGTGGCTGAGCGCCAGGCGCCAATACGGATTGTTGCCCTGCAGTTTGGTCTTGTCACCCTCGGCGACACCGGCGCTCATGAACGACGCGGCTTCGTTGGCAGTGCGGTAATCGCCGAATTCGCCATACAAGGTTTGGTTCCAGTAGGCATACGCAGTCAGCCCGCCGACATTGCCGTCCGAGGCAAAGCCCGGATAGGGCGCCGCACCATCGATGAACTGGCTGCTGGTCGGACTGGGAACCGGCACGTACTGCATCCACGCCGCGGCAGTGTTCCACGGGTCCGCCACCGAAGGATTGTTGTTCGCCGACACGCCCCAGATCAGGTCATGGGTCGGACTGATCGAACGGTCCGCGTAGCGAATATCCATGTTGTCGGCCGAGGTGTGGCCATGAAACGACCCATCGTCGGACTGGCTCGCATAGTTATCGTAGGTGATCTGCAGGAACGCACCGACATTGTCGGTTATCTTGCCGGCGACGAACACGCTGCCGGTGGCGAAAATCGGGGTGTTGTTCTTCTGGAAATCAGCGGATGGATCAGGACTCTTGGTCGTATTTTTCACGCTCGAGTCGCTCAGCACCCCCATGGCCGCGAACGGCAGCGTGCGCTTGCCGATGGTGTAGCCGGTCAGCTTGAACAGGCGTCCGTATTGGGTAAGTTCGGGGAATTGTCCGCCAGCGTGGCAGGCGACACAGTTTTGTCCGGTCTGGCGGGCGAATACCGGCAATGCCTCGGATACGCCCGGCCAAGCCAGCGCGCAAGCGAGCATTACCCCGGTCAAGCGCGCACATGCACGCATTGAAGTCCAATAAACCCGATTCGGTTGCATACACTCAGTCTCCTGAAAACCCGCCCAACGCGAAGCCGCGACTTCATTGTCATCCAGGCGAGAAAATATCGTGATGAAATCGCAATACGGATGTTATCCAATCGTTGGCGCCAATGGACCGCCTTGTTACAAAACGTCATCAATTGTTACGGTTTCATCGCGCGCTTGTTGCAGATCACTGGCGTCAACTTGACGGCGACTGTCGACGTGCGCTGTTCGTTGTCTCGCGGGGCCCTCACCGATGACGCGCAAGCTGATTTGTTCGCCAGGTCCATTGCGGATGGTCAGTACCGCTGTGCGAAGCCGGGCTGATGCGCAGCGTAGGCCACGGCATGACGAGCTGCGACCGCCACCGCGCACGCTGACAACGCCTGCCTCCTCAATACCGCGTTCCCCGCTTCCCGCCACCATCTGCCGGCGTCATCTCGACGCCAAGCGTGAATGTGCGTTGTTCGTCGCCATGCATGACGCCCACGCCGACGACGCGCTGCGCGATTTCTTCGCCGCGTTCGTTGCGTATCGTCAGCACCATGGAATATTCCCAGGCACCAGCGTCAGCCGGATTGCGGATGCTGCCTTCCACGCGCAGCGGCGTGACCGCGCCGGCCACCGGCGCGGTGGTTGGCGACTCGAAGCGCACGTGATGATGGCACGCGGGGCAAACGGCCGCGCTTGCCAGAATGGTTTCGCGGCAGTGCGGGCAGGTGCGAGTCGCTCCGGGCGAACCCGGGCGCGGCGCGGCTGCGGTCACTTCGCGACGTCGTGGTCGCTGCCGTTGGCTTGGACGTTTTTCTTCACGGCTTTCGGTGTCTCCGCGTCGTTCCAGCCGAAATCGGCCTGCCCGCGCATACGCGAGCCGGCGGCGACGGCAAGCGATTTCGCCTTCAGATCACCGGTCAGCGCGCCAGTCTGCATCAGTTCCACGTGCGAGGCCGTCTCGATGTTGCCCACCAGTTCGCCGGCGATGGAAACCTTGTCGGCACGCACGCTACCGGTCACGTGCGCGCCGGAATCGATACTGAGATTTCCCTGCACGATGACATCGCCCTTGAAGCGCCCGGCGATGCGGACGTGTCCCGCGCCTTCGATTTTGCCTTCGATGGTGATGTCGGGCGCGATGACCGATTCCGATTGGGCCTTGTCGCGTGGCGCGTGCGCAGTTGTCGATGCGGTCATTGCCGATGCGGTCGGCACGAATTCCGGTTTCGGCTCAGCCGCTGGCGTATCGAATCGCGCCACGTGTTCACCTGTGGGTGCGGCAGAGGGGGTTGGTTTGCTCTGATCTTTCCAAAGGGCCATCGCTGCGCTCCAGTCTCGTCGGGGGGACCGACAAGCTACGCCGAAATTGCGATGGATTTTGTTGCCTGCACGTAAGCGGATTGTTACGAGCGCACAGACGGGACCGCAGTGCAGGCGCGTCATGCGACACGCCGCACCGGATCCCGACTTCGTTCAGCCGCTGTGCGTGCTCAACGCGTACCGCCGCCAGCCAAAAGGTGTTCGCCGGTCAACCAGCGAGAATCGTCGGAAGCCAGAAATACGGCGATCGAGGCGATGTCGTCTGGCTGGCCGATACGCCCCAGCGGCGTCTGCGCAACGGCACCGGCCTCGAAATCCGAGCCGATGATGCCGCCGGCGTGCGTGCCTTCGGTTTCCACCATGCCCGGATTCAGGGCATTGACGCGGATCTTGCGCGCGCCCAGTTCGCGCGACAAAACGCCGGTAATCGCGTCCACCGCACCCTTGGTGGCCGTGTACACCGCACTGCCCGGCGGGGTGATGCGGGTGACGACCGATCCGATGTTGATCACGCTGGCGCCCTCACCCAGATGCTTCGCCGCCGCCTGCGTGGTCAGCAGCGGGCCGAGCACGTTGATGTTGAAATGCCGGTGGAAGCTCTCCTCGGTGATGTTTTCCAGCGGGGCGAACTCGTACACGCCGGAATTGTTGACCAGGATATCCAGGCGGCCGAATTCCTTGATCGCGGCATCGACGATGGCCTGCGCATCGGCCGCTTTGGATACGTCGCCGCGCACGGCGACGGCTTTGCCGCCTGCATTGCCGATCTGCGCAACGACAGCGTCCGCGCCGGACTTGCTCGATGCGTAATTGACGACGACCGACGCGCCTTCGGCGGCCAGCGACTTGGCGATGGCAGCGCCGATGCCCTTGGATGCGCCCGTGACGAGTGCGACCTTGCCTTTCAGCTTGCTCATTGATGTCTCCTGATGTGGGGAAAGCGGGAGTTCTTTACTCCCGTCGTTCGTAACATATGAACTATAGAACTAATTGTCAAGCACTGGTAAGATGCGACGTCATGAGACCCCTGATTCATCCGGCCATCGAAGACGTCACCGTCGAGGGCATCCTGCATGCCCTGTCCGACCCGGTACGCGTGGCAATCTATGCCGAACTCGCCGGCGCGGGTTGCGCGACGATCTGCTCGAATTTCCGCCGGATCAGCGACCGCAGCATCCCCAAATCCACGCTGTCGCAACATTTCAGGGCATTGCGCGAAGCCGGCTTGGTGCGCAGCGAACGGCATGGCGTGGAAATGCGCAACACCAGTCGCTGCGCGGAAATCGAGCAGCGCTTCCCGGGGTTGATTGGCGCCATCCTGAACGCGCATCGCATCCAGGCCAGCGGCAGCGACGCTTCGGGAAAACGGAAACGTGCGGCGCGAAAAACGAAAGCCGCCTGATCGCACGTCGCCGTCCGGCCGTCGACCGGATCGAATTCAGATCAAGGTTGCGATGACCGCCGCCGAGCGGCAACCCGGGTTCACGCGTGTCGCACAGCAAGGCTGCACTGAACACGAGCGGATCGGTTTTTCTGGTATATCTTGCCGTGACAGCAAAACGCGCGATTGACCCAACCTACCCTCCTGCAATGGATGAGTGCCGATGACAGACACACCGAACGACCCATCGCCGACTCCGACCGGTTCCGTCGTCCTTGACGCCGTCGAGGCGCGCGTACTCGGCTGTCTCGTCGAAAAGGCGGCAACCACGCCGGACGTCTATCCGCTGACGCTGAACTCGTTGCATCTGGCCTGCAACCAGAAGACCAATCGCGATCCGGTCATGAACATCGAGGTCGGCCAGGTCGGTCATGCACTGCATACGCTGGAAGACAAGAAGCTAGTGCGTGTCGCGCGTGGCGCACGCGTATTGCGCTATGAACATACGATCGATGCGCCGCTGGGGCTGACGCCGCGCTCGCGCGCGCTGATCGCAATGCTGCTGCTGCGCGGGCCGCAGACACAGGCCGAACTGCACACACGTTGCGAACGGCTGGCAGATTTTCCCGACGCGGCAATGGTCGACGATACACTGAACCGCCTGATCGAGCGCGACCCGGCGCTCATCGTGCGCATTCCGCGCAGCGGCGGCCAGCGTGAGGATCGCTACATGCACCTGCTGTGCGGGCCGGTCTCGCTTGAAAATCTGCCGGCTCCACGCAGCGAATCCGCCGGCAGCCGATCACGTTCCGCCGATCTGGAAGCGCGCATCGAGGAACTGGAACGCATCGTCGCGGAATTGCAGAACAGGATCGGCGGCGAAGCGAATTGATCCGGCGCGCTCTGCCTGCCTGTCGCCGGTTACAGCGGACAACTCACGCGCAGGATCAGCGTGTGCCGATCGGAATCGGCCACGACGGGTTCGAGATAACTGATTCGATTGGTATTCACCCAGCTCAGTTGCATGTCGATCCGCTGCCACTGCACGGCGACGCCCAGGCGCGTGTCAAATGTCGTCTTCGACGCTTCGGCCATCGGCACGTCACTGTGCTGCACTCCAATGTGCGCGAGCAAGTGCCAGCGCGCGCCCAGTGGCCGGGTGTAATTGAATTCGGCGTATTGCGATCGAAAGCCGCGATCGTAGTAGTTCGGCGACAAATAGATGCGTGTGCTCCACGCCTGCTTCGCCAGTCCGGCGAAAAATTCGTGGTAGTCGTAGATCGATGAATTCGGAAACAGCGTCGAAGTGGCGCCGGCTTCCCAGCTCCAGCCACCGGCTATCGTGCCAGCATAGCCGGCGTCGCTGACAAACTGCGGGCCGCTGCGATCGTAATGGTAATGATTAAAGTGCGCTTGCGACACCAGCACACCACCAAACCATCCGGCACGGCCGTCGGCGGTCAGTGAAAATGTCGCAACCGGGTCACCGTCACTGAGCGAATTGCCGCGGAAATCGTTGTCGGAGGCAATGTTTATTTCCGCTGCGATCTGGGCGTGGGCGCTGCCGGCAAAAATGAGTGCGAGCACGGCGACTGCGCCGCATGCCGGACGCAGTCCAGTCACCACGGCGCGCGCATCGCCTGATTCATCGAATGCGAACAGGTCAATGCCGCTTTGCTCAGCCGCAGCGTCGCGCAGGCATCGACGCTGCCGGCGAGTCCGTCCCCGGCGGTTGCGGGAAACATTGCCCAGGATGTGCGTTCGCGCATCGTTGCGCGCGGTGCAAGCTGCTTGATCAGCGCGATCAGGCCTGAAATGTGGGCCGCGGCAAACGAGGAACCCGACACGAAACCCCAGCCATTGTCCGGCGTGGTCGTCGGAATGTCGCGACCCGGAGCCCTGACGACCAACGTGTCCGGCGTCGCCGCTGCCGGCGCCATGTCCCCTGCGACAGCGATGACCCCGGTCAACGAGGCCGGGAAACCGCCATCGGCCACATTCCCGTCGCTTGCGGCAACCACCGTCGCTCCGCGCTGCAGCGCAACCGTGAGCAGTCGGCCGAGCAACTCGTCGTTTGGTCCGGACAGGCTCATGTTGATGATCTGCACGTCATCGTCGATAGCGAATTGGAGCGCCTTGGCCAGCGTGAAGCTGTTGCACAGGGTCTGCATGGCCGAAACCTGCCAACAGGCCCGCAACGCGATCAAACTGGCTTGCGGTGCGATGCCTGCGATGCCGGCGCCATTGTCCTCGCGTGCTCCGATGATACCGGCGATTTCGGTGCCGTGGGATTCGGCCACATTTTCCCGGCCGTCGACGAAGTTGCGCGAATCGGCGATACGACCGGTCAGATCCGGATGGTGCAGTTCCACGCCGCTGTCGACGATCGCGATGCGCACGCCACGACCGGTGCTGATGCGGTGCAGTTCGCGCAGTTGCCAAAGCACGGCGCTGGGTTGCGTGGCGTAGAGCGGATCGGCGTCGCCGAGTGCATGAAACGCCTGCAAGGGCTGCGCCCACTCGACGCGGGGATCGCGTGATACGCGCCGGACCAGTTCGGCCACCGCTTGTTCGGGTGCGGCTTCCATGACGTAGCAGTCCACACCCAGCGCCGGCATCGGCCAGTCGCTGAGCAAGATCATGCCGTAGCGGCGAGCAAGGCGCGCGGCAATCCGGCGCCGCGCCTGACGCCCGGACAGATCGTCGTAGGTGCCGCCGTACGCGTCACCGGGTCGGTAGTGCGGCGCCGGCAGATGCAGCATCACCAGAATCTGGCGCGGCGCGGGCGGCGCGTCGGCCGCATGCACACACGCCGTGAACAGGCATGCGAACCAACAAGACGACGAGGGCGGCAGTCAGACGGGTCAATGACCGCTCCCGGCCGCATCCAGTGCCTGCACCAGGTGCACCGAGCGCTCCGCACGCAATGTGTCCAACGCACGCTCGACGCCGGCCGGTGCGACTGCTACGACATAGGCGCCGGTCGCCGTCGGACCGTCGACGATGCGAGTACCGCTTTGCTGCAGGATGCGGCGCATTTCCTGCTCGGTGGTCTGCGGCGCGAACACCACGACCAGACGTCCGGCTGCCTGCGCAGCCCCGGGCGATCCGAGCGCGTGATAGGTCGCTCCGGGTCGATCACCCAGTGCCAGTGCCGCGGCGAGGCCGACGATGACGATGAACTGGGCGGCGATTGCCCATGCGACCCACGGCTGCCGCGGGCGCCTTCGCGCAGGCGCCTGCGCGGCGGGTGCGGCAGACGCGCGCAGACGCCGTTGCATCGACGCGAATGCCGCGTCGACATCGTATTCCGGCACCGCTTCGTCGTGTGCCGCGCGCAGTTGCTGCTGCCACTGGATTTCGCGCTGGCAGGCGGGACAGTCGGCGACATGCCGGGCGACACGTGCGTGCTCCCGGGCATCGAGCGTGCCCATGACGAACCATGGCAGCAGTTCGAGCGCCTGACCGTGTTCGGATGCGAGCAGGTTGAGTGGGTGCGTGGTCATAAGACGTCCTCGAGGCAATCCGGCAACAGCGCCTTGAGGCGGCGCCGGGCGTGGAACATCCGGGTCTTCACAGTGGCTACCGGGCAATCCATGATCGCGGCGATTTCGCGATAATCGGCGCCATGGAAATACGTCAGTTCGATCACGGCACGGTGATCGGCCGACAAGGCGTTGACTGCTTCAGTCAGCATTCTGCGCAGTTGCAATTGCATCAACTGTTCGCGCGGTTCGCTGCCGCTGTCGGCAGCAGGCTCCTCGCCAACGGATTCCTGCGGTTCGTCCAGATCGCGCAGGGCCTTGAGCGCCTTGCGATATGCGATGGCGAAAATCCAGGTCGACACCTTGGCGGTCAGGTTGTAAGTGTGCGCCTTTTGCGACACCACCAGCATCGTGTCGTTGAGGATTTCCTCGACCAGATCCGGACGCCGGGTCATGCGGTCCAGAAACCGGCAAAGCCGCGGGAAATATCCCCTGTACAAGCTTTCGAACGCGCGCAGATCACCCTGCGCGATACGAGTGATCAGGGCGGCCTCGCGGGAATTCGCGGAACCGTGTTCGGCCAGTCCGGCATCCTGCACCGATGAAATGTCTTGCAGCATTTACGTTACTCCTGCCCGGATAGTCTATTCCCTGATGAAGTCATTCGGTTCAATCCCGGCAGCGGCGCCGCGACGAGACCGCCAACGCACCCCGGGATCGACAGCGATGAACGCTTCGGCATCCCGCGGGAATAGACCGCGAGCCTGCAGCGAACACTTAAACGGGAATGACCGGATGGGAAACAAGCGTGTTTCAGCGAAAACCTGCGCATCACTATTAGCGATCAGTCTGATATTGCCGTCGCCGCTGTGGGCCTGCGCCTGCGGTTGTGGCGTGTTCGAGGTCGGTACCAGCGCATTGTTGCCCGAAGGCCGCGGCAGCACGCTGTTCACACAATTCAGTTACCTGGATCAGACAGAAAACTGGTCAGGTACCTCGCAGGCGCCCGCGCAGGACAACGAAGATCGCCACATCCGCACCGAATTTGCCACATTGGGTTTGCAGACGATGTTCGATCGGCGCTGGGGTCTGCGCGTGGAACTGCCGTACGACCAGCGCCATTTCGCCACGCTTGACGACGACACTGGCGAACTGGCGCGCTTCGATCACGGCCAGGTCGGCGATATCCGCATCAGCGGCATCTATGACGGATTTTCCGCGGATATGTCCAGCGGCATACAGTTTGGCGTCAAGCTGCCCAACGGCAACTGGCGAGTTCCCGGCTTCGACCGCGATACGCAATTGGGCACAGGCAGTACCGATATTCTCGTTGGCGGCTATCACCAGACCCATCTGGGCGGTGCGCAGAGCCAATGGACCGGCTTCGCCCATGCCCTGCTCGACGTACCGGTCGCCACCCGCGGGGGCTATCGCCCCGGCAGCGAATTCAATGCCGCCGTCGGCGCCTATCCGGATAGCTGGCGCGTGGCCGGGTTCTTGGTGACGCCGACGCTGCAGGCCCTGGTCGCGTACCGGAGCGCGGACGGCGGACCGGATTCCGACCCCGACAATACCGGCTACAGGCGGTTGATGGCGATGCCGGGCCTCGAACTGCGGCGCGGCGACTGGCGCGTGGCCGCTGATTTCGCGGCGCCGCTGTACCAGAACGTGCGCGGCAACCAACTGGTTGCCCCGTGGCAGTTCAGCCTGACGCTCAGCATCAAGCTGTGAACGGGCCCGAATACTCGCCGCGTCGAGCGGCAGCGGCGCGGACCCATTCAGTCGCATGCTTCAGTCGAAGCCGTCTCGGTAGATCGCAATGTCGATCCTGCCGGCCATGCTGGCGTGAATGCCGCAGTTGTAAAACAACAGGTCGGGAGCATCCTGCGGCACATCGAACGTGATCGGCGCGTTCGACGGTGTATCGGAGGCGATGCCGTTGTCAGACAAACCGCCACCGGCATAGGCATGGCCCGCACCGGTTGCGTTGGCCGTGTTGATGTAGAACGTATGGAACCCGGCCAGTCCGGTGACGGCAAACGTGTAACTTCGCCCGCGAATCAACGTCAGCGTCGGATTCTCGCCGGCCGCCGTGCCGTCGATGCCGACCTGCCAGACGAAGCCGGCCGTGCCGAAAACCGGCGTGAACGCGAAGTCGTCGGCGTCGGCCTGCGTGCAGGCCACGACCGCGCCCAGCGCCAGACACACCGTTTTCCAATGTGGCCGGTACCGCTGCGCGCGGCGATCTGATGGCAGTGTCGTCATGGTCAATCTCGTCAATGCGCGTGAATGCCTCACGCGAGCGCGTCGTGTATTCCGCGACGAAACCGATCGGTTCATCGCCGGCGCGCATTGAACCGCCGGCCGCCCGGCGGGAATGCACCAGTGACGGCCGGCGCGTTCGCGTGCCGCGCCGCGAAACCGGACCTGCGTGTCCGTCTGACGAGAGGCACTGCCATGCAACTGCGCAAGACAACGGTTTATCTGCTCTGGTTGTCGCTGATGCTCGCCGGATCCTGCGACGCAGCGAATCACGTCGTCATCGTCGGCGGCGATTCCGGCGACTACTACAACCAGCCCGTGTTGAGTTTCAACCCGTCGCAACTGACGATCGATGCCGGCGATACGGTCACGTTCAAGAATGCCGGCGGCTTTCACAACGTGCATTCGGACAGCAGTGCAGTCACTCAATTCCAGTGCTCGGAAAACTGCAGCGGCGACAATCTGCCAAGCGCCAACGCCTGGAGCGCCACAGTGACATTTCCTACCGCAGGCACGATTGGCTATCACTGCGACCAGCACGTCAACATGGGCATGCACGGCACGATCACTGTGAACGCGGCGCCGGCGCCGGCGCCACCACCACCATCAATCGCCCTCGGCGGCTACATGAGCGGCGCATGGTACACGCCCGGCCAGAGCGGTCACGGCTTCCTCATCGAGGCGGCCAAGGACCACAACATGGTCGCGATCTGGTTCGTCTTTGCGCCGGACGGCAGCGCTCAGAACTGGGTCTACGCACAAGGCAACTACGACACAGCAGGCAATACCGCGACCTTACCGGCGGTGCTGTTGACCGGTGCGGCATTTCCGCCGAATTTCGATTCGGCCGACCTGACGCAAACCACGTGGGGCACGCTTACGTTCACATTCAGCGACTGCAACAACGGCGTGGCGAGCTGGAATTCGACCCTGCCCGGTTACGGCAGCGGCACTCTGCCGATTGCCCGGCTGACCCAGATCGACGGCACGAGCTGCCCGCAGACGCAATAGTGGCAACCGGTTGAATCATCGCGTAGCGAAAGGCAATCAACACCGTCACCTTGAATCATCGCTCACAGATTACGGCGCCAACCCGGCGTCGCCGTCGACGGGCATTCCCATAGTACGCATAGCAGAGGATCCATCATGAAACAAACTCATATTCCGATCTGGATCGCAGTGCTCTTGATCGCCGGCATCGGCACGGCATGGGGCACGAATCACATCGTCACGGTCGGAGGCGCGGGACTGGCGTTTTCGCCGAAGACCTTGACCATCAATGCCGGCGACACGGTCACGTTCACGAACGCCGGCGGATTCCACAATGTGCATTCGGACCCGGGCTCCGTGACCAGTTTTCGCTGCTCGGTCGACTGTTCCGGCAATAACGGGCCCAATTCCATTGGCTGGAACGCGACCGTTTCGTTCCCTACCGCCGGAACCGTCGGTTACTACTGCGATGAGCACGGCGCTCCCGGCCAGGGCATGTTCGGTACCATCACAGTGAACGCGGCACCGCCACCACCACCACCACCACCACCGTCAATCGCCCTCGGCGGCTACATGAGCGGCGCATGGTACACGCCCGGCCAGAGCGGTCACGGCTTCCTCATCGAGGCGGCCAAGGACCACAACATGGTCGCGATCTGGTTCGTCTTTGCGCCGGACGGCAGCGCTCAGAACTGGGTCTACGCACAAGGCAACTACGACACAGCAGGCAATACCGCGACCTTACCGGCGGTGCTGTTGACCGGTGCGGCATTTCCGCCGAATTTCGATTCGGCCGACCTGACGCAAACCACGTGGGGCACGCTTACGTTCACATTCAGCGACTGCAACAACGGCGTGGCGAGCTGGAATTCGACCCTGCCCGGTTACGGCAGCGGCACTCTGCCGATTGCCCGGCTGACCCAGATCGACGGCACGAGCTGCCCGCAATGAGAAATGGCGCAGAGCTCGACATCGCACCGCGCCAGGTCCGGGCTTGGTGGCAACGTCACGGGCAGCGGTTATCGCGCACTCTTGTCGCCGCGCTCGCCGTCGTCTTCGGCGTCGCGCCCACGGCAAGGCCCGCGAACGTCGGCACGCCGGCACCGGCGTTCACGCTGCCGGCACTGGGCAACGGCACGCGCGTCGCGCTGGACCAGTTCCGGGGCAAGGTCGTGTTCGTCGATTTCTGGGCTTCATGGTGCGGTCCGTGCAGGCAGTCCTTGCCGCTGTACGAGAAGTTGCGGGCCGAGTTCGCCACTGCACCGTTCGTGATCCTTGCCGTGGATGTCGACGAAAACGATGCCGACGCACGAGCATTCCTGCGGCGCCATCCGGTGCACTACACGATCCTGCGTGATCCGGGCGGCTCGGCGCCCAAGGCGTTTGGCGTCGTCGGCATGCCTTCGTCGTACCTGATCGATCGGAACGGCGTCATACGACTCACGCACATCGGTTTCGAACCGAAGGACATCGATAACCTGCGCGCACGCATTCGCAGACTTCTGGAGCACGGCGATGCGACATAGCTTGCGCCTGGCCCTCAGCGTACTTGCACTGCTGTCGTTGGCAGGCTGCGCAATGACGCACGTTCAACCATGGCAACGTGGCCGTTTGGCGCGCTGGGACATGCGCTGGGATGCGGACCCGTTGCAAACGGCAATGCGCGAGCACACCCATTTCAGCAAGGAAGGCAGTGCCGGCAACATTGGTGCCGCCGGCGGCGGCTGCGGTTGCAACTGATGACTCGCCGATGCATTCCATCACCATCGCTGGCCGCGCTGCTTGGCGCTGCGGCGATATTGGCGCCGGGCGCACACGCGCAAACCAGCGCTGGCGAAAGCGCACGCGCAAGCTACCGCTTCAACGAGTACAGCGAAGATGCGATCGACGCCTCGGCGATCGGCAGTCCGGAACGCTACCATGTGTATTCGCAGCAATTCCGGCTCGATACGCCAACCGGCGACGGCGCCGCGCTCGATGTGACTGCAACACATGAAGTGATGAGTGGCTCGTCGCCATGGTACGTCCTGCCCGGCGCGGACAAGCGACCGATACAGGTTCTCAGCGGCGCGACGATTCGCGATCACCGCAGCGAACTGCGGGCTACCTATACCACTGGTGCCGGCACCAGCTCGAGTACAGCATGGAGTGCATCGTATTCGCTCGAGCGCGACTATCGCGCCACCGCGATCGGCGTCGAACGCAGTTTGCCGCTGGATGACGCGCGCACGATCGGTTTCGGCGGCAGCTTCTCGCACGATATCGTCGAGCCGACCGACGCGGCGCTGTACGGACGCATCCGCCACGCGGAAAAGAACAGCGGTTCGCTGTTCGGCAGTATCTCCTGGGTTCTTGATCGATCAAGCGTTGTGCAGACCGGCATCCAGCTGAACATCGATTCCGGCTACCTATCCGATCCGTACAAACTGGTGCTCGTAGGAGATGAGATCCTTGCCGACACGCGCCCACACGGCCGTGCCGAATCCGCCTGGCTGCTGCGCTACCGACGCGCGTTCGCCTCGCGCGATGCGGCCCTGCACATGGACTACCGCTATGCGCAGGACAGTTGGGGAGTCGCCTCGCATACCATCGACGTGGGCTGGTATCAGCAACTCGAAAACGGCTGGCGCCTGATCCCGGCCCTGCGTTACTACGGTCAACACCAGGCGCGTTTTTATGCGCCGTATGTCGACAGTTCGCGACATTTTTATTCGAGCGACTACCGGCTGGGAACTTTCGGCTCGATTTCTGCGAGCCTGAATCTGCGCAAGCGCATTTCGCGCTGGGAATTCAGCGCCGGCATCGAGCGCTATCATGCCGCGACGCGTTTTGCGCCCGGCGGCGCGGACGCCGCAGTCCCCGGAGCGGTCAGTTATACGCGTGCATTCGTGGGCCTGGACTACCTGCTCGAATGAGCGCGCGTCGGTGCCGGAACACCATACGTCACGTCCGCTTCAATGCGATGGGGTGTCCATGCGAACTGCAACTGGAAGCCGACGATGCCGAAGTGGCGCAGGCTGCCGCCGCCGCGGCGCGCGCGGAGGTCGAGCGGCTCGACGCCAAGTATTCGCACTACCGCAACAACAGCCTGGTCGCTCGCATCGGCATCAGCGCCGATACCGGTATTGCGATCCATGTCGATGACGAGACCGCCGACCTGCTGGACCTTTGCGGTGTGCTGCACCAGCAGAGCGGTGGCCGCTTCGACGTGACCGCCGGTGCACTGACGAAGCTGTGGGATCTACCCAGCGGTCGTCTGCCCGGCGCCGCGCAGATCCGCACGTGCCTGCAGCGTTGTGGCTGGGAACGATTGCGCTGGCAGCGGCCGTGCGTACACCCGTCTGTCGCCGGCATGCGTCTGGATCTGGGCGGCGTGGTCAAGGAATACGCGGCCGACCGAGCCGCGCAGGCTTGCCGCGACGCCGGAGTGGCGCATGGAGTAGTCGATCTGGGCGGCGATCTGGCGATCATCGGCGCGCATGCCGACCGCCAACCCTGGCTCGTCGGAATCAAGTCGCCATGGGCGACGGACCGCGCATGCGCACGCATCGAGCTGTGCGCCGGCGGATTGGCAACCAGCGGCGACTACGAGCGTTCCATGGTAGTCGACGGCCGCCGCTACTCACATATCATCGATCCTGCAACCGGCTATCCGGTTGAGAGCTTCGCCAGCGTCAGCGTCGCCGCCGAGAGCTGCCTGGTCGCCGGCTCCGCGGCAACCACGGGCATGCTGCTTGGGACGGCCGCGGGCCATGACTGGCTGCAGGCACTGGGGTTGCCTTTCCTGTGCATTGACGCTGAAGGTCGCGCCGCCGGTACGCTGCCATTGCGTGGAACGGCGTCTGATCGATCCAACCATTCGAAGCCGTTAACCGCCTAATTTGCTCGCACCGCAGCTTCGACCGTATTGCTCGCCAACCTCGGTCACGCCCACATTCGCACTGGCGTCGTCGGCGAGGTATCGAGCTTGGTTGATCGAGTTTTTGCACCGGTCCGGCGCGATGGCCAGGTGCGTACGCAACCCTGTAAACCCGCAGGAGCGGCCAGCCGGCGCACGCTACAGCCGTGAACGATCTCTAAATCCGATGAGCGCGAATCTTTTTTCGGCCGATCACGCGATGTCGCGAATTGCAGCAACGGCAGCGACCACCATACGGCACATTTCGGCGGCGGGCAGCGTGGCGTCGATGCGCAATGCAGATGCCGGCGGCGTGTCGAATCGGACCAGCACGTCGTTGACGATATCCGGGGTGCGATCGCGCGCCAGATGGCGGTCGTGTTCGACATCGCTGGCAATGCGCACCCGTGCAATATCGGGCGGGCATTCGAGATAGATCGGTATGGGGCGAAAACCGTAGCGGCGGATCGTGGCATCGACGCGCGTCAGGTCGCGACGCCGGGTGAAGGTCACCCCATCGAGCACGGTCGACTCACCGAGAATGCAATTGATCTCAAGCGCCAGCAGCATGCTGCGGAAGGCCGCGCGTTTTTCCGCGAAACTGTACGAACAGCGCGGAAACATGGCGTGCCGGATCGCGTCGCGACACACGCGCCGCAGCCCGAGTTGATCTTCTAGTGCGCGCGCGACCACGCTCTTGCCGGCGCCGGGCAAACCGATCAGGGCGACAACCACGCGAGCGTGAGTCGGCGCAGCGTTGATCGGGTGCGACCTGAGTTTCGACCCGGCTGTTTGGTGCTCGATTGGCATCGCTTTGCTCGTTATCCACTGCGCATCGAAGCAGATGTACCACGAAGGACACAAACGACACAAAGGAAAACAGACATTATTGTTCTCCCTTCGTATCGGTCTGTGTCCTTCGTGATAAATCCATTCATTGCTTGCCCGCATGACGCCGCGCTCAGGCTATCATGGCGAATCTGTACTTCGCCTTTCGATTCCCGATGCGCAAATTCCACATACAACGCTATCTGATCACCGGTCTGTTCACCATCATTCCGCTATGGCTGACGTGGCTGGTGTTCAAGTTCATCTTCGGCCTTCTATCTCACCTCGGCGAGCCCATCGCCAGCGTAATGTTCAGTGCCTTTTCGGCGCTGTCGCCCGCAAGCGCCGCGTGGCTGGGACAGGACTGGCTGAAATCCATCGTCGCGTTTATCGGCACCCTGCTTGCCCTTTACCTGCTCGGCTTGGCGTCGTCGCGGGTCTTCGGCGCGCGTCTGATCGCCGCGTTCGAGGGCCTGATCGCGCATATTCCGCTGGTGCACACCATTTACGGCGGCACCAAAAAGCTGATGACGATGCTGTCGACGAAACCGGCCGGCACGCAGCGTGTGGTCTTGATCGACTTTCCTTCGCCGGAATTGAAAAGCATCGGCTTCGTTACCCGCGTATTCGTCGACAGCGCAGGTCGCGAAGTCGCCGCCGTGTACGTGCCGACCACGCCGAACCCGACCGGCGGCTACCTTGAAATCGTGCCTGTTGAAAAACTCGTCGCCACCGACTGGAGCATCGACCAGGCCATGGCGTTCCTGTTGTCCGGCGGTGCCGTTGGACCGGAAAGTCTGCCGGATGGTGCGCATCCGCAAACGGTACGGTTGCAACGCTGATCCGTCCCCGCACCCACACCTTCGACACTTCGCGTCGGCATTTGCCACGGCTTGACCGACGCCCCCCGGGAAACCAACACCATGCACCACCCAATCCTTCGCGCCATCGCCGCAAGCGGTCTGCTGATCAGTACCGTTGCCATCGCGCACAGCAACAGTCACGGACTGGACACGCGCAATTTCGATACGTCAACCAAAGCGTGCGATGACTTCTTCGAATACGCCAATGGCGGTTGGCTGAAGTCCAATCCGATCCCGGCGTCGTACAGCACGTGGAGCCTGGACAACGAAATCGGCGAGCGCAATCTGGCGATTCTCAGGCGCATTCTTGAAGACGCCGCTGCGCATCCCGGCGCAACCGGTAGCGCAACGCAAAAGATCGGCGACTTCTACGCCGCCGCGATGGACGAAAAATCGATCGACAAAGCGGATATCGCCCCACTCGAAAAAGACTTGCAAGCCATCGCCGCATTGCGCACGCCCGAGGATATCGCAAAACTCGTCACGGATTGGCAAGCGCATGGCCAACCGATCCTGTTCGATTTCGAAGCGCAACCTGACCTGAAGAATTCCGGCGTCGATATCGCCTACGCCGGTCAGGGCGGACTGGGTTTGCCGGATCGGGATTACTATCTGCGCGACGATGCACGATCCAGACGCTTGCGCGCGGCCTATCGAAAGCATGTTGCACGCATGCTCGATCAGCTTGGCGACGCCAACGCCAAAACCGAAGCCGACCGGGTACTGGACCTGGAGACGCAACTTGCAAAAGCTTCGCTGGATCGTGTGGCATTGCGCGACCCGGCCAATTCATACCATATCTATTCGCTCGAAAAAGCCGACGCCGCAACGCCGCATTTTTCCTGGAAGGACTTTTTTCACGCAGCGGGACGCGATGACGTACGCGAATTTTCGCTGGCCCAACCAGATTTTTTTTCCGCCGTCGATCACGCGCTGGCACAGGTCCCGGTTTCGCACTGGCAGGCGTATCTGCGCTGGCATCTGATCAATGCCGACGCGGCTTATCTGGGCAAACGTTTCGTCGATGCGGATTTTGATTTCCACGGCCGCATCCTGCGCGGGGCGAAGCAGAATCTGCCGCGCTGGAAACGTGCGATCCGCAGCGCCGACGAAAGTGTAGGCGAATTGCTCGGTCAGGCCTATGTCGCGCAGGTATTCCCCCCGCAAGCCAAACAACGCGCGCTTGTCCTGGTCGACAATCTCAAGATCGCGATGCATGCGCGCATCCGGAATCTGGACTGGATGAGCGCGAAGACGAAACAAGCCGCCTACGCCAAGCTCGATACGCTCGTGGCCAAAGTCGGCTACCCGGATCACTGGCGCGACTATTCCGCATTGACGATCACCCGCGATTCATGGCTGACCAATGTTCGCGCAGCCGACACATTCGAGGCGCGTCGCCAGTTCGCCAAAATCGACAAGCCCGTGGATCGCACGGAATGGGACATGACGCCGCAAACGGTGAATGCGTATTACAACCCGATGGGCAACGAAATCGTTTTCCCGGCGGCGCAATTGCTGCCGCCGTATTTCGACGACAAGGCCGACGACGCGCTCAACTACGGCGGCATCGGCACCGTGATCGGCCACGAAATGACCCACGGCTTCGACGATGAAGGCAGCCGCTTCGATGCGAAAGGCAACCTGACGGATTGGTGGACGCCTGCCGATCGCGCCGCGTTCGACAAGCGTACCGAGAAATTGGTACGGCAGTTCGACGGGTACGTCCCCCTCGACAGCCTGCACATCAACGGCAAACTCACGCTGGGAGAAAACATCGCTGATCTGGGCGGGCTGCTGGTTGCTTACGACGCCTTCAAGCTAACGGCACAGGGCAAAGCAGAAAGGAAGATCGACGGACTTACGCCGGATCAGCGCTTCTTTCTTGCGTACGCGCAAACATGGCGAACGGCACAGCGGCCTGCACAACTGCGCTTGCAGTTGCAATCCAACGAGCATGCTCCGGCCAAATACCGCACCAACGGTCCGTTGATCGACACGCCTGCTTTCGGAAAAGCGTTCGCGTGCAAGCGCGGCGATTCGATGGTTGGCCCGGCACACGCCACCGTCTCCATCTGGTAACTGCAACATTCAAAGTATCAACCGATCCCTGACGTCACCCCACCACGGAAATTGCACATGACCCGATCATTTCTCAAACCGCTGACGCTGGGCATCGGCCTGACCATTGCCGCTTCGGCGAATGCCGGACCGGCAACCGACGCGAGCTTGAACCCCGCGCAATTCGACACGCATGCGAGTCCGTGCCAGAACCTGTTCGATTTCGTCAACGCGAACTGGATCAAGGCGAATCCGATACCTGCGGATCGCAGTTCCTGGGGAACGTTCTCGCTGCTCGCGGAAAATGCACTCGCGGCACAGCGCAAAATCGTCGAACGAGCGGCAAAAGCCAAACCGGCGCAAGGCACAATTGAACAGAAAATCGGCGATCTATATGCCACCGGAATGAATACGTCGGCGATCGACAAGGCCGGCTACGCGCCTATTGCCGACGACCTCAAGCGCATCGACGGACTCAATACACCCGATGAGCTGGCCGCTTTCATCAACGACTATGCCGCGCAGGGTACGCCATTTCTTTTCGACTTCTCCGATGAGCCCGACTACCACGATTCGCAGCGCGTGATTGCCTATGCAACGCAGGATGGATTGGGCCTGCCCGAGCGCGACTACTACTTCAAGACCGACGCCACATCCAAGAAGATCCGCATCGCGTACGTCGCACATATCACACGCGTGCTGAGCCTGGTCGGCGTGAAAAACACCGCTGCACTGGAGCAGGCCAGGTCGGTGATGGCTCTGGAAACCAAACTCGCCGATGCATCGCTGCCGATTGTGCAGATGCGCGACACTGCCAACCAGTACCACTACGTCGATTTTCCGGCAGCCGACCGGATCACACCGCATTTTTCCTGGGAAAAATTCTTCGCCTCGCAGAACATTTCCGGCGAAAAGGGTTTCTCGTTATCGCAACCGAAATTCTTCGCCGAGATGGACAAGCTGCTGGCGACCGCACCGGTTGCCCAATGGCGAGCCTACTTTCGCTTTCATCTGGTCGACGCAAACGCGGTGTATCTGGGCAAGCCTTTTGTCGATGAGAATTTCGATTTCTATTCGCACATCCTTGAGGGCCAGAAACAACCGCGCCCGCGCTGGAAGGAAGTGCTCGACAGCATCAATGATCAAATGGGCATGGCGCTGGGACAGTTGTACGTCGCACGGAATTTTTCACCCGAGGCAAAACAGCGCGCCAAATTGCTCGTCGAAAATCTGCGCGCCGCGCTCAAGCATCGCATCGAGATGCTGGACTGGATGAGCGCGGAAACGAAGAAGAAGGCCATCGAAAAATGGAATACGTTCGTGCCGAAGATCGGCTATCCGGATCACTGGCGCGACTGGAGCGGCCTGAGCATCGGCACGACGAGTTACCTCGACAATATTCGGGCCGCGCGCAAGTTCAACCACGACTGGCGCATGGCAAAGATCGGCAAGCCCGTCGATCGCAGCGAGTGGGGCATGACGCCACAGACCATCAACGCCTATTACAATCCGCTGCAGAACGAGGTCGTCTTTCCGGCGGCAATCCTGCAGCCGCCGTTCTTCGATGCCGACGCCGACGATGCGCTCAACTACGGCGGGATCGGCGCAGGCATCGGCCACGAAATGACGCACGGCTACGACGATGAAGGCTCGCAGTTCGATGCGCACGGCAATTTGAAAAACTGGTGGACGCCTGCCGACAAGAAGCAATTCGAGGCGCGCACCGACAAGCTGGTGAAGCAGTTCGATGCCTATGTGGCGATCGACGGCATGCATGTACACGGCAAACAGACGCTCGGCGAAAACATAGCCGACCTGGGCGGGCTCAATGTCGCCTACGACGCGCTGCAGAAAGCCTTGGCGGACAATCCGGCAGAAGCCGGGAAAAAGATCGACGGCTACACGCAGGACCAGCGTTTCTTTCTAAACTTTGCCCACGTCTGGGCTTCGGCGATGAAACCCGAAACGCAAAAGCTGCGCATCAACACCGATGTACACGCGCCCGGAAAATTCCGCGCCATCGCTGCGCCGTCCAACATGCCCGCATTCGCCAAGGCTTTTGACTGCAAGGCCGGCGACGCAATGGTGCGCGCGGAAGTCGTGCGCGTGAAGATCTGGTAGTCGCGTTTTCAAGCAAAAAAGGGGCGCGGAAACATCCGCGCCCCTTTTCGTTGCGCGCTACAAAGCTATTTGACTTCAAACGATGTCGTATTCGCCACCTTGCCATCCAGGCTGATTTCCAGCGTGTACTTTCCGGCCGGGAAGCCGTCGGGCTTGTCGATCTCGAAACTGGTATGTCCCGCTCCATTGCTCGTAATCTTCTGGGTACCGGTGTTCACGACTTGACCGTCCTGGTACGTCCACTTGGCGGTGAGGGTCGCATTCGAATTGCCATTGGAATTGGTTTGGACCACCGCATAGATGTGATCCTTTGGCGCAAACGTCGTCGCCTGCGTCGTCACCAATCCATCAGCCCCGACTGCGTTGCCCAATTGCACTGAAACAACCGAGGTCATTGGCACTGGTGCCGGGACAGCGGTTGTTGCTGGCGCAGGTGCCGGAGTCGAAACCGGCGCTGGTGCTGCCGCAGGAGGCGACGGTGGCGCCTGCTTTTTGCCGCAAGCGCTGAGCGCAAATGCGCCCGCGAGGGTAAAAACGAAAATGCTGCGTTGTCCGATTCTGTTCATGCTATTGCTCCTGATTTAGCGTTTGTCGCCCGCTGCTGCGGGAATTTTCAATACCTGGCCGATCTTGATCAGATCCGGATTGCTGATCTGGTCGCGATTGGCCTCGAAAATCTCGCGCCAGCGGTTGGCATGACCATAGAATTTTTGCGCGATCTTGGAAAGGCTGTCGCCGCTGACTACGGTATACGTCTGCGTTTGGTCTGCAGCCGGCACCGAGGTCTTGATTTCGGCATGCACATTGCTGAAGTCCGGTGCCGCAGGCGCTGGCGGCGTGCTGGTGGCAACGCTGCTGTGCACGTTGGAAAAATCGGGTTTTCCGGGTTCGTTTGGCATATTGCCTCCTGGCTGTTGCGATTGGTGCGATGCCGACACGGCCGCGGTCGTGCCGATATTACGCGCAATCATCCTACCGCAACCGTTAGAATCGCGTAATGCGCTTCGCTCCCGGACAACGCTGGATTTCCACCGCCGAACCCGAATTGGGATTGGGCACCTTGCTGCGCATCGAAGGCCGTACCGTGCAACTGGCGTTCCCGGCGACCGGAATGGTGCGCCAGTACGCTGCGCATTCGGCACCGTTGTTGCGCGCCGAGTTCCGGACCGGCGAACGCATTCGCGGCGGCGGCCAGGCGTTCGTCGTCGAACGCGTCGAACAGGGTGCCGGCGGAATACTGAAATACTTCGGCGGCGGCATCAGTCTGCATGAAGGCGAGCTGGACGACATCCAGAACGTATCCCAGGCTGACGCGCGATTGAGTGCCGGGCGCGTCGACCGCAACGATCAATTCGAATTGCGCCTGGCTGCGCTGACGCAACGTGCGCGTGCGCGTCGCTCTCCGGCCTGGGGCATGATGTCCGCGCGCGTGGATTTGCTGGCACACCAGCTGCGCGTGACCCAGACGGTGATTTCCAGGCGCCAACCGCGGGTACTTCTGGCCGATGAAGTGGGTTTGGGCAAGACCATCGAAGCCGGCCTCATCCTCGCACGCCTGCTGGCCAGCGGTCGCGTGGCGCGCGTACTGATCGTGCTGCCGGAAGCACTCGTCTATCAGTGGTATGTGGAACTGCTGCGCCGCTTCAATCTGCCTTGCGCGATCTTCGATGAGGAACGCTGCGAAGCGATCGAACAAGCCGGCGACGGACGCAACCCGTTCGAGGACGAACAACTCGTCATTGCCGATCTGGCCTTTTTGCGCGACTCCGAAAAGCGCGCACTGCAGGCACGCGATGCCGGCTGGGATTTGCTCGTGCTCGACGAGGCGCATCATCTGGCCTGGAGCCCGCAATCGGCCAGCCCCGAATATCGCTTGATTGAAAATCTCGCCGCCGCGACTCCGGGTTTGATCCTGCTGACTGCGACGCCGGAACAACTTGGCCGCAGCGGGCACTTCGCGCGCCTGCGCCTGCTGGATCCTGCACGATATCCCGATCTCGACCAATACCAGCGCGAAGCCGAAGGCTATGTCGAGCTTTCGCAGATCGTGGAGAAAATGCAAAGTGCGCAAGCACTGTCGGGCGATGAGCGCAAACAACTGGTCGCGCGCCTGCACGACGATGCGGACCTCGCCTCCGCCGTCTCCGATCTTGATTCGACGGACCGCGCCGCAACCAACCGTTTGCTTGATGCCCTGATCGATCGTCACGGCACAGGACGCGTGATGTTTCGCAATCGGCGCGTTGCCATCGGCGGCTTTCCCCGCCGGATCGCGAAGTTCATGCGGCTCGACGGGATTGCGCTCGGTGACGCGGCACGCCAGCATCTGCTTGCCGAATTTCTGTCCGATGCCCAGCAGCCACCCGCCCCGCTGCAATTGAACTATGCCGACGATCCGCGTCTGGCGTGGCTGCTCGATCTGCTCGACGCGCACCCGCAGGAGAAGTTTTTTCTGACTTGTCGCAGCCAGGCAAAAGTCCTGGCGCTGGAGGAAGCGTTGCTCACTCGCAGCGGAATTCGGGTTGCGCGCTTCCACGAAGGCATGACGCTTGTCCAGCGCGATCGCAACGCCGCCTTTTTTGCCGAACCCGATGGTGCGCGCCTGCTTTTGTGCGCCGAGATCGGATCCGAAGGACGCAATTTCCAGTTTGCGCATCATGTCGTGCTGTGGGATCTGCCGCACGACCCGGACCTGCTCGAACAACGCATCGGTCGTCTCGATCGCATCGGTCAGAAGCACGACATTCACGTCCATTGCGCCGCGTTCACCGGCACGGCGCAGTTCGTTCTGTCGCGCTGGTATCAGGAAGGACTGGATGCCCTGTGCAGCAGTCCCTCGGATGGACGCGAATTGTACCGTACGTTCGCGACGCGACTGCATGCACTGGCAATCGAACACGCCCACGGCGGCGAAGAACCCGATGTTGAAATCGACGCACTGATCGCGGAGACGCGCGCGGAACATGCACGGCTTTCGGCACAACTGCAAAGCGGTCGCGATCGCCTGCTGGAGCTGGCCAATCAGCGCGAAACGGGAGCGAAACAACTGCACGCAGCGCTCGTGCAAACCGATTCCGACACGCAGATCGATGAATTCGTGCTGCGCCTGTTCGAACAGTTCGGCGTGCACCATGATGAAGACGCGAACCGCACCTGGCTGCTCGATCCCGAATACCTGAGCACGGACGGATTTCCCGGACTCAAGGACGGACCGCAGCGCGTAACCTTCGATCGCGCCACTGCATTGGTGCGTGAGGATGTTCCGCTGTTGCGCATGGACCATCCGATGGTCGCCGGCAGCATTGACCTGCTGCTGGACTCCGAACTCGGCAATACGGCATTCCTGGTCGATGATGCACTGCCCGGCAAGACCGTGCTGCTGCAGGCGGTGTTCGTGCTCGACTGTGTCGCGGCACCGGCATTACACGCACATCGTTTCCTGCCGCCGTTGCCGTTGTGCGTCGTCGTGGACACAAAACTTGCTGACCGTGGCGACTGGCAACCCAGCCAAACAGCGTGCGCACGTGCCAGCGAACGCCTCATCGATGCGACGCGCTATCGCAAGTACCTGGCCGCACTGGTTCCGCCCATGGTCAAGCGTTGCGAAGCGCTGGCGCGCGAACGCGCAGACACGCAGATCGCGATCGCGATAGCCGAGGTCGAACGCGAACTCGGCGCGGAGCATGCGCGTTTGACCGCTTTGCGCCGGGTCAATTCAAGTGTGGACGGGCGCGAACTCGATGCCATTGCCAACGAACGCGACGCACTGGTCGATGCCCTGCCGCGCTCGCTGTTGCGACTGGATGCGCTGCGTTTCGTGTGCAGCCCCGGATTTGTCGGCCAGGGTTGATCGAACCCTGTTGTGAGGCGCGCGGCTGCCTCATGATCGTCCGCGTTCACTCGCCTGCGCGCGCCAATGCTGAATCAGGCCAAAGCCGACTACAGCACCTCCGAGGTGGGCGAAATGCGCGACACCTGCCTGGGTTCCAGTCACGCCAAGATACAACTCGATGACCATGTAGCCGACGACGGCAATGCGTGCCGGAATAGGCGCAGGAATGAAAAACAGGAATACCTTCGCGTGTGGATACAGCACCGCAAAAGCCAGCAGCAATCCGAATACGCCACCAGAAGCGCCCAACGTCGGATAGAAATTTTCCGGTTGGAAAAAGTATAGCGTCGCCAGTTGCGCGAAGGCCGCACCAAGCACGCAGGCAAAATAATAGAACGTGTACTTGCGCGCACCAAGCACATTTTCCACCGGCGCACCGAACATCCACAATGCGAACATGTTGAAGGCAATGTGCGCAATACCGCCGTGCAGGAAGCTGTAGCTGACCAGTTGCCAGATTTCGAAACCAACCAGCATGACGGAGCCATCGCCCAGACGCAACGGCTGGTGTGGCCCCAGTGGCCACAGCGCAAAGTGCAAAAGCAGCGTATCCCCGGTGACCTGCTGCAACAGGAATATCACGATATTCGCCACCAGCAGGGCGGCTGTAATGGGAGGTAGTTTTGACATTGCCATGTGTACGTTGGTAATGGATTGTCGACGTGCATGCGCGTGACACAACCGGTGACGGACTGCGAAAACTTTTTGGCATTCAGGCCTACAGCTTACACGCCATCAATCATGCACCACAGTTGCGCATCCAGATCCCGCTGCCAGCCAAAACGCGAAAGATCGACGCGACCCTTGACGACTACAACGCCTTCGACCGCGAGTCGCTCGCGTTGTTCGCGGAAACCCTCGCTGCCGGCCGCAAACGCGATGCGGCCATCGGCACGCAGAACCCGGTGCCATGGCAGTTTCAAACGCGGATCGGATTCGCGCAAGATCCGCCCCACCAGGCGCGCTCGCCGCGGCAAGCCGGCGCGTTGTGCGATTTCGCCATAACTTGCCACGCAGCCGCGCGGTATCGCCGCGATGGTTCGCTCAATGGCGGCATGTTCAGGTTTGATCTCGACAGGAACTGACTTCATCGCCGCCACAAGTAGTGTACTGTTGCGCCGTTGCAGACACTTCGGAGCCCACCGGACAGAGCAGTGCCGGATTGCAGCGCCTGACGAGGGACCCACCCTTGTCGGCGCACTGCATCTTGCAACCAGACGCCCGGCAACTCGTTGAAGTGTCGCCAAGGGCGCAACAGTACACTAGCATAGGCGTGCGCCCTCAGGAGAAGCTCCCCGTGCAATCGTTCGAAGAAGTCCGCTCGCACAGCAACGCCAATTACGCGTTGCGCATCAACGATCCGTATCTGATCAGCTTCGATCTGTCCATCGACGCAGGCGCACGCCGTCAAGGCATGTATCTGGCCGAACTCGAAGGCGACGATGATCGCAAGTACCTGCGCATTTCCACGCCGATCGGACCGCTGACCGGCATGGACGCGCAACGTTGCCTGCGCTTCAACTGGGAGCAGCGGGTCGGTTACCTCGCGGTCAGCGATCTGGATGGATCGCCGTATCTGCACCTGTGCGAGAACCGACCCTACGAACTGCTCACCGAAGACGAATTGACCCGGTTGATCCAGGAAATCGGGCCACTTGGCGATCGGCTGGAACAGGCGATTTCGAGCGGAGGCGATGCGTTTTGACTGAAGCCCGGATTGCGTAGCCGCAGAGTCGAAAGCCCGTTGTTCCGCGGCCACGACAGGGAACAGGGAATCGGCAAAGAGCTCAGGAAGCTTGTCATTCCAGTGCAAGCTGGAATTGCGAGATATATTTCACGTCTCACTGTCTGATCTCACGTCTCCGCGTCCCCAATTACCAGATTGTCGATCAACCGCGCACGCCCCAGCTTCGCGGCGATCAAACCGACCAGGTTCGTGCGTTGCGCCGGTTCAGGAGCCGACAAATCATCGGCTTTGCGCAACACGGCGTAGTCGGGTTGCAATCCCGCCCGTTCAAGCGAGTTGCGTGCATTCGCTTCGACGCTTTGAATATCATGGCCAGCCAGCAGCCCGTCACGCATTCCGACCAGGGTGCGATGGATGACGCCGGCGCGGCCGCGCTCGGCTGGAGCCAGGTATTGGTTGCGCGAACTCATCGCCAGACCACTGACTTCGCGCTTGATCGGTGCGGCGACAATATCAATCGGCAAGCGCAGATCAGAAACCAGGCGGCGAATCACCAACAACTGTTGATAATCCTTTTGTCCGAACACCGCGACATCCGGCTGCACGAGGTTGAACAGCTTGGTCACGACGGTGGCGACCCCGGAAAAATGTCCGGGCCGCGATGCACCATCGAGGATGTCGCTCAGACCCGGCACATCGACACGCACGGAGTCGCTCGCTCCAAATGGATATATCGCTTCGATTTCCGGAGTGAACAGCAGGTCGCAGCCATTTGCTTGCAGCCCGGCGCGATCGTCTTCGGGTGTGCGCGGATACGTGGAAAAATCTTCGCTCGGCCCGAATTGCGTGGGATTGACGAAGATGCTGGCGACGATGCGATCGCAATGCTTGCGCGCAAGTTCGATCAACGAGTAGTGCCCGGCGTGCAGATTGCCCATCGTCGGCACGAAACCGATGCGCTCGCCATCCCGGCGCCAGCCGCCGATTCGAGCGCGTAATTCTCGGACCTCGGCAATGCTTTGCATCAAAACGTGTGCTCGGCGGCTGGAAATTTTCCATTACGCACGGCGTCGGCATACGCGCGCAATGCGGCCTCGATCGATCCGCGCCCGACGAGGAAATCCTTGCTGAAGCGCGGGCGCTTGCCCGGCGTGATGCCGAGCATGTCGTACAGCACGAGCACCTGACCATCGCAATCGGCACCGGCGCCGATGCCGATGACGGGAATCGACAATTGTGCCGTGATGCGTTTGGCCAGGCTCGCCGGTACGCATTCGAGCACGAGCAGATCGGCTCCGGCCTGAGCCACTGCTTCGGCATCGGTGGTCAGGCGATCAGCCGCCGAACGCGATTTTCCCTGCACGCGATAGCCGCCGAGCTTATGCACCGATTGCGGTGTCAGGCCCAGGTGCGCGCAAACAGGGATGTCGTGTCCGGCCAACGTCGCAATGACATCGACCGCGTACCCCGCACCTTCGAGTTTGACCATCGCCGCGTTGCCTTCCGCGATCAATCGCGCCGACGAACGCAATGCCCAATCGGCATCGCGATAGCTCATGAACGGCAGATCTGCGAGCAGCAGGGCGCGATTCAGACCACGCGACACGGCGGCCGTGTGATAGACCATTTCGTCGAGACTGACCGGCAGTGTGCTGGCGCGTCCCTGCACCACCATGCCGAGCGAGTCGCCGACCAGCACAATATCGATATCAGCGCGATCGCACAGGGCGGCGAAGCTTGAATCATAGCTGGTCAGTGCGACGATTTTCTCACCCCTGGATTTCATCTCGGCCAGACGCAGAGCGGTGATCGGCGTGCGTGATGGCGTGGATTTGCTTTTGGCGGGCATTTTCGAATCCGTTGGGTGCGAATGCGGCATTATTCCGTGCCGGTCGCATCCGACTCAAGTGCATGGCAACCCGACGCGTCGATTCGCGCCATCAGGCTATCGATACCGCCGTGACCAGGAATAGCCAGATGCGGGGCGATTTCAGCCAGCGGTATCAACACAAACGCGCGTTCGTGCAGATGCGGATGCGGAATCCGCAAACCGGGTTCATTGATGCACCGATCCGCGTAAACGAGAATATCCAGGTCCAGTATTCGCGGCCCCCAACGAGAACAATCGCGTACCCGCCCGGCCTCGCTTTCGATGCGAAGCACCGCCTCAAGCAGTTCGTGCGGTGCCAACGCGGTATCGAGTTCGGCCACCGCGTTGACGAAGTCGGGTTGATCGGCGTTTCCCCATGGCTCGCTGCTGTACATGCGCGACTGCTGCACCAAGCGAGTCTTTGGCAATTGCTTCAGCGCGTGCAGCGCCGCGTGGATTTGTGCCGGGGGATCGGCAAGGTTGCTGCCGAGGCCGATGTATGCCTGCGCCATGGTGTTCCAGTGGATTATTCCGCCGAGGCGATCGGCGGTTTGCGCCGGCGGCGGCGCCGCTTGGCGGGTGCGTCGGTCTTTTTTGCGATGACATTGGTCGCAGGCGTCACGCTCGACAATTGTTCGGCCAGCGCATCGTGCGGCTGCTCCTGGGCCTGCGTCCACCAGCGGCCAAGGTCGGCGATTTCCTCACCTTCCACGCTACGCAACATCAGAAAATCGTATGCCGCGCGAAAGCGCGGATGCGCCAGCAAGCGGAACACGCGCTTCTTCGCGCGTTGCTCGAAGCGCGGCTGCAACGTCCATATTTCCTGCATGATCTGGGCGAAACGACGCGGGATCGCTACCTGGCGGGCCTGTTCGGCGATCACCTGGTGGCTGACTCGCAACCAAGCCAGATTCGGCTCGACGCCTTTGTCGATTTCGCGCTGGACTTGCGCGCGTACCGCCCCCCACAACATGACAGCGAACAGAAATGCCGGCGTCACCGAGCGATTGTCCGCAACTCGTGCATCGGTGCCAGCCATTCCTGCCTCGACCAGCAAGCGGAACACGTCGCCGCCTCGAAAAGCCAGCGCGCGCGCGGTCAACGGAAACACGTCGGCAAGCAACCCGGACTGTTCCAGCGCACGAAAGCTCTTCAGCCCGTTGCCGGACATGAACAACTTCAGCGATTCGTCGAACAGGCGTGCGGGCGGCGCGCCCAGCAACAATTCACCCAACTCGGCAAACGGCGCGCGCGCATCCGGGGCGATCGTGAAATCCAGTTTCGCGGCCAGGCGTACTGCGCGCAGCATGCGTACCGGATCTTCGCGGTAACGCTGGTCCGGGTCGCCGATCAGGCGCATAATCCGCGCATCCAGATCGGCATAACCGCCCACGTAGTCGCGCACGCTGAAATCCGCGATGTTGTAGTAAAGCGCATTGACGGTGAAGTCGCGCCGAACTGCGTCTTCCTCGATACTGCCGTACACGTTGTCGCGCACGATGCGGCCATCCACGACATGACGATCGCCGCTGCCGTCGTCGCTGCTGCCGCGGAACGTGGCGACTTCGACGATTTCGCGCCCGAATACCACATGGGCCAGACGAAAGCGCCGCCCGATCAGGCGACAGTTGCGAAACAGATGCTTGACCTGTTCCGGCGTGGCGTCGGTGGCAATATCGAAATCCTTCGGATGACCGCCGAGCAACAGGTCGCGCACGGCACCGCCGACGAGATACGCCGCATAGCCGGCCTCGTGCAGGCGGTACAGCACGCGCAGGGCACCGCTGGAGATATTCCGTCGCGACAGCGTGTGTTGCTCGCGCGGTATCACGCGCAACTGCACCGGATTTTGCGGTGGATGCGAAGGGGACACTGACTGATTCATTCCATTATTGTCGGCTACTGTGCGTGCCGCTAAACCGTTATACTAGCCGCCGCTTGTGGTTTCCCCAAGCCGCGCTCCCTTCGTCTAGTGGCCCAGGACACCGCCCTCTCAAGGCGGGAACACGAGTTCGAGTCTCGTAGGGAGCGCCATTTGCATTTTGCGAACATCCGTGATCGCCAGGACGAAAAAAGCAATGCCCTTCGTCGTCGTCGACAACTGCATCAAGTGCAAGTATACCGACTGCGTCGAAGTCTGTCCGGTCGATTGTTTTCATGAAGGACCCAACTTCCTCGTGATCGATCCGGAAGAATGCATCGACTGCACGCTGTGCGAGCCGGAATGCCCGGCCAACGCGATCTACCCGGAAGACGATGTGCCCGCCGGCCAGGAACACTTCATCGCGCTCAACGCGGAATTGTCCAAGATCTGGCCGGTGCTGACCGAACGCATCGACGCACCCGCCGATGCCAAGGAATGGGATGGCAAACCGAACAAGCTGCCGCTGCTGGAACGTTGATCTCGATCTCGCCGCGGTTCTGTCCGGAACCAAATAGCAGGGCCAACGCAGGTTGACCGAGTGCAACCATCCTCAACGTTGACGATCACTGATCGGCGATGCTGTCGGGATTCGCATCCGCTCATCCGCAACCTGCGCCAAACCTGTTCCGATCGACGCCAGACTTCCGGTCCGATCGGCAATGTCCGCTGTGTCAGCCCATGCGGCTGCGCAGCAACTGCAGAACGCGGCGAGCGGCTTCGCCGGAATCGGTGCCAGGAGCGGCGGACACGTCGACCCGGGCGCCGTCGCCATCCGCGCTCACCGTGACCGACAAGGTCCCGCTGACCGGTTGCGAATTATCACTGGCAACATGCTTGCCGCCGCCGAACGGATGCAGGATTCGGTCGTACCAGTGATGCTCGGTGCCGGACTGCGGCGCAGGTTCCGCGCGCAGCCCGCTGACCGCCAGCGTGTAGCTGTGTGAGGTCGCGTCGCGGGCGCGGATCTCGCCGGCCTTGGCGCGTTCCAGCGCCAGGCCGACGCGTTTCCAGGTGTTCTCTACCGTATCGGCAACATGCAAGGTGCCATTGTCGACTACAGCGGCAGGCGGCGCGCTGCCAACCGGTTCTGTCGCACTATCGGGCGTCCCGGTTTCCGGCACGATCAGCGCGTCGGCGGTCGTTGGCGTATCCAGATCGGGCGGAACCTCCAGCGGCCGGGTTTCCCTGGCTTTCGCGTAGTAGTCGTCGCGATGATGAAACATGCTGCAACCGCCGACAGCAAATGCGACGAGGACGATCAAGATGGTCGAGCGAACAGAAAGAGTACGATTCACGGCGAATCCCGATGATATTGAGCGGTGAGAAGTTTCAGGCTGCGCTGCTGTGCCGCGGCTGAACCGCGGCGGTCAGGTGCAACTCGTCCAGAACCTTTTGAGCCTGCGCGTGGTAGCGCGGACTCAGCGGCAACAACGGCAAGCGTAAGGCGGGCGTGCCGATCCCGAGCCGGTGCAGGCACCATTTTAGCGGAATCGGGTTTGGTTCGGTGCCAAGCAGGCGATACAGGTCCGCCAGACGGGCATCGTTCTCCATCGCCGCCGCACTTTCACCCGCCAAGGCTGCGTCGCAAACCGCGCGCATGGCCGCCGGCGCGACATTGGCCGCGACCGAAACGATACCCTCAGCGCCTGCCAGCATCGCCGCCGCGCAGGTCGGATCGTCCCCGCTGAGTACGCAGAAGCCGGGGGCTTTCAACGCCACCAGCGCGGCAACCCGCTGCGGCTCGCCTACGGCTTCCTTTATGCCGACAATGGCTTCGTGTTCGGCCAGCTTCGCCGTCGTTTCGGGGCGAAGATCGCAGCCGGTTCGGGAAGGGACGTTGTAGAGCACGACCGGCAGCCCACCGTGTTCGGCGACTTCATTGAAGTGCCGCAGCATGCCTTCCTGGGTCGGACGCACGTAATAGGGCGTAACCACAAGCGCGGCATCCGCGCCCAGCGATTGTGCGCGGCGCGTGGCGAGAATCGTCTTGCGCGTGTTTGCAGTGCCGGTGCCGGCGAGAACGGGCACGCGCGCATCCACACGCGCGACGGCAAATTCGAGCAACCGGTCGAATTCCGCTTGATCCAGCGCATGCGCTTCACCGGTGGATCCGGCCACAACCAGCGCTTGCGTGCCTGATTCGATCTGATACTCGACAAGTGCGGCGAAGGCATCCAGATCCAGCGCCTCGCCGCGAAACGGCGTTGCCAGCGCACAGATGCTGCCGGAGAGCTTATTCAAGACGGAACCCGCTGTAGGCGTAGGCCGGCGATGTTACTTGCGGGTATTTGGCATGGCAAGTATTCTCATGGATTGGACGGGTCGCAGACCCAGCCATGCCAGGGAAATGCACGCCTTGACCGATACCGCACCGCGTCCGCCGACCGCGAACGAGAATTACCTGCTGATCAATGCGTTTGCCGCACTGGAGCGCTCGCCGCTGGTGGCCATCACGCGTCGCATTGCCGATTGCGGTTGCAATCTGGCCGAGACCCGGGTTGCCGCGATAGGCAGCGATGTGTCGGTGCTGGTTCTTGCGGTGGGCCCATGGGACGCCATCGCGAAACTCGAATCCGCGCTGGGGCGAATGGAGCGCGAGGACAAGATTCGCCTGGTGCATTTTCGTACCGGGGCCAAGCAACCCCAATCCAGTCTGTTGCCTTACATGGTCGAAGTCGTCGCCGCGGACAAATCGGGGATCCTTTTCCAGCTTGCCGAATTTTTCCAGCGCCACGAAATCACCATCGAACAACTGCAGTCGAGCCGCTACCGCGCCATGCAGACCGGTGCCGACATGTTCTCCGCACAGCTGACCATCGGCATCCCTGCGTCGACCCACATCGCCGCGCTGCGCGACGACTTCCTGGAATTCTGCGACGGCCTCAACCTCGACGCCATCATCGACCCGATGAAATACTGATGCTCACGACCGGCAAGCTCGTTCCCGCACTCAAAGCGCTGTCCACGTCCGGCCAAACGCGTCTGCGCGATCTGCGCGGCCAATTCGTTGTGGTCTATTTCTATCCGAAAGACAACACCACGGGCTGCACGCGCGAAGCGCAGGATTTCCGCGATCTGGCCACGAAGTTCAAGAAACACAATGCGGTCATTCTCGGGGTATCCCGCGATTCGCTGAAATCACACGAAAACTTCCGCACCAAACACAAACTTCCATTTGATCTGATCGCCGACACGGACGAAACCTGGTGCAAGGCGTTCGACGTCATCCACGAAAAAAAGCTGTATGGCAAAGCCTACGTCGGCATCGTGCGCAGCACGTTCCTGATCGGCCCGGACGGCAGGTTGCTCCACGAATGGCGCGGCTTGAAGGTACCGGGTCACGCCCAGCAGGTCCTGGCGACACTTGGCGTGTTGGCGGCAAAATGAGGACCGCAGAAGCGCCAGCCGCGTGGTCCGCCAAAACGCAAAGGATGCAAAACTGCGCAGCAAGCACGATCTTCACCTATTCTATTTCGCGTACTTTGCGGTCCCTGTTCGCGTGGTCCGTGACGCTGAACTTCACGGTAGACGAAAGCACACTTGAAGCCTGAAAACTCCTTCTGCTGTCGGTTCGACAAAAACCAAACGACGCGTTCGCGTCGTTTCCCCATCCCGATTCCCCTTACGGTGACCTTCGCATGACCCGAGGCAAACGCATTTACGCGCTCGATACCAATGTGCTGATGCACGATCCAACCGCCTTGTTCCGTTTTGAGGAACACGACGTGTTCCTGCCGATGACCGTTCTCGAGGAACTCGATGCGGCCAAGAAAGGTACATCGGAGGTGTCGCGCAACGCACGCCAGGTCAGTCGCTTCATCAATGAACTGATCGAAGGGCACGGCAAGCAGGACATCGAACAGGGCCTGGAGTTGAAGCTTCCCAAGGGATTGCAGCTCGAGCGCAAGAAACAGGTGGGACGTTTATACTTCCAAACGAAAAATATCGCTTCGAACGGCGCAGAAGACCGCAAGCGCAAGCTGCCGGACAATCTGATCCTGGCGTCGATCCTGGCGCTGCGCGAAAACAAGCCCGATGTTCCGGTAGTACTGGTGTCCAAGGACATCAACCTGCGTATCAAGGCGTCGATCAACGGCGTCACTGCCGAAGATTACGAGAACGATCGGGCGCTGGACGATTTCAGCCTTTTGTATGCGGGCTACAACGAACTGGCAATCGATTTCTGGGACCGCCATCCGGAACTGCGCTCGTGGTCGGAACACGGGCACACGTTATACGAATTGAAACCACGCAAGGACGAAAAATGGCACCCGCATCAGTTCGTCTATCTGCCTGGCGAAAACGAGGTCGAGCTGCGCGTTTTCGCAGTCGACGAGCGCAAGGTAAAACTGCAGATCATCGACGATTACGGCAGCGGATCGCATAGCGTATGGGGCATATCCGCGCGCAACCGCGAGCAGAATTTCGCGCTGAATGCACTTATGGATCCGGAAGTCGATTTCGTCACCCTGCTTGGCACTGCGGGAACCGGCAAGACTCTGCTCGCCCTGGCGGCCGGTTTGGCCCAGACCATGGACCAGCAGCGCTATCGCGAAATCATCATGACCCGTGCCACGGTTTCCGTCGGCGACGACATCGGCTTTCTGCCGGGTACCGAAGAAGAAAAGATGACGCCGTGGATGGGTGCGCTGACCGACAACCTCGAAGTACTGGCCACGCCGCAGGAAGGCGGCGGCTGGGGGCGCGCGGCGACCAACGATCTGCTCGCCTCGCGCATCAAGATCCGTTCGCTGAACTTCATGCGCGGCCGCACGTTCCTGAGTCGCTACGTGATTATCGATGAGGCACAGAATCTGTCGCCGAAACAGATGAAAACCCTGCTCACCCGTGCCGGCCCAGGCAGCAAGATGATCTGCCTGGGCAATGTCGAACAGATCGATACGCCGTATCTGACCGAGACTACATCGGGCCTGACCTATGCCGTGGATCGCTTCCAGAACTGGGACCATTCCGCCCATGTCACGTTGCGCCGCGGCGAACGATCGCGTCTGGCCGATTACGCTTCGGAGATGCTGTGACCTCGCAGTGCAAAGCCGGAGCTTGAGATTTCACCACCAAGGACACGAACGACACAAAGAAAGAAATGAATTTGTGGCAGGATCATGAACTCACGGCAGCAGGCATGTCCGCATACCTGATTGGCCTTGGCGGATACACGGCCGGCGCACCCCCTCGGTCCCCAATCGCGTTTTCTTGCTCTCCTTTTTGCCCTTTGTGGCCCTCGTGGCAAATGGATTCGCTCCAGTTCGCTGAACGCACACCCAAAAAAAACGGGAGCATCAAGCTCCCGTAAATTACTTATCAGCCCTGTAAACTGATCAGAATCGGGTGGTCCAGGATACGTCGTATTCGATCTGGCCGCCGCTATCGCCGTTGCGCAAACTATTGCTGGTCGGCAATCCCAGTACATATTGGGCTGGTGCGTAGGTCGCAGCCAGGTGCAGGCTCGAATGATCCCCAATCGCGCGACCGAAGCGGAATTCGACGTCATGCGATGCGAGATACGGCTCCAGAGCGGTCTGCAGCAATCGCGAAGTCGGCAATGGCTGCTCGCGCGTGCTGTAGTGCAACGACCAGACGCCATCGCCCGGATCGCGCCATGACCAACCCGCCGAATAGACGTCCAGATCGCGCCATTCAAACGCGGGACTGATCGAGCTGCCGAGCAGCACCAGAAAACGTGTGGGCAAGGCATCGCTGGTGAATGGCGCAATGCCGCTGTACATCACGCGCGCCATACCCACATCAACCTTGAACCTGGGCGTCACCGCGTAACCCAGACCCATATTGGCACTGGCAGGAATATCGAAACTGCCTGGCTCGGAATACACGCCACGATAGTTATTGAAAGCATCCATGTTCACGCGCGACTGGTAACCGACCTGCCAACTCAGCCGATTGCTCAAGTTACTGTTGAATTCGGCACGCATACCGGTTCCGTACGAACCGGGATTGTTGCGGTATGCCGGCGGGAAGGCGGAAAAATCGGTATTGCCGCGAACCGAGATGGCGTCTTGGCCGAGGCCAAGCCCGGCAAAACGCTGATAGGCAAAAATTGCCGAAAGGCTGAATGCGCTGTTGTCACCCCAGCGCTGAGAGAACGACGGCGCGACTACATAGCGCTGCAGGCCGGGGACGAAATCCTGCGTCAAATCGCCTGCCGAAGCAGGAACCAACGCCGGCGTGTCACCGACACTGGCCTTCAAATAGGTCACGTGCAATCGCGGCGGGTCGATCATGGCGCCGGCAAAGTGCGACGCCGGCGGCGCGATGCGCGCATTGCCACGGTCAAAAATCGACGGTGCGAGCGATTCGGCGTCGCCAAGTCCCGCCCAGGAAAACCCGGCACTCAAATCAGCCAGCGCATAATCGCGCCAGGCGTCGAGTATACTCGTGCCGCGCGAAAGCTCGGCGAGTGAGGAACCACCTGCATAAGTCGCAACCGGGCTTGCCGTCGCCACGAAAGAAAGCGGGAGCGCGAGTAACAACCCGATCGCTCCCGCCAAATTTTTCACTTTCGCTGTTGACCGACGCATAGCCCTGAATGCGCTAGGAGTGTGATTGGCTCCGCGGCCAGTTTGGCAAAAATGCAACAGCGAGTCAAGCCGGCCATTTTTGAAAAAATCAGCTTACGGACAAGCATTTGAGGGTTAACCACCATTTTGCTTGATCACTACACGACAATTCGTGTCGCAAAAACACAACAGGTCGCAATTGGCATGAAGTCCCGGCACCGGCAAACCAGCGTACTTACTATTGCCGGTTCGGATTCCGGCGGCGGCGCCGGAATCCAGGCGGACCTGAAGACTTTTTGCGCTTTCAACGTGCATGGCCTGAGCGCTGTCACGGCGGTGACCGCTCAGAACACGCGACGAATCGTCTCGACGCATTGCGTTCCGGCGACCGCAGTGGCAGCCCAGATACAGGCGCTGTATGACGACTTCGATATTCGCGCAGTCAAGATCGGCATGCTCGGTTCGGCCGCCAATGTTGTCGCCGTAGCCGAGACTCTGGCGCAAGTTCGGGCGCAAAATATCGTGCTCGACCCGGTGCTCGTGGCCACCAGCGGCTCGCCTCTGCTTTCGCCTCGCGGACTGACGACAGTACGACGCAAACTGCTGCCGATGGTCGATGTGTTGACGCCAAATCTGCCAGAAGCCGAGGCTCTGCTGGGCCGGCGCCTTTCGAGCGCGCTGGCGATACGCGATGCGGCCCGGGAGTTGCTGTCAGCCGGCCCGAAATTCGTATTGATCAAGGGCGGACACGCTCGCGGCGGGCAAGTCAGCGACTATCTGGCTGGCGTGACCGGAGCATTTGAATACCGACATCCCCGTTTGCCGTTGCGCGCGCACGGCACCGGTTGTGTGCTGTCGGCGGCCATTGCCGCCGGACTGGCACGTGATCGATCGCTGCGCAAAGCCGTGAACGAAGCGGAAAAATTCCTGCAACATGCGTTCCGCCACAGTTATCGCGCCGGCAAAAGCGCGACGCGCGTGTTGGCGATGAACAAGCGCGTTCACGACTGATCGCCCAGTCCACGCTATCATTATCGATCAACTGTCACCTCCAACTATCACCGCAGCATGGACCAAATCATGTTCAAGACGTTTTGCTTTTGTATTTGCCTGGGCGCCGCTCCGCTGGCGCTGGCCGCCAGCCCGATGGTCGCGCACCCGCTTGCGCCTTCGCCGCACCCGAAGTCCAAATCGGATCTCGCCGTGGCCAAACCGGCCGCGCTGAGGCGTTTCGTACCGCCAATGGTCAACGTTACCCGCGTCGTGCGCGGTGCCGACGGTCGACTGGTCATGCAATGCGTGCAGCGGCCCAATCCGGCCCTGCGGCAGCGCACCGTTCTACCGCGCAACTGAGGCAACCAAACATGCGTCATTCAAGCTTTGCGTTCGTACTGATCGCCGCTGCCGCAGGCATGCTGAGTCTGACCAGTGGCTCTGCCATCGCCGATACTCCGCTGCAATCCGGCGTGGCGGAGCCATTCGCGGCGCTGCCATCCGGCTACTTCATTTCCAACGCTTACATCGACGTTGACAGTGCGGCACAGCAACTGAAGTTCAGCCTCAACGCCAGCGGCGGCGACGTCGACATGTTCGTGCGCTTCGGCACGCCGTTTCCGGATCCCGGCGCCAATCTGCCGCCGATCAGCTACGATCTGCTCAACCGCTATGCGCAATACCATTCCACCAGTAGCACCTCGAACGAATCAATCGTGGTATTGCCCTCGGATCGCATCCCGCTGCAGGCTGGCCGCTGGTATATCGCGCTGATCAACGGCGGCACTTCGAGCGCCAATGGCACCATCACTGCCACGGCATTCAACAGCGCCGCACCCGTGGTGCACATCAACATCGACTTCGGCAACCCACGCGCATCCAAGGATCCGGAATCCGCGTGCGATCAGAGTTTCTGGACCGATCCGACCAAGGCCATGCCCATCGGCGGCAATCCCGGAACGACCCTGGGCGAGCAGCGCATGAACGCCGTCAAATACGCCACCAACGAACTGTCCACCCAACTGCATATCCCGATTCCGATTGCCGTGCATGCCTGTGGCGCGCATCTGGGCGGCGATCAGGATTCCGCAATCCTGGCGCATGCTTCGCCGAACTCGTATTTCTTCGATTCGCCGGAATATCCGATCAACTCGCTGGCCAGGAAGTACACGTGGTATCCGGGCACGGTCGCGGCGCGCCTGAATGGCACCAGCATGTGTGGATTCGCCGGCGGACCTTGCGATACCGCCAGCAACGATGAAGTCGAGGCAACATTCAACATGGACATCGGCACGCCGGATGTCATTGGCGGCGAAGATTTTTATCTGGGTTACGACACCACCCAAAAACCACGCGGAGACATCGACTTCATCACGATCGCGATGCACGAAATCACCCACGGTCTAGGCTTTCTCGGTCTGGTCAACACCGACCCGGATCAGGGCCCGATCGGGGCCAAGGCCGGTATAACCGTCGATTCCAGCGGACAGGGCATGATCGATTACCAGGACATGACCGAAGGCCCGTTTGACGATATTTTCTCCGACAATGTCGCCATCGTCGATATCGACAATGGCGATTACATGCCGTTCCTGGGCTACGACGTGAAAAGCGCGGGCGATTCGGCGCGTGCGGCAGCGCTGGTTTCCGGTGCCACGGTGAGTAGTGCGGGGCAGTACATAGCAGGGCTGGATTGCCTTGGCTATGTTGGTCCCTGTACGGGCTTGCGCTGGTTCGACAGCGCGGCTGCAACCTCCACCGCCAATGCCAATAGCGGAAATGCCGCACCAAACGATTTTCCGAGCCTGTACGCTCCGTGTGACAAGTCGACATCGCCACCACCAGCCGACTGCACCACGCAACCGTCATCGACGCTGGCGCATACGACCCAGAGTGGAGACATGATGAATGCGTACTACGCCGATTTCAAACTGCGCGACATGGGTCTGGCCGTGCCGATGCTGGGTCCCGTCGGCTGGTCGAATGCCAAGGCCACGATGCCGAATTTCACTGAGCCCATGCCCGGTGCGTGGAACGACGGCACGCACAACTACCACGGATTCGATTTTCAGTTGGCCGCGCGCGATGCGGTGCATGGCGATGTATATGTGCTCACCTTCTACAGTTATACCGCCAATGGTGCGCCTGAGTGGTACGAGGCTTCCGGGCGCCTGATCGACGGCGTATTCCTGCCGGATATGGATGCCAACGGCAATACCCTGCACCGGATCATCTACACGTCGTTGTCGCCGACGAAGATTGGAGACGCCGCCGCAGATACGGGCGTGAGCGGCAGTGTGGTCGTGGATTTCAATCAGGCCGCCAATTCGCCGGCGTGCCGCAATCTGGACCGCAGCAGCGCAGTGCAATTGGCGGTCATGTACTGGTCCATCGGCAACGATACCGATAGCTGGTGCATGCAACCCATCGTGCCGTTGTCCGCGCATGCCAATCCGGACTACAACGGCTTGTGGTACGACGCATCCGACAGCGGCTGGGGCTTCGAGGTGCTGGATACCCCCAACGCCAGCGGCAATGCCGACATCAATGTCCTGATGTACTTGCCTGCGGCCGCCGATAGCCAGGGGAAAGCCCTCTCGACCTGGGCGAGCGGCACCGGAACGCTCGTCGACGGCACCGCACAAATAGCCCTGCTGCAGATCAGCCCAGGCTACTGCCGCACTTGCGCACCAATAAGCCCTAACAGCGTTGCGGTCGGCAACATGACGCTCAAACTGAATTCGATCCTGCCGGGCACTGCGCCCAACGGCACCGCGACTATCGACATCAGTTACCCCGGCGGCGGAGGCTTCAACCGCAACAATGTTCCGGTGCAGATGTTTTCCGTCCCCACCGGGCAATAACGCGCCTGTTCTTCCTCCCATCCGCACAACGCCTCTTCGGAGGCGTTGTTTTTTTGTGGCATTCGCGCAATTTGCAATCAAAATGTTCTATGCTGCCTAGCCGTCAGACCCCATCCAACGCAGGAGGTACCCGTGCTGACGGTGGTCCCAACCAGCAACGACATCCATAGCACCCGCGTGCTGTCGCTGGATTCCAGTGGCCGCATCCTCAACTGGATGTCCTGGCAGGATGCAGTCTGCCTGTATGTCCGCGATGCCGTAGCCTGGACGCTCGGCGATACCTGCTTGACCATCCACGGCGGCAGCAATCGCGACAGCGGCGAGCAGAGCCTGATCGATCTGCACCCGATCGTTGCCAGCCGCGGCCATGCGCGCCCCAGCCTCAGCAACCCGGCTCCCGCGCTGACCAATGCCGCACTGTTCGCGCGCGACCGGATGTTGTGCATGTATTGCGGCGAGCATTTCAGTCGCGGCGAACTGACTCGCGATCATGTCATTCCAATTTCCAAGGGCGGGCAGGACACCTGGGAAAACGTCGTCAGTGCGTGTCTTTCGTGCAATATGCGCAAGAGTTGCCATACCCCGAAAGCGGCCAACATGCCTTTGCTGGCCGTGCCCTATCGACCGAGTTGGGTCGAGCACCTGATTTTGTCCAATCGCAATATCCTCGCCGACCAGATGGAATTTCTGATGCATCACCTGCCGCGCAATCGTCGTCCGGCTTGAAATTCGGCCGTGCGAGTCAGCACCGCCGCGGTTTGCGGTCGTACCTCGTTGCATTCAACCGGTGCTTCTCACTTGTTCTTGCGTGCAAATCGCAGCCGGGCTAGGTACATTGTCGGTCTTTGTGCATTGCCTTGGGCGTGAAACAGACCGATGTCTTCTGAAAGCACTCCGATACAGGAAAAGATCCGTCAGGCGCTGGGCAAGACCTGGTTCTACCCTTATGTACTGCCGGACGGACGCCCTCTTCCCAGCTCACATCAGGGTCGAGTGGATGCCATCCACACGACCCGGGCCGCAATGCTCGATGCTTTTTTGGCGCAGTCGTTCGGCAACGCACGGAGCGGGCAGACGGCAATAGATCTGGCTTGCCATCAGGGCTTTTACGCGATGCAAATGGCACGTGCGGGTTTCGGTCGCGTGGATGCGGTCGATGTACGCGCCGAGCACGTCGCCGATGTCGATCTGCTCCGCGACATTTTTGCGCTGGACAACCTGCATACGCGTCGCGCCGATGTTTTCGAACTGATGCCGGCCCGATCTCAGCACGATCTGGTGCTGATGTTCGGCCTGCTGTATCACCTCGAAAACCCGATTGGAGCACTACGCGTGGCGCACGCGCTGACGCGCCGCGCCTGTGTCATCGAGACCCAGGTCGTTCCGCACATGTCCGGAATGGTCGATTGGGGCAGCTACGAGTACGTACGGCCACTCAAAGGCTGCCTGGGCATCATCGACGAGATCGACGAAACGCACGCACCGGAAGCCAGCGTGACCGGCATTTGTCTGGCACCGAGCACGGAAGGATTGATCTGGCTGCTGCACGCAGTGGGTTTCAAGCAGGCGCAGGTGCTGCCTGTGCCAAAAGGCGGTTACGAGCAGTTGTTGCATGGCAAGCGGGTCATGATTGCCGCATACGTCTGAGCCGCGTCATGCGTGCGCATGCAGTCGTCATCGATCAGGCAGATCGGGGCCACGGAATACGCCGCCGCGACGATTAGCTTGCCGCTACCGACCCGATAGCCGAAAATGGCGTGCTGGATTCATGACGCCCACGAAATGATCGACTCCACGCGCTACCCGCGCCTGTCCAAAATCGACTCGCCTGCCGATCTGAAAAGGTTTGGCGAAGCCGAATTGCCCGCTATTGCGCGCGAACTACGCGACTATCTGATCGAATCCGTGGCCGGTGCGGGCGGCCATTTTGGCGCCGGTTTGGGCGTGGTCGAACTGACTGTCGCCCTGCACTATCTGTATGACACGCCCGTTGATCGCCTGGTCTGGGATGTCGGGCATCAATCGTATCCGCACAAGATTCTGACCGGACGCCGCGACCGCATCGGCACGATCAAGAAAAAAGATGGCCTGGCGCCGTTTCCGAAGCGCGACGAAAGCGAATACGACACGTTCGGTGTCGGCCATTCGTCGACATCGATTTCGGCCGCGCTCGGCATGGCCCTCGCCGCGCAGCGCAACGACGACAACCGCAAGATCGTCGCGATCATCGGCGATGGCGGGCTCACCGGAGGCATGGCCTACGAGGCGCTACATCACGGCGGCGATCTGGACCCGGATCTGTTGGTGATCCTCAACGACAACCAGATGTCGATCAGCGAAAACGTCGGCGCGCTGCCGAAAATGCTCGCACGCCTGATGACCAGCCGCACCCTCAACGCGATGCGCGAAAGCGCCAAACGAAGACTCAAACGCGACGGATTCCTGTGGCGGTTTCTCAAGCGCTGGGAGGAACATGCCAAGGGCATGTTCGTACCTTCGACGCTGTTCGAGGAATTCGGCTTTCACTATTTCGGCCCGATCGACGGCCACGACTTGCCACTGTTGCTGCATTCGCTGAAAACGCTGAAGGAACTCAAGGGCCCGCAACTGCTGCACATCATAACCACCAAGGGCAAGGGCTACGCTCCGGCCGAGCATGCGCAGATCGAATACCACGCCGTCGGTCCGTTCGATCCGGACAAGGGCCTGGCCAAGAAGGCCGCCGGCAAGCCGGCCTACACCCAGGTTTTCGGCGACTGGCTATGCGACATGGCGGCGGCCGATGCGCGACTGTTTGCGATCACGCCTGCCATGCGCGAAGGCTCTGGCCTGGTGCGATTTTCAAAGGAATATCCGCAACGATATTTCGACGTCGGCATTGCCGAACAACATGCCGTCACTCTCGCGGCCGGCATGGCCTGCGAAGGTGCCAAGCCGGTTGTCGCAATTTATTCCACGTTTCTGCAACGCGGTTACGATCAGTTGATTCACGACGTCGCCCTGCAAAACCTCGATGTCACGTTCGCCATCGATCGCGCCGGCGTCGTCGGCCCGGACGGCGCCACCCACGCCGGCAGTTTCGATCTGAGCTTTCTGCGCTGCATTCCGAACCTGATCGTCATGGCACCGTCCGACGAAAACGAATGCCGCGCATTGCTGACCGCGGGTTTTCAATTCAACGGGCCCGCAGCGATTCGCTATCCGCGCGGAACCGGTCCGGGAGCCGCAATCGAACCGGAATTGAAGCCATTGCCGATCGGCAAGGCGCAGCTGCGCCGCCGCGGAACCCGACTCGCGTTTCTTGTCTTCGGCAGTCCGTTGGCCGCCGCGCTCGAAGTCGGCGACGAGTTCGACGCCACTGTCGTCAATATGCGTTTCGTCAAACCGCTCGACGAATCCCTTATTCTGGAACTTGCGCGCTCGCACGCAATGCTGGTCAGCGTCGAGGACAATGCCGTGGCCGGTGGCGCCGGCAGCGCCGTGGCGGAATGGTTGGCAGCCAGGAATATACAAATACCTTTTTTACAACTCGGCCTGCCGGATCGATTTCTCGATCACGCCAGTCGGGAGCAATTGCTCGGCGAAGCGGGCATCAACGCGGCCGGCATTCGCTCCGCCATCCTGCAGCGCTGGCCGCAACTCACTCCCAATTTGCTCGGCGAAGTGCGCAGCGCCATCTAGAGAAGCACTACACTGGATTGGGCCCCTGCGATATATCCTCACAGGACAAGATCCCGTCATCGGCGCCAACAGGCGGCTGCAAACACGAACCATGTCGAACCCGCAACGCGCGATGCCTAATCGCTCACTCACGCTTCGACTCGGATTTTTCCCTTGCCGAACGGATTACGTCTTCCTCGAATGCGAGCACGGATTTCACGCGTGGTCGATTCGCGCCGGGTTGTGATCCTCGCGTCTTGCGCCGCCACGGCGCCTTCTGTGGCATGCGCAGCAACCATCTGATCCAGGCCACGTCCGCAAGACCACGGCCGGTCCGGGCGTAATGCGAAGTCTGGACATGCGCGATCAGCGCTGCCTTGCCGAGAAAGTAGCATCCGCAATACGACCATGCGACTTCGCGCAGGAAATGCATTTCCGGATCCGGGAGCCAGGCGGCAAACGCATAGCCATTGCGGCGGAACCACAGCAGCAGGAAATAGACGAGCGCGAGCACGATCGGCACGCGAGTCACCATCAATTGCAGCCACGCTGCCGAGTCGTTGGAAATGGTGTCCAGCTTTCGCGCCTGCGTGCCCGGATCGCCGCGAAACGTCAGGATGTTGACGACACCATCGGCGACCATGATCAGCATCGGTACGCCGAACAATTTCAGGGTATCCGGATCGGTCAGCCACTTGAACGTTGCGGTGATGCCTTTTTCGCGTACACCGAGAATTATCAGCAATCCGACCAGGCATAGCATCGACAGCAGAAACACATGCAACGCCTGCCGCGGTCCGTTGCTCTCCTTGAACGAATCCGCGAGCACCCCGGTCACCAAGGCGCGCGCGAACTCCAGCGGAATCAGGGCCAGGGTCGCAACCACCAGCACCTGCGGCGGATCGCCATCTGAACAAAAGATCGCAAGATAAAAAAACGCGCAAGCGGCCATGGCCGGCATCCACGCCGAGCGGGCGGCCACCTGCCATTCGATCCGCTGTCCGTTTCCTTGTGCATTCGTCATCTGCTTGTCGCCACGGTACCCGTCACCACATCACACGAACGTGGCGGTGAGGGAAAAGCGAACGCGGTCAATCCGCGGAAGTTCGAATGGCGAAACAGGTGAAAACTTGCACTTTCCTGGCAGCGCGAGCCAATTCGCGATCCGCTGCGCCAGCGGAAGAACCTGCCGACCTCGATCCGGCGCCGACTCGTGTTGCGCGTCGGGCGAGGGTGGGCACTGCAGTGGCTTCGCCAATTCAAAGTCAACCCCCATGCGCCTTCGGCACCTTCTGCGGCCAGCGGGAAAAGCAAAATACCAATGCCCAACCACCAACGGGGCAAGCAAAGGCCGGGATCAGAAAGTGGCCGTTCGAAAACTCGTGGCGTCTATGCAAGGACACGTCCCCCACTCGCCCGCTCGCGCCGTTCCAGATCGAGCGCGGTGAATATTTCGGAGTAGCCACATGCGCCAAGCAGCTTCCTGACAGCAACGCCCTGGTTGTAGCCGTGCTCGAGCATAAGCCAGGCGTTCGGTTTCAGATGCGCCAGCGCCGTAGCGCAAATCTCGCGAATCGCATCGAGGCCGTCGCTGCCGGATGCCAATGCCGATGCCGGCTCGAAGCGCAGGTCGCCTTGATACAGATGCATATCACCTGCAGCGACATACGGCGGATTACTAATGACCAGGTCGAACTTTCGCGTACCCAGGGCCTGGCACCAATGGCCCAGCGCAAATTCAACGTTGTCGATGTGCAGACGGGCAGCATTGGATTTCGCAACGGCGAGCGCCGGCTCGCTTGCATCGGTTGCCAACACGCGCGCCCGGGGGCGTTCGCTGGCCATTGCCAAACCAATGGCGCCGGACCCTGTGCCAAGATCGGCAATGTCCACTTGTCTATTCTGCGCAATTTTCTGCAACGCCAGCTCGACCAGCAGTTCCGTCTCGGCACGCGGTATCAATACTTCCGGCGTTACCGCGAAATTCAGCGACCAGAACTCGCGACAACCGGTGATGTAGGCCAACGGTTCGCCAGCAATCCGCCGTGCCAGCAAGCTCGCACAGCGTTCGCGAATTGCAGCATCGACGGGATCGGTCGCATGCGCATACAGCCACGCGCGCTCACCTCCGAGTGCGTGCATCAGCAGCAGTTCTGCTTCGCGCCGCTCATCGGAACCGGTCGGTTCCATTGAACCCTTTGCCTCACTCAGCGCGCACGCCGCCTCGGCCAGCAGACTGCGAACGTCGGTCGCAATCACCGATCTTTCGCAGGCTCGACCGGCGTTTTCGCCGCAACCGGTGCGGCTTTCGCCGGTTTCTTGGTTTCGCGCCAGTAGCCATCCCTGGTCCAGGCGGCAAATCCATCGCGCAGCCAGCCAATCAACGCGTTGGCCAGCCACAATGCCCAAGCCAGCATCAGCAGTTTGTAAACCCACAGCGGCACGCTGATGGCGCTCGCTTGCGGCAATGCATTGGTGCTGCGATCGATGAACCAGCGCAACTCGTGGGCCGTGGAGCCGTTGCCGGTTACGTGCATGTCCGGTTGGCCGAGCAGGCCTTGCGGTATCGCGGATATCAGGCATGCCAGCGCAACAAGTGTCAGCAAGGCCAAACCAACCTGGCTGATGTTGAACAATCCATCGTTCACCGGTTGTGGACTGCGCTCGCGCCAATCGAATGCGAACAGCCATGCCACCACTAGCAGCAGCGCAACCCACGAAAATGTAGAGAAGCCCAGACCCAGCAGTAACCAGTGCCGGAATTTCAGGTGCGTGCGTCGGGTGCGGCTGAGCGCCAGCGCGACCAGGATCATTACGGCCAACTCACCCCAATACAACACCGCCGGTCCGGCGGTCGGGCCCCACGTCGCCAGCAACCAGCGATCCGCCGGCAACGCCAACTGCAGGCTCACATTGGCTGCCGGCAACCCAAGCGACACCTGCGGCGTATGCACGAGAATTCCCAGCGCCTGCGAATCGCGGAATCGGATGTCGAATCGCTGCATGCCCGGCACAACCGGCAGGTTCAGTTTGCCATCCCGCGGGCGCAAATTGAGCGTTTGCCCATCGCGCGCAACGCTCAAAACTTCGTCGCTCGCAGGCACGCTCATTTGCTGTTCGCCACCCTGGCTTGCGCGCACTTGCAAGTCGAGCGTGTGTGTGGACGCGTGTTGTCCGGCGTCGCTCGCAAGGTCAGCCGAATCAATCGCACGCACGGATCCGCTCACAGGCAGGGGTCGCGTGATTTTTATTGTCAGGGTTTCGCCGGGCAACGGGTGAAACTCGAAATTGCGGTAGTCGTCTTTCCGCACGCCCTGGTCGTCGGCAACTTCCGGCACACCGCTGAATTGAGCATGCCAAATGGGACTGACCAGCACGTGCCAAACTTCAGCGCGATCGCCCAGTTTTGGCGCGGTCAAGCTCAAACTGGCACCCTTGTCGAGCGTCGCGTCCCAATTTGCATCGGTCTGCCCGTCGTCGATTGCCGCAGAAACCTGCCCGTCGTGCACCTTGATGTCCGGAGTCTGCACATGTTCACCGGCCAGCACCGGAACCTGCACGGTAAAGCCGCCTTGCGCCGGCGATACGCGTTGGACCTGCGTATGAACGCGCCAGTCCAGACCCAACGACAAGCTTCGGTTGACTCGAACGTAGGGTGGAAATTGCTGCTCCCCGGCTGTGGGTTTGCCGGCTGCGCTGGCTCGCGCACGTGTCAAGCTCAGCGTATCGGTCTGCAGGCGATCGTCGCCCAGACCCGACGCTTTCCAGCCGTTGCCATCAAACAGCACGCGCGACGGTCGCAGGGCAAAACTCAACGCGACCTTGTCGGCACTCGCCTTGTAGGCGATTTCGATCCGATGCACGCCGCGATCCAGCTCAATCCAGAGCGATCCGTTGCTGCTGCGCGCGATATTGGATTCGCTCTTTCCATCCACTTTTATACTTTGCAGGACGGTTCCCGCATCGGCATCCGGCAGCGGCAGGGCCACGCGTTGCGCCGCATCGGCTTCCAATGCAATCGACACCGCGTCGCCATTCGCCGCGATCCGGACCTGCGGCAAGCCGGCGCATGCCGGTGCACACTTCGGCGCTTCGCTAAGACGTGCCCGCAGTTGCTGCAATAGTTGATCCGATGGATAGCCCTGCGCGTGCACGGCGGGCACAGCTGCCATGGCTGCAAAGACGACCACGGTCGCAGCGATGGCCCTGCGTGAATCGCCACGCGACCGGACATCCGGCGCAAACAACCGCCACAACAACCCCGCCAGCAGCACGACCAGCACGATTCGCAGGGTCCGCACCAGCCATGGTGGCGCAATCAGCAAACGCACGCTTTGCGTTTTGAGCACCGGTCCGGTCCAGCTCAACAAAGCCTGGCTGCCGATATTCCAATTCGGTTCACCGCCGCCGGTCTGGATCAGCGTCGACTGGTTGTAGTGATCGATCAGGTCGGCTTTGTAGATCCGCGAACCAGTGACCACGATTGATTCCGATTTTTGCGAGCCATTCAAATGGCCTGCGTAGGCACGCTTTTCCATGGTCTTGCGCATGGGTGCGGGCAGTGCCGGTGGCGTAGCAACCGACATTGCCATTGGTGCGTTCATCTGGACCGGTGGGGCCCGCGTCTGGACCGCCACCGGTTTGCCCGCGAGCTGGTCCATCACCCGCGCAAAACCGCCGCTTTGTTCGAGTTGCGGATACAGCGCATAACGCAATTGATCGGCCACGAACGGCAACGAAATCAGGACCAGGATTCCCAGTGCGACGCGACGCAGGATCTCGGCGCTGCGTTCAAGTTTGCCGGTCGGCAACGCGCGCACGATCAAAGCCAGGGCGAACACCGCTATCAGGCTCCACAGCGGCGAACCCGTTTCCTGGTAACCGAGCAAAAGATAAACCACAGTGATCGCGGCGCCCAGGATTCCAAACAATCGCCACGCCAGCAATGCCAGGATCGCGCAGACAAAGACGTCAAGCAGAGTCCATTGCGAAATCCAACTGCCGCTTGCGTTGTCGGCACCGGGTGCGGCGAGCAATTTATAGCCATAAGGAAAATGCAACGTCTCATCGACGCGGTCGAAGGTTTGCTGCCAGCCGGCAACCGGCAAGCTGCCGGCTGAAGAAGTCACGCGCACGCCCGCATCCAGGTTGACCGCCGGGGTGCGCCATTCGACGCCGCTGAGATCCTTGGCCGCGCCGCGCGTGACCAGCAAGGATTCGACACCGCGCTGCGCGCTCACCGCATTCATGGCGTCGGCGCGCTCCAGCGTGAATGGCGCAGCGACATCGAAACGCCAGTCCTGCACCATCTGTCCCTGGATGCGATCCTTGGCATACCAGCCGTCGCCGGAAAAATCCAGCCACGCTTCTCGATGCAGATTCAGGCGATTGCCTTCGTTTGCGGCCAGGCCGCGCGAGCGTTCCTCGATCTTCAGCTCGGCGGCATCACCCACGGCAAACGCCGGCAACTGCGTCCATTGATTCGGCACCTGCGCCTGACGCGGATCGACTTGCGTGGCACCACTGGCCACGGTCACGCGCAGCCGCGGCGCGGATTGATAGCTCCATATTTCCTGCTTCGGCCAGGGCGCTGGCGGCAGATGGGCCGTCATGTCCGTGAGAGGCCCGGTGGCACGCGCTTCAAGCGTCAGCTCGTTGTAGCCGGGCTGAACCTGAACATGCAGGCGACCGTTGTCATCGAGCCGGGCCGGCCATTCCCCTTGCACGGAAATCGGCGCGAATCCCGCGGGCAAGACCGGACCCAGGGTTTCTTCTCGCGCCTGACCGGAAATGTTCAGTTGCAATCGCGTGGTCAATGTCGCAGGCACCCCATCTTCGAGCTTGCGATATACGCGCAGGTGCAGGCTGTCTGCCTCGGGAGCCGCCACCGTGCTTCGACCCAGCGTTATCAGATCGCCATTGCGCTGCAACGGCACGATCGACTTGCCGTCGACGCTCAGCGACACCAGACCGATGTCGCCCGGAATGCGCAGACTTTGCGGACGTTCTTTCCAGGGGATGCGGCCAGAAACCGTGTAGTTGCCGATACCCAACCGTACCGACGGCACGGTTCCGCGATCCAGCACCGGCTCGCGCCTGCCGTTGACCGTGACCTGTTGCGGCCACAGTTGCGGGTCGCCAGGCAACCCGATCCACGATTCGGCCTGCACTTGCCACGTAATGGAAAAATCCGCGCCATCGGCATTTGCATCGAGCGTGAGACGCCCGGGCCACGCGCAGAGAAATGCGCTCGGATTGTTTGGCAGTTGTGTGGCGATGAACGGACAGCTTCGATATTCGAGTCCCTTCATCACCCACCCGCTCCAGTCTTTCAGTGCGGCGGGAATTTTTGCATCCCCGCTCGGCGGTTGCGCAAGCGCGCTGGCCGAAAAAAAACCAGCGCAAAACAGCAACGCGAAAAATCTGGCCATGAGCGACTCCGAGTCGTTGAACCGCGATTGATCCTGCAACGCGCAAGCGCCGGATGCGGGGTTATTTGCAAAGATCAGCCAACTACAAGGCGCCGAACCTGCTCCAGCGAGGCAAACACAAATCCGCTGAGGAAGCTCAGATAGCTCCAGCGCAGGTAGCGGTATTTGTGATGAGCCAGGTACGTGCCGAGCGAATAGATGTCAGAAGCCCAGGTGGCATATGGCGATCCATCGCGCGCCAGCGCGTGGCTGATTTCCTCGAGATAGCGCTCACGCGACAACTCGCCGAAATGGCCGAAGAACATCAAATTGAAATTCGGAGGCAGCTTGCCGTCGATGAGTTTGGGCGGTCGATATTTCGGCAATACCGTCAGTATCGCCAGCAGCAACGCCAGCAAGGTAAACGCGCCGAGGATGATCGCCGAAACGCGCAATTGCGGATCGCCCAGGCGTCCAAGCGCCAGGGTCAGCACAATCGAGGACATGGTGATGATGATATTGGCCTTGGTATCGGCCATGTGCGACAACGACACATGATGCTGTTGCGTGGTGCGCAGCAGGTTGTCGGTGGTGCCGCGTTCGGGAATGTCGGCGAATAGCGCGTTGACGCGTTGGGATGCCGGATGATCCATTGCTGCTCCCCCAATGGCACAATAGACGCGATGATAGAAACACGGCAGGTTCTTGGCAATCGATACTTCTTAACCAGCGCACGCGTCTTGACGCTTGCTGCATTGTTGCTCATCGCCGGATGTGCGGATGTGTTTTTTGCTGCCGTGGATTCGCTCGAATCCAGCAATAATGTGCAGCGGCATGGCGGGATCGTATTCGACGCCAAACGCAAGCTCGCGCTGGACGTGTACCGTCCGCTGCATGCGAAAAACGCACCGATCGTGGTGTTTTTCTATGGCGGCAGCTGGACATCCGGCGAGCGCCGCTGGTATCGCTACATCGGCGACGCGCTCGCCGAAAACGGCGTGGTGACGTTTATTCCCGACTATCGAAAGTACCCGCAAGTACGCTTTCCAGCCTTCGTCTATGACGCGGCCCGCGCCGTGGCGTGGGTACACAGGAATGCGAAAAAATATGGCGGCGATCCGCATCGCCTGTTTGTCATGGGGCATTCTGCCGGCGGTCACATCGCCGCCATGTTGGCGACCGACAAACGCTATTTGAACGCGGTTGGCATGAAGATGCGTGAGTTGTCCGGGTTCATAGGCATTGCCGGCGCCTACTCGTTCGAACGATACGTCGAGTCCGAACCCGAGATTTTTGGTAATACCCGGCAAAGCCAATTCGATTCGCAACCGGTCAACTTCGTCGACGGCGACGAACCACCGATGCTGATTCTGCAAGGCGAGGACGACCACGAAGTCGAACCGGACAATGCCAAGACCCTGTACGCACGGGCCATCGCGGCCTGCGATACCGCCACGCTGAAACTGTATCCGCACACGGGTCATGCCGCGATCGCACTGGCGTACGCGCGCGGCGATCACGGTTACGCAACGTCACTTGCGGATACCCTGGCGTTCATCGCCAATCGCCAACCTCAAGGTTGCGCCTCGAACCCGTCGGCAAAGATACGATCGCCCTGATGTTGATAGGCTCCGATATCGACCTTTCCCGATAGCGTGCGCGCGTAACCGATTCCGCGCTGGTCGAAGTTGAGCAAGTCGCCGCTCGCGGACACGGCACGTGCAATGCTGCCATTGTCGATAATCGGACTGCCGTCCATGGGCGCCATGGTTTGGGTCGGACCGCCGTTGCCGGCAAGCGAATTCAGCAGCGGGATATTGGTGAAATGGTTGAAATGGTCGGCATTGCTGTTGGGACTGGCGTCGAGAGTGGGGCCGGTGCCCAGCAGACTGTAGTAGGCACTGATCGTCGAGGTAGCATCCGTTCTCGCGTCGCGGCCCGAAGGTCGACCCGTAGCCTGGTTGTCGGACAGCACGGTATTGTCCACAAATGCATTGGTGTGATCGGAAATATCGATTCCTCCGCCGTAGCCGTCGTTGCCGGTAACGGTCGCGTTCACAAGGTTCAATGTCGAATGCGAAGAGATCTCCAGACCGCCGCCATATGTTGCGGTGTTTCCACTTATCGTCGAGTTGACCACACGGACTGTGCTGTAGTTGCCAAATCCGATGGCCCCTCCGCTTACGATTGACCCGGAGGCGGCGATATTGCCGACAACGGTGGAATCGACAAGCGTCAGCGTGCTGAAAAGCAGGCCGCCGACGCCGTTCGCGAACTTGCCCGCGCTGTTGCCGGACACCGTTGAGCGGTTGAGCGCGATCGTGTCTCCACTGTTGACCCAGGCTCCGCCACCGTAGTCGGCAGAGTTATCCGCCAGCAACACGTTATCAAGGGTCAACTGCGAGTTGTACACGGCGTAGACGCCACCGCCATTGTTGCCCGCCGAATTCGAGGTTACGAAGCCGCCGGAAAGCGCCAGCGTGGCACCGTGCTCTGCTGTCGCGCCGCCGCCAGCTGAGGTGGCCGAATTGCCGATCAATGCCGATTGATCGAGAGTCAGCCGAGAATCGCTGTTGGACACCGCCACGCCGGCACCGATGTCGGCCGAATTGCCGCTGACGGTAGTACTGGTCAACGTAACGACACTGCCGTGGGATGCCAGCAGGCCACCGCCCGCGTATGTCGCGGTATTGCCGCTGAGTGTGCACTCGGTCAGAGTCAATGTGCTGTGGTATGCATAGATTCCGCCACCGCCGCTGCCGGAATTTCCGGAGACCGTGACATATGCCAGAGTTGCATTGGCCTCACTGACGGCGATTCCTGCACCACCTGCAGAAGTGCCGCCGCCGCTGATCGTAACCGTACTCAGGTCGAGGTTTGCTCCCGACAGGACCTGTATGACACGCAGGTTGCCGCCGGCCTGGATCGTTTGTCCGGTACCAACGATCGACATCGACTTGCTGATGGCCAGTTGGCTGCCGCCGATCACGATCAAGTGTCCGAGCAGGCTGGCATCGAATTGGATCGTGTCGTTTGTACCGAATGCAGCTCCGGTATTGACACAACCGCTGCTGGAAGCATTGCCCTGATTTACCGCCTCGATGGCTTCGCGCAACGTGCAAATGCCATCGCTGGCAGTTGTATCCTGATCGCTATTGACAGTGATCGTGGCGGCGTGAGTCGTGCCGACGGCGAGCGCCAGCGCAATCGCCAACGCGAGCGGTCGATGAGACCTGGGAATAGTCGTAGTCATGGGTGGCTTTCCAATTTGGAAATTCCTGAGTGGTGCGCCGCACGCGCATTATTCATGAAAGGCCGCGATGACCTTGGCGACTTGGATACATGGCGGCTTTTGAAAAGCCGACCACGGCGGCAACCATGGCCGACCGAGCAAAAAACGCTATGGATTCCAGGATCAAGCCAGGGCGCGCGCCATTCGAGAATACTGCAGGCAACGCCTGCGCGGAGCTTTCCTCGCAACGCATGTGTCACTCTGCCACCTGCACTCATGCAGCGCAACGGCTCGTCGCAACGACCGGCTCCGCCTCAAGCCTTGGAAGCCTCGGGTCAGCCAGGTCGCGGACCTTGCGCGGATGCCTGTGACCAGATCGTATGCGCAGTGTACGGCTGCCTACCCCTGCCATGCGGAGCATCGGCTCGCGTGCATTCCGCGCACGTTTGCGGCGTCCTGGCTACCGTTTGGCGCGTGTGCGATCCCGTTCGGGCAAGCATCGTTACTCGACCAAGGCGCGTCAATCGATCCTTTCGACAGACTCACGCCATATATTCAATCGATCGATGATATTATTTCAATAGTTATTATCGATAATGGATTGGTCTGCCATGAATTTGCGCGATTTGGGTTATCTCGTGGCGCTGGCCGAGCACAAGCATTTCGGCCGCGCCGCCGAAGCCAGCTTCGTCAGTCAGCCGACGATGTCCACGCAGATAAAAAAACTTGAAGACGAACTCGGCGTTGCCCTGATCGAACGCACTCCGCGCAAGATGCTGCTGACGCCGATCGGCAAGGAGATCGTGCTGCGCGCACGCGAGGTGCTCAACGAAGTCGATCAGATCAAAGCGATCGCGCGGCGCACACTGGATCCCGAATCGGGCACCTTGCGGCTCGGCATTTTTCCGACGCTGGGGCCATACCTGTTGCCGCATGTCGTGCCGCGCATCCGCGAGCGCTTTCCGCGGCTGGAATTGCTGCTGATCGAGGAAAAAACCGAAGTCGTGTTGCGCCAACTGCACGAAGGTCGTCTGGATGCCGTCGTTGTGGCGTTGCCGATCCACGACGATCAGTTGCATGCGGAATTCCTTTTTGAGGAACCCTTCGTGCTTGCCGTACCAGAGAACCATCCGTTGGCACAGCGCAAGTCGCTGAAGTTTGCGGACCTCACCGAGCACAGCTTGCTGTTGCTCGAGGACGGCCACTGCCTGCGCGACCAGGCGCTCGAAGTGTGCCAGTTGGCCGGTGCCAATGAGAGGACAGGGTTTCGCGCGACCAGCCTGGAAACGCTTCGGCAAATGGTGGCGGCAAACGTCGGCATCACGCTGCTGCCCACCCTTGCGGTGCAGCCGCCAGTGGCGCAGTCGGGCAACGTGCACTTGCTGGCATTCCGCGGAAAGACGCCCAGCCGCCGTTTGGCGATGCTGTGGCGCAAGCGTTCGGCCATGGCCGGATTCCTGAAAAAAATCGCGGCCGAATTTCGCAAGCTTCCGCCCAGGCTGCTTGATCCGCGTGCCGCGCACTTGAATCAATCCGGAAAGGCTTCGGTTTTACGATAGCCAGTGTCTATCGAATTCATCGCAACAATCAATTTTTGTTCGTCACATTCGCGCGCTAGACTTGCGCGGTGCGCGGTGTATTGCCGCCGCGGAAGCAACGACCTGTGAACTTGAGAGGAGATAACGCTATGTCCAACAGTAAATGCCCAATGCACGACACCGCTGGTGGTGGCACGACGAATCGCGACTGGTGGCCGAATCAGTTGAATCTGGAAATCCTGCACCAGCATTCGTCGTTGTCCAATCCGATGGACAAGGACTTCAACTATGCGAAAGCGTTCAAGAGTCTCGACTTCAAGGCGTTGAAAAAGGATCTCGCCGCGCTGATGACCGATTCGCAGGAATGGTGGCCCGCCGACTTCGGTCATTACGGACCTTTGTTCATCCGCATGGCCTGGCACAGCGCCGGCACGTACCGCATCGGCGACGGTCGTGGTGGCGCCGGCCGCGGCCAGCAGCGCTTCGCGCCGCTCAATAGTTGGCCGGACAACGTCAGCCTGGACAAGGCCCGCCGCCTGCTTTGGCCGATCAAGCAGAAATACGGCAACAAGATTTCCTGGGCGGATTTGATGATCCTCGCGGGCAATGTCGCGCTGGAAACGATGGGCTTCAAGACCTTCGGATTCGCAGGAGGTCGCGCCGATGTCTGGGAACCGGATCAGGACGTCTATTGGGGTACCGAGACCACCTGGCTTGGCGGTGATGCGCGCTATGGCAAGAGCAAGTCCGGCAGCACAGAAGGCGAGATCGTGGCCGACGCGGACCTGCACGGCCACGAGCATGACCGCTCCAAACCCACCGGACGCAACCTGGAAAACCCGCTTGGCGCCGTGCAGATGGGCCTGATTTACGTCAACCCTGAAGGACCCGAGGGCAAGCCCGATCCGATCGCCGCGGCCCATGACATCCGCGAGACCTTCGCACGCATGGCAATGAACGACGAGGAGACCGTCGCGCTGATTGCAGGCGGCCACACTTTCGGCAAAACCCATGGCGCCGGTCCCGCGGACAACGTCGGACGCGAACCGGAAGCCAGCGGCCTCGAGGAGCAGGGCCTGGGCTGGAAGAACAGCTTTGGCACCGGCAAGGGCGGCGACGCGATCACCAGTGGTCTGGAAGTTACCTGGACGACCACGCCGACGAAGTGGAGCAACAATTTCTTCCAGAACCTGTTCGGCTACGAATGGGAACTGACCAAGAGCCCGGCCGGCGCCCATCAATGGACGCCGAAGAACGGTGCCGGCGCCGGGACCATTCCGGATGCCCACGACGCCTCGAAAAAGCATGCGCCGACGATGCTGACGACCGATCTTTCACTGCGTTTCGACCCGGCCTACGAAAAGATTTCGCGTCGCTTCCTCGATCATCCGGACCAGCTCGCAGACGCATTCGCGCGCGCATGGTTCAAGCTCACGCATCGCGACATGGGTCCGCTTGCACGCTACCTCGGCCCTGAGGTTCCCGCCGAGGAGCTTATCTGGCAAGACCCGATTCCCGCAGTCGATCACAAGTTGATCGATGCCAAGGACGTCGCTGCACTCAAGGTCACGGTTCTGGCTTCGGGGCTGTCGGTCTCGGAACTGGTGTCGACCGCGTGGGCTGCGGCATCCTCCTTCCGCGGTTCCGACAAACGCGGCGGCGCAAACGGCGCGCGCATCCGTCTGGCTCCGCAGAAGGACTGGGAAGCCAATCAGCCAAAGCAACTGGCGAAAGTGCTCAAGAAGCTGGAAGGCATCCAGAGCGATTTCAACAAGGCGCAATCCGGCGGCAAGAAAATCTCGCTGGCCGACCTGATCGTGCTGGCCGGTTGCGCAGCTGTCGAGCAGGCGGCAAGCAATGCCGGGCACAAGGTGACGGTTCCCTTCTCACCGGGACGCGGCGACGCCACCCAGGCGCAGACCGATGTGGATTCCTTCGCACCGCTCGAGCCCGTCGCAGACGGCTTCCGTAACTACCTCAAGGGCAAGTTCAGCGTACCGGCCGAAGCGTTGTTGATCGACAAGGCCCAATTGCTGACCCTGACCGCACCTGAAATGACAGTACTGGTCGGCGGCATGCGGGCGCTGAATGCCAACGTCGGGCAGTCCCAGCATGGCGTGTTCACCACGCGCCCGGAGACGCTCAGCAACGACTTCTTCGTGAACCTGCTCGACATGGGCACCAGCTGGAAAGCGACATCAAAAGCCGAAGATGTGTTTCAGGGCAGCGATCGCAAGACCGGCAAACCCAAATGGACCGGTACGCGCGTCGATCTGGTGTTCGGTTCGAACTCGCAACTGCGGGCGCTGGCCGAGGTCTACGCCAGTTCGGATGCACAGGACCGATTCGTGCATGACTTCATAGCCGCCTGGACCAAGGTGATGAACCTGGATCGCTTCGATCTCGACTAGCGCGAGTACGTGCAAACCTTGCACGGTCTGATTTCGCTCCTTCCCCTTCACCCAGGGGAAGGACGCGTTGCGGATCGTGCTTGCACGAGCGCTTACAAATCGACACCTTCGCCACCCGCCCCTGCTCTTGAAGGGCAGGGCCATGCCGATCGCGCCGACGCGCAGCAATTCCTGAAATGAACCAAGTCAGTGCTTGCAGTCCGGTGGCGGCGGATTGCCGTGCAGCGCACGACAGTGCAATGCATCTGCAGCGATTCGAGCCTGCGCCCGCACTGCGGCAGGCAGGTTCGCCCTGTAGTTGTAGGAACCCACAGTAAAAGTGCGCTCGTATTTCTGGCCCTGAAACTGGGCGGTGATCGTCCAGGTGCCGGTGGGTGCATCATCGGGCAGGCTGAATTGCCAATCGAAACTGGTGCCGGCATAGAACGGTTTCGGTTCGTTCGCGTCGGCCAGATCAAAATTCCATTGCGTGAATTGGCTGCCGTCGGGCCGCTGGATGTTGAAGTCGGACACCTCGCCGTTGCGCTGATCGCGATAGGAGGCGAAAACCCAGAACGTATCGCCGGGCGCGAAAACGCTTTGATAATGCGGCGCATCGTCGAAATTCTTGCCGCCGACATAGCCACAGACGATCTGGGTGGGTTCGGCAGAATGCGTACTCAGCGAGTCAATGTGCGGATCTTCGTACGCCTGGAATGCCTCCCATCGATCCGGCCCGGCATTGCACTGGCCATGGCGCGGATCGACCACGACGCCATTCGCGTCGCGCAATTCGAAATGCAGGTGTGGTGCGCTCGAATCGCCGGAACTACCGACCAGACCCAGATAGTCGCCCACGGCGATGCGCGCACCGACAGGAAGCTGCGTCACCGAGCCGTTGCGCATGTGCAGATACAGCGCGTACAACCCGTCATCCTGAAGGATCTCGACGAAATTCGGATTGGAGTTGGTGTTGCTCTGGATGGCGCAATCGCGATCGAAGTTTCCATCTGCCTTGTTGACGATCGTGCCCGACGCGGCCGCCACGATCCGAATCTGGCCTTCGTCCATCATCAGCCACGCAAACGGCCACAGGAAATAGTCGGTGCCGGCGTGGTTGTAGCCGCTGGCCAGATCGTAGCTGCGCGTGCCGCAGGAATAATCCTGCACGAATCCGGGAAAGCGCGTGTCGTGATCGACGAAATTGGAGACGCCGTGATAGCCGAACTGATCGAAGCCTCCGACCGGCTTGAGCGGCCATTGCAGATCCGCTGCGGCCGGCTGCGCTTTGGGACGCGCAAGAAATCCAAGACTGCGCAATGAAGCGACATTTCGACGCGTCGCGATTTGTTCGCTTTCACGCCACTGCTGCGATTGCGCGTCGGAAAAATCGCCGGCATCCACGACATGCCGGCCGACTGGCTCCAATGCGGAGACAGACACGGGCAACAGCGCAACGGCCAACGCCAGTACAAATTTCATCGAGTCCTCGGATCACGCGATTGCGCTCGCGCGCGCGCGCGAACCCCGGTGCAGGGCTTCACACGTTACGCCGCCGAATCGCGCACCGCAATGTCGGCACGCGCCAAGGCGGCCTGGATATCGGCCAGCAAGTCCTGCGCCGATTCGATACCGACGGACAAGCGCAACAAACCGTCGCCGATTCCCGCACGCTGGCGTGCCTGCGCATCCATGCTCGCATGCGTCATTGTGGCCGGATGCGCAATCAGGCTCTCGACGCCACCGAGCGATTCGGCCAGCGTGAAGTAACGCAGACCGTCGACAAAGGCGCGGACGGCAGCCTCGCCGCCGGCCAGATTGAAACTCAGCATCGCGCCATAGCCGTCCTGCTGCCTTGCAGCCAGCACGTGTCCGGGATGCGTGGACAAGCCCGGAAAATACACATGTTCGACAGCGCGATGGTGCACCAGCAGTTGCGCCAACGCGTCGGCATTCTCCTGATGCGCCGCCAGGCGCGGCCGCAACGTGCGCAGACCACGCAAGGTCAGGTAACTGTCGAACGGTGCACCGGCCAGACCCAGGCAATTGCACCACCAGCGAAGCTGCTCGCCAGGCGCCGCGTCCTTCCACACCACCGCGCCCCCGACGACGTCGGAATGACCGTTCAGATACTTCGTGGTCGAATGCACGACGACATCGGCGCCGAGCGAGATCGGGCGCTGCAGCGCCGGCGACAGGAACGTGTTGTCGACCGCAACCTGCGCGCCGACGGCATGCGCCAATCGACTGACGGCGGCGATATCGGTGATGCGCAGCAATGGATTGCTCGGCGTTTCGATCCATACGAGCTTCGGCTTTTCGGTCAGCGCAGCCGACAAGGCGACACGATCCGTGAAATCCACGAACACCACGCGATACAAACCGCGTTCTGCCTGCGCCTTGAACAGGCGATAACTGCCGCCGTAGCAATCATGCGGTGCAATCAACAAGTCTTCGGGCCGCAATTGCGCTGTCAACAACGAAATGGCCGCCATGCCCGATGCGGTCACAACGGCACCCTCGCCGCCTTCGAGTTCGGCCAGCGCTTCGGCCAAAACGTCGCGCGTTGGATTTCCGGAGCGCGAATAGTCGTACCCGCGCTTGGTACCGAAGTCGGCAAAACTGAAATTGGTGGAAAGGTACAGTGGCGGCATCACGGCGCCGTGCGCGGTATCCGCATCGACGCCGGCGCGAACGGCGATGGTAGCGAGCCGTCGGCTCACGCCGCATCCTCCAGCGCGCCGCGCAACAGCTTTGATACGACAGCCTCTTCCTTCAGAAACGCGTCATGACCATATTCCGAAGACACTTGGACCCATTCACAAGCGCCGCCACAGGCGTCGGCGAAATCGCGAAGCAGTGACCGCGGTACCAGAAAATCTTCGGCTATTCCCAACAAGGTCGTCGGCACGCGGATCGACGCCGGATCGATGCAGTGCGCATCCAGCGACGCGCCAAGGCAGCGGTAAGCGTGAACATCGAATCGCTGCGTGAACGCCTCGCCATGATGCGTCAGCCAGGCGAGCACGTCAGCGTCCGCAAATCGCCGTTCGAGGCCTTCCGCCGTGCGGTATCCGAGCAGCGCCAGCGAACGCGCCAGCGCCAGTGCGGCCACACTGTTGGTACCGAGGTCGAGAATCGCACGTTGAACATGCCGCAACGCCAGTGCGAACCGCGATGAACGATGCGCGGCACACAGCACCACCAGACGGCGCAGACGCGAACCCAGCAATGCAGCCAGGTGCTGCGCGACCGCTCCACCATAGGATGCACCCACGAGCAAATGCACCTGGCGCACACCGAGCCGGTTGAGCAGCAGCAACAGGGCGCGCGCCTGATCGCCTGTCGAAATTTCGAGGGCTTGTTGCGGACCGCGCGCGTCGCTGGAATCTCCGCTCCCGCCAAGCCAGTCAATCCCCAACAAACGGAAACGACGCGAATCGAGCGCGCGGCCGGCACCGCATTGGCTTTCCCACCAGCCGGCAGCATCCGGTGCGCAGCAGTACCGGTCGGCGGAGATGCCGCCAAGTACGACGATCAACGGCGCCGCATCCGGGCCGACGCACTGCCAGACAAGACGCCCGTTGCGCAGAATCTGGCCGGACTCGAGTACGAACGCATCGGCCAGGGCCAATTCGCCTTCGTGCCATTGCACCGTGTCTCCGGTCGTCGCGCGCTGCAATCGCAATGAATTCGCACCCATCGTTCGTCTCCACCAATCCGGGACGCATCCTAAGCGAATAACGTTTGGCCGTCAAGACGTTTAGACGTCTACTTCACAAGAGATATATGCAACAACGGCAAATCCAGGCATGCAATGGCACATTCGCGGACCAACGCTTGCGTGCAGACAGGGATTTCAGTCCGATCACGACGATTACCGCGATTCGAAGCCGCATATCGGATCGATGCGCTGCCCGCGCAGCGGCGCAGCCAGCGCGGCAATGCGCGATCAAGCATCTGCGCATCGGCGGGAAATGTCTTGATGTCCCTGAACGCGACACCCAGCTTTGGAAAAACCGGAATGTCGCCAGGGCGCTCGCCAGGTTCGATCAGGCAGTCTGCCCCCCGTTTGCGGATCTGCCACGCAGCGACCCGATAAAGATGCCGAGCAACGCCAGCGCCAGTCCCAACCAATCGAGGCGACTGGTCGGGCGCGCGAAAATGACGACATCGAGCACGAACGAAATTCCTGGCTGCAGCAGAAGCAACAAACCGACCAGCGACGCGGGCAACAACGGCATGGCGCGCACGATCAGCACCCAGCCCAACACTTGTCCGAACAGACCCAGACCGAGCAGGGCGGACCAGGTATGCGCATCCGGAATGGCAAAGCTGTCGCCCTCCACCGGCACCGCGACGGCCAGCAGCGCTGCACACAGCAGACTCATCACGCATAGCAATTGCGTCGGATCCAGTTGCGGTCGATGCAGGCGCGCCTGGCGGAAACTGAGCAGATACACCGCGTACGCGACGCCAGTCAGCAAGCCAAGACCCACGCCGATGCGAAATCGCGATGTCAATCCTGCCCACTCCACGCCGACAAGCAGCCAAAGTCCGAACAGCGCGAGCGCGAGACCGAAAACAAATCGCCAGCCGAGCCGTTCGCGATAAACCACGACGCCGACAAACGCCATGATGAAAACCTGAAAATTGCCAATCAGCGTCGCCAGACCCGGGCCGATGTACCAGATGCTGCGATGCCAAACCATCAGGTCTGCCGCAAATGCCATGGCGGGCAGCAGCAACCATTTCACGTCCGCCGGGCTCAAGCGATGCCATTGCCCGCGCACCGCAAGCAACACAGCCAGCATGAGACCGCCAAACAACATGCGATACAACGCCGACACGGTGGGCGCAACATGCGACCAGCGCACGAATATGCTGGTTGTGCTGATCAATGCGGCCCCGGCCGTCATGCGCCACATCGCATGCCGACGCATGACGGCAGTCATCGTGACTTCCACACCGGCAGGGCTCGAACCCGGCTGTCGACAGCCGCATGCAAGATCGATCGTTGCGCCGAAACGCGGACCATGCGTTTGGCTACGCCGGATCCAGCGACAACTCGCTACCCGAATCCGGCGCGGCGCGACGCTCCGACAATTGCGCGTCTACCTGTTGCGCAATCGAACGTGCCCGCGGCCATTCGCTCTCCGGCACCATTACCTTGACCAGTCCCATTGGTGGCAGCTCGCCCGCCGCGCCGGTGAGATATTGCCCGCTGATGAAAACCGGAATGCCCTCCTGTTCGAGCACATTCTTCAACAGATTCGCATCGATGATATTTTCGGCTTCGTAGACGATTTTCATTGGCAGCAAAGCTCTGGAATTCCGGATGTCACGCTAGACCAATTGACACCAGCGGTAAAGGGTCACGACCTGGCGGTCGGATCGAGCGTCGCTCAGCGCCTGGCTGCGCCCGGTCCGTGCCCTTGCAACATCGCCTTGCCTTTCGCCGACAAGGCAAATACGACAACCTCGCCATCCCGATATGCCGGATTGCCAAAATGATCCTCGATCCGTTTGAGGCAAACGTCCACATCGGGCCATGATTTTTCCTGTGCCAGAGTCGACGGCCACATGTGCAGATGAACGACAAGAAAGTCCGCTCCGTGGTTATCGCCATTGAACATGGTTGAAACGTAAACGAATTGTGTGAGGTGGATGCCGCCGTTTGGCGGAAAATCGTCGTAGTCGGGAACACCGCACAATGGCACGAGCATGCCGATTTTGACGTGCTGTCGATGAATCTTCTGATAGATCTGCAGGGGATCGTGATACGTGTACATCGACCATGGCGCTTCAATCAAGGTCATGCTGCGCGGCGGCTGTTTCGCCAACTGCCGGTAGAACGGCGAAATCGGCCCTTGCGGGAACATCGTCACAAACAGGTTATGCGCCGGGTCGTAATCGAACTGGAAATAGGGGTGGCCCATGAACTGGTTCGGGTTGTACATGTAGCCCGGAATCGGCCCAGCCATGTACAACCCTGCCAAAGCAACCAGTGCAATTCCGGCCTGCAACACCGGCAACAATCGCTTCAGGACCCACGCCAAACCCTCTGCCGCGAACAACAACACAAATGCCAGGGCCGGTTGCAGATAGCGCGCATAGACCGGTGGATTTTGTATCCACGCCGGATGCGATAGCGCGATCACTGCGGTGGGTACGATCACGATCGTTGCGGCGTATACAACGAACGCTGCGTCCCGCCGCCACCAGGACGCCGCACCGAGGCCACACAACAACGCGAATGCCGCCAGTATCCATGCACTTGCGATGCCGAAACACATGAGGCATGTCCGGTAGAAGCTGGACCAAGTTACCGCGTTCGCGCCTGCCTTGCCGGCCATTGCCGCCCAGTCGTTCAAAATCGGCGGCAACAGGGCAGCAGCAAGCAGCAGTGCAGTCGGCAGCCCAAGCAGCACCAGTTGACCGATTCGACGCCAGGCGTCGACGCGCTGTGCGCCAAATGCATGACGCAATTCAGCCGAACCGAAAATCACGAACGGCAGCAGCGTGAAAGGCAACGTGATCAGATGCAGCCAGCCCGCAACACACGTGCAGAACACATAGACAATCGCCCAGCGCAGGCGGTGTTCGCTTCGCAACCACCATTCCCTGATGGCGATAACGGCAACGAAGACCAGCAGATTGGTGATCGCGTATGGCCGGGCGGTGCGGCTCAGATAGACCAGCACTGGCGAAATCGCCAACAGCGCCGTCCAGATTGCGAGCGCCATCGGTGCGGCGCGGCGTCGCAGCAACCACGGCGCGGCGGCGAGCAGTCCGGTGCCGCACAATACGACCGGCAAACGCATTCCCCACTCGGTCAAGCCGCCGTGCAGATACAAGAAGCGGTAGTACAAAGTCAGCGGAATGCTGTAGTCGGCAACACCGAAATGGGTGGCGATGTCGCGCGCTCCCGCATGCAACAGCTTGTGGATTGCATGCCACTCATCGTCGAGCGGTATCTGCGTGCCGAGCTGATACCAGCGCAGAAAAGCGCCGACTCCCAGCGCCAACGCCAGCAGACCCCGCCAGCCGAAAGCCGAGTCGATCCATCGACGCCAACGCACGATCACTGTTCGCGCGCCTCGTCCGGCGATGCAGGCAATCGCCAGCGCGCCTGCGTGGAAAGAAACTGCGGTTCGCGCAGCCGCCATTTCCACAGTCGGTAGCTGATGCTGGTCGCGAGCACGCCAAGCCCGTAGCGCAACGAACGCCGGAAGCTGATTTCGCTGGCTTCCGGAAAATATTTCGTCGGGCATGAAATCTCGCCGATACGCATGCCGAATGCCAGCGCCTGCACGAGCATCTGGTTGTCGAAGACGAAGTCGTCCGAGTTCGCCGCCAGCGGCAGCGTTTCCAGCACACGCCGCGAAAACGCGCGATAGCCGGTATGGAATTCGGAAAGCTTTGCTCCGACCAGCACATTCTGTGCAAATGTCAGCAGACGATTGAACAGGTACTTGTAACGTGGCATGCCGCCAGCGATTGCGGTCTTGCCGAGAATGCGCGAACCGAGCACCACCTCATACACGTCCGATGCGATCATCGCCGCCATCGCGGTAATCAGGCGCGGTTCGTACTGATAATCCGGATGCAGCATCACCACGATGTCGGCTCCGGCTTCCAGCGCCAGCGTGTAGCAGGTCTTCTGATTGCCGCCGTAACCGCGATTTTGCGGGTGGCGATGACTCTGGATTCCCAGACGCCTGGCCACGGCCAGCGTCGCATCGTCGCTGGCATCGTCGACCAGCAGCACGCTATCCACCACATCGTGCGGAATCGCGTTGTAGCACGCCTCCAACGTTCGTTCTGCATGGTACGCAGGCATGACAACGACGATCTTCTTTCCATGCAGCATTTCGGTTTGCCTGCCCGCGCGTTCGACTCAACAGCGCCGATTGTCCCATGCCCGGAGACACCGACCAAGGATGAGTCAAATCTTCGCTTTCCGCGGCCGCCCCGCTAAACTTGCGCATTCCCTTGCGCATGCACGCCATGACCGACGTTCCGATCGCCAACAACTTCATCCGCCAGATCGTTGTCAACGACCGCGCACCCGGCCGCCGCGTGGTTACGCGCTTTCCGCCGGAACCCAACGGTTACCTGCACCTGGGCCACGCCAAATCGATCTGTCTGAATTTCGGTATCGCCGCCGAATTCGGCGGCGTGTGCCATCTGCGTCTGGACGACACCAATCCGACCCGCGAAAACCCGGAATACGTCGAAGCCATCAAGAACGACGTGCACTGGCTCGGCTTCGACTGGGACGCGCTGCGCCATGCGTCGGATTATTTCGAGGTGTTCTATCTGTGTGCCGAGAAACTGATACGCGACGGTTCGGCGTACGTCTGCGACCTGACCGTGGACCAGATGCGCGAATACCGTGGCACGCTGACCGCGCCCGGGCGCAACTCGCCGTACCGCGCACGTTCGGTCGAGGAAAGCCTCGACCTGTTCCGGCGCATGCGTGCGGGTGAATTTGCCGATGGCGCCAAGACATTGCGCGCGAAAATCGACATGGCCAGCGGCAACATCAACCTGCGTGATCCCGCGCTGTACCGCATCCGCAAGGTCATGCACCAGAACACCGGCGACATCTGGCCGATCTATCCGATGTACGACTACGCGCACTGTATTTCCGATGCGGTCGAAGGCATCACCCATTCCCTGTGCACTCTGGAATTCGAGGATCATCGCCCGTTGTACGACTGGTGCCTGCGCCAGATCGACCTGCCCAACCATCCGGAACTGGTGCAGCCGCTGGTCGATGCACACCTGGCGATGCCGGTGAGCACACCGCAGCAGATCGAGTTCGCGCGCGGCAACCTCGACTACACGGTGATGAGCAAGCGCAAGCTGATGGAACTGGTGACCGACGGCCTCGTCGATGGCTGGGACGATCCGCGCATGCCGACCCTGTCCGGCGTGCGCCGGCGCGGTTTTCCTGCGGCCGCAATCCGCACGTTCTGGGAACGCGCCGGGGTCACCAAGCAGAATTCGACGATCGAATTCGGCGTGCTCGAAGGCTGCGTGCGCGAGGTGCTGGATGCCAGCGCACCGCGGCGGTTCGCGGTACTGGATCCGCTCAGACTGACCATCACCAATCTGCCCGCCGGGCATGCCGAAACCCTGACGTTCCCCAATCATCCCAAGAACGAAAGCTTCGGCACGCGCAACGTCGAATTCTCGCGCGAGCTGTGGATCGAACGCGACGATTTCATGGAAGTGCCGCCGAAAGGATTCCATCGTCTGATCCCCGGCGGTGAAGTGCGCCTGCGCGGAGTCGGCATCGTCAAGTGCGAGGACGTGGAAAAGGATGGCGACGGAACCGTGACCGGCGTGCGCTGCACGCTCGATGCGGATACGCGACATGGCCAGCCCGGCGCCAACCGCAAGGTCAAGGGCACGATCCACTGGCTGAGCGCGCGACATGCCGTGCGCGCGGAAGTGCGTCTGTACGACCGCCTGTTCGACGTGCCCGATCCGGACGACGACAGCGACGGAAAAACCTATCGCGATCACCTGAACCCGGATTCGCGCAAAGTCGTAGACGCCTACATCGAGGCGGATCTGGCCAATGCGGCACCCGAATCCGTCTGCCAATTCGAGCGCCTGGGTTATTTCGTTGCAGATCGCTACGATCACTCCCGCGCAAAGCCGGTCTTCAATCGCACCGCGACGCTGCGCGATTCGTGGGCGAATTCCACTTCGAAATAGGCGACCTCATCATGCTCCCCGCCCAATTGCATTTGACCCTGCCGCTGTGGTTGCGCGAAGGCATCGATGAAACCCGCGTTTACGCCGACAACGAATCGCGTGTACAACTCGCCATCGAATTGGCGCGCGGCAACGTCGAAAACCGCGGTGGCGGTCCGTTCGGCGCTGCCGTATTCACCGGCTGAAGGCCGTCTGGTTTCGGTTGGCGTCAACCGCGTGGTGCCGCAAAACTGTTCTGTGGCGCACGCCGAGATGATGGCCTACATGCTCGCGCAACAGCGCCTGCAGCGGTTTCGCCTGAACGAAGGCGGCGAAAGGTTCGTGCTGGCCACCAGCGCCCAGCCCTGCTGCCAGTGCTACGGCGCCACGGTCTGGGCCGGCATCGACGAACTGCTGATCGGCGCACGTTCCGAAGATGTCGAGGAACTCACCGAATTCGACGAGGGCCCGCTGCCTGCCGACTGGATCGGTGAACTGCACAAGCGCGGCATCGCCGTGCGCTGCGACATCCTGCGCGCGCAAGCGCGCGAGGCGCTGGCGGAATACGGCCGAAGCGGCGGCCAGAACTACTGAGCGCAGAGGGCGGCGCAGTACGTTTTCGCGGGTTCTCAGGATTCGGCCGCGAAGGGATCGACGATTTTCACGCCGTCGAAATTTTCGCCCGCGTGCATGTCCTCGCTGTAGAGGATTGCGCAACCGGCTTGCTGCGCGGCCGCGACGATCAAGGCGCCGTAAAACGACAAGCTGCGGGTCTGTTGCAGATCGAGCGCGGCACGGATCGTTTCCACGCAAGGCCGCACCACGTCGAAGCGCGACAGCGACGCCAGTTGCAGGCGCAAATGCGATGGCTCCAGATTCAGCTTGCGTAGTCCGACGTTGCAGTATTCCTGCAACACCTGCGTGGACACGACGCCTTCGCCGGAAAGTTTCAATTCGCGCAGCAAACGCAGCGCCACATGCTGCTTGCGCGGTTCGTCACTGGCCTCGGCATACACGACGACGTTCGAGTCGATGAAGCTACGCACGCCGGTTGGCTTCCTCGCGATCGAACTTCCAGCCGTTCAGCCGCGCCTTGCCGCCCAGGGCACGCGCCTCGAACGCCGCATGATCGGCTTCGCGTTGCGCCTGCCCGGCCAGTTGTTCGAGATAGTCGCGAACGGCCTGATTGAGGCTTTTGCCCAAGGATCTGGCGGCCGCGCGCGCACGCGCAAGGGTTTTTTCTTCGATGGACAGGGTCAGGTTCATGGCGATTCCCTTACCAAGCATCTGCACAAAATCTGTGCGCACTGGTTATTTGTCTACGGCGGCATTTCTGGGCAAAAAAAGAGGCGGGATTGCTCCCGCCTCGATTCATTTCGCCTCGGCGATTCGACCGCCGGATTCGGTCTGTGCGCAGCCTTATTGCGACGACTGCTTCAATACCCCAACAGACCTGGCAGAGACGGCGTTCGATCCGCCCGACACGACCGGCGCAGACGGAACGACCGGTGCTGCAGGCGGTGTGCAGCTGACGGTGTTGAGGTTATCGAGCACCAGATTGTCCACGTCGAGGTAGTTGTTGCTGGTACCCGTTCCTCGCGTTCCTTCGATCGCCACGTTCGATGCACTTCCGGCAAATGCCGTACCGGCATAGATCGGCGTTCCGTCGAGGCAAACCGCCATCGACAGATTCGAGCGGTTCACGACTACATCGAGATGTTGATACGCGCCGCCCCCGGTCCAGGTGGCGCCCGTATCGTGGAACGATTGATCGGATGCATCCAGCACGTAGATATGGTTGCCGGCGCCTTTGAGGAACTCCACGTCCGTGAGGATCAAGCCCGCATCGTTGTCCTGTGGACGGAAATCGAACGTCTCACCGGTGCTGGCGGCAGTTACCGCCACATCCGCACTCGCAATGGAGTTGGTCGACGTACCAACGGGCACGATCGGCGATAGCGAATACGGCGTGCCAGTACCAGCCGTCGTAGCGCCCGCGCGGAATTCCTGGGTTCCGGCTTGCGGATTGGTCGTGACCACTTTGAAGTACGACCCAGTCGAAGAGTACCAGCCGTTTTGGCCAGTGATGTTCGCGACGGTGAAACCTTCGGCGGATTCAAAGCCAGCACTGTAGGTCGGGGTGGCGCTGGCGAACTGCACGGTGGCCGATGCCGATCCCGGGCTGTTGCCATTGGCAGACTGCACCGCGCCGGCCGGAATGGTGTTGACGTAGATGCCGCCGGTAGCGGTCGTCACGTCGACCTGGACCGTGCATGCACCGCTGCCGGGTATGGTAGCGCCGCTACCCAATACGAGCGCACCGTCGCCCGGCCCGGCCGTCACCGTTGGGCTGCCCGTACAGGTCGTCGATGCGTTTGGCGTCGCAGCGACCACCAGCCCGGAGGGGAACGTATCCGTGAAATCGGCGGTGGTGGCCAGATCGGTAGCGTTGTAGTTGTTCAGTGTGATCGTCAGCGTGCTGGTACCGCCTGCACCCGCGCTGACATAGTTCGGACTGAATGCCTTGGATACGAACGGCGGAGCCGGAGGCAGCGATGCATTCGGATCCACGGTAACCAGATAATCCTCGGCTTGACCAAAAACGCCCGGCAAGGTGGAATCGCACGCGGCGATTGCCGAATACGAACCATATGCGTGCACCACGCGCATGCGGGTCAGTCCCGAGATCGCCGATGCGGGTACGAACACACCGCTGTCGGCGGATATGCCATCCGTGCCCGTCGAGTTGGTAATGGAACCGACGTCGTAACGCTCCGAGGCATCCTCGTTGAATACGCCATCATGGTTCCAGTCGAAATACACGCGAACGTAATCGGTGTAGGGACCAGCCGTGTTGGCCTTTACCGTAATGTTGTAGTAACCGGTCTGACCTACCGTTCCCGGCGTCACGGAGAGGAAGTTCTCCAAAGAAGGCGTACCGTTTACCGTTGCGGACGACGTATTGCTGATACCGGCAAACACGACTGACGTGATCGGGTCGACTTCGCTGGGGAAACTCACGCTGCAATACGGTGCCGGGAAGGTACCGGTCACGACCACGTTATCGGACGACGCCGCAGTCGAGCTGCCAAGATCCGTTACCAGTGCCGCGGCTGCGACCGTGTCGGTATAAACGCCCGCTGCCGCCGCCGTCACATCCACCTGCGTGGTGCAGGAACCGGAAGCGGGTATCTGCGCGCCGCTGCCCAGGCTGAAGGATGGATCGCCCGCATTCGCGGTGAGGGTCCCGCCGCTACACGTGCTCGCTGCATTCGGCGTGGTCGCAACGACCACACCGGTCGGCAGCGTGTTGTCGAACGCAGAAGTCAGCGTCGCCACGCCAGCATTCGGATTGGTGAACGTTATCGTCAACGTGCTCGGCGTTCCCGCAGCGACACTCGTCGGCGAAAATGCGGACGTCACTGTCGGCGGCACGTTTACAGCCAATGTCGCTGAACCTGCAGCGACATTGTTGCCCTGATCCGTCTGCAAGTCACCCGCCGCAATCGTGTTGGTATAGATCGCCACATCCGGTGACGAAACCGTAAACGATACCGTGCACGAACCGCTCGCAGGAATCTGCGAGCCCGACGTCAGCGTGACCGAAGTGCCGTCGACGGCGATGCCGACGGTTCCGTTGGTGCAATCCGTGCTAGCGCTGCCCGCCGTGGCGACCAGATCGGCCGGTAGCGTATCCACAAGGTTCGCCGTCAGCGTCGCCACGCTGGCACCGGGATTGTCCAGCGTGATCGTAGCCGTGCTGGGATCATTCACCAGCACGCTGGCCGGCGCGAACGATTTGCTGACCGTCGGTGGCGGAGCACCCGACAGTTGCGATGCGTTCACCGGCACCGCATAGATCGGGTGCGCCGGATCGTTGCTGTCCAGACACAGGTAGGCACTGGCAGAACTCGCCGCACCGGGGAACAGCGCGCTATCCGCCGTCACCGTCAGCGGCGCCGTCAGATGCGCGCCGATGCTCAACGTGCCCGGAGTCGTCGACAACCACGGCGCACCGCAGGTGGCCGCCACCTCCAGGTGCATCGCCATGCCCGGGAAATCGCCGCCGTCGGTGTTGTCTTCCCAGTTACCCGACGTGCCAACGAAAAGGCCGTCCGGATCGATGTTGTGGGCATTGTTGCCGAACGTGTTCTCGGATTCGAACCACGCCCAACCGTTGCCGTCGCCATCGTAGGCGATTTCAGGCCACACCACGAACCAGTACGTGCCTGCCGGAAGCGCCGTCGGCGGCGCACCGGCAGCTGCCAGGTCGAGGCTGATGGTGTTGCCGGTGACGTCCAATCCCGCGGTCGTGCCGATCGTTGCGACATAGTTCCAGAAATACGTCGATGGTGCCGACTCCGGCTGTCCCGCCGGTACGCCGGTCGAATCGGCGTAGATCTCGAAATGGATATTGTGGCCGGTCAGGCCGGTCAAGCCGGTGGCGCCGGTCACAAAGCCGGGGAAGGACACCTTGCTCAGGTTGGTGGTCAATCCGGCAACGGCAAAGTCGTCGGCCGCGTATGCACCCGCGCCGATGTCCGTGAAGAACACGCTGTAGAAGCCGAAGTTGCCCTGACTGGGCTGATCCAGCAACAGCGCGCTCGTCGTCCCGGTGGTGTCGTTGGTGTTGGACACGTCCAGTGTCGGGCCGCCGGTATTGGCCACCGTCAAGGTCGAACTGCTGCTGGTGAAGCCGTTCGGGATATCGACGCTCAACGGCGACGGCGTCGCTGCAATCGTTGGAGGCGGCACCTTGACCGCGATCGGCAGATGCAGCGTCGGCAGTGTGGTATCGCTGGGCGTCAGCGTCATCTCGCCGAAATGGAACACACCGTCGGCGTCATAGGCGCTCGCGTCCACGTTCACCGTGATCGACTGACCGCTGGCATGCGCATGTACCGTCAGCGACGATGGTGTCGCCGTCGCGGTCACGCCGGTGAATGCCGCCGTGTAGGTGACGGTGTGATCCGCCGTGCCGCGGAACGTGCGCGTGAACGAGCACGAAGCCGAACTGGTGGGACCGGAAACGGTGATGCAGTTTCCGTTCTGCATGCTGGCCAGATTCAGCGTCGACTGGTTGCCGTCGACTGCCGGATCGGCATTGAGGAAGTTGGTTCCGGTTTCATTGAGAACCAGACCGGCCTTGCTGGCGATGAAATCCTGCAGTCGCCCGGACCCGCGATCGAAGTAGTCGCTTGGCGTGATGCCGTCGGGCTTGGTCAGCCCGGCTTCCTTCGCCGTCATCATCAGCGCCGATTTGGCTTCCATCGGCGTCCAGTCGCTGTGCACGCCGAACATCAGGATGCCCGAGCCGGTCGTGTGCGGTGTGGCCATCGAGGTACCGTTGTACAACGCGACGAGGTTCGGCCCATTTGGGCTGCCGTCGTTCGCGATCGCGGCGAGGATATCCACACCTGGCGCTTGCACGTCCGGCTTGATCTCATCGTATTTGACCGGTCCAAGCAGGCTGAAATTGGCCAGTTCATCGGCTTGCGCCGGCTGACGGATCGGCGGGAACGGGATCGTCGACGGCGCTGTTCCGGAATTGCCGTTGAGGAACGTCTGCGCATCAAGACCCTGCTGCTGCGTCAGCGAGTACACCGGAATCGGCTGTACGTCGCCGCTACTCACGCCGCCATCATTGACCAGCGGGATGAGTGGTGCTTCCGGACGGTTGTCGGAAATCAGCACGGCGACGGCTCCGGCCGCGAGCGCATTTTCCACCTTGACGTAGAACGAACAGGTGCCGCGGCTGACGAGGGCGATTCCGCCAGTGAACTGGCCACCCGCGTACGCGGAACAGCCATCGGTACCGGAAAGGTCGCTGGCATCGAAATTCGGACTGAGAATGACAGGCGCCGTGATCGTCGCGGTCGGCGGCGTATCGCCGGACGCTTCGGTCAGCGGCTGATTCTGTACATTGGCCGGCGGGGTGCCGGGACCGGTGATGCTGAAATCGGGCGCAATCGCGCCACCGGTGTGATTGGCGGCTGCAACGGTGGTGACCCAGGGTTCGGCATGGTTGGCCGAGCCCGGAACCGGAACCGGTACGCTGCCGCCGGTGTTACCGGCTGCCGCGGCGACGAAAATGCCGGCTTCTTCGGCTCCCAGGAACGCCATGGAAGTTGGATCGTTCCAGGGGTTGGAGCCGCCGCTGATCGAATAATTCAATGCATCGACGATACCGGCCTGGACAGCGTCATCGACCGCGGACGATGTCGCGGCCGAGGAACAAAGAACGTTTGGATCCGGCGAGCATGCGTAGTAAATGACCAGGTTCGCATGCGGCGCGACGCCGGCGATGTTCGCCGTGTAGCCGGCCAGAGTGGCCGAGCGGAAGTCGCCGCCCGCAGTGCTGGCGGTGTGACTGCCGTGGCCCTGGGTGTCTTCGACCGAATACGGCGGACCGGCGCCGTTCAGGTCGATTTCGTCATAGACGCCGATGACCTTGTCGTTGCATCCGGCCAGGCTGATGTCGGCAACACCGCATTGGCCGATGTAATTGCCGGAGCCGAGCGGATTGGTGATGGTGTAGCCATACTGATCGGTCGCCTGGAAGGACGGACTCAAACTGTTGTATCCCGTATCGATGTCGCCGATGACGAGGCCATCGCCGAGGAAACCGACGCCGCCATCGAAGGAATTCGCGAAGATGGTGTCCTGGCCCGCCGGACTGCCCCACCACACCGACGATGCACCGATAAAGCCCGGACCGATGTCCGTAGCCAACGGCTGTGCACGATCTCGATCGATAGCAGCAATCCCGGGAATTTTTGCGATTTTCGCCGCCTGCTCGGGCGTCACCTTGATCACGGCCGCATTAAGCGCGTACTGCATCGTGTGGAACACGATGGGCGCTTGTCCGATTACCGCCGCAATATCGCTCAGATGCTGGGTCTGCTGCTGCTTGACGTAACTGACATAGGCCTGCGCCTGCGGGCTTTTTACGTCAAGTCGCGTACGGCCATTGCGGAATGTCTTCAACGGAATGGCGTCGATGCCCCTGACCCGGCTGCTTGAGCTTTTCGCCACAGCGTCGTTGTACAGCGCCAGTGGCCGTTCGCTGAAACGCACGATATAGCGAACCGCTTGCACTTGCGGGCTCACGACGACCGGGAGACCGGGAACGCCCATCCCGCTGTCCGCCTGATAAACCGGCGATGCGGCGTACGAAGAATTCGTTGCTATCCCACTTGCGGCGACGAGCGCCGCTACTGCCAGTGACAATGGCCGCAGCCGGAATTGACGCGTATTCATGAAATACACTCCCCGATGGATACATCCAAAAGCAATTCAGAAAAAGCCAGAAGGCCCGACTTGCATTGCATGGAATATCGAGCCTCGAAAAATTCCAGGCTTCAAAAAAGCCAAGGCTTGGACTATAGCGCAAAAAAAAATCTTGTCGAGTTGAACCGAAATTTTTTTCTTGTGTGGCGCAGCAATTCGAAAACACACGACAAATGCCGCATTTGCCGGGGCCACCTGAACGCCGATATTGAACATGCCCGGAGTCAGCGCCGGCACCACATTTGCTCTTCCGGCGCATGGCAACGGTGCCTGTGCGCAGTCGGCAAGAACCGATATGTAAATTTTTGTACGTACCGAAACGTCACGCCAATATGGTGCCCAGGATCTTCGGGACGATCCGCCTTGCTGCCCAGACAAATACATCCAGCGGCTTGCATCTTTTGGTATGGCGCGGCACGTTGGCATTGCATCGCAGGACGTTCGAATTGGTGAACGGGAAAACGCGGCATCAAGATCACCGGCGATATCCTGCGCAAGTTGGCGCGGGATGTGTTTTCTGCGTTGCCGTGAATGGGACGGCGCGGTGTATTGGTCGGAGCCGCGAGCGCGGGATCGCGAAGAGCAACAAGTCTTCATCATTCAACGAAAGCCGGAATCCGGTTCTTGCTCTGGTTTGAAATGCCGAAAGAAAAAGGCAGGGCCTGGATCACGTTCTGCTCCTTCGGCACGCCCTTCGGGCCATTACGGCGCGAACGCTCGTTCCGGCGTGCTGCCTTGACGGCGCAAGCTCCGCTTCGCGGCACCGGGATGACGAAATAGACTAGGCTGTCTGGTCTCGATCGTTTGCCTGCGCCTTCCCGTAGCCGGAACCCGATTGCGGTTTCCCGGCTCGACCCACTCCCGGAGCCCTCACCTTGAAACGCACGACAAAATCCAAACGCGACAACGGCTCCCTCGCCTGCGTCGGCATCGGCATGACCCTGGGTTCGCACTTGTCGCCGCTGGCGCGCAGCTACATCGAGCAGGCCGACGTCGTGTTCATGGCAGTGTCCGACGGCATCGTGGAAAAGTGGCTGGAAACGATGAATGCCGATGTGCGCAGCCTGCAGCCGCTGTATGCCGAGGGCAAATCGCGGATCAAGACCTATCGTGAAATGGTGAATGCGATGATGACGCAAGTGCGCGGCGGCAAAAAAGTGTGCGCCGCGTTCTACGGTCATCCGGGCGTGTTCGCGTGGGCGCCGCACGAGGCAATCCGGATCGCGCGCAAGGAAGGCTTCGTGGCGCACATGGAACCGGGCATATCGGCCGAAGATTGCCTGTACGCCGATCTTGGCATCGACCCCGGCGCCCTGGGCTGCCAGCATTACGAAGCCAGCCAGTTGCTGTACTACAAACGCCGCATCGACCCGGGCGCCTATCTGGTGCTGTGGCAAGTCGGTGCGGTTGGCGATCGGGCCAGGGCGCGGATTGCCACCGACAATGCCTACCGGCAATTGCTGGTCGATCGCCTCGCGAGAGACTATCCGCTCAACCACAAAGTCATCATCTATCGTGCGGCGACGTTGCCGATTCACCAGCCGCGCGCGGAGCGCATCGCATTGGGCAAACTGGCAACGGCGCGCATTGAGGTTCCGGACACGCTCGTGATCCCACCCACGCAAAAGCTCGAAGCCGATACCAAAATGTTGCAGCGCCTGGAAAAGCTGGATCGGGAACGCGGGTGATTCCCGACGTCGTCTCCACCCCGCGCCTGCGCCTGCGCGCGCTGACACGGCGCGATCTGGTCGTGTTCCGAAAGCTGTATTGCGACGCCGGGACCATGCGCCATATCGGCCGCCCGTTGCGGCCTGCCGAGGCTGCGCCGAGTCTGCGCGCAACAGTCGAAGCGGCGTGCCAACCCGACGGGCCAAAGTTTTTCGTCATCGTGCAAGGCGGCAATCGACGATCCATCGGACTGTGCTCGATCCGCGGATTTTCTGAACCGATGCGCCGTGTCGAACTCGGCATCATGCTGGTTCGGGCCGCACGCGGACACGGCTATGCACGTGAAGCGTTTGTCGCGCTGATCGAAGCCACCTTTCGAGCATTGCCTATAGATATGGTTTGGGTGCAACATAGCCGCGCAAATGCGGGGGCCGCACGCTTGAATGAGGCGCTGGGATTCCGCCTGTTGCAGGTGCCGTGTCCTGGCGTCACAAAGGTGCGACAGCGCGTCTGGACAATGCGGCGGTCGGAAGCACGCTTTTCATCAGACCAACCAACGAAGGGGAATACGATGTCGAGCATTATCGGGTTTTTGGAGAATGCCGGACGCGACGCCGCGCTGCGCCACGCCAGCCGCGAGCAATTGCTGCGCAGGATGCGCGAGGAGAAGATTGAATCGACACTGGGCAGCGCGTTGCTACAGCCCCGGCTGTCCACACTCAATGGGCTGCTGGGAGTCCGCGATACCATGTTTTGCCTGAATCAGGCGAAACCGCCTCCGAAAAAGAAGGCCCCGGCCCGGAAAAAACCTGCGAAGGCTCCGCCCAAGAAGGCACCGGCCAAGAAAGCACCGGCGAAGAAGCCGGCAAAAAAGGCACCGGCCAAGCGCAAACGCTAGGCATCGGAACCGTTCGTGTTGAGCGTTGCGGAGCTTTGCTCCACAAAGTCGATCAAGGATCAAGCACTTTGCGCTTCGCCTGCCTGCCTTCCTCACTACGCTCAGCGCGAACGGAATTCCGGATTTCCGAAAAAGCATTCGGGCGGCAAGATGCGACCTGCCGGAAGGACGCGCGCGGTCATTGTCGCGCGCGTTCTTGTGCTGGTTCTGCTGCTGACAGGCGCACCGTGCCTGGCAGCCTCTGACACTGCCGACGCATTGCTCCGGCACGCCGACCAAATCAAGACCGCCAACAATTCCGAATTCCAGGCCTTGCTCGATCAATTTGATACGCAAGTCGATTCGTTGACGCAAACACAACGTGACTGGCTCGCCTATCTCCACGCATGGCAACTTGGTTATCGTGGTCATTATCTGGATGGCGTCGCTGCGTTCCAGACATTGATCGCCCATACGCAAGACCCGACGATTCGCGCTCGCGCAAGGGCTTCGCTCGTCAATGACCAATCCAATGCCGCGCACTACCAGGACGCGTATGCGACGCTGAGCGTGTTGCTGGATTCGCTTCCGGAAATCCACGACAAATATGCGCGTTTCAACGCACTTGTCGTAGCCGCACTGCTTTACAACGATGCAGGTCAATACGACTTGGCCATGAGCTATGTGGACCAGTCGCTCGCTTACGACAAGAGCGATCGCTCGACATGTATCGCGCTGGCAACCAAAGCCGATGCGCTGTTCAGGAGCGGAAAGTTGCAGGCGGACGATCCGCAAATCCGCACTGGCCTGGACGTCTGCGAGCGCATCGGCGAAATTCTGTACGCAAACTATATTCGTAGCCGTCAAGCGCAATCGCTGCTCAACAATGGTCAGGTTTCCGCCGCATTCCGATTGCTCAAGTCCCACGACAAAAAAATTGTCGCATCGCATTCGGCTGCATTTATTTCAGTCTTCCACGCGCTGATGGCGCGTTGTTTTCTGCTCGCCGGCAATCTGGACAAAGCCAGGCAATTTGCGCAAAGCGCAATCGACTACGGCATCAAGCAGACCTATTCCAAATCCGTGGCGGATTCCTACAACGTGCTGTATGAAATCGACAAGCGTCAGGGCAATTATCAGACCGCACTTGCCGAGTACGAAAAATTTGCTGTCGCAGACAAGGCGTACCTGAACGACACTTCCGCGCGCGCGCTGGCGTACCAGATGGTGCATCAGCAGGTGCTCGACAAGAAGCGCCAGATCGATGCGCTGAGTGAACAGAACAAGGTGTTGCAACTGCAGCAGCAAATCGACGCCAAGTCGACTGAAACCCGGCGTTTGTACATGTTGCTGCTGCTCACTGGTCTGGCCCTTGTTGTAATGTGGGCGTACCGCACCAAGCGCTCGCAACTCAAGTTCCAGAAACTGGCGCGACGCGATGGCCTGACCGGCATCAGCAATCGCCAGCATTTTTTCGAGGCAGCGCAAGAATCCCTGCGTTCCTGCGCGAAGAATGCACGCGACGCCAGCGTGCTGGCGATGGATCTGGATCACTTCAAGGCGGTCAACGACATGCACGGCCACGCGGCCGGCGATACCACGCTCAAGCGCGTGGTCGCGGTTTGCAAGGAACGATTGCACTCGATCGATCTGTTCGGGCGTCTGGGCGGTGAGGAGTTCGCGATCCTGCTGCCCGATTGCAACGCCGCCGTCGCCGCGCAGCGCGCCAACGAAATGCGCGAAGCAATCGCCGGATTGCCCGGCAATGCCAACGCCATGTCCGATGTGGTTGTGACGGCCAGCTTCGGCATCGCCACCACGCCCGTATGCGGGTACAACCTCACCACCCTGCTCGCCCATGCCGACAACGCGCTGTATTCGGCCAAGCACGCCGGCCGCAACCGCGTGGTCGTGCACCGGCCCGGCGCAGAAGCGAAGAAGGCAAAACCCGGCAGCGGCATCGAGGTGTCCGAAAGCGCCGGGGTTTGACGTCACGTCGAGTGAAGTCGTTACGTTGTTGATCTTGTCATTGCGGTCGAACTTCCCGGAACGACACACCAGCCGATCAGTTGCCGTCGCAGCGGTCGATGAAGACCAATTCCAGAGCGGAATTCGCTGCGGCTTCGGATGCATGCCGGTGCCCTATGCATGGCGCACGTACGTGCGAAAACACTCGGTCGATACGCGTATCTTCATACGCCTTGAGACCTAGGCACTGAGGTACTACACGGCCCTTTCGCGTATTGCCGATAATGCGCAGTCCGCATCCGCGGGCACGCATCCATTTCGGGGGATCACTGTGAATCGAATTATTTTTGGATCGGCCGCGCTGATCGTGGCTTCGACTTGTCTGATCGGCGAGTCAGCCGGAGCGCAGGACACAACTGCGCCGCAAAATCTTGAACCCGTGCAGGTCAAGGACCGCTATCTGCGCGAAGACACCCGGCCGAAACTCGAACACATCATGAGGGAAGTCGATGGCGCGCTGATCACGGTGACCAAGAAAACTTCCATCACCAAGGTCGAGAACATTCCGACGGTGATCGACAACAACCTGCGCGACCTGTTCGCGCAGACGCCCGGTCTGTTCTACTCCGAACAGCAGACGCCAGGGCAATTGAACCTGAGCTATCGCGGGATCGGCAATCCGCAGGAATCCGAATTCGTCACCGTGATGCAGGACGGCATTCCGCTCGAAGGCGACTGGATCGGCTTCCCGACCATTTACGTCTTCCCGCTGCCGCAGACGATCGCGCAGGTGCAGTTGATCCGTGGCGGCAGTTCGCTGCTGTACGGCCCGGAACCGCCGCCGACAGTCAACCTGATCAGCCGCAAGCCCGTCGCCGACAAGGAATTGGCCGGGTATACGGAGAATGTCGTCGGCAACAATGGCATGGCCGGTACGTTCAACCAGATTTCCGGCACGTCCGGCGCGTGGGATTACCTGGCCGACGTGCACTACCGCAAGGACGACGGGCAGCGCGACAACGGCGACTCGAAACTCAAGGGCACGGACCTGCATGTCGGCTATCGACCCAGCGATGCGTCCTACACGGCCCTGGATTTCCATGCGTATCTGCTCGACACCGGCAGCCCCGGCAAGCTGAGCTATCCCCAGTTCCAGGCCGACGCGGACCAGACCACGACACCGTTTGACCGCCTCTGGACCGATCGCTACGTGCTCAGCCTGAGCAACGAAACACATCTCGACAACGACACCGACCTGACCAGCAAGGCATGGACGGGCTATCAGGATCAGGCGTCGCGTTCGCAAGGCCGCGGTGCCGCGCCGACCACATCGACGCTGCAGGATGAGCAGTTCCGCTTCGACGGCGCCGACGTACGCGCAGTGCACCATTGGGGCCGCGGCAACGCGTTCACGATCGGTACCACGCTTTATCATTCCGATGCACCGTTTCGTCAGTGGACCGAGAACGGGCTCGATCCGGACCGTTACGATCGCAATGGCACACCCAGCCTGCGCCAGCAACGCTCCACCGACTACGCCGCCGTGTTCGCCGAAAACGTGTTCCGCCTGCCCGGCCGCTGGCACATCGTGCCGTCGGTGCGCCTGGAACACGAAAACGTGGATATCAACGAGACCGTGCATACCGGCCACGATAGCTTGTTCGACGGTAGCGTGAGTCACTTCGTGCCACTGTTCGGCCTCGGCGTAGGCAACGATTTCGGTCACGGCAACGAGAGCTATTTCAACGTCTCGCAAGGCTGGCGCCCGGTGCGCTACTTCGACGTGGGTTCGCCGTTCGGTTCGCTCGACTACACCAACAACGATCCGGACCCGACCCATGTGCTGTCCTGGGAAGCCGGCGCACACGGCACGCCACTGCCCGGGCTGTTCTACGATGCCAGCCTGTTCTGGGTCAACGTCAAGGATCGCATCGAGGGCCAACCCACCGGTGTGGGCAACAACACCATCAACGTCAATACCGGCGATACCCGTCATCGCGGTTTCGAGGGCCAGATCGACTACGACTTTCTTGCCGCGGCCGACCCGAAGACGACGCGCCACCTGTCGTTGTTTGCCAACCTCAGCCTGCTCAACGCGGAATTCACCGCAACGCGCAATCCGGCCAATCTCGGCAATGAACCTGCATTTTCTCCGCATTACCTGTTGCGTACCGGCATTGCATATCGCGAAGACAAGCAGTTGAAACTCGCGCTGTCCGTGCTGTCCGTCGGCAGTCAGTATTTCCAGGATTCGAACCTGCCGATCGGCACCCCGGATGCGGCAAATTACGTGCCGGCCAAGGTACCGCAATACACCGTTGCGGATTTCTCCGCGGACTGGTGGCTGCTGCCGCAACTGCGTCTGCTTGGCGGCGTGTCCAACATCGCCGACAGGAAGTACTACTCGCGCGTATTCCAGAGCGCCATCGAGCCAGGTCTGGGGCGTACGTTCTATGCGGGGTTCTCTTACGAGTTTTGAGGAAAGACCCGGGAGGGCGGCAGGCGAAAAAAACGTGACGCTTCCCGCCCTCCCCCAACGCGCCTGGGGGTTGAAGGTGCGGCGTATCGCTGCGCTGAACTCATCGGGTCGGTTCCGGCATTCGATTCCCGCCTTCCACCGCCCCGCACCCATTCCTGCTTCCCACACAGGCTATGCTTGACTCCCGTTCAGTGCTTCCGGCTCCCCAATGAAACCGCTGCGTCCGCAATTACGCGGCCTGATCTTCAAGCTCACGCTGTTTTATGTGTTGCTGTCGCTGCCGTGTCTGGTGCTGGTCGAATCCGGGATTCTGGTATTCGAATTCAATCGATTCATGGCGGGCGTCGAAGGCGGCTCACTCGCGCACGCCACGCAACGTGCGGCGAACGATCTGGCCGCATCGTGGCCACGCGAGCATGTCGACGAAGCTCAGTTGCTGGCGAGCTGGACGCGGGCGCTGGTGCTTGGCCTGCAACGTCCGCGTGGCGGCCTGCTCGCACAGGAGTCGTACATTCTTGTCGAGCTGTCGGCCGATCCGCTGGCGGCGGCCGTATTGTCGCCCGATGGCCGGGTCCTGGCGCAAGCGCCGAAACAGGCGGACTGGCACCTGCGGCTGCCACAACCGGGGTCGACCGAACTGGACCATGCACTGCATGCGAACACGCCGCAATTGATCGCCGTCGCCGATTCGCCTTATCGCGTTCGCCGTGTCGTCACCGCGATTCGTGCGCCCGACGGCAGCCTGCACGGTTATCTTCTCGTCGAACTGCGTCTGCCGGTGCCATGGCACCGTTTCCTGCTTGATCTGAGCCTGGAATGGCCGATCGTGCTCGGTTACCTGCTCGTATTCGGCATCGCCTCGTCATTCTTTCTTGCCACCTGGGTAACGCGTCGACTCAATCGTGTCGCACACGCGGCGGCGGCGTGGAGCCAGGGCGACTTCAGCAATCGCATCGACGATCCATCACGCGACGAACTCGGCCGCTTGTCGGCCCTGCTCGACAGCATGGCCCTGGAGTTGAAAACCCTGATGCGCTCGCGTGCGCAGCTGGCGACACTGGCCGAACGCCAGCGTCTGGCCCGCGATCTGCACGATACCGTCAAACAGAAAGCCTTCGCACTGAATCTGCAACTGGCATCGGCAAGGCGCCAACTGGAAGATCATCCGGCCGGTGAACGCGTTACCCAGGCAGAACGCCTGAGCCAGCAGATGCAGCAGGATCTGGCGCACATTCTCGATGAACTGCGTGCACCGGATGGCGACACGCCGTTTGTCGAACGTCTGCGCCTGCGCGCGCAACAGTGGGCGCAGGCCAGTCACATGCCGCTGGAACTGGAACTGGCCGCCGTCCCGAACCTGCCCGAAGCGCACGAGCTTGCACTGCTGCGTATTGCCGACGAGGCCCTGGCGAATGTGCTGCGGCATAGCCATGCCGACCGGGCGGGCCTGTATCTGCGCCGCAGCGCGGACTCGGTGACCATGGAGATCGTGGATAATGGCCGTGGCGCTGACGATGAAGCGCGACCGGGCATGGGCCTGGGCAATATGCGCGAACGCGCCGAATCGTTGCCGGATGGACATTTCACTTTCTCCAGTGAACGCGGTCGAGGAACACGTATTCGCGTCGACTTCTCGACCGGCTGAAACAACGCCTGATGCAACGGTCCCTGCAGCAAACGAAACGACTCCATGAACAGCTCACCGATCCGACTCGTCATCGCCGACGACCATGTGCTGGTACGTCAAGGCATCCGCGCGTTTCTCGACACATACACGGATCTGGCCATCGTCGGGGAAGCCGAAGATGCCGTCAGTGCAGCACGTATCTGTGCCGAAACCAGACCCGAAGTGGCCCTGGTCGATCTGGTCATGCCCGGCGGTGGCATCGCGGCGACGCGTGACATCCGTGCGGCCAGTGCGGACACTCAGGTCATTGTCCTGACCTCGTTCGACGACGCCAGCCAGATAATCGCCGCCGTTCAAGCCGGCGCCTTGTCCTGCCTGCTCAAGGACATCGATGCCGATGGACTGGCAGCGGCAATTCGCAAAGCCGCGCAAGGTGAAGCCGTATTGCATCCGCGCGTGGCCGGTTACCTGATGGATGCATTGCGCGGCCACGGTCCGGCGCCGGGCGCCGAATTGCTGGCGGCGCTCAGCGAACGCGAACGCGAAGTGCTCACGCTCATGGCCGAAGGATTGAGCAATCAGAACATCGCCGCGCGGCTGGGTATCAGCGACAAGACCGTGAAAACCCACGTGAGCAACATCCTCGCCAAGCTCGGCGTCACCGACCGCACCCAGGCTGCAGTGTATGCCTGGAAGACCGGCATGAAGCAGAATTGAACGCTTGCCGGGTAAACTCGCGTGCTCACGCATCCTGTGATCGCGTCGCCGGGTTTCCCTGCCTGGCGCCCGCGTGTGCGTCGATGTGAAAAATGTCGCATTCGCCCCGCGAAAATCGCCGCCAACCGGACTTCGACATGCACAAATTGCTGCGACGCGCGCTATCGGTCCTGACCTGGCCGCCAAGACGCATGCGGGATTTCGTGACCCAGCGTGTCGAAAACGTGTTGCGTCAGGAAATCCGCAATCTGCATCAACGCATCTCCGCGTTTCACGACGAGTTCGACACCGCGATCAGGATGCGCGATGAGCGTATCCGCGCGCTGGAAATCGTCGTCGCCGACAGCCATCCCTGGAAAGCCCCGAAGACACCGTCGGGCAATGTTCCGGGCTTCTCGATCATCATGCCGACGCGCAATCGCGGCGCGCTGGTCGTCGATGCAGTCCAGAGCGTCGTCGCGCAAACCTTCGGCGACTGGGAACTGCTGATCGTCGACGACGGTGGCAGTGACGATACCGCCGAGCGCCTGCGTCCGTTTCTGTCCGATCCACGCATCCGCCTGGAGCATCGCGAACATCGCGGGCCATCGGCCGCACGCAACGCCGCGTTGGAGTTGGCCCGCGCGCCGCTCATCGCCTACCTGGATTCGGACAACATCTGGTTTCCGAACTACCTGGCGCGTATGAAGGCCGTATTCGATGCCGAGCCGGACCTTGACAGCGCTTACGGCATCCTTGTGGCCAATGCGGATATTCATGGTCCGTCGCGGCTGGTGTGGGAGCCGTTCGACTTCTCCGCATTGCAGCGGGGCAACTACATCGATCTCAACGTATATGTTCATCGGCGCGCACTGATCGAGCGCCACGGCCGGTTCGACGAGACCCTGGATCGCCTCAACGACTGGGACCTGGTCCTGCGCCAGACCCGCGACGGCAATTGCAAGCGAGTCGCCGTTGCGGCCGCGCACTACCGCACCGATCTGCACGACCGCGTCAGCGCAACCCGCAGCTTCAGCGACAACTGGCGGCGCATGGCGCGCAAGTCCACCGCTGACGGCGGCCTGTTGCGCAAACCGAAAATCCTCTACGCCCTGTGGCACTACCCGCAGTTGAGCGAAACCTATATTGAAACCGAAATCCGCGCGATGCTGCGCTTCGGCGCCAATATAGAAGTCTGGTCAAACGAGGATGTCGCAGTACGCTACGAACCGGCAGTGCCGGTGCGGCGCGGCACGCTGGATCGGGCCATCGCGGAGTTTGCCCCGGATGTCATTCACACGCACTGGATCAGCAGTGCAATCATCTATGCCGCAACCGCACTGGCCGCCAATCTGCCGATCACCGTGCGCAGTCACGGTTTCGAGTTGAACAAGCACACGCTGCGGCAATTGCTGAACGCTCCCGCACTCAGGCGGCTGGTCCTGTTTCCGACGCAATCGCATATTCTCGAGCGGCCGGATCCTCGCGTCGTGTTCGCCAACTCCGCTTTCGACTCCGAATTGTTCAGGCCGGCGAAGAAAAATCGGCGCATGGTCCTGCGCACTTCGGCCGCACTGCCGTCGAAGGATTTGCGCATGTTCATGGAAGCGGCCCGGCGTCTTCCGCAATTTCGTTTCGTGCTCATCGTCTGCACGGTATACAAACGCGAAAGCTACATTGCTGATCTGGTCGCCATGAATCGTGACATGGGTTCGCCGGTCGAACTGTTGCTCGACGTACCGCACGCGCGCACCGCCGAATTCGTGCGCGAAGCCGGAATCTTCCTGCACACCGCCGCCGCGCCGGGCGAAGCGGAGGGCACACCCCTGGGCATGCCGATATCCATCGCCGAGGCCATGGCGACGGGTGCGTATGTGCTCGTCCGCAACCTGCCCGAGCTGCGCGACTACGTCGGCACTGCCGGTGTCACCTATGCCGATGTGGATAGCGCCTGTGCGCTGATACGCGAAACCGAACAATGGAGTGATACCGACTGGCACCAGGTGGAGCATCGGGCGACCGACAGGGCCCACCGCGAACATGCAGACGAGACCGTGCTACGCCCGCTGTACGAGTATTGGCTGCGGCAATCGGGACTGTCGCTGCATGCGTAATCTGCGCTTTCCGGCCGGCGAGTTCGCATTGCGCGCGACACAGTCGAAAAAATCGCACGCCCGGTCTTCCGGCAGTGCGACATGAAACGGTAAGAAGATCATGGTAGCCTGCGCGCTGGATCCAACCGGGCGTGCAGCGCATGGCGCTGGCACCGGTACCGGCAACAGCCGGATGGATCACCCGGTTTGCATCTGAGGCCGGTTTCATCCCTCAGCCTGTGCCGGTCAGATTGTGCTGTGAATCGATCGACGTTTTCACAACGTCGTCATCTCCTTTTGGTTGCGGGAATCATCTCATGCGTAGATTTGCATTGGTCAAGGCGCTACTCGCCGTTACCGTCATGTTCGGACTTGCGGCCGTCGCACAGGCGCAGGTTGTAATCAGTCAGGTTTATGGTGGCGGCGGCAACAGCGGCGCCACTTACACCAATCGACTTTATTGAGCGTTTTCAATCGCGGCAGCACTGCAGTGGACATTACCGGCTGGTCGGTGCAATACGCTTCATTCGACCGGCACAAGCTGGGCAGTGAGCGACCTCACGCCAAGCACAACCCTGCCAAGCGGCATGCTGCAGCCCGGCCAGTATTTTCTGATCCAAGAAGCCCCTGGTAACGGTGGCACAACGCCACTACCGACCCCGGATGCAACCGACGCGATCGCCATGTCCGGATCGAAGGGCAAAGTCGCGTTGGTCAATTCTACGACGGCGTTGAGCGGCGCATGTCCAACGGATGCCAGCATCCAGGATTTTGTCGGTTTCGGCGCAGCAAACTGTTCCGAGACGAATCCAACCGCGACGTTGTCCAACACTACTGCTGCAATCCGCAACAACGGCGGTTGTGACGACAGCGGCGACAACAGCGCCGATTTCACTGTCGACGCGCCGACTCCGCGCAACAGCGCGAGCAGCACCAATGTATGCGGTGGCAGCAGTGGCATCGCGCTGAGCATCGACAATGTCAGCCATAACGAAGGCGACAGCGGCACCACGGATTTCACCTTCACGGTAAGCCTGTCCGCCGCCGCGCCGGTTGGCGGCGTGAGCTTCGACATCGCCACTGCCGACGGCAGCGCCACGACGGCCGACAACGATTATGTCGGCCAGTCGCTGTCCAACCAGACGATCGCCGAAGGCGACACGAGTTACACCTTTACCGTGCAGGTCAATGGCGACACCACGCCCGAGTCGGATGAAACCTTCCTTGTCAACATAACCAATATCGCTGGCACGGGCGTCACCACGTCCACCGCGCAAGGTACCGGCACCATCCTCAACGACGACGTAGCAACACTGACCATCGGCGCAATCCAGGGCGATGGCGACAACTCTCCGTATGCGGGCCAGACCGTGACCAGCGACGGCAGCAGCGTGGTGACTGCGGTCGGGCCAAGCGGCTTCTACATGCAGGATCCCGCCGCGGACAGCGACGGCAATCCGGATACGTCCGACGGCATCTATGTCTACACCAGCGGCACGCCGACTTACACGGGCGGCTCGACGCCGGTTGCAGTCGGCGACATCGTCTCGGTGACCGGAGATATTTCCGAATACAACGGCACTACGGAATTCGGCAATCATCCGGACGTTACCTTTGTCGGCAGCGGCTCCAACGTTTCGGCGCTGGCCATGGCGCTGGACATCTCGCTGCCCTCGCCGGACCCGACCACGCATTACTGCACGGGTTCGCTGCCGGCCGACAATCCGGCCAAAGGCAACTGGGACTGTCTGGAAAGCATGCTCGTGCACGTCGATGGCGTGGTCGTGGGTGCCACCAACGGCGGCTATGCCGCGGACGGCACGCATCCCGGCACGCCAAGCTTTTTCTACGCCACGGTGGCCAATGCGCCGCGCCCGTTCCGCGAGCCGGGCGTGCAGTATCCCGGCATCGGCGGAACGATTCCCGTGTGGGACGGCGATCCGGAAATCATCGAATTCTATCCGCCACAGGCACCGGGCGGACCGACATCGCTGACACTCGATGCCGGCCAGCAATTCTCTTCGGATGCCGTCGTCGGCGACTACAACGGCACCTACGAATTGTATCCGGTCAATTTCTCGACGACGGGTTCGGCGCCGGACACCGTGCAACCCGTGCCGGATTCAGCCTCCGGCACGCTGACGATCGCATCGCAGAACATGCTGCATTTCTTCAACGACATGAACGATTCGGGCAGCATCGACAATTGCACGCCGGGCAGCGCCGATACCTGCGAGACAACCGCGCAGTTCGACATCCGACTGTCGAAACTCTCCCTGCAAATACGCGATGTGCTCAAGGCGCCGGCTGTGATCGGTGCACAGGAAGTCGAAAATCTGGCCACCTTGCAATCGCTGGCCGACCAGATTCATAGCGACGACTCCAGTCTGAACTACACCGCCTATCTCGACGAAGGCAACGATATCGGCGGCATCGACGTCGGCTTTCTGGTGCGTGGCGACGTTACCGTGAACGCCGTGACCCAGATCGGCAAGGACGCGCAAACCGACGATGGCTGCGGCGGCACCCCACCGTGCCTGCTCAACGACCGTCCGCCGCTGCTGCTCGACGCCAGCTTTGCCGGCCAGCGCTTCGCCGTGCTGGTCATTCACGACCGCTCGCTCAGTGGCGTGGATACAACCCCGCGCGTGCGCCGCAAGCGCCTGGAACAGGCGCAGTATGTCGGCGCCATCGTGCAAGCCTGGCAGACCGGCAGCGGCAGCGATGCGTCGCTGGTCGCACCCGATACGCACATCACGCTTGGCGCCAGCGGCGAAACCGTGCCGAACGCCGACGGCAGCGTGCCGATCGTGGTCATCGGCGATTACAACGCCTACGAATTCACCGATGGCTATGCCGACGTGACCGGTCAGATCAAGGGAACGGCGGTCGAAACGGACAACACCGACTGGGAAGCGCCGATCACCACGCCAACATTCTGCGACGCCGGCCTGACCACCGATGCGGCGACGCGCTACTCGTTCGCGTTCGATGGCTATGTGCAGGAACTGGATCACTCCCTGCTGTCGCGCGTGGCCTGGAAGGATTTCGTCAGCTTGCACAATGCGCACGGCAACGCCGACACTTCCGAAGCCGGTGCGGCGGTGACCGATCCCGGAACGCCGGCGCGCAGCGCCGATCACGATGGGCAAGTGCTGACGTTAACGGTCGATCGCTTGTTTGCCGATGGTTACGAGGGCGATACCTGCCAGTGATGATCGCGATGTAAACTGCAACCTGTCGCGAAGGCCGGCGCTTGCCGGCCTTCGCATTTGAAGCGGGTAAGTCATGCGCCGATTTCGTTCGTTCCTTCCTCTGCTGGTGCTGATCGCGCTCGGCATCGCACTGGTCGCTTCGGGTACTCTGGACCGGTTTCGCCCGGATACCCTGGCAGTCGAGCAGGCCAGTCTGCAAACCCGGATCGCGCTGCATCCGATTCTCGCAGGCCTGGCGCATATCCTCGCGACGACGCTGGCGATTTCCACGGGCATTCCCGGCGTGATCGTCTTGATCTTCGCCGGCGGCATGTTGTTCGGGACGTGGGTCGGCACGTTGCTGTCGGGGATCGGCGTCACCCTGGGCGCTACGATCCTGTTTCTCGCCAGCCGTCATGCGTTCGGCGATCATCACGGCGTGGAAGCACCTGGCCTGGTCGGCCGCCTGCGCAGCGGCTACCACGCTCATCCGCATAGCTACACTTTTTTCCTGCGCCTCGTGCCATTCTTCCCGTTCGGCGGCGTCACCGTAGGGTTGGCGTGGCTGCGCTGTCCGCTCTGGTTGTTCCTGCTCGCCACCGCCAGCGGTGGCACGCTGATGACCGGCATCGAATCCGCACTCGGCGCGGGACTGGCCCGCAACATCGGCGAAAATCGCGAGATTGGCCTAAGCCTTTTCTCCGATCCCGCGGTAGTCATTCCGATGCTGGCGATGGGTCTGCTCGCGCTGGTGCCGGTCGCGATCGGGAAGTTGCGGGCGACCGCGAAAAGCTGAGAGCCGGGAGGAGCATCAAGCGCACCACAAGAGGCTCGCGATTCGCGCGAACATGGGATTGCAAATAATGCACTGCAACTGCCCTGTCGCATCAGTGCGCGCCAAGGCCCTCAGGCCGCACCGAGCGGCTTGATCAGGCAATCGTCTGCACCGCAACACGCAGCACGACCTGCGGACTTTCCGGGCGCCATGCTGCCTTCGCAAGGCTCAATCAGAAGTTCCCAAACTTGATATTCTGCCCCGCGCCCTGAACTAAGGAACCTGTGGTTGAGCCCTGCTCAGGCGTCACCCCCTCTGCCTGTTGGCTAGGCAAGGCGCACTGGCGCAGGCAGGCCGGGCGACTGTCAAGACAGTGCAACGCCGGATTCGGGACAGGCGGAACGGGTCCAAACCGATTGATTTTGAATGCTGGGGTGACGTCCGGAAGTTGCGCACGCCGCCTGCGCAGGGTTTAACCAGAGGTTCCGCAAGCCGTCTGCAATTTTCGAGGAAATCCACGTGTCCACAGCAGCCCACACATTCGACGCCACCGAAACCAATTTCGAATCCGATGTCATCAAGGCCTCATTGACCACACCGGTGCTGGTCGATTTCTGGGCCGCGTGGTGCGAGCCGTGCAAGCAGCTCGGGCCGATCCTGGACAAGGTCGTCGCCAGTTACAACGGCGCAGTGAAGCTGGCCAAGGTGGATACCGACGCGCAGCAGCAGCTCGCTGCTGCATTCGGCATCCGCAGTCTGCCGACCGTGGTGCTGGTCAAGGACGGACAAATGCTCGACGGGTTCACCGGTGCGTTGCCGGAATCCGGCGTGCGCGAATTCCTGCAACGGCACGTTGCGAAACCGGCAGCGGGCGACGAAGCCTCCGAAGAATCGCGAGCGCAATCGCGCGAAACGCCGGAACAGATCATTGCGCGCCTGCAGCAGGAAATTGCGGCGACACCCGACAAATCCGAACTCAAACTCGATCTGGCCGAAGCCTATTTGCGCGCAGGCCTGGCCGATTCTGCCGTCGCCGAGCTGGACAACCTGCCGCCGAAACTGGCCGAAGACGCGAAAGCCAAGCGCCTGCGCAACCAGATCGATTTCGCCCGCGCGCTCGACAACGCACCGGACATCGAAACGCTGCGCGCACGTCTGACCAAGGACGCTGCCGATCACGCCGCCCGCGATCTGCTCGGCGTGCGTCTGGTCATCGAAGGCGATGCCGCCGCGGGACTCGACGAATTCCTGCACATCCTCAAAATCCAGCGCGACTGGAACGGCGGCCAGGCAAAGAAGCGCCTCATCGCTGCGTTCGACGTGCTCGACGATGCCGACTTGGTCGGTACGTATCGGCGCAAGATGGCGTCAATGCTGTTCTGATCGAAAACCCTGCCCCTCTGACCGCGCGCGGGCTTTACCGCAGCGCGATCGCCGTTTGCGTTTGCGATCGATTTAGGCAAGATGGCGCAATGTCCGTGACCGACAAGACAACCGCATCCCGATTCGACTACGTCACCCATTGGCAGACCGGCGATTCCGACAAGGCAGCGCAAGTGCTTGCGTTCTGGCGTCGGCAAAGTGCGATCGGCGATGAGGAGCAGGCGCAACAACGATTGAGCGAAGTCGTGCTCGATGCGCGCGCCGCGTCCGGTGAGATCGCCGGTGTGTGCACGGCCGTGCCCATCACCCTGCCGCGTCTGGCCGAACCGATGTACTACTACCGCTGTTTCGTCGGCACGCCCTGGCGCCGGACGCGATTGGTGTACGACATGATGAATCGCGCGTTCGACGTGCTCGAAAAATACGCGCGTGAAAACGCCTATCCGTGCATCGGCGTATTGCTCGAACTGGAAAACGCGAAATTCGGCACGGCACTGCGCAGACCGGTCTGGCCACACACCGGCTTCATTTACATCGGCAAGAGTCCGCGGAATCTCGACCTGCGCGTGCGCTACTTTCGTGGCGCGCATCTGCACGACGGTGCAAAAGCCTGACCATCAATATCGATCGCCTGCCGTGAAAGCCTCCCGCCTGCGTCGCCTGTTCAATATCTGGCCGCCATTCCTTTTTTGCGGCATTCGCGTCGAAGCGCTCGCCGAAGACTGGCGCTACGCGCGCGTACGCCTGAAGCTGCGCTGGTACAACCGCAATTACGTGCGCACCCAGTTCGGCGGCAACCTGTTCTCCATGACCGATCCGTTCTGGATGATCATGACTCTCGAGGCCCTCGGCCGCGACTACATCGTCTGGGACAAGGCCGCTGCCATCGACTTCGTCGCCCCCGGCCGCAGCGACGTCTTCGCGGAGTTTCATCTCGAAGAATCCATACTCGACGAAATCCGTGCCGCCACCGCGAACGGAGAAAAATGCCTGCGCTGGTTTGAGGTTCCCGTAAAGACTGCCGACGGCGAATTGATCGCACGTGTGCGCAAGCAGGTTTATGTGAGGCGCAAGAGCGCGTAGTGTGTGGGCGCTGTGGGATACCATTGAAGGCAACGAATATCCGGCGCGGCGCACTCGCAAGGTCTGCAGGCTCCGCGCCGTGATGCGGGATTTACGCAGCACGGAGATACCAACATGGGCCAGCACATCAATCTCAATACCAGCGGCACACAGTGCATTGGGGCCTACGTCGCCAAACCCGACGCCAGGCCGAAAGGCGGGATTGTCGTCGTGCAGGAAATCTTCGGCGTCAATTCACATATCCGCAGCGTCGCCGACGGTTTCGCCGCACACGGTTTTACCGCGATCGCGCCGGCGTTTTTCGATCATGTCGAGAGCGATGTCGAGCTGCGCTACGATCCCGCCGACTACGACAAGGGGCGCGCCCTTGTCGGTGAAGTCGGTCTCGACCGCGCCATTGAAGATGTCGCCAGCGCGGCAGCATCGATCGCGTCATCCGGCAAGATCGGCGTCGTCGGCTATTGCTGGGGTGGAACTGTTGCGTTTCTGTCCGCGATCCGGCTCGGCTTGCCGGCTGTGAGTTATTACGGCGGTCGCAATCTGCAATTCCTTTCGGAAAAGCCGGCCGCGCCGGTGATGTTTCACTTCGGCGAGAAAGATGCCGGCATCCCGCCGGAGGTCGTGCGCAAACACCGCGAGGCACTGCCGCAGATGGACGTCTACACGTATCCGGCCGGGCATGCGTTCAATCGCGATATCGATCCCACGCATTACGACGCGGCCAGTGCAAGGCTGGCGTTGCAACGCACGTTGGCGTTTTTCGACAAGCATCTGGCGAGTTGATGCATGACGCCGACAACAACCGGATTCGCGCTCGACCCAGGCTTGATTGCGGACACCGCGACTGTCGGCGATCTGGAGTTGTCGCGCGTGTTGCTGATGAACGATGCGCGCTTTCCGTGGCTGATCCTTGTTCCTCGACGTGGCGATGCGCGTGAACTGATCGATCTGGCGGAAGCCGATCAGCATTGCCTGCTGCAGGAAATCGGCAAATGCGCAATCGCGCTGCGCACGATGACGCGACCACGCAAGTTGAACATCGCCGCACTCGGCAACGTCGTCGCGCAATTGCATGTTCACGTCATCGCACGGTTCGAAACCGATGTGGCGTGGCCGCGCCCGGTGTGGGGCGAGGGCTCGGCACAAGCGTATTCGCCACAGGACCTGAATGCGCGCATTTCGGCGTTGCGCGACAGGCTCGATCTTGCCGGCAAATGAACGGGCCTCGGATCGAGCCGTTGGGCGATTGCGCACTGCTGATTCGCTTCGGCGAACGCATCGATGAAAATACCAATGCCCGTGCGCTTGCCGCATGCGAAGCGTTGCATGCAGCAAACCTGGCAGGAGTACACGATGTCGCTCCCGCATATGCGAGTGTTTGCGTGCGCTACGATCCGGGCGCATGGATCGCTGGCGATGATTCGCGCCTGCCGTACGCGCGGCTTGCCGGGCATATTGCGGAACTTGTGGAAAACGTTCCGCGACGATCCGTGCCTGTCAAACCCGATACGCTCGAAATCCCGGTGTGCTACGGCGGCGAATTCGGCCCGGACCTCGATGCCGTCGCCGCGCACGCAGGAATGTCTGTGCAAGACGCCGTTGCGCGCCACTGTGGTGCGGACTATCGAGTCGCCATGCTCGGCTTTGCGCCGGGGTTTGCCTATCTGCTCGGGCTCGATCGGGCGTTGCACAAACCTCGGCGTGCCGACCCGCGCAAACGCGTGCCGGCCGGATCTGTCGCGATCGGAGGCGAACAAACGGGAATCTACCCCCGCGAATCGCCGGGTGGCTGGAATCTGCTCGGACGCACACCGCTGACGTTGTTCGACCAGACGCGCGATCCGCCAGCGCTGCTTGCTCCCGGATGCAGCGTGCGCTTTCGCGCAATCGACGCAGCCGAATTTGAACGGTTATCGAAATGAGCATCCACGTCCTCGCGCCCGGCTTGTTGACCACCGTGCAGGATGGCGGGCGGACTGGATTTTCTGCCCTGGGCGTCGGTCAATCCGGCGCCATGGATTCGGTCTCGATGCGTCTGGCCAATATGCTGGTTGGCAACGCTCACGACGCCGCTGTGCTGGAAATCACCCTGCTCGGTCCGCGCCTGCGACTGGACACCGACAGCTTGATTGCCCTCACCGGGTCGGAAATCGAAACGCACTGCGGCGACCGGCGAATTCCGGCGTGGCGTCCGGTAGCGCTGCGTGCCGGTAGCGAGCTGAATTTCGGCAGCATGCGTTCGGGTGCACGCGCCTACCTTGCCGTTGCCGGTGGCATCGACGTGCCATCCGTACTCGGCAGTCGCAGCGTCGATCTCAACGGCGGATTGGGAACGCGTTCGCTGGCTGCGGGCGATGAATTGGGACAAGGATTTGCGCAACCCGCTGTTTGCAGGTCGCTGATGCGTTCGCTACAACCGGAGGCTGCCCCGGTTCTGCGCATCGCCGCTGCGAAATGGTCGATCGACCCCGGTCCCTGGCTCGACGTCGATCAGCGCCATCGGATTTGCCTGATTCGCGGCGCACACTTTGCCTGCCTCGACGCCGACTCGCAACGCAGTTTGTTCGCATCGGAATTTCGCATCGATCCGGATTCCAACCGCGTCGGATATCGCCTCGCCGGAAACAGACTCGCACTGCGCGAAACGCTTGAATTGGTTTCCGAAGGTGTGGTCGCCGGCACCGTGCAACTGCCGCCGAGCGGCGATCCCATCGTGCTGATGGCCGAAGCGCCAACCTGTGGCGGCTATCCGCGCATCGCGCAAGTCATCTCGGTCGATCTTCCACGCCTGGCGCAGCGCCGACCCGGCGCCACGCTGCAATTCGTCGAAACCTCGCTCGACGACGCACAAACGCGTTATCTTGAGCGCGAACAGGCATTAACGCGACTCGAAAATACAATCAGGCAACGACTGCAAAACACATGAAACCGATCGATCTGAACTGCGACATGGGCGAATCCTTCGGCGCCTGGAGCATGGGCGACGACGCCGGGGTCATGCCATGGATCACCTCGGCCAACATCGCCTGCGGCTTTCACGCCGGGGATTTTTCCACCATGCAGCAAACCGTGCAGTTGGCCAAGGAGCATGGTGTGGCCATCGGCGCACACGTATCACTGCCCGACCTGCAAGGTTTCGGCCGCCGCGAAATGAAAATCTCGCCCGACGCAGCCTACGCGTTCACGCTGTACCAGATCGGCGCGTTGTCTGCATTTGCGCGCGCCGCAAAGACGCGGGTCGCGCATGTGAAAGCACACGGCGCGCTTTACAACATGGCCGCACGCGACCGCAAGCTCGCCGACGCCATCGCCAGCGCCGTGCGCGCGTTCGATTCGACGCTTACGCTGTTCGGACTTGCCGACAGCGAACTGACCCGCGCCGGAGAATCCGCCGGCCTGCGTGTGGCGCACGAAGCCTTCGCCGACCGCCGCTATGAATCAGATGGCGAGCTCACGCCGCGCAACCTGCCCGGTGCCGTGATCGAGGACATTGACACCGCCGTCGCACAGGCCGTGAAGATTGTCACCTCGGGGAATGTGGAAGTTCGCAGCGGCGGCGTACTCGCCATTCATGCCGACACGATCTGCGTCCACGGCGATAGACCCGATGCGGCACTGTTCGCGCGGCGGCTGCATGAGGGATTGGCGGGTGCGGAATTGGCTATCGAAAAGACGCGGTGACCAGCGTTGCACTCAGCGTTTGCGCGGTCTACTCGCCCGGCGCTTCTGACGTGAAGCCAGGATGGCACGGTCAGCCCAGGTGTGGAGCATTTCCGGATCATCGAGCACTTCGGCGGGAACTTCGAACAGCTTGGTCTGCTGAACCGTGCCGTCCTTCTTTGCATAGGAAAAACATCGGCTGCCATGTTTTAGAAAGTCGTCGCGCGTCGCCGGACTGGTCGAGAAGTACAACGTGCCTGCCATGATCACGCCGAAGAAGTCGGCACCCGATCGCAGTCCGATCCCGCCGAAGAACGGCGCCGACGCCAGTGATGCCACGCTCGAAAGTTGATCGAGTACGAATTGCAGAAACTCGTCGCCGGGTTTGCTCATTTGTCGTCCAGAAAGTCTACGCGCTGTCATTTTCGAGCGTTCAAACACGACCTTTGCCGGAAAAGGGATTTCGCCGACTTTCCGCGCTGGACGCAATTGCGAGCCAAGCCGGCTGTCGGCGCAACCGACCTCAATCGCTTCGCCGCAAGAACACATGCGTCGCTCGTTCTCCGGCGACGCTCTTGCCGCATTTGTAGCCAAGCGCAGGCCAATCCATACCCTGGAACAACGACTGGCCGCTGCCAAGCAGCACCGGACTCACGGCGAGGTGCAACTCGTCGATCAGGCGCGCCTGCAGGAATTCGCGGACGGTCTCGACACCGCCGCCGAGGCGCACGTCGCTGCCGTTCGCGGCCTCGCGTGCTCGCACGAGTGCCGCCTGGATGCCCTCGGCGACGAAATGGAATGTCGTGCCGCCTTGCATCGTCAACGGCGCGCGTGGGTGATGCGTGAGAACGAAAACAGGCACATGGTACGGCGGCTCGTCGCCCCACCAACCCTTCCAGTTGTCGTCGGGCCACGACCCGCGCACGGGTCCGAACATGTTGCGCCCGAGAATCCACGCGCCGATGTTGGCAAATCCTTGCTCGGCAATGCGGTTGTCGGTACCTGTCTCGCCGCCCTCCTGGCCCTGCATCCGGCGCCAGAAACGCGTGGGGAAAAACCACTCCATCAATTCCGGACCACGCACGCCCAGCGGATTCTCAAGACTCTGATCCGGCCCTGCACCGTAACCGTCGATGGAAACCGCAAAACTTTGCACGCGCAATTTCGACATGACAAGCTTCATGTGCGACTGAGTGGAGCCAAGTCTATGCGATACTTCCGCGCATGAACTACTGGCCATTGCTTGGCGTCGCCGTCGTTGTCGCGGGTTTTGCGTTGCGTGCCAATCCGGTGCTGGTCGTGGTGGTAGCGGGAATCGTCAGCGGCCTGCTCTCGGGAATGTCGCCCGCGGCCTTGCTCGCATTGATCGGCACCAAGGTGATCGACAGCCGCAACGTACTGGTGCTGTTGCTGACCCTGCCGACTATCGGCCTGCTCGAACATGCGGGGCTGCGCGAACACGCCTCCGCGTGGATCGCACGCATGCGCCGCTTCACGTTCGCACGCCTGTTGATCGGTTATCTCGCCGTACGCCAGATGTTGTCGATGTTCGGCTTGACCGGAATTGCCGGCCACGCGCAGACGGTGCGTCCATTGCTCGCTCCGATGGCTGAAGCCGCGGCAGAGAAAGTCGATCCGCAAATCGATCTTGACGAGCGTGAGCGTGTCCGCGCGCTGGCCGCAGCCACCGACAATATCGGCCTGTTCTTCGGCGAAGACATCTTCATCGCTTTCGGTGCCGTGTTGCTGATCCAGAGTTTCTACGCACAGAACGGCATCATGCTGGATCCGCGGCATATTGCGTTGTGGGCGTTGCCCACGGCCATCGCCGCTTTCCTCGTGCAGGCCGGGCGTGCCTTTCGCCAGCAACGCCGTCTGCGCCGACGCGCGCAAGCGCGCGAAGCCGCAACGGAACGTCATGCTGCGCGCTGAGTACGTCTACTGGCTGTGCGGTGCGCTGCTCGCCGCTTGCGCCTGGCGCGAGTTGCGCATGGGGCGTTGGGCGCACGGCGCGTTCTGGGGAATCCTGGCCGCGATCTTTCTGTTCGGCGACGCCATCAAGGCAGCGGTGGTGCATGGTGACGCCTTGCCCGCGCAACTCGCCGGCGCCGGCGTCATCGCGCTTGGTCTGATCGCAGGCTCGGGCCGGTTGCGCCGCGCGCAGGTTACGGATTCTGCGCAACAGATCGAACGGCGCGTCAGCAATGCCGCGCGACTGGGACATCGTCTTTTCCTGCCGGCGTTGATCATTCCATTCGGCACGTTGACGTTTACCCTTCTGCAGCCGTACCTGCACTTCGGCGGCATCGCCGAGTTCGGCCATGCCGAGGCGACTCTCGTCGCGCTCGCATTCGCCTGCGTGCTCGCAACGATCGCTGCGTTGTGGCTGACCCGCGCGCGCCCGGCCGCAGCAATTGACGAAACCGGTCGCCTGCTCGATGCGCTGTCGTGGGCGATCTCGCTGCCGATGCTGCTTGCGATGCTCGGCGCCGTGTTTGCCGCAACCGGCGTTGGCGAGGCGATCGCGCACCTGACCGCAGCGGCAATACCGGTATCCTCGCGCCTGGCCTGCGTGCTCGCGTTCGCCGCCGGCATGGTCGTGTTCACCATCATCATGGGCAATGCATTCGCCGCGTTCCCGGTGATGATGGCCGGCATCGGCCTGCCGCTGCTGATCGGCATGCATCACGGCGATGCGGCGGCACTCGGCGCGCTGGGCATGCTCACCGGTTACTGCGGCACCCTGCTCACGCCGATGGCGGCGAATTTCAACGTGGTGCCGGCGGCCTTGCTCGAGTTGCGCGATCCGAACGGCGTGATCCGCGCGCAATGGCCCGTGGCAATGTGGCTGCTCGCGTTCAATCTTGTTCTGATCTGGTTTTTTGCCTTCCCATGAGTCCACAGTTACCGATCGTTCTGGTGACCGGCTTTACACCATTCGGCGGCGAAGCGATCAACCCGTCGCAACAGATCGCCCGGACAGTAGATGGCGAGATTGTCGCCGGACACCGCATTGTCGGCGCGATTCTGCCGACCGAGTTTGCCGCGTCGCTGCCGGAACTGGAACGGCTCATCGCGAGCAAGCAGCCGAAGGTGGTGCTGGCCTTGGGTCTGGCCGGCGGACGCGCGGGAATTTCACTGGAGCGCGTAGCCATCAATCTGATCGATGCGCGCATTCCCGACAATGCCGGCAACCAACCCATTGACGTTGCCGTCGTGGACAACGCACCGAATGCGTACTTTTCCACATTGCCGATCAAGGCGATGTTGTCGCGCCTGCTGGAAAATGGCATCGAGGCGTCGATATCGCATACAGCCGGTACCTACGTGTGCAACCAGGTCTTTTACGCGCTGGCGCATCTGACGGCGACGAATTATCCATCCATTCGCAGTGGCTTCATCCACGTGCCGTATTTGCCCGAACAGGCGAATCCACAATCGGGCAAACCGGGCATGCCGCTGGAATCCATGGTCGAGGCGGTTCGTCTGTGCATTGCAGCGGCAGTGGAATGTTCCGAGGACCCGCACTATGCGGCTGGCGAAATACACTGAGAAATCGCCTTGCGAAAGCATACGTGCCTCTATCGCCGCGCAGGGAACGCCCCCGCATCCACGCCTCGGGGCGGCAGGGGTTTCGACTGTTGCGCGCGTCCGGAATTTGACCTGCAACGCCGAACGGTTCGCCCCGGCGTTCAGTGCGAATTCGCACCATCTGCAGGCGCAGGTGCCGGTCTGGCTGGCTGTGCATGCTGCGCTTGCCGTGCGGCCTGACCTGGCGCAGCGGCTTCACCCGGCGGCGCCGGCGTCGGGTCGACAAGCGGTTGCAGCTTGCCGTCCAGTTCGATCAGCGCGTTCAAATGTTGTGCCTGTGCAATCTCGGCGATGATATGTTTCTGAACGGCGCTGGCGTGATCGCCATTGCGCAATACCACGCCGGTAATGTGTTTATTGTCGATGAGCTCGCCGACATAACCGAACAATTCGGCTTTACCCATCCGGTAAGCACCGGTCTCGAATAGATCCTGTTGATAGGGTTTGACCTGCAATTGCCCGTTGTCGATTGCGTCGCGTGCCAGTCCGTCGATCGCAAAACACAACAACAAGAGTGAAATGGCAACAAGCGCGAATTTGCGCATGGCGTTCTCCGCTATCGGCTTCCGGAACGAAGTTCGTGGCTCTATTGGACAACTTGAATCAATTTGAGCGTGCCATCGTCGTCGCGCACATAACAGGCGAGCTTTGCAGCGCCGCACACTCTTGCCAGCGCGACGATATGCGCCTGCTTGACGCCTTCTTTTTCGCCCGGCTTCAGCAACAGCGTGTGCGCCGCATTGTTGGTTTCGATCAGATAACGAAGGTGGCTGGCGAGATCCTCCAGCGACAAGGTCAGGCCGTCCAGGTCGAATTGTCCGTCCTTGGCGGCTTCCAGCGTCACGTCGAACTGCTGGGGGACGTTGGTCGCGGTCGTCGTGCCGTTCTTGATGGTGACGCGGTTGCCGCCACACGCCGCAAGCAAGCCGAGCGCCATCACCATTGCCGCGATCCGCAGCGGACGGAAAAAGTACATCTGTTGCATCGTATACTCCTGACAGATCGATAGAGGCATGCGGCTCAGGCTTTCGGCAAGGTTACACCCTGCTGGCCCTGGTATTTTCCGCCGCGATCGCGATAGCTGGTGGCGCAGACTTCGTCGGATTCCAGAAACAGCATCTGGGCAACACCCTCGTTGGCGTAGATTCTTGCCGGCAGCGGCGTCGTGTTGGAAAACTCAAGCGTCACATGACCTTCCCACTCCGGTTCGAGTGGAGTGACATTGACGATGATTCCGCAGCGCGCGTAGGTGCTCTTGCCAAGGCAAATCGTGAGCACCTGACGCGGGATGCGAAAATACTCCACCGTTCGTGCCAGCGCAAACGAGTTCGGCGGAATGATGCAAACCTCGCCACGCACATCGACGAAACTGCGCGCGTCGAATTGCTTGGGATCGACAATCGTGGAATTGATGTTCGTGAATACCTTGAACTCGTCCGCGCAGCGCACGTCGTAGCCGTAGCTCGACGTACCGTACGAGATCAACTTGCCGCCATTGCCGTTCACGCGCACTTGTTCCGGCTCGAACGGCTCGATCATGCCGTGCTTCTCGGCCATGCGGCGGATCCAGTTGTCGGATTTGATGGTCATTTGCTCGCTACGCTCGGGGCAATGGGGAATGGGAAATGGGGGATCGTTACATCAAGGGACAGTCATTCCCGCCGGAATGACAATGCTCTTGTGTTGATGTCGCGATTTCCGATTCCCCGCTACGGGCTCTCATGTATTTTGTATGACGATCTTCGGAAAGCTCATCGATTTGCTGCGCGCGCGCAGCGACAACCGTGCGGCCGTCTTGCGCGCGACCTCTCGATACATTGCCGCGATCTTGCCGTCCGCCTCGGCGGCCACGGTGGGGGTACCGCCATCGGCTTGTTCGCGGATGTGGATATCCAGCGGCAGTGAGCCGAGTAGCGGCACATCGTACTCGCTGGCCATGCGTTCGCCCCCGCCGGCGCCGAAAACGTGCTCGGCGTATCCGCATTGCGAACAAATGTGAATCGCCATGTTCTCCACGATGCCCAATACCGGCACTTCGACCTTCTCAAACATCTTCAATCCCTTGCGCGCGTCGAGCAGTGCAATGTCCTGCGGCGTGGTCACGATCAGCGCCCCGGATACCGGTACACGCTGGCACAGCGTCAACTGGATGTCGCCCGTGCCCGGCGGCAGATCGATGATCAGATAATCCAGATCGACCCAGTTGGTTTCGTTGAGCAACTGGGTCAATGCCTGCGTCACCATCGGTCCGCGCCAGATCATCGGCGTGTCTTCTTCGATCAGAAAGCCGATTGACATCGCCTGAATGCCGTGCGCGAGCTTGGGCTCGATGCGCTGCCCGTCCTTCGAATCCGGCTTGCCGGAAACACCAAGCATGCGCGGAATGCTCGGCCCGTAGATGTCTGCATCCAGCACGCCGACTTTCGCACCTTCAGCCGCGAGCGCCAGTGCCAGATTGACCGCCGTGGTCGACTTGCCGACGCCGCCCTTGCCCGAGGCCACCGCGATGATGTTCTTCACATTCGGCAATGGCGTCAGGTCCTTCTGCACCTTGTGCACATGCAGCCGCGACGAAACGTTGACGACGGCGTTGCCGATGGCCGCATCGGCCTGCAATACCTCGCGGACCTGCCCGGCGAGTGCTTCATGCCAGCCTGCTGCCGGATAACCGAGCACGATATCGACCGCGACCTTGTCGCCCTCGACACCGACGCCTTTGATGGCTCCACCGGCGACGAGGTCTTGTCCTGTGTGAGGATCGACAATGCCGGAGAGCAAGCCGTCGATGTGCTCGCGTGTGATTTGAGTCATGGAGTTGGAAAAACCGGATGCGGTCGTCATTGTAGCCGAGCGTACACCGTGGCGCGAGGCGACCATGGCAAACACGCATGGTCGCACCTTGCCCATTTTCGCCGTTTCTTGAAACGGCGCCGGCATCTGCCGCCGCGCTGGCCAGCAGGCACGATACCGGCATCGACCATCGCGGAACGCAGGAGCCGGTCGCCATTTCGGGCTCCGACAACGCGATCATCTCCACCAACACCTCACCACTTCCCGGTGTGATCGTGGTCGACGAAGGCCCGCGACTGGCTCCCCTGGCCGATCACGCAGGCCCGACGAGCACACATGCCCTGCTTGCGGACAGTCCGGCAATCGACCTCGGCAACAATTCGCAGTCGTCCGGCTACGATCAGCGCGGGCCGGGATTCGATCGCATTGCCCAAGATGCTGCCGACATCGGCGCCTGCGAACGCCGGACAAGCGACGACGAGATGTTCGCCGACGGCTTCGACTGACGTAATCGCAGATTCGCTATGATGACCGCATGCCATCCGTCGCACTGCTCGTATTGCTTGCTGGCCTGCATACCGGCGCAACGACAACGCGACCGACACCCGTCGGCGTGTGGCAGACCGTGGACGACCACACGCACCGCCCGCGAGCGATAGTGCGCATCGACGAGCACGATGGCACGCTGTCCGGACGCATCGTGCATCTGTTCCGCGCTGCCGGCGAAGATCCGGCCCCACGCTGTGCGGCATGCGACGGCAGCCGGCACGATCGTCCCGTGCTCGGCATGACCATACTGTGGAACCTGCGCCGGCATGGCGATATCTGGGACGGCGGCCGTATCCTCGATCCGGAGAGCGGCGATATCTATCGCTGCCGGTTGCGTCTGGTCGACGACGGCAAGCAGCTGCAAGTACGTGGCTATATCGGATTCGCGCTGTTCGGTCGCAGCCAGTCCTGGACGCGCATGCAATAGGGCCGCCGCAGCGGTCGTGCGATAATTTCCCTTCCCGACCAGCCGGATCGACCACGGATGACCCAGCGCGAAATTCTCGTCACCACCGCCCTGCCCTATGCCAACGGCCAGATTCATCTGGGCCACATGCTTGAGCACATCCAGTCCGACATCTGGGTGCGGGCCATGCGCATGGCCGGACATCGCGTGCATTTCGTGTGCGCCGACGACGCGCATGGCACGTCGATCATGCTGCGCGCGGAAAAGGACGGCATCACGCCACAGGCGCTGATCGATTCCGTGCGCAAGCGCCACGAAGCCGACCTGCGCGATTTCGGCGTGGAATACGATTTCTACTCCTCGACCGACAGCACGACGAACCGCGAACTGACCTACGCGATCTGGCAGGCCCTGGAAACCGGCGGCCACGTCGAGTCGCGCCCGGTGAAGCAGCTTTACGATCCCGCCAAGCAGATGTTTCTGCCCGACCGCTTCATCAAGGGCGAATGTCCGAACTGCCACAGTGCGGATCAGTACGGCGACGCTTGCGAGGTTTGCGGCAAGACCTACAACCCGACCGACCTGATCAACCCGTACTCGGTCGTCTCCGGCGCGACGCCAGTCGAAAGGGAATCGCTGCACTTCTTCGTGCGCCTGGCCGATTTCGAGACAATGCTCACGAGTTGGCTCGAAGAACGCCGCGAGGCCGGCGGCCTGCAGTCCGAGGTCGTCAACAAACTGCAGGAGTGGTTCGCCGACGGCTTGCGTAGTTGGGATGTATCGCGCGACGCACCGTATTTCGGATTCGAGATCCCCGGTCAGGCGGGGAAGTTCTTCTACGTCTGGGTCGATGCACCGATCGGCTATCTGGCGTCGTTCAGGGACCTGTGCGCATCCGGGAAAAAGCCGCACCTGGCATCCGGCGACTTCGACCGCTTCGTGCGCGGCGGCAACGGCACCGAGATGGTTCACTTTATTGGCAAGGACATCATCTACTTCCACACACTGTTCTGGCCGGCGATGCTGCATGGCGCCGGTCTGCGCACACCGACCGCCGTAAACGTGCATGGCTTTCTTACCGTCAACGGCGCGAAGATGTCGAAATCGCGCGGCACGTTCATCGAGGCGCGCACCTACCTGGATCATCTCGACGCCGACTATCTGCGCTACTTCCTCGCCACCCAGCTCAATCCGACGCTGGCCGACGTTGATCTGGACCTCAAGGCATTCGAAGAGCGTGTCAACTCGCATCTGGTCGGCAAATGGGTCAACATCGCCAGCCGCTGCGCCGGGTTCGTGCAGAAGTTCTTTAACGGGCGGCTTGCCGACAAGTTGCCGGAAACCGAATCGAAACGATACGAGATGGCGGCGACAAAACTGTCCGCATGCGCAAGACTCTACGAATCACGCGACTATGCGGCAGCGGTTCGTCTGATTATCGAGGTGGCCGACGAAGCCAACGTCTATGTTGCCGAAAATGCACCGTGGCTGATGGCAAAGGACGAGGGCAAGCGTGCGCAGCTACAGATCGTGTGCACGCTGGCATTGAATTATTTCCGCCTGCTGACCATCTACCTGCATCCGATCGCACCCGGCGTGACGCAAAGAGCCAAGGCTTATCTCGGCGAAGTCTGGCAGCATTTCGACGCCGCTGACCAACTGCTGCTTGGTGGTGTAATCATGCCTTACGTACCGTTAGTCAACCGCATTGACGCGAAGAAAATTGAAGCCATGATTGAAGCCTCGAAGGAAAGTCTGCAACCGTCCACCGCCACAACCACAACGCAAGCATCCGTGCCAGGAACGTCTTCCGTTCATCATCCTGACTCGCGCTCGACTGCTGTCGCGTTCTCGACCATCGACGATTTCACCAAACTCGATCTGCGCATCGGCAAGGTGCTGCAATGTGGATTTGTGGAAGGTTCCGACAAACTGCTGCGCTTTGAACTCGACGCCGGCGAGCTGGGTAAACGCCAGATATTCTCCGGCATCAAGTCCGCCTATCCGCAGCCAGAAACCCTTGTCGGGCGCAGCGTCGTTTTCATCGCCAACCTCGCGCCGCGCAAGATGCGTTTCGGCGTCTCCGAAGGCATGATCCTTTCGGCTGGATCCGGCGGGGCCGAGTTGTTCCTGCTGGGCGCGGATGATGGCGCGAAGCCCGGGATGACAGTGAAGTAGCCACTGTTGCACGGCCACGCAAGAATTTACCCATGCGTATTTGCCTTTCCATGATCGTCAAGAACGAAGCCCACGTGATCGAGCGCTGCCTGCGTTCGGTCCGGCCATACATCCACGCCTGGGCGATTTCCGATACCGGGTCCGGCGACGGCACGCAGGACATCATCCGTCGATGCATGGCCGACATGCCCGGTGAGTTGATCGAACGTCCCTGGGTGGATTTTTCGACGAACCGCAACGAAGCGCTCGATCTGGCGCGCAAACATGGTGACTACGCGCTCGTCATCGATGCCGATGAGGTTCTCGACGCCGACACCGGCTTCACATGGGGCACGTTGGACGCGCCCGCATACCAGTTGGAGCTGATCTTCAACGACTTGCGCTATCGCCGCGTCGCGGTGCCGAAACTCGATGCGCAATCGCAATGGCAATGGAAAGGCGTGTTGCACGAAGCATTGGTATCACCGCATGCCGCACAGGCGCAGTTTCTGCCGGGCCTGCGCATCCGTGTGCATACCGACGGCGCCCGCAGTCAACTGTCCCAGCAGGAAAAATTCAGCCGCGATGCCGATGTGCTGCGTCGCGCCCTGGTCGATGAACCGGACAATGCACGTTACGCATTTTATCTGGCGCAGAGCCTGCGCGACGCGGGACACGTGGCCGAATCCATCAGCGCCTACGAAAAACGCGTAGCCATGGGCGGTTGGGCCGAAGAAGTATATTTTTCGAAGTTGCAGATCGCGCTCCTCAAGGAACGAACTTCGGCACCGTATCAGCAGATCGTCGCCGCCTATCTGGATGCATACGACTACCGTCCGACCCGCGCCGAGGCGCCGTGCGAGTTGGCCCGATACTGTCGTCTGCAGAAGCGCTACGCGGTGGCGCGAACTTTCGCACGCATCGCGATGGAATTGCCGGTGCCAGACGATGTACTGTTCATCGACCGCGCCGTGCACGCCTGGCGCGCGCGCGACGAATTTTCCATTGCCGCGTACTGGTGCGGCGACTACGCAGACAGCGCACGCGAATGTCGTGCGTTGCTTTCCGATCCGGAACTGCCGGCCGGCGAACGTGACCGCGTGCAGCGCAATCTGGAATTCTCGTTGCCGCATCTGAACGCTTCGAAATGAGCGCCACGAGCGTCGATACCATCGATTTCGATCACGCCATCACGGCCATCGACACCGGATTTTTCCGGCCCCGGTTCGATGCCAGTCACCTGATCGTGGAAAACGGCCACGCCGCATTTGTCGATGTCGGCACGAACCATTCGCTGACGCGACTGCTGGCGGCCCTTGCAGACCGGCAGTTGCCGGTCGATGCCGTCGACTACGTGATTCTTACCCATGTGCATCTGGATCACGCCGGCGGCGCGGGCGCGTTGATGCAGCAGCTTCCGCGCGCGCGACTGGTCGTGCATCCGCGCGGCGCACGCCACATGATCGATCCCGGCCAACTCATCGCCGGCGCCACGGCAGTTTATGGCGCCGAAGAAATCCGGCGCAGCTACGGCGATCTGGTGCCGGTTGATGCGGCACGGGTCGATATGGCCGACGATGGCCACATCGTCGATCTGGCCGGACGCGAATTACTGTGCCTGGATACGCCTGGTCACGCGCGTCATCACATCAGCATCGTCGACGCGCGCAGTCGCGGGATTTTCCCCGGCGATACGTTCGGACTGTCGTATCGCGAATTCGACACGGTCAACGGCGCCTTCATCCTGCCCACGACAACGCCGGTGCAATTCGATCCCGAGTCGCTTCACGCATCGATAGACCGCATGCTTGGGTTTGCGCCACAACAAATGTTTCTCACGCATTACAGTCGCGTAGCGAGCGTCGAAAAGCTCGCGCGCGATCTGCACAAGCGGATCGACGCGATGGTTGTCATCGCGCTGGAACATGCCGGTCATCCAGACCGGCACGCCCGCATCGTCGCCGCGTTGTCCGAGTATTTCATCGCACAGACGCGCGCGCATGGTTGCCGACTCGACGACGCTCGCATCAATGAACTGCTGGACATGGATCTGGAACTGAATACGCAAGGCCTCGAAGTCTGGCTCGATCGCAACAGATGTTCCTGAAATGCGCAAATCTGCGAAAATGGCGCGGTGAACGATTCCGCGTCAAACACCACGGCACTGGCCGACCGCATCGACGCGGTTTTGCCGCAAACGCAATGCACGCGCTGCGGCTATCCGGCGTGCCGCGATTACGCACAGGCAATCGCTCACGGCACAGCGGACATCAACCAGTGTCCACCAGGCGGCGCAGCCGGAATCCGGACGCTGGCCAGTCTGCTGGGGCGTGCGCCGAAGCCGTTGAATCCGGCCAACGGCGTGGAAATGCCGCCGCAAGTGGCGATCATCGACGAGACTGCCTGCATCGGCTGCACGAAATGCATTCAGGTTTGTCCGGTTGACGCAATCATCGGCACCAACAAGATGATGCATACGATCGTGTCGGACGAATGCAACGGCTGCGAACTTTGCCTCCCGGCGTGTCCGGTCGATTGTATTGCGATGCAACCGGTTGCGGAATTCGCCCACGACGCGCCGCACTTCAGGACGCGCTTCGAATCCCGGCGCGCACGCCTGAGTCGCTGGAACGAGGAACGCAATGCACAACTCGCCGCGCGCAAAGCCGTCGTCGACGCCGACACGTTCGGCAGCGATGCGGTGCGGGCGGCCATCGCCCGCGCCAGGGCAAAAAAGGCTGCAGCGGGAAAACCGCACCGATGAATGCCGCCGAACGCGCGGAAATGTTTCGCCGTCTTCGCGAAGTCAATCCGAGCCCGACCACCGAGCTCGAATACAGCACAGCTTTCCAATTGCTGATTGCCGTGATGCTTTCGGCGCAGGCCACGGATGTTGGCGTGAACAAGGCGACGCGGCGCCTGTTTGCCGCAGCCGCAACTCCCCAGGCGATGCTGGCGCTCGGCGAAGCCCGATTGATAAGACATATTTCGAGCATTGGCCTGTTCAATACAAAAGCAAGGAACGTCATGGCCACCTGCCGGATTCTGCTGGAACACCATGGCGGCGAAATTCCGCGCTCGCGCGAAGCGTTGGAAGCGCTCCCGGGCGTCGGTCGCAAGACTGCCAACGTCGTACTCAATACCGCGTTCGGCGAGCCGACGATTGCCGTCGACACGCATATTTTTCGTGTCGCGAACCGTACCGGGCTGGCACCGGGCAAGACGGTTCGCGCCGTCGAAGACAAACTTGAGAAGGTGGTTCCCGCCGAATTCAAGCGCGATGCGCACCACTGGTTGATCCTGCACGGCCGTTATGTATGCAAGGCGCGCAAACCGGATTGCCCGCAGTGCATTATTCGCGATTTATGCCGCTACAGGGACAAGACGCAAGACGCGAAGACTGAATGACGAATGTGGACCACGGAAATCAGGATGTGTCCCCCATTCCGGTCCGCACACAGCCTGGTTGCGTGCGCTTTGCGCACGAAACGGCCTGAATCGCGCGGCGCCCGCTGCGAGGCCGCGCATCGAACGGTGGAAAAGTCGGAATTTCGTGCAGTTTTCCGAGTCCCCATTGCCGGTTCGCGCTTTCCCGCATTGCATTGACTTTCTCTTAACGCAAAGGCGAGAAAGATATTTACACTCCGGTCGGTCTCGTCAGCCGGAGGGCTTTTTGCGCAGTGCGACATCGAATGTTCTTGTAGACCGATTGCGCGAGGCTTAATCTGCGATCCGGGGATGGTTAGGGCAATCCGCAATATTGCGGATTGATGGATTACCCCAGACGCTTGGCATTGCCGCGACTGCGGCAGCAAACACGGGCTCGTCCCGATTCTTCAACCACGGAGTAAATGCAATGTCGAACAAAATCGTTAAACCGTTGACCCTGGCAATTGGCGCCGCGTTTCTTGGCTCGGCAGCATTCAGCCAGACGTCGCATGCCAGCACCGCGTTTCAGGTAAAGCCGCTCGTGTCGGGCTACATGCTCGCCGGTGCCGAAGGCAAGTGCAGTGAAGGCAAGTGCGCCGTTTCCAAGATGGATACGAACAAGGACCACAAGGTCTCGATGGCCGAAGCCGAAAAGGCCGGTTGGAACGAAGCCCAGTTCAAGGCGATGGACACCAACCATGACGGCAGCCTGAGCAAGAAAGAACTGGCAGCCGGCCACAAGATGCACAAGACCGGTGCGGAAGGTTCCTGCTCGGCAGCAAAGAAGGGCAAGGAAGGTTCCTGCTCGGCTGCGAAGAAGGGCAAGGAAGGTTCCTGCTCGGCCGCGAAGAAGGGCAAGGAAGGTTCCTGTTCGGCCGCGAAGAAGGGCAAGGAAGGTTCCTGTAGCGGTCACTGAGATGAACCAGCGCCCACGCAAATTTGCTGAAGGCGCCGGACTCGGCCTGCGGCGGGACCTTTTGGGCCCGCTGCAGGACTGCCCGGATGCGCCGATCGATTTCTTCGAGGTCGCGCCGGAGAACTGGATCAACGTCGGCGGCCGGCTCGGCAGGACGTTCCGTGCCTTCACCGAGCGCCATGCGTTCATCTGTCACGGATTGTCGCTGTCGCTTGGCGGTCCCGCGCCGCTGGATGAAACCTTGCTGCACAAGATTCGTCGCCTTCTCGACGAGCATGGTATTGCGCAATACAGCGAACACCTGTCGTTCTGTTCCGACGAAGGACACCTGTACGACCTGATGCCGATTCCGTATACGCAAGAGTCGGTGGATTGGGTCGCCGCGCGCATTCGCCGCGCGCAGGATATTCTGGGCCGTCGCATTGCCGTGGAAAACGTCTCCACGTACGCATCGCCCGGGCAGGAGATGAGCGAAATCGATTTCACCAACGCCGTACTTCAGGCCGCCGATTGCGACCTGTTGCTCGACGTCAACAATGTGTATGTGAACAGCGTCAACCATCGCTATGATCCGGCCGGGTTCATCAATGCGTTGCCGGTCGACCGCATTGCGTACACACATATCGCCGGTCATTACAACGAAGCGCCGGATCTCATCGTCGATAGCCACGCCGCGGCCGTGATCGATCCGGTCTGGGACTTGCTGGACCTGGCTTATTCGCGTTTTGGCATATTGCCTACGCTGCTGGAACGCGACTTCAAATTCCCGCCGCTTCACGAACTGATCGGCGAACTCGATCACGTGCGCACCATTCAGAAAAAACACGCTCCAGAAACTGCCGACGCGCGTCATGTCCGCAGTGCCTGAGCGCGGACGCACGCAACGAATGCAGCACCAGTTCACCGCGCATGTGCGCGATCCGCAGCACCGTGCCGCGCCGCCGGGAATCGAGGACCGGCGCATGCAGATCTATCGCGATCTGGTGTTTTCCAATATCGAAATGTTCCTGTCGGCAAATTTCCCGGTAATTCGCAGCCTTTACGACGACGATGACTGGGATGCGCTCGCGCGCGAGATGCTGCGCGATCACCAGTTTCATACGCCATTGTTTCCCGAATTCGGCCGCGAATTCCTGCGCTATCTGGAAGCGCGCCAACAGCGCGGCGCGGACGATCCGCCGTTCCTGCTCGAACTGGCCCATTACGAGTGGGCCGAGTTGGCGATCAGTCTCGACGAAAACGACATCGCCGATGTCCCCCACGACCCCAACGGCGATCCACTGACCGGCGTCCCCGTGATGTCGCCGGTTGCCTGCGTGCTGGGCTATCGGTACCCGGTGCATCTGATCGGCCCCGAATATCGTCCGCTTGAAGCACCCGACCAGCCCACCGTGCTGCTGCTGGTTCGCGGGCGCGACGATGAGTTGCATTTCCATGAAATCGACCCCCTCACAGCGCTGCTGATCGAACGTCTGCAAGGCAATTCCCGTTCCACCGGTCTTGAGTGCCTGGACGCGCTGTTGGTCGAGCGCGGCGAAGCCGGCAATACCGATTTTCGCCAGGCAGGTCAGGCTGCAATCGTCCAATTGAAAGCGCGCGAGGCCATACTGGGCACGCACGTGGATTGAATTCGCGTCGATATCGAAGAGGGGAAGTCATGGCTATCAACAGCTCGGCCGCAATCGGGGTCTGGGAATCGCTGAGCTCACGCTTGCGCGGCATCGGTCAATTGCTGCCGCCGCTGATCCTGCGCCTGATCATGGCGTGGGAGTTCTGGCAGTCCGGCATGGAAAAGTATACCGGCGACAACTGGTTTACCGAGATCAAGGACCGTTTCCCGTTCCCGTTCAATTCCATTCCCACCGACATCAGCTGGGCCATGGCCACGTATTTCGAGCTCGGCGGCGCGATCCTGCTGATATTCGGATTGTTCACCCGTTTCGCCGCCTACTGCCTGCTGGTGCTGACATTTGTCGCCACAACTGCCGTGCACTGGCCGACCATGATTGCAATGTGGAGCGACTTGGCCAAAGGTTATGCAATCACCAACATGGGCTATGGCAATTTCAAGTTGCCGTTGCTGTTCGTCGTCATGTTGCTGCCGATCATTTTCCAGGGTCCCGGCAAGATCAGTCTGGATTTTCTTCTCTGTCGCGCACTCAAGACCGACCCCATGCCGCCACCCAATGCAGACGCGTACGCGTGGAGCCTGGCTTTTCTCGCACTCGGCGTCCCGTTTGCGATGCTGATCCCGATGTTCGGGCTCGCATTGCTGATCGCGGCACTCCTGCTTTTTCTCTTCGGGCGGTACGCGCGAGCCTGAGTGCTGTCTTGCGTTGTGATCTGCATGCCCGCCGCGTATCCTGCGGGCATGCCTGAAACGCCGCCGAAATACGCCGAACGCTTCCGCGGATTCCTGCCCGTGGTGGTCGACGTCGAAACCGGCGGTTTCGATTCCGAACGCGACGCGCTGCTGGAAATCGCCGCCGTCATCGTGCGCATGGACGAACACGGCATCGTGCATCCGGACGAACCGGTCTCGACGCATGTCGAAGCGTTTCCGGGCGCCAATATCGACCCACGCGCCCTGGAAATCACCGGCATCGACCCGACCCATCCGTTCCGCGCCGCCCTCGCCGAGCGCGAGGCTCTCGACAAGATATTCAAGCCGATCCGCAAAGCCCTGCGCGAATACGGCTGCCAGCGCGCGATTCTGGTCGGCCACAATGCCGCCTTCGACCTGGGCTTTGTCAACGCAGCCATCCGCCGCACCGGCTACAAGCGCAGTCCTTTTCATTTGTTCAGTTGTTTCGACACGGCGACTCTCGGCGGACTTGCTTACGGTCAGACCGTGCTCAGCCGTGCCGTCCAGGCCGCAGGATTCAACTGGGACGCCAACGAGGCACACTCCGCGGTCTACGATGCAGAGCGTACGGCATTGCTGTTCTGCGACATCGTCAACCGCTGGAAGGTCATGCAGGACAAAGATTCGGAAGTTCCTGTCTGAAGCGGAAAATCGTTGAAGAATGTGTGCCGCTACGCGCGGCCTGTTGCAAATGGCGCTACACCACCCCCATTATCACGTCATGCCCATCTACGAATACGCCGCCAGCGGAAAAGGCTGCGCACATTGCGAGGCGCACTTCGACGTGCTGCAAAAACTGCGCGACGAGGCTTTGACGCAATGCCCGCAATGCGGCGCGGCCGTCGTGCGCATTATCTGCGCGCCCTCGGTTGCCAGCGGACAATCCCATCTGCTCAAGGAAAGCCACGTCGCCAAGCACGGTTTTACCCAGTACCGGCGCGCCGGCAAAGGCGTTTACGAAAAAACCACGGGAAAGGGACCGCAATTCATCAGCGGCGATTGACGTCAAACCGACCCGAAATGCAGGCTTATGACATTCCGGCGTTTGCATGTGGAAATTTCTGCTTTTGCGTCGCCCTTGACGGGTTTAGACTTCCGTCAGCATTTCAGGTTTGGCCGGCTGGAGTCGCTGCCACGCGCGGCTGTACCGGATTTCCCGCTACCCGACGAATCGATCGAGGCACGCCATGATCTATCAGAACATTCTCGAAACCATCGGTCGCACACCCATCGTGCGCATCAACAAGCTGGCGCCAAAAGGCGTGGAGATGTATGTCAAGATCGAGGCATTCAATCCGATGGCGTCGGTCAAGGACCGCCTCGCCATCGGCATCATCGCCGACGCCGAGGCCAGGGGCACGCTCAAGCCTGGACAAACTGTGGTCGAGGCGACGTCGGGCAATACCGGCATCGCACTGGCGATGGTGTGTGCAGTGAAAGGTTACCCATTCGTCGCATTCATGGCCGATTCGTTCTCAATGGAACGACGCAAATTGATGCGCGCGCTTGGTGCCAAGGTGATTCTGACGCCTGCCGCCGAGCGCGGCACCGGCATGATCAAACGCGCAGAAGAATACGCGAAAAAGCACGGCGCATTTCTCACCAGCCAGTTCGAGAACGAGGCGAACCCCGCCTACCACCGCAGCACGACAGGTCCGGAGATTCTCCTGGACTTCGCCGGCAAGCGCCTGAACTGGTTCGTTACCGGCTGGGGCACCGGCGGCACCCTCACCGGCGCCGGCGAGATGATCAAGCTCGCGCGCCCGGAAGTAAAAATCGTCGCGACTGAACCGGAAGTCGCAGCCATGCTGTCGGGCAAACCCTGGCAGTCGCACAAGATCCAGGGCTGGACGCCTGATCTGGTCCCGGCCGTTCTCAATCGCGATATTGCCGATCAGATTGTGCCGGTCAGCGACGTGCAGGCGCGCGACACTGCGCGTGCATTGGCACAGAAGGAAGGCATCTTCTGCGGCATTTCCTCCGGCGGCACGTTCGCTGCAGCGCTCGAAGTGGCCAAGCAGGCAAAATCCGGCGACGTGATCCTGGCGATGCTGCCGGACACCGGCGAACGTTATCTTTCCACCTTCCTGTTCGAGGGCATCAACGAAGGAACCGACGAAGAATAAGGCGCTCCCAGAAATTGGGACGTCCGTTGGGGTGAGCGAATGCCCCCCAACGTCGGTGCATGCGGATGCGTTACGCGTTCGGCTGCGTACCTCACCCACCTAGCGACTGCGCTTGGTCCTGTGCCCACGCACCATGCCGTAAATGCTCACGGCCAGCCATGCCAGTTCCATCAGGAATGCGGACAGGTTGAACGCGTAAAACACCGCTATCAGCAAAAGAAGCGCGCCAGCCGCATTCAGCAACTGATGCATCAATGCATCGCCGCGCATGCGTCCGGCTTGCAGCAGGAAATACGCAAACAGAATGGATGCAATGCCGAACAGTCCGGACCAGTCATACCAATGCATGATTCACTCCCGCGTCGTCACTCACCCTGCTTTCGGGCGGAACGCTGACGCAATGTTTCAAACAAGGTGACACCGGTTGCCACCGATACGTTGAGGCTTTCGACGTCGCCGCGCATGGGAATGCGGGCGAGATAATCGCAGGATTCGCGGGTCAGGCGACGCATGCCTTCGCCTTCGCTGCCGATGACCAGCGCAATCGGTCCGCTCAGATCGACGCTGTAGAAATCCTGCTCGGCATCGCCGGCCAGGCCCACCAGCCACACGCCTTGATCTTTCAATGCCTTGAGGCAGCGCGCGAGATTGGTGACTGCGACGAACGCAATGCGATCAGCGGCACCTGCTGACGCCGTACGCACTGTCGGCGTTATTCCGGCGGCTTTGTCCTTGGGCACAATTACTGCTGTCACACCTGCGGCTTCGGCACTACGCAGGCAGGCACCGAGGTTGTGCGGGTCGGTCACTCCATCGAGTACCAGGAACAACGCGTCGTTGCCGGCGTTTTCAAGGAGTGCGGCCAGATCGGATTCGCCGCGTGGTGGCGGTGCGTTGTAGCGTGCGACCGCGCCTTGATGACGCGCGCCGCCGGTCATGCGATCCAGTGCGTCGCGCGGGCGCGAATGCGGCTTGACGCCGAGGGAGCGTGCGCGCTCGGACAACTCTTTCAAGCGCGCGTTTTGGCTGCCGGCTTCGATGTACAACTCCACGATGTTTTTCGGATCGTGGCTCAGCGCCGAGTCAACCGAATGGATACCGTACAGAAGTTCTCCGCTCATTTGCTTCTCTTATTCTTTTTTGACGCGCGCACCGCCGGCTTGTGTTCCGGGTCGCCTGGCACCAGCTTGAAGTCGATCTTGCGATCTTCAAGGCTGGCGCGCAGCACCTGCACCCGCACGGCGTCGCCAAGACGAAATTGCAGGCCGTTGCGCTCGCCGCTCAACAAGTGCCGGATCGGATCGAAATGATAGTAGTCGTTGGGCAATTGAGTGATGTGCACCAGACCGCTGACTTGCGACTGGATCAGCTCCACGAACATGCCGAACGAGGTCACGCCGGAGACGATGCCGTCAAACTGGCTGCCGACGTGTTTTTCCATCCACGCGCACTTGTAACGCTCGTCGACGTCGCGCTCGGCGTCTTCCGAACGGCGTTCGTTCTGCGAACAATGCGTGCCCAGGGCAGCCATGTCGCTGGATGAATAGACGTAATCGGCAGCTTTCCCCTTTTCCAGGGCAAAACGGATTGCGCGATGCACGAGCAGATCCGGATAGCGTCGGATCGGCGAGGTGAAATGTGCGTAGGCGTCCAGGGCCAGTCCGAAGTGGCCGTCGTCGCTGGGCGCGTAAACGGCCATCGATTGCGAGCGCAGCAGCACCGACTGGATCAACTCGGCATCGGGGCGATCACGGGTTTTCTTCAGCAGCGCTGAATAATCCGCCGGCGTCACTTGATCGTAAGGCGGCAGCTTGAGGGAAAATTCGTGCAGGAATTCGAGCAGATCCTCGTACTTGGATTCCGGCGGCGGCGCGTGCACGCGATACAGTGCTGGAATCCTGCAGCGATCGAGAAACTTCGCAGCCTGCACGTTCGCCGCGATCATGCATTCCTCGACAATCTTGTGCGCATCGTTGCGCGGCGACGCATCGAGTTGTTCGACTTCGCCCGAGGCACTCAGTTGGAACTTCACTTCGTGCGTTTCGAAATCGATTGCGCCACGGCGTTTGCGCGCGCGCGCCAGCAGCTTGTAAAGCTGATGCAAATGTCGCAGATGCGGCATGACATCGGCCAGTTCCTCCAGCGCATCTGCATGTTTCTCGCCGATGGCCTGCCACACGCGCGTGTATGTGAGTCGCGCATGCGAACGCATGACGGCGCTGCGGAATTTCGCGCGCGTTACCTCGCCTTCGCGATTTACGTGCATCTCGCACGCCATGCACAGGCGTTCGACATCGGGATTCAGCGAGCAGATGCCGTTGGACAGCGTTTCCGGCAGCATGGGTACGACGAAGCCGGGGAAATACGTCGAGGTCGAGCGCTTTTGCGCCTCATCGTCGAGCGCGCTTCCGGGCCGCACATAATGCGAAACGTCGGCGATCGCCACGATCAGGCGAAATCCACCTTCGACAGGCTCGGCAAATATGGCATCGTCGAAATCGCGCGCATCGGCTCCATCGATGGTGACCAGCGCCAGCTTGCGCAAGTCGGTGCGTCCGCTGATTTCCTCCAGCGTCGGTTGCTGCTCGACATTGGCCGCTTCGCGCAATGTCGCAGCCGGCCATTCGCTCGGAAGACCGTGACTGGCGATGGTCATTTCCACCACCAGCGACGGCGACAGGCGCTCGCCCAGCACGCTGACGACTTCGCCAATCGGACCACAATGCTCACTCGGCGGCTGGGTGATTTCCGCGACCACGATCTGGCCGGATTTCGCGCCGTTGTCCTTGCCGGGCGGTATCAGCACATCCTGATGCAGCCGTCGGTCGTCGGGCACAACCATGACCACGCCGTTCTCGACCGAGACGCGACCGACCAGACGCGAGGCACGGCGTTCCAGCACCTCGACGATGTCAGCCTGCTTGCGGCCGCGCCTGTCCACACCGACGATGCTTGCCAGAACGCGATCGCCGTGCAGCACCTTGCGCATCTGCGCCGGGGAAATGTAGATATCGTCGCCGCCCGCATCCGGGCGCAGAAAGCCGAATCCTTCGGCATTGGCGATGATCGATCCGGGAATCAAATCCAGCCGTTCCGCGACGCCGAAACCGCCGCGCCGGTTCTGCAACAACTGGCCATCGCGCAGCATCGCGCCAAGACGCCGGGTCAGCGCCTCGAAATCGCGCGCGCTGGTCAAGTGCAGTTCATCGGCCAGCGTCTGCGCATTGAGCATTTGTGCGCGTTCGCTCAGGAACGCAAGCAATGCCTCGCGACTGGGAATGGGATGCTCGTAACGCTGCGCCTCGCGTGCCGCATGCGGATCGGGCCTGCGCCTGGCCTGCTTGGACCCGGCCCCGGACTTTTTGGCCGCCGATCCTTTTTGCGCCTTCTTGGTGTTTGGCATGAATGCCGGATCAGGCATCCAGCCAGGTCGTTTCGGGGCTTTTGCGCCCGCGGATTTTGTCGCTTTTCGGGTTCGTTTCACACATTATTCCGTTATTGAGTGCACGCAGCGTGGCCGACCCGGCCGCGCATTGCAAGCGGCATTTGACAAGCCGGCATACGCTGGGTATCGTTCGCGCCCCTGCGCCATGCGCAGCGATGCAACCTTGCCCGGGTGGCGGAATTGGTAGACGCACTAGCTTCAGGTGTTAGCGATGCAAGTCGTGGAGGTTCGAGTCCTCTCCCGGGCACCATCCTATCGTTTCATGGCTTCCCAGCAAGTCCTGAAAGACCCAATAAACCGCGCTAATTAGCGGTTTTTTTTGTCTGGCGATTCCATGCCGCCAAATTGCATCTTGCAATTGCAGGGATACGCCCGGCATGTACGATGGGTGGAGCGAAGCGATACCCGTCGATCAAGCAGTTGCGAAGGATTACAGTGTCGTTGTCCATCAAATCAGGCCACCAGCCTGTTCGCGGAATGTGACGTCCCGTGACTTGCGCGCGAGCAGCTTGAGCCCGAAACATGGACGCAGCCATGCAATGCGCTTGATGATCTCACTGATCGCGTAACAGCCGCCGACGGTGCCGGTTAGCACCAGCAGCGGTTCGAGCACCGGGCCGAGACGGTACGGGATCAGCCAGTACGCAATTCCGATGAGCAAACTCTGGTGAAGCATGTACCACGGGTACACGGACTCGTTCGCCCACGCCAGCCAGCGGAACGGCCTGTTCAACAGTGCGTGACCCCAACCGATGAGCGCCAAAAGCATCGTCCACATGTACAGGTTGCGCAGCACCTGCTGGAACAACACGCCCTGCGACCAGAACTGATCGAGATACGTGTAGGCAATGCCGAGCGTCAGCGCGGTTGCCAGCATCGGCCAGCGGATTCGTAACACCTCCGCCCAGAAGCCCGCGTCGCGCGCAACGACATAGCCGTACACGAACACAGTGAAATACATCGGATGTCGATACCAGTCGTGAACGAAATCGCCGGTTTCGGGGAAACGCGATTGCAGGGCCATCGTGTATGCGATCAACGGCAGCGTCGGCAAGACCACCAGCCGGATTCCGCGCAGTCCACAGAACATTGTGCGCAGCTTTGAGCCGATGCGGCTATTCAATGGCCACACCAGCGTAGCCAGCACCCCGGTATAGACCCACAAATAGGCGAGATACCACAGGTGATTCCAGGTATAGCCGTGCTGCCAGCCGCTGAAGGCATCCTTCGGCCACGGCTTGTGGCTCCAGTAGTCGAGCAGGAACTGGCCGAAGCCGGGTTTTACCAACCCATTCGTCACGCCTTGCGCGTACGCCTGGATCGGGATTACCACCAGCATGCCGAATACCAGCGGGATCAGCAGCCGCCATGTGCGCTTGCCGAAGAACCGGCCGGGCGAATCCGAACGCAGCAGGAAGGCGGCCGCCATGCCCGAGATCAGGAAGATCAGGTCCATGCGCCAGCGATTGATGAAGATCATCGGTTGCTGCAAGCAATGCGCCCACTCCATCGTCGAGTACGGACTCTTGATGTGGTAGCCCCAGTGGGCGACGTACAACATGCCGGTGTGGTAGAGAATCAGTAGTGCAAAAGCCAGTGCGCGCAGGGCGTCGATGTCGTGACGGCGGTTCATGAGGTGCTCCGGTAGATTTCGGGCACATCCTGTCGCGTCGTCCGCAAATGGCCCAGCGCAAGGTGTTCAGTGGCAAGTCGCAGTGACGAACGGCGGGCATGCGGGACGAATTGCGGAACAGATTGCGTCCGGCCGCACTAGAATGCGTCGATGACCGACCGATCGAATACCAGCCCACGCACCTTGCTCGACCGCTATCAACCGTATCGTCGCTGGGTCGAGGCTGGATTCTGGATCGCCGTCTACGTCGTGGAAACGACAATCAATTCGCTGGTCGCGATCATGGACAACCAGCGAATGCACGCCGGGTTCGCCAACTGGCAACTGTTCAGCTGGGAATGGTCCAGCCACCTTGTGAGCCTGGCGCTGGTACCGGCGATCATCTGGTTTTCGCGACAGGTACCGCTGCGCTACGGCACGCTGCGCCGCCATGTGCCGCTGCATGCGCTGGCCAGCATCGTCTATTGCACCGTGCACGTCGCCGGCATGGTCGCACTGCGCAAGCTCGACTACGCCTGGCACGGACAGCATTACGATTTCGGCAACTGGCCACACGAGTTGTTCTACGAATACCTCAAGGACTGGCGCACCTACGTTGGCGTACTTCTGGTCGTCGCCGCCTATCGGCTGCTGCTGCTGCGTTTGCAGGGCGAGGCACGATTGCTTGATGCTCCCGATGAAGGCATTGACCCGCACGAACCGATCGAGCGCCCCGATCGCTTCCTCGTGCGCAAGCTTGGCAAGGAATTCCTCGTCGCCGCCAACGACGTCGAATACCTGCAGGCTTGCGGCAATTACGTAAACCTGCACGTGCGCGGTCGCGATTACCCGCTGCGCACCACCATGGCTGGTATCGAACCTCGCCTTGACCCTTCGCGCTTCGTGCGCGTGCATCGCAGCTGGATGGTCAACCTCGATTGCATCGCCGAAATTGAACCACTGGATACCGGCGACGCCCGCCTGCGCATGCACGATGGCGCGACATTGCCGTGTAGCCGACGTTACCGCGCTGCGTTGAAACGCTGAAATGACTTTTGCTGTTTACCAGCCAATGGGATGGATCTGGCGAACTGCGCATCGTCGATTGCCGTTCAAGTGCGCCCAGACCCGATGTTACGCTACCCAAAGTTTTTCGCAGGAGAAAAATCATGTCGCTTGTCGCAGATATCGTTGTCGGTTTGATTGGGTTGCTGCATGTCTGGTTCCTGCTGCTGGAAATGTGGTTGTGGGACAAACCGATCGGATTGCGCGCGTTCGGGCAAACACCGCAGGCGGCCGCCGCGACCAAGGTGCTGGCTGCCAATCAGGGGCTGTACAACGGATTCCTCGCGGCCGGATTGTTCTGGGGCCTGAGTCTTGGCGCACCTGGTCACGAGGTTAAAATCTTCTTCCTCGGTTGTGTTCTGATCGCCGGGATATTCGGCGCCGCAACCGCAAGCCGCAAGATTCTCTTCGTGCAGGCGTTGCCGGCAGCCATCGCGTTGGGTCTGGTTCTGCTGTCGTGACGATTGCCGGCGCGGGCGAGCGCCAGTGCGTGTCGCCCGGCCACGCGAGCACCAGCGATCCAGGCACACGACCTTCTTCAATCCTCTATAGTGTCGCCCCGGGGTCATGTACAGACGAGGTTGCCAGGCAACCCGGACTTGGAGAGTGTATGCAACAGGCAGTCACGTCGCCCGTCGCGGCCACCAGGGACACGGCAATGACGGCGGCACCGATCGTTTCGATAGCCGGGCTCGGCAAGACCTACGCCGGCGGCTTTCAGGCATTGAAGAACATCAATCTGGATATCCGCCGCGGCGAAATCTTCGCCCTGCTCGGTCCCAACGGCGCCGGCAAGACGACCTTGATCAGCATCATCTGCGGCATGGTCAATGCCAGCACCGGTACGGTAACCGTGGACGGTCTGGACAACCGGCGCGATTATCGTGCGGTGCGTGCGGCCATCGGCCTGGTGCCGCAGGAACTGCACACCGATGCGTTCGAAAGCGTGCTGGCGACGATGCGATTCAGCCGCGGATTGTTCGGCAGGACGCCGAATCCCGCGCATCTGGAAAAGGTGCTGCGCGCGCTGTCCCTGTGGGACAAGCGCAACGCAAAGATCATGACGCTTTCCGGCGGCATGAAACGGCGCGTGCTGATCGCCAAGGCACTGGCGCACGAACCGAGCATCCTGTTTCTGGACGAGCCCACCGCTGGCGTGGACGTCGAGTTGCGTCACGACATGTGGCAGATGGTGCGCGGTCTGCGCGAGTCCGGCGTGACCATCATCCTTACGACCCATTACATCGAAGAGGCCGAAGACATGGCCGATCGCATCGGCGTGATCAGCAACGGTGAATTGATCGTGGTCGAGGATACCAAGATGCTGATGCGCAAGCTCGGCAAGAAACAGCTGACCCTGACCCTGCAGAATCCGCTGACCAGAATTCCCGACGAATTGACCGGACTGCCACTGGAGCTGGCGCCGGACGGCAATGCGCTGATCTACACTTTCGATACGCAAACCGAGGAAACCGGAATCGCGGCCCTGCTCAAGCGTCTGGGCGAACGCGGCATCGACTTCAAGGACCTGCATTCGAGCGAAAGCTCGCTCGAGGATATCTTCGTCAGCCTGGTGAGGGCAAAGCCATGAACGCGGCCCTGAATCTGCCGGCAATCCGCGCGATCTATCGTTTCGAGATGGCACGCACGTTTCGCACGTTGACCCAGAGCATCGCCTCACCGGTGCTGTCCACATCGCTGTACTTCATCGTGTTCGGCGCGGCGATCGGCTCGCGCATGGGCCATGTCGACGGGGTCAGCTACGGTGCGTTCATCATTCCGGGCCTGATCATGCTGTCGTTGCTCAATGAGAGCATTTCCAACGCCTCATTCGGCATTTACATGCCGAAATGGGCAGGCACGATTTATGAACTGCTTTCCGCACCGGTATCGTTCGTCGAGGTCGTCCTCGGCTATGTCGGCGCAGCGGCAACCAAGTCGGTGATTCTTGGTGCATTGATCCTGATTACCGCGCGGCTGTTCGTGCCGTATCACATTGCGCATCCGCTGTGGATGATCGGATTCCTTGCGCTGACCGCGGTCACTTTCAGCCTGTTCGGATTCATCATCGGCCTGTGGGCCGACGATTTCCAGAAGCTGCAGGTGATCCCGCTGATGGTGGTTACGCCGTTGACGTTTCTCGGCGGCGCGTTCTATTCGATCGGCATGCTGCCGCCGATCTGGCAAAAAATCACGTTGTTCAACCCGGTGGTGTATCTGATCAGCGGATTCCGCTGGAGCTTTTACGGCGTGTCCGACGTCAACGTGATTGTCAGCTTCGGCATGACGCTCGCATTCATGGCAGTGTGCCTGGTGTTTGTGTGGTGGGTATTCCGCAGCGGATACAAGCTGCGCAGTTGATCGTTTCAGGTTGGGGTAAGCGAACGCGAACCCCAACATCGGTGCATGCGCATGCGTTGCGTGTTGGGGTTCGTGCCTCACCCCAACCTACAAAAGGCATATCGCGCCGCACGAGAAATCGTCGCACGAGACCGATTGCGACGTAGGTTGGGGTGAGCAAACGCGAACCCCAACATCGGTATATCGCATGCGTTGCCTGTTGGGGTTCGTACCTCACCCAACCTACAAAAGGCATCCTGCGCCGCACGAGAAATCGTCGCACGAGACCGATTGCGACGTAGGTTGGGGTGAGCAAACGCGAACCCCAACATCGGTATATCGCATGCGTTGCGTGTTGGGGTTCGTACCTCACCCAACCTACAAAAGGCATCCTGCGCCGCACGAGAAATCGTCGCACGAAACGGACTGCGACGTAGGTTGGGGTGAGCAAACGCGAACCCCAACATCGGTGCATGCACATGCGTTGCGTGTTGGGGTTCGTACCTCACCCCAACCTACAAAAGGCATCTCGCACCACGCGAGAAATCGTCGCACGAGACCGATTGCGACGTAGGTTGGGGTGAGCAAACGCGAACCCCAACATCGGTACATGCGCATGCGTTGCGTGTTGGGGTTCGTGCCTCACCCCAACCTACAAAAGGCATATCGCGCCGCACGAGAAATCGTCGCACGAGACCGATTGCGACGTAGGTTGGGGTGAGCAAACGCGAACCCCAACATCGGTACATCGCATGCGTTGCGTGTTGGGGTTCGTACCTCACCCCAACCTACAAAAGGCATATCGCACCGCACGAGAAATCGTCGCACCAGACCGATTGCGACGTAGGTTGGGGTAAGCGAACGCGAACCCCAACATCGGTATATCGCATGCGTTGCGTGTTGGGGTTCGTGCCTCACCCCAACCTACAAAAGGCATATCGCACCGCACGAGAAATCGTCGCACCAGACCGATTGCGACGTAGGTTGGGGTAAGCGAACGCGAACCCCAACATCAAACCACCCGCTCACCCGCATCGAAGAACGTTGTTTCCGGAGGCGCCGCCCAATCGTCGCACAAATCGCCGGCGCGAATATAGCGATGTATCGACGAGTATGGCCAGTCCGCCGCGCGTGCTGCATGACCGTGTTTGACGGGATTGTAGTGAACGTAATCGATATGGCGTCGCCGATCTTTGTCGTCGCGAATCTGGTGTTCCCAAAATCGTCGTTGCCAGATTCCGCGTTCGCCTTTCGTACGTCGTGCCGGCCGGATGGATTCGCCGGATTCGATGCGTCGCGAAAAGCCCGCCTTGATGAGCGCCCAACGCGTTGAATAGTCGTTGTCGGCTGCAGGCAACTCCCAGATCGCATGCAAGTGATCCGGCATCACAACCCATGCGACGATCGAAAATGGATGTCGGCGTTTGACCAAGCGTACGCTAGCGCGCAAATCGTCCACACGCTCATTCAACAAACCGCTTGAGCGATCCGCCAGATTTACCGTGAAGAAATAGGTTCCGCCGGCGACGTTGGCCCTGCGATAGCGCATGCAGGCATCATCGTGCATCCGTGCACGGGTTCGCAAGTCCACTGTCAACCTGCGTCTTTGCAATGCCCAACGATTCAAGCGTACCCACCGTTGCGTGTTGGGGTTCGTACCTCACCCCAACCTACAAAAGGCGTCCCGCACCACGCGAGAAATCGTCGCACGAAACGGACTGCGACGTAGGTTGGGGTGAGCGAACGCGAACCCCAACATCGGTACATGCGCATGCGTTGGGTGTTGGGGTTCGTACCTCACCCCAACCTACAAAAGGCATCCCGCACCACGCGAGAAATCGTCGCACGAGACCGATTGCGACGTAGGTTGGGGTAAGCAAACGCGAACCCCAACATCGGTATATCGCATGCGTTGCGTGTTGGGGTTCGTACCTCACCCCAACCTACAAACCGCATCCCGCACCACGCGAGAAATCGTCGCACGAGACCGATTGCGACGTAGCGACGTAGGTTGGGGTGAGCGAACGCGAACCCCAACATCGGTATATCGCATGCGTTGCGTGTTGGGGTTCGTGCCTCACCCCAACCTACCAAAGCTTTGGCTTACGGAAGGTCTTTCGACTCCGGTGCGTGGTCGAGATGAATGGCGTCAGCGGCCGGCACTGACACGGCATCCAAACCTGCCGACGTGAGTTGCGCGTTGAGCGCGGCAAGTTGATCGCGGGTCACGCCATCCCACAACGCCAGGCTACGATCCAGTCTGGCGTCGGCATCGGCGAGCACGTGAATTTGCGGTTGTGTCGGCGCGCGATCGCTGCCTTCGATATCGCCGGCCAGGCTCGACAAGACCCCGCCGAGCGCAGCGAAGTTTTCGCTGTCCGGACCTTCGCCGGAACGCAGCGGCTGACTCGCCTGCCGGAATACCGCGATGGCGGCAAGTGCATGCCGGTCCGTGGTGGCTTTCGCAATCTTGTCGATCTGCTCGTCGACCGCCTTCAACTGACCGTAGCCGACGTAGTCGCGATCCAGCGCAGCGTCGATTTTCTGCGCAAACGTCATTGCCGCCTGCAGCGCAGAAACATCCAGCGCAACGCGCGGATCGGCGACGATCTTCAACGTCGTCTGCAATTGCGTGCCGTCAACCGTCAATACCACGCGATATTCTCCCGGCGCCACGAGCATGCCCTCGGGCACGATCGGCGTGCCATCCCGGAAAACAGCCGAGATGCTGTAGTCGTAATGCACTGCGCGCGGGCGCGACGTGCGCAAATTCCACACGTAACGGTGCGCGCCGGCCGTCGTCGACAACTGTTGCGGCGGCTGTGTCCATGATTTGGCGAAATAACGTTCCGCCGTCGGCCATTTTTGCGGCATGTCGCTCGCAAAGCGGCGCACAACCTGGTCCTGCGCATTGCGGATTTCCAGAGCTGACCTTGTGTGCATCGCTCGGCAGCCAGTAGTCGATCAGCGCACCATCCGGCGGATTCTGGCCGAGCGCCGTATCCGCCGGCGGCGGCGTGTCCTTGTTCTGGCTGCCGCGTACGCGAATCGTCGTGGCGGGAGCAAACAGCACCGCACGAGCCGCCGTACCGGCAAGCGCGTCGTGCTGGCGCAATGGAGTGACATCGTCGAGCACCCAGATCGCGCGTCCCTGCGTGCCGGCAATCAGATCATTGCCGTGCACGAGCAGATCGCGCACCCATGCCGTCGGCAGATTGCGCTGCAGCGATTGCCAGTGATCGCCATCGTCGAACGAGACGAACACACCCGAATCGGTGCCGGCGTAGAGCAATCCGGCCTTTACCGGATCGGCGCGCACCACGCCCACGAATCCATTCGGCGGCAACCCCGCGTCGACTTCGCTCCAGGTCTTTCCGCCATCGTGCGTGCGCAACACGTGCGGTCGGAAGTCGTCCTGACGATGGTTGTCGACCGCGACATACACACTGCCCGGTGTTGCTGCCGACACGTCCACACTGTCGATGCGGGCCCATGCCGGAACGGATTTCGGCGTCACGTCGGCCCACGTCTTGCCGGCGTCGAGCGTGCGTCGAATCAAACCATCATCGGTGCCGATCCAGATCTCGTCGTTGTCGCGCGGCGACAAGCCGATCGAGTAGATGACGCCGTAACCACAGGCACGCGCCGTTGCCGCGGGAAGATTTCCGGCGCATCGTTTTGCGTCTGCCGGACTCGAACCCACGGACTTTGCCGACACGTCCGGACTGATCGTGGCCCAGGTGCTGCCCTTGTCGAGCGAACGAAACAGCACCTGCGCACCTTGGTACAGCGGATACGGCGGCAATTGCGAAACCGCGATCGGCGTAATCCAGGTGTAGTGGAATTTCACGGATGTCGGGCGCGCGCCATAACTGGATACCGGCCACGGCGAGATGTTCTGCACTTCGCCGGTGCGCGCATCCCAGCGCGACAGATGCCCGCCGAGACCCGAGCCATAGACGATGTCCGGATTCTGCGGGTCGGGCACGTCGTAATCGCGCTCGTCGCCGCCAACCGGATGCCAGTCGCGGAAGCTCAGGGCGCCGTAATCGCTGCGGCTGGCAATGCCGACCGTTCCGCTGTCTTGCTGCCCCGAATACACCCAGTACGGGAACCGGTTGTCGGCAGCGACATGATAGAACTGACCGGTCGGCTGGTTGTACCAGTCGCTCCAGGTTTTGCCGGCATCGACTGTGACCACCGTGCCCTGATCGCTCGCGGTGACGATGTGATCCGGATGCTTCGGATTGACCCAGATGAAATGGTAATCGTCGCCACCGGGCGACCCCTTGAACACATGCCAGTGCTTGCCGGCGTCGTCGGATACCCGAATCGACTGCCCGGTTGCATACAGGCGATTGCGATTGCTCGGATCGACGGCGATACGGCAGAAATAATCGTTTTCCAGCCAACTGGCCTGGCTGACCAATTGCCAGCTCGCACCGGCATCGTCGGAACGATAAAGACCACCCTCGTCCTTGGCCTCGGCATGCGGCACATTGCCACTGTTCGGTGCGGCATCGACCACGGCATAGACACGCCCGCCATCGGCTGTCGCCAGACCGATGCGGCCAAGGGTTCCGGTCGGCCAACCGTTGCCGGCAATACGCGTCCAGGTTCGGCCGCCGTTGTGCGATTTGTACAAACCGCTGCCGGGACCGGCATTCGGCTGGAAATAGGACAACCATGGATAGTTGCGGACCTGCCAGGTTGCCGCATAGACAACCTGGGAATCGTTCGGGTCGGCGGCCAGATCGACTGCGCCGGTATTGACGTCGACGAACAGGGTCTGCTTCCAGGTCTTGCCGCCGTCGTCGGTGCGAAACACGCCGCGTTCGTGGTTCGGTCCGAAGTAGTGGCCGAGCGCGCCCACCAGCACGTCATCCGGATTGTTCGGATCGACCAGAATCGCGCCGATATGTCGAGTCGCTGTCAGGCCCACGGAATTCCAGGTGTTGCCGCCATCCGTCGATTTGTATACACCGTTGCCTGCGGCGACATCGTAGCGTGCCGCGACCTGACCGCTGCCGACGTAGATGACTTTCGGATCCGACGGCGAGATCGCCAGCGCTCCGATCGACGACGCCGGCAGATGATCGCCGAGCGAATGCCAGGTCTGGCCGGCATCGTCAGTCTTCCACACGCCGCCGCCGGCCGCGCCGAAATAGTATACATTTGGCTGATCGGCGATGCCTTGCGCCATGGTACCCCAGCCGGCACGCATCGGGCCGAGCAGACGCCAGTGCAGGTCGGCGCCAACAGCGTCCGGCGCGGCATGCGCATGCGCGCCGAGGCAGGCAAACACAAGCAGGACGGGGGCGATACCGGTTATCCGGCGCAACAGGCTTCGATTCGACATGACATTTTCCACGCAAGGCAGGCGACCTCTGAACCGGAGGGCGCAGTTGGGCAATCCCCTAACTTTACGCGAAGCGGCTGCTGAGCGCTAACACGGCGTGCAGCGCAGCGTGAGCCAGCCCGCCCAACACTGCGCGTCGGCACAGACGACGCGGTGCTCAGGCGGCCACTTCGGCGAGAATGCGTTCACCGCAATCCAGCGCCGCCACGCCGCTGCGGGCCAGTTCCAGAATGTCTGCAAGGTCGACCAGTTCGGTCAGGAATTCATCCAGTTCCGGTCCGCTGCCGGTGAACTGGATCGTGCGCGTGGCACCACCCTCGTCATACAGCACGGCGCGCGCGTGCCGACGCACGCAGGCGGCCAACTGCGGCCCCTTGCCCGAGGCAATGCCGACCTTGACGATCAGCAGTTCGCATTCGAGATGTTCACGGCTGGTCAAATCGGCAATGTCGAGCACGTCCACGAGTTTGCGCGACTGCTTGATGATCTGTTCGATCACCGCCTGATCGCCGCTGGTAACCAGGGTCAGGCGCGATACCGATGGATCGTGCGTGGCCGCAACCGTCAGCGAATCGATATTGTAGCCACGCGCAGCAAACATGCCGGCCACGCGTGCGAGCGCACCGGCTTCGTTCTGCAACAGCATGGAAATGATTCGACGCATTCAAAACATCTCCGACACTTCGACCGCGGGTGTGCCGACATTGCTGCGCGACGCAATATGCTCGCCGGTGACCATCTGCGCGTAGCTCATGCCCGGCCCGACCATCGGGTAGACGCCTGCATCGGGATCGATCATCACTTCGAGGAACGCCGGCCCGTCGATGGCGAGAAAATCGGCGATCGTTTGCGCCAGCTCGTGCGGAGCTTCAAGGCGTCGCGCCCAGGCGAAGCCGTCGGCCTGCGCGGCCATGACGAAATCCTTGTTGTGCAGGCTCTTGTCGCTGCCGGCAAAGCGGCCCTTGAAGAACAGCTTCTGCCACTGCCGCACCATGCCGTCGCCGCTGTTGTTCATGACCACGACCTTGACCGGCAGGTCGTAGGTGGTCACGGTCTCCAGCTCGCCGATGTTCATGCGGATGCTGGCATCGCCGTCGATGTCGATGACCAGCGCGTCGCGACGCGCGAACTGCGCGCCGATCGCGGCCGGCAGGCCGAAACCCATCGTGCCCATCGAGCCCGAGGTCAGCCACAGCCGCGGCTCGCGGAAATCGAAATACTGCGCGGCCCACATCTGGTGCTGGCCGACGCCGGTGCTGATGATCGCGCGACCGCGGGTGTGCCGATTGATCTCCTCGATCACCGCGTACGGCTGGATCAGCGCGCTGTCGCGGTCGTAGTTCATCGCGTGGTCGCGCTTCGAGCGCGGCGATGTGCGCATGCCATGCGGCGAACCGTCCCGTGTGTATCGACGCGGCCGCATTGTCCCGGCCGAACGCGCGCAGGCGATCGCAGCGCGCGCGACAGATCGCCCAGGTGATGCCAGTCGACGTGCCTGACCTTGCCGATCTCGGCCGGATCGATGTCAGATGCGCGATGCACTTCGCGCGCCGGCGCGAACTTGTCGGGCACGCCGGCGACGCGGTCGTCGAAACGCGCGCCGAGCGCAAGCAGGAAATCGCAGTCCTCCACCGCGTAATTGGCGTAGGCCGTGCCGTGCATGCCGAGCATGTGCAGCGCCAGCGGCTGCGGTGGTGTCGCAGCGCGCCCAGGCCCATCAACGTGGTGGCCACCGGAATGCCGAACGCGTCGGCGAAATGCGCGCAATGCGCGCGCCGCATTCGGCGGCGATCACGCCGCCGCCGGCATAGATCAGCGGGCGCTGCGGCACGACCGAGCGCGTCGAAGAAGCGCGCGCACAGGCCGCGTCGTCAGCGTGCGCACCGTCGACCGCTCGCAGCCGCGCGCGATAGCCGGGCATCGGCAGCGCGCCACTGCCGTGGAAGGTCAGCTGCGGCGTTCTGCACGTCCTTGGGGATGTCCACGACCACCGGCCCGGGCCGGCCGCTGCGCGCCATCTCGAACGCGGTGCGCAGGGTCGCTTCGAGCCGGTGCGGCGTCGGTGACCAGGAACACGTGCTTGGCGCAGGCGCCCATGATGCTGCTGATCGGCGCTTCCTGGAACGCATCGGTGCCGATCGCCGCCGTCGGCACCTGGCCGCAGATCACCACCAGCGGAATCGAGTCGGCCATCGCAGTCGCGCACCGGCGTGACCGTGTTGGTGGCGCCCGGGCCCGGAGGTGACCACGCGCCACGCCGACCTTGCCCGAGGCGCGCGCATAGCCCTGCGCCATGAAGCCGGCGCCCTGTTCGTTGGCCGGCACGATCAGCGGCATCGGCTCGCTGCCGTCGGCGCGCGGATGTGTCAGCGTTGTAGCGGAACACGGCGTCGTAGACCGGCAGGATCGCGCCGCCGGAATAGCCGAACACGCACGTCCACGCCTTCGTCGGCGAGCACCTGCACGACGATGTCGGCGCCGCTCAGTTGCGCACCGGCGAGCGGATGCGCGGCGTGCTGTGGTCGACTGCAATTGTGCGTTCATGCTGCTCCCTTGTCATGAGCCCGTCTCGCGGAGCAGCTTCGCGGTGAGGGTTCGGGCCAGATCCGTTCGACCGCGACATGCGACCGACCCTCATCCGGCGCTGCGCGCCACTTCGCCGGCGAGCACGGCGAGCCCTCGGCGCTCACGCCGACCTGCCTCAGCCCACCTTCTTCAGCGCCGGCGGCGCCGCAGCTGGCATGCCTCGCCTGCAGCCACGGCATGCGCGCGCGCAGCTCGGCGCCGACCTTCTCGATCGGATGGTCCAGATCCGCCTGCTTGCAGGCGCTTGTAGTTCGGCAGGCCGGCCTCGTATTCCGCGGTCCAGTTCGCGCGCGAAGGTGCCGTCCTGGATGTCGGTCGAGCACGGCCTTCATGCGCTGCCTTGGTGCCGGCATCGACGACGCGCGGGCCGCTGACGTAGTCGCCGTACTGCGCCGTCTCGGAGACGAACTCAGCATCTTGGTCAGGCCGCCCTCGTAGAACAGGTCGACGATCAGCTTCAGCTCGTGCATCACTTCGTAGTAGGCGATCTCCGGCTGGTAGCCGGCCTCGACCAGGGTCTCGAAGCCGTGCCGCACCAGCTCGCTGGCGCCGCCGCAGAGCACGGCCTGCTCGCCGAACAGGTCGGTTTCGGTCTCTTCCTTGAAGTCGGTTTCGATCAGCATCGCGCGCGCGCCGCCGATGCCGCCGGCGTAGGCCAGCGCGTCTTCGCTTCGGCCTGGCCGCTGGCGTCCTGGTGCACCGCATACATGCACGGCACGCCGCGGCCGCACTCGTATTCGCGTGCGCACCAGCGCGCCGGGCCCTTTCGGCGCGACCAGGATCACGTCGATGTCCTCGCGCGGCACGATCTGGCCGAAGTGCACGTTGAAGCCGTGCGCGAACAGCAGCGCGGCGCCGGGCTTGATGTTCGGCTCGATCGACTTCCGCGTACAGCGTCGGCTGCACCATGTCCGGCGTCAGCACGGCGACCAGGTCGGCGCCCTTGCACCGCTTCGGCCGGCTCGACCACGGCGAAGCCGTCGGCCTTGCGCCTTGTGCCAGGTCGGGCCGCCCGGGCGCAGGCCGACGACCACGTCGAGGCCGGAGTCGCGCAGGTTCAGCGCATGCGCGCGGCCCTGGCTGCCGTAGCCGAGCACGGCGATGCGGGCTTGCGTTCGAGAGCTTTGGTATGTCGGTTGTGCTCATTGCGGTGACTCCTCAGGTATGAAAGTCGTTCGGATGGCCGGATGCCGCATCGTGTCTTTGTGGCAGACGTCGCAGTGAGTGCTGCGCTGCAGCTCGGTGGTGCCGCTCCGTCGCGCGGCGGAGCCGACCAGTCGCGCATACTTGGCCAGCGCGCCGCGGGCGACCTTTGGCCGGGCGCGGCTTCCAGTCGCGCGCGGCGCGCTTCCAGATCCGCGTCGGTGTCGAGCCGGCGCGCGTCCGCGTCGATCGCGATGCGGTCGCCGTCGGCGATGCAGCGCGATCGGGCCGCCGCGCGCGGCTTCCGGCGCGACGTGGCCGACCATGAAGCCGTGCGTGGCGCCGCTGAAGCGGCCGTCGGTGATCAGCGCGACGTCGTCGCCCAGGCCGCGCCCGACCAGCGCCGCGGTGACGCCGAGCATCTCGCGCATGCCGGGGCCGCCGGCCGGGCCTTCGTTGCGGATCACGATGACGTCGCCTGGCCTGATCTTGCCGGCCTGCACCGCGGCGAAGGCGTCTTCCTCGCTTTCGAACACGCGCGCGCGGGCCTTCGAAGCTGGTAACGCCCTTGCCGGCGAGCTTCAGGACGCAGCCTTCCGGCGCGAGATTGCCGTACAGGATCGAGTAGCCGCCGCGCGGCTTCAGCGGATCGGCCGACCGGCATGCACCACGTCCTGTCCCGTCGGCGTCGGCGGTGCGGCGGCCAGCTTCGTCGAACAGCGAGCGGCCGGTGACGGTGGGCGCGTCGTGCGAGCATTGCCGGCTGCGTCAGTTCGCTGCGCCACCGGCGGCCGTGCCGCCGGCCGCCTGAACAGCTCCACCGCGGTGTAGCGGCCGGCCGGCATGCAGGTCGGCGATCACCGGCGTGCTGCGCCGAGGCTGGTTCGAAATCCTCCAGAGTCCAGCGGCACGCCGGCTTCGCGCGCGATCGCCAGCAGATGCAGCACCGCATTGGTCGAGCCGGCCGTGGCCGCGACCATGCGCGCGGCGTTGCCGAATGCGGTCGACGTGAGCAGATCGCGCGGCCGGCGATTTTGCCTTGAAGCAGTCCATCACCAGTTCGCCGCAGCGATGCGCGACCGCGACGCTTGGCCGGATGCGGTCGCCGGCATGTCGTTGAACCCCAGCGGCGACAGGCCCAGCGCGGTCAGCACCATCGCCATCGTGTTGGCGGTGAACTGGCCGCCGCAGGCGCCGGCGCCGGGGCAGGCATCGCGTTCGACCTCAGGCAGTTCTGCATCGATCGATCTTGCCCGCGCCGTGCGCGCCGACCGCCTCGAACACCTGCTGGATCGTGATCGGATCGCCGTTCGAGCGTGCCGTGCGCGATGCTGCCGCCGTACAGCGCCACGCCGGGATGTTCAGCCGCGCCAGCGCCATCGCGGCGGCCGGAATGGTCTTGTCGCAGCCGCACAGCACCACCATCGCGTCGAGACAATGGCCGTCGACCGCCAGCTCGATCGAATCGGTGATCACTTCGCGGCTGACCAGCGAGGCGCGCATGCCCGGCGTGCCCATCGCGATGCCGTCGGTGACCGCGATGGTGTTGAACTCGACCGGCGTACCGCCGGCGGCGCGCATGCCTTCGACGAGCCGCTTCGGCCAGATCGCGCAGGTTGAGGTTGCACGGGAGACGTTGGACCAGGTGTGCACCACCGCCGACCAGCGGCTTGGCGATCGCTGCCTCGTCCAGTCCGGTCGCGCACAGCATGGCGCGCGCGGGCGCGCGATCCGGACCGGTCTTGATCAGATCACTGCGCATCGTTGCACTCCGTCTGGCGCTGCGCCGCTTCAAGCGGCTCTCCCGGATCGTTCTCGATGGGGGAGAGGGTTGGGTGAGGGGGAAACGTCCGTGCAGAACCGAAGTGCTTGGAAACGCGGACGCTGCCGCCTCACCCCAGCCCTCTCCCGCAAGCGTTGCTGGGGGAGAGGGAGCATAATTTTCAGCGTTTGCGACGTTGAGAAGGCGTGCTGACAGTTCATGCCGCCTCCGGCTTGCGCACACCGGCTTGCAAGTATCGCATCACGGCGGTCGCAGCCTCGGTCGTCGCTCGCGCTGCCACCGAGATCGCGGTGTCAGCACGCCGCGCTCGATCACCGCATCGACGGCGGCCTCGATCGCATCCGCCTCGCGCTCCAGGCCCAGCGAATGACGCAGCAGCAACGCGGCGACGAGGATCGCGCCGAGCGGATTGGCCACGCCCTTGCCGGCGATGTCCGGCGCCGAACCGTGGATCGGTTCGTACAGGCCGGCCTTGCCCTCGCCCAGCGAGGCCGAGGGCAGCAGGCCCAGCGAACCGGCCAGCGCGGCGGCCTCGTCGGTGAGGATGTCGCCGAACAGGTTTTCGGTGACCACCACGTCGTAGCGCGAGGGCTGGGTCAGCAGCAGCATCGCCATCGAGTCGACCAGCTGGTGTTCCAGCGTCACGTCGGGATAGTCGGCGGCGACGCGCTGCACCGTGCTGCGCCACAGGCGCGAGGTTTCCAGCACGTTGGCCTTGTCCACCGAGGTGACATGGCGGCGACGGCCGCGGGCCAGCTCGAACGCGCGGCGCACCACGCGCTCGATTTCGGCCACGGTGTACCTGCATTCGTCGGTGGCGGTGTCGTCGCGTGCGCGTCTTGGCGCCGAAGTAGGCGCCGCCGGTCAGTTCGCGCACGAACAGCACGTCGACGTCCTGCAGCTTTCTCGTTCTTCAGCGGCGACAGCGTCGGCCAGCGCGGGTGCACCTGCAGCGGACGCAGGTTGGCGTACACGCCCAGCGCCGCGCGCAGGCCAGCAGGCCCTGTTCGGGCCGCACCTTCGCGTTCGGATCGGACCATTTCGGGCCGCCGACCGCGCCGAGCAGCACCGCATCGGCGGTCTTGCACGCGGCCAGCGTCGCGCGCCGGCAGCGGCTCGCCGTAGGCATCGATGGCGCACGCCGCCGATCGCGTGTTCGGTCGAATGCGAAGTCGTGCCCGTAGTCGGCACGGCGACGGCCTGCAACACGGCCACCGCCGCGGCGGTGACTTCGGGACCGACGCCGTCGCCGGGCAGGGTAACCGACTATGCGCGCTTTCATGCAGCCTCCTCCTGGATACGTGTCTCATGCGGCGATCGATGGCGTCGGCGTGCTGCAGCAGGAAGCCGAGCTGGTCGACGCCGCTCGAGCAGGCAGTGGCGCGCGAACGGCTCCAGCTCGAAAGCGGAAGCGGCCGCCATCGGGCAGCTCGATGAACTGCTCGCGCACGTCGATCGCCAGTTCGATGCCCGGGATGCTCGCAGCAGCCAGCGATGCTCGGCCTTCGCTGACGCACGACGGCGAGCAGGCCGTTCTTCAGCGCGTTGCTGCGGAAGATGTCGGCGATCTCGGCTGCACAGCACGCGCCTGGATGCCGTAATCGAGCAGCGCCCACGGCGCATGTTCGCGCGAGGAGCCGCAACCGAAATTGCGCCCGGCCACCAGGATCGCGCAGCCGCCTCGCCTGTGGCTGGTTCAGCGCGAAATCCGGGTTGTCGCTGCCGTCGGCGCGGTAGCGCCAGTCGTGGAAGCAGCAACTTGCCCAGACCCGTGCGCTGGGTGGTGGTGAGAAAGCGCGCCGGGATGATGCGGTCGGTGTCGATGTTCTCGTGCGCGCAGCACGGCGGTGCGCGAGTGAAGCCTGCGTGATCGGTTTCATGCGGCGGCCTCCGCAGGAAGATTCGACGCGGATCGGCGATGTGCCCGGCCAGCGCCGACGCCGCGGCCACCAGCGGGCTGGCCAGCACGGTGCGCGCGCCCTTGCCCTGGCGGCCTTCGAAATTGCGGTTGCTGGTGCAGACCACCAGCTGGCCGGGCTGGCCGATGTCGCCGTTCATGCCGATGCACATCGAGCAGCCCGGCTTCACGCCACTCGGCGCCGGCGGCACGGAACACCTCGTGCAGGCCTTCGCGCTCGGCATCGCGCTTGACCTGCTCAGAACCCGGCACCACCAGCATGCGCACGCCGCTGGTCGACGCGTCGGCCGCGCAGCACGTCGGCGGCGGCGCGCAGATCCGACAGGCGCGAATTGGTGCAGCTGCCGACGAACACCACATCGACCGGCATGCCCGCCAGCGGCTTGCCGGCCTCGACGCTGCATGTAGTCCAGCGCGCGCCGTTCCTGCGCATTGCGTCGCCGGCGGCACCGGCGCGTCGATCGGCGATCGACCATGCCCGGATGCGTGCCGTAGGTGACGCGTGGGCCTGATCTCGCGTCGCGTCGATGCGCACCTCGTGGTCGTAGCGGGCGCCTGCGTCGGCTGCGCAGCGTGCTTCCAGCGCGCGACGGCGGCATCCCAGTCCGCGCCCTGCGGGGCGCGCGGGCGACCTTTCAGCCAGGCGAAGGTGGTTTCGTCCGGCGCGATCAGGCCGGCGCGCGCGCCGGCTTCGATCGACATGTTGCACACGGTCATGCGCTCTTCCATCGACAGCGCCTCGATCGCGCTGCCGCGGTATTCGAGCACGTGGCCGGTGCCGCCGTCGACGCCGATCGTGCCGATGATGTGCAGGATCAGATCCTTGCGCCGCACGCCCGGCGGCAGCGCGCCGTCGACGTGGATCGCCAGGGTTTTCGGCTTGCGCTGCAGCAGGCACTGCGTCGCCAGCACGTGGCCGACTTCGGTGGTGCCGATGCCGAAGGCCAGCGCGCCGAACGCGCCGTGCGTGGAGGTGTGGCTGTCGCCGCAGACGATCGTCATGCCCGGCTGGGTCGCGCCCAGCTCCGGTCCGATCACGTGCACGATGCCGCGATCGGCGCTGTCCCAGCCGTGCAGTTCGATGCCGAACTCGCGCGCAGTTGGTTTCCAGCTTGGCCACCTGCGCTTCTGCCTGCGGCGGTGGCGTAGGCGCGTTTGCCGGCCGCATCGGCCGGCGAGTGTCGGCGTGGAATGGTCCAGCGTGGCCAGCATGCGCGTCCGGGCGGCGCACGCGTCAGGCCGCGCTGCGCGCAGTTCGGTGAATGCCTGCGGCGAGGTGACTTCATGCACCAGGTGCAGGTCGACGTAGAGCATGGCCGGCGTCGATGCGGCTTCCGGTCGCCACCACGTGCGCGTCCCAGATTTTTTCGAACAGGGTGCTTGCGCATTCATGCGAGCCTCCATCGACAGTGTCGCAGATGGCCGCGGTTTTCGCGGAGGTCGCGATCCGCTGGCCGGCGGCACATCGGCGTCAGCCAGCCGCCGCGTATCCGGCGTGCGGCCATCGAACAGGCCGAAGAAAGCCTTCTGCAGCGCGCGCGTGATCGGGCCGCGGCGTGCCCGTTGCCGACCGGCTTGCGATCGACCGAGCGCACCGGCGTGATCTCGGCAGCGGTGCCGGTCATGAACACTTCGTCGGCGAAGTACAGGCCTCGCGCGGCAGGTCGCGCTCTTCGACAACGCCGATGCCCAGATCGCGTGCCAGCGCGAGTCACGCTGTCGCGGGTGATGCCGGCCAGGATGCCGGCGCTGGTCGGCGGCGTGAGCAGCTTGCCCTTCGCGCACCAGGAACAGGTTCTCGCCGGCGCCTTCGCTGAGCAGTCCGTTGTGGCCCAGCGCGATGCCTTCGTCGAAGCCGCCGCGGCGTCGCCTCGCGCGCGATCAGCTGGCTGGAAAGGTAGTTGCCGCCGGCCTTGGCCCAGCTGGGATAGGTGTTTGGTGCCGGCGCGATTCCACGAGCGACACGCAGACGTCCGCGCCGCTTTCGAGCGCCTCGCCCATGTATCGCACCCCATTCGAGTGCGATGATCGCCACCTCCACCGGGACGTCCGGCCCCGGCAGCACGCCCAGGCCGAACCGGCGCCGCGAAAGACGATCGGTCGCACGTAGGCCGACTGCCCAGACCATTGGCGCAGATCACCGCTTCGCAGGCGCGCGTTGATCTCGTCTGGCCGTATAGCCGATCTCGATATCGTATACTCTTGCCGAATCGAACAAACGTTGCGTGTGGTCGGCCAGGCGGAAATAGGCCGGCCCGCGCGGTGTGGCGTAAACGCGCTACCCTCGAACACCGACGAGCCGTAGTGCAGCGCATGCGTGCTGACGTGGACCGTGGCTTCGGCCCAGGGTTTGAGTCGACCGTTGTGCCAGAGTTGGGAGGGTTTCATGGCATCTTCTCTTTTGCTGCGTAGCGATTGAATATCGGGATCGAGGTTACCGGCGACTGTCCTCAGGCTTGACCGGCCGCAACAGCCAGTTCCGGCGGGCGTTGCATCAGGCGCTCGATACGGTTGACGATGTCCAGCGCCGCGAGCGCGGTGGCTTCGACGATGTCGGTGGAGACGCCGCGGCCGCGCAATTCGCGCCCGTCATGGCGCACGGCAAGCAGGGCCTGGCCCTGTGCATCGCCACCTTCGCTCAACGGCGCGCACCTGGAAATCGGTCGATATCCAAGGTCATGCCGGTGGCGCGCTCGATCGCGCGCAGCACCGCATCGCACCGGGCCGTCGCCGATTGCCGCTTCGCCGGATTCTGCGCCCGTCTTCGTGGCGCAACCTGACCGACGCCGAGGCGCCGCCGCCCAGATGCGTGGTGGCGTGAAGGTTGTCCAGTTGCCACGGCCCCAGCGCCTCCGGGTCCTGGCCCAGCGCGAGCGCATCCAGATCCTCGTTGTCGAACACTTCGCGTTTCTTGTCGGCCAGGGTCTTGAAGCGGGCGAACACGACATCCAGTTGCCGCATCGTCGAGCGTCGTGGCCGAGACTCTCCAGCCGCTCGCGCAGGGCGTGTCGCGCCGGAGTGCTTGCCCAGCACCAGCTGCGTGCGTGCAAAACCGACGTCCTCGGCACGCATGATTTCGTAGGTCTCGCGATTCTTCAGCATGCCGTGCTGATGGATGCCCGACTCGTGCGCAAAGGCGTTGTCGCCAACGATCGCCTTGTTGCGCGGAATCGTCGCACCGACCAGGTTCGCCAGCAGACGCGCGGTGGGATACAGCAACGGCGTGTCGGATGCCGGTGTCGACGCCGAAACCGGTCGCGCCCGCGTGCGCAACGCCATCACGATTTCCTCCAGCGCGGCATTGCCGGCGCGTTCGCCGATGCCGCTGATCGTGCATTCGACCTGACGCGCGCCGGCGGACGAGCGCAGCCAGGCTGTTGGCCACGGCCATGCCCAGATCGTTGTGGCAATGCGCGCTGGAGAACGACGTCATCGATGCCGCGCACTTCGCGCTTGCAGGCGCGAGAACAGTGCGCCGATCTCGTCGGGCGTGGTGTAACCCACCGTGTCCGGCACGTTGAGCGTGGTGGCGCCGGCTTCGATCATCGGCGCTGACAGCACCTCGACCAGGAATTCCGGCTCGGTGCGCATCGCATCCTCGGCCGAGAACTCCACGTCGTCGCAAAGCTCGCGCGCGCGGCGCACGGCGTTGATCGCCGGTGTCCAGCACCTGCTCGCTTGCTCATGCTGCAGCTTGTGCTCGCGATGCAGCGGGCTGGTCGCGAGAAAGATATGGATGCGCGACCGCTGTGCCTTTTCCAGTCGCGCGCGCCACGGCGTCGATGTCGCCGAGCTGGCGCGTGCCAGACCGCAGATGGTCGGTCCATCAGATTTCCGTGGCGATCGCGCGCACCGAAGCGAAATCGCCGGCGGATGCCTGCGGAAAGCCCGCCTCGATGACATCGACGCCCAGCTCGGCCAGCGCATGTGCCATGCGCAGCTTCTGCGCGCGACTCATCGAAAAGCCTGGCGCCTGCTCGCCGTCGCGCAGGGTGGTGTCGAAGACGCGTACGCGATCGCGTCGTGTGTGCTTGTTGTACGTGGGGTTCCGGTTTTTTTGTCATAGGTCCGCTTGTCGCGGGCTATGGGCATAAAAAAACCCCGCCTCCGTTTCCGGGTGCGGGGTTTTTGGAATCTTCGTCCGGTGTTTCTAGACGCGCCCTAACCCGCACCTCCGTTGGTAATGAGAAGTACGAGTACGAGGACGAGAACAGTGATTGCGCGTGTATCGAGCACCGCCGCAGCGCAGCGTCCGACCAGCGTTTGCTGGTTCATCGGGGTCGTGCTGCTGGCGTTGTTGCGCTGCGACATGGAGCGACCGTAAACGAATCACTCCGGGTATGTCAACTGTTTTTTGAAATTATTTTCGTGCCGGCACCAAAATGCGCCAGCGACTTTGGTTTGGATGGCTACACGTCCAAATCAGGCAAACGGGTCCTTCAGGGCAATCGTGTCGTCGCGATCGGCGCCGGTGGCGACAAGCGCAATATGCGTTTCCGCCAGTTCCTCGACCGAGCGCAGATAGGCGCGTGCCGCCGGTGGCAGCCTGGAAAATTCGCGCACGCCGCAGGTGGACTCTTCCCAACCGGGAAATTCCAGATACACCGGCTTGCACTCGTCCCAGCCGGCAGCGTCCAGCGGCGCAAGTTCGCGCCGCTTGCCGCGATATTCGTAGGCGATGCAGACCTTGATCGACGGCAGGCCATCGAGCACATCGAGCTTGGTGATGGCCAGACCATTGATGCCGTTGATCTGTACCGCGCGCTTCAATGCAACCAGATCGATCCAGCCACAGCGCCGCGGGCGACCGGTGGTGGCGCCGAATTCATTGCCGCGCTTGCGCAGCATTTCGCCGGTATCGTCGTGCAGCTCGGTCGGAAATGGCCCGCCGCCGACGCGCGTCGCATAGGCCTTGCAGATACCCAACACGTAGTCGATGTCGCAAGCACCCACGCCGGTACCGGCACAAGCGCCGCCGACGGTGGTATTGGACGAAGTGACGTACGGATAGGTGCCGTGGTCGATATCCAGCAACGCGCCCTGCGCACCTTCGAAAAGTATACTTTCGCCATTGCGTCGCAACTGCTGCAACGTGGTCGCAACGTCATCGATCATCGGATTGACGTACTCGCCGAATGCCAGCGCATCGTCGAGCACCTTTCGGTAATCGACCTCTTCGCGCGTGCAGCCAGTTCTTGAGAACGAAGTTGTGATATTCCATGACGCTGCGCAGCTTGTCCGGCAGTTCGTCCGGATACATCAGGTCTGCCACCCGCACGCCGCGACGCGCCGCCTTGTCCTCGTAGGCCGGGCCGATGCCGCGTCCGGTGGTGCCGATTGCGTCTTTTCCGCTGGCTTTCTCACGCGCCTGATCCAGGGCAATGTGATACGGCATGATCAACGGCGTGGCCGGACTGATCTTCAGACGCGAGCGCACGTCGATGCCCTGGCCTTCCAGTTCCCCGATCTCCTGCTGCAGCGCCGCAGGCGACAGCACGACGCCATTGCCGATCAGGCAAAGCACGCCCTCGCGCAGGATTCCCGAGGGAATCAGATGCAAGACGGTCTTCTTGCCGCCAATGACCAGCGTGTGTCCGGCATTGTGTCCGCCCTGAAAACGCGCGACCGCACCGACGCGCTCAGTCAGCAGGTCGACGATCTTGCCCTTGCCTTCGTCGCCCCACTGTGCCCCGAGAATTACGACCGACTTGCCCATGATGATTCCCGTTGAGTTGGTTTATCTCATCGCCTCGGGGCGACGTCGGTGACTGGACTCGATCATCCTGATCTCGCCAAGTCACCCGGCCCTCGGCTCCTGCCTCGGCTGTTCGGCGGCGCAAGATGCGCTTCAACGCATCTCGCGAAATCCCGCCTCACCCCCACTGTGCCCCGAGAATTACGACCGACTTGCCCATGATGATTCCCGTTGAGTTGGTTTATCTCATCGCCTCGGGGCGACGTCGGTGACTAGACTCGATCATCCTGATCTCGCCAAGTCACCCGGCCCTCGGCTCCTGCCTCGGCCGTTCGGCGGCGCAAGATGCGCTTCAACGCATCTCGCGAAATCCCGCCTCACCCCACTGTGCCCCGAGAATTACGACCGACTTGCCCATGATGATTCCCGTTGATTTCGTTTACTGCATCGTCGTGCAATCAACTTCCTCTCCCCGACCACGTCGGGGGAGAGGGCCGGGGTGAGGGGGCAGCGCTTGAAATCCTCAACACCACTCCAATCCCTGACGCTTCCCCTTCGCCCTTCCCTCTCCCATTTCGTGCAATCGGAGAGGGTCTGGAATTCAGCCTTGCCACCTTGTCTCGCTGCAAATGCCTCAGCAATGCCAGCGACAACTCAACCAGTCACACGCAGCACCAGCAGGCCGATCGCCATCATCACCGCGCCGATAACGCGCAACTGACGGGGTTCCAACCGACGCATCTGCTCGGCCATCCGCTGCCAGGCCTGCGGAGCGGCGAAAAGAAACAGCCCTTCGATGACAAATACCAGGCACAGCGCAGCACCCAATTCATTGGACATGGCGTATTCGAACCGGCGCCGGAATGACTGTTTCGCCCGGTTTACGGTTTCGCCTCACCCTTGCTCTCGTCGAAATAGCGCAGGAATTCGGATTTGGGATCCAGCACCAGCACGCCGCCATTCTTGAACGATTCGCGGTACGCCTGCAGGCTGCGGTAAAACGCATAGAACGCCGGGTCCTTGTTGTACGCGGCGGCGGAGATTTCCGCCGCCTTGGCGTCGCCCTCACCACGCACCTTCTGCGCGTCGCGCTCGGCTTCGGCCTTGATTACCTGCACCTGGCGATCGGCATCGGCTTCGATCTTGGCCGCGGCTTCCTGTCCGTTGGAACGCTGTTCATTGGCCAGACGGTGCCGTTCCGCACTCATGCGCTTGTAGACCGAATCGACGACCTCATCGGGAAATTCGATGCGCTTGATGCGTACGTCGACGACGTGGATTCCCAGTTTTCCCTGACTGGCCTCGTTGGCCTGATCGCGCACATGTTCGGTGATGTCCGAACGCGCACTGGCTATCAGGTCGTTCAACTTGCGACTGTTGAACTCGAAGCGCAACGCGTCCTTGATGATCGGCGCCAGACGCTGGTTGGCGGCCGTCTGCAACGGATCGGCACCGAACGATTGGTAATACGCGACCGGATTCTGAATCTGCCACTTCACGTAGAAATCGACATTGACCGCTTTCTTTTCCTCGGTGAAATAGCGCTCCGGCTGCGCCTCGAGATTGAGAATGCGGCGATCGTAGCGCACGACCTGCTGCATCAGCGGCAGCTTGAAGTGCAAGCCCGGCTTGTAGTCGGCCTGGCCGTGGCTGTCGACATTCTCGATCTTGCCGAACTGCAGCACCAGGGCGCTATGGCCTTCCTGCACGATGAAACCGCTGTTGGCAACCAGCACGACGAGCAGGATGGCGAAAATCGGAATGAACAACTTCATTGGTCGCCCTCCTTGTCGGCTTTCTGCATCGCAGCAGCGGCTGCAGCAGCCGCTGCGGCATTCGCCCCGGACTGGGTCTGCAGCTTCTCCAGCGGCAGGTACAGCAGATTCTTGCCTTTGCTGCCGTCGACCACCTTGAGGTTGTCGCCCATCACCGTTTGCATGGTTTCCAGATACATGCGCTTGCGCGTGACCTCGGGCGCGGCCTTGTACTGCGCCTCGATCAGGTTGAAACGCTGCGTGTCGCCGCTGGCTTCGGCGATTCGCGCCGCCTTGTAGCCTTGCGCCTGGGCAAGTATGCGCGCGGCATCACCGCGTGCCAGCGGCACGACTTTGGCCGCGTAGCCCTTGGCCTCGTTGATGAACTGCTGCTGGTTGTTGCCGGCGTTGTTGGCGTCGTCGAAGGCTTGCTTGACCTCCGGCGGCGGCACGATCTTCTGGAAATTGATTTCGGTGACGAGCAGGCCCACGCTGTACTCGTCTAGCGTCTGCTGCAGCACCTTCTTGGACTCGCCGACGACTTCGGAACCGTGACCGGACAAAATCGTATCCATATCGCTGCGCCCCACGACCTGGCGCACCGCACTTTCTGCAGCCTGTTTGAGTGCCTCATCGGGGTCTTTCGCCGAAAACAGGTATTTCTTCGCGTCAGTGACCTGATACTGGACGTTGAAATCGATCATCACGATATTTTCGTCCTTGGTCAGCATGCGCACTTCATCGGAGAACGAGCGCACGTTCGTGGCATCGACCGGATACACGCGCTCGATCGGCGATGGCCACTTCAGGTTCAGGCCACTCGACATCAAACGGTTGAACTGGCCAAAGCGCAAGACCACGCCGATCTGTTGCGCATCGATCTTGGCGAACGAGGTGAACGCGACCCAGGCGAGAATCACCAGAACGACGATCGCGGTGACGCCACCGGAACCGCCACCTGAACCATGGCCACCGAACAATCTGCCGACGCCATCGCGCAAACGCTTGAGGAATGCGTCGAAATCCGGCGGCTTCTTGCCCTGCCATGGATCGCGTTTGCCGTTACCGCTGCCGGGTTCATTCCAGGCCATAACTGTCTCCTTCGGCGCCCAAACCGGCATTGGCGGCGATGAGCGATGTTACAAGCACGCCCGCGCTAACCGATTGCGGCGCAACCGGGGCGAATTTCATTGCGGGGTTGCCGGGGAATTGTAGGTAGGTGGGTTCGAGGCGGCAAGTGCAATACGTGGTTCACTGAAAAATCCTTGCGGGAATTTTCAGTGGCTGCGCGCGAGCAACGCCCGCGAACCTCATACACGATTCAATCACTTGCAGGATCGACTCGCGTACGACGCATCCGCGCATCGCTGCTGACATGCGACCAAACGAACAAAGATCAAGTCGCAATTGCTTGCGTTCGGGTTTCATGCAGTTGCGCCTTGAGCCAGTCACCCTCGCCTTCGGGCAATCCAAATAGCGGCTCCAGCAACGACCGCGGCGCGTCGATTTCCAGTTCCCAGCCCTGCTCGGCCGGACGTTCGTTGGCAACGAGTCCCTGAGCAAACAAGCGTGCGCGCAGCCGACCGGCATCATCGGGCACCCGCAACCAACAATGCACACGTTCGTGCTGCAAACCGCGCGCAAGCGTATCGCGCAGCAGATCCAGCCCCTGCCCGGTGACGGCCGACGCCCATACGCGCGGGGTTTTCCCCCCGGCAAGCATATCGACACGCGGCGACATCATGCCCTCGCCAACCCTGTCCAGCTTGTTGAACACCTGAATCTGCGGCACATCCTGCGCACCGATTTCCTCCAGCACGCGCTGCACTTCGTCAATGCGCTGATCGTGTTCCGGGTCGGCTGCGTCAACCACATGCAGAAGCAAATCGGCATCGCGGGTTTCGATCAACGTGGATTTGAACGCGGCGACGAGATCGTGCGGCAGGTCGCGGATGAAGCCGACGGTATCGGCCAGCACTACCGGCCCGCAGAACAAACCGTCAATGCGGCGCAAGGTCGGATCAAGAGTTGCGAACAATTGATCGGCCACGTAGACCCGTGCGCCCGTGAGCGCGTTGAACAACGTGGATTTGCCGGCATTGGTGTATCCGACCAGCGACACCAGCGGCACGGCATTGCGCTGGCGCGCGCGGCGCGCCTGACCGCGCTGGGTTTCGACCTTCTTCAAACGTGCGGTGAGCTGCTTGACCCGTCCGGCAAGCAAGCGGCGATCCAGTTCCAGCTGCGTTTCGCCCGGACCGCGCAAGCCGATCGCACCGCCGCGCTGGCGCTCGAGATGCGTCCAGCCTCGCACCAGGCGCGTGGCCATATGCCTGAGTTGTGCGAGCTCGACCTGCAACTTGCCTTCGTGCGAGCGCGCTCGCTGCGCGAAGATGTCGAGGATCAGGCCGGTGCGATCGACCACGCGACATTGGGTCAGCGCCTCGAGGTTGCGCTCCTGGACCGGGCTCAGCGCGTGGTTGACGAGGATCAAGTCCGCGTCGAGCGTCTGTTTGAGCTCCTTCAGTTCATCGGCCTTGCCGCTGCCAACGAAGTATTTCGGATTCGGTCGTTCGATGCGCGCGGGCAGCGAACCGACGATGCTCGCACCGGCAGAGCGCGCCAGTTCGGTGAACTCCACCAGCGCTTCGGGATCGTTGTCGCCTGCTCGATGCGGCTGCAACAAAAGTGCGCGTTCGCCTTTGCGGGAACGTTCGAACACGCCGCTTAGAACCGCCCGTATTCAGCGCGCGGGAATGCGCTCAAGTGCATGCGATGCGTCACGGGGCCCTGCAAATCTCAACCGTTCGCGGTTTCGCCGGCGACTTCATCTTCGCCATGCGCGCCGTGTTCATTGCTGATACGCACGTTGCGGCTGGGCACAATCGTGGAAATCGCATGTTTGTAAACCATCTGGCTGACCGTATTGCGCAAGAGCACCACGAATTGATCGAACGATTCGACCGTACCTTGAAGCTTGATGCCATTGACGAGGTAAATCGAAACCGGAACGCGGTCGCGTCGCAGCGCATTCAGGAACGGATCCTGCAGGGATTGGCCTTTTGACATTTTTATTCTCCCACTTTCTGGTCTGCGACCCGGCAAAAAAGAGTCGCGCAGCCGCAAATGCAGGCTTGGTCTGCCGCGCGCCGGGTCAAGTATCGAAATCTTAACATTTTTCAGCAATTTGGCAACGTATTTCCTGCTCCGATTTTTTCATTTTCGCGTTATTGGCGTCATTTGCGGACCATTGCCTCTGGCCGTGGCAACCCAATGAACGAACGAGCTCCGAGCCATGCCGCTTGCCAAACACGCAAAGGAGCAAGGCACGCAAAGCAAGCAAAGTCGACAGTCTTGTTTTCGCGTGTCGGGCCTTCTTCGCGAACAATTGCCCTGAAAAATCGCGACCCTTCGGGAACCCCTGATTGACTCGTACGCAGGCGGCATGGCGTCCGGAAATTCCGCAGCTTGTGCTGCGTGGCGCAGTGCAGACTCGTTGCCTGGCCAAGACAGTGCGCCTCGTCTTGCCGACACACAGAGCGGGTGACGCCTGCGCAGGGGTCAAGCAGAAGTTCCCTGGTCAAGAAATGCGCGTACCGCGAATTCGGCACGTGCCGTAAATTTTGCATCCAGGGCATCAAGCATCCGTGCGTCCAGTTCGCCGCGCAACCATGTCAACTGGCGTTTCGCCAATTGTCGGGTTGCGAACAGCGCGCGGTCGCGAAACTGCGCCGCGTCGCACTCACCTTTCAGATGCTGCCATGCCTGGCGATAGCCTACAGCGCGCAATGCGGGCAAATCCGCATGCAAGTCCGCGCGCCTGGCCAATCGGCGCACTTCATCGAGAAATCCAGCGGCCAGCATGGCGTCGAGCCGGTGCGCAATGCGCCCGTGCAGCACGGCGCGATCGCGCGGAATCAAAGTCAGCTTGAGCACGCGATAGGCAAAGCGGCGCGTCGGCCCCACCTGCTGTAGCGACAGTGGCTTGCCGGTAAGCGCGACGACTTCGAGTGCGCGCTGGATGCGCTGCGCGTCGTTGGGATCGATGCGCGCGGCCGCCACCGCATCGAGCGCCGCCAGGCGCGCGTGCAACGCGGGCCATCCCGCCTGCGTCGCTTCCTCGGCCATTTGCGATCGCATCGCCGCATCCGCCTCGGGCAAATCCGACAAACCGTATTGCAAGGCACGAAAATACAAACCGGTGCCACCAACCAGCAACGGAACGCGCCCGGCCGATGTAATCGAGGACATCTCACGCAGTGCATCCACGCCGAACTCCGCTGCCGAATACGGTTGCGCCGGATCGCGGATATCGATCAGGCGATGCGGGTATTTCGCCAGGGTTTTCGCATCGGGTTTGGCTGCGCCGATATCCAGTCCCCGGTAGACCAGCGCCGAATCGACGCTGATCAATTCCAGCGGAAACGCACGCGTCAATTCACACGCCAGCGCGGTCTTCCCCGACGCCGTCGGGCCCATCAGGAATATGGCGAGCGGACGCTGGTCGACGGACATTCGCGAAGTCTAACAGGGCGTTGCAGATGCCTTTTTTTGGCGCGCCAATCGACGGCGCGGCCGTCGCTATGCGCTGGTGAATATCAGCCGGTTGCCGAATGGATCGGCAATACACATATCCCTGGCCCATGGCTGTTCTTGTATTCCCGGCCGCGCATTCTTGTAGCGCTTGTCGAGCAATTGTTTCTGGTACGCATCCAGTTCATCAGTCTCGATCCGCACGGCCGATCCGGGACAGGCATCGCCATGATGCCCGGAAAGATGCAACACGCAACCATCTTTTTCGATACCCATGTATACCGGCAAGCCATCCTCGAAACGGTGTTCGAAAACGACATTGAAGCCGAGGAAGTCGATGTAGAACTCGCGCGCTTTTTCTTCGTCGAAGATGCGAAGAATCGGGGTGGCTTTGCCAAAACTCATGTCGTGCCCTCTGTGTCAATGAAACAAAACTACAATATTGTCGAGCGGTCTGCTTTCGCGATTCCGAGAAGATTCCAAGCCCCAACCCAACATTGTCTAGCGCAATTCCCTGCGCACGACGACTTTCAATCCGGACCATGTCTCATTCACGGCACAAACCTTGATGTCCACGAATCCCAGCGGGAAAGCCACTTCGCGAATCGTACCCTCGGTAATGTCGGTCGGCATCCTGGCCGCCCGTTTCGGCCACGACACCCAGACCGCCGCATCCGGCCTGAGGCGTTTGCGCAAGACTGCAAGCCGCTTTTCCAAATCCTGCCTGCGCGTGGCGAAGACATGCACGATATCGACCTCATGATTGGGTCGCGCACGGAAATGCACGTGGGGCGGAAGTGGAGCCACGAGCTGCAAGTACTGCGTCGGCGCATTCAGCAGGAGAACATGGCTGCCTGCCTTGATGCCGAGCTTTTTGGCAAGTGGTGTACCCGAATAGCCTGCGGTAACCGACATGATGAATGTCCCCCGACAGATTCTTGACCGTGCGGATGCGATCTTATACCGATCACGCGAATCCGCACGGATCGCCCGACGTTGTGCGTGCGATTTTTGTCCGGGAAACACACCACACTCTATAATCCCGCAACAACCGGAGATTTGCCGTGGCAAATACGATGAAGGCACTGGTCAAGCGGGCAGCCGAAAAGGGCATCTGGATGGAACAGGTGCCGTTGCCGGAAATCGGTCCGAACGATGTGCTGGTGAAACTCGAAAAGACCGCGATCTGCGGTACCGACTTGCACATCTACAAATGGGACGAATGGTCGCAGCGCACGATCAAGCCTGGCCTGGTCATCGGTCATGAGTTTGTCGGTCGCATCGTCGACATGGGTCCGGGCGTGCGTGGCTACACGATCGGCCAGCGCGTGTCGGCCGAGGGCCATATCGTCTGCGGCGTGTGCCGCAACTGTCGCGCCGGACGTCAGCATCTGTGTCCGAACACCACGGGCATTGGCGTCAACCGCAATGGTGCGTTCGCCGAATACATTTCCATGCCGGCGTCGAATCTGTGGCCCATTCCCGACCAGATTCCATCGGAACTGGCGGCGTTTTTCGATCCCTACGGCAACGCGGCGCACTGCGCGCTGGAATTCGATCTTATCGGCGAGGATGTGCTGATTACCGGCGCCGGTCCGATCGGCATCATAGCCGCCGGCATCTGCAAGCATGTCGGCGCACGCAACGTCGTCGTGACCGACGTCAACGATTACCGCCTCAAGCTTGCCGCCGACATGGGGGCGACACGCGTGGTCAACGTATCCCAGCAGTCGCTGAAGGATGTCGTGCAGGACCTGCATATCGAAGGTTTCGACATCGGTCTGGAAATGTCCGGCAATCAGCGCGCCTTCAACGACATGCTCGGCTGCATGTATCACGGCGGCAAAGTCGCGTTGCTCGGCATCTTGCCGAACGGCGCCGGCATCGACTGGGACAAGGTCATCTTCAAGGGCCTGGTACTGCACGGCATCTACGGCCGGCGCATGTACGAGACCTGGTATAAAATGACGCAAATGTTGCTTACTGGATTTCCGTTGCAGAAAGTCCTCACGCACCAGATCCACATCGACGATTTCCAGAAAGGCTTCGACCTGATGGAGTCCGGCAATTGCGGCAAGGTCGTGTGTTCGTGGAATTGAAGCCGGCCGACGACGGCAAAGATGCGCCACGAAAAACTCCGCGCCGCCAGTGGTTTCGGCGCGACGCCATCAACCTAGCCGAAGTGGCTGTGGAAACTTTTGCCGTCGTGCTCGGCATTCTGCTGGCGCTGGCAATCAATGAATGGCAATCCCGGCGCGAAACCGCCGAGCGCGTGGCGACAGCCAGGACCGCAATCCATGCCGAGGTGCGTTCCAATCGGGTCGCTGTCGCAAAGACCGTGGCTTACGACAAACAAGTAGTGGCGGCATTGCAGGCTGCGCTCGACGGCAGCCATCCTCCAACCAATTGCACCAACATCGACCAGTGGCATGGTTTGAATACGCCGGTGCTGCTCAGTAGCGCCTACGATGGGGCCACGCGAGCGGGCATTCTTGCCGACATGAATTTCGACGAGGCGAGCGACATTGCCGGAATCTATGCCAGGCAAAACCGCTACGAAGCGATTTCGGACAAGGCTGCCGACTGGCTCATGCTGAAATTGATGGGTGAGCCGAAGCTCTGCAGCGGTTTGATGCGCGATCTCGGCAACTCCGGCCAGAATCTGGTCGGCGATTACGACCGCTTTCTCCAACCTGTGACGCCGAAGCACCAGGGACCCTCTGATTAACCCTGTGCAGGTGGCATGACACCCAGAAAGTTCGCAACTCGTGCTGTGTGGCGCAGTGCAGGCTGGTTGCCTGGACAAGCCGCGCAGCGCGGGGTGCGGGCTTTCTGGGCGTCACCCCCATGTCTAAAATCAACAGGTTGGGCCCGTTCTGTCTGTCCGCCATTCTGCGTTGCACTGTCTTGACAGGCAACCAGCCTGCCTGCGCCAGTGCGCCTTGTCTTGCGAACAGACAGAGCGGGTGACACCCGCGCAGGGTTAATCAGAGGGTCCCTCGGCCCCTCGTCCGCACGTTCATTCCCGATTCGGTCTGGTCGGACAATCATGCGCAACCGGATGATTGTTGAGCGATGAAATTTCTACTCGCCATATTCCTTTCTGCGTTCCTGCATGAATCGATTGCCGGCGTTGCATCGCTGCGGGCGGGCGCGCGCATCGATCACTCCTTCGAACCGGAGCCATTCCTGCAGGCCGCGGCGCTGGTGCAGCCTGCCTTGTTGAGCGGCCCAAACTTCAAGGTCGTGCCCGAAGTTCAGGTGCGCGGCTACATGGCCGATTTCCTGATCGGCACGAAGTTCGGTCCGTTGCACGCCGACAGCCTGCAGATGCTTGCGATTCGGGTCGGGGAAATTCCCGCGCTGGAAATTCTCGATCGCGCCAGCCATACCGAAGCATTCGCTGGCGCCATCGCACAAAAAGGAGCGAAGACCGCAAACGCGTTGCTCATTGTGGCGACACATCCCGTTGCAACCTTGACCGGTCTGCCAACGGGTGTGGCGCGGTACCTGGCCCGGCAGTGGGACACCTGGACCGATCGCGCGCAATCGCTGTCGGATCGCGGGTCGAAGAAGTTCGAAAACGTGGGCGACCCCTATCATGCGCCGATCGGCCCGATGACAGCGCGCCGCCGCGCCAGCCCGGATCCAACCGAATCCGTCGGAGTGAAGAACCACGCATGGTATGCGCGCATCGGCAAGGAGTCCGCGCGTGAGATCAAGCGCGAGGTGAAATTCGGCAAGCAGCGCCGCGAGCTGGCACAGGCGCTCGGCGTCGATCCGGATACCAGCAATCCGATGCTGCGCGACAGGCTCGATGCACTGGCCTGGGCTGCCGCATCGGGAGGATTCTCCGCAAGCCAGGCACTTGGTCTGATCGGCGGCACCACGGCCGCCGCCATTGGCGACAGCGGCAAGCTCAATCAATATGTGTGGACGAAAACGCCGGAACAGTTGCGCGAAATAATCCGCAATCGATTGCTCGGGTTCTGCAGCGATGAATATGCGATGCGTCAATTCCTGCGGCGCGGCGGATTCACCGACAGCCTGCGCACATCGCTTGCCGATGCGCTGCAAACTCTCCAGCCGCAACATGGCTGCAACGAACTTGTCGAACTGGCCACGACAACGCATGACGAAGTCGAAGCGCGGTTCATTGTCGACGCGCTCAAGCAGATCCAGACTCAAACGAATTTCCGTGGCGGCTCGCTGTTGATCGTCGGTGCCGCGATCGTCTGGCGCATGCCATCCGGACATTTGATCCTGCCGCTGCCGGTCGATTACCTGAGCTGGAATCGCCAATTTGCCGAGTTCATCGATCAGCCGGAATTGCGTAGCGCGAACAAGACCGTGTTGATCGCCGGTCACGCATCCGTGCTAGCGCAACGCCAACTTACCCGGCGCGGCTGGAGCATCGACTTGCATGCCGCATACGACGGGGCGCCGGCCTACGTTCGCGGGATCGAATTCAACACGCCTTCCAAACCAGGATTCCTCGCATCTCGACGCGAAGGCACCAGCGATTCGGACCAACGTCAACGCTCCGCGGGGCGCGGTCGTTTCCCACCGGCGGGATAACTTTCCTTTTTTTCGATCTCTCGCGCTGGCGTGAGAAGTGAAAAAGCACGCTTCAGTACCAGTGCGAAAAACTACCGGATACGCGGCGGCACTTCGAGCTTGTCGAGCTGGTCTTCGTAATACGTGTCACCGGAAGCCAGAATCAGGAAGTCTTTCGCCGCCTTGTGCGCGGCGGCGTTCGCGTTGGCGTCGCGCAGGGTGTCTTCGGCGGCGGCGGCAAACAGGTTCTGCACATCATTAAGGCTCGCGTCGCTGAGTTGGCGCAGGCGCTTGAACAACACCACGCGTGCGACCGAATCAAGTCCCGCCACATATTTTCGGGCTTGCGTGCTCAGCGCCGCGCGCGCCGCATCGGCGGTTTGCGGCGACGGCACCGGCAATCGGAATCCAACGCGACCAAACGTATCGGCATAGGCGCCTTGATTGCCATTCCAGACGATGCGTTCGCCGTGTGCCTGGGAAGCTTCATCGGGACGGCTAGCGATCAGACGGGTCGTGCGCGTCATGTCGTCGAGCATATCGCTGACAACTTCGGCCGCTTGCGGATTGGCATGAGCCACGATTCGTGGCAGCACATCGCCCCACCAGGGCAGCGCCAGCAGCAGCAGCAACGTCAATACCCATACGACCGCGGCGGATTGTCCGATGAACAGGATATTGACACCCGCGCGCCAGACCAGAACTCCGGGAACGGCAAACAGCACTCCGATGATGATGCCGAAAAACCAGAAACCGGTACGACGCTCGTCGACAATTTTCGCCGGCATCGCAAGCTCCGGGTGCTTTGGATCATAGGCTAGCGCCAACGTCGGCATTGGCCTCGACCAACCGGCGACCGCCATTTCCTGCGGCTTGTCGAATTGCTCCTTCAATGCAGCCAGGGCCGTGGTCGGCGGCGGTTTGCTGAGCAGGAACGTGTCATTCGGCGCGTGCGATGAAAGCCAATCAAACGCTTGCTTGTCCATGCGGATTTCGCCGACGCTAAAACCACTCGCGTCGCGTGCAAACGCAAATGGTATGCCGGGCGCCAGCGTCTTCCAGTCGTCGAGGCGAAAGTCGTCGCGAAACTGGAAGTGGTTGCCGCAGAACGCACGCCGCAGCGGTGCGCCCCAGTCGCCCGCGAATTCAACCACCTCGCAATGTTCGATCTTGGCTCGCGGTTGCCAGTAGAGGATGCCTTTGGGCATGGCGTCCGGATGGAATTCGAGCGCAGCCCAGCTTTCCACGATTCGCCCGCTGGTTCGCGCGGTAAACGGCGCGTAGTGGCTGGCATCGACCAACGGCTGGACCGCAAGCTGCCATGCAACCGCGAGAAACATGCCGCCGAACAACAGCAGGCTGGCAGCCAGCACTCCGAATAGCGGGCGCGCTGCGAGCATGGCGAGGTTGCCCACGACGATTTCACGCCAATTGCTCGCGCCGGCTTTTTGCTTGCCCGACCGTGCGACGTGGCGTCCACTCTCGCTGCGGGTTTGCGTGTATTGCCCCGGCGATTCTTTTTCGTTCATCCAGCCATCCCCGCGATCGCCATCATTCTAATGTCGTCGTCGCGCAAACCGAACGCACTTGCCAGTGTACTGTTTCACTCTTGCCGACGATTCGCGGACAATGGTGCCTTCCCCACCCGGAATCGCGCCATGACCTACCCCGCACGCGAACGGCTAGCCGCCGAGCTCGAATCGATCCGCGATCAAGGCCTTTACAAGACCGAGCGCATCATCGCCACGCCGCAATCGGCCGCAATCAAGACCAGCGACGGTCGCGAAGTGCTGAATTTCTGCGCCAACAACTATCTGGGCCTGGCCGACAATCCGGAACTCATCCGGGCGGCAAAAGACGCACTCGATACGCACGGATTCGGTCTGGCCAGCGTGCGCTTCATATGCGGCACGCAGGATTTGCACAAGCAGCTCGAAGCCGGCATCTCGAAATTCTTCGGCACCGACGACACCATCCTCTACACCAGTTGCTTCGACGCCAACGGCGGGTTGTTCGAGACGATCCTTGGCGACGAAGACGTGGTCATATCCGACGCGCTCAACCACGCTTCAATCATCGACGGGATTCGCCTGTGCAAGGCGCAACGCCGGCGCTACGCAAACAGCGACATGGCTGAGCTGGAAAAACATCTCGCCGAAACGCAGGACAAACGCACGCGACTGATCGCCACCGATGGCGTTTTTTCGATGGATGGATTCATCGCCAAACTCGACGAAATTGCAAAGCTCAAGGAGAAATACAACGCACTGTTGATGGTCGACGATTCGCACGCAACCGGCTTTGTCGGTCCGACCGGACGCGGCTCAGCAGAACTTCATGGGGTGATGGACAAGATCGATGTTTTCACATCGACCCTGGGCAAGGCGCTCGGCGGCGGCTCCGGCGGGTTTACCACGGGACGCAAGGAAATCATCGACCTGCTGCGCCAGCGCTCACGACCGTATCTTTTTTCGAATACCTTGCCGCCGCCGCTGGTCGCCGCTTCGATCAAGGTGTTCGAAATGCTCAGCGCCAGCACCGCGTTGCGCGACCGCGTCAACGAAAACGCTCTGTATTTCCGCAAACGCATGAGCGACGCCGGTTTCGACATCAAACCCGGCACCCACCCGATCGTGCCGGTCATGCTCTACGACGCCAAACTTGCGCAACAGTTCGCCGCTGATCTTCTCGACGAGGGCATCTACGTCATCGGCTTCTTCTTCCCGGTCGTCCCGCAAGGCCAGGCCCGCATTCGCACGCAGATGAGTGCCGCGCATACGCGCGAACAGATCGACCGCGCTGTCGATGCCTTTGTGAAGGTGGGCAGGAAACTGGGCGTGCTCCGCTGAACGCATCGTCGCGCCTGCGGGAGTGAAAACGTGACGCAGTTCGCACTTGTGGGAATGCTTGCTTGATAACGTTGTCATCCTGCTATAGGGTATTCCCGATACAGCTCGACAAAAGCCGCACTCGCAAGCAAGCGGCATCGGCAGCGGATCGCCGAAACTTTTCCGGTTGGAGTACATCGATGGACGGCGTCTTTCCGGATGCTGTCCCGGTTACGGTCGTACGACCACCAACTTGGGAGGTGTTGAATGTCTGTCAATCCAAAACGACTCGCCTTATGCAACGCGCTGGCAACAGTGCTGGCCGCGAGCTTCCTGGCAACAGTTCCAGCAAAGACGGTTCACGCCGCGGGCACGACGCCCGAGACGGCTTGCGTTGCGGCATGGAGCGCCGGTGCCGTCTACGTCGGCGGCAACAGCGCCAGCGAAAATGGCGTGAATTACCACGCGAACTGGTGGACACAGGGCGACGAACCGGCCACACACAACGGACCGACAGGCAGCGGTCAACCGTGGACGTCGGATGGTGCATGCGGTGGTTCGCCGTCACCTTCGCCGACCCCGACGCCGACACCCACTCCAACCCCCACGCCAACGCCAACGCCATCCCCGTCGGGCGACTGCGATCCGGCGTGGAACGCGAGCACTGCCTATTCCGGTGGCGCGCTGGTCAGTGAAAACAGCGTGAACTACAAGGCGAACTGGTGGACGCAGGGCAACGACCCGGCCACCAACAACGGACCGACCGGTAGCGGCCAACCGTGGACGTCGCTGGGTTCGTGCAGCGGATCGCCATCGCCCACGCCGACGCCGACTCCGACGCCCACGCCGACGCCCACGCCGACTCCAACACCGACACCGACGCCCAGCGGATTGCTGTTCAGTCCGTACAAGGACATCACCATCAATCTGAACTGGAACACCGACGTGATGTCGACTGCGGTCACCGGCAGCCTGATCCCGGTCGTCGGCGCAAACAGTCTGGTGTCGAATCATGTCCCCAATCTCGGCGCCATCACGCTGGCTTTCGCCAGCGGTGAGTGCGGCAGCGAAAACTGGGGTGGCGTGTCGCGCACGGGTTTTGCCAACGCGAATATCCAGGCGCTGTCCAACGCCGGAGTCGACTATGTGGTTTCCACCGGCGGCCAGGCGGGCACGTTCACCTGTTCGAGCCATTCCGGCATGCAGACCTTCATCAATACCTACATGTCGCCGCACATGGTCGGCGTGGATTTCGACATGGAAGGCGGCCAGACCGCGAGCGACATCAGCAATCTGGTGTCTCAGGTCGCGTGGGCACAATCGCAGTACCCGAACCTGCGTTTCTCGTTCACACTGGCCACGCTGGCGGCGTCCGACGGCAGCTATGGCGGGTTGAATTCGCTCGGCAACTCGGTCGTTAACGCGATCCAGAGCGCCGGACTGAGCAACTACACGATCAACCTGATGGTCATGGATTTCGGCGGCGCCTCAGCGGGCGTGTGCGTGGTATCCGGCGGGCAGTGCCAGATGGGGCAGTCGGCGATCCAGGCAGTATTGAACCTGCAGCACACCTACGGTATCGCGGCCAGTCACATCGAGCTGACCCCGATGATCGGCGTGAACGACGTGTCCAGCGAAGTGTTTACGCTGTCCGACGTGGATACCGTCACCAACTATGCGGCGACGCATGGTCTGGTCGGCTTGCACTTCTGGTCGCTGGATCGCGATACGCCGTGTTCGGGCAACAGCGGCTACGCCTCGCCGATATGCAATTCGGTATCGGGCAGCACGCCGCTGGAATACACGCAGCGCTTTCTGCAGGATCTGGGGCGCTGAGCGCGAAGGAGCGACGATGAACCTGCGGTAATTTTGAAGCCCGGCAGTGAAAACCGCCGGGCTTTTTTTTCGCGCAACTCAAACGGACGGCTGTCCGTAACGATGTTGGCGCATCCATTTGGTGGCGATCCACTTCTCGCCTTCGAGCACCGGCATGCCGCCGTGCAGCGTCATCGGATCGACCTGGTTGCGGCTGTTGCAATATTCGAAATACACCGCCGCTCCCTTCTTCGGCCCGACCGTGAGTTTGAGTTCGGGGAAGATCGTGGCACCGCCATCGTCGACGTCGTTGAGATAAATGATCAGACTCGACACGCGCTGGCCGCCGTTGGCCATTGGCGTGCGGCTGCCGGGATCGGTTGGCGGAAAGTAATCGAAATGCGGCGTGTATTGACCGCCGGTCCGGTAGCGCAGAATTTGCAGACCCTCGCCATGTTCCAGCGGACAATTCATCAACGCGGAGATGCGCCGATCCAGTCGCGTGATGAACGGATCGGCATTGATCGGGAAAAACGTGCCGTCGCTGCTGCGGTCAGGGATCACTTCATCGGTGCCGCGCGCCGGATCCACCGTGGTCGAACGCCGCAGCCGGCGCTTTGAACGCTGCACCAGTTCATCGCATTCCGTGCTGCTCAGCAAGCCATCGACAACCGCAATAAACGGCCGTTCGATGCGCATCACGACGGGCACATCGCGGTCGCACGCGCGAATGACATTGCCACGCGGCAGACGCGGGGTTTCGTAAACGTAAGCACTGTCCGGCGCCGACCCCGCCTCCGGGCGGGCGTCTCGCCCAAGCAAACCGACCACGGCGCCGCGTGCGTAACCGGCGTCGAATTTCTTGCGCACCATGTCGGCGATCAGGGATTCCGGATCGCAACCGCGCGCCAGGTTTTCCGCGATCCACCGGCGCCAGTCCGGCGACAACTGCGTGGTGGAATTCATTCGCATCACCCCATTTGTTCAATGGTTAGCCAGTGTAGCGCAGGGTGACAACGTTGTCATCCGAAGGCCAGGACACGCCCCGGATGGACGGGAACGACCCTATCGGCCGTTCCCGTCCGGCGTGTGAACGACGTGCAGATACACGCTCTTGTCTTCGTAGCCCTGGCTACCGACCACACGCACGCGCACGATATACGCACCCGCGGGCAATTGCTTGGTATCGATCACGTCGACCGCGGTCTGCATCGGCAACCCGCCGATCAGCACCGTCGGATCGCTGCGCAGACCTTTGTGGGTCGGAACCTTCTGCCCGTCCAGACCAGTGACGACGACTTCGTAACCCTTGCGCAAGTCTCCCAACTGGGAGGTATAGGCATTGGAATGCAACACAATGTCGATGTTGCCGGCGGTCGGCTTCGGCAGCTCCCAGCAAACCGGCTTGGAACCGCCGGCCTGGGCCGTCAGTCGGGCACGCATCGCAGCGTCGGCGAGCGGCTGAACACGCTGGCCGTCGATATCCATGTCAAAGCAATGCCCCACGCGTTCGCTGCATGCATTCACGTGGCGTCCGCGAGGCAGAGCGCAAGGATCGTCGGTGGCAAGCGCCAAGGCAAAAATCAGGCTGGTGACAAGCATGATGTCGTCTCCCCGCATTGATTCAAGTTTGCATTCGATCCATTCTTTGGTGAAGCCGTCCGGTTCCGCAACACGAAAGCACGTCGATCACTCGTGCGGGAACAGCGCAGCACGCCGGTCGATGCTGGCCTGCGGCCAATACTTCTTGCGCTCGTAGTACTCGGCCACGGCCGGCGTGTCCGGCGGCAAGATCACCCATGGCTGCTTCGTCGATGTGAAAATGTGGATATCGGGTTTGAGCCGGAAGGCCTCGTCGAGCGTGCCGACGCGAACAAAACGGATCGCATTGCCGGCGCCGGCATAGTTGCTCCACAACGCTATACGGCAAGTCGGGCAGCGCGAGATCCGCTGTCCCTTGCCGCTGTTCGATGGCGTATCCACCTCGTCCACGCTGCCGCACAGCAATTCAATGCGATCCGCTTCGATCAGCGCGTTGAGCGCAAACGCCGACCCCGTTTCGCGCTGACACCACGTGCAATGACAGCAGTGCACGAACATCGGAGCACTGTGCATGCGGTAACGCACACCAGCGCAGCTACAGCCACCCTCGATTGGAAAAGGCCCGGTGCTACCCATGAATGAACCGATCGCAGGAACCTGCGCTCCACAATCGCGCCAAACCGCTTGAAAAGCAATAGTTGCTTTCCGCGCACGCGATAAGAAGCCGCGATGCCGGAATCGCACTCGCCTCGACCGGGGAATTTCGGTTAAGGTACCGCCCTGTCCGGACCACTCCGTTCGTCGCCACAGGAACGACATGCTGACTCGCGCCATCGTCCGACCGCCCGCTGTGAATTTCGAACAGGGCCTGACCAGTGTAGATCTGGGCAAGCCCGATTTCGCCAAGGCGACGGCCCAGCACGCAGGCTATTGCGACGCGCTGCGAAAATGCGGGCTCGCGTTGACCTGGCTTGAGGCCGACAGCAACTTCCCTGATTCCACCTTCGTTGAAGACACCGCGATAGTCACGGCACAAAGTGCAGTCTTGACGCGTCCCGGCGCGACAAGTCGAATGGGTGAAGTCGTTGCGATCGAGCCGGCGCTGCGCCGATTCTATTCTCGCGTCGATGCCATCGAATCGCCAGGCACACTGGACGGTGGCGATGTGTGCGCCGCGGGCACGCATTATTTCATCGGCATTTCCGAACGCACCAACCAACGAGGTGCCGACCGATTGGCGACGTTTCTGGACCGCGAAGGTTTCACCTCGTCCACGGTCGACATTCGTGGCATCGGCGGCATCCTGCATCTGAAAAGCGGCGTTTCGTACCTGGGTGGACGCCGCCTGACCCTGATCGATGAATTGATCGGCCATCCCGCATTCGCCGAATACGAAGTCGTGCGCATTCCCGAAGCGGAAAGCTACGCTGCCAACATGCTGCACATCAACGAACATGTGATCATGTCGTCGGGCTACCCGCAGGTGGAATCCAGCCTGCGCAATCTTGGCTACGACCCGATTACTGTCGAAATGTCGGAATTTCGCAAGATGGATGGTGCGCTGAGTTGCCTGTCGCTGCGGTTCTGAAAACTCGAGCGGATCGCACGGCAACCTGAACCGCGAGAGTGTTTCAACCACTGGAGCAAGCATGATCGCATCGCCGGCAACCACCGCGGATCGCAGCGACGCCAACACGAAGATTGTGCCGCCAGGCTGGCCGCGCTATCGCGATGCGATGGTCATAGATGCTTGCGGTGATCCGGACCGCTTCGGAAGCGCCAATCGCCATGCAGGACTCGACGCCGGCGTACTGACGGATATCCGCAGATCCGGAGTCACCGCACTGCACTTCACGCTCGGCAACGTCGGCAGCTACAGCGACGACTACGAACACGCCGTTCGCAGCATCGCCTACTGGGATGCGCAAATCGCGGCGCATCCCGATGTGCTGTTGAAGGTGACACGCGGTGAGCAGCTCGACGAGGCCAAACGCAGCGCGCGACTTGGCATCGTCTACGGATTCCAGGACACGACGATGTACGGCGAGAATCTCGACCGCTTCGACCGCTTCCACGATTTCGGCGTGCGCATCGTGCAGCTCACCTACAACCGCCGCAATCTGGTGGGCGACGGCTGCCTGGAACCCGGCGATGCCGGACTGAGCCTGTTCGGCCTCGAAATGGTGGCAAGGATGAACGAGCGCGGCGTGCTCATAGACTTGAGCCATTGTGGCTGCCGCACGACCCGGGAAAGCATCGAAGCTTCGACGCAACCGGTCGCCATAACCCATTCCGGCTGTGCCGCGCTGAGCGACAACCCACGCAACACGCCCGATGCGCAATTGCGGCTGCTCGCCGGGCGCGGCGGCGTTTTCGGCGTTTACGTCATGCCCTACCTGCGCGATGCCGGACAGGTCATGGCCGATGACGTGATCCGCCACATCGAACACGCCGTGCAGGTGTGCGGCGAAGACCACGTCGGCATCGGTACCGACGGCACGATACCAACCGTCGATATCAGCGCGGCATTCAAGCAACAATTCGCCGACCAGATCGCCGACCGCCGCAAACGCGGCATCGCCGCTCCCGGCGAACGCGCCGACTCGTATACATTTGCACCCGACCTCAACACACCGCTGCGCTTCGAGCGCATAGCCACACTTCTGTCACAGCGCGGACACTGCGACGCGCGCATCGAGAAGATTCTCGGAGGCAACTTTGCGCGGTTGTTCAGGACCGTGATCGTGTGAGGCCGAGTATCATCCGTGCACGCGGCGGGCGTGGCGTGCATACCGGCCGTCGATCAGACCCGGATGTTTTCTCACGCCGGATCGGCACCCTCAGGCGGCTGCAGTTTGTCCTGGGTACGCGTTTCGAAGTCGCTTGCATCATGCCGCTCGCGCAGCTGGCTGGACAATTCCCCAGAGACCCGATTGACCATGCGCCCACGACGCACCGCCGGGCGCGCGGCGATCGCCGCCGCCCAGCGTTGTACATGCTTGTAGGTGTCGACCTGCAAAAATTCGCCGGCATCGTATAGACGACCTTCGGCGAGTACGCCATACCACGGCCACACCGCAATGTCGGCAATCGAATAGTCGTCTCCGGCAAGATAGGTGTGCGTGGCGAGGTGCCGGTCGAGCACGTCGAGCTGGCGCTTGGCTTCCATCGCATAACGATCGATGGCGTATTCGATCTTCAGCGGAGCATACGCATAAAAATGGCCGAAGCCCCCGCCGAGAAATGGCGCACTTCCCATTTGCCAGAACAGCCACGACAGACATTCGGTGCGCGCCGCATGATCGCTCGGCAGCAAGGCGCCAAACTTTTCCGCCAGATACAGCAGTATTGCCCCCGACTCGAATACCCGCACCGGCTGCGCGCAGCTGTAATCCATCAGCGCAGGAATCTTCGAGTTCGGATTGACCTTGACGAAGCCGCTGCCGAACTGATCGCCCTCGTCGATGCGGATCAACCACGCGTCGTATTCGGCACCCGCGTACCCCAGCGCCAGCAACTCTTCCAGCATCACCGTCACCTTGACTCCGTTGGGCGTGCCCAACGAATAAAGCTGCAACGGATGACGACCGACCGGCAACTGCTTGTCGTGGGTGGCTCCGGCAACGGGCCGATTGATGCTGGCGAAACGCCCGCCGCTTTCCTTGTTCCATTGCCAGATTTTGGGAGGAATATAGGAATCGGACTCGGTCATCGGCATTCCAGGCAAACAAGACACAATACAGATTCGCCGATGTCCAAACCAAGTGCAACACGCTGACGAACAAACGGTTGAACCGCAATACTGGCCGCTGCCTTGTCCGGCAATACCAGCTTGCAGCCACGACCATTTACCAGTTCACCCGGCAAGGCGGATTCAACGGGATGTTTACAGGCGGTCGAATTCGCGTTTGAGGTCGTATCCCTTGTCGGTAACGATGCGCTCAAGAGTTTGCACGCGGTGCTCCAGGGCATCGATACGCGCCTGGTACTGGGGGTTTTCGCGTGGCTGTTCCTGCTTCAGGCGCAGGTAGTGCTTGAGGATGCCGGTCCCGAGGGCGGCGAAGACAATACACAATACGAAGAGCTGACCAGCTTCCATTATTGATTCCTAATCTTTCAGATTTCGAAATTGGCGATCGAGGTCGTATCGACTTGAAGTTACGTAATTTTCCAAGCGTTGCAACTTCCTATCCAGTTCGCGGAAGCGGTGGCGCATGTCGCGAAACGTCTCGTCCGCCGAACGCCTGACGCTGCTCCGGTATTTGTCATCGGTATCCCAATCGTACAGCCTGTCCGGCTTGTCCGGCAGCATGAAACCGAGCACGAGATAGGCAATCGCGGTAAAAGTGCCGAACCAGATCAACGTGATGACTGCAAGGATGCGGACGAAGGTGACATTCCATCTGAAATAATCTGCCAGGCCTGCACACACGCCCATGAGCTTACCGTTGCGCGGATCGCGGTAAAAGCGACTTGTACGCCACTCGCCGTCGGGTTTCATCGGTCCCCTCCCGTGGCGGCGCGATTGCCGGATTGCCAGAAGCTGCGTTCATCGCCTTCGCCGCAAAAGCGCAGCGGTCGCGTCGGCAAGATCAAGGCAGCAACGCCATATGCGAAGACGACGGCGATCGGGAAGAACCACCCCAGAGCAATGCTACCGCCGCGCGTCAACCACGTCGGGCAGCCGGAGTATTCCGCCATGCCAGCGCATACACCAAGGATCACTGCGCGTTCCGGGTTGCGGTAAAGCCGGCGCCGCAGGTATTCGTCACGTGTACGGTTCATGCCGTGTCTCTCCATTCGGACTCGTGTGTGTCGAGAATCGTTGCCAGCGAGTTCACACGGCTTTCCATCTTGTCGCCACTTGGCATTTGGCGCTTGTTACTTGTTGGCGGTATTTTGCGGGCCCATGCGCTGTTTCAGTGCCGCCAGCTCTGCTTCGACGTGTTCATCGGTTTCCAGATCCGCAAATTCGCGGTCCAGGTCACGCTGTTTGCCCAGGTCGTAGGCTTCCACTTTGCCTTCCATGTCCTCGAGCTTGCGCTCGTAGTGGTCGAAACGGCCCAGCGCGTCGTTGATGCGCTTGTCGTGGATGTGACTACGCGCCTTCAGGCGGTTGGCGGCCGTGTCATGGCGGGTCTCGAGCAACTTCTGGCGATGCTTGGCATCGGCCAGTTTGGCTTGCAAAGCCGCGATGTCGTCGTTGAGTTTGGCCAGGCCCAGTACCACTTCCTTGCGCTGCTCTTCGAGCGAGGCCTGTGCGACTTGCATGTGCTTCTTTTCGGTAAGCGCCGCTTTCGCCAGATCGTCGCGGCCCTTGGTGATCGCCAGCTCCGCTCGGCGCTGCCACTCGTCGGCCTCGCGCGTGGCGTGGCTGGCGCGCCGTTCCAGTTCCTTGCGATCGGCGATCGCTCGCGCTGCGGCGGAACGCACTTCCACCAACGTGTCTTCCATTTCCTGGATGATCAGTCGCACCATTTTTTGCGGGTTTTCCGCCTTGTCCAGCATCGCGTTGATGTTGGAGTTGACGATGTCGCTCATTCTCGAAAAGACGCTCATGCTTGCTTACCTCATGAAAAGTGAAAGACCACATCGCTGCTATAGCAGGCACTGTGCCAAACATTGAAATTCCATTATCTAATTGATATACAAGTCTTTTTTGTGGCTTTGCGATTGATCGTTGGATTTTCTGAAAGTTATCTTGACTTAGTAATAGTCAATTTAGCTATCATATAGCGCAAACAATATCGCCAAGGTCTAGTTGATTTGGTGTCCCCGCACACCCGTCCGCGGCAACCCAGTGATGCCCCATGCCGGATCCTTCCTCCATCAATCACGACACTACGGCCATGCTTGGCGAGTCGCCGGCGTTCCTGAATGTGTTGGAACATGCCTCGCGCGCGGCCACCGTCGACAAGCCGGTACTGGTCATCGGCGAGCGTGGAACCGGCAAGGAACTGATTGCCGCACGCCTGCATTATCTGTCGCCACGCTGGAAGGCTCCGCTGGTCAAGCTAAACTGCGCGACGCTGACCGAGGCCTTGCTCGAAAGCGAGTTGTTCGGCCACGAGGCAGGAGCATTCACCGGCGCTACCCGTCGCCACATCGGCCGTTTTGAACAGGCCGATGGCGGCACGCTGTTTCTGGACGAACTGGCCACGGTCTCGTTACGCGTACAGGAAAAGATTCTGCGCGCCGTCGAATACGGGCAATTCGAACGCGTCGGCGGCAACGAGACGCTGAAGGTCGATGTGCGCATTGTCGGGGCGACCAACACCGACTTGCCGGCCGCCGTGCGCAACGGTCAATTTCGTGCCGACCTGCTCGACCGGTTGGCTTTCGACGTTTTGACCGTTCCGCCACTGCGCGTGCGCACCGCAGACATACTTACACTTGCCGAGCATTTCGCCGTCGAAATCAGCCGCGAACTGGGTCGCGAACTTTTCGCCGGCTTTACCGAGCGCGCTCGTACCGCGCTGATGCAGTATGCGTGGCCGGGCAATGTGCGTGAATTGAAAAATGTGATCGGTCGCTCCGTGCATCGCGCAAACGGCGACGGGCCGGTCGATGTCATCGTTTTCGATCCGTTCGTTTCCGCGTTCCGCCCGCCCGTCGAGGACGAGCCGGAAGGTGCAACCGCGGCAACGGTCGAAGAATCGATTCGTCTGCCATGCGACCTCAAGTCGGAAGTTGCCCGCCTCGAACTTGATCTGGTCGAGCGTGCACTCGCCGCAGCCCGCTTCAACCAGGTCGAAGCCGCGCCGCTACTGGGGCTCAGCTATCACCAACTGCGCGCATTGTTGCGCAAGCACGACATGGTGAAGGCGCGCGACAAGCAACGTGGAGGCGCGGCGTCCTGATCCAGGGTTCTGCGGTTGATGGTCGGGTTGGCACGCCTGAAATCGTCCGTGTGGCGAAACTTCGATCATGGGCGACAAGGCTCCCTTGACGACATCCGCGCGCGACCGCTTTCGGGCAATCAATTGCGTCCACTCGATGGAACGGTCGGGAGTCATCAAGGCACGACCGGAATCCGGACCTACCATCTCGGGCCGGAAAAAAGATTTCCTTGTCTGCCCGGCCGAACGCGTTGACGACAGCGGCCACATCCACGAAGCGCTTTGGTCCAATGCCCGGCGTCAGGGTCATCGGTGTGCGAGCCGCGTTTCAAGCGAGTGATGAATCCAAATTGCAATGTCGACGCATCCAACCTGCCGACAACTGCAACGGTTGCAGTTGCGCGAACCTCGCCAAACCTTGTGCCACCGATCTGCATGCAGGTGGCGCGCGCACCTACAGGAACACGACTGATGAACAACCCTTCCCGGATAGCAATGCACAGGCTGCGCCTGGGTGTTGTGCTGTCGACTATCACCCTTGCCGCGTTGTTGTGCGCCCCCGCCGCAGTGACGGCCGCGGCATCAACGACCGTGCTCGACACCCCGGTCGGCAGGATCGGCAGTGAACTGATACACCATGTGAATAACGACACGCCCGAGCAAATACGGGCATGGGCGCCGACGGTGTTGTCCCCTGCCATCGACAAGGACGGTGCGGCCGATTTCGTCAACGGCCTGGTCTCGGCGGTGCGCGACAGCGGCGGTGTGAACCTTACCGACGCGCACACCCAACAAGGCCTGTTGGTGTTGACCGTGAAGGTGCATCGCGGCGGCCGGTTGGTCTTGTTCGTGCTGGCTGGCGATCCGGCGCAGCCCGACAAGCTGGGGCACGCGGAACTGTACCCGATGGATGATCCTGCAATGTATGCCGACTGGCCAAAAGCAGCGGTTTCGCATGAGCAGATGAAACATGTGATTCACACTGCGCTGGATCGGCTGGTGCGTGCAGATGGCTTCTCCGGTTGCGTGACCGTCGCCGATGATGGCAAGACGGTGTTCGATGAATGTCGCGGTCTGGCCGAGCGCAATTTCAGCCTGCCGATCGATCGGCAGACAAGATTTCGTGTGGCGTCGGCAGGCAAGATGTTCACCGCCGTGGCCATCGGCCAACTTGTCGAAGCCGGCAAGCTAACGTGGGATTCTGCGCTCGCCAAGTTGGTTCCAGAGTATCCCGATCAAGCCGCGGCGAAAAAGATTACCGTGTGGGAACTACTGCATCACACGTCGGGCCTGGGCGATTTCTTGGTTCCGGCGTTCTTCGAGCATCGTGACAAGTACGTCAATCCCGCTGACTATCTGGACCTCATTGCTCGCCAACCCGTGGTCGGCGAGCCCGGCAAGCAGTTGAATTACAGCAACGCCGGCTACGTCTTGCTCGGTCGCATCGTCGAGAACGTCTCCCACGAGCGCTATTTCGATTACATCCAGCGCCATGTCTTCGCGCCCGCAGGCATGCATTCCAGCGGATTCAACGCCCTGGACGAGGTAACGCCGAGGCTGGCTGTCGGCTATTTTCACGAGAACCCGTTTTCGACACAGTGGAAGGCGAACTGGATGAGAATACCCTTCAAGGGTGGTCCGGCCGGCGACGCTTACTCCACCAATGCCGATCTGCTTCGTTTTGCCGCAGCTTTGCGCAGCGGCAAGCTGCTCAAACCGGTCACCCTGACAAAAATGTTCAAGGACCCGGTGCCCGCGGGGCCCGGCAGCATCGGAGCCGGTATCGACGAGCGACTCTCGCATGGGCGGCACATTCGTGGACACCAGGGCGGCATCGAAGGCGAAACGACGGACTTGGAGATGATCTGGGAAACCCGCGGCGCTGTGGCTCTGACCAGTAATGAAGGACAGACTCAAACATGGCTGCTGGCCGAGCACATCGCCGACCTGCTCGCCGCCCGAGGCACGAAACCCTGAGACCCCGACAACAACCCCGGTTAATTGTCCACCACTCACTCAACGTCATTGCGGAGCGTTTCAATGCAATCGATCTACTTGCTGATACCCCTCATCGTGATCATGGCCCCCGTGCTGATCGTCCTGATCCTGCTGCGTTACCGCTATCGGCAAACGCAGGCGCGCTATCAAACCATGCTGCAACTGGCCGACAAAGGCGTCGCGTTGCCACCCGAGTTGCTGGTCGAACCGAACGTCGTCTATTCCGAACGACGCCGCGCACTGGTACTGATTGGCGGCGGCCTTGGCCTGATGGTCATGGTCCTCGCGTTGCCGGGCACCTTGGACAACGGCCTCAGCATCCACAGCCTGTGGGGGCTTGGATTGTTGCCGCTGATGATCGGTTTTGGTTACCTCGCCAGTTGGTGGTTGAATCGGCGCGAGAATGTGCGTGGCTGACAGCGGCGCCGAGGCGCGCATCGATCAGGCACTGGTGGCGCGGGTGCGGCTGGGCAATGACCCGCGGGCGTTTGAGCAATTGGTGCGTCGCCATCAGGGCATGGTGCGCGCGCAGTTGCGTCGCCTGCTGCGTGGCGACCATGCCGCGGCCGACGATCTGGCGCAAGAGGCCTTCTTGTTGGCCTGGCGCAAGCTCGACCAGTTTCGTGGAGAAGCGCGCTTCTCCACCTGGCTTTACCGCGTTGCCTATACCTGTTTCCTGCAACTGTGCCGGAAAAAATCGTGGCCACTCGAGGATGGCGATGCCGGCGATGGTGGAGAGTCTGAAGCACTGCCGGTGCCGACTTGCGCGATCGATGTGCAACTGGATCTGGAACGTGCGATGCAACGCTTGTCCAGCGACGAGCAAAGCGTACTGTTGCATTGCGCACAATTGGGCTTGAGTCACGAAGAAGCAGCTTATGTACTGGCAATGCCGCTTGGCACAGTGAAAACCCACGCGACTCGCGGCAAGACGAAACTGAAGACATGGCTGGCGGCGTGGCAGCATGTCGACGCGGAGCAAACGACATGAATCACTCAGACGACAATGAAATCGAGACCCTGCTGCGCAGGCAGTTCGATGGCGCGGTGCCCGATGACGGTTTTTCCGATCGTGTGATGCAACGCTTGCCGCCACGCCGCCGCCGGGCGGTGTGGCCCTTGCCGGCCGGTATCTTCGCCGGAATAGCGGCTTGCTGGCTCAGCCTCCTGTCTACGCCTCTGCTGGATGTCGGCTGGCGGAACTGGATCAGTGGCGAGCCGTCGCCATCCGCCATCACCGTGATGTCGGTGATTGCCGGTATGTCGCTATTGGCCATCTGCTGGACAACGCTGGAGGCCGAGGACCACTGAAACGTCGCATGCCTGCGTGCGGACCTGACCATGGCAACGGTCGCGGTCGGGCGAGGCGAGTCGGACGGCGAGCGTCCCCATTCGGCCGCTTGCTTGCGCATGACCGACCGCAACGCTGGATTGCTGGTGTAGTGCTTCACTAGGCCTTGAAACGCAGCGCCTCGACCAACAGCGCAAACGCAGGCGTGTGTTGCCGACGGCTCGGATAGTACAGGTGATAACCTGGAAACGGCGGACACCAGTCGCCAAGCACGCGCCGCAGCTTGCCTTTGGCTATATCGGTCACGACCATGTCTTCCGGCAGATAAGCCACGCCGAAGCTGTCGATTGCGCTGGTCAGGATGTGCTGGATATTGTTGAATGTCAGGCGCCCTTCCACGCGCACATTCAGCGCGCGCTTGTTCTTCTCGAACTCCCACGCGTACAACCCGCCACGGGTCAGAAAGCGGATGTTGATGCAATCGTGTCCGGTGAGGTCGCGCGGCGTCCTGATCGGCGGGCGCGAGGCGAAGTAATCCGGCGAACCGACCACCGCCATGCGCATGCGTGGCCCGATCGGCACCGCGATCATGTCCTTGGCCACTTGTTCTCCCATGCGTACGCCGGCATCAAAGCGTTCGGCCACGATATCCGTCAGGGTGGAATCGCTGATCAGTTCGACGTGAATGTCGGGATACTTCGGCAGGAATTTGCGCAAGACAGGCCAGAGTATGGTGGTCACCGCATGTTCGCTGGTCGTGATGCGGATGCGTCCGCCGGGCTTGTCGCGCAGTTCGCCCAGACTGGCGAGCGCCTGGTCGATGTCCTCAAAATTGGGCGTCAGTCTATTGAGCAGGCGCTCGCCCGCCTCGGTGGGCGCGACATTGCGTGTGGTTCGGATCAGCAAGCGCAGGCCGAGGCGCGCCTCAAGTCCCCGAATGGTATGGCTGAGCGCAGATTGCGATACGCCAAGCTGAGCCGCGGCGCGGGTAAAACTGCGTTCGCGCGCCACAGCCAGGAAGGCCAGCAGATCGTTGTAGTTCTCGCGTGCCATTGGCCGCCGGCGATTGATGAATAAAGATCATAAGTACATTCGCATTGTCCTGTCTAATCAAACATACGGAATGCGGTCAGACTCTAGGCAATCACAATCGATCCGGAGCACGAAAATGAAGATGCGTACGCTTGGCGACAGCAAACTCGAAGTCTCTGCATTGGGCTTTGGCTGCATGGGACTCAACCATGCCTATGGAACGCCCATGCCCAGGCAAGAGGCGATCAGCTTGCTGCGGCAGGCGGTCGAGGCCGGCGTGACCTTGTTCGATACCGCCGAAGTCTACGGGCCACTGACCAACGAGGAACTGGTCGGCGAGGCGTTGGCGCCGCTGCGCGATCGCGTGGTCATCGCCACCAAGTTCGGTTTCCGGGACGGCGTGGCGTCGGCCGGGATGGACAGCCGCCCTGCCCGCATCCGTGCGGTAGCGGAAGCATCGCTCAAGCGTCTGAGGACCGATCGCATCGACTTGTTCTATCAGCATCGCGTGGACCCGACTGTGCCGATGGAAGACGTGGCCGGCACAGTCAGGGACCTGATCGCCGAAGGCAAGGTGAAGCACTTCGGTTTGTCCGAAGCCGGCGTGGCATCGATTCGCCGCGCGCACGCGGTGCAACCGGTCACCGCCGTGCAAAGCGAATATTCGCTATGGTGGCGCGAACCGGAAAAGGAAATCCTGCCGACTTGCGAGGAACTGGGTATCGGCTTTGTTCCGTTCAGTCCGCTCGGGCGGGGTTTCCTGGCCGGCAAGATCGATGCGACGACCGCCTTTGCCAAGGACGACTTCCGTTCCAGGATTCCGCGCTTCGCAGCCGACGCACGCCGGGCCAATCAGGCGTTGATCGACCTGCTCGGTCGCATTGCCACCGGCAAGAACGCCACACCCGCACAAATCGCGCTGGCCTGGCTGCTGGCGCAAAAGCCATGGATCGTTCCGATTCCCGGCACGACCAGGCTGCAGCGGCTGCAGGAAAACATCGCGGCGTTGGCGATATCGCTCGATGCCGAAGACTTGCGGCATATCGAGCAAGCGCTTGCAGCAATTACGGTGCACGGCGACCGCTATCCCGCGCATCTTGCGGCCACTGTGGACAGGTAACGCCGCGCGCGCCGCCAACAATCATTGCAGCGGTCGCGCGTGCCCATCGTCAAGCAACAGCAACACAACCACACCCAAGGTGGCCGCCCGGGTGAAGGGCAATTTCGCCGTCGGCAATGATCGCAACACGCGGATCGGCGCGGTCACGCAACCTCTGCCCTGCATCGGCCATCCGTGCGCGTTGAATACGATTCGCGCCGTCAACGAAGTGACCCGGGATCACACGTCCTGAACGACCATCGTGCCATGCTGCACATGGTCATTCGCACAGAGTCACTCCCGCAACGAACGAGAGCCACATCGCCATCCAGGCGTTGTCGGATCGCAACGTGCCTGCACGATTGGAGAAAGTGACGAATGAGGCATATCGTATCGGGCCGACGTACCGATTCCGTTGACCATCAACCAATGCGGGATTCCACCATGACAACCAAAGCCTACGGCGCCCACGCCGCCGACAAGCCGCTCGAGCCGATCGACATCACGCGCCGCAAACCGGGGCCGCACGACGTACAGATCGATATCGCCTACTGCGGCGTGTGTCATTCCGATCTGCACACGGTGCGTTCCGAATGGGGTGGCACGCTGTATCCGTGCGTACCCGGTCACGAAATCGTCGGACATGTCAGCGCCGTCGGCAGCGAGGTGAGCGGATTCAAGGTCGGCGATACCGTCGGCGTCGGGTGCCTGGTCAACAGTTGCCAGCATTGCGCAGCGTGCGACGAGGGCCTTGAGCAATATTGTGAGAACGGTTTTACGCTCACCTACAACGGCCCGACAAAAGACGCGCCCGGACACACCCTGGGCGGCTATTCGCAGCGCATCGTGGTGGACGCGAAGTTCGTGTTGAAGATTCGCCACCCGGAAGATCAGCTCGCCGCCGTCGCGCCGCTGCTGTGTGCGGGAATAACAACCTATTCGCCGCTGCGCCACTGGAACGTCGGTCCGGGCAAGAAAGTGGGAATCGTCGGCATCGGCGGACTCGGCCACATGGGAGTGAAGATCGCGCACGCCATGGGCGCACACGTGGTCGCCTTCACCAGCTCGGAGAAAAAGCGCCAGGATGCGCGGGATCTCGGTGCGGACGAAGTGGTGGTGTCGCGCAACGAAAAGGAAATGAAAGCCCAGGCCAACAGTTTCGATTTCATCCTCAACACCGTCGCCGCCAGTCATTCGCTGGACGCCTACTCGAGTCTGCTCAAGCGTGACGGCACCATGGTCCTGGTCGGTGTGCCCGAGCATCCGCATCCGTCGCCGAACATCGGCAATCTGATTTTCAAACGCCGCGCGATTGCCGGATCGCTGATTGGCGGACTCCCCGAAACCCAGGAAATGCTGGATTTCTGCGCCGAGAAAGGCATCGTCGCCGACATCGAAATGATCGCAGCGCGGGAAATCGACAAGGCTTACGACCGCATGGTGAAGAGCGACGTGAAATACCGGTTTGTCATCGACAATGCGACGCTTGCCGGTTGATTACGCAGGTTGGGTTGAGCGAATCCGAAACCCAACATCATCGCAAACCGCCACGTCACAGGTAGGGTTTCGCTCCTCACCCCTGCCTGCGCGCTATTGCTCTGCGATCCGCCGCCCATAACGGATTTCATTGACCGTCGTGCTCCACACCGTCGCTGTTCGCCGCTCCCCGTCGCAATGCCAACCATCACATCCGTAGAAATGTTCGGCGCGTGCGTTGCCCACCATGACCCATAGAACAGCATCGTGAAATCCGAGCATGAGCAGGCGAGCGCGCGCCTGCTCGATCAAGGCACGTCCAACATGTCGTCCCCACCAGTCCGGGTCGACGTACAACGCGCAGAGCTCACCACTACCCCGAACGTCGCGGTCCTGAGCGGGAGCGACGGTCGCGAAACCCACGATCGCGCCATCTACCTCCGCCACGATGGTTGAGGGTTTGCCGGGATCGGTCGCGCCAAGGTCGTAGCGCTTTGCTCGATCCTCGGGACGCAATTGATCCAAATACCCTTTCGGCAGCAAATCCCGGTACGCCGACTGCCAGGATCGAACATGCACTTTGGCAACGGCTAGCGCGTCTTCGGGAGCGGCTGATCGCAGCAGCATGACCTGGCTAAGCCTCCGGCACATTCTTGCGCAGCAAGCAGGCTGCGTTGAGCGAACACGAAAACCAACATCTTCGCAGCTGGGTACGTGCAACTCGGGCTGCGTGCCTCACCGTAGTCAGATGCTGACAGCTTCAACAAGCTGCCTTTTGATTACTGCGTCGTTCAAACGCACGAAGTCAGTTCTATAACTTTCATTTGCGAATGCACGCCGGATTTTCTTGACAGTGCCGGAAACGAACTCCTGACCCATCTTTGTGATTCGGACAGGCCGATTAAAACTCGTTTGCGGTACTCGTGGCCGCCTGAGCGCGTTAAAAAAAACTGTAAAAAGCACACCAGCCAGAGTGGCCACTGGAAATAGATACGTCGCAATGAATGTGGAGTGCAACGCGAAGTCTCCAATGCCAACGAGAACAGCCGCTGCGATCGCAAAAGAAAGCAGAACTACAAGCAATCGTCCAAACAGGCCCGGCGGTCTGCGCGCCGCGCTCGGCGCACAGACACAACAGAAAGGAATCGGAAATTTGCATTTGATTTCGCTGCCACCGCCAAAAAGATAGCGAGTGACCCGCGTGTCCTGCTCCAAGACACGCATGCCGTCGCCCACGCCACAATTGCAGCCACGAGACGCGGGAAATGAAAAGGCAAGGCCGTCAACGATGCGCAGGGACCGTTTCGCCATAACTTGCATCCATTACCTCCGATAGGATCAGATATGAAATCATGAGGCTGGCGTGCAGCGCATCTGTAGACGTGAATGGCAACCAACGCCGCGACGCCAAGTCCGCTGCCGATAGTAGACAAGTTGATTCAATGAAGGAACCTTGGCATCTTCGCACATGGATGCGTTACAGGTTGGGGTTCACTCCTCACCCCTGCCTGCGCGCTGCGCAACTACACTATTGCCCACGATTCGTTGCTGAAGGTTTGACGTGAGAGCCACCGGAATCCGTGCGCCAGCGCCCGACGCGGCGCTGGCTGCGCTGTTTGTGCCTTTCGAGTCCTCCGGGCTGGCCTTGCCGGCGGACGGCCGCGTGCTGTTTCTGCGCGCGCGCGCCGGCTTGCGTCTGCGCGAAATGGCGCAGCCGGCTGGCTTGTGCGAGCAGAGTTTCATGCCGTTCGCGGATGAACTGGCACGCCAGGGACTGCGTGTGGGCGAGCCGGATGCCGGACGAGCGATTTGCGCTGGTGCTGGTGCTGCCGCCGCGCCAGCGCGACGAGGCACGCGCCTTGTTTGCGCGTGCTCTGGGTTGGCTGGCGCCGGGCGGCACGGTGTTGGCCGCATGCCGAATGCCGAGGGTGCGAAGTCCGGCGAGGGCGATCTGACCCGCCTGGCCGGCGCCGTGCAACACTTGTCCAAGCACAAATGCCGGGTGTTCTGGGCGACGCCCGAATCCGGGCGATGTCGATCAGGCGCTGCTGGCGCAATGGCTGGCGCTGGATGCGCCACGCACGATCGCCGATGGCTACATCAGTCGTCCCGGCTTGTTCGCCTGGGATCGCGTCGACCGTGCCTCCGCGTTGCTGGCGAGCGCATCTGCCGCCGGACTTGCACGGGCGGGTGGCGGATCTGGGCGCCGGCTATGGCTATCTCGCCTGCCAGCTGATGGCGCGTTGCCCGCAGGTCGAGTGCGATCGACCTGTACGAGGCCGAAGCGCGCGCGATGGAGCCGGCGCGGATCAACCTGGCGCGGGCGCAGCGCGAGAGTCGAGCCGCAAGATGGACGTAGCCGTGCACTGGCACGATGTCACGCGCGGCCTGCCGCAGCGCTACGACGCCATCGTCAGCAATCCGCCGTTCCACCAGGGTCGCGCCGATCTGCCCGAGCTGGGCCGCGCGTTCATCGCCAGTGCCGCCGACGCGCTTGCTGCCGGATGGGCGCCTGTACCTGGTGGCAAACCGCCACCTGCCGTACGAGGCGATTCTGGATGCAGCGATTCAGCGAGGTGCGCACGCTGGTGACGCAAGAAGGATTCAAGGTGATCGCCGCGAAGGGAGCACGCGCATGAAACTGGTCAAGCTGATCGCCAACCTCGGCTACGGCAGCCGCAAGGAGGTGGCCCGATTGTTCCGCAGCGGGCGTATCACCGATGCCGACGGCGAGGTGCTGTATGCCGACGACGTGGTGCCCCACGAGACGATCCGCGTCGACGACGAGCCGCTCGATCCAGCCGCCGGGCCTGGTATTGATGTTGAACAAGCCGCTCGGCGCGACCTGTTCGCGCAAGGATCCGGGCCGAGTCGTTTACGATCTGCTGCCGCCGCGCTACCGCGTGCGCTCACCGTCGCTGTCCACCGTCGGCCGGCTCGATCGCGATACCACCGGCCTGCTGCTGTTCACCGACGATGGCGCGCTGCTGCATCGGATCATTTCGCCCAAGACCCAGGTGACCAAGATCTACGAGGCGACGCTGGCGCAAGACCTGCGCGGCGACGAAGGCGCGATGTTCGCCAGCGGCACGCTGATGCTCGAATCGGAAAAGCAACCGCTGGCACCTGCAAAGCTCGACGTCCTGGGGCCGCGTCATGCGCGGCTGACCGTGACCGAGGGTCGCTACCACCAGGTGCGCCGCATGTTTGCCGCCACCGGCAATCACGTGGAAACGTTGCACCGCCTATCGATAGGTGGATTGAAGCTGGGCGAGCTGGCACCGGGATCGTGGCGAGTGCTGGACGCAAAGGAAGTGACGTTGATTTTCGCTTCGTAGCGATATATCGCAATGCTTGTGAAAGATTGTGTCATTGCGACGAGCCGTTCATGGCACCAAGCAGCCCGGGTGAGCAAATGCGAGCCTCAACATCATCGCAGATGGATGCGTTGCGTGTTGGGGTTCGTACCTCACCCCAACCTGCGTGCCAGGAGCCTCTCAACCGGATCCGTTTTCGGCCTTTCTTCTCTAAACGCGCGCCGACGATGCCGCGAGGATGGTCGGGTCTTGTCGATATGACCGGTAGAAGAACCACAAAATGATCAGTAATCCTGCCGCTGATGGTGCAATCTGCGACCAAGGCTGCCCAATACGCACTACATTGCCGATCAACGCTGAAAGCAAGGCAAAGATTGAAGCAATCAACTTGTAGCTATGCTCGTAACGCCATAGCAAGCGAAACCACCGGCGTGGGAACAGCCACCGCGCCGTGTCATAAAGAAGAATGGCTGCCAGTGCGCCCAGTGACGAATAGACCGTGATGTTTGCGCCGCCAGGAGCCGAAAGCAACACTGGAACCAAAGCGCCGGCGAACGCAGCGGCGACTACCGTCCAGACCCCGTCAATCACCGCTGGGCCGCGGTCCTGTGTATAGACGGAACGCCAGCCACTGACAAGTTGATAAAAGACAAGAACCGCAAGCACGGCAAACAGTGGAAGAAACCGAAAGGCCACAATACCCAGGGCTGCCGATAAACACACCAGCAAGGTGAAGTAGCAAAAAATGCGGCCCCAGCGGCGGTGCCTGGCTGTTCCCTTCCGGGTGGTGAGTAGAAAAAAACCGATTGCCAACGCCACAGTTCCAGCGCCGATGTGTATCGTCAGGTTCGCGATGTGTGCAGGTGACATGAACATCTCGTTGCGCGTCAAACGCCGGCGGTTAATGGCCGCTGCCGCAATACGCCCGATGTTGGCCAACCGGTTGGGCTGACCGCGCAGGGCGGGAACAGCGCAGCGAATCCCGTCGTCCTGACACGAGCGCCTGAACGGCGGGAGACGTTGCCACGCGGCAGCTCCCGCCCGACTTGCGGATACGCCTTCCGCAACGTCGCTCGATGGCAGCTTGATCAAAAGGCAGGATCTGAGGCAGCCCTGATTTCTCGGCGTACAACAATCTGCATGGAATGGACTGCCGATCCGGGCAGTCCATTCACTTTCAAACCTGCAAATTTCACGTCAGAAATTGTCCCTGACTCAATTTCCCGGAATCAGGGCCGCGCCAGATTCAAGATTCAACACCTGCGACCATCAGTTCAGCACATTCCCATTTGCGTCCAGCCAGTGCATCGCCATGTTCGAAATCAGCGGACCGGTATCCAGAGCGCCAGAAAAAAGAGGATGGGAGACGTATCCCGTGTTGCCGGGTTTGAAGCCATCGATGCTCGCTGGATTTCCACAATACGATTGATCGGGTGAAAGCGAATTGTAGGTAAGCGGGCATGAATAGTAGGAGAGCAGGCTTTCACTGAACAGTGTTGTGCCTGGCGGCTTGTTCGCAAACGTAAGCGGAATCAAGTACGGCGGCGAGGCGGAGTGCCGGCTGACCGAGACTTTCACTTGCGCCGAATCGTTCAGTTGAAACGACACATCGTACGACGTGAAGTTTTGCAGTGGCGTCGTTAGACAAGGATCGCGCAATAGATTCTTATTCGGTGCGACGGAACGCCCACTGACGAGTTCGAAATAGAGCTGGCCCATCGTGTTTGAACTGGCGCAACTGCCGGTCGCATTGGACGCGTTTGCCGTCGAGATGATGAGCGCTATTCCGTCATATATGCCGGCGAACGACAGATCGGTCTTTGTCGGAGTGCTCGCATAGTGAAGGTAGATTGGCCAGTGACTGAAATTCGGGTTGCCGAACATGTCTCCGGAATAGAAAGTGAACGAAATTTTTTGCCACACGGCGCCATACGGGCGAATGGTCTTGTTGGACGCATAGTTTGCTCCGTCCAGGAAGTATTGTGCCGTCGGCGGAGTGACGTTCTGGATGGGAACGGTAACGCTGCCGGTTGGGGTTACGGTGTATCCATTCAAATGACCGGTGTAACCGCTGGCATTCACGCTTGGAGTGGGATTGGAGCTGTAGACAAAACCGACGGTACCCTCATTCGTCCAGCCGGCGTTGATCAATCCTTGTCTTGCGACAGAGCTTGTCGTGTAGCGATGGTCGACTTCATGATTCGGAAGATTCGCACCCAGGCTGAGCCGGTACAACGGTACTCCGCCAAACACGTTCGTCGTCAGTACATAGCCTTCGACTCGATCGAATCGATATCCGGCCGCTTCGAGGCTTGTTGCCTCGGATGCGGACGTAATATAGACGTGATCGTTTTGCGGCGCACCCTTGTAGAAGCGATAGAGCAGCTTGGAAGAGCCCGGCGCCGTGCAGGGGAAATCCATGTCGGCCGTCCCGTAGCCGTGGTGCAGGTCCTGAGTCGGATTGTATGCATTGGGCAACTCGCCGTTCGGACCGTGAAGGCCGTTCGCAGCACATGGAATGTACGCGGCTACACCGTGTTCGGCGTAGCCTCCCTGCTGCGTCGTGGTCAGGTGTTCGTTCAGGTACGTCGTATAAAACGTATCGTTCGCAGCGCCAACCACGCCGCGCGATTCCCAAAGCGGAATGATTCCATCGGCCATGGCCAACGTGGCCGACGAGCAAGCAACGAAGAAGACAATTGCCTGCAACGAAATTGAATATTTCTTGCGCATGAAATCTCCAGTTCGAAGTGGGTTTCGGATATGAGTGTTGTTTGTCGAGCTACGACATTTGACCTTCGACAGCACGAATGCAGTTTCACAACTTCCTTCAACATTCATGCTCAAAGGTGCGGCAACCTGGGCGGCTGCGGGGAATGATGGTATGGCGGGTTTGCAGACGGTCAAGCTGTCAACTTTGACAGGGTCACGAACCGGGCCGGCTCTTGCTACAACCGTTCCCGATGTACGTTTTGCGCATCTTTGCGATAGTCGCCGCCGAATCCGTGTCGCTTGTGCAGACGAAAACGGACTGGCTGAATCAGGTTGCGTTCCGTTGTCCAGGCAACGCCCGCCTCGTGTTTGCTCCAACGCAGTTCGGTCGTTATCGCTTGCAACTTGTCCGGCTCGTGCTCGATTGCCTGACCCAAAATGGAACGTCGCAGTGTTTGGGCACGTGTCAACATCGGTCTTTTCAATCGCGCCACGATAAAAGTTCGAACACCGCCTTGTTCGCACGCTCGGGATGCCGATCGAAGTTCGACGAACGCCGAGCCGCCTCACTCTCGCGCGAGTTCGTCAGCCCAACGCTGCGTGACCCCAACGCCGCGCGATTCCAAGCGCGCGTTTCGACGACAGTCCGCGACCGGCGCAGTCGACGAGGAGAAGTGACATGGGCCACATGATTCACGCAGCCCATGCCTGTTGACGGCTTTACCTATCGGGCCGGCGTCGCGACGAAACCGTGCCTTGCGCCGGTCGCGTCGAAGTATTCACCGGCGACGACACCGCGATTATTGATGGTCGTGGCGATGGTGGCGATCGCATCCGGCACGTCGATATCCTGGAATTGTCCGCGCGTCTGAACGAAGCCGTGAAGCTGCCCCGATGTGTCGGCGTAATATCCGGCGACCTGGCCGACGTCGTTGATCGCAAAGGCGGCTGTTCCTCCGGCTCCGGCGCCGGGCACGTCCAACGAGAAAATCAGCCCGTAGGCGGTTCGGTAGAATCCGTGCTGGGCGCCCGACGCGGTATCCCAGAATCCCACCATGGCGCCATCGGCGTCGATGCCTAACGGATACGTGTCGCGCGCACTGGCGACGTCGAACGGTATGTCATGGCGACCGTAACGTGCAATCCCGTGGAACACGCCATCGGCGTCCCAATAGACGCCGGCCACTTCGCCGAACACGTTGACTCCGTCCACGTTCGAGTTGAGGTGCCCGGCAAAATCGACGGTGCGCACGCGACCATTGTCGAGTATGAAGCCATGCTGCAGCGTCGATGCATCGGCATAGGCACCGAACAGCACGCCGCGATCGTTCGGACCGCCGGCCGCACTGAAGTTGTCGCCGAACAGACCATGCGGATCGAGGGTTTCGAAGTCGCCGTTGCGGTACACCATGGCATGTGCCGGCTGGCCGCTCATGCTGTATTGGCCGGAGAGTTCGCCGGAATCGCCGATGCCCCAGATGATCGTGCTGGCCGCACCGGGATAGTCGACTGTCTGATAGTTGTACGTAGTGGCCGTACGCGCGATTTCGTCGGTGGGAGTGCTCGCAAGCGCGGATCCCGTACACAACAGCGCCAGCAACGCGCAGCCCGACGTGAATCGGCATTTTGCAGGATGATGTTTCGACATGAGTACAATCCTTGATTGGAAGGGAAGGTGATGGCGTTGCGTCTACCCGCGACGCGCGCAACTTCGCCATCGTCCTGTACAGCGCAAGAACGCGCCCGACTCCGACATCGATCGAGGCAACGTTCTTGTTCCCGTAGCTGACTGAGTGAGCCAATGGTCACCGATCCCGACATCACGGAGTTTCTGGCACGCGCTGCCGGTGGCGACGGCAAGGCGCTGGATGCCTTGATCCCGCAGGTTTATGCCATGCTGCGCCAATTGGCGCATCGCCAGCGTGCCAATGAATCGGCGCATACGCTGCAGACGACGGCACTGGTGCACGAGGCGTATCTGACGCTGGCCAGGCAGAGCGGCGTCGAGTTTGCCGATCGCGCGCATTTCTGCGCCTACATGAGCCGCGTGATGCGCCACATCCTGATCGACCGGGCGCGACGCAGCCGCGCCCAGAAGCGTCAGGCACCGGAGATGGCCGCGGCAGAAGCCGAATCATCGTTCGTCGATGTGCTCGCACTCGACGAGGCGCTGAACCGGCTCGCGAGCATGGATCGGCGTCTCGCGCGCGTGGCCGAGCTGCGCCTGTTCGCCGGTCTCGCGGCCGCGGAGATTGCCGCGATCGTGGGGGTGACGCCGCGCACAGTGGAACGCGACTGGCTCAAGGCACGCACTTTTCTGTCCGGGTGTCTGCTGCCGCAAGAATGACATGGCGCGGTAGCGAGATCCGGATGCATCCACGCGGTACACCAATACAGGATATGCATCGCCAATGATCGTGGACTTTTCGCAACGCTGGGACGAAATCGCGCCGCTGCTCGATCGTCTGTTCGATGTGCCTGTCGCCGAACGCACCGTCTGGTTGCGCCGGCACTGCACCGATGCCGGGTTGCGCACGTTGGTTGCCCGTGCGCTCGACAACGCCTCCGGTATCGACGCGATCGAGCAGGACATCGCGCGATGGTTGCCGGCACAGTCCGACGCGACACTCGACGCGCCGCCATCGGTTCCTGGCTATCGCGTACGGCGCTTCGTCGGCGCCGGCGGCATGGCCAGCGTGTTCGAAGCCGAGCGCGCGCTGCCCGGCGGGACACAGACTGTCGCGCTCAAGCTGCTGCGCATCAATGTGCACGATCCGCAGGAACGCGCACGCTTCCTGCACGAGCAACGCATCCTTGCGCGGCTGCAGCATGCGCACATCGCACAGCTCCTGGATGCGGGGTTTACCCATGCGGGCACCCCGTTTCTCGCACTCGAATTCGTCCGGGGCGAAGACCTCATCGCGCATTGCCGGCGTCACGAACTCGGCGTGCGCCTGCGCCTGACACTGTTCGCGGACGTGTGTGCGGCAGTCGAACATGCGCATCGCAATCTGATCGTGCACCGCGACCTGAAGCCAGGCAACGTGCTCATCAGCATGGACGGTTGCGTCAAGCTCGTGGATTTCGGCATCGCCAAGCTGCTTTGCGGCGAAGTCGAGGACACGCGCACCGACGCGCGCCGCCTGACACGCTGGTATGCCGCGCCGGAACAGATTGCCGGCGGCGCCGCGACCACGGCGATCGACGTGTACGCGCTAGGTTTGCTGCTGGCCGAGCTGCTCGGCGATCGGCGGTTCCGGGTCGATGACCGCAGCGCGCAAGCGATCGAACGCAGCGGTGGCGCGGACGTACGAACCTTTGATCAGGCCGCGCTGCGACGCGAGTTCGGTGCCGATCTGCATGCGATCGTATGCAAAGCCACGCAAACCGATCCGGTGCGACGTTATGCATCCGTCACGGCCCTGCACGAGGACATCGAGCGCCATCTGCAAGGAAAGCCCTTGCAGGCACGTGCGGACACGTTCGCGTATCGCGCCATCAAGTTCACAAGACGCCATGTCGTGGCTGTAAGCGCAGCCGCGGCCGCCGTGGTTCTGCTGACCGTGGCGTCCGCAGTCAGTCTGCATGAGGCACATCGTGCCCACCGCGCCGCGCGCAACGCCCACGCGCAGGCGCTGGTGGCGGAAGCCGAAGCGCACCGGGCCGATGCGGTCAAATCGTTCCTCGAAGGTCTGTTCGACAGTGCCGAGCCCGGTGCCAACGCCAGCGAAACGGCCGAGCAGCTGCTCGCACGCGGCCGCGAGCGCGCCGCGCGCGATTTTGCCGGCCAGCCGGCGTTGCGCGTCGAGATCTTCGCCTTGATCGGCGACCTCGAACGTCGCAGCGGTCACGTCGATCAAGCTCTGCAACCGCTCGAACAAGCCGCCGCACTTGCCCAGGCGCAATTCGGGCCAGCCGACCAGCGCACGCTGCACGTCGAATACCTGCTGGCGAAGGAAGACGATGAACTCGGTCGCGCACGCGAAGCAAGAACGCGGTTGCAGCGTGCAGTCGATGCTTATCGCGCCGGTCCGGATCGCGGATCGCGCGAGGAAATCCTGGCACTAGCCTGGCTTGCCGGTCTGGACGAGCGCATCGGTGAATCGACAAAGGCGATCAAACTCGGCGACGAGGCACTCGCCATGGCGCGCAAGTCGTTGCCGGACGACAACGTTGCCCTGACCGAGGCAGCACAGAATCTGGGCTGGATCCTGCAAGATGCGGGACACGCCGATCACGCCGTGCCTTTGTTGCGCGAGGCACTCGCGCGCAAGCGCCGCGAATTCGGCCAGCAGCATCCCGACGTCGCCGATGCGATGGCCATACTGGCCTCGGCGCTGACCCGATGCGGCCGGTACGCCGAAAGCGAGCATCTGCTGCGCGACGCGCTCAAGATCGACACCAGCGTGTACCCCGGCCCACATCCGCACACCGCCTGGCATCTCAACGATCTGGCCGTCGTGGTTGCGCTCGAAGGCAGGATTGGCGATGCGCGCGACCTGTATGCGAAATCGCTCGCAATGGATCGCGCGCTGGCGCCTGCCTCGTCATTGAACGAGGCGGTGAGCCTGGCCAACCTGGCACGCCTCCACTTTCGGCAGGGAGAATACGCAGCCGCCGAGTCCGGATTGCGTGACGCGATCGCGCGCAAGCAGCGCCTGCTCGGTACCGACTATGCCGACAACGGCCGCAGCTACGACCGCACCAACCTCGCCGAGATACTGATTGCGCGCGGACACCTCGTCCAGGCACAAACCCTGGTCGATCAGACACTGAGCGAAGCACGTCGGCGGTATCGCAGCCCCCATCCGGATATCGCCTTCGCCCTGAAGGTCAAAGCCGAACTCGAACTCGCCCAAGGCAGGCGCCAGGCCGCTGTCACCGATGCGCAGGATGCCGTGGCGATCTATACGGCACTGTCGGATTTCAGTTCCGACAAATCAATCCGCACGCGTGCGTTGTACGGCGAGATACTGCATGCACAACGCACTACCGCAAAGCTCCTCAAAGGGGACAGCTCCTAACAACGGCGCTCAGATTCACTTCTTGTGACGCGTCATACCGCCGTAAGTGAACCTGACCCCGTTCTTCCCGTTGTTAGGCCGCGCGACCGCTCGTTTTGGACGCCACCCAGTAGAGGAGCATTAAAGTCGGAACGACAAACGGAAATATGCCGTAAAGCGTGTCGCTGACGGAATGAGAATGTCGGTCAACCGCGATGAAGACTTGAATGCAAAATGCAGCCGCTAACAAAACGAGGATGATGCCTTGCCAAGAAACGGGGCGATAGATCCAGCCCCACGGAACGAACCAACGACGTTGCATATCGTCTACTCCCTTCGGTCGGATCGAGCGCGGCATAACGCTGGAGTTAAGCGGCGCCGAAGGCGTCCGCCTTGAACAAGTGTTAGGCGGCGGTCTCGACAAACACTGTCTTTGCGCCATTCTTTTCGCAGGTAAGGTTGACTGTACGCCCGATGGCTCGTGTTCGATGGACTGTACCTGCCGGAATGACAACGCTTTGCCACTCGGTAAGTTCTAAGTGATTACCACTCGCGAGATCGATTTGTAGCTTTCCCGCCACCACCAAGAATAGCTCGTCTGATTCTGGATGCTGGTGCCAGCGATACTCGCCCTCGAATACTGCCAACCGCATGCAGTCGGTGTTGACGTCGACCAGAACGTGGTTGCTATACGACTCAACTATCGCGGCTTGTTCCGCGCGAATGTCGACGACAGTCAATGCAGGGTAGCGCGCTGACTCTGCTGAATATTCTTGTGCGGAAGGAAACGGAGATTTCATGCGAATACTCCAGTCATAAGCAGGCTGGTTCTGCAGCCCAACGCTGGAGCTGATGCGCGCGGTTCACCGCGTCGCCTCCAGCTCTTTGTTTGGCGTTGCGGATTCGTGGTTGCCGCCTCAGGGAAGGCTTGCTTGCTTATCCCGTGCTAGCTCGTAGATGAGGATGACGACGCCATCGCCAACCGTCTTCGAGCTGACCAGCCGAAGGGACTTTTTGTCGCTCATATTGCCGAAGAGGCGCTTGCCCGTCCCGAGGATGACAGGGAAGACCATCAGCCGCAACTCGTCAACGAGGTCGTGTTCGACAAGCGTCTGCACGAGTTGGGCGCTGCCGTGGACGACGATGTTCCCACCCAGCCTCTGCCTTAGCTTCTGGACCTCCTCCACCACATCACCGTTGAGCACCGTCGAATTGTTCCATTCAGGCTCCTTGAGTGTCGAGGAGACGACGAACTTGGGCATGTTGTTTAACTTATCAGCGAAATCGCCCTTCAGTGACGGCCAGGCTGCGGCAAAGCCTTCATACGTCACCCGCCCCAACAGTAGAGCCTCGGAGTCGCGGGTCTCATCTAGCTTGAATTGGTCGCCATCCTTCCCGCGACTGATCTTGAACGTCCAACCTGCGTGTTTAAAGCCCTCGCCTCCGCCTGGGGCCTCAATAACGCCGTCGAGTGAGACGAATTCGGTTACGACTACTTTGCTCATGTTCATTCTCCTTTTGTTTTTTCGGAGAAAATGGGTCAGGTTAATTTATCGCCAGAATCCGGCACAAGATCAGGGCTCCGACCGACTATTAAAATGAACCTGACCCATTTTTTGGTCGCTTCCAATTCAATGACTCTGACCCTTTTGATCCACGAATAGCCAGGCTCACTTGCGTTCCAGAACCAGAAGATCGTAGATCGCCGCGGCGCTAACCAAGAGCACACATGCAACCACAATCGTTGGTTTGTAGGTCGCTGGAACGATCTGAATTGCCAATAGCCCCAGGAGTATGGCGACGCACGCACACAGCACTGTCGCCACCCGGCTCGCTCGAAAAATTCTTAACCAGCGACCGCCGACAAAATCCAAAGCATTTGGGAAAAATATCGCAAGATAAACTACAAAAGAGCCCGCTGAGATAAAGAACCAACCTTCGTCTCCAGAGAGGATACTCATGAGCAATAAGGGAATCTAACGTTCGAGGCGAATCGGGGCCGACGGTGGGCCGCCAGCTACAAACAAGACGCCGGTAATTATTGCCATTTGATTGCTCCGGTCCGCTTATTTGATGGGCGGTTACCCGATTGTGCGCCTGCTCATCTACTGCGGGGAGATTTGTTCATGGATTCGGTTGACGGACATAAGCGCGGCAGAGGAATAGAGCAAGTGATACTCGGCAACCATCTCGCCGCTGCGGATAACCGGATCAGTTGCAACGAGAGCTTTGGCTTCATCCGCACTGTCGACCGCGAAAATGAACATGCCCCGCCAGTCGGTGTGGTCACCGAAAGGTCCGGCCACGGCCAGTTTTCCTTCCTTCGCCAAGCGGGTGATATTGGCGAAGTGACCTTTGAACAACTCTTTGCGTGCTGGTCCGTCCGGGACACGATGTGGTCCTGTCTTCAGGATGACCAGTACGTAATTACGCATGCCGAGCTCATCGGCGCCCAGCTTTTTGGCAAGCGCAGGATCCTTAACAGCTGGTGTCCGAGACTCGGCGCTTGTGGTAGCTGACGTCAGGAATAAAAGCAGTAAGCACGCAAGAATGACTGGTTTCATGGAAAGCTCTCCATACGTCGCGTGAGCGCTTGGATAGAATGGCTTGAGTCGAGGCGGCCTGCCGCCGCGTACCGGCCCGATAGTACCGCAAGGTGCGCCGGCCGGTTGAACCGCTGGCTGGATCGCAGCTTTGCAGACGCGCCTCCTGGGCATTCCTGGCGCAATGGCCGGACTTCAATGTGACGGCAGTGTTACGGCTCGAAGCCATCGGCGAACAGGGGATGCTCATCAACCTGCACGTGGATCGGCATGGCCGTGTCGACCACATCCCAGCCCTGCGCATCGATTCCATCGATGACGACCAGATAAAGGTCGTGCTCGCCGGGCGGCAGGCCATCGGTATTGAGGTTGATCTGGATGTTGCCGTTCCAGGTCGTCCAGGACTGCGGCACCCGCAGGGTCGCATCCTGCAGCGCGACGGCATCGCGCAGCTCGACCCGCTGCCAGCCATCGCCGGGCGCGCGACCGACGATGACCAGGCTGTCGTCGGACCAGACCTCGCGAACCTGCGGCCGGGGCGAGTTGTTGTCGACGCCGAATTCGATCTGGGCGAAGTTGCCGAAGTAGTTCTGCTCGACGAAATAACGGAGTTTCTGCGAGCCGTTGGCATACACCTGCACCGCTTGCTGGTCCTGTCCGATATAGGTGTGCCCGTTCTTGAAAATGCGGGTGACCACCTTGCCGTCGCTCTGGCCGCGGGTGCCGGTGTAGAACATCAGTTCCATCATCGCCCAACCGCTGTTGCTGTCGACGCGCGCGCCGCCCCAGAACGTTTGATCGCTGCCGTCTTCGCGCGTCAGGATGGTCTCGGGGCCCTGGGCATCCGGCCAATCGTGCACCTTGATCTCGCAGTTGCTGTCGGTGACCGAATCGAGCCAGTGCACGCGTTCGTGCTTCCACTGGTAGCTCCACGGATACGGCGCGCCATCCAGCAACAGGACGTTGCGAACAAAATGTGCCTTGTAGACGAAACGCTGTTCGTCGATGCCTGCCCCGGAATCGAACCGTCGTGTCGCGTTGTAGTTGTTCGCGTCTTCCGGCGTGAACAGCACCTTGCCGCGATCCGGATCCATGCGTACGGTCGTCGGTCCGCCGAGATTATTGAAGATCCAGCCGCCGCCATTGGCCGGCGCGTGCCCGACCGCGGTCGACTCGATGGGTCCCGTGGCGCCTCCGAGAAACGTGTGGGTGACGTCGAGGTTACCGAACGATCCGGGGATGGTGACCGGATCGCCATGGTGATAAGTCACCATGACGCCGGCGCGCGAATCCGGCAGGTCGTGTCCCGCCACCACCATCTCCGGGACCGTCACGACCGCTATGCCAAGCGCAATGTGCAGCAGAGTTCGACGACGCACCAACAAACCTTCCTCAGGCAATGACCAGGAAGAATACTTCTATAGCCTGTCGTGCGGATAGGTCAAGCGCAGTGCGGGGCAAATGACCTGCCAAGGGAAATTTCTTGAGCGTCGACTCCATCCGAGAGAACGCCGGCATTTTCTTGGGTCCGAAATTCGACCTGGCAATTCGCGGCAGGGCCATTCACTTGACTGCAATCGCGCCGCCACCTTCGCTGCCCAAGCGACCACCACCCGAGTCGTCAGGTCACAACCGTTGAGTACCGCACGCCTGATAGCGCAACGCGAAGGCACGGGTCGCTCGCGAATTTCCGCAGCGAGCAGCGCGGTCAGGTGAATTGATCGCCGGAATTCTGCGCAAAATTACCGTGCTGTGCGACAGTGAATATCAACCTGATCTGTATTCCGTTGCCGGGTATTTCCCTGCATCCACTTGTTGCTGGCATGGATGAATCGTGCTGAACAAGAGGACACTACTTGTCTGCCGACCCTCCAGCCGCTTCGCCGTAATGGTCGCGGATGGATTTTCCTTGTTTCGACAACGTATTGCCCCCGGCCAGCCTTGTCACGTACGTCAGGAAGCTGGTCGCGTACCATCCGCCGCGATCACGGAAGTAGATCTGCACACCGGGCAGCGCGACCCAGTCGCGTATCATCCGCTCGACGGCGAACCAGGATTCGTTGTCGAGAGATCCTTCTCGATAGAGCAGATACTGTTGCTCAAGGCCGCGGAAAAGGGAGTTCATCAATCCGCGAAATCGCGCCTGGTCTCCGGGACTCAGCGCCTCAGGGTTGGCTCCGCCTTGCACCAGCAACTTGCCCAGTTCCGGGTCGGATGCCACGGTCAATGAGACGTCGGACACGCGCGCCGCGAGGTCTCTCCCCGCGTCGTACCGAGCCTGTCGCGTACTCGCTTTGACTTGCGCCGCAACGTAGAGCAGAGACACGACAACCGCGGCTGCCCCTACGAGCTGAGCGATGGCGTCGATTGCAGACCAGTTCAATGGATATCTCCGAAAAAGTGGAACGCAAAGGGGATGGGAGAATTATCGGCACCCAACTGCCTCAGTCACCTTAAGACTAATCCAAAAAGGGACGGGGGCAATTATCGCCATTTAATTACCTCCGTCCCCTTATTCGCATAGGAGCGAGCTTTTGAAAGCGCAATTAACCGGACGAGGTAGTACGAGGGGAAGCCACTCGCCATTGCGAACAACGAAACATAAAACAACAAGTGATTAGAAACCGTTGCCCAGTCCAAGCCATAACACCAACCAACAACCATGGCCACGCCAAATGTGGTCAGGCATGCGATCACGAAAGCGACGCGATCAATGGGATTCTGTTTGTCCATGAGTTCCAACGCCAGAAATAAGCCGCGTGCGTCAGCACGTCGGCCTAATTGAATTGTTAGGGGACGCGTGCCGTAACCGAACGAACTGACCACCAGCACCGGCTACCGATTGCGTAATGATGCTGGCCAAGGTTCCGAAGGTTAGACCGAGAACGACTACCTTGATAGGAACTGGACCCCACTTGAGCCATAGGAAAATCAAGGATGCGAGCGAAACGAGCACACCGACAATTGTGCCCAGAAGCAGCCCATTGCGCCCGACATACCAGCCCGCGAGGAAACCGGGAGCAACCGCAAGCAGCGCTTGCGCAATTGATTTGAACACAGCGTACCAAGTTGGCCAAGGCACGCCAGCAGGAGGCGCTACTATTTGTAGAGACCACGACAAGGCGAGACTCGTACTGAGAGCAAGCAAGAGACCCACTAAATATCTCGACATCATTTCTGCGCCCCTAACGTAGCTGTAGAAAAACCCTAGATTTCCAAAAATGGCCGATTCAGAGAGGTGCTTTTACCCCTCCCAAGGTGCCGAACGTCGATTGTAGCGCTTCCTGTGCGATCGATTTGCAACATTGTATACATCGCTATTCAAGCGAGGGGTTTTTCTACAGCTTCAACGTAGCTGTAGAAAAACCTTCCGCAGCTTATCATTGGCCATGGCCGCCACAAAGCGGCAAACGAGGCGAAGCGAGGATGGCACGATTCCGGCATTACGATCCGCAACAGACCAAGATGATTGCGGTGTCCTATGCGCGGCAGTTGCTGCCGGGGACGTTTGAGCATGCGCTGAGCTATCTGATCGACCACGAGATTGATCTTGATCGCTTTGCCACACGCTTCAACAACGACGAGACCGGTGCGCCGGCGTACGATCCGGCGGTGTTGCTCAAGGTGGTGCTGTTTGCGTACTCGCGCGGCATCACCTCGTCGCGCACGATGGCGCGTGCGTGCGAGGAGAACGTGCTGTTCATTGCATTGGCGTGCGACCAGCAGCCGCATTTCACGACTCTGGCGCATTTTGTGGCGACGCTGGGCAAGGAAGTCGAAGCGGTGTTTCGCGACGTGCTGATGGTGTGCAATGCGCAAGGGCTGATCGGCAAGACCCTGTTTGCCATCGACGGGTGCAAGTTGCCGTCGAACGCCTCCAAGGAATGGAGCGGCACGCGCGCGGACTTCGAGCGCAAGGCGGCAAAGATGCAGCGCGCCGTGGCGCATCTGGTCAAGACGCACGCCGAGCAGGATGCGCGCGAGGCGCTGGGTCCCAATCAGGACAACCAGCGCGAGCACGAGCTACGCACGATCGCCACGTTGCGCAAGAACGCCGACAAGTTGCGCAGCGCACTGGCCACCACGAGTGAACGCCGCGGTGCCAAAGGCCGACCGATCAAGCGCAACCTGACCGACGCCGAAAGTGCGACGCTCAAGAGCAGCCATGGCGTGGTGCAAGGCTATATCGGCGTGGCTGCCGTGGATGGCGCGCATCAGGTGATCGTCGAAGCACAAGCGCACGGCACGCCGCAGGAACACGATCTGCTCAAGCCGGTGATCGATGGCGTGCGTGCCCACTTCGCCGCCATCGGCGATGCAGCCAACAACGCGGCCTGGCTGGCCGATGCCGGCTACAACAGCGAGCGTGGCCTGGAAGCGTTGGCAGCCGACAACATCGACGCTTACATTGCGGACGGCCAAATGCGCAAGCGCGACCCGCGCTACGCCGACGCCAGCGCGCATAAACCGCCAAGCCAGGCCAAGACCTTCCAGCCGAAGGACTTTCATTTCGATCGCGCGCAAGGCACCTGCGTATGCCCGGCCAATCGGACGCTCAAACTCAACAGCGCCAACGCCATCATTCGCGGACGCCGTGCCACGGTGTTCAAAGGTACGTCAGCCACGTGTGAAGCCTGCCCGTTGCGCGACCAGTGTCTGCGCAAACCTGATGTGACCGCGGTGCGCCAGGTCGCTTTCTTCGAAGGCAGCGTCGACAGCAAATTACCCAATCCACACTGCCGCGCCATGCGCGAGAAAATCGATAGTCCCAAGGGCCGCGCCATCTACGCCCAGCGCATGGGCTTGATCGAACCGGTGTTCGGCCACACCCAGCAACGCGGCTTGCGACGATTCACCCTGCGTGGCCAAACCAAAGTCGACACGCAGTGGAAGCTGTACTGCATTGTTCACAACATCGCCAAACTGCAGGTTTACGGCAAGATGGCCGCGTAAGCGGAAAACTGCCCGCTAAACACGCCTCAATCAGCCCGTATCGACGCTAAAAATCCGCACATCGGCGATCTGCGAATCATGCGCGAATGACGAGCGACGTTGCTTGCCAACACCGCAACGAAAATCAGCCAGCGCGGCGGATGGGGTAGCGATCAAAAAACGGGTTTTTCTACAGCTTCAACGCCTAAGCTAAGCGGCCTGCGCGGCCGCGGTGTGTGATCGAGCGAGCAACTTCGTCCGCGCAGGTCCGCTTGAGCGCATAGTTAGGCTTTGACCCGACTGCTCCAGCGAGCCTGCGCAAGACCGATGGATAGAAACATACTTAACGTGACGACCCAAATTGAATTTGGGCCAAGCACGAACCAATACAAGATTGCGCCAACTGCCAGACCAAGCAGAATGGCAAGTAAAGCCCAGCGTGTTGGCATGGTTTGGCGCCTCTTGAGATCGCGCATGTCCGATTGCCGTGCTTGCTCTTGACGCGCAGGAGCGGTTGTGGCGTCGAATGCAGCTTCGGCTTGTTCTTTGTTCAGTGGCATAACGAAGTCCTGTGGTAAAGCCTAACGTAGCTGTAGAAAAACCCTAGATTTCGAGAAATGGCCGATTCAGAGAGGTGCTCTTTCCCTCCCAAGGTGCCGAACGTCGATTGTAGCGCTTCCTGTGCGATCGATTTGCAACATTGTATACATCGCTATTCAAGCGAGGGGTTTTTCTACAGCTTCAACGCTTGAGCTAAGCGGCCGCTGCCGCGATGACAACTAGTCTACACCGTGCCGATTCGCAGCGGTCCGCTTGAGCGAATAGTTAGGCCTCAGCGCCGGGTTTTCAAAAAAGTACGAGCGTAGAGCCCGGTGACGAGTAATGCAACGCAGAGCACGGGTACAACGATAAGAGTGCCAGCAGCCGCAAACGCGATATTGACCCATGATCTCTCTGGTGGCGAGTGAAGCAAGAGCACGCAAGGCCAAGTAACCGAAATAAACGGATGCCACGCCGCCATGATTGGCAAGGCCAAGAACCACATGCCAGGATCGTTACGGCCGAAATGACCCGAAAACAGGCAGATGAGATACAAGTAGCAGGCCAGTGCGACAGTGCCTGGTGCAAAGTAGAGCGAACCTCAGTCACGCACCAAACTTCATTTGAGGCCTAACTACAATTAGTCCCCATATTCGGGGCGTTGCGCAGAGTATGAACGCCACGTTCTGTCCGCACAATCAGTGAAGCGGTTGAAATACCTGTAAATGTTTACAGGTCCGGAGTTGTTTCTCGCTATTACGCCGCGGCATTCGGGGCGTAATCCGTTATGCCCTCGAAAATGCGGGTGTAATGGTTGTTGAATGCCACCGAGTAGCCTTTGGCAAATCATAGGCAGTCAATCGATTCGGACGTTGTCGGACCGGATGCGCGCCGTCGTCGTTTATTGCATCGCCGACGAACCGAGATGTCATCGCTATGCCGCACTTGCTGCATTACGCGCCATCTTCCGCCGCACATAAATCTGCTTGCGCACACGCGTCACCAACTCACCATCATCCGTCTTGATCTGTACCTCGAACCAGCGCAGGTATTTTTCGCCGTTGGCAGTGGCCATGAAGGGGACGGATGCAATTGTTGCCATTTGATTCCCTCCGTTCCCCTATTCCACATGCGGGCGCAAACTCGCATTGGCACTGTGATACTAGACATGAACCTATGACTTGTATTGAGTTTGACGCTACTCCCCGGTACCAGCCTTCGCCAAGGTGATGGCCCGATCCAGCACGGGGTCTACACCCGCACGCCAGTCCTTGAAACTCAATGGGATCGATTCGTCCGGGTCGAGTGATTTTACCGGAAATTAAAAAAAGTAGTTTAGCCAGTAACAGACATCCCAGTCGGTACACGCATGCTGGTAATCATGTTTACCGGTTTCGTACGCGACACACAGCGGGCGATCGGGCAGGCACGCCCAACCACCTTCGGAAAAGAACTGCAATCGATCGCCCACGGGTTCACCCAAAATCACGACGCGTGTGCCGCCAGCATGCTTGACGAAGGCAACGGTCGTTATGCCAGCCGAAAATGTCGCCGGACCGGTGAGCACAAATATGCGTCCATCCGGAGGAATCAATTTTGGCAGCTCGCGCGCGAAGCCGTAGGTATTCACGTAGTCGCCACCACCGTCGTAGCGCAGGTCGAGAATCACATTACAGGGTTGGTGTTGGCGCAGCAGACTTTCAGTCTTTGATAAAAAGCTCTTGATGCTCTGGCCGTTCTGGTCGGAATTGGATTTAAGTTGTACGAATTGCGTGCACGTTCCCGGCAGGGGCAGCGCTCGGAAAGTCTCGTCGAAATCAATCAAGGATACGGTCTGCGGTCGGTCGGTTTTGAATGTTTTCCATTGTCCCGCCATGCCCTTCAGCGTTTCGATTGACAGCCAACGCGTCGGGGATGCTTCCGGTTCGCTCGGAGGTGGCACGTAGGCGTCAAATCTCCTCGTAATCGTTGTCCCGTCAGCAAGCATCACGGTCCAGTCCGTGTGCTGCCTGTTCGGTGCCACATCAATACCGTACAAGAGATCCTGCAACAGCAGATATTGCAGCGCGCATAATCGCCGCCACTGGGGTGTGCCGCCACGCAACTGCTCAAGCTTGGTCATGACAGCGCTTATGGGTTGCCCGTCGATGGCGGTTACCCGACCACCCAGCAATTCTGCATTCGTTTCGGTCGCGCGCATGATGTACAACCCTTCCGCGAACGCTGTCACGCGAACGGGAAGTTCCGCAGGCACCGCATCGCGTTGGTATCCGACATTGGAGTGACCGTTGTCCGTCAACGCATCGATTTGCATCAGCGCCACGCGAAAGTGAGGCCCATCGAGCACGGTGTCGAGAGCTTCAAGCGCGGTCAGCCTGCGGTTCGCCTCGGTCCGCGCAGTCGCCGAACATGAACGTCCAGTGCATGCAGCGTGCGGAAATAGCCAATGTCCTGACGCTGCGCATCAAGCGCGCTGGCAGCGGGGCGAAAGGTGCGGTTGCGGCACTGACGGATGGAAGTGATGCCGCATCGCTGCCAGGAATCCAACTGCGACAATTGCGGTCAGCAGGACCAGTGAAATCGCAATGGCACTGAGTTTCTTCGCCATACAACGAGCGGGGTCAGGTTCACTTCTTCCGACGCATCATACCGCCGTAAGTGAACCTGACCCCGTTCTTCCTTCCTAGGGCGCGGCGTCTTCCGCGTGCTGTTTCTCCACCTCGGCAAGGCGTGTCCGTAGGCGCGCAGCACGGGCCGGACTTTTCGCAGCGGTGAGCATTTTCCGCAACTCCTGAATTTGTGCGGTCTTGAGTGCGTCCTTCGCGGGTACGCTCAGGTCGGGCGCGACACCGCTGCCTTCCCAGTCGGTCCTGGTGATCGGACTGATCGGACGGCAACTGGGAATCATCGCCGAGAAATGCGCGTTCAGGCGCACCATGTCACCGCAGTGGGCGGCGCCGGCGCTGGTTTCGCCGACGATGACGGCGCGCTTGAGATTCTTCAGGGCGTAGCTGAAATCCTCGGCGGCCGACACGGTTTGGCCGCTGGTCAATATGTACACGTCCTTGCCCTCGCCGAAGCGTGGACCAGGCACGTATTCAGCCGTCCACATCTGATCCAGGCGGCGTGTTTTCGCATCGTAAAAATCGTTCAAGTGCGTACGCGCATCGAACAGATAACTTGCGACCAGGGCAACGGTATTCTGGTCGCCGCCGAAATTGTCGCGCAGATCGAAAATCAGTGCGTCGGTATCGGCAAGCAGATTCATCGCCGAGGTCAGTGCCGCTCCGGCATCTCTGGCGGGAAGGAATCCCTCCAGCTTGAGGTAGCCGATATTGAAAGGCAATCGTTCCACGCGGTCGATGCCGTAGTTGTGCGCCTTCATCTGCGCGAGTTCCGCGGCATGCTCCGCCGGCGATGGCTTGTCGTCCTGCTTCTGTTCGGGAATCGCGTCCGCGCTGTACCGCACGTACAAATGCTTGTCGGGGGTGATGCGCTGCATCTGCGTGGTCAGCGTCTCGGCCAGCTTCTGCGCGCCGGAAACGGTGTCGTAGTCGCCGTGCCGTTCGTGCTTGCTCAGTGCCTCATCGATCTTGCGGGCCTGTTCGGGAAACAGGTAGTCCTCGTCGACACGTCGGATCAAGGCATTGATCACCTGCCGGCGCTGTGCCGCGTCCACGACCATGTCCGCACGCGGCGGCTCTGCCGGGCCGCCTTGAGCCAACGCCGGAGCATCGATGGTCAGCGTGCTCGACATCGCAGCCGCGACGATTGCGGTGCGCCAGACGAAATTCATGTTTTTGCGATGCATAGGGTTCTTCCTCGTGGCTGTGTCGGGACAACGACTGCGGTTTTTCTTCACTCCGGCCCGGTTGCTGCCGGCATCAACGCGTTGCGGATCTTTTCGGCTTGACCGTTCGAGCACGGGTCGATCTTTTCCGTTTCGCGATTTCGGAACGATCGGATTTTTTCGTCAGTCTGGAACGCTCCGCGGCAATGCGCTGGCCGAACGACTCTCGCCCGAGTGCCTGGATTGCCTGGTCCAGTATTCCCGACAACGAGTGGGGCAGTTCCTCCTCCAGTGTCGCGGCGGCCGCGGCAGTGGCCTGCCAGCAAAGCCGCAAACGCGGCACCAGAGCCTGTGCGCGTGATGTCAGCCAGACCATCTTCCGGCGCCCGTCTTCGTCGCCGGCTTTCACCCGCACCAACCCGACCCGGGTCATCAGTGCAACCGTCTGCGTGGCTCCCGGTTGAGTAAGGCCGGCAATATCGGCGATTTCGCCGATGGTCAATGGCTGCCGGTCCAACAGCGCACGCAGTACCGGTGTGTAGCGCGGACGGTAGTCGATCCCGGCCTCCACATAAGCCACCGCAACCGCGCCGTCGAGCAGTTCGACCAGATGGCGTAACTGGGTTCCAAGCGTGGGCTTCATGTGAACAATAATATAAGCGCTTATATAATTTGTAAAGCAAAGACCGGATTCTTCGCATGCAGCAGCGGTCTCAACGTTCAGCGACACTGCCTCACGCCACGGTTCCCGGCTTGCGAACGGGTTCACGCGCAAGGGGCTGCCTGGCACTGTCGGCCGCATGGGAGGTCCCGGTCGTCGTTCGACCGCACGGACTCGATGCATCCTGGCGTCTCGGGAATCCGCCCGCTGGCAAGTGTCAGGTTCACTGGATACGCTGCCACGCACGCCAATCTGCGAGCCTTCCGCTCATCATGTCGCCTGCGTGGATTTGTTCAGCGCATCCTGAATCCCGAATCGCGTACGGCTTCGCCCCCAGGTGATGTGCAGTGGCTTGTTTGAATGCGTTACGACGACCTACCGGTGAAAAACCGGCGGATCCTGCAGCCATTCGTACAAGGCGTTCTTTTCCAGCGCCGGGCTGATGTAATACCCCTGAGCGAAGTCGCAGCCGAATTCGCGCAGCCGCTCCAGCACTTCGCGCGTTTCCACGCCCTCGGCGACAATCGAACGTCCCAGTTCATGACCCAGGTGCACGGTGGAGCGCACGATGGCGGCGTCATGTTCATTGGACAGCATGTCGTTGGTGAAGGTACGGTCCACCTTGAGTTCGGTGAACGGCAGGCGCTTCAGATGCATCAGCGATGAGTATCCGGTGCCGAAATCATCGATGGAAAGCCCCACGCCGATATCCCGAAGACGCTGGAAGATTCCGGCCTCGAGCAACGCCTCGCTCAGAATTCCACTTTCCGTGATCTCGATGGTCAACTGCTCCGCGGGCACGCCGTTTTCTTCAAGCGTTTGCAGAATGAACTCCGGCAACTGACGGTCCTGCAGGTTGTGGGGCGACAGATTGACGGAAACCCCGATGCCGATACTCGAATCATGCCACGCGCGGCAGTCACGAATCGCCCTGCTCAGCACCCAGCGGGCAATGCGGTCGATCACGTCGGTGGTCTCCACCAGTGGCAGGAATTCCTCGGGCAGCAAAAGGCTTCCATCCGGACGATTCCATCGCAAGAGCGCTTCGACGCGGGCCACCCTGCCGGTGGTCAGACTGATTTCCGGCTGATAGTGCAATGTGAGGTGCTGGTCGTCGATGCTGCCGCGCAGCTCCGTCACCAGTTGGATTCGCGCCGGCGAATGCACATCCTGTTCGGCGTCGTAGGTCAGGATGCCGGCACGGCCTGCCTTGGCGGCATACATGGCCACATCCGCGCGCCGCATCAGCGTATTGGGATCGTTGCCGTGCTGCGGGCAATGCACGACACCGATGCTTCCACCCACCACCAGTTGGTGACCTTCGATCATGAACGGCTGTTCCAGCGCGGCAAGCAGTCGCAGGCCGTGGCGCTCGGCATCCTGCATGTCTTCCAGACCGCTCAGGACAATGGCAAATTCGTCGCCGCCCAGCCGCGCGATGGTATCCGTGTCGCGCAGAGGCACGCGCAGGCGTGCACCGACCTTGGAAAGCAGGACGTCCCCCATGTGATGACCGAAGGTATCGTTGATTTCCTTGAACCCGTCCAGGTCCAGAAACAGCAATGCAAACGGAGTGTCATTGCGTCGCATATCGACGATGGCCTGCTTGATCCGGTCGTGCAGAAGCACGCGATTCGGCAGTCCGGTCAGCGCGTCATGCAACGCCTGATGCTGCAATGCTTCGAGGTGCGCCTTGCGGTCACTGACGTCGCGCAGGATGGCGATCCAGTGCGACGGATTGCCGTCGGCTTCCCCCGAAACGGGCATGACATGTATTTCCAGCGCGTAGTGGGAGTTGTCCGGACGGACCGCAGTGACCTCCACTTCGAACGGTTGGCCCTTGCGTACCTTCCCGAACAGGGTTTCCATGACCGGACCATCGTCCGCGGAAATATGCAGGCATTGCAGCGAACGACCGATCACATCCCTGGTTGCGTGTCCGGTAATGCGGGAAAACCCGCGATTTACGAAGGTGATCCGCAACGGATCTTCCTGCGCGGTGTATTCCATGATCACGAAACCTTCCGCTGCATTTTCAACCGCGGATTCAAGCAGGCGCAGCTGTTCGTTCGCGCGTTCCAGTTCACGCGTACGCTTGTGCACCCGGTGTTCCAGTTGATCATTGGCCGCGCGCAACTCATCCTCCAGACGCTTGCGCTGGAAGAATTCCGGGACCATTCCGGCGCCGCCGCGCGCCGCCGGTTTGGCTGCGGTGTGCTGATGGGCATATTGCGCCAGATGCTCGTCGATGCGCGAGGGCGGCGCCATGATGAAACGACAGTGCTCATCGCCGGCGGCGAGGCATTCGATTTCGACCGCCACCAGCGACACTCCGAAACTTTCCTCGCACCAGCCGGAGGAATAGCCGGCGTTCATGATGCACACCGGGACGTCGCTGCGCTTGCTCTTGGCAAGCCACGAATGGGATTCGAAGGAAAACGGATGATCGTACAGCAGGAAATAGTTTTCATCCGGCGACGGGTTGGACTCAGGAGAAATGTCCACGAATGCCCAACCGGAAAACGCAAAATGGATCGGTCCGGCAGACAGATTGTCGATGGGATCGTTCACGTCCATTTTCTGCTGGAAACTTCTTGCGTCCGCCTTGCCGATGGCATGCGCCAGATCGAACAGCAGGTTGTTGGCCACCGTGCGTGCTTCTTCGACACCCTTGTCCTGGTACAGGCGCATGACCATTTCGACGAACTCCACGGACAGCGACGCGGCCCGCAGCAGCACATAGCGTTCTCCGGCGATCGAAATGGTGGCCGTATCCGGCTGTTCGATGCGATCGGAAAAATAACGCGCCACATACTGCTGAGCGCGCAGGAATGGTTCCTTGAACTGCTCCGGCACGTTGACCGTGGTCAGCCGGTCGGCGAACGATGCCGGACTTTCGCAATTGCCGGCGGCGGCATTTTTCAAACGCGCAAGTTCGGCTTCCAACTCGCGAATCCGCGCCGCAATGCTTGCGCTTGCCGCATTACCCGGATCATGCGCTCCGGCAGTCTCACCAGGTGATCGGGTTGGCGGCCGGCTCTTCATGCGACAGATGCGATGCGTGGGAAATTCACCTCAAGTCTAGACCAGGGGGAGACCGGCGGCTATCGCGGAACGCGCGATGGGCCGGGGGGCGATTTTTCCGTCACGCAACGAACGGGGTCAGCTTCACTTCTTCTGACGCATCATGGTGCCGTACGTGAACCTGACCCCTGCCGCCGCACGCGCACGTCAGCGCGCGGCACAGCGAATGGCGTCGCGGATAAAGCGGACGTCGCGTCGGCTTGAAGGAAATGTTACGTGGCAACCGCGTCACAACTGCGCATAGATGGTTGAAAACGCATTGTCACCCCGCTTGTAGCCCTGTCTTGCTGATGAGAAGGTCTCTGGCAGCACGGCCAATCCGCGCATCTCGGAGACATGGAACAGTTTCCAGCCACGGTACTCTCCAGAGCTACTGCCGCCACCTACTTGATAGGCACGTAGTGCCTTGTGCCCTTTCCCGTCGATGCCGTAAGTATGTGGCTCGACTGTGCGGCTGTAGCCGTCGTAGCTGAAAGTGATCAGCTGCTTTCCTGCGATTGCTTGCGAAATTTCCATTGCCACCTAACGCCCAGGTTCACCCGCGTTTCTGCCGGAGCGCAGCGGAGGCAGAAACGTGCGCTGGAACCTGTTGTTGACGCTACAACGCACGGTTTTCGGAACGCCCCATGCGAACAATCCACATAAGGAAATCATTTCCCCTCACTGTGAGGTGATACCTGTTTCCATCGACGCGAATCAGCACGCGATCAAACAGGAATAGCCAGGTATCTTGTCCTTGCTCCAACTGCCTAGCTGTTCCGAAAATAGCTCCTGCACATGCTCAAAGTGACGATCAATTAAGGAAGTTTTGAGGCCAACCGGCTCTGCTTCATTGAGCTTCTTGAGCAGGTAAATTTGGCTGCCAAATATGACGCCGTGTACTTGTTCAAACTCAAGTGCGATTTGGGTAGCTGCCAGGTGGCGCACTAACACCTTGGTCGTGCCTGACTCCGTGTCAAGATGTCTGGCCCCCAAGTCTTGGAGGATGACCGCTTCCAATTCCTTTAGTAGCGCGGAATCTGGCAAGCGCATCAGGTCCTCTACAGCCTTCTTCTTCTGTTCTGCGACCTGAGCACTCGGCAATGCTTCGACAGCGCTTGTCGTGACCCCATCCTTTCCCACGGACTTGATGCGCTCAATGAAGCGCCGGATCGGGCCGAAGAATGCCGCGATAAAGATCAAGCCGAAAAAGAGCGCGGCTTGAGGCCAGCCGATGCTCGTAATGAGTGCGGGAATGTCTGGCATATGGAACGCTAACTACAATTAGTCCCCACATCCGGGGCGTTGCGCGGAGTATGAACGCCACGTTCTGTCCGCACAATCAGTGAAGCGGTTGAAATACCTGTAAAAGTTTACAGGTCCGGAGTTGTTTCTCATCATTGCGCCGCGGGGTTCGGGGCGTAATCCATTACGCCTTCAATAATGCGGGCGTAATGGCCGTCGAACGCCACCGCGCCGCCTTTCGCAAAACATCGATAGTCTGTCGATAGTCGTTGTCGGACCGGATGCGCGCTGCCGTGATTCATTTCATCACCGGATATCCCGCCGCCATCGCTACACTTTGTCCGACACACCACGCAACATCTTCCGCCAAGAACGGGGTCAGGTTCACTTACCAAGAACGGAGTCAGGTTCACTTACGGCGGTATGATGCGTCAGAAGAAGTGAACCTGAGCCCGTTCTTCGCAAGAAGCAGGAAAACCAGAAATCAATGACTCTGACCATATTGATCGAGCGGCGCTCGCTACACTCGTCGGCTGACCATCACAGCAACGAAGTCCGCAAGGCGGGCTTTGGGAAATGTTGCATTGTATACATTGCAGGACGACTTAATTACCTCCGTCCCCTTTTTTCCGATCGGCTTGCCATTCCAGCGCGCCCGACATGGATGTCATGCGTCAATCCGCGGCGACTTTCCTGAGCCCGATCGGCTCCTTGAGCTTTGCTTGTTCCAGACAGGGAGCCAGCGTTTCCTGCGAGTCCTTGTGGGTCACTATGCAGCGGGCGGAGACAGCACCCGAGTGGTTGTACGCGTCAGCATCGTTGGAGAACAAGTCGTTGTCGAGCGCCCATCGGGCGCTGTTGTAGATCAGTCTGCGGTTGTGGCTGCTCGTATGCGGTAGCGTAACCCCCGCATTCGACATTTCGACAGCAACAGCGCCGACGACGCGCTCCCTTACGATGTCGCCCGAAACCAGTCCATGAGTGCTGCCGAGGTAGGATTCAAGCACCTGCAGGCGTGCAACTTGTTCATCCAACGGGTTTCCCCTGCTCTGGGACATAAGCTTCGCACCGAGCGCGATACCCGCAAAGAAAGCGATTACGACGATCACAACGCTAAGAATGGATTTTTTCATGACTAGTCCTACATCTGTTGTACATAGCATCGGCAATCCCCCCATTTTTAGCTGACAGCAAAAGTGGAGCTACGCGGCCATCGCCAATTTCTGGATGGGAGTAATGCCGCCGAGCGCCATGTTCGGGCGTTCGTGGTTGTATGTCCATAGCCAGCGTGTAGCGGTTTCCTGCACCTGCTCGATCGAGTCGAACAGGGTTCGTGCAAGCCATGCATAGCGCACCGTCCGGTTGTAGCGCTCGACGTAGGCGTTGTGCTGCGGCTTGCCCGGTTGGATGTGGTCGATCCGTATGCCACGCTGTGCGGCCCAGGCCAGTAGCACACCACTGATGTATTCCGGGCCATTGTCACAGCGAATGGCCCCAGGCTTGCCGCGCCACTCGATGATTTGGTCCAAGGCCCGGGTCACGCGAGCCGATGGCAGCGACAGGTCGACTTCGATTCCCAGTCCCTCCCGATTGAAGTCGTCGATCACGTTGAACAACCGGAAGCTGCGCCCATCGCTGAGCTGGTCATGCATGAAATCCATCGACCACACCTGGTTGATCGCCTCGGGCACCGCCAACGGTTCGGGCCGCTCGCGCACGAGGCGTTTCTTCGGCTTGATCCGCAGGTTCAATTCCAGCTCCCGGTAGATGCGGTATACCCGCTTGTGGTTCCAGCCAAAGCTCTTGACGTTGCGCAGGTGCAGGAAGCACAAGCCAAAGCCCCAGTCGCGGTAGGTCGTGGTCAACCGCACCAGCCAGTCCGCGATCCGTGCGTTCTCCTCGCGCGCCTTGGCCTGATAGCGATAGCACGTCTGGCTCAGCACGAAGGTCTGGCAGGCGTGCCGGATGCTCGTTCGCCCGCTCTCCACTACCCATCGGGCCATCTGCCGGCGTTGAGATGGCCTCACCATTTTTTTGCCATCGCCTCCTTCAGCCGCTCTGCACTGAGCTGCGCGTCGGCGTACGTCTTCTTCAGGCGTCGGTTCTCGTCCTGCAGTTGCTTGAGCTGAGCCATCAATGACGCGTCCATGCCGCCGAACTTGCTGCGCCATTTGTAGAACGTCGCCGAGCTGATGCCGTGCTCACGGCATAACTTTGACACTGGCGTGCCGGCTTCGCCTTGCTTGAGCACGGTCAGAATCTGACTGTCGGTAAATCGGGATTTTTTCATGGAACCTCCTCGGAAAAGATTACGAGAAAATTCCACTTCTGGCGTCAACTATTTGGTGGGGGGATTACCCACTCTAGGGGCTATTGACCCCTGCGTCGGTGGTCGCGGAGGCTGACCCCCGCCCCGACCGATGTGCGAAATGCAGGTGGCGAGCACGCGATCGTCGAATCCGGTGTCCGCCACGAAGAGCGGGCGGTGACCGGTTCGATGGATATTTTTGGAAAATGTTATCCATCCATCGATCGGTCATCGCACCGGGATGGCAAAAGGCAAGACTTGACCCTGCGCTTGTGACCCTGCGCTTGACCCCGCGCTTCCTCCAGACTCAATCCCCGCTCACGGCAATACGAAACCTGCGTCAGCCCACTGCTGCCCCATCCCTGCAAATGCCCCCTCCAGAAATCCGACTTGCTGACCATGCCATCGCTCCATACAAAACCAGCGCGTATCGCAACAGATGCATTGGCGCGTTGGAAGGTGTCGTGGGCAGGCGCTTACTTTTCTGATAATTTCTCAGGCCGCCTTTCTCGCCACGCTTGCTCCGACTTACCCTGGAAGAGACTGATCATTGTCATTCAACAAAGGCTTACCGGCCAGTTTCAACATTTCCGCCCAGCCATCAATCATATTTTGAAGCCTGGATTTGCCAACGTTAGCTAGGGCCATAGCGCCTTGCTGCAGGGACTTCCCACGATAACCCTGATATTTCATGAGATGCAAAAAAATGTCTGAAGAATATCCGCCTTGCCATCTTGGTTTAAGACCTCCATTCGATACCTGTACGACTTGTGCGCCCACGCATTCATCGCGCAAATCTAGGCTGAAGACGAAACCTACATGCTTGCCTATGTAAACCAAATTTCCGCTTGTCGGTGACGTTTCTTCAAGTTCCGGCGCGCGACGAAACCCTTTGGATTCTAAGAAACTAAAGGTCACCGATGCCAAATCCCTAAATTCATCGACAGTGAATTTCCCATCAATCATGAGCTTACTTCCCACTAATTGTCGAACCCTTGGACTCCACCTTCATATTTTCCAACTCGTTCGTACATGCCGAGATATCGTTTGTAGTTCAATAGCGCCTTCCGTTCCCCACCATATACAGAACTCGCAGGGCGTCCGAGCGATGGATCGACCCTGTTCAGTAACCGTCGACCAAATGCTGGGCCAATATCCAAGACTTTCCTGTCTTGGGCCTTCGCGGTCGCAATAAATTCGTCATTCAATTTTTGCGACCATTTCCTACCAGCCAACCAATCATCGATCGTTTGTCCTCCAATGACCCTGGAATAGGCTTTTACTCGCGTCATATCTTCTCCCACTACGATAGGCACGGACTCGGCGGTAGAAACGCTGGTGGAATTACCTGCAGTTGGCTGGTTAGTCGGTCCAAAATCCGAATCCGCAATCAACTCCATCCGCCGCTCAAGATTGTACCCCGGAGTGACCGGACTCACAGGTACCGCATCGGCACCGCTGCCACCGGCATCTTCGACGATCCGTCGAGCGCCGCGCACGGCGTTTTTCGTCTGCTGTGCGACATTGCGGGCTTGAGTCGCCGCGTCGCTGGCTATTTGTCGTGCGGCGTTGCCTGCTTCTTCGACGGTCATGCCGGCCGCGCGCGTCGGAGCAACCGCGCTGGCGACTACTGCGCTGACGTCGCTGATCGCTTCGTTGTCGCCTGCACGCGCACGCGTAAGTACCTCGGCACTCTTGTTGTACAGTTTCTCTACGCCACCATTGCGCAAGAATGTGTAGGTCTGTTGCGTTGCTTCGACCGTGCCCTGCAACTCCTTCGCCGAGCCGTCGGCATAGTTGGTATTGGCTCCTGCGAGATTGCCTACCGTCGCGCTAGCCAGAACACCAACATTGGCCACAACGTTGACTCCGCGCACTGCGCCTTCGGTCAGTCCGAGCAAGCCTCGACCGATGCCTACTCCGCCACTGACGATGTGACCCAGCGTGTTATTGGGTAGTTCGTGCGCAAGGTGCCCCAGCCACTTGTTCCACGAGGAGATTTCATTTGCGCCGTTCGCGAGCCATTCAATTTTTCCGGTGGGATCTAGATAAACCGTCGGATTCGCATAGGCATACAAATACCGATGCAAGCTCGGCGGGTTCATCGCCTTACCTTCTTCCGGATCTTCCGTCGTGAACCGTGCGATGCGCGGGTCGTAGTAACGGGCTTTGGCGTAGTAGAACCCGCTCTCGCTGTCTTTCAGGTAGCCGGTGAAGCCGATGTCCTGGTTGTCGGTGGTGAGCAGGTCGGCGTAGCTGCCGTCGGGGTCCGGGGTGGTGACGGCGCCGCCGGTGCCTTGTTGGGCGGTGATCTCGCCCCAGGCATCGTATTTTGTGCGGCTGTCCACGGCGCCGCTGGTTCAGCGTCGCGATCGGGGTGTTGAGCGCATCGTTGAGGTACTGGCGCTGGGTCGGGGTGCTGCCGGCTTCGGTGCGGCTGAGCAGTTGGGTTGCACCGTAGTGGTAGCTGACGGTGGTGTTGCCGATGGCATTGGTTTCGGCCAGCAGGGATTGCTGGTCGTACTGATACCGTGTTTCGGCGCTGCCCTGGTGCTTGGCGAGGCGCAGGCCGTCGCTCTCGTAGTCGAACGTCAGCGGCAACTGGCCGGGAACGGCCAGACCGAGCAGGCGGTCGTGGGCGTCGTAGCTGAAGCTGCGTGTGCCGGCGGGGTCGGTTTCGGTTTGGGTGTTGCCGTCGGCGTCGTAACTCAGGGTCACGTGCAGACTCGTGGCGGCATCGTCGCGAGACGTGAGCTGCTCGCGTTCGTTGTAGACGAGCGTGCTGTCGCCGATCAGCGTGTTGGTGGCGTTGTGGATTTGTTCGCCAGTACGATTGCCGACCGGGTCGATGGTGTAATCGGTGGTGCGGTCCGGGGTGACCACCTGAGTCAGGCGATCGGCGGCATCGTAAGTGTAGCGTGGTGGCCTGTTCGCTATCGCCGGTGACCGCACCATTGCTCTCTTCCTGCTCGATGCGATTGCCGTTGAGATCGTAGCGATAGGTTTCGTGCGCCAGTTCGTTGCCGGCTTTGGCGTGAACGATCGAGGCTGATTGCGCCCGGCAGCATCGTATTCGGTGGTCGTCGTGCTGCCGTCGGGTCGAGTCACCACGTGGACGCGGCCGCTGGGTAGTGCTCGATCGTCGTCGTGCCCTGCCCGATCACGGTCGTGGCGATGTTGTGGTTGAGCCCATCGTAGGCCCAGGTCGTGTCGTTTCCGTCGGCGTCGGTCAGCACGGTGCGGTTGCCGACCGCGTCATAGCGGTAGTCCAGCGATCTTGCCGTGCACGTCGACGACATGATCGGGGCGATCGAAGGCGTCGTAGTGATTCGTGGCGTGGCGGGTGGTCGTGTCGCCGAGCGTTTCATCGATGGCGACGACGTTGCCGTTGCCGTCGTGGTGCCAGGTGGTCGTGGCGATTTCTGTCGGAGCGGGGGATGAGACGGATTCGCTGGTGGTGCGGTTCAGCGCATCGATGGCGTAGGTGATAGTGCGGCCGTTCGGGGTGAGTTGCGTGGCAACGTTACCGTCGGGGTCGTAGGTCCAGGTCTGAACTGCCGTGCCATCGGTGGTTGTTGGCCAGGTCTGGCTGATGCGGCGGTCACGCGCGTCGTACGCGAACGTCGTGGAATGATCGTTCGCGTCGGTCTGCGTCGTCAGGTTGCCGTCGAGATCGTAGGCGTAATTGGTGACGTCGCCGAGCGGATCGGTGACCGACAGAAGACGATCGCCTTCGTCATACACGTACTGCCACGTATACGCGCCGCCGAGCGGACGCTGCATCGACGTGCGATGACCTTCGCCGTCGTAGCCAAAGGTCGTGGTTTCGCCGGCCAGACTGGTCGATTCCAGATAGCGCCGGGGTGTGTAGGTCGAAACGGTCGTGCGGCCATCTTCGTCGGTGGCGGTATGCACGTCGCCGATCGGCCAGTATGTCCAGGTGCGTTTGGCGCCGAGCGGGCGAACTTCCCCGATGCGGCGACCGGCTTTGTCGTAGACGTTCGTGGTGACGCGGCCGAGGGCATCGGTGTCGGACTTGACGCGCCCGTCTTCGTAGGTACGCGTGCTGGTCGTCAAATTGTCGCGCGTGATCGCGTGGATGCGGTTCGCGGCATCGTAGCTGGTCGTCGTGACGATGCCGCGCCGATCGGTGTGCATGACTTCGTTGCCGACGGCGTCGTAACTCCAGATCTGGTTGAAGCTGCCGTCAGGGGTTGCCGGATCGGTTTGCGTTTTGGTGTGTGAAGCATCGTTGTAGCTGATCGTCGTGACATTGCCGCGCGCATCGGTCTTGCTGGTCGGTCGATCAACGTCGTCGTAACTGAACTGCAGCGTTGCCGAATCGCCGCCGACGGCCGGCAGCGTCGTGGTCTTCAGGCGTCCCAGGTCGTCGTAGGTGTGCCGGGTGGTGTGATTTCCCGGATTGGTTTCCGAGAGCACGTCGCCGTGGACATCGAAGTCCTTGACGATCGATCGCGTACCGGCGGCGACAGTCGGCAGATCCTGCCGAAGCAGACGCTGCAATCCATCGTAATGGTTCGTCGTCGTATGGCCGTTTGCGTCGGTGCGCGTGGCGATCTTGTCGTCGGGTGTATAGGTAAACGAGTCGACGCTGCCGACGTTGTCGGTCGTCGATATGCGACGCTCCAATACGTCATAACTCGACGTGCGTGTGTTGCCGTTCGACCAGTTCTCGGTGACGCGGTTGCCAGCCAGATCGTAGGTATACGAGGTGACTTGCCCGTCCTCCGGACCGGTTTCGGAAGTCAGCTCGTCGCGTGCGTCGTAGGCATAGCGGGTCAGATTGCCACGCGCGTCGCTGCGGCTCGTGACGTTTTTGGTGTTGTCGTAGCCGATGCTGCGGGTATCGTGGACGGCATCGGTCGTAGCGGTCAGGCGTCCGGCACCGTCGTAATCGCGATGTGTGACCTGATCCTCGTGACCCGGATTCACGACCGTCTGCGTAATGACGCGATCGGCATCGTCGAACAGCGTCCTGGTCACGCGCCCGTATGGCGCATCTTCCTCGAACATGCGATCGCGCGCGTCGTATAGGCGCGTGGTAATCCGTCCGATCGGATCGGTAATCTGTATGGCATTGCCATTGTTGTCGTACTGTGTCGCTTCGTCGATGTTCCTGCCGGACAGGTGTCTGCGCACCAGCGTACGTTTATACAGCGGATGCTTGTATTCGTATTCGGTGACGCGCGCATTGCTGCCATCGCTGCCCTGAATGGTTTCCTTCGTCACATGGCCGAGGGCGTCATATTCGTCGATGGTGTCGCGGCTTTCGGGTGCGTGCGTTTCCGTGCGTCGGTTGGCATCGTCGTAGGCATACGTCGTGACATTGCCGGTGAAATCCGATTCCTGCGTCAGATTGCCGTTCTTGTCGTACTGCAGCGTGCGCGAATCGCCGTTGGCGCGCTGCAAGCCGATCAGCCGGCCCATCGCGTCGAACGTCGAGATGGTGGCGTGCTGATTCGGATTGGCGTCGGTGCGCTTGTCCGCCGCATCGTCGTAGATGCTGGTCTGCTTTCCGATGCCCGCGGCGGTTGCCGGATACGTCGTCGTCAGCACGCGATCCTGGGCGTCGTAGGTGTACGTCGTCGTATGACCGTTGGCATCGGTCTGACTGAGCTTGCGTCCGCGATCGTCGAACGTCGTTGCGGTGATGTCAGCCAGCGGATCCTCGGCTTCGCGCAGATAACCGTTGGCGTCGTAACGCCACAACCAGACATGCGCGAGTCCATCGCTGTGACTGGCATGGTCGCCGTTCGCGTCGTAGCTGTCATTCTCGGTGATGCCGCCACGGATAACCTGCGTGGGATTGCCGTGTGCGTCGTAGCTGTACTGCGTGACGTTCTGATTACCGTCGGTAGCGGTGGCGATGCGATCCTTGATGTACGGTGGCGCAAATTGGCTGGCCAGCTCGTAGGTCCAGGCGCGCGAGATCGTCGTATTGGAATCGGTAATCGTTTCAGACGTCTTGTTGCCCGCCGCGTCGTAGACGTACGTCGTGATGGTGCCGAGCGCATCGGTGACCTTGCTCGGCTCCATGTGGGTCGTGTCCCACACGGTCTGCGTGGTGCCGACCGGGTCGGTCACGGTTTCGGCCGCGCCATAGCGGTTCAGCACATAATGCGTGGCATGCGAGCGCGCATCGGTGACATCGGTTGCGACCGATGTCAAACCGCGCACACCGTCATAGACGAAATCGGTTTTGCCCGCATCCGGTTCGGTCACCGAAACGACGCGCTGCTCCGGGATGTAATGGATATCGCCGTTACCGTCGACGTCGACTGCGGACCAGCCCAATTCGTAGTCATACGAACGCTGCGCATTGTCGAGCAGATTCGTCGTTGTTTTCAGGCGATAGCCGAAGCGATAGTACTGAATCGCGCCATCGGGCTGGGTGATGGAATAGCCGCCCAGATCAACGTAGGTATAACCGTGCACGCGTTGTCCGGACGTGCCGTCGCTGCGCGTGGCCTTGACCAGATTGCCGACATCGTCGTAGTCGTAGTGAACGCGCAGGCCACCCGGACCGCTGGCATCGGCGACCACCGTGAACGAATCGTCGATGGTGATGCCGGATTGCTGTGTCTCGACATTCTTGATCGTGTAGGTCAGATCGATATGCCGGCCGGCGGAATCCTCGATGCGGGTGACGTGTTGTGCGCCCTGATTGACTTCGTAGGTATAGGCGACGCGGTTGCCATTGGTGTCCTCGACGTAGCTCAGCCGCGGGCCGGCTGGATCGACCTGGCCGAAGTGATAGCGAGTACCGTCCTTGGCGTAGAAATCGTAATCCGCACCGCTTTGCACCAGGGTGCCGTGATATCCGCTGAGGGCGGTGAATTGCACGTTGCCGTCCGCATCCAGGGAAGGCGCAAAACGCTGCCCCTGCCCGGCCGAACCTCGCACGATGCGCGTATCGCAATCGTCGGTAAGCACCTGGGCATCGAGATCGGTCGACCAGCCGCGGCCGAAAAACCCTCGCTGGTCGCCCTGGTTGCTGGCGTAGGTGCGAGTGAGCTTCATGCCGGGGCCGCGCCCGCCAACGGAAATATCGTCTTCAGACGCCACCGCACCGCCTGAGTACACGTCCACACCCTTGACGAACGAGTGCGCCAGCGGCAGCGAATCGAAGCGCTGCGTATGATGCGAAGCGGCGCCGATATAGTCTTCTGTCGTGCCGTCGGCCGCCGTTGCCTTCAACTCGTAGCTGTAATCGCCGATCGGCAGATCCACCGACGTGATCGCAACATCGTGCAGACCAATCGTTTCGGCGACGCCATCAAGCGCTGTCCAGGCAACAATCGGACTGGGATTGCCCTGCGCGTCGAGCTTGTGGAATTCGAGAGTAACCGTCGCATCGCGACTGATCAGGAATCCGAGTCGCTGGCCCACCGTGCACGCATAGCCGCTGGGCACGTCGATGCTGTCGTCTAACGTAAGCTTTTTCGGATAGCGGCCCTGCACGAGCGCCAGTTCATCGCCGGCATCGCCGAGATCTTTGGGGTGGCTCGTGCTCTGCGTGTTTTGCGAATCATTCGCCGAATGCGGCAGGATGCCGTAGCCGCCGACAATGACCTGACCGAAAGTGATCGGTGTCGCGGCCGATTCCATGCGGAACGGATTGCCGTCGTTGATGACCACGCGGGCGCTGTATTGTTTGGATGTGTCGATGAGCAGACCGCGGCTGAAATCGCAGTAGGCGCCACCGAGCTTAGCGACAGGATTCACACACGATTGGATCACATCGTTGTCTTGTAAAAGATCGATCTGGACAGGTGCCGCCATGTACTCTGCTGGCAGCGCCTTGACTTCGATATGAAGCACGCTGTCGGTAGCACCAAATGGCGTCAACGGCGCCGGCAATGGTGTGACGATTGGCGCCGACAGCGCGACCGACCATGCGAAAGTAAGATCGTCGAAGCCGAAGCTGGGAGACTCGGTTGCGGGTGGCATGCCCCGAAGCGCGACGCGCGCATCATCCCAGGTCAGATATATCTGACCATGCACCGGGCCGGGATCGGGACCGGCGCGCAGTTCCGTCAGATAACTTCCTCCACCAATACCGTGATAGCTATCCAGGCTGCCGTTTTGCAAGTGTGGATCGAATTTTGCGTTGTCGACCGCGTGCCACGTGACACCCGAGTGGTCACCATGGACGATATCGGCCTCAAACGCATCGACGCGTTGAGGCGCTGGCATCACCTGACCTGGAGCCGCCGCGTCAAGAATTGTTGTGTCATAGTCAAGTCTTGGTGTGTAACCCAGTGACGGCACGTATGCCCATCCCGGCACGGCGTAAACCTTGTCGACAGCGCACTCGCCGTACAACACATCTTCGGTCGACAGATCAAAACTGGCGGTTGCACCGACGGCACTACCAATTATGTGAACCTGAGCCAATGCGGTAGCCGGCGGCACCACGAAAAACGGAGCGCCATGGGGTCGCGAAGTTGTCGTCAATGCCGATTGTGCGCAGGCATTTCCGGTGAGCTGCACGACTTGATCCGGGCATTGACCCGGCTTGAACAGGGTCGCATCCACCGTATCGACGTGAGTGCCAGTAATATTGCAACTGGTTGCGGTGTACGTCGTGGCAGCGCTCAGCGAGACCGCAACATTGGATACTTCGTTGTCGTACTGGTCGGTGACATCGACCCACGACGGTACGTACGAAATGCCTGGACTCAATTTGATGTCGGGCGAACCGAGGAACTTGAGCTTGGTTGGCACATCCGGTAGTGCGTACTCACTATACGGTTGGCCTGCGTACAACGCGCCAACGTCAGCGGCGGCACTTACATCAACTTCATTGACCCCCACAAATTGCGGATAGGTCTTGTTCGGGTCAACGCGGTAGCTGCCATAGCTCCCCTGCGACGTTCCCAAACGCAGTCTCGCGCTGGCCACACCATAGCGATTGGTCGTAAACACGGCTTGGGTCGCGTCCGCACCATTCGCATCGATCAATTTTCCGGTGCCGATCGTGACCGTGAACGCAACCTGCGCGCCCTGCACCGGGCGACCGCCCGCGTCGACCACAATTGCGCTCAGCGGTTTGGGCAGCGTGGTGCCGACGACACCATCCTGGTATTGCGCGGACGCATCGATCGACAGCGCCACGCCGCTCATCGGATCGGTGTCGGGATCTTCGGAATACGGATTGGCGAGCAGAGCTGCGAGGTCCTGGAAATACCACAGTTCCGGCGGCATCGCGGTCGAACCGCCGGCCAGGGCACCAGCGATGAAATAGCCGGATTCTCCGCTGGACAACGAGCGCACGCGCCAGACGGCACCGTTCCAGTCTTCGTAGTTGATTGGATCGCGCGGCACATCGACAACGAAGCCGCGAGCAAGCCAAGCGGCGATGTTGTCGACCACCGGCTGAGGTTGGTTCAAGCCGGAGGTTCCGGTCGCCTGATTCAGCGTCATCACCGGATCGCCTGCGGCGTTCGCAATCGCCAGACCTTTGTCGGCGGAAATGCTGTCCACCGACCATTGCTGCTCGAATAATTGATGTTCGAGCACCGAACCTTGCAAACTGGCCAACTGCATCCAGTCTGCGGCAGCACCCATCGCGCCGGTTTGCGTATACGGCTCCACCGGACGCAACGCCGCATCCAGACCGACGCCGCGCCAGACCAGCGCATCGGTCACGCCACCCACGCGGTCGACACGGTACTGGTTGATAACCAGGGCGACCGAGGGAAACGGACGCATGACGCTCACGCCAATCAACCTGGCGAGTTCATCGTCGGCCTGGTCCCACGTGGACAGATATCGCACGCCGAAGTTCGACAGCAGACGCGCCGCATCGGATTCGCTTTCGCCGGGCAGCACAACATTGTTGGTCTGCTCGATCGGCGCGTTGTCTTGCGCATCGAACACCAGCGCGGCGATGCCCCCGGCCGTGACATCCTGCGCCAACGCACTGGTGCCGGCGGGACTGTCCAGCGTGATTTCGACGCGATGCATCGCGCCGTTTTCGATTTCGCCCGTGCCTGCAGCAGCCGGCAGCCCGGCGATGTCCAGTACCGGCCGTACATGCACCAGATACGGCGGCGTCGCGCCGAAGCCGCCGTGCTGATCGGCAATTCGTCCGTCATCCACGGTCGCTGGCTGATACGCCAGACTGACGCGGTGATCGAGAAGTTGTTCCAGAGAAAATACGCGATCGAACACGATCGGGTCGCTATCGCCAGTGCCCGAGCGAACGACGATATGCGCGTGCTGACGCAATGATTCCGGCAATTTCGCGAACTCCGCAGTGACACCACTTCGACCGGAACCGGCGTACTCGCCGGCAGCAATTCGATCGGCGGTGCGTTGATCGACAACCGCGCGAGTTGATCCGCATAGGCCAGCGGCGGCGACAATTGTGAGAGCTTGTCGCTGACGTTCTGACGCAACAGATCCAGCGGCGCGAGCGTCTGTGCCGATGCCAGATACTGCCGCACGAATTCGTCGGCCACGATGCCGGCGCTCGCCAATGCGCCGGTCGCTGGAACAAACGCATGCGGCTTGATCGCCGGCATCAACGGCAGCCATGCCTGACCGTCCAGATCGGCGGCAGTGCCGCGGTAATTCGAGAATGGCAGATACGCCGAAACGTATACGTGTTCGATCGCGAAGCCGCTGATGCGACCGGCGGCCACCAGCGGTCGATTCGGCACGCCGGCTGCGGACAGTGCCAGACCGACTTCGTCTTCACGCACGCCGAGCATGGTAACCAAATCGGCCATCGGAACATCGATAACGCCGCATACGTAACGCGCCGGCGCGCCGCTCGCACGCAGCAGCGCGATCAGCAAGCTGGCTTGGTCGACATCGTTGCCGGCCAGCGTGCGCAGTGTCGACTCGGCGCCTTTTGCGCGCCGGCATACCACTGCGTGCGCACCTGGCTGCGAACAAAGTCGAGAATGCGCGTGTAGTCGTGGCCCAGACTTTGCGCCTGATTCAGGATAGCCTGCGACAGCGGCGCATCCGGGGTTGCCGCATAATCGGCGGCAACCGGCGTAATGTAGCCAACGGCATCGGCGTAACTGGGAGTGGTCACGGGGCTGGTCGCCGGATCGCGGACTGCGAGATGCGGTCGATACAACGGCAACGTCGCTGCCGCGTATGTCGGCGGCGCACTTGTGCGCGATTCGGCAGTGATCAGGTCGGCGAGTTCGGCGAACGCAGGCGTTGCGGATTTTTCGGATGTCGCGGTCAATTGGTCGGATGCGCTTTGCACTGCAGCGTCGATGCGAGAAACCGCCGCGACCAGCACGTCGCGATGCGCGGCCCAGCGCTGATGCGCAACAGCCGGCATCGAAGGTGCGGCGACAAGGCGATCGATCTGTGCGATGCGCGCATTCACGAGCAGGCGGCGTGCGTGCAAATCCGAAAGCGCTTTAACCAGATGTGTGCGCGCGGATTTCGCTGCACTTGTTGACCAGGCGGTTTGCGTCGCGGCCAATGCCGTGCGCAGCTGGAGTACTCCCGCAGCATATGTTCCGAATGCGCTGACTGCCCGAAGCGGATTTCACGCATCGATTTTGCGTACTTCCCCGTTTTGCTTTGTCAACGCATCGGCAACGACGGCGCGCGCATCCCTACCCGCCAGCAAGGCGCGGATAACCGGGCTTGCCTGTGGCGGCTGCAACGTTTCCGCGGGCGGTTTGACCCCGCAGCAGCGACGCTCAATGTCGCCGTTGCGATGCCAAGCAACAACGTGCGGCAGCACAACGATCGCATCGACACCTGCGAGTCCCCATTGGCATTCGATTTCTGCACGTTCCCTGTCCCCGCCATCACCGTAATCCTCCAAATTCACTCGACGCGCTGACATGGATGTCACCGAGCATCAACCCGTATTCATTGTCGAAATCCGACGGCGAATCGGCACCGCGCGCGGAAGGCACGAGTGTCGCTGGCGGTCGACGGCGACGCCGCGGCTTCAAGATCGCACTCGCGAATCGCTCTTTGACCACCATCGATTGCGCCGCAACGGGAACCACAACGGGCAACCGCTGCGTGGCGTTAGGGTCGCGACGTCGCGTCGCCCGCTGGTCGAACGCCAGTTCGATGGCACGAATAGCCGGATTCTCGTTGACGATGGTCAGCAGCGCATTGCCAATCGTCGTTATCCCGCGCGCCAGCGGCGACGTTCTCAGGCTGGCGCTGGTTGCGCCATCGAGCAGCGTCTCGAAGCCATTGCAAAAGATTTCATCGCCGCCTACGGCCGAACCACCCTCGAATCCATCGGCAAAAATGACGTCGTTGCCGCGGCTGCGACACGGATCGAAAAACACGCTGGTCGATGCACTGTCCAGATCGACCCAGCCCGCCGGTCCTGGCGTCGCCGGCATATCGACCATCAAGACCACGGTGTAATCGCCGGGAGTCAGACTGGTCGTTGCGATCTGACGCGTATCGGCGGCGTTACCACCGGCTGGCAGATCGACCGTAAAATCGTCGCTTGCCGCGGCATCGCCACCGGCGGCGGGACGCAGTTCGATGCGCGCGGACAAAGCCGTCATGTCGATGTTGCCGTTGTTATGTATGGCATACGGCGCATCCAGCGGTATTCCGCGTGCAATCGACGCATCCAGCGGACCGATATTGCCGGCGATCGCCATGGTGTCGTAGGTCACGCCGATCGCCACCGGTCCGCCAACGTTGGCGGCGCGATCCTTCGCGCTGGCCTGTATCTGATTGGCTCCCACGGTCATCGGCACGGCGTCGAATCCGGCGAGCCCCTGATCGTCGGCAACCGCGCTGGCTGTGTAGCTGCCGACCGTCAGGCTGACATCAGCTGCCGCTTCGGTCTGCACGTCGACATGAATGGCGTCCTGATAAACCGTTGCGCCATCGGCAGGCGCGACGATCGCCACCGCGGGCGGCACGCGATCGATGGTGAAACGCATCGAAGCGACGCTTTGATTGCCGGCCGCGTCCGTGGCGCGCGTGGTGAGCACGTAGTCGCCATCCGGATCGACACTGGTTCCAGACACGAACGCATCGCCATTCAGACGTACGTCGCTGGTCGCCAGACTCGTGTCCGTGATGACGACTTGCGGAACCACGGAATGATTGACCGCATCGCCATCGCTGACTCCGGTAATGACGATAAGCGGCGGTGTCGCATCGACGCTGAACGCCTGCGGATCGGTCTGGGCCTGGTTGCCCCAGGTATCGCTGGCACGCACGCTCAACGTATGCGGTCCGTCGCTCAAGCCGGTCAGGCCACGCGCATAGTTGCCGTCGATGCCGACGCTTACTGGTTGCCAGTTACCGCCGTCAACGCTGACTTCGGCATCGGCGACCGTCGAATGCACATCCATGATCGATGCAAGGAACGGCACGACCGCCGGCTGCACCACGTCGCTGGGCGGACTCAACACAGTGATGACCGGCGGCAACATGTCGACGACGGCAAAACCCTGCTGGGCGAGCAGTCGCCATTGATCCGTCGGATCGCCCGGCAGGCGCGCTTCGAGAATCGCCAGATGGCTGACAAGCGCCAACGGCGGGGCAGTCAACGTCAGCGAGGCATTCTGGGTCGCGCCAGCGGCGAGATCAAACCCGGTGTCGGTCTGCGATACCGGCGCCTGATCTTGCCCGGTAACGATGCGCAAGCGCGCCTGTATACCGGTCAAATCGGTCGTTCCCGGATTGGTGACGTGATAGTCGAGCACAAGGCTGTCGCCAGCAATCAATGTCGTCCCGGGATCGAACGCCAGGCTGCCGCTCAGGCCAACCGCAGGTGTCGCCGAAACCAGAGTCACCGTTGCATCGGTCGTGGCGTTGTAATCGGCCGAGGCAACGCTCAATACCAAGGTGTACACACCTTCGGCCAGGCCTGCCGTCGGCCAGATGTCGTCGCGATTCACTATCGCGCCTGGCAGCAGCGTGCCGAGCGTCTGTTCGCTATGCCAAACCTCGGTGCCATCCGGATCGAGCGCGCTCACACGCAAAGTCGCACCGGCCAGCGGCGCATTCCCGTCGCTGAATTCGAGCGCGCTGTGCAAACCGACTTGCTGCCCGATCGTCTGGCTTGTCGCATCCGGCGTCAGCGTTAATTGAATGTGCTGCACGCTCGCAATCGTGAACGCACTCGTCTGTGCCGCGACGGAAGTTCCATCATCCGCGTACAAGTGCGCGCGCATGTTGTAGTTGCCGGCAAGCACGCCTTGCGCATCCCATGTCACCGGTGCATTCCAGCGCTGACCGAAATCGAGCGCGTTGATCGACAGATCGCCAAGACCGGTTACGACTGCGCCGGTTGAATCGGTGACGTCGACATGCACATGGCCGTTGAATGCGGTACCCGGATTGATCACCGCAACTTCGCCGTCGACGACGTCACCCGGAGCAAACAGGTTGCGCGACAAAATCAGTTCCAGCGTCGGCTTCCCGTCGGCGCTGAGTGCAAGCGCTGCCGACGCTCTGTTGTTGCTCTCGTCGGCTTCGCTCAGCAGTTGTGCCGGATCGGCAACAGCGTCGATTCGATAACTGCCGGCCGTATCCAGCACGCCGAGTGCGTACGTCACGGACTCGGCATCGCCGGGTTGCAGTGAGGACAATGGCGATGTCGGCATCAACGTCTGCTGGCTGGCATCCGGCGCAGTCAACGTGACCGCAAGTACCGGTTGCGATACGGCCTGCGTCCCCAGATTTCGCAAGGTCATCAATACGCTGTAGTTCTGGCCAACTGTGCCCGTCGGTGGCAGGAAGAAAATGTCCGTTGACGCAATCGCCAGATCCGGCAAATCCGTTGCGGGCCGGTCGAGTTCGATCGGCGCCGAGCCGATGCTGTGATTGCCGGCCGTATCCGCGGCAATCGCACGGATGCGGTTTGCGCCCGGTACCAGCCCTACCGATGATTTGCAGAACCAGCCTGCCGGGTCGATGCGTAACGCAACTTCATCGTTGTCGGCGATGATCGCTCCCGCAGGCGTCCAGACCAGGTTGTACAGGTAATCCAGGTTCGGATACGCCAACGGCAATATCGAGGTGCCGTCTTGCGAAGAAATGATATCGAGCGAGTTTTCATCGACAACCGCAAGCTTGTCGTCTGCAGGCGACCAGGCCAGACTTCCAACGTAAACCGGGCGTTCGGACAACGTAGTCTCGGTCTGCGTGTTCATGTCGTAGACAAGTACGTCGTCGCCATCCTGAGCGTTCTCTCGCGCGAATGCGAATTGCGTGCTTGTGCGGTTCCAGGAAGCTCGTTCCCACGTATCCAGCGGCATTGTTGCAATAATGTCGCCACTGGTTGCATCTACGATGTACGCGATCTCGTCCTGATTACCGAGCAGAAAATGCTTTCCGTCCGGCGACCACAGCGGCGGGAAATATTCATTGAGAGTCGTCGGATCGATCGTGCCGATGCGTCGCGAAACACCGCCGGATATATCGGTCAACCAGACGCCACTTACCGGATTGGTGCCATCTTGTGCATAGTCGCCGGCAATAACCAGGGCCGTCTCCGCCGAGTTCACTGCAAACGTACCGACCGAGGTGACCGATTGCGATACCAGCTCAGGCGTTTGACCCAATTTCCAGCGATACAGATCGTCCGAGCCGGCATCGACGAAGTACAACGTCGCACCATGCGCTGCCCACTGCTGCAACCGTGAATCGATTCCCGGCGTGAATACTTCAGCGGGATTTGCCGTGTTGAGGACCTGAATCGTGCCGTTGTTGTCGATAACAGCCACGTGCTTGCCATCCGGTGCTGCCAGCAGACGTCTTGCTGAATCGCCGTAATCCAACGGCGTCGTCGCGTAATCGGCGGCCGCGATGACGGAGCCCATTGTCACACCGTCGCGATCAAGCTCAATGGTGGCACCCGGTTCGCTCGCGCCGCAGACATCGCTGCTAACAGTGTCGATCGAAAGCGCGCTCAGCGAATTCGTCGGGAACGTCAACACCGGCGCCGACGGAGGCACATGGTCGTTTGGCGTACCGCCAGCCGGTGCGCTCGGCGCACTGATATTGCCCGCACTATCGACGGCCTCCACCTCGTAGTAGTAGGTAGTGCCATTGATCAGCGGTGCATCGTGATAGCTCGTATCGATTGGCTGGGCGATCGCGGTGTACGGGCCGTCGACGGATGTTGCGCGCAGCAATACGTAGCTCATCGGCGTTTCGCCCGGAGCAGGCTGCCAACTGATGTCGAGCGCGCCGCCGTGAGGTGGCGCCGATACGACGACGTTCACCGGTATACCCGGCCCCGTGCCGGTAACGGTCAGAGTAATCGTGTTCGATGGATCGCTGACGTTGTTGTAGCCGTCGTAAGCGTAAACCACGTAATCGTGCGGACCGATTGCTAGATTCGGATCCGTGTAGGCCAGAGCATCTCCGGCATCGATTGAAGCGATTACGTTGCCGTCACGCAGCAAATCGTACCGGGCGACATCGGTTGCCTCGCTCGCCGTCCAACTCAGGTTCGCATTATTGCCCAACAGATCGCCGCTCAAGGTAACCGCACCAGGTCCTTGCGTATCACCAACGGCAGCTACGGCTTCGTCCGACTGCGGGCTCTCGAAGGCGAAGTTGCTGATGGCGGAAACCTGATAGTGATAGGTGCCATCAGTCAGCGTATCGGCCAGTGTCGTCGCTCCCTGAACGGGACGTTCGATCAATTGCAGCTCAGTCAGCTCGTGTTCGTAGTAGCTGCCGTCGTCGTGATCGAGCGCGTCGTGTACGACCAGCTTGATGCGGGTCGTGCGATACGGCTGCGCCAAAACGATGCTCTGTGTCTGTTGTGCCGCACCGCGCAGGCGAGCGACGCTGATCCATGTGTGACCGGACCAGGCATACAGATCCATGTTGCCGGTTGCGCTGGTCGGCGCCAGCCAGTTCAAATTGATTGCAGTGATGATCCGTGGCTGGGTCCAGTCGATCTCAAGCGCAGGATCGTCGGGCGATGCATCCGGGTCACTATAGGTCGTATACGCGCTCCAGTACGTAACCGGATCGCCGTCGACCGCGTTGCCGGGATTCGAGCTGTCGCCGCTGTCCGTCGCCGTGGGAACTTCGCCGAGTGCAGCATCCTGCTGAACCGCCAGACCATCACGGAACACACGATAGCCGAGCAAGTCCGGTTCGCTGTTCGCGTTCCAGCTAACGACGACATCGTGATCGTTGACGTCGGCCGAAATGCCGGTCGGCGCAGCCGGGACGGCACCACGATCGACCCATACTTCGCTTGAACGACTGCGATTGCCGTCGGCATCGGTGACGCGGACGACGAGATGGTTTCCACCCGGAGTCAGCGCTTGCGCGGATAGCACAATAGAGCCGTCCGCTGCGGTCGATCCCGGTGTGCTGTCGTTACTGCCTTGATCCGTATCGACGTGCAGCGCAATGCTGCCTGCGCGCGCGCTAAAGCCGTGCACATCGACGTTTGCATCGGACGTCGGCGAGAACGGCTGATCAAGTGACACACCGAACACATGCGCCGTGGCACCGTCAGAAGGATCGGATTCATTGCCATAGGCATCGACCGCGTTGATCGTATAGGTGTAACCATCATCGGATAGCGACGGATCATCGTACGAAGTGCTTGCGATGGGTGCAGTGAACAGGCGCGAACCATTGCGATAGACCCGGTAACCCGCAACATCGGGGGCCGTACTCGCGCTCCACGCCACATGCACCGTGTCGGCATCGGCCACTGCGGTGACATTCACCGGAGTATCCGGCGGGGTCAGGTCCGCATAGATCACGTTGACTACTGGTGGATTCGGATCGCTCAAGCCACCAAGATCCGTCGCCAACGCACGAATTTGATACGTGCCATACGGCGTCCCGGTCGGCGGCGTCCAGAGGATGCGATACGGCGCATCTGTGAACGTCGATCCAAAATTCGTCCACGCGCCATTGCCTTGCGGACGCCACGCGAACTGCACTTGCACGATATCGGAATCCGGGCTGGTGGCAAACACGGTGATACTGGTCTCGAACTTGGTGTTTGCGGCTGGCGATTCGATCACCAGGGACGGCGCATGATTGTCGATCGGATCCAGCGACGCCGGTGACGATGGCAGGCTGACGTTGCCGGCCTTGTCGATCGCATAAACAACATACGTGTGCGTGCCATCCGGAACAGACTTGTCCAGATACTGATTGTCGGTCAGCGCGAACGGACGCAAATCCGCCGGAAGCGTTGTAGTCGTGGCATTGACAAGCTGGTTGTCGCGATAGAGTAGATAGCCGAGCAGATCAGATTCGCTGTTCGGATCCCAATTCGCCTGGGTGTCGACGCCGGTCAACACCGCCGTTAGCCCAGTCGGTGCGGCCGGCGGGCCGTTGTCGACGACGACGTCGACATCGGCCGAGGCGGTATTGCCGCTGGTATCCTCCCCTTCGAGATGGATGCGCACCGTGGTTTCGTCGGCAATTCCCAGCGTGCTCCATGACGTCAGAGTCCGGCCTTGCACCGGTAGCGAGCCGGATGCCAGTTCGACGGAACTTCCGGGCGGGTTCAAGGGCTGGGCGCTGAGCCGGTATTGCTTGAAATCATCCTGGCTGTAGGCCGTTCCGACGATGTCGTAAACTCCGCGCACGCGCTCGCCGGATGCGGGACGGCTGATAGTCACGGTCGGCGGCGTATGGTCGATCAGCAGACTGACATTGTTACTCGGCGCACTCTCGTTGCCGGCCTGGTCGACGGCCGTGACGTCGTAGGTCAATTGACCCTCTGGCGCGTTCGTATCCGCGTAATGGATTGCGGCAAGCGGCGACGGCGTGATTTTTTCGCCGTTGCGATACAGGTTGTATCCTGCCAAATCCGAAGCCGTCACGGCATTCCAATCGAGCACCGCATCGCGGTGGTTTTCGACGTGACCGACCAAGCCGAGCGGCACTGGCGGCGGTTGCGTGTCGATGCGTACGTTGACCTGATCAGTGCTGCTCAAACCAACCTTGTCCGTTGCCGTCAAACGCAGCACATAATTGTCTTCTGGCAGATTCAACGTCAACGCCGCCAGCTTGCCCGCATCCACCGCTGTCGCGCCGGAATAGACATCCGACCATTGGCCCGCTGCCGCATTTGCGGTTGTTGCAATGCTGATGCGATAAGTCGCAAAGTGCTCATCGGTCGCGCTGCCGTCGATCTCAATCTGCGTGCGCACCAGCGAACCGTTCACCGGCGACGTAATTTTAGCCATCGGTGGCGTGCCATCGACTTCGACGCTGTGGATGACGTCGGTCGTGTTGCCGGCTTGATCGACGCCGCGCAATCGCAAGCGATAAATGCCATCCGACAGATTCGGCGTCCACGCCAAAATCTCGCCCGCATCGATGTTGGCGGTGCCTTGCTTCAGGTCCGTCCAGGTTTCGCTGCCATCGGGCGCTACCGACAAAGCATATGAGGCCAGATTCGCGTCGTTCACACTGCCGGTGACCGAGGCCGATTTGGCTGCAGCGATCAGCGCTGCGTCGTCCGGACTTGTGAGGCTGACAACCGGCAGCGTGCTGTCGACATTGAACGTGGTATCGCGCGTCGTGACATTGCCTGCGCCATCGCGCGCAACGATATGCAGCGCGTACGCGCCTTGCTGGAAATCCTTCAGCGCGGTCAGGGTGATGTCGCCGCCCTGAGTGCCGTTGGCAGACGCAGCGACCACACCGTCCGCACTGCGCGTGAGCGTTGCCTCATAGCTGGTGAAATGCAGATCTTCGGTATGAAATTTCACGCTGGATGTGGTCGGGGCGAATGCACCCGTTGGCTGTTGCACGGTCACGACCGGCGCAAGCGTGTCGACGGTTGCGGTCAACGTCGCCGTCTCCGGTGCGGCGATGCCGTTCGGATCGCTGGCATCGACGACGACGCTGTACACACCATCGGGCACAACATGACCGTCCGAATCCTGTCCGTTCCAAACGAAACCGCTGCTGCCTGTCGGCGACGCACCGGAATACAAGCCGGCAACTGTGCCTTGCGCAGCGCTTTCGACATGAATCGCGACCGTCGCATCACGCAGCAGACTCAATTGCAACCGTGTCGAGTCCAGCGCGCCATCCACATTCGGCGAGAACAACGGCGGCTGCAGTTCCGCTCCGCCGATGAGTTTGGCAGGGTCCTGCAACACGATTGGAATGTGGGTTTCGGACCTATTGCCTAAAACATCGATCGCGCTTAACCGCAGATCCACCGCACCGGTAAGCGAACCGCGCGACCAGTCTGCGAGCACAGTCGGATTCGCGATCGGTGATTTGCCGTTGGCCAGGTTCTGCCAATTGCCCGGAGAGCCGGCCAGCGCGTAGTCGAGCGACCAACTCGAAAGCTGATAGCTGTCGGTGATGCTTCCGGCGATGTGGACGATCGCCGCACCCGTCGGACCGGCGACTGGCGATGTCAACTCGACTGCAGGCGGCGTTGAATCGACCAAGACCTGATACGTCAGCGTTTTTGGATGAGTGCATTCGTCGTTTGCGACGACGTCGATGGTGTATCGGCCGTCGGGTGCGAATGAGCCATCGAGCAGGCCATTCCACGCAAGGTCCACATCGCCTTGTACGTCATCGAAGTGGCTGAGGGGGAACGTCTCATTCGTCTCCAGACGCCGCACGGTGGCGGTAGCCGTTACCGGCTCGGTGGCCTTGAAAAAGAAGCTTGCCTGTGCATATTTTTGGTCTCCGACCGCGGATATTCCGACCAAATCAGCACCTGGCGGGACAACGCTGGTCGGGTCTTTGCGTTGAGCGAACTCCACATCACTGTCAAGGTAAACAGTCGAATCGACGCACGTTGAACCTCCCGACCAGCCTGCGCTTCGCAAACGCAGTGTCGCGGTTCCGTTGTACGGCTCCAGTTCGCCTGAGGCTGACACCGGATCAGCGGGATCTCGCGATTCGCCGATCAGATCCCCGGTGCTGGTAAGCGGGGCGCAACCTGCATCCAGGCCGTTGATCAAAGCGCCTGCACTATCAAGGCACCGCCAACTGACCGGATGTGCACCCGACCCGATCTCAATATGAAACGCGTTTTCGGCTGGTGAATTGATTCTCAGGGCCAATGAAATGCTTTCACCAGCGCTGCCGGGCAATGCGCAAACACGCCCACCGTTGGGTGGAGTCACGATCTCGGACTGCGGAGCCTGCTTGAGTACCGGCATCTGCACCGTTGCCGAGCGCGTCGTTCCATCAGGACCTGTGGCTTCAAGCCGACCTTCGTAGGAACCTTCCGGCCAGTTCAGCGTGGAAATGCTGAGCTTTCGCCCGATCGCCGCCACATTGGACTCGTCGACCATACCGTCGAACAGGGTTACCGGCAGGTTCGTGATTCCATCGACGTAACTCAGGCGCAAATGGGTCGGAATCGGGGCGACGAATCCCTTCTCGTGACGCTTCAAGTCCAGAGATTCGGCCGATCCATACTCCGTGCGAAACCCCAGTGCAATCTGATTGCCCGGCTGGCCATCGCATTGATCGCGCGAGACAACGGGATACGGGCGCAACGTGAATTGCCAGGCGGAACCGCCGCCGTCCCCACCAGCCTGGACCGGGCATGCAAGGGTGGTCTGTTTCGAAATATGGTAAATGCCGTGTTGATCGATACCGCCGACCCACGCTGCGCTTTTCGGATCGGATGGCACGACGAAATGCATGGTGACGTCGTCGGGCGACACGATATTGGCCTGGCTTGGTACGCCAGTCTTGCTGATGTAATGCAAAGTCGCCTGGGCCAGCGGACCATCGAAATATTCATCCGCATGTATGTACGCGTCAGAACTTAGAATTGCATCGCAGACCGGTGGATCGATCCCGCCCACCGTGATGTAGCCCTGATTCGAATAAAGAACCGAGCCATCCGCGCGCTCGCCGCGCAAGCGCAAAAACGCGGGAGCCCCTAACGGCATCGTCATGGTACTGAATGATGCCTTGCACTGGACCGTGCCCGGTGGGCAATCGCTGCCAATATCAGCGATGCCTCGTTGCGTCCACTGATCCGGTGTGTCGAACGGCGCAGTCTCCACAGCCACGCGCACCAGGTAACCCGATTCATCGACGAAGCGCGCCGTATCGTCGTCTGCCTGATCCACCGCCACCGGAACGATCGGTGGTTCGATATCGACATTCAAAAGCCCTGTCACAGGCGGAGTCTGGTAACGCACTGCTCCGCGGCCGATAGCGGTTGTGATCAGTTGTTCCTCACCGGGCCCGAGATTCAACGTAGTGGTGTTGCCCGCACGATCACTGGCCGTAACGCGATATGTATAGAGACCGAATTCCGCCCTGCCTGAATCACCTCGCGGATCGAAGACCGCAGGATGCCATTCGGCGCTACCTTTTGGAGAACGCTCGACGCTTTCGCGATCAAGATTGACCTCTTGCACGACATGCTTCGCCGCGGGTAGTGCAGCGGCATAGTAGTTCGCCGAAATGCCGGATTGATCGGCAGTCCCTTGCGGTTGATATGGTTGAGTAAGCGTGCCCGTTAGCTTCGGTGCCAGGGTATCGACAGTCACCCATGCGGCAAAACCATCGACATTGATGCGATAGCGACCGTCGGGGACAACGTGGCCGCCGTCATTACGTCCATCCCAATCGAACTCTTGTGGTCCCAGATTGCTGTTGTCGTAAGTCCTCGACAATGAACGTACCGTGTTGCCGTCGTTGTCGTCGATACGAATGTCCAACGTCATCGGCGCGCGAACGCGGTATTTGACGATCAACTGGTCCTGCACGCCATCACCGTTGGGCGAAATGTAACGTGGCGTCAGCGAAAAATTATCGATGGAAGAACTATCGAACGACGACGCGGTAGTGGTTGATGTCGTCGCATTGCCGGCTTTGTCGACTATGGTCAGGCGGATCAGGAAGGTGCCGGGTTGCGGCGGTACCCAGGTCAGGAATTCGTCCAGGAAGACTTCGTCCGAACTGGCCGGTGTCAGCACTTGCCAGTTGTTCGGCTGTTCGATCGGTGCCCAGTCCAGCTTGAAGTACGCAAAGTTGCGATCCGCTGCGACACCGGACAACTCAATGCCGCGACCGAGTGTCCGCGCTTGCAGGATGGCAGTCAGGTTGAGCAATGAGGAAAACGACTGGTTACCCGACAACATGCGCGTCTCATCGGGCCAGATTCGACTTACGTAGTTGTCATACTTCCAGATCTTTGACAGCACGCCGCGCGACAAAGTCTGCACGTGGCCATCGGTTCGAACACGTGCGCCATCGCCAAGCATCAGGACAGGCCAGTCGCCAGGGGGAATATCGGCGCATTCGTCGCGCAAGGGGTGCTGCGCGATATCGGCGCGTTCGATCAGCGGAGTCAACGTTCCTTGCTGCTCCGTGTCGACTTGACCCGAGTCGATATTTGCTCTGTACAGGTCGCGAATTCCATCGTTGAACACGAAATAATGACCACTACCTTCGGAGCCACCATACGCAATCGTCTCTCCATAGGTTAAATAGAGGCGCGCGGTCGTCGGGTCGTATACGCGGTGCTCGATACCGAGATTTGTACCGAAATTCGAGCAGTCGAGCGACAGCAGGTTTGACGATACGGCGGGAAATACGTTTGCCGGATCGGACGTTTCGGATTCCTGACCGTAACCGAGCTCGTAATCACCGACCCGCTGCAGTGCCGGGACGCCGACCTGCGTCTGACGCTGTCCGGATTCGGAAAACACGATGGCCGTGCGAGCCGTTGCGTCCTGCACCAGCAACTCGTTCTCGTGTTCGAGCCAGCCCATGCCGTAGCGCGGCATGCTGGTCTGGATGCCATATTGTTCGAGGCGTGCAATGGCGGGCGGGGACTGCAGCAGACGTTTACGCGTGCCGCTCGCCAGATCGATCAAATCGACGACTTCGTTTTGCTGATCCCGCTCGTAAACGGCTACCGAACCCAGTCCGGGCGAGAGTTGCGCAGAGTAGCTGTAGTCCTCGTTGTTGTCGGGGTGCGACATCGAATGAAAATTGATGATCGCTTTGGCTGGATCGCGCGGAACGAAATGCTGTGGGCCTGAATCAAAATTGCCGTCCCCGACAAGCAAAATGCCGAGCGGAAATACTTTTGCTTCGTCATAGTAGGGAGCGTCGCTTAGACTGCGTAATACCGAAACACTGCCGCTGGTCGTATCGATCGTGTGCAACAAAGCATCGGGCGTCGGACCGACTACAACCGTTCCTTGATCGAAAAATCCAAGCACTTCCGGTGAACTCAGGCGTTCGAGTGTTGCAAGCAAAACCGGCGAATCGGACTGATCGATCGCCGTCTCAAGGATCCAGGTCTGCTGTCCGTTTGAGGTCGAATTGCCATTTAGGGTGATAACGATATTTTGCCCGATCGGGTCGAACTCAAATCGATCGATACTTACCGATTCCAACTGGTGCGAGAGACGGAATCCTTCGAGCCAGTTTCCTGAAACAACCGGCACAGCATTTGGAAAAACTGTATCCGTCCGGTACAGCCCCGGTCCCGAAGCAGGCGAGGTCCAGAAGCCGAACAACTGATCGCGCAGCGGACTGGTGATCGGCGGCACTTGCGTGTTGTAGAAGCTCTGCCCGTAAGCATTGAGAGGTAAATCTGCATTGATCCCATAAGGCGTATCGACTGCCTCCAAGAATGACGACAGGTTGTTGTCCACCGTTACCTGCGGCCCGATGTGGTTCTGATGTTCGGCATCGATCGCGGTGATCTGGTAGTCGCCGTCAGGAACGATACGTCCACGATCGTCTCGGCCATCCCAGATCACCTGCCCGCGCAGATCGCCATTCAATTCGACGTTGGCAAAATGCCGGACGGTGTACTGCGCGCCGTTGACCACATCGACTTCAACGGGCCCGGCTTGCGGCATGACGAAGACGATGGCGCTCGCATCCTGAACGCCGTCCCCGTTCGGCGAGATGTAGCGTTCGCTGGCGAAGAAGTTGCTGTCCTGCACGTCGAATGGCAGGCTGGCGATATTGTTGTCCTCGCTGCCTTCGCGAACCGTGTCGTCCGGATCGGCAATCGCGGTCACGCTGCGCGCGTCGGGCGCGACACCCAATGTCCAGTCCCATGTCAGGGTCGTTGTTGCTCCGGCTGCGAGCGCATCGATGGTCTGATCCGCTCCAACGGCCGTGCCCGTTGTCGCATCGCCTTCAAGCAAGCGAACGACCACGCCATGCGCGTCCTGGCCGCCCAGGTTGCGCACGGCAATTTTTGCTTCGACCGGCTGTCCCGGCACGGGCAGGGCCGGGGTCAGCTCGACGTCGGCGACACTAATTGCAACATCCGCCAGCGGCACGACGTGCAGTGGTTTGATAATGACGTTGTTGGTTTCGTCGATCTCGGCAATCTGGTTGTCGGCGTCGATGAATGCATAAAGCGTCCGATCGCCAGTGATGCCAAGATCGGCAACATTGATCGTCACTGTGGTATTGCTTGACCCTGCCAGGGTCGCAACCATGGTGCTGCCGAGTGCCGGCGCGCCGGTTCTCGGATCGGCGGCGTACAGCGCCACGCGGAAACTGCCGGTGGCGACGGAACTGAGATTGCTCACGCCGAGCGATACCGACAACGGCTGGCCTTGCAAACCCGGTGTCGGATCGAACACGAGACTATCGCTGACGAAAGTCAGGTCGGCCTGATCCTGGGCCGCGACGTCGAAGTCGAGTTGCGCGGCATTGTTGTCTTCTCGAGCTTCTACAATCTGATTGGTCGGGTCCAGGCTGACACGCAGTTGCGCCGCACCCGGTTGATCGGGACGCCAGGTCAGGTGCTGCGCGACACTTTGTCCGGCAGCGATCTGCACCGGCGCATCGAAGATTGTCGTCGTCACACCGTTCTGAACGATGTCGGCGTGGAAAACTGCGGGCGGCGCATCGATCGTGCCGCGGTTGTGCAAGTTCACGTCGAAATTCACGTCGTGCCCGGCCAGCGGCGGTGCGCCAGTCTGGGCAATATCCGCAGGAGTCACTTCCAGATCGAGGGATTGACCGTACGGCAGCGTAAGACTGGCATCGTTGTTCGATTCGTCTGCTTCGGAGATGGCGTTGTCCGGATCGACACGAACGAGCAGATCGAGCGTCGCTGCCAAGGTGACATTGAAATCCAGGTCAACCTGAGCAGATCCGCGAGCGGGCACGTTGAGGGCAGTTTCCGCCAACGCCGTGGTCAGATCCGGTTTCGCATACAAACGGATCACGGCAGTGCCGCTGTCCTGATTGCCGATATTGCGCACCAGCCCGGATAGATGAATCTGGCTTGGCAACGTCGTTACTGACGCAGGATTTAGCGAAAAGTCTGAAGAATTCAATGCCAGATCGGGCAAGTCGGACGGTGCCTGCACGTTCACCGCAAGACTGCCGTGATTGTCCAACTCGCTGGCTTCGTTCACCGTATTGTCGGCATCCAGCATCAACCACAACACATGGTCGCCAAGGCGCCCGCTGGTGTCCCAGGATTGGATTATGGACGTGCTGGAGCCTGCGGCCAGATTGGCCACCGCGATGTCCGCGCCGATCTGCACACCGCCCTGATCGGGGTCGCCATCATACCAACGTGCAACAGTCGCCGGTGCCGACACGCTGCCAGTGTTGGCAACGACGGCACTCAATGTTGCCAACGCACCATCGTATGGATGAGCCGGACTGACCGCAGGCGCGCCGACAAGTGCAAGATTTGGGAGCTGGTCGTGCGCATACGCCAATGCCGCCGTTGCAGTCAGATAAACGCTGCCGCCCCAATCGCCATCGGTCTGCTGGTTTTGCGCAACATAGCTTCGACTCCCGGTTATCACCTGCGCGGAGAGCGGTAGGCGACCACTCAGCGAATAGACTTCCACGGTCGCTGCCAACGAAGCTTGCTGGACTCCGCCAATTCCACCGTCGGCGGCCTGTTGCGTACTGATCCAATCCGCCGCTCGTTGACGCAGTGTTGCATAGCCACCGTCGTCGCTGCTTGCCAGCAAGTTAGCCGCGCGCAATGTGGGCAGCACGCGTCCGTGACCGCCGTCGGTGGCACCATAGCTGCCATCGGCGTTCTGTCGCGTGCCGACAAATCCGAGCGCCGCATCCAGCGAGGGCGCAGCAGAATCGTGATGGGCCAGCGCGGCGGCAACCACGCTGGTATCGAATGCGCTAGCCGTCCATCCGCCGTTGATTGCAAAGCCGCCCGCGGAATCCTGCGCCGCGGCTAGCGCGTCTGCGTCGTCATCAAGATCTGCACCGAGCAATTTCCAGGCATGCTGATCCAGATTCGCTGTCGTATGCGCTGAAACCCAACTGTGCGCCGCGGCCAATCCAGCGAATGCCGGATCGATTTCGTCGAGCAGCCGGATTACAGCCACGGTATCGCGCATGGCGGTTGCCTGGCGATCCTGCCAATGACCATCAGCGGTCTGTCGCGACTCAAGCCAGGCGACGGCGGCGGCGACGCCGCCGAGATTTGTGGTGTTGCCGCTGCCGTGCAGGATGGTCGGCAGACCGGCAGTCGCCGTGTCGCGCGATTGAGTGAACAGGCGTATCGTACCGCGTCCGTTCGTGTTGGCGACGAATTGCTGTTCGTAACGCACGCGGAAACGTTCGAGTTCCAGCAACAAATTGGCCGAAACGATTTCTCCTGGGCGCTTGAGCAGGATCACCGCACCGGTGAAATCCTTCTGTGAATCGGCTGCGGATGGAATGCGCTCGCCCGACGCCGCAACAACTTGATCGATTGTGATCGTTTCGCCCTGCCCGGCACTGACCGCACCGAGCTTTGGCAGATCGGTCGCGACACCACCGTCGCCGTTGCGAATCAACGTGAACGGAGGCACTTCGGACTGCGCCGCAAACCCAGCCACGTACATGTCGAGCGGACTATAGCGATGGCGTGTGTCGACGCTGTGGAATTTTCCGTCGTCCTGTATCTGCCAGTCGTTGCCGTACATCACCGACGCGTCGGTGTCGAGAAAGTAGCTCCAGTGAACATTCGTCTGACCGAGCAAGTCCGAGCTGTCATTACCGTTGGAATCGATGAAATGCAGATGCACGCCCCAGCGATGCATGATTTCGTGCGAGAGCGTGTCGAACGCTTTGCTATAGATAGGCGAGTCGGGCACGAAGTCGTAGCGGCTCATCGCCGCCATGTCGATGTAGCCTTGCAGTTTTCCTGCGCTTCCGAAGTAGGCACTGTCGTCGAATATCGGCTGGCCGATTCCCTGGGTATCGTTGCGAAGTCCGTTGTAAAACGCCAAAGCGCCAGGTGTGGGAAACTCGAAAGTCGTGAATACGATGAGGAAATCGTACTGATCCGGATGTGTGGCATAGAAGCGCGTCGCGACCTCCTGCCGAGGCACGTCGAGACCGCGGTCGTAGTCGCCGCTGAGTTCCATCACCGTGACATTGCCAATATCCTGCGATGTGCCGACGTCATCGGCCGCGCTCAACTGCGACAACGGCACCGGATGGACGACCTGCACGCAGTTGTTAAGGCCTTCGTCTGTCGCGTCCACGCGACCTGACGGCAACACAGCCACGACGAACGCAAGCGATTGAATCACACGACGAGCAAAAACACGTTGTTTGGTCATTCTTGGCATCCCTGCGGAATGTGACTCAATGTCCGCGTTGCGGACGACGTTTGGCGGCCTGTGCGTTGACGGAGCGCGGCAACAACCTCGGTTTTTGCAAATCGGCCAGGGTCTTCGTCATAGAATCCAGATCGACGTGCTGTCCGGGGACCAGCCGAAGGCTCAACTGGTTGCCGTGAAATCGTTGCAGGGATTCAAGCACGACCTGATTGCTTGCGATTCGAGAGACGCGCCAACGCGAACCGACGATCGTATCGCCCGCCGAGTAACGCCGAACCTCACCCTGCCGATCGCGAATGACAACCGCCTGAACGTCGGCGGCCACGGCTACCACGTCAAGACGATTCGAGCTTGTCGATGCTCCAGCACTATCCCTGATCGCGGAAAAGCAACTCAGCAGCATCATGCTCAAAAAAATACTGAGCAGTTTGCGCATGTATCTACAACCCCATATGGCAAAAATCAAAAAACTCCCTTTCCACGCTCTGCTTAGCAGCGGTGCGCCGTTTGACCTGATCAGATTATTCAACCCCCGCGAACTGCGCCTGCTCACACCCCTGCTTGCAGGTTTCGCGCCCTCTACCAATGCCGATTCGACCCCACGCCAAAGCTATGACCACAATGGCGCTTGTTCAATCGGCCAAATCAATGCTGTCGCGAAGACTACACAAATGATTACCGTGTGTCACCCGTCAATATTGTCAGGTACTTCTCGGAACGAAGCTGCCAATCCATTCCGATAATCCACAAGGTGCCGATCAGTCGTGCCGCAACGCAATTCAAAAGCCAGCAGGCGCTTGAAGTAATGACTGACATCGAGTTCGTCGGTCATGCCCATGCCGCCGTGCAGTTGCACCGCCTGTTGGCCGATGTAGCGTGCGGCTTGTCCCATCACGACCTTGGCCGCGGCCAATGCGGCGCGTCGTGCCGGCAAGTCGGGATCGGTGCAAGCCGAAGTGGCCAGATAGGACATCGACCGCGCCTGCTCCAGGTGCATGAGCATTTCCGCCATGCGGTGCTGCAATGCCTGGAAGCTGCCGATGGGCGCGCCGAACTGCACGCGCGTGCGGCTGTATTCGATGGTTGCCTTGAGGATGCGATCCATTGCGCCGAACGCTTCGGCGCACAGCGCAGCCAATGCCTGATCGAATACATTTTGCAGCGCGCTTGAAGCCTCGCCGCCGATGCGCGCATCGGCATCGACACGAACGCTTTCGAGAATGACGTCGGCGGCGCATTGTTCGTCCACTGTCGTGCAACGTTGCAACTGCAAACCCGGCGTTGTTGCCGGCACCGCGAACAGCCCGAGCTCGCCGTCATCGATGCGCGCCGTGACCAGCAACAGGTCGGCGGCCGGCGCGTGATAGACCGTTGCTTTGCGTCCGTCGATTTTCCAACCCTGGCCATCGCGAACCGCGCGCGTTTGGACGTCCATTGTGTTGGCGCGCGCTGAAACTTCGTCGTGCGCCAATACCGCAATCGACTCGCCCGACGCCATTTGTGGCAACCATTTTTCACGTTGCTGCGCCGAGCCCAGTTCGACCAACGCCTGAGTGGCGACGACGGCGCTGGACCAGAACGGTTCCAGCATCAAGCCTTCGCCGACGACGTTGCCGACGAGCATGGTGCCGACCGGGCCGGCGCCGATGCCGCCATCGCTTTCCGGAATATTCAGGGCCAGCAGGCCCAGGTCGGCCAGCCGCATCCAGATTTCGCGCGACCAGCCTGCTTCGGAATCGCGCACGCGATTGCGGAAGTCGAAGGGGTAGCGCTCGGCGACGAAGCGGCGTGTCGTATCGAGCAGCATTTGCTGTTCTTCGCTGAATGCAAAATCCATGTGCCGCTCCTACAAACCGAGAATCATGTGGGCAATGATGTTGCGCTGGATCTCGTTGGATCCACCGAAGATGCTCAGCTTGCGCAGGTTGAGATAAGCCGGCGTCACGCGCGAAGCTTCGCTGTCGTGAGCGGACCAGGCCAAGGCATCGGCGCCCAACACTTCAACCTGCAGTTCGGAAATGCGCTGCAGGATTTCGGTGCCGCGGATTTTCAGCATCGACGCTTCGGGACCTGGTGCATGCTGTTGCGCCTCGGCGAAGATCACGCGCAGGTTGGTGATTTCCAGTGCGCGCAATTCGATTTCGACCTGGGCGATGCGGTTGGCGAACACGGGTTCCTGCAACAAGTTTGTGCCGCCGTGTTTTCGAGTCGCCGCCATCTGCTTCAGGCGCTGCAGTTCGCGCTTGCTGACGCCGATGCCGGCGATATTGGTGCGCTCGTGACCGAGCAGGAATTTGGCGTAGGTCCAACCCTGGTTTTCTTCGCCGACACGATTGGCAACCGGCACGCGCACATTGTCGAACCAGATTTCGTTGACCTCGTAGCTGCCATCGAGCAGGCGCGTCGGGCGCACCGTGATGCCGGGCGATTTCATGTCGATCAACACGAAGGAAATGCCCTTCTGTGGTTTGCAATCGAAGTCGGTACGCACCAGGCAGAAGATCCAGTCGGCGAACTGACCCAGCGTGTTCCACACTTTCTGCCCGTTGATCACGTAGTCGTCGCCATCGCGCACGGCCTTGGTCTTCAGCGATGCCAGGTCCGAACCCGAACCCGGCTCGGAGTAACCCTGGCACCACCAGTCGTCTGCATTGAGAATGCGCGGCAGAAAATAATCCTGCTGTTGCTTGCTGCCGTAACGCATCAATACCGGCGCGACCATCTTCACGCCGAACGCCAGTTGCGCCGGCGCATCGGCCAGCGCGCATTCGTTTTCGAAGATGAACTGTTGCGTCTTGCTCCAGCCGGTGCCGCCGAATTCGGGCGGCCAAGCCGGCGCGCCCCAGCCTTGCGCGTTGAGGATTTTCTGCCAGCGCACAATGTCCTCATTGATCCTGCTGGCGTCGTCGTCGGCCACGCGCTGGCGAATGTCGTGCGGCAGCTTGTCGCGCAGAAACGCGCGCACTTCGTCGCGGAACGCGATTTCCTCGACACTGAAATTCAGGTCCATGCCAACTCCGGATGGTGAATGTGATAGTCGGTTGATCGACTCAGACCGCAGTGAAGCCGCCGTCGACCGCCAGCACCTGGCCGGTGATGTGGCTGCCGGCGTCGGAAGCGAACAGCAGCGCCGCACCTTTCAGGTCCTGATCGCCACCCATTTGCTGCAGCGGGGTGTCGCCGATCAACGCCTGCTCGCCGAATTGCTTGATAAGACCGCGCGTCATGTTGGATGGAAAAAAGCCCGGCGCCAGCGCGTTGACGGTAATGCCATGCACACCCCATTCGCCGGCCAGTGCGCGCGTGAAATTGATGACGGCTGCCTTGGCGGCGTTGTAGGCGACGGTTTTCATCGGGCCGGGTGGATTGCCGCGCAGTCCGGCAACCGAGGCGATATTGAGGATGCGGCCATATTTGTTCGGGATCATCGAGCGCTTTCCGATCTGCTGGCTGAGCAAAAACAATCCGCGCACGTTCAGGTCGAATACCTTGTCCCAGGCTTCCAGCGGATAGTCTTCAGCCGGTGCGCCCCAACTGGTGCCGGCGTTGTTGACCAGGATGTCGACGCGACCCATGCGCTGCAACGCCGCGTCGACCAGCGCTGTCACCGATTCGGGTTTGGCGCCATCGGCAGCAAACCATCCGGCATCGATGCCGCGCGCCTTCAGTTGCGCTTGTGTGTGTTCGAGTTCATCGGCCTTGCGCGCGCTGATCATCACGCGCGCGCCATAGTCGCCGAGTGCCTCGGCGATTTGCAGTCCGAGCCCGCGCGAGCCGCCGGTGACCAGCGCGATGCGCCCGTCCAGATCGAAAAGTTTGCGTTGTGTGTTCACGATAATTGCTCCGGGTAATAACGTATGAGCATCTGCGCGACGCAGGCGGGTTTGTCGCTGCCTTCGATTTCAATCGTGGCGGTCCAATGCGCCTGACTGCCGCCGGCGACGGCGTCGAGCTTTTCCAGTACCAGGCGTCCGCGCACGCGTTGACCGGCGAGTACCGGCGCCGGAAAGCGCACGCGATCCAGTCCGTAGTTGAGCGCCATGCCGATGCCGTCGATGCGCAGGCACGATGTGAACAACGACGGCAGCAACGACAACGTCAGATAGCCATGGGCGATGGTGGTTTTGTATGGCGATTCGCGTGCCGCACGTTCGCTGTCGACATGAATCCATTGCTCGTCGCCGGTGACTTCGGCAAAACGAGCGATGCGCTGCTGGTCGATCGCGATCCAGTCGCTGCAGGCGACTTCCCTGCCCGCCCATGCCGCCAGTGCATCAATGTTTTCGATGATTCGCTTGTCGCTCATGTCGGCATGTTCTCGTGGTGCGGCTCAGAACCCGCTCGCGGTTGAGACGATGACGGCTCGTTTCATGTTGACGCACCGGCCTCGTTGAACGACTCGCCGGCTTCGGCGAGTGTTACCAGCAGCGGCGCGGGTTCCCATGCGGCGCCTTCGTAACCCGCGGCGTAGCGGCGCATCGCGGCGAGCACGTTGTTCAGCCCCACGCTGTCGGCGTAAAACATAGGACCGCCGCGCCACAGCGGAAAGCCGTAGCCGGTCAGGTACACGATGTCGATGTCGGAGGCTTTTGACGCGATGCCGTCATCAAGGATGCGTGCGCCTTCGTTTACCAACGCGTAGACCAAGCGCTCGACAATTTCCTCGTCGCCGATCCGGCGACGTTCGATGCCAAGCTGCGCTGAATGCGCAATCACCAGTGCGTTCACTTCGTCGGAAGGATACGCCTGGCGATCGCCGGGCTTGTAGTCGTACCAGCCCTTGCCTGTCTTTTGCCCGAAGCGGCCCAGTTCGCAAATTTTGTCGGCCGTTTGCGAGTAGCTGAAATCCGGCCGTTCCGAGGCACGACGCTTGCGGATCGCCCAGCCGATGTCGTTGCCGGCCAGATCGCCCATGCGGAACGGGCCCATGGCCATGCCGAATTTTTCCGCGGCGCGGTCGACCTGCCCGGGCAACGCCCCTTCGTCGAGCAGGAACCCGGCCTGGCGTGCGTACTGCTCGATCATGCGGTTGCCGATAAAGCCGTCACACACGCCGGAAACCACAGCGGTCTTGCGGATTTTCTTCGCCAGCGCCATCGCTGTGGCCAACACGTCTTTCGCGGTCTGGTCGCCGCGCACCACTTCGAGCAGCTTCATCACGTTGGCCGGGCTGAAGAAGTGCATGCCCAGCACATCGCGCGGCCGGGCGGTGAAGCCGGCGATGCGATTGACATCCAGCGTGGAGGTGTTGCTGGCGAGAATCGCGCCGGGTTTGGCCACCTTGTCCAACTGCCGGAATACCGATTCCTTGACAGCGTATTCCTCGAACACGGCTTCGACGATCACATCGGCATGCTTCAGATCATCGTAAGACAGCGTCGGCGCGATCAGCGCCATGCGTTGCTCGACTTGTTCGGTCGTGAGCTTCCCTTTTTTTGCGCTGCTTTCGTAATTCCTGCGGATCGTGGCCAGGCCGCGATCCAGCGCTTCGGGATTCATTTCCAGCAGCGTCACCGGAATTCCGGCGTTGAGGAAGTTCATGCTGATGCCGCCGCCCATGGTGCCGGCGCCGACGACGCCGACACTGTTCACTTCGCGCGGCTGCACATCCTTGCCGATATCGGCGATCTTGCCGGCGGCGCGTTCGGCGAAGAAGGCGTGTCGCAATGCCCTGGACTCGGGCGAGCTTACGAGCATCGCAAACGCGTCGCGCTCGACCTGGATGCCTTCGTCAAACGTCATCGTTGCGGCGGCCTCGATCGCGTCCAGACATTTCAACGGCGCCGGATAATTCGCCGCGAGCGCAGCGACACCGCGTGCGCGCCGAGTCGAGGAATCCCCGTGGATCGGGATGTTCGATGCGCCAGTCGCGGATACGCGGCAGCGCTGTGCCGCTTTTGGCCATCCGGGCGGCCAAATCGATTGCGGCATCGACCACGCCGCCATCCACAACCCGATCGAGCAGGCGGGTACCCGCGAGCTTGTCCGCCGCCGCCGGCGTGCCGGACACGATCATGTCGACGGCGATCTCCAAACCCACCGCGCGCGGGAATCGCTGCGTGCCGCCGGCGCCCGGCAAGATGCCGAGCTTCACTTCCGGCAGGCCGATCCGGGCATTCTTGTCCGCGACGCGGTAGTTCATGCCCAGCGCCAGTTCGAGTCCGCCGCCCAGCGCCAACCCTTCGATCGCCGCCACCACCGGTTTGCTGCTGCGTTCGAACGCAGCGATGACGGTCGGCAGCGTTGGCGCCTGCTCTGCCTGCGGCGTATTGAATTCGGTGATGTCGGCGCCGCCGGAAAATGCGCGCGCGCTGCCGGTCACCACGATAGCCTTGATCGCATCGTCGTCGAGGGCACGGCCCAGCGATTCGACCAGACCACGGCGCGTGGCCGCGTTCAGTCCGTTGACCGGCGGGTTGTCCATGCTGAGCACGGCGACGCCGTTGCGGGTTTCGTAGTTGATTGACATGCCGGATTCCTGATTTCAGACGATCATCGGGTTGAAGCTTCCGCACACACTGCGCCATTCCCGCGCAAGCGGGACTGGCAAAAAAATAGTGAAACGCCGATACGGATCATGGGCGATCCGCCTTCTGCGCAATACTCCAACCCAATTCGGCCAGCGGTCGTGCGTTGCGTGCGAACTGCGCCGCCTGCGCATTGCTTGCCGTGCCGGCCTCGGCGCGCTTGGCGATGCCTTGCAAGATCGCCGCGATGCGGAACAGGTTGTAGGCGAGGTAATAATTCCATGGCGCGTTGACTGCGTGGCCGACGCGTCGGGCGTAGCGCGCGATGTAATCGGCTTCGCCGGGAATACCCAGCGCGGCGATATCCACTCCTTTGAGTCCGCGCGCCAGTTCGGGCGTCGTGTGCCAACTCATCAGGTGATAGGCGAAATCGGCCAGCGGATGTCCGAGCGTGGAAAGTTCCCAATCGATAACGGCGAGAATTCGCGGCTGCGTCGGATGAAAGATCACGTTGTCGATGCGGTAATCGCCGTGCACCAGAGTGATCTGCGGTTTGTCCTCGTGCGGGATGTGTTCGGGGAGCCAGGCGATCAATTCATCCATGGCCATGATCGGTTCGATTTCGCTGGCGCGGTATTGTTTGGACCAGCGCGCGATCTGGCGCTCGAAATAATTGCCGGCGCGGCCGTAGTCGGCCAGACCAACGGCATCGATATCGACTTGGTGCAACCCGGCGATCACGCGGTTGAGTTCATCGTAGATCGCGGCGCGTTCGTCGGCTCGCATACCGGGCAGGGACTGATCCCAAAAGATGCGACCGTCGACGAAATCCATCACGTAGAACGCCCGGCCGATCACGGATTCGTCTTCGCACAGGCAATGCATGCGCGCGACCGGTACGGCGCTGCCGGCCAACGCCGCCTGCACGCGGAACTCACGCTCGATCGCATGCGCCGACGGCAACAGTTGCGCGACCGGACCCGGTTTGCAGCGCATCGCATAGTTTCGTGTCGGCGTCGCCAACAGGTACGTCGGATTGGACTGGCCGCCCTTGAAACGCGTGATCTGCAGCGGGCCGGCGAAGTCATCGATATGTGCGCCGAGGTAATCCGCCAACGCATCCGCATCGAATGGCGCGTTTGCGCCGTTCAGGGCTTGGCCGAAATCGCTCATGCCGTCACTCGTCGCAGGCAACCGTTATCCAGACGCGCGATGACATCCAGCGAATCGCATTGCGCCGCGCAGTCGACTTCATGTTTCAAATCGTGCGCGGCCATGAGGCGCCCGACACGCGAAGCCGACAGCGCCGTATCGGCATCACAACCGCGACTGAGCAGGACGGCCGCGAGTGCGGCATCGGTCAGTGCATAGTTTCCGCTGCGCTGGAAATGGGCGGCAACATGGCCGGCGCCGTAGAAATCCTCGAGATTGAAGCGACCCATCGAACCCGCGCACAGCAACAATACGTTCGACTGCGCGTGCATGCGCATGACGTGCGCGGCCAGGGCCTTGCCATTGAGCAGCGCACCGACGTAAACATGCGCCGCTGCCGAGGCGTCATGCAACGCGACCGTACCGTTGGTGGTGGCATACACCAGCGTCGAGTTGCGTCTGCGCGCATCGGAGAGCGCGAGCGGCGTCGCCGGACCGAAGCCGGACAAACTTCCAGCCAGGTATTCGCCGGCCAGCATCGGCGAATCCAGTGTCGCGCCGATACGGCGCGCATGATCGGCGTCGCGCGCCGGCCAGAGGCATTCGATGCCCTCGCCGAAGGCATGCACGATGGTGGATGTCGCGAACAACACATCCAGCACGATGACCACCTTGTCGTGCAGGCGCGCTGGATCGAGCGTTTCCTTGCTGAAAAGCACATGCAGCTTGGGCATGCCGCTCAGCCCTCCAAGTTCCGCATAATGGAATTATGTATCCCGAATGGAATATCCTACCCACTGCGAGCGCGACGAACAAGTTGCAATGACTCTGCTTGCCAGCAACCGGAAGTCATTCTAGGATGCGGGTCATGATGCTCTTTTGTTCCACTATACGGAACATAATATTCATAGCGGTCCCGGGGTAAGCATGGATTTCTCATACAGCCCGAAAGTCGAGGCATTGCGCGCCTCGTTGTTGCGCTTCTTCGATGAGGCGATTTATCCCAACGAACCGGTGTATCTCGACGAACTGCGAAAAAACCGCAACGCCGGCAATCCGTGGATTCCGTTGCAGGTGATCGAGGAATTGAAACCACGCGCCCGCGCCCTGGGTTTGTGGAATCTGTTCCTGCCGCAATCGCCGCGTGCGCCCGAAGGGTTGACCAATCTGGAATATGCGCCGTTGTGCGAAATCATGGGGCGGGTGTTCTGGTCCGCCGAAGTGTTCAACTGTTCGGCGCCGGATACCGGCAACATGGAAACGATCGAGCGTTACGGCAACGAGGCGCAGAAGGATCGCTGGCTGGAACCGTTGCTGGCCGGTTCGATGCGTTCCGCATTTCTGATGACCGAGCCGGCGGTGGCCTCTTCGGACGCTACCAATATCCAATGCTCGATCCGGCGCGACGGCGACGACTACGTGATCAACGGACGCAAGTGGTGGTCGTCGGGCGCCGGCGATCCGCGTTGCGCGCTGTATATCGTCATGGGCAAGACCGACCCGGATGCGGCGCGCCATCGGCAGCAGTCGATGATTCTGGTGCCCGCAGATACCCCCGGCATCGAGGTCATTCGTCCGTTACGCGTATTCGGTTACGACGACGCGCCGCACGGGCACATGGAAATCGAATTGCGCGATGTGCGCGTCCCTGCCGACAATCTGCTGCTCGGGGAGGGTCGTGGCTTCGAGATCGCACAAGGTCGCCTGGGTCCGGGGCGCATCCATCACTGCATGCGTACCATTGGTGCGGCCGAGCGCGCACTTGAATCGATGTGCCGGCGTTTGCAGTCGCGCACCGCATTCGGCAAGCCCATCGCCGACCACTCCGTCTGGCACGAACGCATCGCAAAAGCACGTTGCATGATCGAGCAGGCGCGCTTGCTCACGCTGAAAGCGGCCTACATGATGGATACGGTCGGCAACAAGGTCGCGCGTGCAGAAATCGCCATGATCAAGGTCGTGGCGCCGAACATCGCATGCAAGATCATCGACTGGGCGATCCAGGCGCATGGCGGTGCCGGCGTCTGCGACGATTTTCCGTTGGCCAACATGTATGCCGGTATTCGCACGTTGCGCCTTGCCGACGGTCCGGATGAAGTGCACAACGGCATGATCGCAAAGCTGGAACTGGCCAAACACCAGGCCCACGCTGAAGATTGAACGCAGCCTCGCTGCGCGGAGCAGATCATGGGTAGCCCGAAGCGACACGCCGACACCTTCAATCAGGCCATCGACGCCAGTCATCCCTTGTTCGTCAGTTCGGTATCGCGCGCGTTTTCCATCCTGCGCTGCTTCGAGTACGGCGCGCAGCGACTCGGCAACCAGGACATCGCGCGCCAGACCGGTTTGCCGAAAGCCACGGTGTCACGCCTGACGTTTACGCTCGCAGCCCTCGGCTGCCTGAGCTACAGCCCGGCACTGGAAAAGTACGCGCTGGGTACGACGCTGCTTTCGCTCTCGCACGCATTCATGAAAAACAATGATGCCGTCGCCGTCGCGCGACCGCTGATGCGCGAGCTGGCCGACTACACGCAGTCGGCGGTGATGCTGGCCGAAGCCGATCACCAGCATGACCGCATGGTGTTGCTGGAAGTGTGTCAGGGCGATTCGACGCTGCCGCTGGATCTCGCCGCCGGCGCGCGCGTACCGCACGGTTCAACGGCACTCGGCCGCGCCGATCTGGCGGCACGGCCGTGGAATGTGTTCGAACGTTATCTGGCCAATCTGGAGCGCGAATGCGAACCGGGTTACTGGCCGCGCATCCGCGCCGGCATCGTGCGCGCACGACAGGACTACGAGACCTGTGGATTCTGCTTCTCACTCGGCGACTGGAACTCCGAAGTGTTCGCCGTCGGCGTGCCGATGATTTCGGTCGACCGCAGCCGCATTCTCGCGTTCAATTGCAGCGGCCGCATCTCGACCATGACCCGCGACAAATTGATGAAGGATTTCGGCCCGCGCTTGGTGGCGCTGCGTGATACGGTTTACGCGCGCACCGAGGGACGCTTCTAACCAATGCAAGACCATATTCAATAGGATTAGCGATGAAAGCCGTGATTTGTGAATCCTGGGGACCGCCATCGTCGCTGCAATTGCGCGACTTGCCGTCCCCGGTTCCCGGACCGAAGCAGGTGCTGATACGCACACGCGTGGCAGCGGTGAATTTTCCCGACGCGCTGATCGTCGCCGGAAAATATCAGTTCAAACCGGATTTTCCGTTTTCGCCGGGCGGCGAATTGTCCGGCGAGATCATCGCCGTGGGCGACGAAGTCCAACGACTCGCCGTTGGCGACAAGGTTGTCGCACTCATGCCATTCGGTGCCTACGCGCAGCAAGTCGCGATCGATGCCACCAATGTGGTGCCGTTGCCGGCTGACATCAGCGACGCCGACCTGGAACTCGCCGGCAGCTTCATCGTAACGTACGCCACTTCTCTGCATGCGCTGAAAGATCGCGCACTCGCGCAAGCCGGCGAAACACTGCTCGTGCTGGGTGCGGGCGGCGGCGTTGGACTGGCGGCGGTGGAAATCGGCAAGCTTCTGGGTATGCGCGTCATCGCCGCCGCATCGAGCGCGGCAAAACTCGATGCGGCACGCGAACGCGGCGCCGACGAATGCATCAACTACAGCGAAGAGGATTTGCGCGAACGCATCAAGACGCTCACCGACAAGCGCGGCGTCGACGTGGTTTACGATCCTGTCGGCGGCGAATTCACGGAGCCGGCGCTGCGCAGCGTCGGCTGGCGTGGACGCTATCTGGTGGTCGGCTTCGCCGCCGGCGAAATTCCGAAGATTCCGATCAACTTGCTGCTGCTCAAGGGCAGCTCGCTGATCGGCGTGTTCTGGGGCGAATTCGTGAAGCGCGAAGCGGCATTGCACGTGCAGAACATGCAGCAGTTGTTTGCGTGGCTGCAGCGGCGAAAGATCCATCCACTGATCTCGCAACGCTACCCGCTGGCCCGAGCCGCGCAAGCACTTGAAGCATTGCTGACGCGCAAGGCCATCGGCAAATTGGTGGTGTTGCCGCAGCAGGCAAACTGAGCACTTGCCCGCGACGCATGTCCCTGGGAGGGAGACATCCATGAAGAACATGAGTCACTGGCCGCCCGGCGTTCCGCCGCATCTCGTGCTGCCGCAATCCTCGCTGTATTACAACCTGGAAGTCGCGGCGACGCGCTATCCGGATCGCACTGCCATTGCCTACTACGGCAACGACATCAGCTATGCGCAACTCAAGGGCGAAGCCGATGCGCTGGCGGGTTATCTCGTCGGCGAATGCGGCGTGGCCAAAGGCGACCGCGTCGCCATCTTCATGCAGAACAGTCCGCAGTTCGTCATCGCCTTCTACGCCATCCTGCGCGCCGATGCCGCGGTGGTGCTGATCAATACGATGAATCTGCTCGATGAAGTGCGTCACGTCATCGCCGACAGCGGCAGCAAGGTCGCCATCTTCGGCCAGGAGCTGGCCGCCAACATCGCGCCGTTGCACGGCACGGAAATCGAACATGCCATCAGCGCGTGCTATTCGGAATATCTGGGCGCGGCCACCGATCTTCCCGTTCCCGATGTGGCAAGCGTCGAACGCGAAACGGTTGCGGGTGCGACGCTATGGCAGCAGGCGCTGCGACACGCCGCGATCACGGCCGCGCACACGGCCGGGCCCGAAGACCTGGCTGTTATTCCCTACACATCGGGCACCACGGGAATTCCCAAGGGCTGCATGCACACGCACCGCAGTGTAATGTTCACGTCCATCGCCAGCACCGAGTTCTGCCGCATGGCAAAGGATCAGGTGGCGCTTGCCGCGCTGCCGATGTTCCACGTCACCGGCCTGCAACTGGGCGTCAACGCCGTTGTTTTTCGCGGCGCCACGATGGTGGTCATGACACGCTGGGACCGGCGTTGTGCAGCGATGCTGATCGAGCGCTACAAAGTCACCACCTGGACTGCGATCCCTGCGATGCTGATCGATTTTCTGGCACAGACCGATCTGGCGGCGTTTGACCTGCGTTCGATGCAACTGCTCACCGGCGGCGGCGCGGCCATGCCCAAGGCGGTGGCCGAACGCATCGAGCAACTGTGGGGCCTGCCCTATGTCGAAGGTTACGGCCTGTCGGAAACCATGGCGCCGTCGCACACCAATCCAGTGCAACGAGCCAAACCGCAATGCCTCGGCATCCCGATACAGGACACCTCGGCAATCGTCGTCGACCCGGATACGCTTGAAGTGCGCGCAACCGGCGAAACCGGCGAGATTCTCATCAACGGGCCGCAGGTGTTCACCGGATATTGGGGGCGGCCCGAAGCGACTGCGCAAGCCTTTGTCGAAATCGACGGCGTGCGCTGGTTTCGCAGCGGCGACCTGGGCTATGTCGACGACGAAGGGTATTTCTTCATGGTCGATCGGCTCAAGCGCATGATCAATGCATCCGGCTACAAGGTCTGGCCGGCCGAGGTCGAGAGCAAGCTCTACGCGCATCCTGCCGTGCAGGAAGCCTGTGTGATCGCGTGCCGCGATGCGCATCGCGGCGAAAGCGTCAAGGCGCTGGTGGTGAAACGCGCGGGTCATGAACTTGATGCCGATGAATTGATCGCATGGGCACGCCAGCAGATGTCCGCCTACAAGGTGCCGCACGTCGTCGAGTTCGTCACCGGTTTGCCCAGGAGCGGTTCGGGAAAAGTGGAATGGCGCAAGTTGCAGGAACGCGAAATGGCCAAGTCGCCGTAACCGGTAGCGGTTGCGCAGGCAACGTCACGTCGAAAACGCAGGCCAACCTCATCCAGGAAACGTCGACAAACGGAGATCTCCATGCAAATCCCCTCGCTTGAAAGCGCCGTCGGCGCCGAAGAATGGAAACTACGCTGCGATCTCGCCGCATGCTATCGGCTTGTGGCGATGTATGGCTGGACGGACCTGGTTTTCACGCATATCAGTGCGCGCCTGCCTGGCGAGGAGCACCGATTCCTGATCAATCCGTATGGCATGTTGTTCGAGGAAGTCACCGCGTCGTCACTGATCGCCGTGGATCAGGACGGCAACAAACTCAATGAGTCGCCATTTCAGGTCAATCGCGCCGGCTTCGTCATCCACAGCGCAATTCATGCAGTACGCGAAGACGCGCAATGCGTGCTGCACACGCACACCCGCGCCGGCGTTGCCGTGAGTGCGCAGAAAGCCGGCGTGTTGCCGATATCGCAACAATCCACGTTCGTGCTGGCATCGCTCGGGTATCACGATTACGAGGGCGTGGCACTTCACGACGAGGAAAAACCGCGACTGCAAAAGGATCTTGGCAGCGCCACGTTCCTGATGCTGCGCAACCACGGCTTGCTGACCGTCGGCGCATCGATTGCCGACGCGTTCCTGGCCATGTACATCTTCGAAACCACGTGCCAGATCCAGATCGCGGCACAAGCGGGCAGCCTGCTCACCATGGTCGACCCGAAAATCATCGATGGGGTCGCGGACGCCGCGCGTGCACAGACCGACGGCATGGGCGGATCGTTCGTCTGGCCGGCGCTGTTGCGCAAGCTCGATCGCAACGATGCGAGCTACCGGACCTGACAACCCGAATGCCGGATCCGGGAATGATTCCTGCGGGACGATCCGCACAAAACGGCCATCGACCTCATCGACGCCGGCTGCGTCGATCGATCCGGCTTCGGCGACCGTGATTGCCGCCGTGGATCACGCCAGACGATGTCCACGACGCCGACGTCGCCCGTGATCGGAAGCGATCACCGCACTGTACGAAATCGGACAGTCGATCACTTTCCACGTCCGACGGTTGACGTGAATCTGTTTTATTTCAATGAGTTGAAAATTTGATCTGGCCTGGCACAGTCCCTGCTCTACCGATGCCATGGATATTGCCCGCCCTGAACTGAAAAAGAAGAAGCGCCGCCGTCAGTATCTGATCGGCGGCATCGTTGTCGCCCTCATCGCCGTTGCCGGCGTCGGCCTGGCTGCGCTCGGCCCGGCGGTACCGTCGATCGAACGTTCCAGCGTTCTGGTCGATACGGTCAAGCAGGGCGACCTGATGCGCGAAGTGCGCGGACCCGGCACGCTGGTGCCGCGCGAAATCCGCTGGATTGCGGCCGAAACTGCGGCGCGCGTCGACCACATCGTGGTCAAGCCGGGTGCGACGGTGGCCGCCGACACGGTGATTCTGGAATTGAGCAATCCGGAAGTGGAAGATCAGCTGATGGCAGCCAAGACCGCGGTCACCGCTGCCCAGGCCGATCTGGCTGCCAAGCGCATCGACCTGCAATCGCGTCTGCTCGACGAACAATCCACGCTGGCACAGGCGATATCCGACGCGGCAGTCGCCGACGTTCAGGCCGAGGCGGAAAAATCCGTTGCGGCCAGGGGCATCATCCCTGCCGTGCAATACAAGAAAAGTGTGATCCTGCTGCAGCAGGCTAAAAACCGGGTCGGCATCGAAAAGCAGCGGGTCGCCGAATTCAAACGCAATATCGTCGCCCAGGTTGCCGCCGAGCAGGCACGCCTGGATCAGTTGAACAGTACCCGCGAGTTGCGTCAGCGCCAGGCAGACGCGCTGCACGTGCGTGCCGGCATTGCCGGCGTGCTGCAACAGGTTCCGGTCGAGGAAGGCCAGCAGGTCAGCGCCGGCATGAATCTGGCGCGCGTCGCGCGGCCCGACGATTTGATGGCCGAACTGCAGATCGCCGAAACCCAGGCCAAGGACGTCGTCCTCAACCAGCACGTCAAGGTCGATACCCGCAACGGAATCGTCGACGGTCGCGTGATGCGCGTGGATCCGGCCGTACAAAACGGCACGGTGCGCGTCGATGTGGAACTGACCGGAAAGCTGCCGGCCGGTGCGCGTCCCGACTTGTCCGTGGACGGCACGATCCAGATCGAGCATCTGGCAAACGTCATGTACGTCGGTCGTCCGGCGTTTGGCCAACCCGAATCCGAGGTGCGCATGTTTCGTGTCGACGCCTCGACCAACATTGCCACGCGCGTGCCGGTTCGTTTCGGCAAGGCATCCGTCAATCTGATCCAGGTCGTGAAGGGACTGCAGCCCGGCGACCGCGTCGTGCTTTCGGACACCAGCGCGTTCGACCAGTACAACCGCATCAAACTCGACTAACCGCATCGCAAGGATCCCACCCGATGAATGCTGCCGCCTCCGCCCTACAACCGCATCCGACACCGGACACATTGATCCGTCTCGATGACATCAAGAAGGCCTTTTTCACCGACGAGGTCGAAACCCACGCGCTGGCCGGCGTGCATTTCCACATCGGTCTCGGCGAGTACGTATCGATATCCGGTCCGTCCGGCTGCGGCAAGTCGACGCTGCTGTCGATTCTCGGCTTGCTCGACACGCCCAGTTCCGGCGCTTATCGACTCAACGGGCGCGAAGTGGCCGACATCGGGGCCAGCGAACGCGCGACGATTCGCAATCGCGAGATCGGATTCATTTTCCAGGCATTCAATCTCATCGGCGATCTGAGCGTGTTCGAGAATGTCGAACTGCCACTGACCTATCGCGACGGAATCGGCAAGAGCGAACGTCGCGACCGCACCGTCGCCGCACTGGAGCGCGTCGGCATGGCACATCGCGTGAAACACTATCCGGCACAGTTGTCCGGTGGCCAGCAACAGCGCGTGGCGGTGGCGCGTGCGCTCGTCGGCGAGCCGTCGATCCTGCTCGCCGACGAACCGACCGGAAATCTCGATTCGCGCAACGGCGAGGCGGTCATGGCGTTGCTGGACGAATTGCACGCCGGCGGCGCGACCATCTGCATGGTCACGCACGATCCGCGCTACGCCGAATTCGCCGACCGCAAGATCTTCATGTTCGACGGCAGCATCGTCGATGAGGAAACCATGCACCGCCTTCGCCACGAGGAAGATCAACGCCTGGTCCGGCGCCCGACCACACCGCCGCATGCCCTGAACGACTGAACCCGGGGAGTCCAATCCGATGAATGTGCTGCTTCACGAATTCAAGCAAGCGATCCGCAGTGTCGGCGGCCGACCGGGATTTTCGTCGCTGCTGGTCGGTGTACTGGCCGCCGGGCTGGCCTGCGTGATCTACATGCTGATCGCGGTCGACAGCTTCGTGATGCGGCCGCTGCCGTTCCCCGATGCCGGGCAATTGCTGACTGCCGGGCTCGATGACGGCAGCGATCGTGGCGGAGAACTCGAGGCGGTGCGCAGCGAAGACGTGATCGGATTGCGCCGTCACCTGAACGGACTCGCCGACGTGGCTGGTTTCGAATCGGCCACCGTCAACCTGAGCGATCTCGACCGTCCGCAGCGGTACGACGGCGCATTTGCAACCGGAAATCTGTTCCATGTACTCGGCGTCGCTCCGCTGCTCGGACGCGATTTCAGCCTGGCCGACGAGGCCGACGGCGCGCCGCCGGTCGTCATGTTGTCGCACGACCTGTGGGCCAGTCGCTACGGTTCGGATGCGGGCGTGATCGGCCGCGTAGTGCGCGTGAATTCGCGCCCCATGACGATCGTTGGTGTGATGCCCGAAGACTTCAGCTACCCGCGCCGCGAAGTCGTGTGGGTGGCGAAACACTTTGTCTCGGGCAGCAACCCGGACGATGCGTTCACCTTGGTGCTGCGACGCGGCGCAGGGGTAACCCAAAGCGCCGTCGCGACCGCCATCAGCGCATGGTTCGCCGACGCGTCGCACGTCGAGCCGGAACACTTTCGCGGCCTGCTCGCGAAAGTCGAGCCGCTTGATCGGTTGACCGTTTCGGAAACGACGCGCAGCGTACTCGACGTGATGCTGGTCGCGGCGCTGTTGGTGCTTTTGATCGCCTGCGCGAATGCGGCGAACCTGTTGCTGACGCGCACGCTCGCACGCCGCCAGGAACTCGCCGTGCGCGTAGCACTTGGCGCAAGCCGCTGGCGACTGACCGTGCACCTGATCGCGCAGAGCCTGCTGCTGACGCTGATCGCGGCCGCGGTCGCGTTACCGTTGGCGCGACTTGCGGCGGGCTGGACCGAATCCGCGTTTCGCGCAGCCGCGGATGGACCGCCACACTGGATACATTTCACCCTCGACACATCCATTGTGCTGATGACGATCGGCGTAGCCTTGATCACCGCACTCGTCACCGGCGCGGTTCCCGCGCTGCGTGCCGGCGGCAGTGCGATGGCCGGCGATTTGCGCGATGGCGTTCGCAGCGTCGGCGGCGGTTTCGCGCGCATCAGCCGCGTGCTCATGGTCGGCGAAGTCACGTTGTCACTGACGCTGCTGATCACCGTCGGTGCACTCACCAGCATCGTCTCGGCGCTCGACCACAGCGATCTGGGCATCGATCCGCGCGGCATTCTCACGGCACGCATCGGCTTGTTCGAAAGCGCTTATCCGAAAGGCGCGGACCAGGTACGCCTGTTTGATCGCGTTGTCGATCGCCTGCGTGCGGACCCGTCCGTGATCGATGCGACCGCCGCAACCAACCTGCCGGGTCTGGACGGCGGCACTCGCTCGATTCTGCCCGAAGGTGAAGTCGCCGGCGACGCACGGCTGCCGCAACTCGACTTCGCCGCGGTCGACGATCATTTCCTTTCCGCCTACAAGCTGCACCTGCTGCGTGGTCGCTTCTTCGATAGTCGCGATGCTGCCGACGCACCGCCGGTGGCAGTGGTTGACCAACGTTTCGTGGAACGCTTCGCGGACGGTGGCGATGTGATCGGCAAGCGCTTCCGGCTCGACCCGCGCGACAAGGATTCGCGGCTGCTGACCGTAGTTGGCGTAGTGCCGGCATTGTGGATGGACCGCCCCGGCGAGCCGACGCGCCCGGCGATGCTGGTGCCACTGCGCCAACAACCTGCGCGCTTTGTAAGTCTTGGTATTCACGTCAACGGCGATCCGGCCGCGTTCGCGCCAAAACTCGCCGACGACATCCGTCAGGTCGCAGCGGACACGCCGGCTTACTGGGTGCGCACCTATGCACAGGCCATACGCCAGGCGACGTTCTCGACGCGCATGCTGGCCAAGATGTTCGCCGGCTTCGGGCTGCTCGCACTTGCGCTGGCCGGTGCCGGTCTCTACGGCGTCGTCGCCTTCAATGTCACCCAACGCACACGCGAGATCGGGGTGCGACGTGCACTTGGCGCGCAGCCTGCCAGCGTGCTGCGCAACGTACTTGCGCGCGCCGGCTGGCAGGTCGGAATTGGCGTGACCATCGGGCTCGGGCTCGGCCTGGGACTCACGCGCGCGTTGACGTCGGTGTTGCACAGCAGCGGCGGCATCAACGTCATCAGCGTGATCGGCGCGCTCGCCGTTTTGATCGGCGCGGCGGCAATTGCAATGATCGTCCCCGCGCGCCGGGCGCTTCGCGTCGATCCGATGACGGCACTGCGCCATGAATGAAGCGCGCGCACTGTTCGATACCTTGATCCAGGACTGCCGCTACGCGCTGCGCTCGCTCGCCGCGCGGCCGGGCTTCGCGGCGAGCGTCATTCTCACGCTGGCCATCGGCATTGGTGCAAACACCCTGGTGTTCAGCCTGATCGATGCCGTGTATCTCAAACCACTGCCATATGCGAACGCCGGTGCTCTGATCGACTTGAGCAACGACTACGCAATCTCGGGACCACAACGCGCCGGCGTGTCGATACCGGACTATCTGGATCGGCGTGCGGATGTGCCTGCGTTGACCGACAGTGCCCTGTATACCGGCGTGGACCTGAATTTGTCCGGCGATGGTCCGCCGGAGCGACTGGTTGGTCTGCGCGCCACGCCGTCGCTGTTCTCGACGTTGGGTGTCGGTGCCCTGCTGGGCCGCACGTTCACGGCCGCCGAGGCGCAAACAGGCAACGACAAGGTTGTCGTGCTGAGCAACGCATTATGGCGCAACCGATTCGATGCCAACCCGAAGATCGTCGGCTCCGACCTGCATATCGATGGACAAAGCTGGCGCGTGGTCGGGGTGATGCCGCCCGCCTTCATGTTCCCGAATCGCGATGTGCAAATCTACGTGCCATTTGCGTTCACGACCGCGCAACAAGGCGACCGCGAACGCGGCCACGAATTTTCCAACAGCGTCGCCCGCCTCAAGCCCGGTGCCGATCTCGCCCAGGTCAAGGCGCAATGCGATGCGATCATCGCCCGCAATGTGCAGCGAATCGGTGCTATGGGCAAAGACGGCGCGGGTTTCGGCGACTTCCTGCGTTCCTCCGGATTCACGGTCATCGCCGCGCCGCTGCGCAGCCTGCTCGCAGGCGAGCATGCCGATGTACTGTTCCTGTTGCAGGGCGCATTGAGCCTGGTGCTGCTGCTGGTCTGCGCGAATGTCGGCAACCTGTTGCTGACACGCCTGTCGGCGCGGCGCAAGGAAATTGCGGTGCGCGCCGCGCTCGGCGCCGGGCGCGCGCGCATCGCTTCGCAATTGGCAATCGAAGCGCTGCTGTTGGCATTGTTCGGCGGCTCGCTCGGCTTGATGATCGCGGTAGTCGGTGCGCGCATCGTCGCCGCTGCCGGCCTGGTGCCGGGTTGGGTCGCAATCACACCGGACGCACACATCGTGGGATTCGGCCTGCTGATTTCGCTGGTGGCGGCCTTGTTGTTCGGCATGTTTCCGGTGCTGTCGTTGGCCGCAACGCAACCGCAACAGGCGCTGCGCGAGGATAGCCGCTCGGGCACCGCGAGCCGCAGCGCCAACTCGATGCGCAACGTGCTGGTGGTCGCCCAGCTCGCCCTGGCGGTGACCTTGCTTGCAGGCTCGGGTTTGTTGCTGCGCAGTTTTGCCAAGCTGCTCGACGAGAGTCCCGGTTTTCACAGCGACGGGGTTCTCACAGCCGCGATCTCGTTGCCGGCAAACAAGTACCCGGACCGTGCGGCGCGGGTGCGCGGTTTCGCGCAAATAATGGCGCGCGCGCGCAAGCTGCCCGGCGTTACCGTGTCCGGTCTGGTCGACGCGCTACCGTTCGACGGCAGCGACGCCGGAGCCAGCTACCGCATCGCCGGCCAACCGATCAGGGGCGTGCCGCCGCACGGTCACGTGCTCAGCGTCGACGACGGCTATTTCAAGGCGATGGGAATTCCGTTGTTGCGCGGACGCGGGTTCACGCAGGCCGACTGGGACACCGCGGCCCATGTCGTGGTCATCGACGAGAAGTTCGAACACAAGCGGTTTCCCGATGGCGACGCGATCGGACGACAGCTTGACATGGGAACGCCGAGCAAGCCTGCGCTGTACACGATTGTCGGCGTTGTCGGCACGACCAGGTACCGGGATCTGGCTGGCCCCAATCGCGAAGAGACGTATTACTTCAACTTTGCCGAATCGCCCAGCGCGATGGCGATGCTGACCTTGCGCAGCTCCGTCACGCCGGGCGCGCTGGTTGCGCCGCTGCGCGAGGCCGTGCGCTCGGTCGACCCGGATTTGCCAATCTTCGATATCCGCACAATGGATCAGCGCATCAACCATTCCCTCGCCGGGCGCCGCGTGCCGATGCAGTTGATCGGCGCGTTCGCCTTGACCGCCCTGCTACTCGCGGCAATCGGCATCTACAGCGTGCTCGCGTTCGCGGTCGCCCAGCGCAGCGGCGAATTCGGTGTGCGTATGGCCATCGGCGCCAATGGCGCGAACATTCGCAGCTATGTGCTGCGCAACGGGGCGCGCCTGCTTGGCCTCGGACTCGGCATCGGTGTTGTCGGAGCGATCGCGCTCGGCCTCGTGTTGAAGAGTCAGTTGTTCGGCGTCGGCAGTATCGACCTGCCAAGTCTGATCGTCGTTGTATGCGTGCTCGCCGCGACCGCCCTGGCTGCCTGCTGGCTGCCGGCACGGCGCGCCGCACGTGTGTCCCCCATGGAAGCGTTGCGCTACGAATAGTCCTCACCGGAGCAAGTCATGTTCGACAATTTTATCCGCAACATTCGCCAAGGCACGCGCAGCCTCGCGGCCCGGCCCGGCTTCACGCTGACGGCGATTCTCACCCTCGCCATCGGCATTGGCGCGAGCACGACCTTGTTCGGCACGATCGACACGCTGCTGCTTGCGCCGGTGCGCGGAGTAGGCGCGCCGCAGAATCTGGTCGAACTCGGCGGCACCATCCACGGCGACGGTTTCCAATCGTTCTCGTATCCGGATTTCAAGGATCTGCGCGCACGCGCCAAACCTTTCGCCGACATTTTTGCGTATCGCCTCGAAGCGCTCGACGTCGACGTTGCCAAGGTGCCGCAGCGCGCGCTGGGGCTGCTCGTCAGCGGCAACTATTTTTCAGCCTTGCAGGTGCCGGCAGCACAGGGCCGCCTGCTCGGCCAGCAAGACGACCAAACCGGCGCTGGTCCGGTCGCTGTCGCAACCTATGCCGCCTGGCAAAAGTATTTCAACGGCGATGCGGACATTGTCGGCAAGCCGGTCATGATCAATGGCCACGAGTTCACCCTGGTCGGTGTTGCAGCTGCGCAATTTCACGGCACGATTGCGCTGATTTCACCGGAGTTCTACGTGCCGGTTTCGCAACGGCCGCTTCTGCAACCTTCGGCGCAGCACCTGCTCGACCAGCGCGAATCGCTTTGGCTCTCGCTCGGCGCGCGCCTGGCGTCGCACACGACGAGTGCCAACGCGCGTACCCAGCTTTCCGCAATCAGCGGCCAGCTGGCGAGCATGTATCCGCATGCGGCGAAGCAAACAAGAGTACGAGACGCAATCGCCGTCGTTCCGCTGCGCGGCATCCCCGCGGAAATGCGCACCGGGCTGCTCGCGTTTTCGGGAATATTGTTCGTGCTCGTGTCGCTTGTCCTGCTGGTCGCATGCGTCAATGTCGCATCGGTTCTGCTGGCCCGTGGCGAGATGCGTCGCCACGACATCGCCATCCGGTTCGCGCTCGGTGCGAGCCGGCGTCATGTGTTCGCGCAACTGCTGACCGAAAGCGCGCTGTTGTCGCTCGTTTCCGGCGGGCTGGGGGCATTGCTCGGGGTCTGGTGTTGCCGCCTGCTCGGGCACATGCATCTGCCGACTCCGGTGCCCGTCGTGGTCGACATTCCCCTCAGCGCAAGCGCGCTGTTGTTCGCGCTCGCCTGCACGGCGGTGACGACGCTGGTGTTCGGCTTGCTGCCGGCTTTGCGCATCTCCGCTCGCGCGCCATCGGCGGGCGAAGCGCTCGCCGGTCGTCAGGTCGTTGGCGCGCGCTCGCGCCTGGCCAGTGCGTTGATCGTGGCACAAGTGGCACTGACCATGGTGTTGCTGGTGGCCGGAGGTCTTTTCGCGCGGGCGCTGGAACGCGCGGCCCACATCGATCCCGGATTCGATGCGCAACACGTTCTCGCCGCCGATTTCAACCTGGAGCCGAGCGGCTACTCCGAGACCAGGCAACGCAGCGTGCAGCAGCAATTTCTGGAACGCGTGCGCAACTCGGCGGACGTCGAAAATGCCGCCCTTGCCGCACTCGTGCCGATGGATTTCAGCCACATGGATTTCGGCAGTTTCCAGGCGCAAGGCACGCGCACCGACGAGCTGACTCCCGATGTGAATCTCGTTTCCCCGGGCTTCTTCGAAACGCTGAAGATCAGGATCGCAGGACGTGCTTTCGATAACCACGATACGGACGGCAAGGCGATGGTCTGCGTCGTCAATGCGACGCTTGCCCGTCTGCTCGCTCCCAACGGGGACGTTCTCGGTCGCAGCTTCTCGTACGGATCCAGTGGCGACCTTCGTTCCTTGACCGTCGTTGGCGTGGCGCCGGATGGCAAGTACGCATCGCTCGGCGAAAACACCGAGCCGTTCCTGTTTCTGCCGCTCGCGCAATGGCCGCGCGCGGATACGTCGCTGATCGTGCGAACGGCGCTGCCCGCCAACACGTTCAGCACCCAATTGCGCAGTGCGCTGCACGACGTCGATCCGTCGCAACCGGCGGGTTTGGTGCATCCACTTTCCGATGTTCTGGCGCTGTCGTTGCTGCCGCAGCGCATCGCAGGCATCGCGTCGCTGGTGCTTGGCGCCATCGGTCTGCTGCTCGTCGCGATTGGTCTGTACGGCATCATCTCGATGTATGTCGCCAGGCGCACGCGCGAGTTCGGAGTGCGCGTGGCAATGGGTGCAAGTCCTCACCGGATACGCCGCGATGTCCTGCGCCGCGGAGCCAGCCTGTTGACGATCGGGCTGCTGGTCGGCCTGCTTCTTTCCGCAGGTTTTGCTTCCCTGATTTCGAGCCTCCTTTTCGGTACCAACGTCGGTGACCTTAGCGCTTTCGCCGGCGCGATGATCGTTCTCGCCGCGATAGCGATGGTCGCATGCTGGCTGCCGGCACGGCGCGCGATGCGGGTCAATCCGATCGAGGCGTTGCGTCATGAATGACGCGGCGAAAATTTCCGTGCTCGATTTTCGACTACGAGGCGCCGGCTCGTGATGCACGCAATGATTCAACTCCACGATATCGATCGATCCTACCCACTCGCTGGCGGCCGCACCTGGGTACTGCGCCACATCGACCTTGAAATTGGCGCCGGCGAGTTCGTCAGCGTGATGGGGCCATCCGGCGCGGGCAAGAGTTCGCTGCTCAACGTGCTCGGGCTGATGGATCATGGTTGGCAGGGCCGCTACGCGCTGGACGGCGTCGCGGTCGAAACGCTGAATGGCAAACAACGCCAGGCCCTGCAGCGCGAGAAGATCGGCTTCATCTTCCAGCACTATCACCTGATCGACGATCTCAAAGTGCGCGAAAACCTGGAACTGCCACTGCAGTATCGCGATATTCCGGCCAGGCAGCGCGACGCGCTGGTCGCCGACATGCTCGATCGCTTCAATATCGTCGGCAAGAAAGACCTGTATCCGAATCAACTTTCCGGCGGCCAGCAACAACTCGTTGCAGTGGCGCGCGCAGTGATCACCAAACCGGCATTGTTGCTCGCCGACGAGCCGACCGGCGCGCTGCATTCGACCCACGGCCGCATGATCATGGACCTGCTCCGGGAATTGAATGCTGGCGGGATGACCATCGTGCAGGTGACGCACGATGAAAACCATGCGCGCGAGGCGCAGCGCTGTATCCGCCTGTTCGATGGCTGGATCGAAAACACCAAAGCAAGCGATTCGGCGATTCGCGTATAGTTGTCAGGTCGGTCGGAACCGGTTCCCTCATGCCGCCAAATCAGATTCTTGTCGCTGACGACCAGCGCGACGTACGCGAAGCATTGCGCCTGCTGTTCAAGGCCGAAGGCTGGGCATGTACGCCGGTCGACGGACCAAAGGCCGCTCTGGAAGCGGTGCGCAAGAATGCGTTTGATGCCGCGTTGATCGATCTGAACTACACCCGCGATACGACTTCCGGCACCGAAGGATTCGAGTTGCTGCGCGAGTTGAAGAAACTCGATGCGGACCTTCCGATAGTGGTGATGACGGCCTGGGGATCGATCAATCTGGCCGTGCAGGCGATGCGCCAGGGCGCCGGCGACTTCATCGAAAAACCCTGGGACAACGCACGCCTGATGAGTGTGCTTGCAAACCAGGTGGCGCTGGGACGTTCGCAGCGGCGCGAACAGCGTCTGATCGAGGAGAATGCGCTGCTCAAGTCGACTGATGGCGCGCCATTCGTCGCGGAATCGGTGGCCATGCGCAATGTGCTGGAAACCCTGCGTCGCATCGCACCATCCGACGCGAACGTGCTGATTCTCGGCGAGAACGGTACCGGGAAAGGCTTGTTCGCGAAGTTTCTGCACGATGAGTCCCGACGCGCAGCCGCCGCGTTCGTCAAGGTCAACATGGGCGGCATTCCCGAAACCGTGTTCGAGGCGGAAATGTTCGGCCACGTGCGCGGGGCGTTCACCGATGCCAAGAGCGATCGCATCGGCCGTTTCGAATTGGCCGATGGCGGCAGCCTGTTCCTCGACGAAATTGCCAACATCCCCCTGGCGCAACAGCCGAAGCTGTTGCGCGTACTCGAAGATGGCGAGCTTGAGCGCGTCGGCTCGTCGCGCACCTTGAAAGTGGACGTGCGGCTGATCTCGGCGACCAATGCCGATCTTGTGGCCAATGTCGGCCGCGGCGAGTTTCGCAAGGATTTGCTGTTTCGTCTGAACACCGTGGAACTGCGCCTGCCACCGTTGCGCGAACGCGGCGAAGACGTCGCGCTGCTCGCGCAGACGTTTCTTGCGCGCTTCGGCAAACGCTACCAGCGCGATCGACTGCGCCTGGCAGTCTCGGCCGTGCAGGCACTCAACGCCTACGCCTGGCCTGGCAATGTACGCGAACTGTCGCATGTGATCGAACGCGCGGTCTTGTTGACGCCTGCCGACGTCATCGATGCGGCATCACTGAATCTCGGCACACACGTGGCACTTGCGCACACGCAGGCTGCCGGCGCAGACATCGCCGCGACGGCGACCGTCGAGCAAGCCGAAGAACAACTGGTACGGCGTGCTCTGGAACGCAGCGGCGGTAATGTCCAGCGCGCCGCGGCGATGCTCGGGTTGAGTAGACCTGCCCTGTACCGGCGCATGGAAAAATACCGGATCGCGTCGGCGTAACCCCCGAGACCCGGCGTCGATTTGCCCATACAATCGCATCAGCCCGTCGTCGAGACACGTATGCCACTTGTTGCGTCAAGCGCCGAGTCCCTGCGCCAACCGCGCGCGCGCAGCTGGAACTACGAACAGCGCATGCTTGGCGGTTCCCTGCTCACGGCTGCGCCAGCCTTGTGCGGATTCGCTTTCGTGCTGTTCGCCTCTTCGGCAACGTGGGGACTGGCGATCGCAGTCTGCTTTTTCGTCGCGCTGGTCACGCTGTGCATCGCATGGCAGGTGCGCAAACGCCTTGTTTTCCCTTTGTATACTTTATCCAACCTGCTCGAAGCGCTGCGCGAGGGCGATTACAGCCTGCGCGGGTCGCGTGCCAGGCAAAATGACGCAATTGGCGAAGTGGTGCGGGAAATCAACGCACTTTCGGCCACGCTGCGCGAACAGCGTCTCGCCGTCGAGGAAAAAAGCGCCTTGTTCGCCAAAGTCATTGCCGCACTGGACATCGCGGTGTTTGCCTTCGACGCGGAACAGCATCTGAAACTGGCGAATCCCGCCGGCGAGCGCCTGCTGGGTGCGCGTTTCCAGAAACTCGAGGGACAATCCGCGAACGCGCTCGGATTGGGCGACTGCCTCGATGTCCACGAAAGTCGCATCTTCGAGCGCGGCTTCGCTGGCGGCAATGGACGCTGGGAGGTCCGTCGCGCCCAATTCCGCGAACGCGGCAGGCCGCACGACCTTCTCGTCGTAACCGATCTGAGTCGTGCGCTGCGCGAAGAAGAGCGTCTGGCATGGCAACGCCTGTTGCGCGTGCTTGGTCACGAACTCAACAACTCGCTGGCACCGATTCGATCCATGGCAGCTACGCTGATCAAGATGCTGGCCAACGACGATCTGCCTCACGATTGGCGCGACGATGCCCGCAGCGGCCTCGACGTAATCGGCGCTCGCGCCGAATCGGTCGCGCGATTCATGGCGCGCTACACCGCACTCGCGCGTCTTCCACAACCGCATCCGCGTCGCGTGCGCTTCGACGAATTGGCGCAGCGCGTCGCGCGTCTGGAACAACGAATTGCCGTCGAGGTGGACGAAGGTTTGCCCGTCGACATCGATATCGATCCCGACCAGATCGAACAGGCGTTGATCAACCTGATCCAGAACGCCACCGAAGCCGCACTTGAAGGCGGTGGAACGGTGCGCATCAGTTGGCGAGCCCGCCTCGATCAACTGGTCGTTGAAGTCCTCGACGACGGATATGGATTGCCGCCGAGCGAGAACCTGTTCGTGCCGTTCTTCACGACCAAGCCGGACGGATCCGGCATCGGACTGGTGCTTGCGCGCCAGATCGCCGAATCCCATGGCGGCGGCTTGACCCTGCACAACCGCAGCAACGCGCGAGGTTGCGTTGCGCGCATGTGGCTACCCTTGCGCTGAGCCGCGGAATTGATGCCTTTGCGATCCGCGGCCATCCTTTACGGTCCGCTGCACAAAGCCCATGTCCTCAACAGCAAAGGGAGAAGCCATCGACTCAGAGACCTCGAACAAACGCTCGGCGCTCAGAGCGTCTGACTCTCAACCCCAACCCAGGTACGTAAGAGCAGGTTTCGCCTCAATGCGTGAGACTGGGCGTCGCCGGAGGAGTGTACAATCACGCCACCCGCGTAAATCAGGGACGCTCTGATCGATTCAGCACAAGTGGCATGTGTCCGTGTTGAGAGGGGAACCAGATTGTTGCGTCGTGCCTATCCGATCCATCGCCTGTGGGACACGTTGGCGGACTTTTCCGCTGCCGACATCGACCAGGCGCTGGAGCATCTGCAGCGGACGCTGTGCGAATGGTTGCGCGCGGACAACGCGGTCTGGGTCGGTGCGGTACGCGTGGCGCGCGGCGCCGCCGCATCGGGTGACGCACAGTTGGGTTGGCGCGGCCGCGTCCGCCGCGCCCTGGTCAAGGCACGCGGCCGCGAACCCCTGGCGCGCCGGGCAATGCGCGAGCAGGACACGGATCCGGGCATGGCGACTGTCGCTCTGGTCCGCGATGCCGGCGAATTCCGTGTTCGCAGCCTGCGCGACGGATTCATCGATTTTCCGGCGTTTCGAAAGACCGGGCATTACCGGAACTATTATGTCGAGGCCGGCGTCGTCGATCGCCTGTGGGTGTTGTTCCCGCTGAACCGCGATGCGGAGTCGTGTCTGTTTTTCGATCTGCAGCAGCCGCGGCGACGATTTTCGCGCAACGACGCCGCACTCGCCGGCGAGGCCTTGCGCGGGATCAAGTGGTTCCACCGCAACCTCATGCTCAGTCACGGGCTGCTGGTAGCCGACAGTCCGCTGACACCGGCTCAGCACCGGCTCGTGCGGCTGTTGCTCACCGGCAGGAGCGAAGCGCAGATTGCCGCGGCGCTGGGTCTGACCGTCGCCACCGTGCACACCTATGTGACGACGCTGTATCGACGGCTGGGCGTCAACAGCCGTGCGGCACTGATGGCCTTGTGGCTCGGCGTATGAGGTCCTGCGGAAATTGTTGAACGCGGCGTCTTTCAAGCATTGCGTGAGGCCTCGCCGGTGGGGGCCGATTTCGACATCCGCCGAACCTCTCTGATCAGAGACTGTGTCTGGGACGCGTTGCGCCTTACGATCGGGGATGCCGCAGCGTTGTCAGTTGACACATCGGCACACCCTGCGGATTACCGGCCTGCCGCCACACAGGGGATGTCGCCATGTCGTCGCAATCTGTTGCCTTGTTTCAGGCTTCCGCAGCGGTCGTCCAGGGTCGAAGCGGTGGGTGCCTGGTTGCCGTCTTTGTCGCCATGGCACTGCTTTCCACGGGCAGCGCCGACGCGACCGACACGTATTGGAATATCGCGGGCCCGGGCGACTGGCTGACAGCCGGGAATTGGGATACCGGAAACGCGCCGACCGCGGCCGACAACGCATTCATCGCCAACGCCGGTACCGCACAAATCCAGGCCGCCGGCGCCGTCGCCAATCAGGTCAACGTCTACAGCGGCGTTCTGGATCTGCTTGCCGGGGGCGGGCTGGACAGCGGCAACGGCTCGATCGGCGCCGGCGCCGGCGCCGATGGCAGTGTGCTCGTCGACGGCGGTGCCACCTGGAACCTGGGCGAGCTTTGCGTCGGCACCGATAACGGCTCGGGCGATCTGCACATCACCAACGGTACGGTCGTCGCGGACGATTACGATTACGCCCATGCGATCGGTCAGAGCATCTATTCCCTGTGCACCGGATCGGGCACCGCCACGCTCACCCTCGACGGACCGAACGCCCGGCTAGCTCCGGTCGGCGGGGTCGGCATTGGCGGCACGGTCCAGATTCTCAACGGTGCACAGCTCGATATCAGCGAAGGCGACGTCTACTTCATGTCGCTCGGCAGGCTGACGGTCGATGGCCCGGGCAGTGTGTTGCGCTCGGTGCACGGCGACATGACGCATTATCTCGGCGGCGCGCTGATCACCTTTCCGGATCGAACCAACGAGGACCCGACCATCACCGTGTCCAATGGCGGCCGCATCGAGCTGGTCACCTTCGGGGGCGATTTCAACACGAGCGCGCCGGGAATCTTCTTTCTCGGCGACGATCAGGTGGCGTCCGCCTACACAATGATCAATATCGGTTCCGGCGGCGCACCCGGCGTGCTCGATATCAGCGCGATCCAAACCGACGGAATCGGCCCGTACAGCTTCATCGTGTTCGACCACGACGCCAGCGACTATCACTTCACGCGCACCGGCACGGCGGCAGGCGATCCGATCTCCATCGTCGCCACGGTCTACAATCACTCCGTTCTCGTTTACAACACCGGTCCGGGTACCACCGTGCTCAGCGGCCCGGTCACGACCAACGGTGGCCAGCTGCGCATCCAGCAGGGCAGAATCGTGCTCGACGGCAATACGTTTCAGGGGTCTACGGGGATGCTGGTCGGCTCGCTTCCGTTGCATGCCGGCGAAGTGCTGCAGGGTGAAGTGGACATGATCGACGGCGCCACGGCCGACTTCAGCGGCATCGATGTCGGCACCGCCACTACGCCCGCCGGCCCGGCCGTGCTGAAGGTCGACGGCGCCGGCACCCGGCTCTCGGCAAATGCCGCCGGCGAGCTGCGCATCAGTCCATCCGCCACGGTGACCGTGTCCAACGGCGCTGAGCTGGATGCGTCGTCGGCCAGCGCCATCATCAGTGGCGGCGCGCATCTGAACATCGGCGCACCAAGCGGTGAAACGCCGGTGGCGCCCGGACGCATCCAGACCCACTTCCTCAATCAATATGTATCCACTTCCGCCAACGGCGTCATTGTGATCAACCACGATGCGAGCGGATACGTGCTGTCCGATTCCGCGCGCGTGCTGACCATCGACGCGGGATACCGCATCGAGCATGAAAACGGCGATACCCTCATCGCCACACCCAACACCTACGACCTCGGTACCGACATCAGCGGCGGGACCCTGCACGTGGTCGATGTCGGCTCCGGATCGGCGCTGGGCAGCGGCGATGTGGTCATCGATGCCGGTGCCACGTTGGCAGGCTATGGCAACGTGCCCGCAGTGCAGGTGCTAAGCGGCGGCACGCTTGCACCGCGCAATTCGGCGTTCGTCCCGGGAACGCTGTTCGGCAGCAGCGTCACATGGAACGGTGGCGGTGCCATGGCGGTACGCATCGGCTCGAGCAGTGCGGGGTCGGACATGCTCATGCTGTCCGCGGCGCTGAGCAAGGGAACCGGCGCCAATTTCGTCTTCCACTTCGGCCAGGGCGACGGATTGCCGACACCAACCACCACCTACACGCTGATTCAGGCGGCCAGTACGAATTTCGATCCGGCGGATTTCAGCTTCGACACCGTTCCGCCGCTGACCAGCCTGACCGGCAGTTTCGCGATCGACAACGGTGCCGTGCAATTCACCGTGACCAGTGCGACCAGCGATCGCATCTTCGGTAACGGATTCGACTGAGAGCTTGGGCGGCAGATCCGTCGTATTCGCGCTCGCGCGTCGCAACCGCGATGGATTGCGATCGCGGCGGGCACGACCGACTCACGCGCGCCAACGGATTCCGGGTGCCTGGTCGCATCGGATGCAAAGCAACGCCACGCGATCGGTCATGCTCTGAACGGCGCGGGGAATCCCGGAGCGTCCCTAGAGAAACATGCCACCGGACGCCTCGATGCGCTGCGCGTTGATCCAGCGGTTGTCCGGCGACAGCAGCGAGGCGACCACGCCGCCGATGTCGTCGGGCACGCCGACCCGGCCCAATGCCGTCTGCGCGGCGATGTGACGATTGATTTGCGCATTGTCGCGCACCTGACCGCCGTTGAAGTCGGTTTCGATCGCGCCGGGTGCGACCACGTTGACCGCGATGCCGCGCGCGCCGAGTTCTTTCGCCAGGTATCTCGTGAGCACCTCGATCGCGCCCTTCATCGACGCATAGGCGCCATAGCCGGGCAGGGAAAAACGCGCCAGACCGCTGGAGATGTTCACGATGCGCCCGCCATCGGCCATCAGCGGCAGCAGCTTCTGGGTGAGAAAGAACACCCCCTTGAAGTGCACGTTCAGCAGTTCGTCGAATTCGGCCTCGGTCGTTTCCGTGATCGGTTTATGCAGGCCGGTACCGGCATTGTTGACGAGATAGTCGAAGCGTTCGCGTTGCCAATGTTGCGTGAGCGCTTCGCGCACCTGCTTGACGAACCTGTCAAAAGTCTTCGTGTCGCCGGCATCAAGCTGCAGGGCGACCACCGTGCGTCCGAACCGGCGGATTTCGGCCATCGCCGACTCGGCGGCGGCGCGGTCATTGCGGTAGGTGATGACGATGTCGTTGCCTTTTTCGGCCAGTTTCAGGGCGATGTTGCGGCCCAGACCGCGGCTGCCGCCGGTGATCAGGGCAATGGGTGTTGACGTGTTCATGGAAGTCTCCTGTGTGCTCGAAAGCGCCGTTAAATCGGCAATCCGAAGCATATTGATCGATCTGCGGTAGATAAATATGTGAATATCGATTTGTGTGTTCGTAATTTATGAACAATAATCCGCTTCGATTGATTGTGGTTCGAGCAGGTCATGCAGATTCAGGCCATGCGCATCTTCGTCCGGGTGGCGGAACTGGCCAGCTTCACCCGCGCCGCGCAGGATCTGGGCCTGCCCAAGGCCAGTGCGTCGACGGCGATCCGGCAACTCGAAAACCGGCTCGGTACGCGCCTGTTGCACCGGACCACGCGCAGGGTAGGCCTGACGCATGACGGCCGTGTGTTCTATGAGCGATGCCGTGATCTGCTGTCTGAGATCGACGATTTGCAGAGCCTGTTCCAGCGCGGCGGTGAATCGTTACGCGGACGCCTGCGCGTGGACATGCCCACCGGCACTGCGCGCAATCACATCATCCCGCGTCTGCCGGAATTTCTCGCCGCGCATCCCGATCTTGAAATCGAGCTTTCCAGCACCGACCGCCGTGTGGACCCGGTGCGCGAAGGATTCGATTGCGTGCTGCGCGTTGGTGCGCTGCAGGACAGCGGCCTGATCGCGCGTCCACTGGGCAAGCTGCGCATGGTCAACTGCGCCAGTCCCGCCTATCTGCGTGCGCGTGGCATACCGCGGGAGCTGTCGGATCTGGCCAGGCACCGGCTGATTCACTACCAGACCACGTTCGGAGCGGCACGCGACGGCTTCGAATATCCGCACGAAGGTAGTTATCGCAGCCTGCCCATGGCCGGTGCAGTGACGGTGAACAATGCTGAGGCCTACGAATCGGCCTGCCTGGCCGGGTTGGGATTGATCCAGGTTCCGGTGCTCGGCGTGCGCGAGCTGCTGCACACGGGTCGCCTGATCGAAATCCTGCCGCAGTCTGTTGCCGAGCCGATGCCGATGAGCATCGTCTATGCCGCGCGGCGCAATCTGCCTCGGCACGTGCAGGCCTTCATGAGCTGGCTGGTCGAAACCCTCGGTCCGTATCTTGCCGAAGCCGCCGCCCCGGCCGGCACCGATCGCGGTGCGAACCGCGACTGATGCGCCGGCAGCGCCATCGTGGAACCTGGGGTCCGGAACCTGGGGTCAAGTCTTCCATCATAGCATTGCGGACTGCGTCGATGACGTTAGCCCTTTCGCCGGACAGCGCGTCCAACGGTGCTGAAGTGCACGCCGAAATATTCGGCGATTTGCGCGTAACTGTATTCGCCTGTGCGCCATGCGGCACGCATCGCCTGATCGCGATCCGGATTGGTTTTGGCAATGGCGGCGATGGAGGCGGCGGGTGGCCTGCGTTGCGCGCGGGGGATGTTGACATCGTCGGATCGCTGCGCGCGATTCTGCATATGTTCGACAAATGCGTCATCGCCGAGGAACACCTGTCGCTTCAGGCCTGCCCAGATCGAATCGCCACCGATGCCTTCGCGCACAAAGCGTTCGTATGCGGCCACCGCGCGAGCACGTCGTGTTCCGAACTGCGACAACAATCCGTCGGTATGGAGCCAGGGCGGTGACGCGATCGAACCAACCGTGGCTCGATAACTGCTCCACGGCCAATCCTGTGGTGCATCCACCATGCCGGCGCGGACCGGATTCAGAACCACATAGCGGGTGAGTTCCAACAGATGGCTATCGCCATCCACCAGGATTGCCTTGAAGCGGCCTTGCAGCAGATGACCGCTTCGTCGATGGCGACGATTGCTCCATTGCGTGAACACGCCATTGAGCTGACGCATACCCTTGGAAAGGTTGGCATCCGGTGTGATGACGACCAGATGGTAATGATTGGTCATCAGACAGTATGCCGGGCACAGCCAATTGTACGCAGCAATGACGTCGCCGAGGATATCGAGAAACCGATCGCGATCCGTCGCATCCTCGAAGATCGACTCGCGCCGATCTCCACGCGCCGTCACATGATAGAGCGCGCCTGCAAATTCAATCCGAAGCGGCCGGGCCATACCGAAATCCTACGCCACCGAATGCTACGATGGGAGACCTGACCCCTATATCAGCTATATCCTGACCCCTATATCCCAGGCTGACGCGCCTGAACGATAAAGCAGCATAGCGTCAGGCAAGAATCGGCTCAGGATCGAACAGGTACCGGGAGAATTGCGCACCCTTCAGCTTGGCCTGCCGCCATTGATCCACGAAGCGCTCGGTGCAAAAAAACGTGAACGACGGATTCTGCGGCACGACGAACAAATCGGAGCCATCCCAACGCGACTCGTCAAAAGCCGCCCTCTTGATCGGCCCGATCATGTTGTGCCTCTTGTGCGCCGATCCGGGGGGCGCGGAAACCGTAGCTTTCAAATCCAGGCAGTCCACAAAGTTCAGCACCCAAATCTGAACAAACTCCTCGTCTTCGCGCCCTTTGATGACCAGCGGCTTCGTCAAAATCTTCCCCTTAGCCGCTTGCTCGAACAACGGCACCACGGATGACCGAACGTAGTAGAGCGAGGATGAGACGTGCATGTCGCCGCGCTTGCCGGGTTTGCGCGGGGGCACTCCAAGGTATTCCTCAAGTGACCCCGCGATCAGCCGGCACGGCGGCATGATGCGCTTGTCTTCAATTTCCCCGACAGGCTGCTCCGCAGAATAGCTCGCGTACTCCTGCCTCGATCTGATTTCAAAAAAGTTCACAGGTTGCCTCGTGCGTTCAATGAAAGCTCGCCGTCGAGCAGTTCGTCACGGATGCGAGTGAGAGCGTTGACCACCTCGGATTCCGACTCAGCGCTTTGAAGCTGTTCCAACACATAAACTTCGTACTCCCGGACGTGCTTTCCGCAATGCACGGCGAGACCCACGATGCCTTTGCTACCCGCAGCTCCGCATCCTGGCGGACCTGGGGTCAGGTCTTCCATCGTAGCATTCCGGACTGCGTCGATGACGTTAGCCCTTCCGTCGGACGGCGCGTCCAACGGTGCTGAAGTGCACGCCAAAATATTCGGCGATTTGCGCGTAACTGTATTCGCCTGTGCGCCATGCGGCACGCATCGCCTGATCGCGATCCGTCGCATCCTCGAAGATCGACTCGCGCCGATCTCCACGCGCCGTCGCATGATAGAGCGCGCCAGCAAATTCAATCCGAAGCGGCCGGGCCATACCGAAATCCTACGCCACCAAATGCTACGATGGAAGACCTGACCCCTATATGCTCCTCACGTTGAGCTGACCGGCACGGGTTGCGCGCCGTTTAGATCTGCGTCGAATCCCCAATGCTATCCGCTATGCTCGCCTAGTGATCCTTGCATTCACAATGAAAGACCTGTCCCCGTCGCCATGTCCATTCTCGCCCCTTGGCTTTGCGCCTCGGCTTTGCTCACCTAACGATCTTTGCGTCGTCCCAATACCACAAGTTTTGATTCGAGCCCGCTGGCCTAAACTCGAGCACAAAGCCCAATGGCTTTTTTGGATTGCCAAGCGCTTGCACGTCGGTAACGCCAAAACCACGAGCAAGCGCGATTTCCCGCACTTGCACTGGCGATAAACCGGGTGCTTTCTTAAATCGAACGAATAGTTTTTTAAGGACTGGCGACGCAAGTAGCGAATCCCAGTCAACCGGCTCCACGTTGGCGATTCCAAGCACGTGCAACTCACGGAAACGCCGTAACGGCGGACCTGGGGTCAGGTCTTCCATCGTAGCATTCCGGACTGCGTCGATGACTTTGCAGCCCTTCCGTCGGGACGGCGCGTCCAACGCGTACTGAAGTGCACGCCAAAATATTCGGCGATTTGCGCGTAACTGTATTCGCCTGTGCGCCATGCGGCACGCATCGCCTGATCGCGATCCGTCGCATCCTCGAAGATCGACTCGCGCCGATCTCCACGCGCCGTCGCATGATAGAGCGCGCCAGCAAATTCAATCCGAAGCGGCCGGGCCATACCGAAATCCTACGCCACCAAATGCTACGAATGGGAGGACCCCTTGACCCCTATATGCTCCATGACCCCTATATGCTCCACGCAAACCGCATTGCTGTGCGGTGGATGGCACTACACGCGCAGCTCGACAGCCAATGGCGGCGCGCGGCTGCCGCCTGCGCTGCGAGCCCAATGCGCTCACCCGCAACTAAAAAGGGGCGCTCAACGCGCCCCTTCGGCTGCCATCAAAGATGCGTCGGGTGTGTACTACCAGCGCATCATCACTCACTCTTTTCAGGAGCGTCCCGAAGTTGTTGTTCGACTCTTCCGAATAAGGGAATAACGATTTGTTCAATCACCCGAGCCGTCGACTCCAGTTGTTCAGCAACCTTCTTTTCAGCAACCCCCTCAGAAACAGGCTGAAGTGATTCGATCGTGTAGCGCTTTAGGTACTCTGGGTGATTGTATGGGACGCTGCACTCCCATAGAGGCCAGTCATACGGGACGCTGCCTTCAGGCGCTATTGTTGTATGACTCGTATGTACCTCAGGTTTTCGAATCATCTCTTCGACATCCTGCCTTCCGTAGTCAGAATTGAGTTGTGTTGATGGAAAGCGTGAATAGTTCGACCACATGATCTCCATGGTCCATTTGTCGTGCGTATATCGACGGATGCCGATGATCTCCCACAATCGCCCGTGTGGCTGGTGCCCTTTCTTCGGACCGCTTGAAGGTTTAGGTTTTGGTTAGTTTGCTGCGCTCTTTCTTGCTTTGAAATGGTACGCGGTATTGGGTGGTTTGTAATTGTTTGCGCTGTACGGTCGTCTGCAGTTGTAGAGCTTGCGCCATCGTTGACTGACGATACGAGCTTCGCCGATGCTGTAGAACAGCTCCGCATCGAGCACCTCGCGTCGATAAGTCCCGTTGAAACTTTCGCTGGCTCCGTTCTGCCAAGGCTTTCCTGGCTCAGTGTAAACGGTCTCCAGTCCGATTTGAGTCAACCAAATCTTCAGCGCGTTGGCAATGAACTCGGGTCCATTGTCCGAGCGAAGATGGCGCGGCGTGCCATATCGGCGAAACAGGCGCAACAGAACCTGCTGTACATCGGCCGAACTGAACGATCGCGCGATCTCGATGGCGAGCGCATAGCCGCTGGCTTCGTCCTTGACCAGCAACCCGCGAAACGTCTGGCCGTTGATCAGCGCATCATGCACAAAGTCGTAGCACCACACGTCATTGGGCTGTAGCGCCGTCGGATTCAATTGCGCGCCAGTGTGAATCTTTCGCTTGACCAAGCGCGTCGGGCACTGCAACGCGGCACGACGCCAGAGTCGCAGCACGCGCTTGCGACTGACCGCATGGCCGCATAGCGCCAACCGACCACACACCAGTCGATGCCCCCAGCGCGAATGACAGCGGGCAATGGGGCGGATGCGCCGCAACAAATGCGCATCCTTGGCAGGCTGACGTTGCTGATAACCGATCATCGATCGCGATACCCGCAATACCGCGCAGGCTTTCGTACGGCTCATCCCGCGTTTCTGCGCGTATCGGACTTGGGCCAGACGACCCGATACGCTCACCATTTTTTTGCGGCGATCTCCTGCATCACCTCAATGGCCAGATCACGCTCGGCGAGCAACTTCTTCAGGCGCAAATTCTCCTGACTCAATCGCTTCAGGTCGGCGACTTGCGTCGCCTCCATGCCACCATACTTGCGCCGCCAGACATACAGCGTCTGCTCCGAGATCTTGTGCTTGCGCGCCGTTGCCGCAACGCCATGGGCACGCGATTCGCGCACGATCTCAACCACTTTCACTTCACTGAACTTCGACTTCTTCATCTTTCCTCCGCTGGGGTTATCCTAAACCTCCCAGCGGTTCGAAATTCGGGGCACACTCCACGTGGACTCTCTTGAAGTAGTCCGTCGCTAGTGGGAGCGGGTACCTCTCCTTCTCATCGACCGTTTGCTTTGGCTTATACGGCAAAAACTCAGGAAATCGATTCGCAAAAAAAGGGCGTAGCTGATGCTTCAAGGCGTCAACAAATACTTTGCGCATAGCTCAGATGTCGATTAGCAACTGCTGAATGGTTTGTATTAACTTGACCTCGGATTGGACAAAAGTAGCACCAGGTGCTCGGTCCTAGAGCCTCAGTGCGATTCTTTCCAAGGCCGATATCTCCCATGCGTTACTGCGAGACAACTATAGTCTCGACAGTACCCGTAAATCCGCCTGCAGCTCCTGAAGCAGTTTTGATTTGACCTATGAGGCGAGCGAGCGATGATCCACCCGTCGGAATATTCGTCTTGGAACCTGGGGTCAGGTCTTCCATCATAGCATTGCGGACTGCGTCGATGACGTTAGCCCTTCCGCCGGACAGCGCGTCCAACGGTGCTGAAAGTGCAAACGGACCTGGGGTCCAAACGGACCTGGGGTCAGGTCTTCCATCGTAGCATTCCGGACTGCGTCGATGACGTTAGCCCTTCCGTCGGACGGCGCGTCCAACGGTGCTGAAGTGCACGCCAAAATATTCAGCGATTTGCGCGTAACTGTACTCGCCTGTGCGCCATGCGGCACGCATCGCCTGATCGCGATCATTCGCATCCTCGAAGATCGACTCGCGCCGATCTCCACGCGCCGTCACATGATAGAGCGCGCCAGCAAATTCAATCCGAAGCGGCCGGGCCATACCGAAATCCTATGCCACCGAATGCTACGATGGAAGACCTGACCCCTATATGCGTGGACCCCTATATGCGTGACCCCTATATGCGCAAATCGGTGCTCATGCTGTTCGGACTGGCCCATGATCGGTTCGTGCATGCATCGGTGGCCGCGCCAACGCACGACCTGCGTCTGATCCCACAAGCTGCCGCAATTTGGTCCAAATTTCGTAAACAGATCTGCGTCCAAATATCGGGGGCGAAATCCGCTCGCTCGACATGCGGACCACGCACGATCTCATCGTCGATATGGCAGGACCAGTCTTCCGCGTCACGACTGGTGCGAAAAGCTTTTCGTTGCAGCATGTCAACCCTGCTTGCGAATTACGCCCTTCCATTCGTCATAAGCATTCCGCACGACTGCGGCCATTTTTCCACGGTCGGGCGGTCGTCTCTGCTCTCGTACCGTATGCGTGGCCGAGAACGACGTGAGGGACAAATTGTTCGCTATTGATCTTGATGGTGGGTCGTATTGGATTCGAACCAATGACCATCGGATTAAAAGTCCGGTGCTCTACCAACTGAGCTAACGACCCTGCTTGAATCAGACTGCAATGTTGCGCGTTGCGCAGCGCTTGCCGGGTTGGGAACGGCAGAATTTGACCTTGCAGCGCTTTGGGGAGTGCGCCAAGTGCCCCGAAAGGACGCGCAGTTTATTCGCACGGGCGTGAATCGGCAACCCAAAGCGCTATTGAACGTAGCGCGTGGGATCGGCGACGCCGGCTTCGGCGAAGCCTTGCGCACGCAGTCGGCAGGCGTCGCAGCGACCGCAGGCGTTGCCTTGCGCATCGGCCCGATAACAGGAAACGGTGGCGGAAAAATCGACGCCAAGGCGAACCCCTTCACGCACGATGTCGGCTTTGCTCATGTGCATCAGCGGCGCAAGGATGCGCATGGCGTTGCCTTCTACGCCGGCTTTGGTCGCCACATTGGCCAGATGCTCGAAGGCCTGGATGAAGACCGGCCGGCAGTCCGGGTAGCCGGAGTAGTCCACGGCATTCACACCGCAGAAAATGGCGGTCGCATCGAGCGTTTCGGCCCAGCCCAGCGCGACTGACAGCATGATCGTGTTGCGCGCCGGTACGTAAGTCACGGGGATGCCCTCGCCTGCGGCATCGGGCACGGCGATGTCGGCCGTCAACGCCGATCCGCCAATACTGCGCAGGTCGACGTTGACGGTCTTGTGCTGCGTCACGCCAAACATTTTGCATACCCGCCCGGCTGCCTGCAGTTCCGAACTGTGGCGCTGGCCGTAGGCGACACTGAGCGCATGGACGGCATAGCCGCTTTCGCGTGCGAGGGCGACGACGACGGCTGAGTCCATACCACCGGAGACGAGAACGACGGCATTGCGAATCGATGGGTTTGGCTTTGACATGGTGTTGAACAATCTTGACGTGGACGTTTGAGACGTTGGCGACTGGATTTGCGCTCAGCTCGAAACGCCACCCTCATCCGCCCTTCGGGCACCTTCTCCCGCCAGTTGGAAAAGGGAACAATAGCGTTGATTCCCGACCCTCGATCCCGAATCCCCCGAATCCCGGCTCTGAAAACTCACTTTCCCGGCTGCTCGCCCCACAGCAACTTGTGCAACTGCATCTGCATGCGCACCGGCAAACGATCGGCCAGGATCCATTCTGCCAGATCGCGCGGCGGCAGCGTCGCGTAGACCGGCGAAAAAAGGACATCGCAACGATCCGCAATCGCGTGCTCGCTCAGGATGGCGCAGGCCCAATCGTAGTCGGCACGATCGGCCAGCACGAACTTGACCTGATCGTGCGGCCGCAGCGCATCGAGATTGCTCCACAGATTGCGCGCGACTTCTCCGGAACCCGGTGCCTTGATGTCCATCACGGTGGTCACGCGGGCATCGACAGCGGAAATATCCAACGCTCCGGAAGTTTCCAGGGATACGGCAAATCCCGCATCGCATAAACTCGTGAGCAAACCATGGCAGCGCTTTTGTGCCAGCGGTTCGCCGCCGGTCACGCAAACGTGCTGCGTTTTATACTTTGCGACATCATCCACGATGGCTTCGATGTCGTGCCATTGGCCCCCGTGGAATGCGTACTCGGTGTCGCACCACACGCAGCGCAACGGGCAACCGGTCAGGCGCACGAATACCGTGGGGCGTCCGGCATCGCGCGCCTCACCCTGCAGGGAATGGAAAATTTCACTTACGCGCAGGCGCCGCGCTTCGGGCTCGGACGTGTCGATCATGGCTTGAGGCCGCGCTGCGCGCGTGAGCACGCATGCGCGACGAAATCCGCTGCTATTGGTGGCCGTGGCCTTCCAGCTTGAGCGCGCGCAAGCGGCCTTGGGCAAGATTGGCGACAGTCGTGCCCGGATACTTCTGCACAACCTGATTCAGCGTCGATTCGGACTGATCCCATTGCTTCATTTCGTACTCGCAATAGCCGATCTTCAGCAGCGCATCCGGCGCTTTCTGGCTGTCGGGATATTGCGCCAGCAACTTGTGGAACGTATCCAGCGAAACGCCGTAGTTTTCGGTGACGTAATACGACTCGCCGAGCCAGTAATAAGCATTTGGTGCCAGCGCGTCGGTCGGGTATTGCGCGAGAAAAGCCTGGAACAGGCGCGAGGATTCCGCGTAACGGCCATCCTTGAGCGCGTTGAATGCCTGGGTGTAGGCATTCTGCGCGTCTTGCGGATTCGACGGCGCCTGCGGCGCTGTGGCAGCGCCAGCAGTATCGGGCGACACGGCATTGGTCGTATTCGTTTCGGCGCCTGGCGATTGCGTCGCTGCAGCCGCAGCTTCCGGCGCTGCTTGCGAAGGCGCAGCCGATGCGGGCGTGCCCAACTGGATATCGCTCATCGGTGGATTGGCGGCGCCTGGCGTCGGCGTGGCTGCCGGCGTCGGCGCACTACGGCCTTCCAGACGTCCGATTCGCGAATCCAGATCAATGTACTGATCCTTTTCGCGTTGTTTCATGCCATCGAGTTGATGGCGCAATTCTTCGATCTGGCCCTGCAGGGTCTGCACTTGCGACTGCAGCGCGTTTATCTGGTTTACCAACCCGATGTTGCCGCGCGCATCGCCGCCTTGAGCCTGCTGCTCGAGACGTGCGACACGTTCAGCGAGACTCAAACGCTGCGCAGCAACCGGAGAAACGAACGTGGTGGCGGCCACGCAGGCCGCCACCGAAACGCCACATACGATGCTCTTGAAGCGACGCATCGTTGCTTATTGCTTGGCCGTATAGACGATTTCCACACGGCGGTTTTTCTGCCAGCACGATTCGTTGTGCTCTTTACACACCGGCCGCTCTTCGCCATAACTGACGACATTGAGCTGGCTCGACGACGCTCCGGCCGCGGACAGCGAACTGGAGACGGCATTGCCGCGGCGCTCGCCGAGACCGAGGTTGTATTCGCGCGTACCGCGCTCGTCGGCGTTGCCTTCCAGGGTTACGCGAGCGCCGGGAAACTGTTGCAGGTATTCGGCGTGACAGGCGATCGCTGCCTGAAACTCCGGACGGATCTCGCTGCGATCGAAATCGAAGTAGACCACGCGTTGGCGCAGGCAGGAATCGGTATCCAGACTTTCGACCGTGTACTTGCCGGTGTTCGTCGGAGCCGGTGTTGCGGTCTCGGGTGGAGGCGTTGTTTGCTCGACCGGCTTGGTGTTCTTGCTGGCGCATGCAACCAGCGCCACGCTGGCGACCGCAGCAGTCAATAAAACGCGAATCGGTAATTTCATGATTGTGGGCCTCATGTTCGGGGGGGTGTCAAAAATCTCTTGGGTACGGCAGGGTTGCGAAATCATTGTCCGCGCTGGCGATAGGGCGACCAGGACGGTTCACGCACATCGCCATCGGCCAGAACCAGACGCTGGCGTACTCTGCCATCGGCCGATACCGCGTAAAGCACGCCACGGGGGCCTTCGGTTGCGGCATAAAGAATCATGCTTCCGTTCGGGGCATAGCTGGGGGATTCGTCAAGATTGCCCGGAGAAATCGCCCTGCTCTCGCCCGTCGTTTTGTCCAAAACAGCAATACGATACACATTTCCCTGGCCGCGCGCCATAGCGATATGCTTGCCGTCGTAGCTTATCGTCGCGCGCGCGTTGTAGTCGCCCTGGAATGTGATCCGGGTCGCATCTCCACCGCTTGCCGGCACCTGATACAACTGCGGTTTTCCGGAACGGTCCGAGGTGAATATCAGAGACCGGCCATCCGGCATCCACGCCGCCTCGGTGTCGATGGCGAAATGATTCGTCAATTGGGTCAGATGCCCGCTGGCCAGATCCATGACGTAGATGTCAGGATTACCGCCATACGAAAGCGTCAGCGCAAGCTTGCTGCCGTCCGGGGAAAACGCCGGCGCGCCATTGATGCCCTTCTTCGCCGAAACCACTTCGCGTGCACCGGTCGAAATCTGCTGGACATAGATGGCCGAATCGCCGCGTTCGAAGGACACATAGGCCAGCTTGGTGCCGTCCGGCGACCAGGCCGGCGACAGCAGCGGTTCGCGCGAGCGCACCACCGTCTGCGGATTGTGCCCGTCCGAATCGGCAACCATAAGCGTGTACTGGATGTTTTTTCCGGTACCTACAGAGGTGACGTAAGCAATCCGCGTCCAGAACGCACCGCGCACGCCGGTGATCTTCTCGTAGACCAGATCGGCAATCTGATGGGCCACGTCGCGCAGGCCGGTGCGCTGGCCGGTGATCGCCAGGGCCAGCAGTTGCTGCCGCTTGGCCACATCGTAGAGTTCGAATTCGACGCGGATATCGCCGTTGGCGCTCTCGATCTGGCGTCCGACCAGGATGTAGGCCTGCTTGAGCAGGTTCCAGGTTTCGAATTTGATTTGATCTCCACGAGTGGGAAATTCGATGATGTCGGTTTTCGCCATGGCGCGGAATTGGCCGCAACGATTCAGGTCGTCGTGGATCACGCCGGCAACATCGGTATCCGGCGGCAGACCGGCACCTTCGAACGCGAATGGAATCACGGCGATCGGGGTGGCACTCGCGGTGCCGTTCTTGATGTCGATGGTCGGCACGCCGCCGCTGAGTCCCTGAGCGAATCCGGCAACTGCAGCGAACACGAGCACTAGCGCGACGATACCCTTCACGATGATCTTTGTTGGCATGGCAATACCTGTTTTCATCCGTCGTAAGTGAAATTGAAATCGATTTCGCGCCGAAACTCGGACTCGTACCCCTTGTAGGGCAACGGTGCGGCACGCTTGACCGCCTGTTCGATGGAATTACGGGTCAGCGGATCGGCATTGCAGGGACTGAGCACCTGCACGCTGATGACATCGCCGCCCGGAATCTGCACGATTCGCAGCATACATTGCAAACCCTGAACGGCAGTGTCCGGGCGTAACCAATTGTCCGTCACTGCATTCTGAATCGCGGCAAAATACTGTGCCTGCAGGCTATTGTCGGCACCGTTGGTTCCGCTTTTCGCCTGCTCGGCTTCGGCAACCTGCTGCGACGGCGCAGGTACGGTTTTGTGCTGTTTTTCCAGATCCTTCAGTTGTGCAAGCTTGATTTTTTCGAGTTTCAGGCGCTTGTCCGCGGCTTCACGCTGGCGTTTGATGTCCTGCAGTTGCTGCATGCGTTCGCGCTCTTCGCGCTGCTGTTCCTGCAGCAATACCTGTTCCTGACGATGGCGTTCTTCCTGCGCTCGCTTGGCTTGCTCGGCCTGGTTGGCCATCTCGGCGACTTTCTCTCGATCGACGCGGTCGTTGCGCTGCGGCTGACTGGGTGGTTGCGGTTTGGGTTCGGGCTGCTTGACCGGCTGCGGCTGCTTCGGCGGCGGCGTCTTGTGTTTCACCGATCGCGCTTGACGCACGGCATGCGGCTTCGGCGCAGCGCTCACGCCCACCAGTTCTGCCTCGATCACCGGGCCGGGCAAGTCGATCGGCCGGGTCTTGGTCGTCCACAACAAACCGGCAAAAAACACCGCCACGCAAAATACGTGTACGAGCAGCGCAAGAACGCATGCGCGAAATTTGTCGCTCCAGCTTTCCATGTTCCGGCTAACGTTTCTTGCTCGGCGGCGGCTGACTCATCAAACCGACCTTGGCCACGCCCGGATTGTTGCAACAGCACCATGGCTTGATAGACCTTGCCGTAGTCGACACGTTCATCGCCACCGATCAGCACCGATACCTGCGGATTCTGGCGCACGAACGCGGAAACCTTGGTGACCAGCGCATCGGTATCGATCGGCTCGCGTTGCGCAGTGCCGAGAGTCAGGTAGTAATTGCCATCCTGATCGACACTGATCACGATCGGTTTCTGATCGGCCTGGACCGCCTTGGCTGTCGATTGCGGCAGGTGGATGTCCACGCCGAGGTTCAACAGCGGCGCGGTCACCATGAAGATGATCAACAACACCAGCATCACGTCGATGTACGGCACGACGTTGATTTCGGATTTGAGCTTGCGGCGTTTGCGAACGCGTCCGGTGGTTTGCATGCGGTTGGCCTGACCTGCGCTTGAGCGCGATCAGCCTTCGTCCAGATGGGTCTGACGCTGCAGGATCGAGGAAAACTCCTCGACGAAGGTGTCGTAGCGCGTGACCACGCGCTCGACCTTGTTCTGGTAACGGTTGTACGCCCACACCGCCGGAATCGCCGCGATCAAACCCATCGCGGTGGCGATCAGGGCTTCGGAAATGCCGGGTGCGACCATTGCGATCGTCGCTTCCTTGACGTTGGCCAGGCCGACGAATGCGACCATGATGCCTGCGACCGTGCCGAGCAGGCCGACATACGGGCTGATGGACCCGACGTTGGCGAGGAATTCGAGGTTTTGCTCGAGTCGGTCGATCTCGCGCGTCATCGCCACGCGCATGCCGCGCTGCGCGCCCTCGAGTATCGTACGCGGATCCATCTGGCGGCGCTGGCGCAGCCGCGCGAATTCGCGAAAACCCGCCTCGAAGATGCTTTCGATCCCGGTAACGTGATCGCCGCTGGAAGTCACATCGCGAAACAGTCCGGCCAGGTCGGCGCCGGACCAGAAGCGTTCCTCGAATTCGTCGGCGCCGTTCATGGCCCGGTTCAGCACCGTCATCTTGCGGAAGATGATGATCCAGGAAAGAAAAGAGAACGCCAGCAGGATGAGCATCACGATCTTGACGAACAGGCTCGCGTTCAACGCGAGTTGCAAAACATTGATACCGCCATCGCTCATGCGTCGGTCATCTCCTGCAGCAGGCCATCTGGAATCCGGCGGGGCCGGGAACTGGTTGCGTCGATACACGCCGCGCGCACGCGAGCTTCAATCAATTTCGCACCATCATCGCGGCGGAGTATACATTGGCTGAATGCCATCGAAGCCGAACGCCGCATGAATGCGTCGATGCGCACATCGAGTTCGTCGTCGAGCCGCGCAGACGCCAAATAACGCACATTTAACTCCGCCACGACGAACATCACGCCTGCCTCGTCGCGCAGACGCTGCTGGCCGATGCCGCGTTGGCGTAACCATTCGGTACGCGCACGTTCCAGAAAACGCAAATACGCGGCGTGATAGACAACGCCACCGGCGTCGGTGTCTTCCCAATACACGCGCACCGGCCAAGTGAAGATCGGGCTGGGGGCTGAAGGCCGGGGGCCGGGCGCGAGGTTTTGTTCACGACTCACGTCGACTCTCCGCATCCGCAGTCCCGATTCGGGGTTCTTCCTCGAACAAGTCCTCCACCACCGGTCGCCGCGGCGGCTTCAAGCCGAGATGCCGATAAGCCTTGCTTGTCGCCATGCGCCCGCGTGCGGTGCGCATCAGAAAGCCCTGCTGGATCAGATAGGGTTCGAGCACATCTTCGATCGTTCCGCGTTCTTCCGACAATGCCGCGGCCAACGATTCGACACCAACCGGTCCGCCATCGAAGTGTTCGATGATCGTGTTCAGCAGACGCCGATCGAGCGAATCGAATCCTTCGGCGTCGACCTTCAACATTTCCATGGCGGCGATGGCGACATCGGACGTGATCGTGCCGTCGGCCTTGATCTGGGCGAAATCGCGCACCCGACGCAACAGTCGATTGGCGATGCGTGGCGTACCGCGCGCACGCTGCGCGACTTGTGTCGCGCCATCGCCATCGCACGGAATATTCAGGATTTGCGCCGAACGCCGCACAATCGCGGTCAATTCCGCCGGAGTGTAAAATTCCAGCCGTTGCACGATACCGAAGCGATCGCGCAGAGGACTCGTCAACAACCCCGCACGCGTTGTCGCGCCAACCAGCGTGAATGGCGGCAAATCGAGTTTGATCGAACGCGCGGCAGGACCTTCGCCGATCATGATGTCGATCTGGCAATCCTCCATCGCCGGATAGAGAATTTCCTCGACCACCGGCGACAAGCGATGGATTTCATCGACGAACAACACATCGCGCGGCTGCAGATTGGTGAGCAAAGCCGCCAGGTCACCGGCACGTTCAATGACAGGACCGGATGTGGTGCGCAGGTTCACGCCAAGCTCGTTTGCGATCACATGTGCGAGCGTGGTCTTGCCCAAACCGGGCGGCCCGAAGATCAAGGCATGGTCGAGCGCCTCGCCACGCCGCCGCGCCGCCTCGATATAGATCGCCAGCTGTTCCTTGACCGCCTCCTGACCAAGATATTCGCCGAGCCGGGACGGGCGGATGCTGGCTTCCAGGGCCTCGTCATCGCCGCTGGCAGCCGGGGTGATTACGCGATCGACGCTCATGCTGGGATTATGACAGGGCTGGAGGTCAAGGGCTGAGGGCTCGCGGCTGAAGAGTAAGGGCCTGGGGGCCCAGGGCAGAGAGCCGGGCGGTGACGCACGGAATTGCGCAGACGCATCTGCTGGCTCCTGGCCCTCGGACCTGCATTCAGATTTCCACCTGCGTCCCCAACTCGATCAAGCGATTGCCGGGAATGTGGAAAAACGCCGTGGCGGGATTGGCGTTGCGGGCGAGGAACGCAAACAGCTTGTCGCGCCACAACGGCATGCCGTGACGGCGATCCGTGGCGACGATACTTTCGCGACTGATGAAGAAGGTCGTATCCATCATGTCGAAGCCCAGACCCTTGGCCGAACAGCTGGACAATGCGGCAGGCACGTCGGGATCTTCGGCGAAACCGAAACGCAGCGTAAGCCTGAAAAACTCGTGGCCCAATGCGGTGATTTCCGTACGTTCGCTGTATTCGGCGACTGGCTGATCCAGGGTCTCCACCGTCATCAGCATGTTGCGTTCATGCAGCACCTTGTTGTGCTTGAGATTGTGTAGCAGCGCGTTCGGGACGGCGTCGGCGTTTGCAGTGAGAAAGATCGCCGTTCCGGGAACGCGCAACGGCGGATGCTCGGCGAGACTGGTGATGAATGGTCCCAGCGCCAGACCACTCTGGCGAATTTCGCGCAACACCAGATCGCGTCCGCGTCGCCAGGTGCTCATGATGGTGAAGACGATGACACCGAGCACCAGCGGCAACCAGCCGCCGTGCGCGACCTTGTCGGCGTTGCCGCCGAGAAACGACAGATCCACGAGCAGGAACAAGCCGCTCAGCGCAATCACGCGCGGCCAGCTCCAGTGCCACAGCTTGCGGAAGATGAAGATCATCAGAATCGAATCGATCGTCATCGTGCCGACCACGGCGATGCCATAGGCGGCTGCCAGATTGGCCGAAGAACGGAATCCGATCACCACCGCCAGCGTGAGCACCAGCAGCATGCGATTGATCCAGGGCAGATAGATCTGCCCGCGCGTCTGCTCTGAAGTATGGCGGACTTCCATACGCGGCAGATATCCGAGCTGGATCGCCTCGCGGGCGATCGAAAACGCCCCGGATATGACCGCCTGCGACGCAATGACGGTGGCCGCCGTGGCCAGCGCGATCATCGGATAAATCAACGGCTGTGGCACGAGCAGATAAAACGGATTGGCCGCGGCGTGCAGGTCGTGCAGCAACAACGCGCCCTGGCCAAAATAGTTGAGCACCAGACCGGGCAGGACATAACCGAACCACGACAAACGGATCGGCTTCTTGCCGAAATGCCCCATGTCCGCGTACAGCGCCTCGGCACCCGTGATGCACAGCACCACCGTACCCAGGGCAAAAAACGCCGACCACCCGTTGCGCACGAAGAAGTCGATGGCGTAATGCGGAGACAAGGCGCGCAGTACCAGCGGATGCTGCAATACCTGGGCCGCACCGAGCACGGCAAGACTCGTGAACCACAGCAGCATGATCGGAGCGAAAACCGCGCCGACCTTGCCCGTGCCATGATTCTGGAAGGCAAACAGCAACACGATGATCACGGCCGTCAGCGGAACGATCCAGTGCGACAGCGTGGGAGCGGCGACTTCCAGGCCCTCCATCGCCGACAACACCGAAATCGCCGGTGTTATCACGCCGTCGCCAAAAAACAGCGAAGCACCGAACAAACCGAGCATGACGATCCACCAACGCGCGCGCACGCTGCCCTTGACGCTGCGCTGGGCCAACGCGGTCAACGCCATGATGCCGCCTTCACCCTTGTTGTCTGCACGCATGATGAAGGTGGCGTACTTGATTGAGACAACCAGTACCAGCGACCAGAACACCAGCGACAAAATGCCAAGCACATTGTCCGGCGTAGGCACCACGCCCTGTTCGCCGAAGGTTTCCTTGATCGTGTACAACGGGCTGGTGCCAATGTCGCCATAGACGACACCGAGCGCTCCAAGCGCAAGGCCGACCAGGGCCTTGCGTGTCGGCGTATCCGTCGAATGCGTGGAGTCGGTCATCGCTTTCCTTCTTGTTGCCGAAAAAGTCCCTCCTGGACATTTTCAGTGGCTCCGCGCGGGCAAAGCCCGCCAACGTCGCTTCGTGAATCAATCACTTGCGTGATCAACTCGTGCGATGCATCCCTGCATGTCGCCCTTAGAATGCTTTTCAACATCCCGCAATTATTTCAATGCGGCCTTGAGCGCTTTGCGAATGATGGCTTCAGCGCTGTCGCCGGATTCCGCGGCGGCCGCTACCATACGCGCAACTTCAGCGGGTTTATAGCCCAGTTGCTGCAGGGCCACTGTCGCTTCGGTCTGCGCATCGCGCGGCCGCGAGCCGCCCTGGGCATCGATGCGTGCAAGAGCGATGCCGTCGACGCGATCACGAAGCTCGACCACCATGCGCTCGGCGGTCTTTTTGCCTATTCCGGGAATCCGCGACAATGCGGCGATATCGCCGGCATGGACTTGCTGCGCAAATTCATCGACCGAAGCGCCGGACAACACGGCCAGCGCAATTTTCGCGCCTATGCCGCTGACACGCAGCAGGTTGCGAAACAGCGCGCGTTCGCTCTCGCGCAGAAATCCGTACAGCGCAACGGTATCTTCCTTGACCGCGTAATGCGTGAACAAGGCGACTTCGCCGCCGACTTGCGGCAACTCGAAAATCGTCGACAACGGCGCTTCCAGCTCGTAGCCGACGCCAGCGACATCGATCACCAACCACGGCGGCTGTTTCGACGCAAGAATTCCCTTGAGGCGCCCGATCATCGCCGCCGTCTCCACGCGCTGCGCGGTATGCCGATACGCTGCACGCTGGCGCGCGTGTGCGCATGGGTCAGGGCAACCGCCAGCGCATCTGCCGCATCGGCCTGCATTTTTTTCGGGATGTTTAAAAGCATGCTTACCATGTGCTGAATCTGTATCTTGTCCGCGGCGCCACCGCCAACGACCGCCTGCTTGATTTCCTTGGCCGCATATTCGTTGACTTCCAGGCCCTTGTGAACCACCGCGCAGATTGCCGCGCCGCGGGCCTGACCGAGCTTCAGTGCCGAATCCGGATTGCGCGCCATGAATACCCGCTCGATCGCCACTTCATCGGGTTGATGCTCGTCGATCAATGCACAAATCTGCTCGAAGATCTGCTTCAACCGCAGCGCAAACGTCTCGTTGTCGAGGACGTTCACGGCACAGTGAAACACATGCCGCAGTGTGCCGTCGGGATCGGCGTCGATCATGCCGATTCCGGTCCGCTGCGAACCGGGGTCGATGCCGAGGATGCGGGTCATTGGGGGCGCGAGCTGGGGAGTAAAAAGCTGGGGGCTGGGGACTGAAATTTCCTGCTCGTCAATTCTGCGAACGCGGGAATCCCGATTCCCCGCTTTTGGCAAGCCTCGAATTCTAACACGCGCGCCGGATTTCCACGGCCGCGCGCCGTCAATCCACGCGTGCAAAGCGCGCCGCGCGCAGGAACGCAATCGTCTGCTCTGCGGCTTGTTCGGAGAACAAGAGTCCCGTGTGCGTAGCGGGCACGACGCAATGATCGGTCAGGCCCGGCAGTTCGGTCTCGGCGACACTCACGGTTCCGTCGTGCGGCGAAGTCAACGCCCCGACCGCGATTCCGAATCCGATCGGCAAACGTCCGGCGACCACGCCGACAGCCTGCTTGCCATCCCAGCGTTCCAGCCCGTCGCGCAAGATGCCAAGATTCTTGCCGATCAGGTAACTGCCGCCCGGCAGTCTCGCGACGCCACGCGCGACGGCACTGCCGCGCAATGGCGATCCCAGGCATACGACGCGACCACGAGTGAGTTTCGGCGCACGCTGAAGTGCCTGCAACGCGACCAGGCCGCCCAGACTGTGACCGACAAAATGCACCGTACCGCTGTCGATTTCAGCGGAGCGCTGAACCAACCGATCCACCTCCACATCGACGCCATGCGTCACGCTGGCGTAATCGAACAGTTCGACACTGAAGCCCGCACGTTGCAATCGATTGCGCAACGCAATCAGGGTAAACGCACGCATCCACAAGCCGTGCAGCAAAATGACGTGTTCTTGCATGGTCGAAAATGCCGTATCGTCCGATTCGAAATCGTGGCAAACGCCGCCGGGCCGCTCTATCCGATTCCCGATTCCCCTTTCGCCATTCCCGGCTTCTTCACGACGCGCACATGCAATTCCTGCAGCTGCGCTTCGGGAACGCTCGACGGCGCGCCGGTCATCAGGCATTGCGCGGTGGTGGTTTTCGGGAAGGCGATCACCTCGCGGATCGAATCGCTGCCTACCATCAATGCCGCGATGCGATCGATACCGAACGCGATGCCACCATGCGGCGGCGCACCGAATTTCAGAGCATCGAGCAGGAAGCCGAACTTGGCTTGCGCTTCCTCCGCACCGATGCCGAGCAATTCGAATACGGCACTCTGCATTTCCGGGCGATGGATACGAATCGAACCGCCGCCGATCTCGTTGCCGTTGAGCACCATGTCGTACCCGCGCGAAACCGCATTGGCCGCGTTTGCGTTGAGATCGGCGACGTCGTCGATCTTCGGCGCGGTGAAGGGATGGTGCAGGGCGACGAAACGTTTGTCCGCGTGGTCGTATTCGAACATCGGAAAGTCGGTGACCCACAGCGGCTTCCAGGCGTTTTCGACGAGGCCGTTGTCCTGCGCGACCTTCAGGCGCAGCGCACCCATGAAGTCGCTGACTGTCTTGTAGGGACCTGCGCCGAAGAAAACGACATCGCCGCTTTGCGCGCCGACCGCCTTGAGCACGCCATCGAGCGCAGCATCGTCGAGAAACTTGATGATCGGCGAGGTCATGCCCTCGCGACCCCGAGCGATATCGTCGATGCGAATCCAGGCCAGACCCTTGGCGCCGTACCGCGCGACGTAGACGCCGAGATCATCCAGGTATTTACGCGGTTGCGCCGCGCCGTTCGGCAGGCGCAATGCTGCGACTCGACCTCCGGGATCGTTGGCCGGACCACTGAACACCTTGAATTCGACATGCCTGACGTATTCGGCGATATCGACCAGCTCAAGTTTTACGCGCAGATCGGGTTTGTCCGATCCATAGCGGCGCATCGCTTCGGCATATTGCATGCGCGGGAACGGATCATCCAGATCCACGTCGATAACCTGTTTGAAGACGTGGCGGATCATTGCCTCGACGCAATCCTGCACGTCGCGTTCTTCGACGAACGCGAATTCCATGTCGAGCTGGGTGAATTCGAGCTGGCGATCGGCGCGCAAGGCTTCGTCGCGGAAACAACGCGCGATCTGGTAGTAGCGATCGAAGCCGGCGACCATCAGGATCTGCTTGAACAACTGCGGCGATTGCGGCAACGCATAAAATTCGCCCGGATGCATGCGCGCGGGCACCAGAAAATCGCGAGCACCTTCGGGCGTGGCGCGGGTCAGGATCGGGGTCTCGATGTCCTGGAAATCGCGCGCATCCAGATAGGCGCGAATCGCCGACACCAGGCGCGTGCGCAGGCGCAGGCGCCGCTGCATTTCCGGGCGGCGCAAATCCAGGTAACGCCAACGCATGCGCGCGTCTTCGCCTACCGTGTCGTCGAGCATGAACGGCAATGGTGCGGCCGCATTGAGCACTTCGACGCCGGCGGCCAGCACCTCGATCTTGCCGCTGCGCAGGCGCTCGTTGATCTGGCTGACCGGGCGCGCGCGCACCTTGCCGCGGATGCACAGGCAATACTCGTAACGCACGTGCTCTGCGGCGCTGAACGCCGCGGCATTGTCCGGTTCGATCACCACCTGGACCACGCCTTCGTGATCGCGCAAGTCGATGAAAATGACGCCGCCATGATCGCGACGGGTGTCGACCCAACCGCATAAAACGACATCGTGATCGATCAGGGCCTCGTCCACGAGGCCGCAGTGGTGCGTACGCATGCTTGAAACTCCGCAGCGACCGGCAACCGGCCGCCTGTATGGGACTGTGGAAAAGGGCGGAATCGTAGCACGGATGCCGGCTTCGACGACGTTCCCGTGGCAACCGCGGACTTGCATCCGCGCGCCACGCATGTTTCCCTGAAAAGACGATCTCCCCCGCGCAGGTACGATGATCCATCTCGGCACGCTCGACTACGTCGCCATCTTCGGCTATTTCCTGATCACCGCCCTGATCGGCTTCAGGGTCGCGCGCGGCAAGACCACCTCGGAGGATCTGTTCCTGGCCGGGCGCACGCTCGGCCCGGCCGCTGTCGGATTGTCGCTGTTCGCCGCCAACGTGTCTTCCGACACCCTGATCGGCTTGCCCGGCGCCGCGTATCGCACGGGAATTTCCGCAGCCAATTACGAATGGATGGCTGGCGTCGTGTTGATCTTCACCGCCATCTTCGTGTTGCCGGTGTTGATGCGCGCGCGCGTGACGACCATGCCGGAGCTGATGGAGCGCCGTTTCGATTCGCGCCTGCGAAAGTATCTTTCTGCAGTGACGTTGTTCCTGTCGATCGTGCTCGACACCGCCGGCAGCCTGTATGCGGGTGCGCTGATTGTGACGACGTTCGTGCCGGCGCTCGGCCTGTGGGAGACTTGCATCGGGATCGCCGTGTTCACCGGGCTCTATACGGCCGCAGGCGGCTTGCGCGCTGTGGTGTACACCGATGTGATGCAGGCGATTGTATTGCTGGTCGGCGCGGCGGTATTGGCGACCATAGTCTTTGGCAAGTTCGATTATTCCTGGGCCAATGTGGTCGCTGCGGTACATCCGAACCAGCTTTCGCTGATCCGCCCGATCGACGATCCAGGAGTACCGTGGCTGGGGCTCATCACCGGCTTGCCCATCGTGGGTTTCTACTACTGGACGATGAACCAATACGTGGTGCAACGCGTTCTCGGCGCGCGCGATATCGCCGCGGCCGGTCGCGCCTCGATGATCGCCGCGGCGCTGAAACTGTTGCCGTTGTTCCTGATGACGATTCCCGGCGCGATGGCCAGCGTACTGCTGCCGGGACTGGATCGTCCCGATCAGGTATTTCCAACCATGGTGGAGAAATTCATTCCGGTCGGCCTGACCGGTTTGATTCTCGCCGGTCTGATTGCAGCCTTGATGTCGACGTGTTCGGCCACGCTCAACTCTGCAGCCACGTTGGTGACGGTCGACTTCATCCAGCCGCACAAACCGCGGATGACCCAGTCGCAACTGGTCTGGAGCGGACGTGTGACGACCATCGTCATCACCCTGCTCGCCGCGCTTTGGGCCCCGATGATCCAGCACTTCCAGGGATTGTGGGCCTATCTGCAGCAGGTGTTTGCCTTCGTCGCCTCGCCGCTGGTCGCAACGTTCCTGATGGGCTTGTGGTGGAAGCGGCTTGGTGCGAGCGCGGCGTTGCGCGGCCTGATTTGCGGACACGTGTTCAGCGCGGCATTCTTCATCGCACGCGAGATCGGCTGGGTGCACATCCATTTCACCATCATCGCCGGCATATTGTTTGTCGCGACCGCAGCGTTCACCTGGGCGTGGGCACTCGTCCTGGCGAAATCCGATACACCCGCAAGCGACGATCCACGTATTCGCCTGATCGACCGTGTCGGCATCGCGCGCGTCCCGGCCGATGTACGCTGGACCGCTGTTGCAATTCTTGTCGCCGTTGGCGCAATCATCATCACGTTCTGGTAAAAAGCCGACATGTTCGGCGCCCTGCGTTCCGTCGTTTCCCTGCTGTGCGGCGTCGCATTGGTGCTGCTGGGCTCGGGTCTGCTCAATACGCTGATTCCCTTGCGCGGGCACGCCCTGGGGTTCGGCGACGCTCTGCTTGGTGCCCTGACCTGCGCATATTTCAGCGGCTTCCTGCTCGGCACGTTCCTCGCGCCGTGGATCATCCGCCGCGTCGGGCATATCCGTGCCTTCGCCTTGTGCGCTTCGGTATTCACATGCATGGCGTTGCTGCATGCCTTGAGCGACAACGCGTGGCTGTGGATGCTGCTGCGCACGATCATCGGCATCGCACTGGTCGGTTTGTATACCGTCATCGAAAGCTGGCTCAATGCACAATCGGCGCCGGCCCAGCGTGGGCGCATCTTCGCCGTGTACATGATCGTCAATCTGAGCGCGCTGACGCTGGCGCAACAATTGCTGCGATTCAGTGCCGGTCAGGCGTTCGTCGCATTTGTTCTGGTCGCCTTGCTGGTTTGCGCCTCCACGCTTCCCGTGCTTTGGACACGCCAATCGCAACCGCTGGTACAGGCCACGCCTCGCCTGCACCTGCGACGCTTGTTTGCGCTGGCGCCCTCGGCCGGCGCAGGCGCATTGTTGTCGGGACTGGCGATGGGTGCGTTCTGGGGTTTGCTGCCGATCTATGCCGCCCATCATTTGCTTGGGCGCAATGCGATCGCCACTTTCATGAGCGTGGCGATTGCCGGTGGCGCCGCTTTGCAATGGCCGCTTGGGCGGCTCTCGGATCGCCACGATCGGCGGCTGGCAATGATGTTTGTCGGCGCTCTCGCCTGCCTGGTCGCGCTGATCATGCCGCTTGTGCAGGGCCGCAGCGAATGGCTCGGTTATTCGGCAATTTTTCTGTACGGCGGCGCCGCGTTTTCGGTCTATCCGATCGTTGTCGCGCACTTGCTGGATTGTCTGTCACCGCGCGACGCACTCTCGGCGAGCAGCAGCGTGTTGTTGATCAACGGTTTTGGTTCGGCGCTTGGACCGCTGATTGCCGGATCGGCCATGAGCCTATTTGGCGCAGGTGCGTTGTTCGCCTGGTTTGCGCTGACTGAAGGTTCGCTGGCACTGTACGCCGGATATCGCTACCGCATCTTCCGCAGGGTCCAGGTCGAAGCCAGCAATTTCGCTCCGATGCTGCGCACTACCCCGGCCGCGCTGGAAATGCACGCCACGGGCGGCGACGTGGAAAACCAAAATGCGCGCACCTGACGACGGGCAGGCAACGTTGCCCTGCTGGGCCCAAAAATGAAGTGCCCGTCGTTGACGGGCACTTCCGAATGTGCAAGCGACTGGCTCAGCGCCAGCGACGATCGATCAAGAACACCCCGCCGCAACCCTGCGTCACCCACACGCCCGCACGATTGAAACCGAAGGTGCGGCCTTCGATACACGGCGAACTGGAAGTCTGACGACGCAAGCGGGCACGACCGCCACCGCCCAGATCGACTGCGCAGAAGTTGTACTGGTAGTTGTTGCTGGAACAACTGATTTCGAAGTGATGATTCCAGCCTGATGGCGGAATCCAGCCGCCGTGACGATGGTAACGGTCATCGGCTTCGGCGAAGCGCGCGGCGCATCCGGCATCGACCCAGATACCGCCGCGGTCCATACCCCAATTCCGGCCGCGACGACACGGCGTCGACGAAATCTGGTCGATCAGGCGCGCATCGCGCCACGGCACCCGGCAATGTTCGTGGCGGTAATTGTGACTCGTACACTCCACTACACGGTCGCGATCGTACCCGTGACGCTGTGCGTGCGCGGCGGTCAGCGGCATGCTGCACAACGCGACCAACAATGAGGCCCCAGCAAAAATGCGAATCGACATCATGTCATTCTCCTGTTGTGGAATTGCGCCCCAGAGTGTATCGCAAGAAGCCTTAACGGTTTTCGCATACCCGTCTCGCCGGATTTGAAATTAGTCAATTCAACAGAGAAAACCGACGCTTATGGCTGTTTTTGGTTCGAGTTTGCGGCCTTCGTTTTGGATTCCGGAGCCGGTTTGTCGACCGCCTTGTCTGCCGGCTTGGATTCGGCCGCAGCGGATTTCGGCTTTTCGTCGGTGCTCTTCGACGCTTCATGCGAACCGGCCAGATTGCGCTTCTTGTCGCCGTCTTTCTTGAAGTCGGTTTCGTACCAGCCGGCGCCGGCGAGCCTGAATGCGGGCGCGGTCAGGCGACGATTGATCGTGTGCTTGCCGCATTCGGGACATACATCCGGATCCGGATCGGACAGCTTTTGCAGGCGATCGAAACGATTGCCGCATGTCGTGCATTCAAACTCGTAAATAGGCATGGCTTGTCGTTGAATGTTGGGGACTGGTTGGCAGCGTGCGCTTCGCGCACGAGTATTTTGGTTCGTGTGCGCAGCGCACGCTATCGGAGCTTACGCCGTCGTGGAACGATGCGCGAAGATCAGGCGACCATCGCTCGCTTCGACGTCGATGTTGTCCCCGGGCGCGAACTTTCCGGCGAGGATTTCCTTGGCGAGGGGGTTTTCCAGTTGCTGCTGGATCGCGCGCTTGAGCGGACGCGCACCATAGACCGGATCGAAACCAATGTTGCCAAGCAGGTCCAACGCCTTGTCCGATAGCTGCAGCGTCAGTTGGCGTTCGCGCAGGCGCCCGGCCAGGTAATCGCACTGGATACGCGCGATGGCGCGGATCTGGGCCTTGTCGAGCGGGCGGAACACGACCAGTTCATCGAGACGATTGATGAACTCGGGCCGGAAATGACTTTGCACCACACCCAGTACCGCAGCTTTCATCTGGGTGTATTGCGCTTCGCTGTCGTCGCCGTGATCGGCCATGTCCTGGATCAGATTCGATCCCAGATTCGAGGTCATGACGATCACGGTGTTGCGAAAATCCACGGTGCGACCCTGCCCGTCCGTCAGACGTCCGTCGTCGAGCACCTGCAGCAGCACGTTGAATACGTCGTGATGCGCCTTTTCGACTTCGTCGAGCAGAATCACGCTGTATGGCCGGCGGCGCACGGCTTCGGTGAGATAACCACCCTCTTCGTATCCGACATAGCCCGGCGGCGCACCGATCAGGCGTGCAACCGAATGCTTCTCCATGAACTCGCTCATGTCGATGCGGATCATGGCTTCGGTGGAATCGAACAGGAATTCGGCCAGCGCCTTGCACAGTTCGGTCTTGCCTACGCCCGTGGGACCAAGGAACAGGAATGATCCGTTAGGCCGGTTCGGGTCGGACAGGCCTGCGCGCGAGCGCCGGATCGCATCGGCCACGGCATGTACGGCTTCGTCCTGGCCGACCACGCGCGTATGCAACGCGTCTTCCATGCGCAACAGTTTGTCGCGCTCGCCTTCGAGCATCTTCGACACCGGAATGCCGGTCCAGCGCGAAACGACTTCAGCGATTTCCTCGGCGGTCACGCGCTGCTGCAGCAACGTGAAGCCCTTGGCCTCGGTTTCCTGTGCTGCGTGCAATTGCTTTTCCAATTGTGGAATTTTGCCATATTGGATTTCGGCCACTTTCGCCAGATCGCCGTGGCGCTGCGCCGTTTCGATTTCCGCACGCGCCGCCTCGATTTGCTCCTTGAGTTTGCTCGTCCCCTGCACGGCGGCTTTTTCCGCCTTCCACACTTCGTTCAGATCGGAAAACTCGCGGTCGAGTTTGGCGATGTCGGATTCAAGATCCGCCAGACGCTGTTTGGATTCCTTGTCCTTTTCCTTTTTCAGCGCCTCGCGCTGGATCTTGAGCTGGATCAGGCGGCGTTCGAGACGATCGAGTTCCTCCGGTTTGGAGTCGATTTCCATGCGGATGCGCGAAGCCGCCTCGTCCATCAGGTCGATCGCCTTGTCGGGCAACTGGCGGTCGGCGATGTAGCGGTTCGACAATGTGGCTGCCGCGACGATTGCCGGATCGGTGATTTCCACGCCATGGTGCACGGCATAACGTTCCTTCAATCCGCGCAGGATCGCAATGGTGTCTTCGACACTGGGTTCGCCGACGAACACTTTCTGGAAGCGGCGCTCCAGCGCGGCGTCTTTCTCGATGTACTTGCGGTATTCGTCCAGCGTCGTCGCGCCGATGCAATGCAGTTCACCGCGTGCCAGTGCAGGCTTGAGCATGTTGCCGGCGTCCATCGAACCCTCGGCCTTGCCGGCACCAACCATCGTGTGCAACTCATCGATGAACAGGATGATGTTGCCCTCTTCCTTGGCCAGATCCTTGAGCACGGCCTTCAATCGCTCTTCGAATTCGCCACGGAACTTCGCCCCGGCGATCAACGCGCCCATGTCCAGCGACAGCACACGGCGATCGCGCAAGCCTTCGGGCACTTCGTGATTGACAATGCGCTGAGCCAGGCCTTCGACGATGGCAGTCTTGCCGACGCCGGGTTCACCGATCAGGACCGGATTGTTCTTCGTGCGCCGCTGCAGCACCTGGATGACGCGGCGAATCTCTTCGTCGCGGCCGATGACCGGGTCGAGTTTCGATTTCTCCGCACGCGCAGTCAGGTCGATGGTGTATTTTTCCAGCGCCTGGCGCTGATCCTCGGCATTCTCGTTTTCCACTTTTTCGCCTCCGCGCATTTTTTCGATCGCCGCATCAAGATTCGACTTGTTCGCACCGCTGGCCTTCAGCGCCTGGCCGACCACGCCCTTGTCGTCGAGTGCGGCCAGAATGAACAATTCGCTGGCGATGAAGGCATCGCCGCGCTGCTGCGCGAGTTTGTCGGTCAGATTGAGCAGCCGGGTAAGATCGTTGGAGACGTTGATGTTGCCTTCCTGGCCCGCCACACGCGGCAATTGTTGCAAAGCCTCGCCGATGCGCTGGCGCAGCAACGGCACGTTGACACCCGACTGGGCCAGCAACGGCAACGTCGAGCCCCCTTGCTGTTCCAGCAGCGCACTCATCAGATGCACCGGCTCGAGCATGTTGTTGTCGCGCCCGACCGCAAGCGATTGCGCATCGGCCAGCGCCTGCTGGAAACGCGACGTGAGTTTGTCCATTCGCATGATTTGGTCTCCGTAAATCGAGGGGCGGATTGCTCGCGAAGGAGTTCGCCGGCAATGCACGGAAAGTGCGGCCGCACGAGCGCAGGATCAAGGTGAGTGTGGGCTCGATAGCGGAAAATCGTCAAATGGAATGCTTGTCATTCCTGCGCAGGCACGTTGCGAAGGCGGGATCGCGCAGCAAGCGGAATCTAATCCGGTTCTTGCTCTTGATGTATTGGCACCAAAGCGAATAAAGCCGGATTCCCGCCTGCGCGGGAATCGCGCGGCTGCTGCACTCTTCCCGAATCCAAATCCCGGACTCCAGAATTTTCCATAACCCAATCAATATGTTATACTTGCAAGTTGCTCGATCCCCGCCCCAAATTCAAGGATTCGCGTTGACTGCAACCCGGCCCAAGCCGCGCAAACGACCCACCCCTTCGGCCACGAAGTTCTTGCTCGCCACCGATCTGGATGGAACCTTCCTCGGTGGCGAAGTCGACGCGCGCCAGCGACTGTACGGGTTGATCGAGCGGCATCCGGATATCGGGTTGGCATGGGTGACCGGGCGCGGCCTGGAATCGGTGATGCCGCTGCTCAGCGACCAGGCGTTGCCGCGACCGGATTATGTGATTTGCGACGTCGGTGCCACGATCGTCGACGGCAACAGCCTGCGTCCACTGCAGCCGTTGCAGGCGCAAATCGATGCGCGCTGGCCGGGCGAGCGTGCCGTCGTCGATGCCATGGCGCAGTTCGAAGGATTGATCCGCCAGGATGTGCCGCAGGAACGTCGTTGTTCGTATTTTTGCGATCCGCAAACCCTGGCGCCGCTGCACGAGCGCATCGAAATGGTCGCGGCAGCATTGGGCTGCACAGTGTTGTATTCGGCCGATCGCTATCTGGACATCCTGCCGCCGGCCACCGACAAGGGCAGCACCCTTGGCATGCTGGTCGAACGCTTGAAGTTGCCGCGCGAACACGTGCTCGTGGCCGGCGATACACTCAACGATTTGTCGATGTATCAGGCCGGTTTCCCCGGCGTGTGCGTCGGCGAATCCGAGCCCGCCTTGATCCACGCGACCCGTGCGTTGCCGCACGCACTGCATGCCAAAGCACCGGGCTGCGGCGGCATTCTCGAGGCGATCGAGCACTTCGATCTGCTCGCAGATGACGACCCGCATCGGCACCTGCCTGCCGCGAAGCCGGCCGGCAAGGCCGAACTGGTCATGGTCTACCATCGCCTGCCTTACGAGGAATTCGACGAGGGCGGCGTACGCAAACGGCGCCGCCCGCAGTCGCCGAACGGCATCATCCCGAGTCTGCTCGGCTTTTTCGGCAATGGACGGCCGGGATCCTGGGTTGCCTGGAGCATTCACGACGCGGAAATGGGCGAGTTCGAGACGCATACAGGCGTCGACAGCGAACGCTATCCGCATCTGACCGCGGCGCGCGTTGCGCTCAGCCGCAGCGAAGTCGATACCTTCTACAAGCGCTTCTCCAAGGAAGCGTTCTGGCCGATGCTGCACACGTTCTGGGAACGCGCACGCTTTCGCGAAAAGGACTGGCAGGTGTTTCTGCGCGTGAATCGCAAGTTCGCCGAAGCCACCGCGGCGGAAGCGGCACCCGGCGCGACCGTGTGGATTCACGACTACAACCTGTGGATGGTTCCGGGCCGGCTGCGCGAATTGCGTCCGGATGTGACTATCGCATTCTTCCATCACACCTATTTTCCGTCCGCCGATGTATTCAACGTGGTGCCCTGGCGACGAGAAATCCTCGGCAGCTTGCTGACCTGCGATTACATCGGGTTCCATATCCCGCGCCAGGTCGAGAATTTCGTCGATGTGGTGCGCGGCGCGATGCCGGTCGAAACGCTGCAGCGCAAATCCTGCGCGCCACGCTTTCTTACCTACGGCTGCGCCGTCGGGCTGGACTCGATGGTCACCAAAGTGCGTGTCGGCGATCGTGAAGTCGCACTTGGCGCACATCCGGTCGGCACCGATGTCGAGCGCATACGCGATTGCCTGAAACTGCCTGCAGTCAGCGCACGCATGGGTCAATTGCATGACGAGTTCGAGGGAAGAAAACTCGTGTTGTCGATTGAGCGCCTGGACTACACCAAGGGCACGCTGGAAAAACTGCTCGCGTACGAACATCTGCTGGAAAATCATCCGGAATTGCGCAGTCGCGTCAGCCTGCTGATGATCTGTGTGCCGGCCGCGCGCGAGATGACGATTTATCGCACCCTGCAAACCCAGATCGATCAGGCCGTGGGCCGCATCAATGGCCGCTTCAGCGAGCTCGACTGGAGTCCGGTGCGTTTTTTCGCACGTGGTTTCCCGTTCGAGGAAGTGGTCGCGCATTACGCCGCTGCCGACGTGATGTGGATCACGCCGTTGCGCGACGGCTTGAATCTGGTCGCCAAGGAATTCGTCGCCACGCAAGGGCTGCTCGACCGCAGCGGCGTGCTGGTGTTGTCCGAGTTTGCCGGCGCGGCCGCCGAACTCAAGGGCGCGATGCTGACAAATCCACACGATACAGCGGATCTGACCGCGATCCTCAGACGTGCCCTGACCATGCTGCCGGACGAAGCGCAGGGACGCATGCGCCAGTTGTACGACATCGTCGTGCATTACGACGTGCGACGGTGGGGCAAGGATTTCCTCGCCGCCGTTTTGCGCCGCGCGCGCAATAATTCGACCAGCAAACACATCGCCAAGGATCGCGGGCAGCATTGAAAAACCGGTCAGCGGTCGATCGCCCCGGCTTTCGATCTGCCAGAATTGCCGCCGCACGCGGCGGGTCCGAATTGCAAACTCCACAGGCTGCACATGCGCGTTGTGTTACTCGGCGGCTACGGCAACTTCGGCGCACTGATTGCGCGCGAGCTGGCGCGCGATGCCGACATCGAATTGTTGATCGCCGGCCGACGCGCGGACGCGGCACAGCGCCTGGCGACGAGTCTGGGATCGAAATACGGCGCTGGCGTTGCAGCCATCGGACTGGATATCGACATGCCGGATTTGCAGTCGCGGTTCAAGGCACTGGCGCCCGATCTCGTCATCCACACGTGTGGGCCATTCCAGGGTCGCGACTATGGTGTCGCCACCGCTGCGCTGGCTGCAGGCGCGCATTACATCGATCTCGCCGACGCGCGCGATTTCGTCGTCGGCATTGCGGCGCTCGATGCACAGGCACGCGAGAGCGGGCGACTTGTCGTCTCCGGCGCCAGCACCGTGCCAGGCCTGAGCGCCGCCGTGATCGATCGCTATCGCAGCGAATTCAGCGTGCTGAGCCAGATCGATATCGGCATCAGTCCCGGCAATCGCACGCCACGCGGCACTGCGACCGTCGCGGCGATTCTGGGTTACGTTGGTCGGCCATTGCGCGTGTGGCTTGGTGACAAGTGGCGCGTCGGATTTGGCTGGCAAGACCTGCATCGTCAGCGTTATCCGCATCCAGTCGGAAAGCGCTGGCTGAGTCTGTGCGACGTGCCGGATATCGGTCTGTTCCCGGCGCGTTACCCCGGCGTGCGGAATCTGCGCATCGGCGCCGGGCTGGAACTGGGCATTCTGCACCTCGGCCTGTGGCTGCTGTCGTGGCCGGTGCGTTGGCGATTGCTGCCACGACTGGACCGCTGGACAGCGCCGCTCAAACGCATCAGCGAATGGTTTCTCGCGCGCGGCAGCGATGTGGGCGCAATGCATGTACGCCTATCCGGCACGGCACCGGATGGAAAGCCGTTGCACGTGACCTGGACGCTTGTCGCAGGCTCCGGCCATGGTCCGCAGATTCCCGCAACGGCCGCTGTCGTGCTGGCACGAAAACTCGCACGCGGGCAACTCACGAAAAACGGTGCGACGCCATGTCTGGATCTATTCGATCTCGACGAATACCTCGTCGCACTGTCCGATTACGACATCCAGACCCGGACTCAACGCGTACGAGGGTGATCATTGCGGAATCGGCTGCTCCGGCGCGTCATTGCAGAAACCGTTTCCTGTCTTCGGCTTGCGGCAGGTAACACGTATCGCGCCGACCAAACCAGCGATAGCGGTGTCGGGCGATCCACCGGTATGCCGGATCGCGCAGTGCGCGTGGCACGATTCGCAAGCCGTTCGACAGCACGTTCCAGATGCCGCCGAAACTCGACAGCACGCGCAGCATTGCCGCACTTTCCGTGTAGCCGACGCCGTCATCGATCAGCAGCACCGAAAGCGGCTGTTGTGGATCCAAACCATGCGCGCGCAGCAATTGATTGCCGCTTTGCGACTGCGTCGTGGCAAACCGGTAACGTCTGGCGCGATCGTGCCGCAACACGAACTGAACGCTGCGGCTGCACAGCACGCACACGCCGTCAAAAACGAGTACCGGACCGACTTCAGTCGACATCCAGCCAACCCCGATAGTGCACAAGCAGGCCGGCCAGAGGCAGTCGCGCGGCAACATCGAAATGATAGCGGCCGTCGATTTCCGCTTCGCGCGCCTGCACGCCGTGGAACCAGCGTGTCGGCAACGGAATCCCGAGCGCATGAACGCGTTGCACACGCCAAATCAATTCGCCCGCTTCGACGCTGAGAGCAAACGCAAACGTGACCAGCCCCAGACGCTCGCACAATAATCCGTCACGCGCCCACATCATCGAGCGCATCGGGTGACCGGCGAACTCGCGCGTCCAGCATTCGCCTTGCGCGGTAGTGGAGATTTCCACTTGCAACGGCACCCATTGCGCCGCCGGTGGTTGCGAGGTAACGAATCCGCACAATCGCGCCAGCAGATTGCTGCCGCGCACAACTTGCGCTTCGCCGCGATATGCGCGCTTGACCGTGGCCCGGTGCAATGCCTGCACGCGCGCCGCCAGCTTGCCGAAAGCCGCTTCCCCGAGAAGATCGACAAACAGCGGATTCATGGCTGCATCCAGATCAAACTCGCAAATCGTCCGCTGCTCGCACCGTCGCGGCGATACGAATAAAACCGATCGTCGGTGAAGGTGTCGAAATTGCCGCCAAAAATGCGGTCCACCCCCAGCGCATTCAATCGCTGCCGCGCCAGCGCATACAAGTCGCAGCGCCAATGACCGGACCGGGTGGGGACAAACGCGGATTCCGCAGTCGCATCGTGGTCGACGAATGCCGTACGCACCTGCTCACCGACCTCATAAGACGCCGCGCCGACAGCCGGACCCAACCACGCCAACAGATCTTGTACCGGCGTGCGCAGACGACCAACACACGATTCGACCACACCGCCCGACAAACCACGCCAACCGGCATGTACGGCAGCAATCTCGTTGCCATCCCGAGCGCATATCAACAGCGGCAGACAATCGGCGGTCAGGATCGCCAACACAACACCGTGCTGTGTGGTGAACGCCGCATCGGCTTGCGCTTCGCCATCGATGATCTCTGCGGTCAAACGCAGACTGCGCGTGCCGTGAACCTGGTGCAGCCAGCGCGGTCGCGACGGCAGTCCATGGGCACGCTCAAGCAAGGCGCGGTTGGCCTGCACGATGCCCATATCCTCGCCGCTGTTCAAGCCCAGATTGAACGCATCGTACGGCGGTAGAGAATTGCCCGGCATGCACCGCGTCGTAGTGAGCGCGCGGATGTTTGGCGGGGCGGGCCAGTCCGGAGCGATGCCTGCCGGCGCTGGGCCAAGGGCTGGTTTGGTTGGCGGCATTGTTGTCGGCCTGACTGTCAAATCAACACAGCTTGAAGCCCCTGTCCCTTCGCGAGCGGGATTGGGGTGAGAACCGGAAAGACCGCGAGCGGTCGGTGAATGGCAACCATTGATCACCTTCCATGACCCGTCCCTCATCCGCCGCTTCGCGCCACCGCAGATCAAATCCGGGGCAGGCTCTGGGTCGCGGCGGGAGGAGGCGATACAGCCTGACAACATGCTCCCGTCGAGGGCGCATTCTTCCGTGCAACGCAAATCAAGCAGCCACTCAGCTCTTGGCCCCTGGCTCTTGGCCGCTGGCCCTCGAATCTTCCCGCAACGCCGCGATCAACGCCAGCATGTCCTCTGGCATTTCAACTGCGACGCTCACTGCCTCCCCGCTCACCGGATGTGCAAACTCGAGCTTCTCGGCATGCAGCGCCTGACGACGGAAACCTCGCAGGGTTTCGATGAATTCCGCGCTGGCGCCCTTGGGCAATTTCAAGCTGGAATACGTCGCATCGCCAAGCAACGGATGGCGCACATGCGCCATGTGCACGCGAATCTGGTGGGTACGCCCGGTTTCCAGACGGCACTCAATCAGCGTGTGCGCGCGAAAGCGCTCGCGCACGCGGTAATGCGTCAACGCCGGTTTGCCGGCGGGCTCGTCGACGACGGCCTGACGCAGGCGATCGCGCGGACTGCGTCCGATCGGCGCATCGACGCTGCCGCCGGCAATCATCGCACCGTAAACCACGGCCGCGTATTGGCGATGGATTTCACGCGCCTGCAACTGCGCCACCAGCGCGGTGTGTGCGCGCAGGCTGCGCGCCACGACCATCACCCCGGACGTGTCCTTGTCCAACCGGTGCACGATGCCCGCACGCGGCAATTGCGCCAGGTTCGCGTCGAAGTGCAGCAGCGCATTCAACAACGTGCCGTCGGGTTGCCCGGCACCCGGATGAACCACGAGTCCGGCGGGCTTGTTGATGACCAGAATATCGGCATCGACATGCCGCATATCCAGCGCGATCGGCTGTGGCGCCAGGGCTACTTGCGCGATCGGCTCCGCCAGCAACTCGACGCATTCGCCACCACGCACGATATGCCGCGGCAGCACGGTCGCTCCATCCAACCTCACCTCGCCGGACTTGATCCACGCGCCCAATCGCGAACGCGAATATTCCGGCAGCAATTCCGCCAAAGCCTGATCCAGACGCCGGCCTGCGGCAGCGTCGGGCACTTCCAGCGTGCGCGTGTGTTTTGCGGCGTTCGAGTTCACTTCATGGATCCTGATAGGGCCGGCTGGCGCTGGGCATGGTCGCCTCGGGAAGGGTCGGCCCAACGTTCGTTTTTCATTCTGCTAACACATTTCCGCTATTATTGCGGTTCTGCCCGTCGAATGTGTGCAAATCCGATGCGATTCACTACGTTGCTCAAATTTTCCGTGTTGATGATTCTGGCTGCCGCCAGCGTCGGCTGCCATCGCCTTGCGAAGAAAAACGAGACAGAAACCCTGCCTGTCGACCAGATGTACAGCGTGGCGAAAGCCGCGTTGAAGAACGGCGACCTGAGCAAGGCGATCAAATTCGACCAGCGCCTGATCGCGCGTTTTCCGTTTGGAGCGTACACCGAGCAGGCCAAACTGGATCTGGCCTACGCGCAGTACAAGACCGACAAACGCGAGGATGCCTACTCGACAATCAACAGCTTCATCAAGACGTATCCCGCACAGAAGCATGTCGATTACGCCTATTACCTGCGCGGCGTGATCAACTTCGACCGTGATCGCGGCTTTCTCGATCGGTACGCAAATCAGGACATGACCAAGCGCGACCAGGGCAATACGCTGAAGTCGTTCGAGGATTTCAATGCCCTGGTCACGCGATTCCCGAGCAGCCGTTACGCCGGCGATGCGCGCCAGCGCATGATCTACCTGCGCGACAATCTGGCCCAGGCCCAGCTCAATGTCGCCAAATTTTATTTGCGCCACGGCGCCTACGTCGCCGCAGCGAATCGAGCCAAGGATATCGTCGAGAAATACCAACGCACCCCCGCCACCGGCGACGCGTTGGCCATCATGGTCATCTGCTACAAGGCACTAAACCAGGACAAGCTCGCCGCCAACAGCGAGCGCGTACTGAAGTTGAATTATCCGAATCATCCTTACTTCGAGGGTCACTGGCCAAAGCGCACGCATTGGTGGATGCGGATGATTCCGTTCAGGAGTTGAAGAAGCCGGAATCGGGAATCGGGAACACCACGAAGCACTCGTTCATTGCTGCGAAAGGCAACATCCGGTTCGTTCTCTTCGCTTTTCCGCAACGCCTCCAGAGCCGGGACTGTTTTCCGGATCGGCGTCAAGCGCCCTCCGGCATCACGGTCTTTTGATTTCCGGCCTGCGGCTCGCACGCCCAACGCCCTGGTATTCGACGCCAGGCGCCTTATTCCCACCCCGAACTGATCGGGTAGCGACGATCCCGGCCGAAAGCGCGCGTGGAAATCTTCGGTCCGGGTGCCGACTGGCGGCGTTTGTATTCGCTGTTTAGAACCAGTCGCGCCACGCGCAATACGGTGGCCTCATCGAAACCGGCGGCGATCACGTCTTCCTGCGATTGCTCGCCCTCGATGTATCGTTCCAGAATTGCGTCAAGCATCTCGTACGGCGGCAACGAGTCCTGATCTGTCTGGTTTTCGCGCAGCTCCGCCGATGGCGCCCGCTCGATCACGGCTTGGGGGATCGCCTGAGCTGGTGCATGCGACCCTCGATCCTCAGACATCAGGCAGACTCCTGCGTGCGCGTTGCGCCACCGCGCCAACGCGTACACCCGTTGCTTGTAGCAGTCCTTCAGAGGGGCATAACCACCGCACATATCGCCGTAGATGGTCGCGTAACCAACCGCCATTTCGCTCTTGTTGCCCGTCGACAACAGCATCGTGCCGAATTTGTTCGACAGCGCCATCAGCAGCACGCCACGACATCGCGATTGCAGATTTTCCGCGGTGACATCGCGAGGGTACGCAGGATCGAGAAACCCCGCATCGACTCCGTCGCTCAACGCCTGCGCAAAACCCGCGAATGGCGCCGCGATCGGGATGGTCAGCATCTTCACGCCCAATGCTCGCGTCTGCTGTGCAGCCAAGTCATTGCTCATGTCGCTGGTATAGCGCGAGGGCAAGCGCACTGCCATGACGCGATCCGGGCCCAATGCGTCTACCGCCAACGCGAGGATCAATGCCGAATCGATGCCGCCCGACAAGCCGAGCAGCACGCCGGGAAAACGATTCTTGTCGACGTAGTCGCGAATGCCGCGCACCAGGCCGGAATACACACGCGCATCGTCGGAAACGTCGTCGGACTGCGGCCAGTTCTGGGCGTGAAAACGCCGCGTTGCCGCGTCAAATTCGGCGACCAGCAATGCATCGACGAATGCAGGCGCGCGCGCAGCGATGTTGCCGGTTGCTTCCACAAGCAACGATTCGCCATCGAACAACAAGTCGTCCTGCCCGCCGACCAGGTTCAAATACGCGATCGCCACGCGGTTGTCGCAGGCGCGTTTTCTCAGCAACGCTTCACGCTGCAACCGCTTGCCGACGTCGAACGGCGATGCATTGGCGACGATCAGCAGCTGCGCGCCCTGCGCGGCGGCGCGCGCAGCCGGTTCCGGCTCCCACAAGTCTTCGCAAACCAGCCAGCCGACGCGGACGCCGGCGAAGTTCGATACAACTGAATCGTGTCCGGCCCGGAAATAGCGCTTTTCGTCGAAAACGGTGTAGTTCGGCAACAATTGCTTGTGCGCCGTCAATGCGATCGCGCCGTCGGCCAGCAAACTTGCGGCATTGTATACTTCGCCGCGCGTATTCGGATGCCCGACATACGCGGCGATGCTTCGCGACGCTTGCGCCACGGCATCCATTTCGCGCTCGCAGGCCGCGAGAAAGCTTGGACGCAGCAACAAATCTTCCGGCGGATAGCCTGAGATCGCCAGCTCCGGAAACACGATCAACTGCGCGGCGCATTCATCGCGCGCCTGCGCAATCAATTCACGGATGCGCTCGCCGTTGCGCCTTACCGCACCGACCGGAAAATCGAACTGGGCAAGCGCGAACCGCATTGGATCCCTTCTGCTCGTTCACCTTCACCGACGTGAAAAGCTGTCACTTGCCTTTCAAACGTGCGTCGATCGCCTTGCCGAGATCCGCGGGTGACTTCACTGTCGTAACACCCGCTTTTTCCAGCGCGGCAAACTTGGCCTTTGCGGTGCCTTTGCCGCCAGAGATAATCGCACCGGCATGGCCCATGCGTTTGCCGGCCGGAGCACTGGCGCCGGCAATGAACGACACCACGGGCTTTTTCACGTATTCGGCGATGAACTCCGCGGCTTCTTCTTCGGCGCTGCCGCCGATTTCGCCGACCATGATGATGCCCTCGGTCTGTTCATCGTCCTGGAACAACTGCAGGCAGTCGATAAAGTTCAGGCCGTTGATCGGGTCGCCGCCGATACCGATGACCGTGCTCTGCCCGAGGCCGACGTTCGTGGTCTGGAATACGGCTTCATAGGTCAGCGTGCCGGAACGCGACACGATGCCGATCTTGCCGGGCTGATGAATATGACCTGGCATGATGCCGATCTTGCATTCTCCCGGGGTGATGATGCCGGGGCAATTCGGGCCGATCAGCACGGTATCCGGATAGTCGCGCAACACGTTTTTCACCCGCAACATGTCGAGCACCGGAATGCCTTCGGTGATCGTCACGATCACCTCGACGCCGGCGTCGGCAGCTTCGAGAATCGCGTCGGCCGCAAACGGCGGCGGCACGAAAATCATCGTGGCGTTGGCGCCGGTATCGTCCACCGCATCCTGCACGGTATTGAACACAGGCAAGCCAATATGCTCGTCGCCGCCTTTGCCGGGCGTGACGCCACCGACGAGCTTGGTGCCGTAATCCAGCGCCTGTTCCGAATGAAATGTTCCCTGCTGGCCGGTAAAGCCCTGACAGATGACCTTTGTGGATTTATTTACAAGTACACTCATGCCTGAAATCCTGGATTGCCCGAATCATGTAGGGCGGGAGAAGCGCAGCGAATCCCGCCGTTTTCTGTTGGTCGACTGTCACCTTGCAAATATCGCTTCTTGAAGGCCACCGGCGAAATACACCGCTGTGCGGCTGTTCCGGGGGGCGTTTGCGCTGTTCCCACACTGCCTTCAAATTCAGCTTTTCACCGCGGCAACGGCTTTTTGCGCGGCGTCGTTCAGATCCATCGCGGTGGTAATTTTCAGTCCCGAATTGGACAACAGCTCGCGGCCTGCGTCGACATTCGTGCCTTCCAGACGCACGACAACCGGAATCTTCAGGCCCACTTCCTTGACCGCGGCAATGATGCCTTCAGCAATCAAATCGCAGCGCACGATACCGCCGAAAATGTTGACCAGGATGCAACCCACCTTGTCCGACGAAAGAATCAGCTTGAACGCTTCGGTCACCCGTTCCTTGGTGGCACCGCCGCCGACATCGAGGAAGTTGGCCGGTTCACCACCGGCAAGCTTGATCACGTCCATGGTGGCCATCGCCAGACCCGCGCCATTGACCATGCAACCGATGTTGCCGTCCATCGTCACGTAATTGAGATTGTTTTTCGCGGCGACCGCTTCGGCGGGATCTTCCTGCGATTCGTCGCGCATCGCAGCCAGGTCCGGATGCCGGAATTCGGCGTTGTCGTCGGAATTGACCTTGCCATCGAGCGCGAGCAACGCACCGGATTTCACTATCGCCAACGGATTGAGTTCCACCAGCGACAAGTCCTTGTCGTTGAACAGGCGATACAGGCCCAGCATGATCTTGGTGAGCTGATTGACCTGTTTCGCATTCAGGCCCATCGCAAAACCGAGCGAGCGGCATTGATACGGTTGCAGGCCCTGGACAAAATTCACTTCGAGCGTATGGATGTCTTCGGGATTTTCACGCGCTACCTGTTCGATATCGACGCCGCCACGTGCCGAGGCGATGAACGAGATCGTCTTCGAGGTGCGATCCACCAGCACGGAAAGATAAAGCTCCTTGGCGATATCCGTCGCCTCGCAAATCAGCACGGTATTCACGGGCAAAGCGCGACCGCCTGATTGATACGTGGTCATCTGCGTGCCAAGCATTGTTGCGGCGGCTTGCCTGGCGGCATCCGGCGACTTCACCAGTTTCACGCCACCTGCCTTGCCGCGACCGCCCGCATGGATCTGCGCCTTGACAACCCATTCCTCACCGCCCAGCGTGCGCGCGACTTCTGCGGCCTCATCCGGCGTCGACGCGATCTTTCCGGCCGGCACCGGAATGCCGTAAGTGGCAAACAATTCTTTGGCCTGATACTCGTGAAAATTCATGCTGGCACCCGATGGAATGATTCGAAACCGCGCGCGACACAACGCGGTGGCACGCAGGCAGCGCGCGAGGCCGGGTATTGTGAACAAAGGCCGGGGCAATTGAAAGGGTTGTTGCGAGCCGGGATTGCAGTTACGGGACCGGGACCCGCAACGCGGAAAAACCCGCATCCGGCCGCCGCGAGTCCCCCGCTCGCTGTTTCCCGTTTCCCAATCCCGGCCCTGCTCTGCCGCAAAGCGGGCCGCACGGACCCAGGGCGACGTGCGCACGGCGCACGCCACAAATCGGATTCCCGCTCGCCGTGCGCGCGCTCTTGCTATACTTCTCCAAACTCTAGCCTTTGCCGTGACCCGAGCGAATTCCGCCTCTTCCAGCGTCGAACCCGAGCTGAGCGAAATCAGCCGGCGCGAGCTTTATTTCTTCAATCTGTACCGGTTCCTTCAGGCCGTGGTCATTGTCGGCCTGATTTTCAGTCCGCGATTCGTGGACTGGAAACAACTGACGCATCCCCTGCTCGGTAGCGCTACCGCTGTCGTTTACCTGCTGCTTGCCGGCTACGTATTGCTGCGCACGGAAAACTGGCACGCCAGCGTGCAGCTCAAGGTTTCCGTCACTCTGGTGTTTGACATCGTCGCAACCACGATTGCGCTGTTTTCGATTTCCGATCCGCCGAGTGCGCTGGCCATGCTGCTGCTGGTCAACGTCGGAGCCGGCGCGCTGATGCTGCCGCCGCGCCTGTCAATCTTTTTTGCCTCGCTGGCCGCACTTGGCGTGCTCGGGCAATGCCTGCTCGGCAACTTCCTGGATCACGAACATCGAAATCTCCTCGAAGCCGCGCTCTACGGATTGAGCTACTTCGCCACGGCAACGTTGTGTCTGGTGCTGGGCAAACAGATGCGCGAGACCGAAGCGCTGGCCGAGCAGCGTGGCATCGATCTGGCCAATCTCGCCCAGATCAACGAGCTCATCATCCGGCGCATGAAAACCGGCGTGCTCGTGGTCGACGACGCGAATCGCGTGCACCGCTGGAATGAATCGGCATGGGCCCTGATGGGCAATCCCAAAGCCGGCCAACGCGATCTGGGCAGTGTGGCGCCGGAACTTTCACGGCGGCTGTACCACTGGCGCACAACCGGCAAGCTCGATACCAAGGCCGTCGCCCTCGCCGAGGGCGCCCCGGAGATCATTCCGCGGTTTACCAAGCTTGCCTCGAACGACGACAACAACGTGCTGATCTTCCTCGACGATACCTCGCTGGTTTCGAGGCGCGCAGAAGAATTGACGTTGGCATCGCTGGGACGCTTGTCCGCATCGATCGCCCATGAAATCCGCAACCCGCTGGCTGCGATCAGCTACTCCGCGCAATTGCTCGCTGAATCCGAGGAATTGAACGAAGCCGACAAGCGCATGGTCGAGATCATCAATAACCATTGCAGTCGAGTAAACGAAATCATCGAAAACATCCTGCAATTGTCGCGGCGCGAACGTTCGCGGCCCGACAGCCTGGATCTTTCGCATTGGGCGCAACACTTTGTGGAAGAGTTCAAGACCGGCAATGACATCGGCCAGGACCAATTGCGCGCAGTCACCCAGGCGCGGCATGTCGAAGCATTGGCCGATCCGCAACAATTACAACAGGTCGTTTGGAACCTGGTGCAGAACGCACTGCGCTATGGGCGTCTGCCCGGCGAACCGGCGCGGGTTTCCGTCGTGCCGCGGTTGGCCACGGACAAGGGGCCGCCATTGATCGAAGTCATCGATCGCGGACCCGGCATCCCGGCCAAGGTCGCGTCGCAAATATTCGAACCGTTCTTTACCACGCACGAATACGGCACCGGCCTGGGTCTGTATCTGGCGCGCACCATGTGCGAAGCCAACCAGGCCATACTCGAATACGTACCCGTCGCCGGCGGCGGCAGTTGCTTCCGCATCACGCTGAGCGCGCCGCCGATTGCGGTATCCGCGAAGTGACGAAAATGATCCAGGAATTTATTGCCGCTCCGGCTTGGTTCGACAATGGATTGCCGCAATCAGTCTTTCCGGCCATCCATTTTTCGCTTAAGGTTGGCACATGAACAAGGCCACAGTCCTCGTCATCGACGACGAACGCGATATCCGCGAGTTGCTGACCATCACGCTCGGTCGCATGGGCTTGATCGTCGAGACAGCGAGCAATGTTTCCGAAGCGAAGCAGCGCTTGGCTGAAACCACCTACTCGCTGTGCTTCACCGACATGCGCCTGCCCGACGGCAGTGGGCAGGAAATCATCGAGCTGATCGCGGCAAAGTACGAAAAAACTCCGGTGGCCATGATTACCGCTTACGGCAACGTCGATGCCGCGGTGAACGCGCTCAAGGCCGGCGCATTCGATTTCGTCTCCAAACCGGTCGACATCAACATGCTGCGCCAACTGGTGCAGACGGCAATGAAGCTCGCCGAGGAAAAAAAGACCGAGCCGCCCAGCGCCGGCGCGGCAAAGATGCTCGGCGATTCGGCCGCCATCCAGGAATTGCGCGGCACCATCGTCAAGCTCGCGCGCAGTCAGGCGCCGGTTTACGTCAGCGGAGAATCCGGCGTCGGCAAGGAACTGGTCGCGCGCCTGATCCACGAACAAGGACCGCGCTCGAGCAACCCGTTCGTGCCGGTAAATTGCGGCGCAATTCCTTCGGAGTTGATGGAATCTGAATTCTTCGGCCACAAGAAAGGCAGTTTCACCGGCGCCGGCGCAGACAAGGACGGTCTGTTCCAGGCCGCCAACGGCGGTACGTTGTTTCTCGACGAAGTCGCCGAGTTGCCGGTACACATGCAGGTGAAACTGCTGCGCGTGATCCAGGAAAAAGCGGTGCGGCCGATCGGCGGTCGCGCCGAGGTGCCGGTCGACGTGCGCATCCTGTCGGCCACCCACAAGAACCTCGCCAAACTCGTGGAATCCGCGCATTTCCGACAGGATTTGTACTACCGCATCAATGTCATCGAATTGCGTGTGCCGCCTCTGCGCGAGCGCCGCGAGGATATCCCCAAGCTGGCCGGGCGTGTTCTCGAACGTCTCGCCGCCGACAGCGGACAACCGCCGGCAAAACTCACGCCCGATGCCTTGAGCGCGCTACTCAAATATTCCTTTCCCGGCAATGTCCGCGAGCTTGAAAACGTGCTCGAACGCGCCGTGGCACTTTGCGAAAACCACACGATTGCACCCGACGATTTGCGTCTGGTTCCCGCAGCGGCGGCGAAACCCGAAGCCGCTGCAATGGCGGTCGATCGCGACGTCGACGATGGCGACGAAGCAACCGGCGACGGCGGCCTTGACAGCTACATCAGCAACCTCGAACGCGAAGCCATCGAAAAAGCGCTGCAGGATACCCGCTACAACAAGACTGCCGCAGCGAAAAAACTGGGGATCACGTTTCGTGCACTGCGTTACAAGCTGAAGAAGCTGGGGATCGATTGACTGGAGTCCCGCTTTCGCGGGAACCAAATCCCGTCTCTCCCACAGGCAGCAATGATGCAATCTTCGGTCGCCGAATTCAGGCAACCCACATTTAACTGTCCAATTGCGTCACTTTTTGACCTGCTTTTGTGTGACGTGTAGTCCGCTACACCGATGAAAGGTGTGGCGATGCCTGCAAGCGGCTAAAAACGTGACGACCATCCCACTTCCGACGGCAGAAACCCGGAATTTGCCGCGTGGCACAAATTCTGCTTTTATTATCACCTGAATTCGCGTCGATCCTGGCCAGGGGCTATGGATGCGCAGGCCAGTCGGGCCCGGCGCGATTCGGGGCAACCGTTGCAAGTTAGCTAACTCACCATTTTCGAGGAATTACCATGAAAACCATGCAGAAGGGCTTTACCCTTATCGAATTGATGATCGTTGTTGCGATCATCGCCATTTTGGCGGCCATCGCGCTGCCGCAGTACCAGATTTATGTCGCCAAGTCGCAGGTTTCGCGTACGATGGAAGAAGTCGGCGATCTGAAGACCGCGTGGGAAGACTGCGTCAACAATGGCAAAGTTATCCCAGGACCGGCCGATGCCACCCATTGTGATTTCGGTGCCACGGGTTCCAATATCCAAGTCCCCGCTGCTGGTAACACCGTCGGTGGTGGAGCGCCGATTAACGCCTTACTCGGTGCACCGGTAGCCGCCATGGTGGCAACTGGTGATGGCACGCTGACCGCAACATTTGGCGGAAATGCTTCGTCCGCGATCGCAGGCAAGAAACTTGTTTGGACGCGCGACATTCCAGGTAACTGGACGTGCACCACGACGGTCGATGCCAAATACAAGCCGTCTGGTTGCGATAATTAATCCTAAGCTTTTGCTTTTTGAGCTGACAGAGCAAGGCGCGATCTTATTGCGCCTTGCTTTTTTTTGCCGGCATAATTTTTGGCCTGGCACAGGGATTGCTGGTTCTCATTAGCTATATCGGATCCCAAATCTAGTCCTTGGATTGTGAATCCACTCGTTTTACGGGGGTCAACATGAATCGCTTGCATACATCTCGTGGCTTTACCCTTATCGAGCTCATGATTGTTGTCGCCATCATCGCGATCCTTGCCGCCATTGCGATTCCCCAATACCAGTTGTACGTGGCGCGCTCACAGTTGACCCGCGGCATGGAAGAGGTCGGCGATTTGAAAACCGCCTTCGAGGATTGCGTCAACAATGGCAAGCTCATTGTAGGACCTGCCGACGCCACCCATTGCGATTTCGGAGCAACCGGCTCCAATATTTTCGCGGCCGGCGGCAATACTGTAGCCGGTGGCGATTCTGCTGCGGCTGGCACGGGGGTACCCAAGGCGATCATGGTTGCCAACGGAAGTGGATCGCTTGAGGCCACTTTCGGCAACAGCGCGCATGCCGCAATTACCGGCAAGAAACTGACGTGGACTCGCGATGCCGATGGCAACTGGAGCTGTTCTACCACGGTGGTGAATCTTTACAAGCCCTCGGGTTGCGCCAACTGACGCGCACCGTCGATACTTGAATCAGCCACCCCCTTCTTCAGGGTTTCCCGGACATTGCTGGCAGCCAAGGTCGCACTATGTCGTAAATACTGTGCTTTTGTGATCCCGGCTGTTCTATCCCACCCGGTTTTGCGGTACATTCCGCAGTAGTTTCGAGTATTTACCGGGGATTCTTATGGCGACACAGATGAATCCTGCCGCACTTGCCGGTTTGACCGGCATTGCGCGCCGTCTGGTGGTTGAGGGAACGCTCGGCGACGACGACGCGCGCAAGGCGGTGGACGCATCGCTCAAACAGAAGATTCCGCTGGGCACGTATCTCATCGAGCACGCGCTGGCCAATGGCGCGCAGGTGGCGATGGCAGCGTCGGCGGAATTCGGCGTGCCGCTGTTTGACGCCGAAGCGCTGGACCTGACGCAAGCGCCGATGAAGCTCGTCAGCGAAAAACTGATCACCCAGCACAAGGCGCTGCCGCTGTTCAAACGCGGCAACCGGATCTTCGTCGGCGTATCCGATCCCACGAACCTGCGCGGGCTCGACGAGATCAAGTTCCAGACCAACCATACGATCGAACCGATCCTGATCAGCGAGGAACAGCTCGGCCGCGCCATCGACCAGGCATTGAGCCAGTCCAGCACCACGATCGACGGCATGGACGATGCCGAAGGTCTGGAAAATCTCGAACATGGAAGATGGCGGCGACGACGCGGATGAAGCGGCGGCGGCGTCGATGCCACCGGCAAGGACGATGCTCCCGTGGTCAAGTTCGTCAACAAGGTGCTGGTCGACGCGATCAAGCGTGGCGCCTCGGATATTCATTTCGAGCCGTACGAATCCAACTACCGCGTTCGCCTGCGCATGGACGGCATCCTGCGCACCGTGGCGCAACCGCCGGTAAAACTGACGCCGCGCATTTCGTCGCGCCTGAAAGTGATGTCGGGTCTGGATATCGCCGAACGTCGCGTACCGCAGGACGGCCGCATCAAGCTGAACTTGTCCAAGAGCAAGTCGATCGATTTTCGCGTCAGCACCTGCCCGACCCTTTTCGGCGAAAAAGTAGTGCTGCGTATTCTTGATGCGGCCGCCGCGCGCCTGGGCATCGAAAAACTCGGCTACGAAGAAGATCAGCAGAAACTGTTCCTGGATTCGATCGCACGCCCGTACGGCATGGTGGTGGTGACCGGACCGACCGGTTCCGGAAAAACCGTCTCGCTGTACACGGCGCTGAATATCCTGAATACCGAGGGCCGCAATATCTCCACTGTCGAGGACCCGGTGGAAATCCGTCTGGCCGGTGTCAACCAGGTTCAGCAGAACGTGAAGCGCGGCATGACGTTTGCCGCTGCGTTGCGCTCGTTCCTGCGCCAGGATCCGGACATCATCATGGTCGGCGAAATTCGCGATCTGGAAACCGCCGAAATCGCCATCAAGGCAGCGCAGACCGGCCATATGGTGTTGTCGACGCTGCACACCAACGATGCACCGCAAACCATCGCGCGCCTGATGAACATGGGCATCGCGCCGTACAATATTACCTCGTCGGTCACCCTGGTCATCGCGCAACGTCTCGCGCGGCGCCTGCACGATTGCAAGAAGCCCATGTCGCCGATGCTGCCGCCGGCGGCACTGCTTCGCCGAAGGTTTCACGCCAGGCCGATATCGATGCGAAGCTCGAATTGTTCGACGCAGCTGGCTGCTCAGGTTGCAACGAAGGCTACAAGGGCCGTACCGGCATTTATCAGGTGATGCCGATGGCCGAAGAGATCCAGAAAATCATCCTGGCAGGCGGCAACGCCATCCAGATCGCCGAGGCGGCCAAGGCCGCAGGCATCGCCGATCTTGCGCGCATCGGCATCTGCTCAAGGCAAAGAACGGCATCACGAGCCTGGCCGAAATCAACCGTGTAACCAAGGACTAAGATCATGGCTACCGCTACCGCGACCTCACGCACTACCGCTGCCCAGCGCGGCGCAGCACGCGCCAAGTCAGCCAGCTGCAAACCTTTACCTGGGTTGGCCTGGACAAGCGCGGAACCAAGATCAAGGGCGAATACTCCGCCAAGAACGCGAGCCTGGTCAAAGCCGAATTGCGCCGTCAGGGCATCAATCCGCAGACCGTGAAACCCAAGCCAAAACCGCTATTCGGCAAGGCCGGCAAAACCATCAAGGCGCGCGATATCGCCGTGTTCAGCCGCCAGATCGCCACGATGATGGCTCGCGGGCGTGCCGATGGTGCAGGCATCGAGATCGTCGCCGGCGGTCAAAACAACGTGCGCATGAAAAACATGCTCACCGACATCAAGACGAATATCGAAGGCGGCGCATCGCTGCACGAAGCTTTGAGCAAACATCCCGTACAGTTCGACGAATTGTACCGCAACCTGGTCAAGGCCGGCGAATCGGCCGGTGTGCTGGATACCGTGCTCGATACCGTCGCGACCTATAAGGAAAATATCGAAGCGATCAAGGGCAAGATCAAGAAGGCGATGTTCTACCCGGCCATGGTGTTCGCGGTGGCCATATGTGGTGTCCGCCATCCTTGTTGATTTTCGTGGTGCCGCGAGTTCGAGGACGGTATTCAAGAATTTTGGTGCGCAATTGCCGGCATTTACGCAGCATGATCGTGAACGCTTCGCGCTTTCTGACCGCGTCATTGGTCTCATTTTGCTGATTTGGATTATCGCAGTAATTGCGGGCTTGATCTTTGCTTACAAGCGTTCTCCGCGTTTTGCGCATTTTCTTGCGCGCGCCGTCCTTAAACTTCCGGTCGTCGGACAGATCCTGCATCATTCAGCAATTGCGCGGTTCTGCTCGCACGCTAGGCGTCACCTTCGCCGCAGGCGTGCCGTTGGTCGAAGCGCTGGATTCCGTCTCCGGCGCCACTGGCAGCCCCATATATAACGATGCAGTGAAGCGCATTCGCGACGATGTTTCCGTCGGCCATCAGTTGCAATTGGCCATGCGGCAGGTGAACCTATTCCCAAACATGGTCGTGCAGATGGTCGTCGATCGGCGAAGAAGCCGGCGCTCTCGACAAGATGCTGTTCAAGGTTGCCGATTTCTATGAACAGGAAGTCAACAACGCCGTTGATGCACTGTCCAGCCTGCTGGAACCATTCATCATGGTCATCATCGGGTACAATCGTCGGCAGCCTGGTCATTGGCATGTACTTGCCGATCTTCAAGCTTGGCGCGGTCGTCGGCTGATCGTTTTCCGATTTTTCCGTGATTGAGTTCCTCCAAAACCCGGGCGCGGCCACCGCGCTTGCCGGCGTGCTTGGGCTGATCGTCGGCAGCTTCCTCAATGTCGTGATCCTGCGGCTGCCGGCACGGCTGATGCACGGCTGGCGGCAGCAGAGCCGCGAGATGCTGGAACTCGATCAGGTCGGCGCCGACGCAACGGCCCCGCCAGGAATAGTGCGCGAACCGTCGCATTGCCCGCACTGCAAACACCGCCTGGGCGTGCTCGAAAATATCCCGCTTTTGAGCTGGCTGGCACTGCGCGGACGTTGTCGGCATTGCAAGGCACCGATCTCGATTCAATATCCGCTGGTGGAATTGTTGTGCGGCGTCTGTTCGGCTGCAGTAGTCTGGCATTTCGGCTTCGGCTGGCAGGCCGGCGCCGGTCTGTTGCTGACATGGACACTGATTGCACTGGCGGGCATCGACGTGCGCACGCAATTGCTTCCCGACCAGATGACCTTGCCTTTGCTTTGGTTCGGTCTGCTGATTTCCCTGCAGCCGTTGTTCGTCAAGCCTCCCACGGCAATTCTCGGCGCCGCAATCGGTTATCTTAGCCTGTGGTCGGTGTACTGGCTGTTCAAACTGACGACCGGCAAGGAAGGCATGGGCTACGGCGACTTCAAACTCCTTGGGGCCTTGGGCGCGTGGATGGGTCCGTTGGCCTTGCTGCCGATGATCCTGCTGTCCTCGCTGATCGGCGCTATCGTCGGTGGCACGTTCCTCGCGATTCAAGGCAAGGACCGCGCGACACCGATTCCATTCGGGCCGTTCATCGCAGCCGCAGGGTGGATGTGGTTCGTATTCAACGCTCCGCTCTCGGCAATCTATCGGACGCTTTTTGGATTCGCGTGAACCGCGTGGCCCCGGCGAACGTGCGTGGGATTTTCCTTGTCGCGCTTACCGGCGGCATCGCCGCAGGCAAGAGCGCGACCGCGCAGCGCTTTGCCGCCCTGAATGTCCCGGTATTCGACGCCGATATGGCGGCACGCGAAGTGGTGGCGGCCGGGCAACCGGCGCTTGCGGAGATTGCAGCGGCATTCGGTGAGCAGGCGCTAACCACCACTGGTACCCTGGATCGCGCACGCATGCGCGAGATTGTCTTCGACGACGTCGATGCGCGTCGCCGCCTGGAAGCGATCGTGCATCCGCGCATTCGCTCACGCCTGATCGAGCAAGTGGAAACCTGTCGCGCACCCTACTGCGTGTTGGCGATTCCGCTGTTGGTCGAATGCCACGACCAGTACCTGTGGGTGGATCGCGTGCTCACCGCGGACGTGCCGCAACCCGAACAGTTGCGGCGCCTGCTCGGTCGCCCCGGCATCGACGACGCGATGGCCCGCCACATGATTGCCGCTCAGGCCACGCGCGAACAGCGCCTGGCGATTACCCAGGATGTGATCGACAACACCGGAGCCTTGCGCACACTTGATGCCGTGGTCGCGCGACTGCACCGGCGCTATTGTCAGATGGCGCGAGTGAAGGTCGGGGCTGAAAGTTGACGGCAGCCACACGCTTCGCCATTGCGGCCATGGATTTGCCGGAAGCCAGTACCATGCAGGCTTGATGTTGCAGCGACGTATTCGCCTCAGCGCCAGAACGCGGAAATCCCCGCGATGCCCTGAGCGCCAGCCGCGATCGCGATCGACTCGTGTTCCGGGCCCAGCCCACCGAGTGCATAGACGGGCACGCGGGCATCGGCGCACAACGTGGCAAAACGTTCCCATCCCAGCGAACCTGCATGTGGATGGCTGGGCGTTGGCAGTACCGGGCCAAGTACGGCGAAATCGACGCCTGCGCGGGCTGCGTGCGCCAGTTCGGGTGCGTTGTGACAGGAGGCAGCCACCAGAACATCACGCGGCAAGGGTCGCGATACCGTCGCCATCAATGCAGCCGATGGCAAATGCACGCCAATTCCGGTTTCGCGCGCAAGTTCGACGCGTGCGTTGATCAGCAGGTTCGCTGCGAACGGCGCGGCTTTGTCGCGAACCCGATCAACGATGGATCGCAACGGGCCGAAGTTCAGATATTTGCTGCGAATCTGGATGCAACGCTCGCCCGTGCGCAACAACGATTCGATCCTGCCCACAAACACGTCGTGATCGAGCATGGGTTCTGGACTGATGACATAGCGCGAAGGCAATCGCAAAGCCGTGATCACCGGCCGATCGGCATCTGGCATCTGGATTTGGTCAAGGGCGGCCAAACTCTCCCAGCGCAACGCCTGCCCTTCGCGACCGTGCGTCGCGCCGGAATAGCCCGTCACGCGATAGACATTCAGCAACACGGACTTTTCCGGGTATTGCCACGGTACCGCAATCAGATGCTGCAAAGCGTCGGCATGAATCCCGAGTTCTTCCCGGAGTTCACGCCGCAGCGCCGTTTCCGGGCCCTCTCCCGCTTCGCATTTACCACCGGGGAATTCCCACATTCCCGCCAGATGTTTTCCGGCCGGTCGCTGAGTCAGCAATACTCTGCCCTCCGCATCGCGCAGCACGCCGGCGACGACGTGGATCGGCGCGTTCATGCGATCGCGGACGGATCTCTGCAGATTACGTGTATCTCCCAAGTCTCATGCCAGCTTGCCGTGGCACTGCTTGTATTTCCGACCCGAGCCGCACGGACACGGATCGTTGCGCCCGATCTTCGGCTGATCACGGGTGACCGGGGCTTGCGGCGATTGCGGCATCGGCTCGTCGGCACTATCTCCCTGCGCGATTCCCGAGCCCGCCACGGCCAGATTGGCAGATTCGGCATGCTGGAATTCCAGCGCGCGTCGCTCGGCGTCGCGGCGTTGTTGTTCTTCCATTGCCGCGACTTCCGCTTCGCTCTGGATGCGGATGCGCGCCAGGCGCTGCACGACTTCGGCCTTGACCTGATCGAGCATGCGCTGGAACAGCAGGAATGCTTCGCGCTGGAATTCCTGCTTGGGCTGCACCTGTGCATAGCCGCGCAGGTAAATGCCCTGACGCAGGTAATCCATCGCCGCGAGATGCTCTTTCCACAGTTGGTCGAGCACTTGCAGCAGGAAGAATTTCTCCGCCGCTCGCATGATCTCGGAGCCGTACATCGTTTCCTTTTCGCGGAAGAAGCGCTCCACTTCAGCGATGACGTGTTCGCGCAATGCATCCGCATCGAGATCGTGCTGTTGCTCCACCCAGTGCTTCAGATCGAACTTGAAGCCGAATTCGGATTCGAGTTCGCGATCAAGTCCGCCCACATCCCATTGTTCGTCGACGCTGTCGCTTGGCACATAGCGTTGGCACAGCGCAGTAAACACATCGAAACGGATGTTGGCAATATTCTGTGACACATCGTCGCTGTCGAGCAGTTCGTTACGCTGCTCGTAGATGACCTTGCGCTGATCGTTGGCGGTATCGTCGAACTCCAGCAGGTGTTTGCGGATATCGAAGTTGTGTGCTTCGACCTTGCGCTGGGATTTTTCGATCACGCGCGAGATCATGCGATCTTCCAGGGCCTCGTGTTCCTTCATGCCGAACAACTTCATCCAGCGCGTAACCCAATCCGGCGCAAAGATGCGCATCAGATTGTCTTCCAGCGACAGGTAGAATCGGCTGGAACCCGCATCGCCCTGGCGTCCGGAACGGCCGCGCAGCTGATTGTCGATACGCCGCGATTCATGGCGTTCGGTGCCGATGATGTGCAGGCCGCCGGCGGCGAGCACGGCATCGTGGCGCTTCTGCCAGTCCTCCCGGATACGTTCGCGCTGCGCTGCGCTGGTATCGGCCGGCAACGCAGCAAGTTCGGCCTCAAGCGAACCGCCGAGGACGATATCGGTGCCGCGCCCAGCCATATTGGTGGCAATGGTGACCGCACCGGGACTGCCCGCCTGGGCCACGATTTGTGCCTCGCGCTCGTGCTGCTTGGCATTGAGCACTTCGTGCGGAATCGGCGGTTTCTGCTTCTTCAGCAAGCCCGACAACAATTCAGAAACCTCGATCGAGGTCGTACCAACCAACGCCGGTTGCCCGCGTGAGTGGCAATCCTTGATGTCCTCGATGACCGCAGCGTATTTGAAACTTTGCTTGAGGAAGACGACATCCTGGTTGTCCTTGCGCACCATCGGCATGTGTGTCGGAATGACGACCACTTCCAGACCGTAGATCGACTGGAATTCGTAAGCTTCGGTATCGGCCGTGCCAGTCATGCCGGACAGCTTCTTGTACATGCGGAAGTAGTTCTGGAAGGTGATCGACGCCAGGGTCTGGTTCTCGCGCTGGATCGGCACGCCTTCCTTTGCCTCGACCGCCTGGTGCAGGCCATCCGACCAGCGCCGGCCCTGCAAGGTGCGGCCGGTGAATTCGTCGACGATGATAACTTCGCCGTCGCGCACGATGTATTCCTGATCGCGGTGATACAAAGCGTTCGCGCGCAGCGCGGCATTCATGTGGTGCACGATCGCCAGGTGCTTGGTGTCGTACAGGCTTTCGTCCTCGCCAATGATGCCCTCATCGCGCAGCACCTGATCGGCATGTTCCATGCCGCTTTCGGACAGAAATACCTGCTTCTGCTTTTCGTCGACCCAATAATCGCCTTCACCATCTTCTTTTTCCTGACGGGTCAGCTTGGGCACGATGCGGTTGATGCGAATATAGAGCTGCGGTGAGTCGTCCGAGGGACCGGAAATGATCAGCGGCGTGCGCGCTTCATCGATCAGGATCGAATCCACCTCATCGACGATCGCATAATGCAGTCCGCGCATGTAACGCTGTTCGCGCGACAGCGCCATGTTGTCGCGCAGATAATCGAAGCCGTATTCGTTGTTGGTTCCGTAGGTGATATCGGCGGCATAGGCTTCGTGCTTCTCGCCATGCTCCATGCCCGGCCAGACCACGCCAACGGTCATCCCGAGGAAGCTGTAGACCTTGCCCATCCACGCGGCGTCGCGGCGTGCCAGATAATCGTTGACGGTGACGACGTGCGCACCCTTGCCTTCCAGTGCATTGAGATACACCGGCAGCGTCGCGACCAGGGTCTTGCCTTCGCCGGTGCGCATTTCCGCGATCTTGCCGGAATGCAGCACCATGCCGCCAATCAGCTGCACATCATAGTGGCGCAATCCGAGTACACGCCGGCTGGCTTCGCGCACAACGGCAAAAGCTTCAGGCAGCAGCGAATCGAGCGTGGCGCCATCGGCGAGACGCTTGCGGAATTCCGTGGTCTTGGCGCTCAGGTCGGCGTCGGACAACGCCTGCAAGTCGCCTTCGAGGGCGTTGATCTTCGCCACGGTCTTGCTCATCTGGCGTAGCAGACGCTCGTTGCGACTGCCGAAAATGCCCGTCAGGATGCGATTGAACATGAGTTAAGAAAACACTTGGGTGGGGATCGAGGCTGCTGGCGCCGATGCTGCTGACAGCCAAAACACGAAAAGCCGCCGCATGATACGGCGACCTGCGCACATTATAAGTGATTGGGGCCGGGAGACCCGAATTTCAACCTTTTTTTACGGTCCGCTTGACGTAGGCAATCGGATTGACGGCACGACCGTGCAACCAGACCTCAAAATGGCAGTGCGGCCCGGTCGAATGACCGGTAGAGCCTACCTTCGCGATGATCTGTCCGGCATGCACGCGCTGACCGACACTGACCAGATTCTTGCGGTTGTGCGCATAGCGGGTCATGTAGCCGTTGCCGTGATCGATCTCGACCACATTGCCATACCCGGTACGGGTCGTGTTCCAGGTGACGACGCCATCGGCCGCAGCGCGAATCGGTGAGCCGGCCGGTGCATCAATATCCAGACCCATGTGATGCTCGATCTTGCCGGTAAATGGATCCGTACGAATGCCGAATCCTGAACCGATGTAGCCATCAACCACGGGCAATCCTTTCGGCACCAGTGCGTTGTCGACGCGGCGATCGAGCAGCAAGTCCTGAAGTACCGAGAGCCGGACTTGTTCGGTTTGAAACTGACTGCGCAATTCGGCGATCTTGTCAGCCATGTCCGGATTCAGCGTTTGCGAAACTGCTGCAGGATCTTCCGGGCCGCCCAGCGCAGGTGCCGACTGGAAATCGAATTCGTTGCTGTCGAGTTTGCCGACTTCGGCCAGACGCTGACCGAGCGCATCCAGGCGCAGGGCGCGGGCCTGCAATTGACCCAGTTGCACGGCGAGCGCATCGAGGTTGAGCTGGGATTGGGCCTGCAAATCGTCCAGACTGTGCTGCTGGGCGGCGATCCGGGTACGCAGGTCGCGCAACTCGTTCAAGGTATGATCGCGCGGACTGGCAAACAGCAGTGCGGCGATAAAACCGACGCCGGCAAATGCCAAAATGAAGATTGTTGCCAAACCGGCCAAGTTTGCGCGTACGCGCCAGGTGTCGAGATTCAATGTAGTAGGTCTTGCATGTGGTTTGGCGACAATAATGATGTTCATGCGTTGGCTTCGAATTCAGGCTGGCTGGGAACCAGGCCGGCTACAATCCGGGCTGGCCACAATCCAAGATTATTACGATGCAATTCACGCCCCCGCATCACAAAAAAAGCACACGCGCCAAATCCGTCGGCGAATGCAAACCCGTCGCGGCGCTTGCGGCGCGCGCGCGGGCGCTGGATGCACTGGATCGCAAACTACGCCAACCGCTACCGGAAAACTTGCGTCGCCAATCTTGCCTGGCGGACGTGCATGCCGGACGGCTCGTCTTTCTGGCGAGTTCCTCGGTCTGGGCAGCCAAGTTGCGCTTCTACCAGACGGCGCTGTTGACCGAAGCCCGGATGGTTTCAGGCTTGAAGATCGAGAAATTCGTCGTGAAAGTGGCTCCCCTGCCCCCCGTTCCCCCGGAGCAGACCAGGCGTAAACCGCTTTCGCATGCCACTGCCGAACATCTAAGGACAGCGGCGCAATCCATCGCCGACCCGGAACTCCGGGAAGTATATCTCCGGCTGGCTTCCATCGCCGATAATCGTTGTTCCCTCCCCAGGCGAAAATAGCCTTCATTTGAAAAAGCCTTTCCCGGGCTTCTTCATTTGCTGCGCGCGGGCAAAGTCCGCGTACTTCGCAGCGCGACTCGATCGATGTGCGATCGGTCCGCAGGCGATGCGTCCCTGCATCGCGCTTCAAGCGCGTTGTTTCAACACGCTGAGTAGCACTAATCGGCCGCGGTTTCCGTGACGACCGTCAAGTTTTTACATTGCCTGTGCCGGGTGTGCGTAGGAGATCGGCGCCTTTGCCGGATCATCGAAGCTGACCTCTTCCCAGGCCTGCGCGTCGGCAATCAGCGTGCGCAACAGCAGGTTGTTCAATTCGTGCCCGGATTTGTGCCCGAAAAACGCCCCGATGAGGCTGTGCCCAAGCAGGTACAAGTCGCCGATCGCATCAAGGATCTTGTGCTTGACGAACTCGTCTTCATAGCGCAGACCGTCTTCGTTAAGCACACGATAATCATCGAGCACGATGGCGTTGTCCATCGAGCCACCGAGCGCCAGATTCTTCTCGCGCAGCATTTCGATGTCGCGCATGAACCCGAATGTGCGCGCGCGACTGACTTCCTTGACGAACGACGTCGTGGAAAAATCGATCTCGGCACTCGAAGTACGCCGCGTGAAAATTGGATGATCGAAGTCGATGGAAAACCCGACCTTGAAGCCGTCGAACGGCTCGAAGCGTGCCCATTTGTCGCCATCGCGCACGATCACGGGTTTCTTGATGCGCACGAAGCGCTTTGGCGCGGATTGCTCTTCGACGCCAGCGGACTGCAGGAGAAATACGAAGGGACCGGCACTGCCGTCCATGATGGGCACTTCCGGCGCGGACAGATCAACAAAAGCATTGTCGATGCCGAGTCCGGCGATTGCCGAAAGCAGATGTTCGATCGTGGCAATACGCACGTCGCCCTTCACCAGCGTCGTGGAAAGGCGGGTATCGCCAACGTTGTCACAGGAAGATCGAATCTCAACGGGTTCCGCCAAGTCCACACGACGGAACACAATCCCTGTATCCACCGCTGCAGGTCGCAGCGTCATATAAACTTTTTCACCCGTATGCAGACCGACACCCGTCGCGCGTATGACATTCTTGAGCGTACGCTGTCTGATCATTTTTTTTATGTGTCCAAGTGGGCAGAAGCCGGCAAAACGCGCCGAATCGTAACACACGTGAAAACATGAGAGAAGTCAGCGGATGTAAATTCCCCACACCTGTTGCGCGGATGCAACACCGTACGCGCAACAGATTAAATGCAAAAAACGGCGGCGACGTTGCCGCCGTCGCCGTTGAAAGCGAAGCATGGCGCGACTACGCCGTCGCGCCGTTGGCATTGGCCGGGGCCGTACCTAGTCGGCCTGGCGGCGCAGGAAGGCTGGAATATCCAGGTAGTCATTGCGCGACTCCGGCTTGACGCCGGGCTGTACGCCAGCCGCTCGCATTGCCGGCGTGGGTGACGGCTGCAAATAGTCTGTCGGCAGATTGTCCGTGCCGGTCCGCGCAACCAGACGCGGACGTTGGGTCGGTGCGGCTTCTTCGCGACGCACGGGTTGGCGCAGTGCTCCGCGATTGAGCCCGGTGGCGACTACCGTGACGCGAATGTCGTCTTTCAGATCGGTATCCAGCGCGGTGCCAATCACGACCGTGGCATCTTCCGAGGCGAATTCATGTACCACGTCGCCGATTTCGTTGAATTCACGCATGGTCAGGTTGGGACCGGCAGTGACGTTGACGAGAATGCCGCAGGCACCCGACAGATTGACGTCTTCGAGCAACGGATTGTTGATCGCCGCCTCGGCTGCGGCACAAGCGCGATCGTCGCCGCGGGCGATGCCGCTGCCCATCATCGCCATACCCATCTCGCTCATAACGGTGCGCACGTCGGCGAAATCGACGTTGATCAAACCCGGCCGGGTGATCAGATCGGCGATGCCTTGAACCGCACCAAGCAACACGTCGTTGGCAGCCTTGAATGCACTGAGCAATGTGACTTCGCGACCGAGTACGGTCAGCAGCTTCTCGTTTGGCACGGTAATCAACGAATCGACATTCTGCGACAGATCCTCGATGCCCTTGAGCGCCACCTGCAAACGCCGGCGACCCTCGAACGGAAACGGCTTGGTGACGATGGCGACAGTGAGGATACCCATCTCCTTGGCCAGCTGCGCGACGACGGGCGCCGCACCCGTGCCGGTACCACCGCCCATGCCGGCGGTGATGAACACCATATCGGCACCGGTCAGCAATTCAACGATGCGTTCGCGATCCTCCAGTGCAGCCTGACGACCGACTTCGGGATTGGCCCCGGCACCAAGACCCTTGGTCACGTTGCCGCCAAGTTGCAGCGTCAGTTTGGCGCCGCTGCTCTTGAGCGCCTGCGCATCGGTATTGGCGCAGATGAAATCCACGCCATCGACGTGTGAATCGACCATGTGTCCGACGGCATTTCCGCCGCCACCACCAACACCGATCACCTTGATCACCGCATTGGGTGCGAGTTTTTCGACCAGTTCAAACATGATTGCCAACCTCCGCTAGGTAGAACATCTTTTCAAGTTGTTGTTGCCGACAGCGCATCCCGCGCCAGCGGTTGCAACAAGCAGGCGTATGCCTGTCGCTTTGCCCGTGCTCGGGCCATGGGTCCGTTTCGGACCCTGCCGCGCTTCCCTGCGCGGCCTGAACCTCATCACTTGCGAGCCATGGGTGGCTCGCCCGCCGATCAGGCGCATGCGCCTGATCGGCGAAGGCCAGCCCGGGCGTGCACCGAACTGGCCGTGCCGGATTCGGGCAGGACTGCCCGATATCCGGCAATCAAACTAGAACTCGCCCTTGATCCAGTGCAGCACCTTGTCCCAGGCCTGATTCACGCCACCGAGTACCGGCGTCGGTGCCGGCGCGCGTACGCCTTCCTGACGACTGCCGTACAACAACAGGCCCACCCCGGTGGCATGGATCGGATTGCTGACGACTTCGGCCAATCCGGTCACGTGCTGCGGCATACCGACGCGTACCGGCAAGTGAAAAACCTCTTCGGCCAGTTCGATCACTCCTTCCATCTTCGATGCACCGCCGGTCAGAACGACGCCGGCTGCGGCCATGCTTTCGTAGCCCGAACGGCGCAACTCGGCCTGCACCATGGTGAACAACTCCTCATAGCGCGGCTGTACCCATTCGGCCAGGGTCTGGCGGGCCAGACGCCGTGGTGGGCGATCACCGACACTGGGCACCTGAATGGTTTCTTCGGCATGTGCGAGCTGGGCGAGCGCGCAGGCGTACTTGACCTTTATTTCCTCGGCGTGCGCTGTCGGCGTACGAAACCCCTGGGCGATGTCGTTCGTGACCTGATCGCCGCCGATCGGCAGCGAGGCGGTATGCCGAATCGCGCCCTGGGTGAAGATGGCGATATCGGTCGTGCCCGCACCGATATCGACCAGACACACGCCCAACTCGCGCTCGTCCTGCACCAGGATCGCCTTGCTTGAGGCAATCGCCGCCGGAATCAAATCGTCCACCTGCAGGCCGCAGCGGTTCACGCACTTGGTGATGTTCTGTGCCGAACTGACCGCACCGCTGACGATGTGCACGTTGGCCTCCAGGCGCACTCCGCTCATGCCGATGGGATGGCGAATATCCTCCTGGCCGTCGATGATGTATTCCTGCGGCTCCTTGTAGAGCACGCGCTGATCGGCCGGAATGGCCACCGCACAGGCGGCGTCCAGGACGTGGTCCACATCGCCCGCGCTGACTTCACGATCGCGGATCGGCGCCGTGCCATGTGAGTTCCGCCCCTGGATGTGGCTGCCGGAAATTCCCGCATACACCGATCGAATCTCGCAGCCGGCCATGAGCTCGGCTTCCTCGACCGCGCGCTGGATCGACTGCACGGTCGATTCGATATCCACCACTACGCCGCGCTTGAGTCCGTGCGACGCATGCGAGCCGATGCCGATCACCTCCACCGTTTCACCCGGCGCGTATTCGCCGACGATCGCCACGACTTTGGAGGTGCCGATATCGAGGCCGACGATCAGCGATTTTTCGTCTTTCGATTTCATCATGAGCGTGCCTTGGCGGCCGCGGTGGCGCCATTGTCGGGAGTGGTCGCGGGTAATACGGGTGCGACCGAAGGTTCCGCCCAGTGCACGGCGAAACCGTTGGTGTAGCGCAAATCGACTTTGTCGAAACCGCCGGAATGACTCGGGCCCAACTGCGGATAGACAGCCAGGAATCTGCGCAGTCGCGCATCGATATCCTTGTGTCCAAGCAGGATGGAGCCGCCGCTGGCGAGATGCAGTGTCCAGCTGCCGCGTGCGTCCTGGCTCACGCCGGTTAATATCAATCCGGTTCCGGCCAGGGTGTGCTGGGTATTCGTGTAGAAATCCACGACGTCGCCGAGCGCATCTTCCGGCCCGTCAAGCTGAGGCAGGCCCTGGAGATCATTGCCACCGGGGACGCTGAACAGTTCGCCATTGCGATCGATCAGGCGCGATTTGCCCCAGCGCGCGAACGGCTGGCGCTCACGCACTTCCAGTACCAGGGTATCCGGCCAGCGCTTGCGTGCCTCCACGCTCGCGACCCACGGCAACGCCGCGACGGCTTTGCGCACGTCCTCAAGACGCAGCGCGAAGAATCCGGTACCCAGCTGGCTTGCCGACGCGGCGCGAATCTGTTCCGCGCTGACATGCGCGAACGGCGCCTGAACCTGCACATAGCGCACCGGCCAGCGATCCACGGCGATCCAGCCATTGAGCACGCCGATGATCGGCAGCGCGACCAGCGTCAATGCGATCGCCCACGCGCCGATCTTCAATGGCAGGCGATTGCTCATGTCCGGTCTCCTGTCGCTGGCGCAAAACTTGTTTCAAGAATGCGCCAGCACAGGCTGTCGAAATCGATACCGATTGCCGCTGCCGCCTTGGGCACCAACGAGTGACTGGTCATGCCCGGCGCCGTGTTGACTTCCAGCAGCCAATTTCGACCGGCTTGATCGCGCATCACGTCGACGCGACCCCATCCGGCACACCCGACCGCATCGAACGCAGCGAGCGCGAGACGGCGCATTTCGGTTTCCTCCGGGTCGTCGAGTCCAGGGCAAATGTATTGCGTGTCGTCGGCCACGTACTTGGCGTCGTAGTCGTAGAACTCGCCTTTGGGCACGATGCGGATGCTCGGCAATGCCTCGCGACCGAGGATGCCAACGGTAAATTCGGCACCCACGATCAATCGTTCCGCCATCAGTTCGCCGGGATAGCGTGTGGCCAGTTCGACCGCCGCCGTCAGCCCGCTCGCGTCGAACACGCGGGTCACGCCGACACTGGATCCTTCGCAGGCCGGCTTGACGATCAGCGGATAGCCAACCTTCGCCGCCGCCGCATGCACATCAGCGCCGCGCGGCAGTGCGCAGAACGGCGGCGTTGGCAACGCCAGTGCGTTCCATATCCACTTGCTGCGAATCTTGTCCATGCTCAATGCCGAACCGAGGACGCCGGAACCGGTATAGGGCACGCCGAGCGAATCCAGTGCGCCCTGCAATACGCCGTCCTCGCCGCCGCCGTGCTGGCCGTGCAGGATGTTGAACACGCGCGCGAAATGTCCGGCACGCAGCGCATCGAGCAATGCCGGAATGCCATCGATGCCGTGCGCATCGACGCCGCGGCGCTTGAGCGCATCAAGCACATTGCGCCCGGAATCCAGCGATACCTCGCGTTCGGCCGATGCCCCGCCCATGACCACGGCGACGCGACCGAATTGGCGCGGATCGGATTCAGAGCCGGGATTTGGCATTGGGGATTGCGGATTCGCTTTGGCGGTCATTGGCCAACCCCCCGCGCCAGCAAAGACCCACGGCTTTGCAACGCCGTCGCCGCTGCGCCGATATCTCCCGCACCGGCGAACAGCAACACATCGCCGTCTTCAAGCAGTGCGGGCAGCGTCGTGATCAACTCGTCGAGGCGATCGATCAACACCGGATCGACCTTGCCGCGCGCGCGTACCGCACGGGCCAGCGCGTGTGCGTCGGCGCCGGGAATGGGCGCTTCGCCGGCCGGATAAACGGCGCTCAGCACCAGCACATCGACGTCGGCCAATACCTTGGCGAAGTCGTCCAGCAGATCACGCGTGCGCGTATAGCGATGCGGCTGAAACGCGACCACGAGCCGTTGCTGCGGCCAGCCGCCTCGCACCGCTTCGAAAACGGCAGCCAGTTCGCGCGGATGGTGCGCGTAATCCTCGACCAGTTGGACGCGACCATGTTCCAGCGCAAGCTCGCCTCGCATCTGGAAGCGACGACCGACGCCTTCGAATTTTTCCAGCGCGTGCGCGATGGCCGCAGCCTCGACGCCCAGCTGCCAACCCACGGCGGCAGCGGCCAGCGCATTGCGCACATTGTGCAAACCGGGCAAGTTCAAGGTCACTGCAATCGCGTCGTCGCTACCTGGCAGGTGCAGCGAGAATTGCATGCGTGCGTGAGTCTGACGCACGTTCGTGGCACGCACATCGGCTTTTTCGTGGACGCCGTATGTGATGACACGACGCGCCGTGTCGCGCGCAAGCTGTGCGGTATCCGCATCGTCCGCACACAGCACCGCCAGGCCATAAAACGGCAGCCTGTGCAGGAAATCGGCGAACGCTCTGCTTCAGCTCCTCAAAGTCGCCGGCGTAGTTTTCCAGATGGTCTGCATCGATATTGGTGACGATGGCGACGATCGGATTGAGCAACAGGAACGACCCATCCGACTCGTCGGCCTCGGCGACCAGGTACTGCCCACTGCCAAGTCGTGCATTGGCTCCGGCGGCGATCAATTGCCCGCCGATCACGAATGTCGGGTCCATGCCGCCTTCGGCAAGCACGCTGGCCACGAGGCTCGTCGTCGTGGTCTTGCCATGCGTGCCGGCGACGGCGATGCCGCGACGGAAGCGCATCAGTTCGCCGAGCATCTCCGCACGCGGGATGATCGGCAAGCGACGTTCGCGCGCCGCATCCAGTTCGGGATTGCCGGCCGCAATCGCCGACGAGACGACAAGCACATCAGCATGCGCGATGTTTGCCGGAACGTGGCCCTTGTGGACTTTGATTCCCAGGCCACGCAAACGCTGTGTCGTCGCGCTTTCGGATTTGTCCGATCCGGAAACGACATAACCCAGGTTGTGCAGCACTTCGGCGATGCCGGACATACCGGCGCCGCCGATGCCGACGAAATGCACATGGCGGAAATCCACGCCGACGTGCGCGGTCGTGGCGGCCGCAGCGGCGCGCGCGTTCATGCGGCCACCTGCATGCAGGCCTCGGCAATGCGTGCCGCGGCATCGGGTTTGGCCAGCGTTCGCGCCGCCTGCGCCATTTCGAAGAGGCGCGCCCGCTCGGCAATCTTTTCATACGCGTCCCGGAGACGGGCGACAAAGCCTTCGCCTTCGGCAACCAGCATTGCGCCGCCTGCAGCCACCATTGCCTGCGCATTTTTTGTCTGATGATCGTCGACCGCATTCGGATACGGCACCAGGATCGAAGCCACGCCGGCAGCAGCCAGTTCGGCAAGCGTCAGCGCTCCGGCACGACAAATCACCAAATCCGCCCATGCATATGCTGCCGCCATGTCGTCCACGAACGCCCTTATCTCAGCGTCGACACCGACGTCGCGATAGGTCTGCAGGGTCCGATGCAGATGCTTTTCACCACATTGATGCCGCACCAGAACGGTTGCCTGCGCGGCGCAATCGCGCAGCATGATTGGCATCGAGGCGTTGAGGCTTTGCGCACCCTGACTGCCGCCTAGGACGAGCAGGCGAATCGGTCCGCTTCGGGTGGAGAAACGCAGCGTCGGTGCGTCCAGTGCCGCGATTTCACGACGCACCGGATTACCGACCCACGTCGCGTCTGCGAGTGCGCCTTCGAATCCACAAAGCCGCTTTGTGGAAAAATGCGCGAGGATGCGATTGGTTGCGCCGGGAACGCGATTCTGTTCGTGCACCAGCAGCGGAACGCGTCGCAACCAGGCGGCAATTCCACCGGGACCAGCGGCAAAGCCACCGAGTGCCAGCGCACTGTGCGGACGCACGCGGCCAAACAGGCGCCAGGCCGCAAGAAGCGCACGGCCAATTCGCCACGGCGCCACAAGCAGGGCCAGCAATCCCTTTCCACGCACGCCGGTGATCTTGAGGGTTTCGATCGTCAACCCGGCTTGCGGCACGAGACGCGTTTCCAGACCGCCTGCACTTCCCAACCACACTACCGCTACGTCGCGGGCGCGAAGTTCCTGCGCGACTGCTATACCGGGGAAAATATGCCCGCCGGTGCCACCTGCCATGATCATGATCGCAGCGTGCTGGAAGGATTCAGTCATGCGCGCGTCCCCGTGACCGGATCGATTGCCGGCATTTCCTTGTTCTGCTGCCGGGTGACCTCATAGCTGACCCGCAACAACATGCCGATCGCCGCGCAGGTCATCAGTACGCTGGAGCCGCCGGAACTGATCAATGGCAGGGTCAGGCCCTTGGTCGGCAACACACCCAGATTGACGCCAATGGACACCAGCGTCTGCAAGCCCAGCCACAAACCGATCCCGAACGCACAATAGCCGGCGAAACGCTGGCCACGTTCCACTGCCTGCAAACCCAGCATGAAGGCGCGTCCGACCAACAGGGCGAACAGGCACAGCACGACAAGAATGCCGAAAAAACCGAGCTCCTCTGCGATCACGGCAAAAATGAAGTCCGTGTGTGCCTCGGGCAGGTAGAAAAGCTTCTGCACGCTGGCGCCCAGACCCACGCCGAACCACTCGCCTCGCCCGATCGCGATCAACGCCTGGGTCAATTGAAACCCGTCGTCGAACGGATGCTGCCAGGGATCCATGAATGAGGTCAGACGCTTGACGCGATAGTCCTGGGTCAATGCAGCCCATGCCAGCGCCGGCATTGCCAAGCTGCCGAGCACGATCAGGTTGCGAAACCGGGCGCCACCCAGCCAGACCATGCCGACGGTGATCGCGATGATCAGCGCCGCACTGCCGAAGTCCGGCTGCAGCAACAGCAGCACGACCAGCACGCCAGCCACGCCGATCGGTTTGATCACGCCGAGCAACTGGCCCTGCACGCTCTCGCGCTGACGCACGAGGTAACTCGCCATGTAGACGACGAACAACAACTTCACCAGTTCCACGGATTGAAAACCGGCAATACCAAATCGCACCCAGCGGCGTGCGCCATTGATGCGCATGCCAAGGCCGGGCACGAATACCAGCAACAATGCGATCACCGCAAACAGCAGCAACGTGAATGCGTGCCGCTCGAAGCGCACCAGTTCGATGCGCATCATCACCGCACACAAACCTATGCCCAGGCCGAGAAAGACCAAATGCCGGAACAGATAATGGAACGGACCAACGTGTTGACCATCGGCAATCGCGATCGAACTCGACGCGATCATTACCACACCGATGCTGGCCAGGGCGATCGCGGCCAGGACCAGACCGGGATCGTATCGACCGGAGTTGGCGTCGCGGCGTTTCGCCTGGTTCGAAAATTGGAACATCAGCGTACCTTGAGCGTGGCCAGTCCGATCAGGACCAACACCACGGAGATAATCCAGAAGCGCACGATCACGCGCGGCTCCGGCCAGCCCTTCAATTCGAAGTGATGGTGAATCGGCGCCATGCGGAACAACCGCTTGCCGGTCAACTTGTAGCTGGCGACCTGCAAAATCACCGATGCGGTTTCCATGACGAACACTCCGCCCATGATCAGCAGAACGATTTCCTGGCGCACGATTACCGCGACCGTGCCCAAGGCGGCGCCCACCGCGAGCGCGCCGACATCGCCCATGAATACTTGCGCCGGATAGGCGTTGAACCACAGGAAACCCAGCCCCGCGCCGGCCAGCGCGCCACAGAAAATGCACAATTCGCCGGCACCGTGTACGACCGGAATCTGCAAATACGTGGAGAACACGCTATGCCCGGTCACGTAGGCGAATACGCCCAGTGCGGCGGCTACCAGCACTGTCGGCATGATGGCCAGACCGTCCAGACCATCGGTCAGATTCACCGCATTGGAAAAACCGACGATGATGAAATAGGCGATGCCGATGAAGACGACTCCTAACGGGATCGCGACATGCTTGAACAGCGGCAGGTACAGCGCCAGCGCGTCGGGAGAATCCTCGCGCATCACGTAGTACAAACCCAGCGCCGCCGCAAAACCACACACCGACTGCCAGAAATATTTCCAGCGTGCCGGCAAACCACGACTGTCGCGCAACACCAGCTTCTTGTAATCGTCGTAGAAACCGATGATGCCAAACGCAAGCATCGTGCCCAGCGCGATCCACATGTAACGATTGCGCAAGTCGGACCACAGTAGTGTGGCGACTGCGACCGCGAGCAGGATCAACGCGCCACCCATCGTCGGCGTACCAGCCTTCGACAAGTGCGATTGTGGACCGTCGCTGCGAATCACCTGCCCGGCCTTGACTGCCGTCAGACGCCGGATTGCGTCCGGGCCGAGCAACAGCGCAACCGCGAGCGCGGTCAGCGCACTCATGATGGTGCGAAAACTGATGTACTGGAACAGATGCAGGGCACCGAAATATCCACGCAACCAATCGGCCAATTCAAGCAGCATGGCGAGTGCCTCCCCCGTTGCCGTCGATGTGACCGCGCAACGCGCTCACGACGTGCTCCATCGCCGAGCCGCGCGAACCCTTGACGAGAATCTGCACGTTGGTATGCACGTCGGCACGCAGCGCTGCCGCGAGCGTGGATTGATCCGGGAAATGCCGCGCACCGCCGTCAAAGGCCTGTCCGGCGGACGCAGCCAATTCGCCAACCGTGTACACACGATCAATACCCGCACTGCGGGCGAGTTCGCCGATGCGCGCGTGCAGCGCGCGCGCATCGGCGCCCAACTCGCGCATGTCGCCAAGCACCAGCCAGCTTTGTCCGGGTTCGGCCGCCAGCATTGCAATCGCCGCGGCAGTGGAACCGGGATTGGCGTTGTAGCTGTCGTCGATCAGTGTCCAGCCACCGGGCATCGCGTGGCGGATCATGCGCCCGACCACCGGCTTCGCGCTTTCCAAACCTTGCTTGATCGTCGCGATCGGCACGTCGAGCGCGTGCGCAACGCTTGCGGCAGCCAACGCGTTCATCAGATTGTGACGGCCAGCGAGCGGCAAATCGACCGCGATGCGCTGCGTGCCAATCGCCAGATCGAATGTTGCATGTTCGGCCAGCGTCGATATTTCCGCACTGACGTGCGCCGGATTTTCCAGGCCGAAACGGACGATCTGGCGCTTGCCCGCCAGTCCCGCAAACATCGATGCGAACGCATCGTCGGCATTGATTACGGCCGTGCCATGAGCCGGCAGCGATGTATACAATGCCCCTTTTGTCTCGGCGATGCCTTCGAGCGTGCCCATGCGCTCAAGATGAGCCGGCGCAATGTTGTTGACGAGGCCTATTTCTGGCCGCGCGATGGCCGCCAGCCATGCGATATCGCCCGGCTTGCCCGCGCCCATTTCCAGCACCGCATACTGCGCATCCTCGGGCATCGCCAGGATCGACAGCGGCAAGCCGATTTCGTTGTTGAAATTGCCTTCGTTGACGTGAGTCTTGCCATGCAGCGCCAGGATCGAGGCAAGCAAGGTCTTCACGGTGGTCTTGCCATTGGAACCGGTGATGCCAACCACCCGTGCTCGCCGCCGCGCGCGAACTGCGCTGGCGAGATCGCCCAGAGCGGTCAGCGTGTCGGCAACTACCACTTGCGGCAAATCGATCGGCAACGCGCGCGCGACCAACGCAGCAGCGGCTCCGGATTGCATTGCGGCAGCAACGAAGTCGTGCGCATCGAAGTTCTCACCCTTGATCGCGACGAACAGGGCGTCTGCGACGGGCGCACGCGTGTCCGTGAATACACCGCGCAAAGCGACATCCGGGCCATGCATGGAACCACGCGTCCACAATGCGACATCGGACAATTGCAGGCTCAGCATGGCCGCGCCTCCAATGCGTGTCGAGCAACATCGACGTCGTCAAAGTCGTGCTTGATGCCCGCGATTTCCTGATAAGGCTCGTGCCCTTTGCCGGCAATCAACACGATATCACCCGGACCCGCAGTGCAAACGGCATGGAAAATGGCTACGGCACGATCGCGCCGGATGCTTGCCTGTTGCGGGCGCGACAATCCCGCGACGATCTGGTTGACGATGGCGTCGCCGTCCTCACCGCGTGGATTGTCATCCGTAACAATGATCGAATCGGCGAGACGCTCGGCGATCGCGCCCATGAGCGGGCGCTTGCCCCGATCGCGTTCACCGCCGCAACCGAACACGCAGATCAATTGTCCTGAGCAGTGCTCGCGCAGATTGCCCAGCGCCTGCTCCAGGGCATCGGGCGTGTGCGCGTAGTCGATCACGATCAATGGTGTCGATGAGCCGCCACCAAGCCGGCTCATGCGACCGGTTACCGGTTTCAGCCGCGAGAGCACAACCGGAATCTGCGCAAAGTCGTACCCGAGCGCACCAAGACAGCCGGCAACACCGAGCAGGTTGTATATATTGAATCGTCCGAGCAGGCTTGACCGCACCTGAGCTTCACCCCATGGCGTGCGCAGGAAAAAGCTCAGCCCACTGCTGTCGCTTTGCACGTCGTGAGCAACAATCTCGGCTTGCGAGTCGCCGATGGCGTAGCTTAGTCGCTGCACGCTTGCAGGCAGGTTCTGGCTCAGTTGCCGCCCGAACGCATCGTCGCTGTCGATGACTGCGCAGCGCAATCCGGGCCATGCAAAAAGTTTTGCCTTGGCGGCGCCATACGCTTCCATGCTGCCGTGATAATCCAGATGGTCGCGACTCAAGTTGGTGAAGACCGCGATGTCGAATTCCACGGCATTTACGCGACCCTGGTCGAGCGCGTGCGAGGACACCTCCATCGCCACATGACTGGCACCGGCATCGCGGAATTGCGCAAGCAATGCGTGCACGCGAACCGCATCCGGCGTGGTGCGCTCGGCCGCCACGATTTCGCCAACCAGGCCTGCGCCAAGCGTGCCGATGGTCGCCGCCTGCGCACCGAGCATTTGCAGCGCCGACGCCAGCAACTGCACCGTCGAGGTCTTGCCGTTGGTGCCGGTCACGCCGATCACTTTCAGCGATGCAGACGGGCGATCGAAAAACCGTGCCGCGATTTCGCCGACCTGTTCGCGCAAGCCATCGATCCAGATGACCGGCCCGGCCGAAACGCCAGCCTCATCCGGCGCTTCGCGCCACCCTCTCCCGCCGGCGGGAGAGGGGACATTGTCGCGGCCTGAGTTCGCGGTTGCATTGGAAGCGACGGGCGCAGGAGCTTCGGCAAGGATCACCGAAGCGCCCTGCGCCAGCGCCGCCGGGGCAAACGTGATGCCGTGAGTGCTGGCGCCCTTGAGTGCAACGAACGCATCGCCTCGTTGCAGTTCGCGCGAATCAAGGGTGAGCCCGCGCACGACGATGTCGCCGCACGCGTTCGGTGCGACGATGCCGTCGAGCAGATTCGCCAGTCGCTTCGGTGCGGCACTCACTGGACCGCCTCCTCGTAACTGGTGTCGCCAGCCGCATAGTCGGGCGGCTTGCTGCCTTGCTGGATCGGTGCGCCGGTATCCGGACCACCCGCGTACCAGTGCTGCACGTTGTCCGGCGGCACGTCGAGCAGGCGCAGGGCCGAAGTCATTACCTTGCTGAAAACCGGCGCGGCAACGAGCGCTGCGTAGTATTCATCCTGCGGGTCGTGGATCACGACGACACCAACCAGGCGCGGAGCGCTCGCCGGCACGAAGCCTGCGAACAACGAGATATAGCTCTTGCCATAACTGCCGCCTGATGCCTGTCGCGACGTACCGGTCTTGCCGGCGACCAGATAGTTGGGCACCGCCGCGCGCAAACCGGTGCCGCCGGGAGCGACGACCGTTTCAAGCATTTTCACGATGGAATGGGCCAGATGCGGATCAATCACCGCGTCGACCGGATTGCGCGCGCCCTTGACGAACGTGGGTCTGCGCAAGCGGCCGCCGTCGGCAAGCGCCGCATACGCCTGGGCCAGTTGCAGCGCAGTCACGCTGACACCGTACCCGTACGCCATCGTCGCCTTTTCCACTACACCCCATGTATTCAGCGGCGGCAGGTTGCCCGGCGACTCACCGGGAAAACCACAACCGGTGGTTTCGCCAAATCCGAAGCGATGAAACACTTCGTACATATGGTCGTTGCTCAAGGTCATTGCGATCTTGGCCGCACCGACATTGCTGGAATGGGTGATCACGCCGGTCACGTCGAGCAAGCCGTGATTGTGTACATCATGGATCACGTAACCGGCGAGGCTCAGCGTGCCTGGATTCGTATCGACCGGCGTATCCGGTTTCCACTTGCCACTCTCCAGTGCGGTGGCGATGGTGAACGGCTTCATCGTCGAACCGGGTTCCACGACATCGGTAACGGCACGATTGCGGCGCCCCGCTGCGGAGGCGGAACGCGCATTCGGGTTGAACGACGGCAGGTTCACCATCGCCAGGATTTCACCGCTATGCACGTCGAGGATGACGATCGATCCGGACTTGGCCTGGTGCTCGACCAGCGCGCTCTTGAGTTCGCGAAACGCGAGGTACTGGATGCGGCGATCGATCGTCAGGGTCAGGTCCTGTCCGGGTTTGGGCTCGCGTACCAGTTCGACATCCTCGACGGTATGGCCCTTGTTGTCGCGGATCACGCGCTCGGTTCCCGGCTTGCCCGTCAGCCAGTCGTCGAATGCCAGTTCCAGACCTTCCTGACCATGGTCGTCGATGTTGGTATCGCCCAGTACGTGCGCTGTCACCTCGCCACTGGGGTAGTAGCGGCGGTATTCGCGTTGGCTGGATATGCCGGGAATCCCCATCTTGACGATCGCCGCCGCATCGTCCGGATTGATTTGGCGCTTCAGGTAGAGGAATTCCTTGTCCTGATGCCGTAGCAGATTGTCCTTGAGCGCTTTCGCGTCGACCTTGAGCGCGAACGCCAATTCGGGCAGGCGGTCCTCGTGATCGAGCACGACACCCGGATCAGCCCAGATCGATTCCACCGGCGTCGATACCGCCAATGGTTCTCCGTTGCGATCGAAGATCGTCCCGCGCGATACCGGAATCGGCACTTCGCGCAGGAAACGGGCATCGCCTTGCTTCTGATAGAAGTCCTTGCGCACGACCTGCAGGTCCACCGCGCGCACGATCAACGCGGTACACCCCAGGGCAAGCAGCATCAATACCGTATACAAGCGCGCGCGCGTGTTGATGGATTTCACGCGCGGCCTGGCCCGCGCACCGTCGGCACGCGGCATTGCCGGCTTGGCTTTCGTCACCGCTTTGCGCATTGCTGATCCTGCATCCCGCTCACTGCTTCACAACGACGGTTTCGGCCGGCCCCGGAGACACCATGCCCAATTGGCCGCGCGCTATCTGCTCGATCCGGTTTGGCTCGGCCCACGTTGCCTGTTCCAGTTCCAGACGGCCGAATTCGGTGTTCAATTCATCCTGCTGTGTTGTCAGGCGGGTCAATTCGCCGAACAGGATGCGGTTTTGCTGGCGCGCGTAGACCACGCCGATCGCGCTGACGATCACGGCAAACAACAGCATCAGGAGCACCGTCGCGCCAACCTTGTTCATGCCAGTTTCTCCGCCACCCGCAACACGGCGCTGCGCGCGCGGGGGTTTTGCGCTAATTCTTCGGCGGTCGGAAATTGCGCGTGTCCGATCGGCCGCAAACGCAGTTGCACTTCCGCTGGCGGCGGTAATCCACGCCGCGTCGGTGCCGGCTGCGATTCGTCGCGAATGAACCGCTTGACCACGCGATCTTCCAGCGAATGGAATGAAATAACCGCCAGGCGCCCGCCGACCCGCAGGCAATCCAGCGCCGCGGTCATGCCAGCGTGCACGGCTTCGAGTTCGCCGTTCACTGCAATGCGCAATGCCTGAAAGCTGCGCGTGGCCGGATGCTTGCCGGACTCCTGCCGCGCCACGATCGCAGCAATCAACTCGGCCAGTTCGCTTGTGCGGCGGATCGGAGATTCGCTGCGTCGCGCAACGATTGCGCGTGCGATGCGGCGAGCCATGCGTTCTTCGCCATACTGCCAGAGCACATCGGCGATTTCCCGCTCGCTGGCGCGCGCCAGAAATTCGGCTGCGCTTTCTCCACTACCCGGGTCCATGCGCATATCAAGCTCGGCATCGCTGCGGAAACTGAACCCGCGCGCGCCATCGTCGAGCTGTGGCGAAGACACGCCAAGATCCAGCAATACTCCATCCAGACCATCCTGCGTCGCCTGCCACTGCGCCATGTCGGCGAAATTCCCGTGCCGAATCGAAATGCGCGGATCGCTCCCGAATTCGCGCCGCGCGACCGCCACTGCTTGCGGATCACGATCCATCAGCAGCAGGCGGCCATTTGCATCAAGGCGATCCAGAATTGCACGCGCGTGCCCGCCGCGCCCGAACGTGCCATCCAGGTATGTTCCGTCCGCGCGCACATTCAGGCCATCCACGGCCTGGCGCAGCATCACCGCAACATGCAGATCACTGGTCATGGCGAAGTTCCTTTCTCGCGCGCACACCGAATTCACAACTTCATGTCCAGCATCTCGTCGCTGAGCTCGTCCTCGCCGATGCTGCGACGAATCTTGTTCAGGTGCGCCTGCTCGCTCCACAACTCGAACTTGGCGTTCATGCCGAGCAGGACCGCTTTCTTTTCGATGCCTGCGGCGTTGCGCTGACTTGCCGGCACCAGCACGCGCGCGTTGCCGTCTGGCTCGACCATTGAGGCAGCACCTACCAGCTTCAATTGCAGATCGCGATGCACGCGCTTCACGCTTGACAAGGCGTTGACCTGATCGCGCACCGCTTCCCACTCCGCTTGAGGAAACAGCCAAAGGCAACCCGACTCGAACGGGTTGTAGGTGAACACCAGGCGATTGCCGCAGCTTTTCGCGATCAGTTCGCGATAAGCGGTCGGCAGGGCCAGGCGGCCCTTGTCGTCCAGCGTGATGGCGGTTTCACCTTGGAACATCGCTTTGCCCACTTCCCCACCATTCCCACAAAAAACCACAAATTCCCACTCAGGGCGAACAGTAGTCCCCGGCAATGGACCTGTCAAGGAAAAATTTGCTTGTGGATCAAAGACAAAGGAGCGCTTGCGCTCAATTTCGTGTAATTTCTCAGGTATGCGAAAAAGATGCTTGAATTGGCACTATTTTCTGTAATTTTTGTTGGTCAAAACCAAACGGTTTGCAAAAAATCGGCTTTTCTTGCGGTGCCGATGTATAAATTACTAAATGTGGATATTGTTGGCGAAGATTGTGGTTTGTTCGGGCAGGAACGGCTTGAGCTGGCACTCATCAACTCCGGGCTTCTGACGCGTGGAATGCCACAAAGAAGCGACTCGCGCGCCGCAAGCGCGAGAAAACCTATTTTGTGAATGCGTGCGCAAACCCGAGCCGTGCGGAGATCGCCCGCGCCTCACCGTCACCCAACCCTCTACTCCCAAGCGAGCTTGGGAGAGAGGTCCATTCACGAGTCGAATCGGGGCCAGTCGCTTTCGGAACCTCTGATTAACCCCTGCGCAGGCGGCATCAGGTCCGGAAAGTCCGCACAGGCATCAACACGGCGCGATACATGTCGAATCGATGAGAACAGCACGCGGCAACAACGAATTTCCGCGTGTTTTCGTGAAAAAAAGAGTCGGCCGGTAAGCCGGGTTCTGTCGTGGACAGTCATTCCTCTAGGCACGGCGTCGCCGCCGTGCTCAAGCGACCTACCCGGGAACGACGCGGGCCGCGTCATGGTTCCCCTATTCGGTCTTGCTCCAGGTGGGGTTTGCCTAGCCACGCGACGTTGTCCCCGCGTGCGGTGCGCTCTTACCGCCCCGTTTCACCCTTGCCACGCATGTCTTGCGACACCGTTCGGCGGTCTGTTCTCTGTTGCACTTTCCGTCGGCTCACGCCGCCCAGGCGTTACCTGGCACCCTGCCCTGTGGAGCCCGGACTTTCCTCGAAGCGCTTGCGCACCTCGCGACTGTCTGGCCGACTCCGCACGCAGGATACAGGGGACATGACCGCGAGGACAGCAGTTCGGCCGGGAATCGGGACAAAGCATCAAACTTTCGGCATCAAGTCCTTGCCGGTTCGCCACTCTCAGGCTTCAGGAGTATAAAGCGCCTTTCGCGGTGCTCCGGTAATTTCCGCGGCGAGCTTTGCGGCGCGACTTGGCGGCAATTCCTTGCGCAGCAAGGCAAAAACGCGCCGACCTTCGATCAGACGTGCGTCATCCGCATGTGAATCGGCCCCGGCAACGAGTACGACGAATTCACCGCGGCGTTGATCGGCATCGACCGCAACGCGCTGCGCGAGTTCGGCCAGAGAGCCATTGAGCACGGTTTCGAACAACTTCGTGAGCTCGCGCGCGACGACCGCAGAACGCTCGCCACCAAAAATCCGGGCCATGTCGGCCAATGTCTGTGCAATGCGATGGCTTGATTCGTAAAAGATCAGCGTGCGTGTTTCCGTGCACAGAATTTCCAGTCGCGCGCGACGTGCGGTTTCCCTGGCCGGCAGGAATCCTTCGAACACGAATCGATCCGGCGGCAGACCTGCCACCGACAAGGCTGCGATCGCCGCGCTCGGCCCTGGAACCGGGCCCACGGCAATTCCGGCTTCGCGCGCAGCGCGCACCAGTCTGAAGCCCGGATCGCTGATCAGCGGCGTTCCCGCGTCGCAGATAAACGCGATCTGCGCACCACCGCGCATGCGCTGCACCAGCGTATCGCCGGCATCGCGCTCATTGTGTTCGTGCAAGGCGAATGTTGGCGTCGCGATGCCAAAATGGCGCAGCAACGCAGCACTGTGTCGCGTATCTTCAGCGGCGATCAAATCGACGCACTGCAATACGCTGCGGGCACGCGCAGAAAAATCTTCGAGATTGCCGATCGGCGTGGCGACAATCCACAGCTTTCCGGCGTTGTGGTGACTCATCCACATCTCCTTTTGCGGGACGCAGCTTAACCCCGGCCCGTCCGTGCGTCGATCCGCTATCATGGGCACCGGTTCGCCACAGGTACCCTCATGAGTCCGATTCGCCGGTCAGGTTTGCCGATTTTCTGCATGATCGCTGCCTGCACATTGTTTGCGGGCTGCGCCGATCTCGGTTCTCCGCGCAATTCGCAGCCACCTGCCGAAGCCGTCAGCGCGGAGCAATACTTCAAGCAAGGCAATTTCGATCTGGCCGCGCAGACGTTTCTCGCCCTGGCGCGTAGCGATCGCAGATCTCGCGACTACTACCGGATGCGCGCCGCGCAGGCCTATCACGAGAACGGCGAAATCGATGTTGCGGCACAGACGCTGGATAGCGTCCGTCCGGAGCATCTGATCGACGAACAACGAATTGACTATAACTTGCTCGCGGCCGACATCGCATTGGCGCGCAAGGATCCGGCAAGAGCCTTGCAATTGCTTGGCTACGACGATGCCAATCTGCCGTTGCGCTTGCGTACACGTACACTCGAATTGCGCGCCAGGGCCCAGGCAGGAACCGGCGACGCGTTGAATAGTGCGCGCACCCGCGCAACCCTGGATCGCTGGCTCGGCGGTCCGGATCGCGCCCAGAACGAAGCGCAGCTCGTCGCCACGTTGACCCAGTTGCAACCGGCCGCGCTCATGCAACAAGCACAGTCGCTTCCGCCCGGCGATCCGTTGCGTCCCTGGTTGAACGAGGCCCTGCACAAGAGCGGACAAGCGTTGCCATTGGTGGTGCTTCATCCCAATCAGCCAGTTGGGACAATGATGCCCCAACAGGGTAACGGCATGCAGCGCGAAGGTTATCTGCCGCCGCATCGCATTGCATTGTTGTTGGCAGATACGGGCCCGCTGCGCGCCGTGGCACAACCCATTCGCGACGGCTTTTTTTCCGCACACTTCGCCGACACCAGCCCGCAACGCGCGGATATTCAGGTTTACGATACCGGCGGCACGCCGGCAAGCGCGATAACAGCGTATCAAAGGGCCGTTGCCGATGGTGCCGATCGCATCGTAGGCCCGCTGTCGCGCGACGCAGTGGCCGCCGTGTTCTCGCTGGGATCTCTGCCCGTGCCGGTGTTGGCATTGAACCAGGCGGACAACGGCCAGACTCCGCCTCCGGGAAACGCTGCGTTTGCCCTGACTCCGGATGCCGAAGCGGCCGAGGTCGCAGAGCACATGCTGCAGCGCGGTTTGGATCGCGCCATCGTCATTACCGCGTCTGAAGATTGGGCCGAGCGAGCGGCGCTGGCCTTTCGCGCGCAATTCGAAAATCACAACGGCCAGGTGCTCAACGAAGCGCGCATCGAAGACGGCCAGGTAGACTTTTCCACAATGGTGCATCAAGTCCTGGCCGGCGTTGCTCCGACCAAATATGCGCAGGCATTGCCGGGGGCAGCGCCGACGATCGCTTCCAGCACGCCAGGCGATATCGGTATCTTCATCAGCATGCGCCCGCAGCAGGCACGCTTGCTGATGCCGCAGCTCAAGCTCGCTGGCTATACCCAGGTACCGGTTTTTGCCACGTCGCACATCTACTCGGGCGACTACAGCCCGGGGCTGGATCGCGATCTGGATGGCGTCGAGTTCTGCGATGCGCCGTGGCTTTTCGACGCCACCCCTGGCTTGCCCAATCACGCCGATATCGCACGCGTACTCGGCGCGGCACGCGGTGCGGGCGGTCGGCTGTTTGCGATGGGTCTGGATGCCTATGCGTTGCTGCCGTATCTCGACTGGCTGGCTGCACACAACGACAGTTACCTGCCGGGCGCTACCGGTCAGCTTGCCGAAGACAGTCTGGGTCGCATCCAGCGCCTGCTCATCTGGGCAAGTTTCGACAACGGCGCCGCGCATCCGATCAACGGCAGCCTGCAGATGAGCGCGGCGCCGCAATGAGACTGGTGTACTGACGTGCGCGACATAGGTGAACTTTGGGAAAATGCAACATTGTTGCATCTTCGCAAGGCCGGCCTGAGAGAGATCGCGCGCAACTTCAGCTGCCGCTATGGCGAAATCGATCTGATCATGAACGATGACGGCGGCCGTGAACGCTACTGCACCGTGTTCGTCGAAGTGCGATACCGCAATTCTTCCGCACGCGGCGGTGGGCTGGCATCGGTTGGACCGGCCAAACGCACGAAACTCCTGCGCACTGCAGCAATCTATCTGCAGGAAAACCCGCGATTGGCGAACCTGCCCTGCCGCTTCGATGTGGTGGCCTGCAACGGAACGCCGCGGCAACCATCGTTCGATTGGGTCCGCGGCGCTATTGAGGCAACCTGAGGAACGAATCCGATGAAGCTTGGAAAATTCATGAGCGTGCGCTTGCTGGTTTTGGCGCTGCCGCTGCTGCACGGATGCATCGCTGTGGTTGCCGGCGGCGCGGCGGCCGGAGCGCATGCCGTACACGATCGCCGCGCTGTCGGAACGGTGCTGAGCGACCGCAACATCCAGCTAAGTGCCATCGACGCGGTCAACAAGCACAGACAACTCACGCGCAACGGCAACAACATCAAGATCGTGGTCTACAACGGGGTCATGTTGTTGTGCGGCCAGGTGCGCAGCGAGGAATTGAAACAGCTCGCGCATTCTGCCGCTGCGGGGTTCGATGGCGTCATCCGTCTGGTCGACGAAATCGAGGTAACCAACACGCCGCAGGGCTTCTGGCGCCGGCGCGGCGACAACGCAGTTTCGGCACGCGTCAAAACCGGCTTGCTGAATATCACCAGCATGCGCGGCTTCGATCCCACCCGGGTCAATGTCACGACATCGCACCGGGTTGTGTATTTGATGGGGCTGGTCAGCCACGCCGAAGGCGAGGCAGTCACCGATATCGCGCGCGAAACGCCGGGAGTGGAGAAGGTGGTGAAGCTGTTTGAGTTCACCGATTGAATGAATGCACGGCATTCACTGCGGGTATTTTTGAGCGATCGCCGCCATGCCGCTGGATAGCTCGCTGGCGATCCAACTGGGCCGGCTTTTCCCCGGCGATGCGTTGACCACCGATGCCGCCGAATGCCTCGCTTACGGGTACGACAATTCCCGGCGGCAGGCGCAACCCGATGCCGTGGTTTTTCCAACGCAACACACACAGATTCTGGAACTTGTGCGGGCTTGTCGCTTGGCCAGGACTGCGCTGACGGTGCGGGGCCGCGGCACCAATACCACCGGCGCCACGGTACCGGTCGAGGGCGGCGTCGTCGCCTCGTTCGAGCGCATGAACCGCATTATTCGCATCGACACCGATAATCGACTGGCCATCGTCGAGCCCGGTGTGCTCAACGGCGATTTGCAAGCCGCGTTGGCCGTACACGGATTTTTCTGGCCACCCGATCCGACGTCCAGCCCGTTTTGCACCATCGGCGGCAATCTCGCCTGCAACGCCGCCGGGCCGCGCGCGGTGAAATACGGCAGTTGCCGAGAAAACACGCTGGGCTTGCGCGCCGTGACCGGCACTGGTGAAGCGTTCGAGTGCGGTGTCTACACGACCAAGGGCGCGACCGGCTACGACCTCACGCGCCTGCTGATCGGCTCCGAAGGCACGCTCGCGGTGATCACCCGGGCGACGCTCAAGCTCACCCCGAAACCCGGCGCAAAGCGCACCCTGCGCGCAACCTATTCCGGTGTCGCCAGCGCGGCTGCCGCCGTCGCGCGCATCATGGCGCAGCCGATCACTCCCTGTGCACTGGAATTTCTTGACGGCGCATCTCTGCGATTGGCGCGCGACGCAGGCGAGGCTGCAATTCCCCAAGGCGACGCAATGTTGATCGTGGAAGTCGACGGCGCGCAAGATCAGATCGACGACGCTGCGCACGCAATCGCGCAAGCTGCGCGTGGCAGCGGATCCGTGGACGTGCGCATTGCCGCGAACGCCGAAGAAGTTGCGGCGTTGTGGGCCGCACGCAAGGCACTTTCGCCGGCGCTGCGTACGCTGTCGCCGCACAAGATCAACGAAGATGTCGTCGTGCCGGTATCGCGACTGCCCGAGCTGATCGATCGACTGGGCGAGATCTCGCGGCAACACGAAATTCCCATCGTCGGTTTCGGCCACGCCGGCAACGGCAACATCCACGTCAACCTGCTGCCACGCGACGACGCGCAGCGCGAACGCGCCGAACACGCGCTCAGCGCGGTTTTCGACACCGTCATCAAGCTCGACGGCACCCTGTCCGGTGAACACGGCATCGGTTTGGCAAAGCGCGATTTCCTCACTCGTGCACTCGATCCGGTTGCGCTGCAGCTGATGCGTGGCATCAAAAGGCAATTCGACCCCGACGGAATACTGAATCCGGGGAAATTGTTGCCTTGAGCCTGAAATCGGGAATCGGGATCCTGGATTCGGGATCAGTCAAGTCAAAAGCCGTCATGCCCGCGCAGACGCGAGGCGCCCAGCGACGGCCGCAGGGCCGGAATGACACGTTGGCGATTTTCCGACATCCGAGTCCCGATTCACTGCTCAACCCCTGCCTTCAGCGCAAACTTAACGTCACACTCAGCACAACCGCGGCATAGGTCCCCGCAACAACATCATCGACCATCACCCCGAATCCGCCGCCAAGTTGACGATCGGCCCAGGAAACCGGCCATGGCTTGAGAATGTCGAAAATGCGGAAAAGTATAAAACCGGCGATGATCCATACCCAGCCGCGCGGGATCCAGATGAGCGGTGCCAGCGCCAGCCATTGGCCGACAAACTCATCCCACACTATGGCGCCGGGATCGGCGATCTGCAACCGCTGCACTGCCCAATCGCAAGCCCATACGCCGATTGCAAACGCGGAGATCAATGCCAAGGCGAAAGCGGGAAGCGTCAATTCGCGCAACGCGAACCACGGCAGCAACGCCGCCAGCGACCCTGCCGTTCCCGGTGCGACCGGGCTCAACCCGGAGCCGAAACCCAATGCAATCCAACCAGCAGGTTTGCGCAGCAACACGCGGCGCTGATCGCCCGTCAGACGGCTCATGCAAAGTGCTCCCAACCCGTACGGTCAACCAAAACCGGCTTGCCGTAGCCGTCGAATGCGCGCACGCCCGGTTTTGCCGTAATGCGACCGATGCGTGTCGCCGCGCAACCGCTGCGCGCTATGTCGCCGAGCAAACTGGTCGCGCTTTCGGCGTTTGCCGTGAAACACAATTCGTAATCGTCGCCGCCGCTCAGCTGCATCGCCCGGCGCGCGTCGCTGTCGAACAGACGCAGCAATGCCGGCGACGCGGGCAACGCATCAACGTCGATTTCTGCGCCAACGTCGCTGGCCGCGCAGATGTGGCCAAGATCGGCGAGCAAGCCATCGGACACGTCGATGCATGCGCTCGCCAGCCCGCGCAGCGCCAGGCCCTGGGCCACCCGCGGCGTAGGTCGGTTCAAGCGCGTGAGCAACGCCTCGCGCGTGTCCGCAGGCGCGTCGAACAGACGTTGTGCTTCATCACAATCCTTGTCCAGGCAACGCAATCCGGCAGCCGCATCGCCCAGCGTACCGGTGACGAAGATGGCGTCGCCGACGCGCGCGCCAGCGCGCAGCAACGCCGCATCCTGCGGGACAAATCCGTGAACGCAAACACCGATGTTCAACTCGCCGCACGTCGTATCGCCACCAACGAGCGTGAGCTTGAATTCGGCAGCCAGCGCGGCAAACCCGTCCGCAAATTCGCCGACCCAACGCGAATCTGCGCGCGGCATGGTCAACGTCAACGTGGCCCATGCGGGGGTCGCGCCCATGGCAGCCAGATCGGAAAGATTGACCGCGAGCGCCTTCCAACCGATGTCGTATGCGCGGGCACCGTGCGGAAAATGCACGCCGGCGACCAGGCTGTCGGTACTGACTACCAGCAATTGTCCGACCGGAGGCGCCAACAATGCGGCATCATCTCCGATACCCATACGCACATCTTCGCGCACCACGGAACAGCGCGTGCGTATCAGGGTTATCAGGTCGAATTCAGCCATGCGCGCCGGTGTCGCCGAACACGAACGCTTTTATGGTCGCGGCGCGATAAAAACGCACCGCGTCATTTTCCCCGATACTCGTTCGGCCGCCATTCGCTGGCCGCCTTGTCGAGCACGCCGTTGACGTAAGTATGTCCATGTTCGGAACCGAAACGCTTGGCGATCTCGATCGCCTCGTTGAGCACAACGCGATACGGCACATCCGGGCGATGGCGCAATTCGTATGCCGACATGCGCAGAATCGCGCGTTCGATCGGATCGACCTGACCTACCTCACGATCCAGGAACGGGATCAGCCGTTCATCCAGATCCGCGCAATGGCGTTCCACGCCAACCAGCAAATCCTCGAAGTAATCCAGATCGGCGATTTCCATGTCCTGCTCGTGGCGAAATTCGTCGATGACCACCGACATCGAATTGCCGCCGATTTGCCAGGCATAGATGGCCTGGGTCGCACGACGCCGGGCGCGCGAACGCGCAGCGAGATCGATTCCGTCCGGGCGACGATGCTGAGTCATGACGTTCCTTTACGATCGCGCTCGTTCGCGCTGTCCAACTCGGTCAACAAATCCACAATTTCGATCGCGGCCAGGGCGACGTCCGCGCCCTTGTTGCCGTGGGCACCGCCGGCGCGCGCCTGTGCATCGGCATGGCGCTCCACCGCAAGCACGCCGTTGAGTACCGGCACGCCATGGTCCAGCGCCACGCGCATCAAGCCTTGCGCGCACCCATCGGCGACATGCTCGTAATGTCGCGTATCGCCGCGTACCACACAACCCAGTGCCAGGATCGCATTGTAGCGCCTCGTGGCGGCGAGCCGGGCCGCCACCTGCGGAATTTCCCACGCTCCGGGAACGCGCACGATGTCGACCATTGCTCGCGAAGCGCCGTGCTCGGTGAACGCTCGCTGCGCACCCTCGACCAACATGTCGACGACGCGCGGGTTCCAGCGGCTGGCGACGATGGCGAAGCGCGTCGCGGGGGTGATGCGCAGTTGGCCGGAATAGCTGGGCATGGATTTGACGGGCAGGCAGTGGGGTGTCGAGAGCATAAAAGCTTAGTCATGCCAGCGAAAGCGGGAAGGACGAAGCCATCCTTATCCTAATCCCCATTCACGACTCCGGGCTCCTCATAACCGACAACCTCCAGCCCGAATCCGGCGAGCCCGAGAAACCGGCGCGGTGTTCCGAGTACGCGCAAACGCCGCACGCCGAGATCGGCAAGTATCTGCGCACCGACACCGTGGCGACGCCACTCGTGCATTTCATCCGGCGCAGCGGCGACGCAAGCCTGCGTCAAGCGTTCCAGCGCAGTCGCCGAATCATCAGGATCCGTCAGCACGACGACGACGCCACGCCCGGCGTTCGCCACATGGCGCAGCGCGCCCGTGATGGAAACGCTGCCGTCGCTACGCGCCAGATGCAGGACATCGCTGAGCGTATCGCGCACATGCACGCGGGTGAGCACCGGTTTGCCATCGTCCACGACGCCACGAACCAGCGCAAAGTGCGGCAGTTGCGTCAGTGCATCGCGATAACCGACCAGACGGAAGCCGCCGAATTCGGTTTCGAGAGTGCGATCAAAAACGCGCTCGATAGTCGTCTCCGTCTGCAAACGGTGGCGGATCAGATCGGCAATGCTCCCGAGTTTCAAACCTTGCGCCTGCGCAAAAATTTCCAGCTGCGGGCGCCGCGCCATGGTGCCGTCTTCGGCAAGAATTTCCACCAGAACGCCGGCCGGCGCCATGCCCGCCAGTGCAGCAAGGTCACATGCCGCTTCCGTGTGTCCCGCGCGGGTCAGCACGCCACCGGGTTGCGCAGCCAGCGGAAAGACATGACCAGGCTGAACCAGATCTTCCGGCTTCGCATCGGCACGCACCGCGGCGAGGATGGTGTGCGCACGGTCATGCGCCGAGATTCCCGTCGTCACACCGTGTGCCGCCTCGATGGAAACGGTAAAGTTGGTGTGGTGTCGCGACGCGTTGGCGCTGACCATCGGCGGCAAACTCAACTGCGCACAGCGCTGCTGGGTCAGCGCCAGACAAATCAGCCCGCGCGCCTCGCGCGCCATGAAATTGATATCGGCAGGACGCACGCATTGCGCCGCCATGATCAGGTCGCCTTCGTTCTCGCGGTCTTCGTCATCGACGATCACGACCATGCGACCGGTACGGATCTCGTCGACAAGCTCGGGGATAGTGGCGAAGGGCATGGCTGGTTTTTGCTGGGGGCTGGGGTTGGGGTTGGGGTTGGGGGTTGGGGGCTGGTGACTTTGCGGCGGGCGGTGAGCCTGCAAGGCGCGTCGTTCCAGCGGAAGCCGGAATCAATTTTTTTTCTTTCTCCCTATCAGCCGCAAAAAAAGCAAGAGTGCATTCCAGGTTCTGCACTGCGAGCGGCCGCCGAATGACTGGCAATTCGATTTTCCGGATTCATGATTGCCGATTGCCGATTGCCGGCGTGCGACTCGCAGGTCCCGGGAAAATCCGCTCGACATACCGTGCGATCACGTCGACTTCGAGATTGACCGCATCACCGGCTCGCTTGCACTGAAATGTCGTCATCGAAACGGTGTGCGGAATCAGGTTGACGCCGAACACGCTGGTATCGATATCGTTGACCGTCAGGCTCACGCCGTCGATGCACACGGAACCCTTGGCAGCAATGTAGCGCGACAACGCCGACGGCGCTTCGATCCTCCAGCGCTGCGAGCGCGCCTCGCTTTCGATGCCCTGAACGCGCCCGACACCATCGACATGTCCGGAAACCAGATGTCCGCCGAGGCGATCCGCCAGGCGCAGCGACTTTTCCAGATTGACGCGGTCGCCAATCCTCAACGCAGCCAAAGTCGTGCACGAAAGCGTTTCGGTAGACACATCGGCAACAAAGCCGGATGCATCGACCTCGATCGCGGTAAGACAGACGCCGGAAACACAGATACTGTCGCCTTTCGCAACATCGGTCATGTCCAAGCCGCCGACATCGATCCACAATCGCATGTCTGCGCCGAGCGATTCACAGCGCGCGATGGTTCCAATCGCCTGAATGATGCCGGTGAACATGCGCTCAGGGCCTCAGCAAGATACGCAAATCATCGCCAACCTGACGCTGTTCCATCACGCGCAGTCGTCGTGCCTTGACCATGTCATCGATTCCCGGAAAGCGCAGCAATGCACGGGCTTGATCGCCGAGCAGAACCGGCGCGATGTAGACGAGCAACTCGTCGACCAGGTTTGCAACAAACAACGCGCCGCACAATGTCGAACCCGCTTCCACCTGCAATTCGTTAACGCCACGCGCCGCAAGTTCCTGCAAAATGGCAGGCAGCTTCAAACCGTCCGAGTCCGAATCCACGGCCACGCATTCTGAACGGTCGAATCCGTCGTGAGCAGGTATTGCCCCGTGAGCGTGAAAAAACAGTGTCGGCGCGCTGCCATCGAGCACCCTGGATCTTCCTGGCGTTTTCAGGTCGCGATCCAACACGACGCGCAACGGCTTGAAGCCCTCTCCGCCGACGTTGTCGGGGGAGAGGGTATTGAACCGCACGGTCAGCTGTGGATTGTCAGCGCGCACGGTTCCAGAGCCGGTCAAAATTGCTGAACTGCGCGCGCGCCAGCGCTGCACGTCGGCACGCGCCGCTTCGCCGGTAACCCACATTGACTTTCCATTGGCCAGTGCCGTGCGTCCGTCCAGACTCATTGCCGACTTCACTCGAAGCCACGGCCGGCCGCGCTCGATGCGCGAAAAAAATCCACGATTCAGTTCACGCGCAGCGTCGTACATCAAGCCGGTTTCGACCACGATGCCCGCGTCACGCAATCGCCGCAGGCCGCCGCCATCGACCTTCGGATTCGGATCGCCACTGGCAACGACGACACGCGCGACACCGGCTGCGATCAGTGCATCGGCACACGGTGGCGTGCGTCCGAAGTGGGCGCACGGTTCAAGCGTGACATACGCGCACGCACCACGCGCCCGATCGCCCGCTTCGCGCAACGCGAGGACTTCCGCGTGTGCCTGACCGGCACGTTCGTGCCACGCCCGGGCGACGATTTCTTCGCCATGCGCCAGCACGCAACCCACGCGAGGGTTCGGTTGCGTCGTGTACATCCCACGTTCGGCAAGGCGCAAGGCAAGCGCCATGTGCGCGTGGTCAAAAGAGGTCGCAGTCATTTTTCCGGTTTGCCGCGTGCTTTCGACTCGCGCACGGAAAACAATGCCTGCGCCCCCTTTTCCAGCAGCGGCAACTGCAACCCTTCCAGTTCAGGCAGATCGCGTTCGAGCCGCTCGATTTCTTCGCGGAACGCTTGCACATCTTCGAAGCGGCGATACACCGAAGCGAAGCGAACGTAGGCCACCTGGTCGATGCGCTTCAATTCGGTCATGACCCATTCGCCGATCAGGCGCGACGGCACTTCGCGTTCGCTGATCGAGCGCAATTGCCGGGTAATCGCCCCCATGACCTGGTCGATTGCGTCGCTCGCAACGGGACGCTTTTGCAGAGCGCGCTCGACGCCCGTGCGCAATTTGCGCTCGTCGAATGCTTCGCGCCGCCCATCGCTCTTGACGATCGCCGGCAACTTGATTTCAACCGTTTCAAAGGTATTGAAACGCTCGCCGCAACGCTCGCACTCGCGCCGCCGCCGAATCGTATTGCCGTCTTCGGCCACGCGCGAATCGATTACGCGGGTTTCTTCGTGCTGACAATAAGGACAGTGCATTCAGAGAGCCGGGAATGGGGACTGGAGAATCGGGAATCGGAACGCGATCGAGTCGATGTTGGTGGGCTCTACCAATCCCGATACCCGGCCTTTCAGCCATACACCGGAAACCGCGCGCATTGCGCCATCGCCTTCTCGCGGACCGTGGCAATTACGCGCTCGTCTTGTGGCGCGTCGAGTACGTCGCAAATCCAGTTGGCCAATTCGATGCAATCGGGTTCCGTGTAGCCGCGCGTGGTTACCGCGGGCGTGCCGATGCGCAATCCGGAAGTCACGAATGGCTTTTGCGGATCGTTGGGAACTGCGTTCTTGTTGACGGTGATGTGTGCTTTGCCGAGCGCGGCTTCGGCGTCCTTGCCGGTGACGCCGCGGCCGATCATGTCGACCAGCATCAGGTGATTGTCGGTGCCGCCGGAAACGATCTTGTAACCGCGTTCGACAAATACGTTGGCCATCGCCCGCGCGTTTTTCACGACTTGCGCCTGGTAATCCCTGAACGCGGGTTCCAGCGCTTCCTTGAAGGCCACTGCCTTGGCGGCGATGACATGCATCAGCGGACCGCCCTGGATGCCCGGAAAAACCACGGATTGCAGTTTCTTCTCGATTTCCTCCCCTGCAGCTTTCGCCACGATGATGCCGCCGCGCGGACCGCGCAACGTCTTGTGCGTGGTCGATGTCACCACGTGCGCATGCGGCAGTGGACTCGGATACACGCCAGCCGCGATCAGACCCGCGACATGCGCCATGTCGACGAACAGATACGCGCCGACCTTGTCGGCGATGGCGCGGAAACGCGCCCAATCCACAATTTGCGAATACGCCGAAAACCCGGCGACGACCATTTTCGGTTTATGTTCCAGCGCGAGCCGTTCGACCTCGTCGTAGTCGATCAAGCCATGCTCGTTCACGCCATATTGGACGGCATCGAAAATCTTGCCGGACAGATTCACCTTTGCGCCATGGGTCAGATGGCCGCCGTGCGCCAACGACATGCCCAGAATCCTGTCACCGGGCGCGAGCAACGCAAAGTACACCGCCTGGTTGGCTTGCGAGCCGGAATGCGGCTGCACGTTGGCGTAGTCGCAATCGAACAATTCCTTCACCCTCGCAATCGCGAGCTTTTCGGCGATATCCACATATTCGCAGCCGCCGTAATAGCGCTTGCCCGGATAGCCTTCGGCGTATTTGTTCGTCAGCACCGAACCTTGCGCCTCAAGCACGCGCGGGCTGGCGTAGTTCTCCGAGGCGATGAGCTCGATATGGTCTTCCTGGCGCCGATTCTCGGCCGCGATCGCCGCCGCAAGTTCGGGATCGTAGCCTTCGATACGCTGATTCTTGGCGAACATCAAAAAATCTCCGGTCATCGGGCACAGGCAAGACCGCAATGGTAACGGTTTCCGGCTTCCCGGCCCACCTCGCGTTGGCGTCAAACCTGCGCATCGGCGATAATTCCGCTTCTTTGCGGCCCGCCTCGCACGCGGTGCCGCCGGCAACGGAGCCAACGATGCAATATATCTACACCATGATCGGGGTGAGCAAGATCGTGCCCCCGAAACGCCAGATCATCAAGGACATCTCGCTGAGCTTCTTCCCCGGCGCCAAGATCGGCCTGCTTGGCCTCAACGGCGCGGGAAAATCCACGGTGCTGCGCATCATGGCGGGCGAAGACACCGAGTTCAACGGCGAGGCACGACCGCAACCGGGGATCAAGATCGGCTATCTCGCACAGGAGCCGCAACTGGATCCGGAAAAAACCGTGCGCGAAAGTGTCGAGGAAGGCGTCTCGGAGATTACCGACGCTCAGGCGCAACTGGATGCGATCTATGCCGCCTACGCGGAGGAAGGTGCCGATTTCGACAAGCTCGCCGCTGAACAGCAACGCCTGGAAGCCTTGATTGCAGCCAATGACGGACACGCGCTGGATCGCACCCTCGAGGTCGCTGCGGACGCGCTGCGCCTGGCTCCCTGGGATGTGAAAATCAAGACCCTGTCTGGCGGCGAAAAGCGCCGAGTCGCGCTGTGCCGACTGCTGCTTTCGAAACCGGACATGTTGCTGCTCGACGAGCCCACCAACCATCTGGATGCAGAATCCGTGGAATGGCTGGAGCAGTTCCTGCAGAAATTCCCCGGCACCGTCGTGGCCGTGACCCATGATCGCTACTTCCTGGACAACGCGGCGGAATGGATTCTGGAACTCGATCGCGGTCGTGGCATTCCGTGGAAAGGCAATTACTCGTCGTGGCTGGAGCAAAAGGACGAGCGCCTGAAGCAGGAAGCGTCGACGGAAAAGGCGCGCCAGAAAGCGATCCAGCGCGAACTCGAATGGGTACGCCAGAACGCCAAGGGTCGCCAGTCCAAGGGCAAGGCGCGCCTGAGCCGGTTCGAAGAACTGAACTCGGTCGAATACCAGCAGCGCAATGAAACCAACGAAATCTACATCCCGCCGGGCGAGCGCCTCGGCGATCAGGTCATCGAGTTCAGCCATGTATCGAAATCATTCGGCGACCGCATGCTGATTGACGACTTGAGTTTCAAGGTACCGCCCGGTGCGATCGTCGGCATCATCGGTCCGAATGGCGCCGGCAAGTCGACCCTGTTCAAGATGATCATCGGCAAGGAGAAACCCGATTCCGGCGAAGTTGCGATCGGACCTTCGGTCAAGCTGGCCTACGTCGATCAATCCCGGGACGCACTCGACGACAAGAACAATGTCTGGCAGGAAGTTTCGGGCGGTGCCGACATCATCACCATCGGCCGCTACGAATTGCAATCGCGCGCCTACATCGGCCGTTTCAATTTCAGGGGCACGGATCAACAGAAGCTGGTAGGTCAACTCTCCGGCGGCGAGCGCGGACGCCTGCATCTGGCCAAGACGCTGATGTCCGGCGGCAACGTACTGCTGCTCGACGAGCCCTCCAACGATCTGGACGTGGAAACCATGCGCGCGCTGGAAGACGCCATGCTCGAGTTCCCCGGTTGCGCGCTGGTGATCTCGCACGATCGCTGGTTCCTGGATCGCATTGCCACGCACATCCTCGCCTTCGAAGGCGATTCGCACGTCGAATTCTTCGCCGGCAACTATCGCGAATACGAGGAAGACAAGAAGCGCCGTCTCGGCGAGGAAGCCGCCAAACCGCACCGCATCAAGTACAGGAAGTTGGCGTGAGGTAGATCAGGGGTTCGGTAGTTGACGATGGATCGCATGTGGCACCACGCGCTGAAGGCTCCCGGTCTCGCGAGCTACGTGGCAAAACCGCTACCATGTGCTGCATGCAATCCTGGACACGCCCATGTGGCTGATCGATCGTCTGCGCAACAGATCCGAAGCCGACAAGCCGATTGTCAATGATTCATCGGCGCCGTTGGCTTCGGTGCTGATCCGCAGCATGGATCGACCATCGCTGCAGCGCGCGCTGCGCTCGGCCGCTCGGCAGACCTGGCCGAACGTCGAAATTGTCGTGGTTGCCGCGTGCGGACGGTCGCACAGGCAGCTGCCGGAAACGATTCTGGGTCGATCGGTGCGCTTGGTATTTCCCGACCCCGACAGCCGCATCCCCAGACCGCAAGCGGCCAATGCTTGTCTTGAAGCGGCCAATGGTGAATGGCTGAATTTCCTCGACGACGACGATGAATTGTTGCCCGATCACCTGGCTACCTTGCTCAACGCGCCGCGCCCGGCCGGCGAGCGCCTCGTGTATTCCACCGCACGTGTGAACGACAAACGCGGCAAACCGATTGCGCGCGTTGGTCAGCCGGGTCATCACCTGCAATTGTACTTCCACAGCCGTTCGGCGTTCAGCGCGATGGCTGTGCATCGCAGCCTGGTCGACGAGGGTGTGCGATTCGACCCGGAATTTTTGGTGCACGAAGACCACGATTTCCAGATTGCATGTGCCGCGCGCACGCAATTCCTGTTCGTCGACGCAATCACCTGTCTATGGAACGCGCAGGTTGGCGATTCGGGTTGCGGATTCGGCAGCAACGATAATCCACGACAGCGCATCGAAACAGTCACACGCATTCGTCAAAAATGGGAATCGACGTTGAATCGCTGGCTGCGCAACATCGACGCGCTGACGATGGCGGGAAAATTCTATCTTGACGCCAGGGATTTTCCTGCGGCACTGGAGTGCCTTGAGCGGGCGCTGGCCAAGCGCGGCAACGACGCCAATGTGCTCAATCTTTGCGCCATGGCGAACCTGGCCAGCGGTGATGACGCGCGTGCCGAGCTGTTGATCAAGCGCGCGTTGCGTCGTTTGCCTCGGCATCCGCTGCTGCGCGAGAACCTCGAAAAGATACACAATGCACGTCGAGGTTTGGCATGACTGCCGGAGAACCTGCATGAATTTTGTCGATCAGTTGCAGCAAGCCTGGAATCGCAACGATTCGTTGTTGTGCGTTGGTCTGGATCCGGAACCCGCGCGATTTCCAACCATGCTGCGCGAGGACAGCGATGCAATTTTTTCGTTTTGCCGCGACATCGTTGACGCTTGTGCCGATCTCGTGTGCTGTTTCAAACCACAGATTGCCCACTTCGCCGCACAACGTGCTGAAGATGCGTTGCAGCGACTGATCGCATATATCCACACTACGCATCCGGGCATTCCCGTCATCCTTGATGCCAAGCGTGGCGACATCGGCAGCACGGCGCAGCATTATGTAACCGAAGCGTTCGAACGCTATCGTGCCGATGCGGTCACGCTCAATCCGTACCTTGGACGCGACGCACTACAACCGTTTCTGGATCGTGCCGACAAGGGTGCGGTGATTCTGTGCCACACTTCCAATCCCGGTGCAGGCGACGTTCAAGAACTTGCGATAGCCGGCACAGACGGAGTCGATCGCAAGCTCTACCAGCACATCGCGGCGCGCGTCGCACGCGACTGGAATGCAAATGCAAACTGCGCGCTCGTTGTTGGCGCGACCTACCCGCAAGAGCTGGCCGACGTGCGCCGGATTGTCGGGGACGATATGCCGTTGCTGATTCCTGGCATCGGCGCACAAGGCGGCGATGTCGCGTCGGTTGTGCGCAACGGCAAGGATTCGCGAGGCGCGGGCCTGATGATCAGCGCGTCGCGCGCGGTGCTGTATGCCTCGTCCGACGAAGTTTTTGCCGAGGCCTCCCGCAATGTGGCGCTGTCGTTGCGCGACGAAATCAACCGCTACCGCTGAACCGCGGCCTTGCATGCCCGCCACAGGCACACGGGCAGAAGCACCACGAAATGCGCCCATAGCCCCAGCCAGACCAGCGCGCGCAGCAGCGGATTGTGTGCCGCCGGGTCGAATTTCGTGAACCACCGCCACATTCCCTGATGCTTGTGGCGCGCCACGAAAGTCGGTCGCTTGCGACTGGACGTACCCTTCGCATGCTGTACGTGGACATCGTTCGCGCACACGACCCGGAATCCGGCGTCGCGCACGCGGCGGCACAGATCCAGATCCTCGCAATGCAGAAAATATCCCTCGTCGAATCCGCCAATGCGCTCGAATATGGAACGCGGCAAGTACATGGCCGCGCCGGAAACGGCGTCGACGTCTTCGATTGCGACCATCACATCCGGTGCCGGCAAATCGACTCCTGAAAGCCCCGGCCAGCGCGATTGCCAACGCGACAAACCGGTCATGGTCGACAAGGCTCGACGCAACAACGGATCGCGGCGCCGGCTGGCCGGTTCCGGCTTGCCATCCGGGCCGACAACATTCACACCCACAAGACCGATTCGCGAATCGCTGCCGGCAATGCCGCGCAGTCGCGAAAACGTATCAACTTCGACCCGGCAATCGGGATTGAGAAACAACAACGCGTCGCCCGATGCCAGAGCCGCACCGCGATTGCAACCGGTTCCGAAACCAAGATTTGCCGCATTGTGAGCAATGCGCAAACGCGAATCCGCCGAATGATTCTTGGTCAACGCCGAAACCGATCCATCGCGGGAAGCGTTGTCGCTGACGATGACTTCGATTGCCCCCCTTGCGGCCAGCACACTTTCGACGCATCCGCCAAGCTCGTCACCGCTATCGGCCGCGACGATGACGACGCTGGTCAGACCGGGAGTGGGGTTGGCGGATCGGGGCTTGATGGTTTTGCCTGCAGCGAATCGGGTTGAAGGTGAGACGTGAGCGTCGGGAATCGGCAATCGCAAAATCAGACGCCCGACATTCCCGGGCCGCGAAGCGGCACCCGGACCGTGGAGGCGAAGCCTGTTCCGGACAAGATCCGGGAATGCCGGAACGAACATTCGCGCCGCATTTGTCGCGCAGGGCACGCCGCCGGAAGCGACATGCAATCCGGTTCCTGCTTTTCAGTCAACGGCACACAAAAGTCCGGCAAGGAACCCGATTCGCGGTCACGCGGGAATGACGAGCGTGTCAAGCTCTTCGCATTCCGCGCTTTGCGTTTCCGCATCCCCATTTCTCCCGCCATCAAACACCCGACAGCAGCTTCTCGCCCTGCTCGGCGGCGTGTTGCCACAGCGCTGGCCAGTGCTCGCAAATGTCGGCGAAATCGTTCAACTCCGTGGCCAGGGCGGTGGCACAACCCGCTTCATCGATGTCTGCTACCCAATCGCCCAGCCGCGGTGGGGACTTGGCCAACAAGGCGCGCGCATTGGCCTGCACGATTGCGCGCGCGTCGGCTTGCCAGTAGACCGGCGCGTCGGGCGCGGCTTCGATCTGGTGTTGCAAGCGATCGATGATGTCGGCGCGGATATAACTCAGGTATTCGCGCAAGTGCGAGATGCGGTCGTCGACGCTGGCCGCCGCCAGGTCGCGAAGGACGTCGGCCATCGAGCTCATGCGTTGCCCGGTATCTGCTGCGTGGAACGCACCGAATTGGCGCTGCACATAGTCGCGCAGGAAATGGTTGACCCGCGGCTCATACGCGGCCATGGTCTTGTCCGAGCGTTTGCGTGCAATCTCCTGCACGTGACCGATCGCCTCGGGAAGTTCGAGCATGACACTATGCGGATGACAGTAGCGCATCAATGCGCCAGCCAGGCCATCTTCGCCGCGACCGACGGGATTCGTACAAGGCAACAGGTCACTGTTGTCCAGCGTAAACGGAGTGAAATTGGTCATTGTCGACACCCGCGCCTGGGCTACGGCATGACACAAATGCTGGGCGTCGACATTGGCCTGATATGCGCTGCGCTCGCGCCAGAATTCCGCGCGGCTTTCTGCATCGAGTTGATACAACCACAGGCCAGTTTCCGTGCGCGAACTGCCACAGGTTCCCGTTTGCGTTGCGAGAATGCGCGAGTCGGCATTGAACTCGGCAAGACGGCCCAGATTCAAACCGCGCAGCGCCCTTCGATCCAGCGGATATCGCTCATGCGAGAGGGCGCCCAGCATCTGACCGCAACCCTGCAAATGCAACTCGAACGGATCCTGCGCAACCGGCTCGCCCCAGGCGAGTGCGTTTTCCATGCTCGACGGAAAGCGCGCGAGTGCCTGCGCATTCGGATTCGGATCCATGCCGTCGCGGGCAAATTCAGGGCGCCGCAGCGGCAGACGCAAATCGTCGTCAAGCATCGCCAGACGCGCGCCCGCCGAAAGCAGAAGCGCCATATTCCAGCCGCGGCCGCCGCCGAAACGGGCCGCGCGCGCATCCGAATCGCGCAACAGCGCGCGCGACAACGCCAGTTTTGCCTGCGGTTGCGCACGGCTTAGCTTGCCCACGATTTTCGCGGATTCGGCGCTGCCAATGTAGGTAACCTTGCATCCGGTCGTGCGCGCGAATTCGCGCAACGCATCGCGCTGTTCGTTCATGTGCGCCGGCAACGAAGAATCGTCCAGCACAACATAGCGCCGCGCCGCCCGGTAATCGCGTTCGTAGCTGCTCAAACTGCCAAGCAAATGGTGCAATTGTTGCGGTCGGTCGCAGGCACGAATGAACACGGCACGCAAATCCTGCGGGGTAATCGCCGGCACGTTGGTGAGGCGCTCAATGAAGATTCGGTCAGACACGAGCAAACCGCGCTGTACCAGCCCATCGAGCACGCGGCGGATGTCGGCTTGTTTGCCAGCCAATCCGGCTATGGTCGATTCGATCCGTGCGGCATGTTCGTCCAGACTGCGAAACTCGCGGCACTGATCCATCGCCTGCAGCACCTGGAAGGTCATCACGTGCGTGTCGCCACTGCGCTTGACCTGAAAGATGCATTCCTGACTCGACAACGATGCCACCCTGCCGTCTTCGGACGCGAACAGCGGTGCGTCCGGGTCCGGACGCGGTGCCGGAGTCTGGGCACCGTACGTGACTTGATAGTTGAGCGTTTCCTGCATCGCGAATTCCGACTGGTTTCTGGATATGAGGCTCAGGACGAATGTCGGCCGAACAGCCGTTGCCACCATGGCCGATGCGGCGCAACGGCAGGTGCGCAGGACAGGCCTGCGGCAGGCACACTATCGACTTTGTGGCGCAACTCGATATTTTCCGCCTCGAGTTCGGCCAGGCGCGCGCCGGCGCTCATGTTCTTGCGCACTTCGTCATTGTAATGCTGATACACCGATTCTTCCCGATCCCCGAACAGCGCCAGTTCAGGCAAGTCACGCGGCAACTGCTCTTGCGAACAAACAGCGATGAAATACAGCGGATCGTACCGCAGCCCCGAATCCGGCTCGCTCGTACCGGTTGCCGTTCGCGCATCGACCGTGCGCGGCGAGCCGTCCAGCGCCCAAATGGCCGACTGGAACAGCAGCTTCTGACCATACAATCGCACATGCGGAAAATGTGCGCCAAGCAATGCAAGCAATTCTTCGCGGTACAGCTCACGCACGTGGAACTCGTTGCGATATCCGTTTACTTCGCTATAGGTGCGCTTGTCCGGAGATGAAACAATCAACATGCCGCCGGGGGCAAGCGCCTTCGCGAATCCGGCGGTGAGTGCTTCGTGGGCCGCAACGTGTTCAAGCGTTTCGAACGACACGATCAGATCGAAACTGGCAGGTTCAACATCCAGCACCGTGCAATCGCCTTGCACAAACTTCAGATTGGCACGCCCCCCGTAACGCACACGCGCGTGATCGACCGCCTGTCGGGCGACGTCAACGCCCAGAACACTTTCCGCCACATCGGCAAGCAACGCGCTACCGTAACCCTCGCCGCACGCCGCATCGAGCACGCGCTTGCCTGTCGCAAAAGCGCGCGCAAAAACATAGCGGTGCCAGTGCTCGTACCAAATCTCGCGCACGCATTCGGGAGTAAAGCGTTCGCCGGTGAAGTCCAGTCGGGCCACATCCGTCATGACGCGAAGCCCGCGTCGGCAAATGCCTTGTGGTTGATTGCAGGCCATACGAGGCCAAAGCCGCAGCTGAGTGCAACTTTGCGCAATGCATGCGCGATACGCCACTGGTCACGCGAGCCGGACACCGCTTCAATCTCACCGTCAGTTTCAGGTATCGACGAACATCGAACTGTGAAAAGACGGCCCTTCGTTGCCGGCCGGTCCCATGTCGCACTGCCCACAAATCGACATACCGGACCGATCGCTCTCCATTTGCAATTTGAATGCAGCACGTTGCGCCCCGTTAAGTATCGCGCTGTACTTCTGCGTCTTCAGATTGCCGAACACGCCGGCTCTGGGGTGAATGCAGCATGGCACGACCGTACCGTCGGCATCCACGTAGAGCAATCTGATTTCCCCACCCCATGGATGGTGATCGTACTCCTTCGGGTCGGCCAGAAATACGCAGGAACCGGTGGGTACCTCAAGACGACGATTGGTCATGTTCTGCGCCGATTCCGGCAATGCCATCCAGCCGCGAAATTCCGGGGTCCAACCGCGCGGCACGAGAATATCGCGCCAGCGCTGCATGTCTGCGGCATTCTCGACGACTGTCTTGGTTATCAATTGCAGGCCGGGCGACCAGCGATCGCGCAAAACGCGCGCGCGATCCAGAAATTCGATCAAATGCTCCCACTTCGACGGCGGGCGCAAACGCTCGTATTCTTCGGCAGTGCCGTTTCCGTCGCAGCTCACGACGAGACGTGTCACGACTTCCTGCTTGAGTGCGTTCTCGAAATCGGCCCAATCGACACGTTGCGCATTGGTGGAAATTTCCACGATCGACGCTTTCCAGCGCTGCTCGGGTATCACCGAAATGATTTCGGACAGGTGCTTGTGCAGCAGCGGTTCGCCGAAGTTGAACAAGCGCATGGTATGAATCTTTTCCACGTCGATATTGCCGAGACATACGCGGAAATCCTCGACGCTGATGCGTTTGATTTTTGGCAACAGCGTGGAATTTGGACAACCGACACAACGCAGTTGACATCCGTGCACGATATCGAAGTGCAGGCAGTAGATTTGTCTTGGTTGCACAAACGGTGCGTTGACGGCGAGTTGGGTCGAATGCATTGCGGAATGTCGTCGGGTATGAATTTGAGCGACCGGACATCGTCGGTTCCGGTCAGGGAAGCGCTTTGCGCATCAAGCGGCATGATGAACCGCATGAGCAAGAAATTGCCCGTGCGAACGCTGCGGATAATCGTTCCAGTATAATTGGCGTCCTGACCACAGTCTAGCCAGACCTCACCCGATCACGCATCCCAAAAGCGGAAAAAAGCAAATCAGAATAATGGGTTATACGGTCGCAGCGAAACCGTTCCGGTCGCGCGCGGCTAATCGCACTTGACCTGTTACGCGTTGCGGCTTGTCTTGCCGATACGCTCACGCGTTTGAAGGGCAACGAATCGCGTTGCCGAGTCGGCGTCGGCGTCCCGCCCCTTGATCACCGTGCCAACGGCCGCCGGCAAAACGCGCCCTCTGCACTACTCGAGACTCATCCGACAACCCGCTCGCGGTACTCTTGCTTAGCCGGCCTTCCAGCGATGTTGCAAGCGCACCATACCGAACTCGCGTGATTCTCCCCGAATCACCAAACCGCGTTCCATGGTATCGAACAAGCGCATTGCCTCCGGATCCATCGGGTAGGCTTTGAGCACGTACGACCCCGGCAGCAAGGCAATCTCCGAAAACGTGATTTCCGTTGAATAGACGTTCCCGCTTTCGCGCTGCACACGCGCGCCATCCATGTCGCTGCCGACACCGTATACCGGCGTGCCATCAGCACGCGAGATACCGAACGCTACGGTCGGCTCACGGCCATCACGTGAATGGACGCGTACGCGAAGCTGCAAATCGTCGCCCTGGGACAGTACCAGCGGTGTTTCGGCACTACTGTCGTTTGCGGTCAGCTCGAGCAGATAGAATTCCAGGTTCTGCCCGGCTACCTCGACTCGGCGGGATTGGGACGTTTCACGCCCGGACTTGCGTTCCTGATAGGCCAGATAGGCCTGCGTGACGTCGAATACGTCGCCGCTGGCTTCTATCCTGCCTTGCTTGATCCAGCATGCCTGACGACACAATTTTTGGACGTGATACATGCTGTGGGAAACCAGGATCAAAGTGCCGCCGCCTTCGATAAACTCCTCGATCCAGCGCACGCATTTCTTCTGAAACGATTCGTCCCCGACCGCAAGGACTTCGTCGGTAATCAGCAGATCGGGTTTCAGCGCCGCAATAACGGAAAACCCGAGCCGCACGACCATGCCGGACGAATAGTGTTTGACCGGCTCGTCGATATAGCGCCCGATATCGGCGAATTCGACAATTTCCGGCAGCTTCGCACGGGTTTCTTCCTCGCTCAATCCATACAGCGCAGCAGACATGGCAATATTGTCGCGGCCGGAATATTCGGGATGAAATCCTGCGCCGAGTTCCAACAACGCCCCGACACGGCCGTTGACCACGACACTGCCGCTGGTCGGGGTGAGCACGCCGGTCAACAGTTTGAGCAGGGTCGATTTGCCCGCACCATTTTCGCCGATCAGACCCAGCGACTGACCCGGCGCGACTTGCAGGTTCACATCGCGCAGTACGGTGATATCGTCTGCGCGTTCGCGTCCGATCAACAAATGATAGAGCGCCCGCACGCGATCTCGCGAACGGAAAACCAGCGGATAGGATTTTCCGAGTCCACGGGTTTCGACCAGCAGCGGCGTACTCAAAGGAAGTCCTCAAAATGCGGGCCGAGGCGGCGAAATACGGCGTATCCGATGGCGAGCACGATCAGCGAAACCAGCAGCGAAAGCGCTTGTGTGGTCCAGTTGATTGTTCCCGAATGCAGCAGCGTGGCGCGGAAGAATTCGATGTAATGGGTAATCGGATTGAACGCAAGCAGATGGTCGATGCGCGGCGGCAAAATGTTGCGCGCATAGAAAATCGGCGACGTGAACATCCACAGCATCAACAATTGCGGCAACGCTGATGATAGATCGCGAATGAATACCTGGATCGCGGCGAAAAAGAATCCATAGCCGAGTGCGAGTATCGAGAATTGCGCGAAGCCGAGCAACGCCAACGGCAGCATTGTGAGATCCACCGGCACGCCGAACAAGCGCAGGCGATTGCGATGGCGATGAATCCCAGTCCTTGCAGGAGAAAGCTGGCCACCACGGCAGCGACAACCAGCACCTCCCTTGGCATTGCCACCTTGCGAATCAATCCGGCATTGCTCTGGATTGAAGTGGTCGCATGCGTCAGGGCCTCGGAAAACGCGTTCCACGGCCACAGCCCCATGACCAGAAACGGCACATACGCCGGCGCGTTCGGCCCCCCGGCAGAATGCGCCTTGAATACATAGGTGAACACGAAACCGTAGACCGCAAGCTGGATCAACGGCTGGAACAGCGCCCACAGGCCGCCGCTGAAACTGCCCAGGTAGCGGTTTCCGATTTCACGGCGGATGAAATGCAGAACAAGTCTGAAAGCCGGCATGCGTAACCTGGGTCAACAACTAGGCCGCGCATTATCGCAGAGGCGCGCGGATATTGCGTGACCGCAAGCACGGCTGGCGGGAATGTTGGGAGCATCCCGATGCGCGGTCATCCGTGCCCCACGGCAAATCGTTCTCGACAGCCGCAGAGAAGTTGGAATTTTCTCGTAATCTTTTCCGTATTGGAGGTACCATGAAAAAATCCCGATTTACCCGACAGTCAGATTCTGACCGTGCTCAAACAAGGCGAAGAACGGGGTCAGGTTCACTTACGGCGGTATGATGCGTCGGAAGAAGTGAACCTGACCCCGCTCGTTGCAAATGGCGCAGCAAGTTCGGCGGCATGGACGCGTCCTTGATGGCTCAGCTCAAGCAACTGCAGGACGAGAACCGACGCCTGAAGAAGATGTACGCCGACGCGCAGCTCAGTGCAGAGCTGCTGAAGGAGGCGATGGCAAAAAAATGGTGAGGCCATCTCAACGCCGGGAGATGGCCCGATGGGTAGTGGAGAGCGGGCGAACGAGCATCCGGCACGCCTGCCAGACCTTCGTGCTAAGCCAGACGTGCTATCGCTATCAGGCCAAGGCACGCGAGGAGAACGCACGGATCGCGGACTGGCTGGTGCGGTTGACCACGACCTACCGCGACTGGGGCTTTGGCTTGTGCTTCCTGCACCTGCGCAACGTCAAGAGCTTTGGCTGGAACCACAAGCGGGTATACCGCATCTACCGGGAGCTGGAATTGAACCTGCGGACCAAGCCGAAGAAACGCCTCGTGCGCGAGCGGCCCGAACCGTTGGCGGTACCCGAGCCGATCAACCAGGTGTGGTCGATGGATTTCATGCATGACCAGCTCAGCGATGGGCGCAGCTTCCGGTTGTTCAACGTGATCGACGACTTCAATCGGGAGGGACTGGGAATCGAAGTCGACCTGTCGCTGCCATCGGCTCGCGTGACCCGGGCCTTGGACCAAATCATCGAGTGGCGCGGCAAGCCTGGGGCCATTCGCTGTGACAATGGCCCGGAATACATCAGTGGTGTGCTACTGGCCTGGGCCGCACAGCGTGGCATACGGATCGACCACATCCAACCGGGCAAGCCGCAGCACAACGCCTACGTCGAGCGCTACAACCGGACGGTGCGCTATGCATGGCTTGCACGAACCCTGTTCGACTCGATCGAGCAGGTGCAGGAAACCGCTACACGCTGGCTATGGACATACAACCACGAACGCCCGAACATGGCGCTCGGCGGCATTACTCCCATGCAGAAATTGGCGATGGCCGCAAAGCTCCACTTTTGCTGTCAGCTAAAAATGGGGGGATTGCCGCGGCGATCTGTAGATTTCGAACCACAGGGACTGCTGCGCGATGCCTTTCCCACGCGGGACACGCAATCCGGTATAGGCTGCGTCGCGCACTGAGGGCCCGGGGGAATCCGGACCCAGCGTTGCGGCCAATTGCGCGTTGCGCATCGCAATGTGAATCGCCGCGCTCAAACCATCCTACGGATGCGGCTTGGCTGCCTTCGCATTGGCGGCGTTTTTCTTGGCTTCGCGCGCGGCCTGTTCGGGCAATACGGTACCGGGAGTAACGTAACGCGTACGCAAGGAAGCTACCAGATCCGGGTTTGCGCTCAACGGATTACCGCGCAGTTTGCCCGTGTACTCGGCTATTTGTCGTTCGATCCAGTTATCGCGCAACTTTGCTATCAGACCCGCGCGTACGTCGGCAAAACTCTTCTGTTTATCCGCTTCGCGGCTGATCAGCTTGAGTACGTGATAACCATATTCAGTTTTGACGACAGGAGATATCTCACCCGGTTTTTTCAGGGCGGCCGCAGCCTTCGCGAATGGTGTAACCATCCTGCCCGAAGCGGCATCGTCAATTACCCCGTGATTGTCGTTCACGCTCGGATCATCCGAGTATTTTTCCACGAGCGTATCGAACTGATCCGGGTGCGCGCGCGCCGCGGCTTCCACTTCGCCTATACGCGCCTTGGCCTCGTCGTCGCTGCGCTGCTTGGTCGACACCAGCACATGCTTGACTTTGACTTTGCCCGGAATGACGAATTCGTCTTGGTGACTTAGATAGTATTCGTGTGCCAGTTCGTCGAATGCCGGTTGTTTTAGATTATCGCGGTAGTGCTCAAGCTGCACACGCGCCAGCGTATCTTCGGTAGCCAGCTGGATTTGCCGTACTACGTTCGGGTCGCTATCGATCTTTGCCGCATGTGCTTGTGCCGTCAATTGGCGCTTAAGCAACAAGTTCATGATCACGCTTTCGATGCGCTTGGGACTGTCGAAAAATCCCGCGCGATCTTTTTTCGGCATTTGGTCCGCGTAAGCATCGATATCCTTCAACGTGACCTGGACGCCTCCTTGCGCCGCGACCACGCCGGGCGGCAACGTGTTGCCATTCTGGGCAACCGCCATACCCGCGACCAGCGACAATAGCAGGCAGGTAAGGATGCCCGAAACGACGTTCCACAAATTTCGATTGCTTGACTTCATTGGATTTGTTCCTGAAAAACTGCACTGCTGGCGGAGTGATTTAAGACTTTGTTCTATCGCGAAAGTTTCGTACTTTGCCCAGCACGACCACGTAATCCACGATTCCATACAACACCATGCCGCCAGATGGCGGCATGGTGTTGTCTTTCCTCAGCACTCTTCTGCCCTTTACAGGCAATCGGTCCAATCGTACTTATCATGGGTAATCATTAGGCACTTTATCGAAGATCGGTGCTGTGCAATAGGATGTACATTGCGCGGCCGGCAGATCCTTGCTGGAAGAGGCCGTACCGCCTCCATTTGGCAGCACCTGACTGATATCGGCATTGATGATGTTCAGATAATACGTCGTATTGTCCTGAAGCTCGCACTGCCCGCCTTTTTTCCACGCCAGGTATTGATTCGATGGCAACAAATTCTTGTAACACCCACTGACCACGCTGCTCGTGGGATTTGTGGCGGGATTACTGAAATCACCGCATTTCGTGCTCAGGGTCATACTAACCTTGGCTGTGAAATCCGATGTGTTGATAAAATACTGTCCCTGCGTGTTAACTGGTGCGTTGGCCCAATAACCGTCCGGCACGGTAAATTTCAGAGAAATGTACTGATTCGTCCCTATATGGAAGTCGGCCGTGTGCCCAATTTCGCCGGGCCACGCAGCAAGGTATACCGATTCGTAATTGGTGATGTCTACGGTGCGGTAGGTGTTGAAATAATAAAGAGAAATGTTTCCGGTCAGTCGCTGAAAATTCGCAATGCCGGGAGTCGAACTCGCGATGACCGCGCAGTTTCCGTTGTCAACGACAACCGTCACCGATTTCGTCTTCGAGCTTTGCGAACTGTTTATGCTGTCGGTTACCGTTTCCGTTACGCTGTAGGTATTTTGAGAGGTATAGGTATGCACCGGATTGGCGGCCGTGGATGTGCCGCCATCACCAAATGTCCATTGATGGGTGCCAATGGTTCCACCCTGGTCAGTGGACGTATCGGTGAACGTCACAGTCAATCCGGAAGCGGAATACGTGAAATCAGCCGACGGCGTGCCGCCGCTGCCGGCATTGTTGCAGCCCAAGCCGGTCTGTGCCGTCGCAGTCGCCTGAAGGACGCCGCCGGAAGCCGATGTAACCGGGCCGGTCGTGTATGTGCATAACTGGCCGTTTGGCACCGTGATCTTGATCGTGGTTTGGGCGGATACGGACGCGGCGAACAACAGTCCGGCAAGCAATAGCAAACGTGACATATTTGAAAATCTCAACTGGGGCAACCCGGCAATTGTACTCGTCGCAGCGTAATCAGTCGCAAGAATTGCATTAAGTATTCACTAAAAAAACGAGGGGCCCGAATGGGCCCCTCGATTACAACAACACTACAACAGGATCGACAGGGCTCAGGAACAAGCCCCGGCGAGAAGCGTGGTATCGGCGCAACGCGAACTGCGATGGCGGTTCACGCCACTGTAATTCGCCAGTACGCCGCCAACGTCGTTATTGATGAAGTTGACCGCTTCAAAGCCGGTGACCGGCAGGCCGTAGAACACCGTACCGTTAAGATCCGGGTTCATAGCATGCATGTCGGTCGCCGGCGCCGTACCACCATGGGTCGAATCGGTGAACGACAGACTCAACCAGCCGTTACTTCCAATTGGTGCGATGTTCGAGGTCAGACCCGAACCGAGAATGCTGCTACCACCGAAGGTGATGACATTGGTCTCGTGACAGAGCGAGGATGGCGGCTGACCCGGAGGACAGGGCGAGAAGCCGCAGGTCGTCTGCGTCGTGGTGTTCTCTTCACGATCGTAGAGGTTGATGCCTACAACATCGCAGGACAAGCCGTCAGTAACCTCACTGAAGCCTTCCTCGAACGGCGGGATGGCAGCGGTGGTGCCTGTATACAGCTTATCGACGTAGTAACGCTTGGTCGGGAAAGTGACCACCCAATCCGAGCCCACGCTGCCATCGCTGGCAGCCTGCCACTCGTTGTAGAGATTGGATGCGTCGAACACGGCGCTGACTGCGTCGATGGCTTGCGTAGCTTGATCGTAGTCGGCCTCGACCACTGAACCGTTGTTGAACACAAACGCGGACACGGTGGTCGGTGAACCTGCATCGTTCACCTGCGCCAGGCCTGGGGTCAGGCTACTGGTATCGGACAGCAAGGTCGTGGAGGTGAACCCTTCCAACGCATCGGCGTTGTAGGCGTAATACGTACCATTGGCTACGTTGACGACAGAAGCCGCACCGAACAGGCCGGACGTTGGCACATTAAGACTGCCCGCCGCATCACCTTGTGCACTGCCGCAATCCGGCGGAACGCTGTTCACGTGAGTGATATCAGCTGCCAAGGCGCTGGCTGGGTCGATATCGCCCATGGCAATCATCTCGAAGTGACCCTCACGCGTACGATCTGCAGTCGCCGGACCACCGTCGTTCCCGTAGGCGTAGGTGCGGAACGCCACATATTTCAAGCCACCCGGCGAGGTGCTTTCGTCCAGCGAAGGGGCCGTGCAGCTGTTGTCGTACGTAAGAATAGCCGCACCATCACTCGTGCCAGTGGTGCCGACACCCGCATCGCTGAGCGCGAACACGCCAGCCGTCCACACGTCGAACGGCGACAGGAACAAGTTGAAGTCGAGCACTTCGCGGCTGTTGTAGCCTTCGAGGAAGCGCACCTTGACCGCCTTGCCGACAGCGGTGGTGTTGACCACCGACAGCAGCGTATTCTGTCCGGAATTGACGGTGTAATACGGGTAGAGAAGAACCTGACCCAGACCATCCGGGTTCAGGTTGACGGCATTCGCCATGCTGGCGATGCCCGCAACGCCGGCGATACCGGCGATGACGGCAGTCGTCAAGCTATTTCTGTTCATCACAACACTCCTAATTTGACCACAGGGCTTTTTGCTTTTTCGCCAACCTGTTCGGGCAAGCCATAAGGCCCCTAAGCCACAGGAAACAGGGTGGGCAACAGCGAATGTATCCTATGACAAAGCCAAAGGCAATGCAATCCTGTGCCTGGTTCACAAAATGGCTCAGGAATCCCCGGATTTGCCCAGCTTGGTCGGGGCCAGCGCATTGGGCAGGAAACACCAGCGGCCATCGGCTTTTATCCACGTTTCGACGACGAAACCGCTGGTGTTGACGTTGCCGACCGGGCCGCCCATATGCATCCTGTAATCGACAGTCAGATAGACCTTGCAGGTGTCCGCATCGCACTTTTGCGAACCGAAATGCACCTTGCTCCAGTGGATCCCGCGGCCATTCATTTCCCGGACGTAGGCATCGCGCGTTTTCGTAGCGCGATAGCCGGGCGATAGGAAATCGTAAGCTTTTTCGGCCTGATGCGCGATGAGGTAATCCCAGCGCTGCACAGCACGCTGCTTGATGACCGAAGCATCCTCGTTCTTCTTGATCATGGACATGCACCCGGCCAGCGCGAGCAGCGCCAACAGCACGCCGGCACGAGTCAAATATACTTTTCTACTTTTCACTGGGTACATCCTCATTGGATTTCGATTGAACGGGTTTTTTCGGTTGCGGTTTCGCGGCTGGTGCAGCCGGAACCGCATCCTCTCGAACTGCTGCACGGGAAGCTTGCAGCGGCTTGAGCGATTCGAACTTGCTTTCGTATTCCTGCGTCATCTGACGGGCCTCGTCGGAATTCGTGACGACGCGTGGAGTGATCAACACGATGAGTTCGGTGCGCGTGTGATGCTTGGACGTATTGCCGAACAGATTGCCAATAATCGGGATTTTGCTTAAAAGTGGAAGGCCGGTTTGTTGATCGATATCGCTATCCTTGATCATCCCGCCAAGAAGCACCGTTTGGCCGCTCTGCACGGCAACCTGGGTCTGCAGGTTGCGTTGGCTGATCGGCGGATTCGGATTCGAACCGGAAGCTACCCCAGGACTGCTGTCTTGCTGGCTGACATCCATATACACCAGGCCGCCCGGATTGACTCGCGGCGTAATGTCAAGCGTCACACCCGTACTGATATAGGAGGCTTGGCCAATTCCGGTGTTGCTGTAATTGTTGGCTGTGGTGTTGGTCGTACCTGTCAGACCGCTTACACCGATAATCGACGTCGAAATTACAGGCACTTGATCGCCTACCGTAATTTGCGCCTCCTGATTGTTCATCACCACCAGCGATGGCGACGACAGAACCTTGGTGTTGCCGCTGGTTTGCAGCGCGTTGAGAGCGACTTCGAAATTCTTGTTGAGGAATGAGTAGAAAATTCCACCGTTCGCCACCGGTCCGGCGCCAGCCATCGCGCCAAGGGACGCGCGATGTCGGTCATGCGAGTTGCCGGTAAAGCCCGGCCCATAACTCCCGTTTGTCTCGGCAGAACCCTCGGATGTTCCGATCAGCCCCGACAACCACCACTGCACACCATATTGCAATTGGCCATCCAGCGTCACTTCCAGAATCTTCGCCTCGATCTGTACCTGCAACGGAGGCACGTCCAGGCGATGGATCGCTGCGGTAATCGAATCCCACTCTCCGGGCGTGGCCATGACCAGCAACTGGTTGTTTTCCTCGATCGGCGTGATGCGGATATCGGTTTCCTTGTTTCCGGACGACAGTGGCTTGCCGCTGCCGGTCGTGGAAAGATTCGAGCCGCCACGGCTCTTGGACAATGATTTGCCCTGCATCGTCGAGCTGCCGCCTCGACCGGTGTTGCCGCTGTTGAACTGGCCGATGCTGACCGGCTGCAATCCCGGCGCGACATTGCCTTCGTTGCTCGAGCGCTGGCTGACCTGTCCGGTGTAGATGGCGTTGAGATGATCCGACAGGTCCACGGCTTTCACGTTCTTCACGTCGTAGACATAGAGCTGGGTACCGTTCTCGCCGGCCCCGGCGTCGAGCCGGTGAATCCAGCTTTCGGCCTGGGCCAGGTATTCCTTTTGCGGGGTGATGACGACGATGGCATTGGTCGTGTCCATCGGAATGAAACGGAACATGCCCGCCAGCGGCGAGTCGCCGGTACTGCCGAATATCTTGTCCAGCTCCGGCATGACCTTGCCCACATCCATGTTGCGCAAGGTGTACAGCCCTACCGACATGCCTTTGAGCCAGTCGACATCGAATACCCGGATGGTGCGCTGGTAGTTGGCCAGTTCAGTCGCGGTACCGGCCATGACGATCATGTTGCGCGCTTCGTCGGCGGAAACCACGGCATCGGGTTTGGCATAGGGTTTCAGCAGCTTTTCCATCTCCTTGGCGCCGATGTACTGCAACGGAAAAACGCGCACCTCGTAACCGTTGGCCATGGATGGCGCGGTGGTACGTGGCGTGAGATTGCCGGGAATGGCCTGCTTGATCGGCACGACTTCGTAACGGCCTTCCTTGTGCACCAGGGCGTTGTTGGTCCAACCCAGCAGCATCTGCAGAATCGGCATGGCCTGCGCCGGAGTGATCGGTTTGGCCGTGGAGAACGTGACGTTGCCGGTGACGCTGGGCGCAATCGTGTAGTTTTCCTTGAGCAACGAACCCAGGATCGCCTGTACGACGGCCTGGATCGGCTGGTTCTCGAAATTGAACGTGATTTGACCTTCCGCCAATTTCGGCGACGGTATGGGCGCGCTCGCCGCTTTTTCGTCGATGAAGCTGCCAGTACCGGGCTCGATGACGGCCTTGACTGCCTTTTCGGTCGCGCTCGTCTTTATCTCAATCGGGCCTTCGTCTTGCGCCACCGAAGCAGAGAACGGCTTGGCCGGGCTGACGTCGCCGGTCAGACCGTAGTGCGATCGCGCAGGCGACGTCGCACAACCGGCGAGCAGTACCGCAAGCAACGCGGCGATGAAACTGGATTGGCGTAGGGACACGTGGTGCACTCCGGTACGATTCGCATGGTTTTTTGCTGAAAAAAGCCCCTCCTGGACCTTTTCAGTCGCTCCGCGCAGGCACAGCCCGCGAACGTCGCTGCGCGCATCGATCAATTTCGTGATCGATGCGCGTGCGATGCATCCGTGCATCGCATTGACAAACTGTCGAACACACCCCCGTCAATGTTTCCTTGCGGCCTGTTGCTGTTGACGCATGCGCTCGGCTTGTTCGCGCATCTGTTTGCGGCGCTCTTCAATGCGGCGTTGCAATTGCTCGGCTTGGCGGTTGGCAAGCTCCGGATGCAGACCCGCCCGGCCCCTCACTCCTCCCGGCATGCCGGGCCTGCCGTGGGGATGAGCATTGGCATTGGGACTGGCAACAGCAGTCGTCAGTTCCACTTCAACCTCATCGCCGGAGGCTTCCTTGAAAATCACGCTGCGCGGCTTGATCTCGGTCAGCGTCCAGCCACCTTCGTCGCCGGGCATCGGCATGCCTTCCTTTAGCGCGATGGTGTCGTTTTTCGCCTTGTCCTTGATCATCGCCAGGTGCAATTGCGGCGTCAGGACAATACCGGTCAGTTCAATGGTCAGCGCCACCTTCGGCGGTGGCGGCGGCGCTTCCTCGTCATTTCCTTCGGGCGTGGGCTTGCGATCTTCATTGAACAGCGGGCGCTGCGTGGTTGCAACAAAATCGGTTTCGGGCGGCAACCTGAATGGATCGCGATCCACCTTGTCGGAACCGGCCGCCGAGGCTGCCGCCGCATCCAGCGGCAGCCAGCTGAAGCCGCGGCCAAGCCCGAATTGCAGTGCCAACACCAGCAGCAACAACATGGCGCAGGTGCCAGCCAGAATGACCGTCAACAGTTTGGTGCCGGGCATGTTCATCGGGCTTTTTTCCCGGATTGGCGCAAGTAGCCGGAGAGGTTGAAGCGGATATCCAGCGTGGATGCCGGCGAGGCCGTGCTTCCCGGACGGCGATAACCGACCTGTTGCCGATAAATCATCAACTGATCAATGAACAAGTACGGCTTGCTGTTTTCAAGGTCATAGAAAATTCCCGCAAGCGGCTCCAACGTGCAGCGCATACGCACCTGGATGGTAACGCGTTCGTAGAGCTCTTCCACACCGCCCTTGTAGTTGGAATTGCTGACGATGGCGCAGCGATTCTCGTCCTTGGCGTGCGCAGATATCGCCTGCTTGAGACGCTGGGTCAAATCGGAGAATGCGCTGTTGGAATCGGCGTCGGCGAGAAACGCCTGGTTGCCCTGCTCGAACCGCCGGACCTGGGCCAGACGCTTTTCGATCGCCGGCCGTTGCGCGGCTGTCTGGGCAAAATGTTGTTGCTGATCGCGCAGATCGCTCATCTGCTCGGAAATTGCCAGTTGCGGCGCCACGAACCACCAATGCAGGCCAAGCGCGTAGACCAGCAGCGCCACGATCAACAGCAAAACCACAGCGAGGAAACGGCCGTTTCGACCTTCAGTTTGCAGGCGCATGTCGCACTCCTGCGGGTTTTGCCGAAGCAGCCGGATGTACCGGCTTGCGTTGTGTCGGTGTGCGTCCCTGGGCGTGCGTCGAACCGGCGTCCGACGCTTGCGCATCGGTTGGCGCCTGGAATTCGAGCGAGATATTGAAACGGTCCTTTTTCGTGCGCGGGTCCGGCTGAATCGTTCCCTGCACATTCGGATTGGTCAGCAAATCCGATTTTTGCAACAGACCAATCAGCTTGGATGCGTCGTCGCTCAAACCCTGCAACTCGATCTTGTTCTTCTCATCGACATTCAGGCGTTCGAGATAGGTGTCGTCCGGCAGGCGCCGGGTCAAATCGTCGAGCAATTCGACCATCAACGGCGTTTCCTGTTTCTTGCGGCTGAGGAAATTCGCCGAATCGATGCTGTCCTGGAGCGTCTTGCGCAATGTTGCCACCTGGGTCGCGTCTTTGCGCGCGATTTCCACTTGTGCCTGCATCGCACTGAGTGCGGATTCGCGGTTGGCAAGCCACAACAGCATGCCGGTGACGAGCAAAACCAGAGCCGCTGCCGCCAGTGCCAGATTCAGTCGCAATTGCAAATTCTTGCGCTTGAAGCGCTGCTCCGGCGGCAACAGATTCAATCCGGCGCGCTGGCTGCCAGGGCCTTCGGTCCAGCAATCCACGCCGTCCAGAGGTGCCTTGCATGCCGCGATGGCAGCCAATTCCGCATCCAGTTGCGCGCGCGTCACGACAGTGAGTTCGACATGCAGATTGCGGTCGTTTGCATGGCTCGTGGCAAGTCGATAATCGAAATACACCTGATCGGCCTTGAACGGTGTCTGCCGATCCATCTCGAACGTCAGCACTCGGCGCAGGTTGTCTTCCGCCGCTGCCGGCAGACTGATCGTGCGCCGCAAGGCACGTTGCGCACCGATGCAATAGAACTCGCGCAGGTTCGGATCATCCAGCGTGCTTCGCAACTGCGCGAACGCGGATTTCTGCGCCTCCGGCGGTTCGTCCAGCGAAATCCGGCCCAATTGCGTACTGCCACGCCCAGACTGGCGCCACATGACCAGCTCGCGACCTTGCGTTTCGAGCAGCACTGCATCGGAACGCTCGGCAAGCAGCGCTCGCCAACGTGCGGGCAGCATGGACGCAAGCTCGCCGCCCCACCACGCGAAGAAACGCGGCAGCACAGTCCGGGCATAGCGCGTGCGCAGGCGCGCAAGCTGGATGTCGATTTCTTCGCTAATGTTCATTATTCATCACGCCAGCGCAGCACCGTGTACGGACGCCCGGAAACGCCGACGCCGCCCAGCCGGATGCTGGCGTCGATGGAACTGCTGGCGCCGTTTGGCAAAGTCGCACGGGACTGGACAGTGTACGTGTTCCCGCCCCCGCTTGCCACGATCGGGGTGCCGTCCGGCAAGGTCAGGTCGGCAGCACCCGGCTGTCCCGGCGCGATCTGTTGACGCGCGGCAATCACCTGGCGGGCCAGATCGTCGGTCATGCCCGGCAATGTGCGCAAGACTTCGAATGGTGCGTATGCCGCATTTGGCCGCGCACCGCCGGCGTAGATCGTGATCGCCGGCTCGATTTTCGAGTAAAGCGCATAGCTCATGCCCAAGACTTGTTGCACTTCGGAGATGGTCTGGAATGGTCCGTTGCTTGGACCGTACGACAAACCCGCGGTTTTGTAGTCGCCGATTTCGGCACCTTGCGGACGCGGAATATCGTCCGGATCGCGCCAGTCCTGGATAGCGTCGGACAGGGCGACGGCTTGGTTCTGATCGACCCCGACCGAGACGAACAAGGCCTGCAGCATCGTGTCGTCGGCGGTATTGATGTCGATCAAACCCGATTCGTCGGTCAGGGTGACTCGAACTTTCGCATCGCCGAAATCGAAATCGTACGGACGGCCGTCGCCGACCCAATGCTGGGTCTGATCCGGATCGCGCAGGGCGAAAACCGCGCGCTCCAGGCCCGCGCGGGCCGCGTAGCGTGCCGTCACGCCATCGAACAGATGTCGCGATTCCAGATTCTCGGTACGTGCGATCAGGGCGAAGCTGCCGAGCAGCACGCCCATCAGCGCAATCACCCAGATCACCAATATCAATGCAACGCCGCGCTGGCGCCTCGGGCAGGTGTTGTGCATCAGCGCCCCCTGTTCGCACGAATCAGGGTGGGACGAAAACTCGGGCGGATCGCCCCGGCGTTGAGCAACAGCGGCACATCCAGGGTCGGCCACGGCGCCTGGGCACCGGACGCCATCGTCAATTCCACGCGCACCATCAGCGGCGTGATCGAAGCATCGGGCCACGCGCTGCTCCAGTCGGTGAGTTGCCCCTGATCGTCAAGGCTGCGGTATTCGAAACGGCCTTCGGCGATATGATCGAGCAGCACCACAGGTTCGCTGTCGCTGGATTTGGCGTCTTGCGCATCGTAGCCATTGAGCATCGTGTCGGTGAACTGCAATTGCAGACCGTCTTTGCCCTGTGCGAGTTCCAACGTTTGCACATACGGCCCGCCACGCGACAAATAACCCGGCATGAGGGCCACGAAGCGCATGAATTTCGCATCGCCCTCGAACACCTTGGTTTCGCCGGTGTTCTGATCGCGCGAAATTGCCAGCGGCAGGATGTGCTCGATCTGGCGACGCAAAAATTGCTGCGCGGTGCGCAAGTTGTCGGTGCGGTCGATCGATGCCTCACCGGCGCGCATCGCCTTGACCGCCGCATGAATGCCGCCATACGCACCGGCAATCAACAAGCCGAGCAGAATGATCGCCATGAGCACTTCGAGCAAGGTGAATCCGGCGTTGCGCCAGCGTGGCGCGGAATGCGCGAAGCCGGCAACGAACGATGCCTCGCCGGTGCACGCCGCATGCGCGCGACGCGCGACCAATGACGCCGGGCGCGTTGACATGCTCATCGATGGCCCTGCTGTTTGAGCCCGCCGACACCGCCAGGCACGAAGTTGTTTCCGGCCGCATCACCGGCATCGGGTGACTGTGCGCGCAACGTCTCGAAGCGCGCATGATGTGTCAAGTAATAGCTGCCCCAACTGACATCGAGCACGATGTCGAACAGATCCATATTATTGGCCACCTGGGTTACAACCGGCGCCTGTCCACCGGTATTTCCGGCAATCGGTGCGGTAGTCTGCTGCACCGGTGGCGGATCGACTTTCGCGATGTGCAGCGCCCAACTGAATTTGTTGTCAAAGCGACCGCTGTTGTCGCCCTCGCGCAAGGGTTCGCCGATACCCTGCGTATCCAGCAGCGACTGCGCCCAAAGCGCCGCACGGGTGTAATCAGCGGAGCTTGCGGTGGTATGCAGGCAGGTGCTGAGGATTTGCAGCAGAACACCGAACCCGATCGCGAAAATTACGAACGCGGCAATCAGCTCAATCAGCGTGAAGCCTTGTTGACGCGACATCAGCGCGGCCGGCGATTTGCAAAAATTCGACATGGCAGCGAGCGCGGCGCATTCAGCGCGCGGCGACTTCCGTGCGCTCGACACGACCGGTCAGCCAGCTCACATTGATGCGCCATTCGCGGCTGCCCATGAATACCGAAATGTGACCGCCGGTCGAGGCGCCATCGGGAAAGAAGCGAATGCGCCCGGATGTCGCGCCGGTCTGCTCGGTTTGCGCGGTGAGCAATGTCATGTGCATTTCCTTGGGTAATTTCACCAAGGCTTTCCCCGGCGCCTGATAGGTATTGTTTTGTATATCCAGATCCAGCGCCGCCTGCTTGCCTTTCACGATCGCCTGGCCACGCGTATAGCGCAACGCAGCCACCAAATCGCGACTGGCGGCCTGAACCTTGGCGTTGCTCATGCTCCTGGAAAACGACAGCGACACTACGCTCAGCGCAATGCCGATCAGCACGATAACCGCGACCAGCTCGATCAGGGTAAAGCCGCTTGCCCGCCGACACGCCGACGGGCGGGAATCGGGATTCGGGATTCGGGATTCGTACATTGCAGGCATGATTCAAGGCGTCAATGCATCGACAGACGGCGTGGGTACCCACGGACATCGTTGAAGCGAACGCTACTCCTTACCAATCCCGATTCCCGGTCTCACTGCCAGTTTCCGAAGTCCTTGTTCAGACCTTCGCCGCCGGGCTGGCCATCCTTGCCGAGAAACACGATATCGAAGTCGCCGTGTTCGCCGGGAGCCTTGTATTGAAACGGATGCTGGAACGGGTCTTTCAGGTCGGATTCCTTGGCGTACGGGCCATTCCAGTTGCTCGCCGTTCCGGGACGCGTGATCAGGTCGTTCAAACTTTGCGGTGGCGAACCGTTGTCTAGCATGTAGGCCTGCACTTTCATTTCGACCGAATGCACGCCGGCCACGCCAGCCTTGTATTCGCCGTTCTGAAAATTCTGCATGACCTTGCCGCCAACGATCGTCATGACGATGCCGATCAGCACGAGCACAGCAATCATTTCGATCAAGGTAAAACCTGCCGATCGGGAGGGAGCGGAACCGGTTGCGAACGATCGCGCGGAATGAAGTTGCGAATTAACCATTTTCATAATCGTCTCACTGTATGGAACTGGTGATGTTCAGAATTGGCAGCAGGATTGCCATCATGATGACCGCGACCACGCCGGTCATCACCACGGTCATTACCGGCACCAGCGCGGCGAGCAGGCGATCGACCGTATTCTTCGCGTCCAGATCAAACGTATTGGCGACTTTCAGCAACATGTCGTCGAGCGAGCCCGACTCCTCGCCCACGCCGATCATCTGGATGGCAAGCTTGGGAAAGCGCTTGCTGTGCCCCAGGGCAAATGCCAGGCCGCCACCCGTCTTCACTTCCTCGGTGGCATTATCCACCGCCTCGGTCAACGCGCTGTTGCCAAGCACATTGCGCACGATGCCCAAAGCCGTCAATAACGGAACGCCATTCTTGAGCAAAGTTCCCAGCGTGCGCGCCAGACGCGCGGTTTCGAGTTTGGCAATCAACGCTCCGAACACGCGCGCCTTCAATACGCGCGCATCAAAGGCAAGCCGAAAGACCGGCTCGGCCAACTTGCGCCGGAACGCCACGGTGACGACCAGAATTACGCCGGCAATCGCCCACCACCAATCGCGCAACGTAGTGCCGACGAAAAGCACGATCTTGGTGATCATCGGCAACTCCACACCCATGTCCTTGAACATGGGCGCGAACTGCGGCACCACAAACACCAGTAGCACGAACAACGCGGCAAACACCATCACCACAAGAATCGCCGGATAGATCATCGCATTGATGACGCTTTCCTTGAGCGCCTTGGAACGTTCCAGATAGTCGGCCAAACGTGCCAATGTCGTGTCCATCGAACCGCCCATCTCGCCGGCTCGCACCATGTTCACGTAAAGGCGTGAGAAAACGCCCGGCTCCGCTTCCAGACCGTCGGACAACGGTGCGCCACCACGCACATGATCGCGGATGCGCTCGACGATGCGCCGGGCCTTTTCGCCTTCGGGAAGTTCCAGCAAGATCTGCAATGCACGATCCAGCGGCTGCCCGGCCCCAAGCAGGGTCGACAACTGCTGGGTGAATTGCAGCACGGCCGCGGCATTCATCGGCGCACGCTTGAACATGCCGCCCAACGCACTGACCGACGCCACATCGCCGGCTTCGCGGACATCCAGCGGAATATTTCCGGCATCCTGGATCTTGGCGATGACTTCGTCGTTGGACGCCACGTCCATCTGGCCTTCGAGAATCTCGCCGGCGGGAGTGACGGATTTGTAGTGGTAGAGGGCCATTGGTTAGAGCCGGGATTGGGGATTGGGGGTTGGGGATTGGGTAGAGCAGGAATGGCGCGCACAAATCTCGCACGCTCTTGCAAATCCCGAATCTCGAATCCCGAATCCCGAATCCATCATGACTCCTGCGTCACGCGCAGCACTTCCTCGATGGTGGTGACGCCATCGAGGGACTTGACCAGACCGTCTTCGTACATCGTGCGCATGCCTTCGCTGCGCGCCAGTTCTTCGATCTTGCCCATGTCGGCGCGCTGCATCACCATGCGTCGCAACGGTTCGGTCATGACCAGGAATTCCATGATCGTGGTACGCCCGTGATAGCCGGTAGAGGTGATCGGCGACGGCATCGGTTTATACAATTCCACTTTGCCTTGAGGGCGGAAGCGCCGCAGTTCGAATTCCTTGATGACTTCCGGCAGCGCCTCGTAGCGTTGCGCATGGGTCGGTTCCAGACGCCGCACCAGACGCTGCGCAAGAATGCCGTTGACCGTGGAGGTGAGCAGATAGTCCTCCACGCCCATGTCCAACATGCGTGTGATGCCGCCTGCCGCATTGTTCGTATGCAGCGTCGAAAGCACCAAGTGTCCGGTCAACGCCGACTGGATGGCGATCTTGGCCGTTTCCAGATCGCGCATTTCACCGATCATGATGATGTCCGGATCCTGACGCACGATCGAGCGCAGCGCGTGGCTGAAATCCAGGCCGATCGATGGCTTGGCCTGAATCTGGTTGATGCCTTCGATCTGGTATTCGACCGGATCCTCGACGGTGATGATCTTCACGTCCGGCGTGTTCAGTTGCGACAGTGCCGTGTACAACGTCGTGGTCTTGCCCGATCCGGTCGGTCCGGTGACGAGCAGGATGCCGTGCGGCAATTCCAGCACCTTGATGAACTGCGGCAGGAATTCGTCGGTAAATCCAAGTTTGTGGAAATCGAACACGATCGATTCGCGATCGAGAATACGCATCACCACCGATTCGCCGAAACTGGTCGGCACGGTGGACACGCGCAAATCCAGTTCCTTGCCCTGCACGCGCAGCATGATGCGTCCGTCCTGCGGCAGGCGGCGCTCGGCGATATTCAGCTTCGCCATGATCTTCACGCGCGAAATGACTGCAGCGGTCGACGCCGCCGGTGGCGATTCGACCTCCGCCAGCACACCGTCGATGCGATAGCGCACTTTCAGCCGGTTCTCGAATGGCTCGATGTGGATATCCGATGCGCGTTGTTCGACCGCGCGCTGGATGACCAGGTTGACCAGGCGAATCACCGGCGCTTCGGAAGCCAGATCGCGCAGGTGTTCGATGTCGTCTTCGCTGCGCGATGCCTCGTCGGAGAGGTTTTCGACGATGGTGCCCATCGCCGACCGCCCGGACCCGTAATAGCGTTCGATCAGGTCGTCGATTTCGGAAGGAAAGCCGACCTTCACGTCGACCTGCTTGCCGGTCGCCAGCGTGACCGCCTGCAACGGATAGACATCGGCCGGATCGGCCATCAACAGGCTTACGGTGCTATCGCTCTCGTCGATCGGCACGACGTGATACTGCTTCAGGAAGCGTACCGACAACTGCACATTCTGCGGCGGCGATTCCGGACAATCCTTGGCGGCGACCAGCGGCACTTTCAGCACTTCGGACAGCGCGTCGCCCATTTCACGTTCGGACACCAGACCCAGACGCGTCAGCAAGGGAACCATATGCCCTTCGCCGTTTTCCTCGAGCAAACGCCGCGCGCGCGCCAGGTCGGCCTCTTTCAAGCGGCCACGCGCAACCAAGTGTTCGCAGATGCGCTCATCGAGCACTTCACGCGACTCGGGCAGTGCGGGCACCTGTGCAAGCGCCGGATTTTCAGCGTTTATCAGCGCCGACATCGTTCAATCTCCCCCAGAATGTGCCACTTCGACCGCGTCCGACGCCGTCGGTTCCGCGCGGTCGCGCCCGATCAACGTCTCGATGAACGGCCGGTTGCACACGATCCACAAGACAGCCGGTACCAGCGCCGGCAGAATCAAGTAGCCGAATTGATAGGCCAGCGCAATCAAATCCAGCGATACTCCCACCCGCTGCGCGGCCTCGGCGCCCGCCGTGCCGGCATCAAGGCATACGCTTTTCAGGCTTTCTGCGACCACTCCGAACGCCTGCGCCAGCCAGATGATGACAGCACCGCCGGAAATTTGCGCGAAGCGTTGCCGGCGCGTCAGCGGAGTTGCCAAAACCAGACCCGCAAACAACGGCAGCGCGTAGCCATAAATCATCGGGTTGACCACCGGTTCGAGAAATCCGAATCGTGCCGGAGTACCTGGTGCCGCCGCATTGACCAGCACGCCGCTGGTCAACTGCATCAGATAGCCCGGATGGCCCAGAATGCGCCCGTGTGCATCGAGCAGGTCCGCGCCCTGACTCACGGCACTGAACAAGCTCGGCCACGCCTTCAGCAGCACCAGTTTGGCCATCTGGATAACCGGCCACGAAAACGCGGCGGCAAACCAGAACCACAGGAAAAATGCCAGCGGTAACCACAATAGCGCGCCGAGCATGAAACGCTTGAGCGGACTCAATCCCATCAGCCCACCCACACGCGCGCATTGCGGAACATGCGCATCCACGGCGAATCTTCGCCCCACTCACGCGGCGCCCAGGACATCTGTACGGTACGGAACACGCGTTCCGGATGCGGCATCAACGCGGTGACGCGGCCAGCGGCCGCACTCACGCCGGTAATTGCCTTGGTCGATCCGTTCGGATTCCGTGGAAAGTCACGTGCTGTTTTGCCCTTGTCGTTGACGAAGCGCAGACATGCGCCTGCGCGACGGGCATCCCATGATTTCGCGAATTCGGCGCGTCCTTCGCCATGTGCGACCACAACCGGGATGCGCGATCCAGCCATGCCGGCGAAAAAAATTGAATCGGACTCGAGCACTTCGACGGTTACCAGGCGCGCCTCGTACTGTTCGGACGTATTGCGCTCAAACGCCGGCCAACACTGCGCACCGGGAATGATCTGCTTGAGACCGCCAAGCATCTGGCAACCATTGCACACGCCCAGCGTGAATTTCCCGGAGTCTTCGAAGAATGCGGAAAACTGGTCGCGCAAACCCGGATTGAACAGGATCGATGTGGCCCAGCCGCGCCCGGCACCGAGCACGTCGCCATAGGAAAATCCGCCGCACGCTGCCAGTCCGTTGAATGCGTCAAGGCGCGCGCGCCCGCTTTGCAGATCGGTCATGTGTACGTCGATCGCATCAAATCCGGCGCGCGTGAATGCGGCAGCCATCTCGACCTGCCCGTTGACGCCCTGATCGCGAAGAATCGCCACCTTGGGACGCGCGCCGGTCGCGATAAACGGCATAGCGACATCCTCAGACGGATCGAATTCGAGTTTCGGCACGATGCCGGCGTCGTCTTCGTCGCAGCGCCACGCAAGCTCGGCCTTCGCGCTTGCAGGATTGTCGCGGCGCGACTGCAGCGCATGGCTGGTTTGCGACCAGGCAGCCATCAATTCCTGCCAGGGCCAGCGCGCGATGGATTCGTTGTTCAGCCACAGCTTGAGGCGCAAGCGCGTGCGCGGATTGCCGACGAAATGCGCGATGTCGTCCAACTCGTGTTCGGCCAACAACGCGCGCAGCGCTTCACGATCGCCGGCACGAATCTGCACGATCGCCCCGAGTTCTTCGGAAAACAACGCGGACAACGTATTCTCGGCCCACCCGGTCAATTCCACATCGATGCCGCAGTGTCCGGCAAACGCCATTTCGATCAGGCTCACGATCGCACCTCCGTCGGCACGGTCGTGATAGGCCAGCAACAGATCGCGCGCATTTGCCGTCTGGATTGCAGCAAAAAAACGTTTGAGACGATCCGCGTCATCCAGGTCCGCGGGCAACCCGCCGGTGCGATTCCAGACTTGCGCGAGGGCCGAGCCGCCCAGACGATTCTTGCCTGCGCCAAGATCGAGCAACCACAATTCGGTGTCGCCACAATCCATGCGCAATTGCGGCGTCAACGTCCGGCGCACATCGCCGACACGGGCAAAGGCACTGACGATCAGCGAAAGCGGCGACACCGTCTTGTGCTGGCTGCCGCCGTGCTGCCAGACGGTGCGCATGGACAGCGAATCCTTTCCAACCGGAATCGAAATATTCAATTGTGGACAAAGTTCGGTTGCCACTGCGCATACGGCGTCGTAAAGCAGCACGTCTTGCCCGGGCAAGCCTACTGCCGCCATCCAGTTTGCGGACAGCCGTATCTCGCCGATATCGGCAACAGGTGCCGCGGCGATATTGGTAATCGCTTCGGCCACCGCCATGCGCGCGGATGCGACAGCCGACAAGCGCGCCACCGGGATGCGTTCCCCCATCGCCATCGCCTCGCCGGCGAACCCCTCAAAATCCGCCAGCGTCACGGCACAATCGGCGACCGGCACCTGCCATGGCCCGACCATTGGGTCGCGCGCGCACAAACCGCCGACGCTGCGATCGCCTATCGTGATCAGAAACGATTTGCTCGCCACCGCCGGCAATCGCAATACGCGATCAATCGCCTTCTCGAGCACGATGCCGTCCAGATCCGGCACGATGTCCAGGCGTTGCGTCTTGCGCTGGGCATCACGTTGCATCTTTGGCGTATTGCCGAAAAGTACGTCCATCGGCAGGTCAATGGGCAAGCGCCGGGAATCGCGAATCGCGAATCGCGAATCGGCGAGCAATAGGCGTTGTTCAGTGCTGACTTCGCCGACGACGGCGACCGGGCAGCGTTCGCGGGCGCAGATCGCGATGAAGCGCTCGACATGTTCCGCGCGCAGGCCGACCACGTAGCGTTCCTGTGCTTCGTTGCACCAGATCTGCATCGGCGACAATTGCGGATCGGCGCTGGGAATGTTGCGCAACTGGATTACGCCGCCGACCCCGCTGTCGTGCAGGATTTCGGGGATCGCGTTGGACAACCCGCCGGCACCGACATCATGAATGCTGACGATGGGATTGGCTTCGCCCAGCGCACAGCAATGATCGATGACTTGCTGGCAGCGACGCTGCATTTCGGCATTGTCGCGCTGCACCGATGCGAAATCGCGCTCGACCGAACTTTCGCCGCCGGCGACCGATGAGGCCGCGCCACCGCCAAGACCTATAAGCATCGCAGGACCACCGAGCACGATCACTGCGTCGCCGGCCTGCAGTTGATTCTTGCGCACATCGCCGGGACGAATGCTGGCCAGACCTCCCGCAATCATGATCGGCTTGTCGAAACCCAGTCGTAGCGTCGCGTCGCTGGTTTCGGCCTCGAACGTGCGGAAAAAGCCGCCCAGACAAGGTCGTCCGAATTCGTTGTTGAACGCGGACGCGCCAATCGGACCATCGCGCATGATCTCGAAAGCAGTGGCCATGCGTGGCGGCAACTCGCGCGGCTTTTCCCATGCTTGCGGCAAATCGGGAATGCGCAGATAAGACGTCACGAAACCAGTCAACCCGGCCTTCGGCTTGCCGCCGCGACCGCATGCACCTTCGTCGCGAATCTCGCCGCCGGCACCTGTCGCAGCTCCTGGAAATGGCGCAATGGCCGTAGGATGGTTGTGCGTCTCCACCTTGATCGCATAATCGATTGATTCTTCAACAATGCTGTATTTTCCACTTTGCGCATCGGCAAAGAAGCGCTTGCCGGGGCTGCCCTGGATCACGGCAGCGTTGTCGCTATAGGCCGACAGCGTGTGTTGGGGCGACACGCTATGCGTGTGTTTGATCATGCCGAACAGGGTTTGTCCCTGGGCCACGCCATCGATGGTCCACTGCGCGTTGAACACCTTGTGCCGACAATGTTCGGAGTTGGCCTGGGCGAACATCATCAACTCGGCATCGCTGGGATCGCGGGCCAGATGCGCGTAGCTGCTTGCGAGAAATTCGATCTCGTCCGGAGTCAACGCGAGTCCCAGACGACGGTTGGCTGCACCGAGCGCAGCAATCGCATCGTCACCCAACTCGATGCGCTGCAGCGGCTCCGGTTCACCGGCCGCGAACAACGCTTCGGCCTGCTGCAATCGCGTCAATACCGATTGCGTCATCGGGTCGTGCAGCACACCGATCAATTTCTCCCATTCGGCACCGCCCGGCTCAGGTGCCGATTCCAGGATCAGCGCGGTTGCGTGCTCGACCCGGCGCAGGCCGAAGCCGCAACCACGAAGAATGTCGGTGGCTTTGGAAGACCAGGACGAGATCGTGCCCTGACGTGGCACGACCCACAGTGTGGCAGGCTTCGCTGGGCCCGGGACGGCACGCAGAATCTCACACAACCGCGCCTCGTCGATCGACGCCACGGATTCGTCGGTTACGACGAAATACACGTTCCACGCGTAGGCGACACAAGCGCCGGGAATGGCCGCTTCCAGTTCGTGGTTGAGCCGCTCCAGACGAAACGCGGACAGGGCCGGAAGCCCATCGAGAACGATCATGGTGTGGCGCATTCGGGAACAATGCGCATTTTAGCCGATGTGGTCGGAGGGTGCGATGGCGGGGCTGCAGAGACGAATGGACGGGGAGACGAGCGACTGCGGCCGGGAAGCGAGAATCATGCACCCCGTCATCCCGGCGGCTCTCAACAACCGGAGGGCTGGTCAAGCTGGCATGACGAGCCCTTGATTAGCGATTACCGATTCCAGCGCCCCGACCCTTCTCCTCAACGCCCTGCCAGCTTGTCGGACTTGATCTTCGACTCGGCAAGACGATCCAGCTCTGCCATCAACGATTGCGGCGATTGAGCCTTGGTCAAATCTACCGACGTGCCATCTTCGGCAAGCACGGTCGGGGTCGCGCTGATGCCCAAACTCAGGCCCAGCGCTTTGGTCTCCGCAACGGGATTCGCGCACGTTGCAGTTCCCGGATCCTTGCCGTTCATCGCTTCATTGAATGCCGCCTTGCGGTCGTCGGAACACCAAACGGCGACCCACGCCTTTTGCGCGCCGGGGTGGATATCCAGCGGGAACATCACGTAATCGACGCTGATACCTGCCTTGTTGAACGCGACAAGGTTCTTGTTGAACGCGCGGCAATACGGACAATCCAGATCGGTGAACACGGTGACCGTGTGCTTGGGATTCTTCGCCGCAAAAATGAGCTGCTTGGATGCCGGCAACGCCTTGACTGCCTGTTCGCGGATCGCGGCGATGCGCGCTTGCGTCAAGTCCTTTTTCGCCGGGACGTCGTAAAGATTGCCCTGCAGCAGGTATTTGCCGTCCGCGGTCACATAAACGATCTGCCCGCTGATGACGACTTCATAAAAACCCGGCAGGTCGGACTTGACAACCTTGTCGATCACCACGAGCGGCAGCAGCGAATGAATTGCCGCGCGCACGGTTTTATCGGCGTTGTCCGCCGCATGTACGCCACCAACGACTGCGAGCAGGGCGATCAGGGAAAGAATTCTTTTCAGCATGATTTGTTCCGATTGGCTGGCGGAGCTGCGCGACAGACTCAGACCCATCGCGCAGCGATTGGTTCAGTTCGAAGCGGCAACCTTGTTGCGATCAGCAGCCATTGCGGCAAGACGTTGCGCAAGCTGTTGCGGCGTCACATAGCCGCCAAGCCAGGTGCCGTCATCGGCAAGAATCGTCGGCGTGCCATTGATGCCCATCGCCATCGCAATACTATTGAGTTCCGCGATCGGATTGGTACAGGTCTTCGGCGCCAGCGGCTTGCCGCTCATGGCCACATTGTAGGCCGTGTGTCGATCGTTCGAGCACCATACCGTCTCGGCCTTTTTGTCCGATCCCGGATGAATGGACAACGGGAACAGCACGTAGTCCACGGCAATCCCGAGCTTGTTGTATTCGGCGATCTGCTTGTGGAACTCGCGGCAATACGGGCAATCGACGTCGGTGAACACGGTGACGCGGTACTTCGGATGCGGCGGCGCAAACGTCAGGCGATTTTGCGCCGGAATCTTCGTCAGCCCCTGACGCCGGCTACCCGCCAGGCCCTCCTCGGCCAGATCGCCATGCGTATTGATGTTGTACACATGACCTTCGACGAGATATTTACCGTCCGAACTGACGAAGACGACGTGACCGTCGACGACGACGGAATAGAATCCCGGCAGCGACGATTTTGTCACCGCCTGGATTTTCGCCGACGGCACGAGCTTGTGCAGCGCATCGGTAACGATTTTGGTCGTCATCTCCGCGGCGCGCGCGGGATACGCGCCAAACAGCACAATGGCAACAAGCAGAATCCTGAACATCATGAACCTCGATGGCGAAAAGCCGTATGGTGCGGCGCAGTCAGACCGGAAAGCCGCGCGTGATATTGCATTGTCTCATGCCTCGGATAGTCGGGATAGGTGGCAACCGAGCAGCGGTAGCCGGGGAGCGGATTGGCGGTACCTGGAGAGCCGGGCTTCGGGATTCGGAAAGACCTGCAACGCGTCATTCACGCACTGGCGACAATCCGGTTCCTTGTTTTCGATGCCGACGTGTCCAACCAGGAGCCGTGGCCGGGTTCCGCTGCACGGCCCGGAATGACCGGCGTTTGCCGGTCCCGGTTCCCGAATCGCGGCTCTCCGGTCACCCCCGCGGATGATGCTTCTCGTGCAACCGTTTCAATCCTTCGCGCGCGACCAGGGTGTAAATCTGCGTAGTCGACAGCGAGCTGTGGCCGAGCAGCATCTGCAGCGCGCGCAGGTCGGCGCCGTGATTGAGCAGATGCGTGGCAAAGCAATGACGCAGCACATGCGGCGAGATACGTTTCGCATCGATACCCGCAGTCGATGCATGCCGCTTGACCATCACCCAGAACATTTGCCGGGTCATTCCCGCGCGCCGGTTGGTCACGAAAATGGCATCGACGGGTCGACCTCGAAGCAGCACAGGGCGTGCGTTGGCGTAGTAACGTTCCAGCCAGTCCTGTGCCTGCTCACCAAGCGGAACGAGGCGTTCCTTGCCGCCTTTGCCTGTCACGCGCAGGACTCCCTGACGCAAATTCACTTGTTCGGTGCGCAAGCCGACCAGCTCACTGACGCGCAAACCGGTCGCATAGATCAACTCAAGCATGGCCCGATCGCGCAAACCCAACGGCGTATCGATTTGTGGCGCCTGGATCAGCGCTTCGACTTGCGCTTCGGACAATGCCTTCGGCAATGGCTTTGGCAGTTTCGGCGCGTCCAGCAGCAGCGTCGGATCTTGCGTTATCGCACCCTCGCGCAATCGCAAACGGTAAAAATGCCGCAAGGTGGACAACAACCGCGCATTCGAGCGTGCGCTGTAGCCACTTCCGCGTTTGCCCCCCTGCGAAGAACGTTGCGCAAGATAGCGATACAACGACTCGCGCGTACAGCCGTCCAGATGCTCGCCACGTCGGGCGATCCAACGTGACAGACCTTCCAGGTCGCGGCGATAGCTGGCCAGGGTATTGTCCGCCAAGCCCCGCTCTGACCAGATGCGTTCGAGGAACGCTTCGATCGCGTTGCGGTCCGCCTCGCTTATCGCAAGCCTGCTGATTTTCGATTCGTCCATTGCTCGCACGCTGTGCTTTCAGCGCGAAGGATAACCCGCACGCCGAAAGCACACGCGATCAAAGCGCCGCGACTTGGTTTTCGGGAACCGCTAGCCGCCCGCCGTCCGCCGCCAGCCGCAGAGCGGAAAAGCGAAAGTGACTGCGAAGCTTCCAGTACCGCTACCGGCTCGCCAGACCCGGTAGAATTGCGCCACCTGTGGCGAGACCAACATGAGTTCAACGCCGAAAATCACCCTCACATCGGCACCACCAGGCCGCCGCCTGTTTGCCCTGCTCTACGATCTGCTGCCCCTGCTCGGCCTGTGGTTTGTCGCAGGGGTCCTCGCCCTGGCATTGACCGGAGGCGATTTCGATCCGCGCGATCCCCGGCACCAGGCGCTGGCACGCGCGTTGATCGTGATGCTCACTGCCGGCTATTTCGTATTGTCGTGGACACGTGGCGGGCAAACCGTCGGCATGCGCGCTTGGGGCTTGCGCGTCGTGGCGGTCGACGGCCAGCGCCTCGCGTGGCCGCGTGCGTTATTGCGCTTCGCCGTGGCCATCGTATCGCTCGGCGCACTCGGCGCGGGTTTCTGGTGGAGCCTCGTCGACGCCGAAAGCCGCACCTGGCACGACATCGCATCGAATTCGACAATGATAAAAACTGCAGACGCAGGGCGGGAATAGCGCAGCCAATCCCGCGGCGATGCGCAACGATCGATTTCGGTTGGCAAGCAATTGATTGACGGCGGTGGGCACGACGCCATTTGCGCCCTGTCAGGCATCACCCAAACCGTCTGAAGTATACAAATGCCATCGTCGCCAGCAGCAACGACGGCAATGCGTTGGCCAGGGCAAGGTTGAAATTGTATACAACACCCATGCTGACCACCGCGCTCTGGAAAAAATAGAAACTGATTGCCATGACGATGCCGATGAACAGACGCTTTCCCATGCCGCCGGTGCGCAGCGTGCCGAACGCGAATGGCACGGCGCAAAACGCGAGAACCAGCACGTTGAGCGGATAAAACGCGCGCTCCCAGAACGCGCGCTTGTACGTTGACGCGTCCTGGAGATTGCGCTGCATGTAGTCGATGTTGCGTTGCAGATTGCGCATCGACAGGTATTCCGGATGGATCATCGACAGGGCCAGAACGTTGGGATCCAGATTCGATTTCCAGCGCAACTGCTTGTTGCTGGAGCTCAGTGCCTGCGCCGCATCGCGAAACTCGGTGCGACGCACGTCGTGCAACGTCCATTCACCGTCGTCATGCGTGGCAGTCCTGGCCAGCGACAACGCACGCAGCTGACCTTGCGGCGTGAACTCGAAAACGCGCACGTCCTGCAATTCCACGCCGGGACCATGCTTTCCCCTGTGCGTGCGTCCGTGCTTGGCATTGATCACGTCATTGCCGTCGCGCGCCCACAGGCTGCCGCCGCGTCCAATGGCGACATCCTTGGACTTGGCACTCAACGCCAGCGCATCGGCCCTGCGCTCCGCATTCGGCGCAATGGTCTCTCCAACCAGCATCACGATCGCGGTGAGCGCCGCGAGGGTAAAGATGACGGACACGCAGATGCGCAACTTCGACATGCCGGCTGCGCGCAAAGCGGTCAACTCGCCAGTTGTTGCCAGCCCGCCCATGCCAAGCAAGCCACCGATCAGTGCCGCATAGCCGAAGAATTGATAGCCGCGCCTGGGTACCGTCAACAGCGTGTAGGCAACAGCTTTGCTCAGCGTGTAATGACCGATGCCAATGTCGTTGATCTCGCCAACGAAGGCACGAAACGCGTCGAAACCGACCAGGAATCCCCAGGTCAATACGACCGCGCCGAGCACGGACAAGGCCACCAGTTTGTCCACTTTTTTCAAGGTAGGCATGCGCATCACGCGGATCCCGCGCCGATGGCTGCGCGTGGCGCTCGCGGTTTCGGCAGTCGCTCGCCACTCCACAACAGATACACCGCAATCAACGCCGTCGGAACCTGGATGCACCACAAGCCGATGCCCGGTGCGACTTTGCCCTGCCCGATCCACGATCGCATGATCGCGAGGCAGTTGTAATAGACAAACCAAGCCAGCAACGCGATCAGCAAGCGCGCGTAACGCGGTTCGCGTGGGCTCGACCGCGCCAGTGGCGCCGCCAACAGCACCAGAACCAGCAACGAGATCGGTGCGGTCAATCGCCATTGCAATTCGGTGCGCTGCACGATATCGGCGCTGCCGAGAAGTTGCAGCGTGGGCGCACTGCGTTTGACGGAATCCGGAGTGGTGTCAGTATCGTTGTCCGGCAGTTTGATGTCGTTGCGCTTGTAGCGCATCAGCCGATAGTTGTCCTGGCCGAGCACGCCCTCCACGCGAAAGCCGTTGTTGAGTCCGAGAAAGCGCTGCGCGCCGTCCGCTTCGTGATACAGGTCGCCGTTGTCGGCGGTGATGATGTTGATGCTGGTTGTGCCAGCGTGCGCATCGGGACGCTCGCTCTCGAGAAACAGCTTGCCAAAATGGGAGCCATCCGCGCTCATCGATTCCACGTACATCACTCCATCCTTGCCAGGCAAGTCGACGAATCTTCCAGGCTCCAGACCGGCGACGATCAACGAACGGCTGGCCTGTTCCTGCAGCACCTGGGCTTGACGCACGGCGGCGGGCGCAAGCCACAGCGAGATCAACGTCATTGCCAGCGCAAGTGGCAATGCGAACAGCGCCAGCGGCCGCAGCAGGCCTGTCAAAGGCAAGCCCGATGCGGAAAAAACCGCCATTTCACTTTCGCGATACAAGCGGCCATAGGCCATTTGTACGCCGAGAAACGCCGCCAGCGGAACCAACAACGTCAGCGTATCCACGGTACGCAGACCAATCAGCGCGAGCAGCAAATCCGCAGCAACGCGCCCGCGCGCAATCTTGGCGAGCAGGTCGGCCACAGTCGCGCCTACCGTGACCAGCAACAGGATGAGCACGGCCGCAAAGAAGCTCCACAACAGCTCCCGTGCCAGGTAACGGTCAACGATTCGCAGCATCAAAAACGCCAATCCAGTAAACTTCGTGTTTCGCAATTCGAACTCATGTCGGGTTCAGTTCACCCGAAGTGTCGATGCCAAGTGTAGCCGGGACACCCCGCTTCCGTCGCCGCCGCTTTATCCTTCGATAACCGTGGAAACAACAATGACCGTATCGTTCAGCCTCAGTCAGCAGTCTCCCGAAAGCAACGCGTGTGCGTGTATCGTCATCGGCGTATTCGAAGATCACATGCTCACCGCCGCAGCCGCGCGTGTCGACGAAAAATCCAATGGCGAGATCAAGCGCCTGCTGGAAAGCGGCGACATCAGCGGCAAGGTCGGCAGCACGCGCGTGCTGTTGGGCCTGCCCGGTATTGCCGCGGCGCGTGTGCTGGTGGTGGGCCTGGGTGATGAGAAAACCTTCGATGCCGCTCGATTCAAACGTGCCTGCGCGGAAGCCGCTCGCGCACTCAAGGTCTTGCCGCTCGAATCTGCGACTTCCTACCTGACCCGCATCGACGTACCCGGAAAGGACCTTGCCTGGAAACTGCGCACTGCGGCCCTGGCCACCGACGTCGAAGCCTACAAATACACTGCGACATTCAAGCCGAAGGAAAAATCCAGGACGCCCGAGTTCGGCGCGATCGCCTTTGCCGGTGAAGAAAGCGGTGCTGGCGCACTCGCACAGGCGACCGCAATTGCGAACGGCGTGCGCTTTGCACGCGAGTTGGGTAATTTGCCGCCGAACCTGTGCACGCCGGCGTACATCGGCGAACAGGCGCACAAGCTCGCGCGCGAACACGATGGTGTGAGCTGCGAAGTGCTTGAAGAAGCACAGATGCGCGAACTCGGCATGGGCGCATTGCTTGGCGTCGCTCAAGGTTCGGCCAATCCACCGCGTTTGATCGTTCTGCAATGGCATGGCGGCGGAGAAAACGACAAGCCCTACGCGTTGGTCGGCAAAGGGGTTACGTTCGACAGCGGCGGCATTTCGATCAAGCCCAGCGCCGGCATGGAAGAAATGAAGTTCGACATGTGCGGCGCGGCCGGCGTACTCGGTGCATTTGTGGCGGCCGTCGAATTGAAGCTTCCGCTGAATCTGGTTTGCGTCGTGCCGAGCGTGGAAAACATGCCCGGCGCCAATGCGCAGCGTCCCAGCGATGTGGTCACCAGCATGTCCGGCACCACTGTCGAAGTGCTCAACACCGACGCCGAAGGCCGCCTGATCCTGTGCGATGCCCTGACCTATGTGCAGAAGTTCAAACCGCAGGTGATCATCGATGCGGCGACACTGACCGGTGCCTGCGTCGTCGCGTTGGGCAGCCATGCCAGCGGCCTGATGAGCAAGGACGACGCGCTCGCCAACGAGTTGCTCACAGCAGGCGAAGCGTCGCTTGACCGTGCCTGGCGTCTGCCGTTGTGGGACGACTACCAGACGCAACTCGAAACTGGATTTGCCGACGTCGCCAACATTGGCAGCCGTTACGCCGGCGCGATCACCGCCGGCTGCTTCCTGTCGCGCTTCACCGAGGGCTATCGCTGGGCGCATCTGGATATCGCCGGCAGCGCCTGGGATTCCGGGCGCAAGGGTTCTGCGACCGGGCGGCCGGTGACTTTGCTGGTTCAGTACTTGATGGATCGCGCGGGGAATCGGGAATAGGGGATGGGGAATCGCCAGGAACCGGAAGCCCAATCGTCGATTCCCGATTCGCGATTCCCTGCATTGCAATGCCCCGCGCCGACTTCTACCTGATCGACAAGCCGCGCTTCCGCGACGATCCGCTGCTGCTGGTGTGCGAGTTGGCGAAAAAGGCATTCGAGAGCGGGCAACGCACGCTGGTTCTGGCCCGCAGCATCGAACAAGCCGAACAGCTCGACGAGAAGCTGTGGGAGTTCGACGAGATGGCTTTCGTTCCGCACCAGATTGCCGGCGATGACGACGACGCGATCACGCCGGTGCTGATCGCGCCGCCAGAAGTGGCCTGCGAGGATCGTTCGCTGCTGATCAACTTGCGCGACGATTGCGCGCCAGGCAACTTCGAGCGCGTGCTCGAAGTGGTGCCGGCCGACCAAAACCTGCGCGCCGGTTCGCGGGCGCGCTGGAAGATCTACAAGGCGTCGGGTTTCGAGGTCGCCAAGCACGACATGTAATCGCATCCCGGCGCGATCGCGCGTGGCGGCACGCGATTGTCGCGCGCAGCCGCGTCCCCTCGTGCCGGCGCCGAGGATTGGTGTAACGGCCAGAGACCATGACTGCAGCCTTGGCCCGAGCCGTTCGCTCGGATGACGTTGCGGCGCTTGAGTTCGGCGAACAGGCTCATCGCGTCATTCCGCAAGGCCCATCTTCTTCAGCAACGCGGCAAAGCGCGGGTCGGCGGAAAGCCGGGTCATCACCGGGTCGCTCTTGAGGAAGCTCAAGCCGCCGTCGTTGTATTCCAGGGCGGTATCCAGCCATTCAAAAGCCTTGTCCGCTTCGCCGCGCCAGGCATGGGCCTGGGCGATCTGGTAGGCCCCGGCTTTTCCGTACTTTTCGACCATGTCGTCCAGCGCCTGCCGTGACCGGCGCGCATGACCCAGCGAATATTCAGCCATGGCGATGCCCGCCAGACTATAGACGTCCCCCGCTGTGCCAAAGGTGGTCAGGGCTTCACGTGCCCTGCCCTGCGCGAGCTCGTTCATGCCAACCGCGTAGTTGCCGTACGGCGAATCGGAACTGATTTCGCGAGCGCGGTCCAGGGCCCGGTCTGCGGAGGAATAATCTCCCGCTGCGTACAAGGCGCGTCCCAGCGAGGTCCACGTGAGGTTGCTGAGCGGGTTGGATTTGGTCGCCTCACGCGCCGCCACGATCGCCTCGGGCAGGTTTCCCTGTGCCATCAACAAGCGGTAGTTGCCGAGCTGCGCAGCGCTCGCGGCGGGGTTGAGTTGCAGTGCCTTTTCGAAATCCGTCCCCGCACCGTCCCAGTTTCGGAAGAAGCTCAAACGGATGATGCCACGCGCGGCATAAGCGTCAGCAAGCCGTGGTGCCTTGGCGACGGCCAGCTCCGCGGAGTCCAGCGCCTGCTGCTTGCTGGCCGCATCGCCTGCCAGGTCGGCGAGTGAATATTCCGCGGCCGCCAAACCGGCTCGGGGCGCACCGTAGTCGGGATCCAGAGCGATGGCGCGCTGAAACGCCGCCGCTGCCTTGCGCCAATCGGCCGGCGTGGTCCGGTTATAGAACTCCTTGCCGAGCAGGTACTGATCGTATGCTTCGGGGTTGCTGCTGCGATAGGCATTGCTCAGGTGCTGATCCGGCAACAGCTTGACCTTCAGCGCATCGACCACCGCAGTGGCTATCTCGTCCTGCACCTTGAACACGTCGGTCAACTGGCGGTCGTAGGTTTGCTGCCAGACCTGCGAGCTGTCGGACGCACGAATGAGCTGCGCGCTGATGCGCAGGGTATTGCCGGACTTGCGCACACTGCCCTCGAGCACATGGGCCACGCCCAGGGTTCTGGCGATGGTCGCGATATCGACCTGCTTGCCCTTGAACGAGAACGACGAGGTGCGCGCGATCACCCGCAACTGCGGCAGCTGCGCCAGCTGATTCAGCAGTTCCTCGGACAGGCCATCGGAGAAATAGTCCTGTTCCTTGTCGGAACTCATGTTGACGAACGGCAGCACGGCGATCGAGTCGTCATCGTTGTTCGCGACTTGCGCAATCGATGCCGGCGACGCGCTATGCTGTTCGACATCGATCGTCGCGGCATTCGTCGGGCTCGCCGTGGAATGCAATCCGGAAGCCGCTACCGTCGATACGGAAGCGACAGCCGCCGAGTGCGGGCCCGCCGAATATTTCCATAGCAGGCCGCCACCGATCGTCAACAGCAACGCAAGCAACAGCACCTCGGTGCCAGATACCTTTTGCACGCCCCGCTCGCCGTGATACCACGCAAGCAGCAAGGTGACGAAGAATCCGATACTCGCCGCAATGATCAAGATGCGTTCGATCGAATCCGGCCAGGCAAAGCGCTGCGCCACGATGTCGATGCCTTGCAACAACGCGAACGCCGCAGCGACATAAGCCAGCGTCCACTGCACCAGCTTGCGTTGCTTGAGGCGTTGCCAAAGATCGGTCATGGCTTGGCCTTTGCCCTTTCGCCGGCTTCCCCGTCTTCGATGAGTTTCTTGAAGCGCGCGTCCTGGCGCAATGGATCAAACACCGGGTCAAGCTTGAGACGCTCGATCGACATCACGCCACCCGCCGGCATCGCCAGCAGCCGGCGGATGGTCGTCAAGGCCAGGTCGTGAGCGCCGGCCCACGCGGCAATCTGGGCCAGGCCGGCCAGTTGAAAGGTGGCGTAATAGCTGTCCTTGGAAAGCGGCAGAGCGGCCACGGCGCGTTGCGCCAGGGCGATGGCCTGCGCATGACGGCCCAGACACACCTCCACCCAGCTCAATTGCTGCAACAGCGACAGTGACTTCGGCTCCTGTGCCAACGCAGCCCGCAGTGAGGGAGCCAGTTGCACGCATTCAGGACGCGCTTGTTCAGCGCGACCGGCAAGAAGTTTGATTACGATGCGTGCCACCTGTCCGGTGCGCCGCTGTTCTTGCGTTTCGGTGGGTGCCGAGTCCCAGGCGTGCAGGGCCGCATCGAAATGGCGCGCAAAAACGTCGGCGTAGATGCGTGTATTGACGAGCAACAAGACGTCGCCGGCCTCGATGTTTTGATAGGCGATCCGCCAACCCGGCAATGCCTTTACCGCTTCGCTAGTGGCGTCGGCATTGCCAAATCCGAACAGCTGCATCGACAGCATCACATCATACGAATTGGCGTCGTCCGGCGACAATATCAGTGAACGCCGCAACTGGGCGTCCGCCTGCGCATACTGGCGAATCAGTGCAAGCGTCTCACCGTACGACGTCAGCAGCGCGGAATCGCGCGGAGAGATCGCCACCGCCCGCTTCAGGTAGTCCAACGCTTGTATAACCTGCCCGGAACGTCGTGCGACATAGGCCAGCCCGGCCAATGCATCAACGTTATTGGGGGCCAGCGCCAGAGCGCGCTTGAACTCGCTGGTGGCGCCGGCGTACTGGCGGAAGCCGTAATAAAAATAATAGCCAAGCGCCAGGTGTGCCTCGGGAAGATTCGGCGCCAGGGCCAGCGCGCGATCGACATAGGCCTTGTTAGTCGCCAGTTGCGCCGCTGTCAACGGGGTGGCCAACCAATGCCGTTCGAGCTGATTGAAGGCGAGTCGTGCGTAGGCCAACGCGAAATCCGGATCGAGCGCGATCGCTTTCATATATTCGGTGTCAGCCGCCAGGAAGGCCGTCTCCGATTGCAACGTATATGCCTTCTGCGCCAGTTCTTCCGCCTTCAGGAACACATCGAACGCCGCCGCATTGTGGGTCGGCGCCTCGGCCACGTGGGCGGCTTCGACGGGCGTGAGTTTGGCCTTGAGCGCATCGGAAACCTTCTGCGCGACCTCGCCTTCGACGCCGAAAATGTTGTCGAGCTTGCGCGCGTAGGCATCCGCCCACAGATGGTTGTCGCTGGCCGCGTCGATCAACTGCACGTTGATCAGCACCTGGTCGCCGGCCTTCTGCACGCTGCCTTCGAGAATCGTGGCCACGCCAAGTTGCCGGGCGACGGCCTTGAGGTTATCCGGGCGGCTTGCGTATTTTTCCGTCGAGGTGCGCGAGATCACTTTCAGATCGCCGATGCCGGCCAGCTTGGTCAGGATCATGTCCTGCATGCCGTTGGCGAAGTAGGCGTTGTTCTTGTCGGGCGAGAGGTTTTCGAACGGCAGCACCGCAATCGACTTGGCCGGAATCGCGGTATTCGAGTCGGGCATCGTCGCCTGTGCTCCCGACACGCGTCCTGCGGCCGCCGAGGCGGGTAAACCCGATGCCTTCTTGCCCGGCAACGGCGAGCGGGAAAACTGCCACAGGAACCCGCCGCCAATGGCAAGCAACACCGCTAGCAGGATGATTTCCATGCCGGTTACGCGCTGGACGCCGCGTTCGCCGTGGTACCAGGCCAGCAACACGGCGACGAAAAATCCGACGCACAAGGCGATGATCAGCACCCGTTCGACGCCATCCGGCCAGGCGAACTTGGTGGCGACGATGTCGATGCCCTGCAGCAACGCGAATGCGAAAGCCACGTACGCCACGGCCCACTGCATCAACTTGCGTTGCTTTAATCGGGCGATGAAATCAGTCACTTGCTGCTCCGTTGGCCGCCGGAACCGGCAGTCCGACAGTGCGGCAATACGCCGCAAACCGCGGGTCGTCCTTGTAGCGCAGGATCAACGGATCGGTGAGCAGATGCTGGATGCCGGGATCGCGCTGGGCCCAGGCCCGAGTCAGCCAGTGGAACATCGCATCCGGGTTCTTGCGCAGCGCCTGGACCTCGGCAATCTGGTAGGCGCCGTTGTCGGCGTAATCGTCGATCAGGTGCTTGAGTGCTGCATCCGCGGCTTGACGATCGTCGCCGACTTGCAGGGCGATGGCAATCGCGAAGTCGTGCCAGAATCCGGGCGGCTCGCTACGGGCGGCGGCGAGCGCCGCGGCCGTCTCGCCGCGCTGTGCACGGATCAAGGCCAGATTGGCATGCATGCGGCTGTCCTGCGGCGCCAGTTCGATCGCCCTGCGCAAGGCCGCTTCGGCCGTTTCGCCCTGCCCGGCTGCCCACAGCAGCAGCGCCAGTGATTCGTGCGCGCCGGCATTCAATGGATCGTGCGCGACGCGTTGACGCCCCACGTCGATGGCGGCGTCGGTCTGGCCGACTGCCGCCAATGTCTGACGCATGATCGAATAGGCGAAGCCGCCGTGCGGGGCCAGTTGCAGCACGCGGCGCGCCTCGCGCAGGGCGCCATTCCAGTCGAAGTCGGCACTGAGCAGAAGGTAGGCGCGCGCATAGTGCGCACGACCCAATCCGGGATCGATCCGCAAGGCGGTGTTGGCCGCCTGCCTGGCTCGCGTATTGGCGTCCTGCGCCTGTTCTCCACCCAGGAACAGGTCCGCCAGGAAGCGCCAGCCCGTGGCCTCGACCGCATAGGCCGTTGCATAGTTGCGGTCGAGATCGTGCGCCTGCTGCAACAACGCGATGGCGCGACGCAGGCCCGCTTCGGTTCGTGGTTGGGCCATGGCTTTGAGGTAGGCGGTGTAGGCGTCGAGGTTGCCGCTGGGTGGCCGGTCGCTCTGCGCACTACCCTCGGCCGAGGCGAGCAACCGGGTCTTGAGTGCATCCGCGACCGCCACGGTGATGTCGTCCTGCAGCTTGAACAGGTCCTTGTACGGCCGGTCATAGTGCTGCGACCACTGCGTGCTGCCATCGGCGGCATTGACCAGCTCGGCGCGGATGCGCACCTCGTCGCCCAGCCGTCGCACGCCACCTTGAAGCAGGCGGGCCACGCCGAGCTTGCCGGCGATCGTCGACACGCTGTCATGGCTGTCACGAAACTTGAACGAGGAATCGCTGTTGATGACCTTCAGGCCGGCGAACTGCGATAGCGCCGTGATCAGGTCTTCGGACAAACCATCGGAGAAGAACTGCTCGCTCTTGTCGCCGCTTTCGTTGGCGAACGGCAATACGGCTATGGATTTCTGAGGAATCGATTCCGTCTCCGACACCGGACCGGCAGACGGGGCGGCAACGTCGTGAGCGACACTGGACTGCGAGGCAGCGAGCTGGACCCGGCTGGATGCCGGCGGGTGGCCGGCCACCCACCACAGAAAGGCGCTACCGAAACCAAGCACCAGGGCAAGCAGCAACAATTCGGTTCCGCTGACGCGCTGTCGGCCCTGCTCGCCGTGATACCAGGCCAGCAACAGGGTGACGAAGAATCCGAGTGCCAAGGCAAGAGTGATGCCGCGTCGCACCGATTCGGGCCAGGCGAACTGCTGCGCGACGATATCCACGCCCTGCAGCAATGCGAACGCGAACGCCACGTACGCCACGGCCCACTGCACCAGCTTGCGTTGTTTGAGGCGTGTCCAAAGGTCAGTCACTGCCCGCCTCCTTCGAAGTCTCGGCGGGTTTGCTGTCAGCGTATTTTTTCAACAGCGCCTGGAAGTCCGGATCCTTGCGGATCGGGTCCCAGGCCGGGTCGAGCCACAACATCACCGGCGAGTACAACCAGCCGACGCCCGGACTGCCGAGCGCCTTGGCCAGCAACGGCACCGCAAGGTCGGGACGCCTGGCTTCCGCGTAGAGCGCCGCGGCCTGTGGCAGACGAGTGGTGCCCTCCGTATGGTTGTGACTGGCGCGGATCAGGGCCAGGGATCGGGCGACTGCATCCAGCCCCTGGGCGGTGTGGCCGAGGCCGAGTTCGGCGGTGGCGAGGCTCTGCAGCACGTCCACCTCGCTGATGCATTGCTGATGCTTGAGTTGCGCACGAAACTTCGGCAGCGCCTGCGTGTACAGTGGCCGCGCCCGTGCCGTCTCGCCCATCAGCCGGCATAGTTCGGCCTGCTGCAACGCCCTGGAGCCGGAGACCCCGAAGTTTTCGAGCGTGTCGGGAACGCCCTCCAGCAGCGCCAGCGCCTCCCGGTAGCGATGTTGCAAGCTCAGCAGGAACACGCGCTGCTGCTTCAGTGTCGCGGCATCGCCTTGCACCTCAGCCAGCGCTCGCGCAATGTCGCCACTGGCGAATACCAACGCGTTGGAAAGGTAGACTTTCGCAATGAGATTGTGGGGATCGAGGATTAGCGCGCGCCGGAAGGCGCCTTCGGCTTCAGGGTAGCGATTGGTCATCATCCAGGTCAGCCCAAGATGGAAGGGCCACTCGGAGTTGCGCGGATCCAGCGTGGACGCCTTTTGCAGCGAGGCGATCGAGGCCTCGAAACGGCCCTGGCGGCGCTCGACGTAGCCCTTGGCCGCCAGCGCGTCGGCGTCGTTGGGTTTGAGCGCGAGTGCCGACTCGAAGGCCTTCAGCGCATCGGCGTAGTCGCCGCGTGCGTACATGTCGCTGTAGCCGATCGCGAGCTGGGCGGCCGCGAGCTTCGGCGCGAGCTTGAGCGCCTGTTCGGCATCGTGGCGCGCAGCGGCAATCAGCGCTTTCACGTCCATTCCGCCGCCGCCCCACCAGGCGAGTACGCTTTCCTGGTAGGAAAGCCGTGCATACGCCAGCGCAAAATCCGGCGCCTGCGCAATGGCCTGCCGGTACAGCGGAATCGCGGCCTTCAAATTCGCCGTGCTGAAAGTGATGGCGGACTGTTGGTACTGATACTCGGCCTTGAAGAACAGGTCGTTGGCGGCGCCGTCGTGGCTCAGGTCGGATGCGAGGTGCGCGGTTTCGGCCGGCGAGAGTTTGGCTTTGAGGGCATTGGCGATCTTCCCGGCCACCTCGCCCTCGACGCCGAACACGTCCTTTAGGGTACGCGTATACGATTGCGCCCAGAGGTGGCTGCGGTCGTCGGCATGGATCAACTGCACGTTGATCAGCACCTGGTCGCCGGCCTTCTGCACGCTGCCTTCCAGGATCGTGGCCACGCCCAACTCCCGGCCAATCGTCTTGAGGTCTTCCGGGTGGCTGGCGTATCTGGCAGTCGAGGTGCGCGCGATCACCTTGAGCTCGCCGATGTCGGCCAGCTTGGTCAGAATCAGGTCCTGCATGCCGTCGGCGAAGTACTTGTTCCCCTTGTCCGAGGACAGGTTCTCGAACGGCAGCACGGCAATGGACTTGGGCGGAATCCCGGTATTCGATCCGGGCATCTTCGCCTGCGCAGCGGACACGCGTGCTGCAGGCACCGAAGCTGACGGCTCCGATGCCGTCTTGGCCGACAATGGCGTCCGCGAAAATTGCCACAGCAACCCACCGCCGATCGCCAGCGCCAAAGCAATCAGCAGCAACTCCGTGCCGCTAACGCGCTGGCGCCCCTGCTCGCCGTGGTACCAGGCCAGCACCAAAGTTATGAACAAGCCCACGACCAACGCAAGCGTGAAGCCACGTTGCACACCGTCGGACCAACCGAACTGGTGCGCGACGATGTCCACACCCTGCAGCAGCGCAAACGCCGCCGCCGCGTAGGCCACGGCCCATTGCACGAGCTTGCGTTGTTTCAACTCGGCGATCAGGCTCATGTCAGTGTATCCCCGCGCACACTTTCGCATAATGCGGATCGTGGGTCTTCAGTTTCTCCACGACAGCAACTAAGCGCGGCTCGCAGCGGATCGGGTTAAGTGCCGGCAGCATCACCGCCCAGTCGGCGCTACTGCCTACCGTTGCGGCCAACGATTCGATATAGCCCAACGCCAGTTCGTGCTCGCCCAGCAACATCAGCACCTCGGGTATGTCGTAGCACTGCAAGGCATTGCCGCGACACAGGCTACGGTCCACTGCACCAGCTTGCGCTGGCGCAAATTGTCAATGATCCCCCTCCCCTGCATCGTCTGCTGGTCCGCGGTGGCTGCGCCTCGAGTCGACGCAGGCTCATGTTAACCCGAATGGCCGGCAGGCCTGCGAACCTCGGGCGTTTGGGAGTCTCGCCCGCACCCCGCTACAATTGGCGATTCCGATGACATCCCTATCGCGCCCGGGCGCGGGTGCAGGCAACGTATGGACAAGAGTTTCGATCCCAAACCCCTCGAATCGAAGTGGTACCAGCGCTGGGAGGAGGCCGGCATGTTCGCGCCGCAGGGCGATGGTGACCCGTACTGCATCCTGCTGCCGCCGCCGAATGTGACCGGTACGCTGCATATGGGTCACGCGTTCCAGGACGACGATCATGGATGCGCTGATCCGCTATCAGCGCATGCGTGGCCGACGCACGCTGTGGCAGGGGGGTACCGATCACGCCGGCATCGCAACACAAAAAATCGTCGAGAACCAGCTCGCCGCACAGAGCCAGACCCGCCATGATCTTGGCCGCGAGAAATTCGTCGAACGCGTGTGGGAATGGAAGGGCGAATCCGGATCGATCATCAGCAACCAGATGCGCCGGCTGGGTGCGTCGATGGACTGGTCGCGCGAACGCTTCACCATGGATGAAGGGTTGTCTGCGGCAGTGAAGAAAGTATTCGTGCAATGGTATAGGAATGGACTTTTATACCGCGGCAAGCGCCTGGTGCACTGGGATCCGGTGCTGATGACGGCGGTATCGGACCTGGAGGTCAACAACGAGGAACGCGACGGCAATCTGTGGTCGATCCGCTACCCGGCGAGCGACGGTGGCGATGGCGTCGTCGTCGCCACGACCCGCCCGGAAACCATGCTTGGCGACGTCGCCGTGGCCGTGCATCCCGAAGACGAACGTTATTCCGCACTGATCGGCAAGACCCTCAAGCTGCCCTTGTGCGAACGCGAAATTCCGGTCATCGCCGACGACTACGTCGATCGCGAATTCGGCACGGGCGCGGTCAAGATAACGCCTGCGCATGATTTCAACGACTGGCAGATCGGTGCGCGACACAAGCTCGCGCCGCGCGTGATGCTTACCCTTGATGCCAGGATCAGCGACGACGCGCCGGAAAAATATCGTGGCATGGATCGCTTCGTCGCACGCAAGGCCGTGCTGGCTGACCTCGATGCGCTGGGACTTCTGGTCGAGACGAAAAAACACAAGTTGCAGGTGCCGATCAGCCAGCGCAGCGACGCGGTGATCGAGCCGATGCTGACCGATCAGTGGTTTCTGGACCTGACCTCGGACACGCGCGTGGACGGCAAGCCCGGGCCCGGCGGGCGCAAGGCGATCACCGAACCGGCATTGCACGCCGTGCGCAGTGGTGAGATCAGATTCGTACCGGAAAACTGGTCGACGACCTACAACCAGTGGCTGGAAAACATCCAGGACTGGTGCGTCAGCCGCCAGTTATGGTGGGGGCACCGCATTCCGGCCTGGTACGATGAGGCCGGCAATATCTTCGTCGGTGAGGATGAAGCCGATGCACGCGCGCACGCAACAACCCAGCCGGTGGGCGCACTGCGACAGGACGACGACGTCCTCGACACGTGGTTTTCCTCGGCGTTGTGGCCATTTTCGACGATGGGCTGGCCGGCGGATACGGCGGTGGTCGAGAACGGCAAGGTCGTCGCCAACTGGCCCGTCGACCAGGCGTTCCTGCCCAGCGCGGTGCTCGTCACCGGTTTCGACATCATCTTCTTCTGGGTCGCGCGCATGGTCATGGCAACCCGGTACTTCACCGGCAAGGTGCCGTTTCGCGAGGTCTACATCAATGCCATCGTGCGCGACGCCGAAGGTCAGAAGATGTCCAAGTCCAAGGGCAACACGATCGACCCGCTGGACTTGATCGATGGCATCGACCTGGAAGCGCTGGTGAAGAAGTCCACGGCTTCTCTGCTGATTCCGCAGGTGCGCGAGAAAGTCGAGAAGCGCATCCGCAAGGAATATCCGCAGGGCATCGCGCCGGTTGGCGCGGATGCGTTGCGATTCACCTTCGCCGCGATGGCGACTTATGGGCGCACCATCAATTTCGATCTCAAGCGCGCCGAAGGCTACAAGAATTTCTGCAACAAGCTGTGGAACGCGGCGCGCTTCGTGTTGATGAATTGCGAGGACATATCCGGAATCGGCGATCGGCAATCGGCAATCGAAAAGGCGCCATGCACTGACGCGGAAAAGTGGATTTTGACGCGTTTTGCCAAAACCCTCGACGAAGTCGACCAACAGATCAAGGTTTATCGCTTCGACCTGGTGGCGCAGGCACTGTACGAATTCACCTGGAACGAATTCTGCGACTGGTTCCTGGAACTGGCCAAACCTGCCTTGAACGGCGACGACAACGTGGCCGCCGATTCCACCCGGCATACGTTGTTGCGCGTACTCGAAGCGCTGCTGCGCGCGCTGCATCCGATCATCCCGTTCATCACCGAGGAAATCTGGCAGAAGTCGCGCCGACGGCTTACCCTTTCCGGCGACAGCATCATGCTGCAAGCCTATCCGCAAGCCGGTGAATACGAGGCGTGCGCCGATTCCGCGGCCAGCGCGTCCATCGAGTGGCTGCGCGAAGTGCTGACCCAGATTCGGCGCATCCGCAGCGAGATGAATATCGCACCGAGGAAACCGATTCCGCTGCTGTTCGCGGCAGGCGACGCGACCGCAGTGCG
>CAVQCW010000006.1:0-639940 GCA_963711075.1 uncultured Pseudomonadota bacterium | reverse complement strand
CAGCGACGACGAAGCTGCCGCAACGCTGCTGGCCAATCTCGACGCGCCGGCACTGGGCGACACGCGCCTGTTGCGCTTCACCACCGGCATGCGCAAGAAATTCTGGAACCGGAACGTGGTCGCGATCGGGCTGGCCAGCGGCTTCATGGAGCCACTCGAATCGACCGGCATCTACCTGATCCAGTCGGGCATCGCGCGTCTGCTCAAACTGTTTCCGCGTCCCGATTACAGCGCATCGGTGATCGACCGTTACAACGCCGAGTCATCGTTCGAATTCGAGCGCATCCGCGATTTTCTGATTCTGCACTACTACGCCACACAGCGTGACGATTCACCGTTCTGGAACTATTGCCGCTCGATGAGCATCCCCGGCGAGCTCGCGGACAAGATGCGTCTGTTCCAGGACAGCGGACTGTTCTTTCGCAACGCGGAGGAGATGTTCGCCACCCCGAGCTGGGTACAGGTCATGATCGGCCAGCACATCATGCCCGAAGGCTATCACCCGCTGGTCGACCAGATGCCCGATGCCGAGTTGCGAGGTCTTGTCGACAACGTGAGAGACGTTGTCAAACGGTGTGTGGATTCCATGCCGGCACACGAACAATTCATCGCACGTCATTGCGCCGCATCTGCGGCGTGAACCATCCGCAACACTGAAACTCCGGAGTCTCGATGCCATTGAAAGCCCTCGTTCGAACCCTGCGTATCTGCTGCACGGCCTTTCTGCTTGCACTCGGTGCCGGCTGGCAAACCGCCGCACCGGCACGGACCACAGCACCAACCGCGTTCGCCGCACTGCCGAAAGCGCAACAGGCTGCAGTCAACGATCTGGAAAAGCGCACCTTCGACTACTTCCGCGACAGCGCGAATGTGTCCAATGGCCAGATTCCGGACCACTGGCCGCAGGACAAAGGCGACTATTTTTCATCGATCGCAGCCGTCGGTTTCGGTCTGACCGCTTATGGCATCGGCGCCGAGCGCGGCTGGATGACCCGATCCGAGGCGGCCAGGCGCACCCTGGCGACGCTGAAATTCTTCCACGACGCGCCCCAGGGCAACGAAGCCAACGTCACCGGGAATCACGGTTTTTTCTATCACTTCCTCGACATGAAAAGCGGCCGGCGTTATCAGTCCCGGCGTTGGGTGGAATTGTCGACGATCGACACGACCCTGCTGCTCGGCGGCGTACTGTTCAGCGAGTCGTACTACGATCGCAACAGCAAGGAGGAAAAACAGATCCGCCAGCTTGCCGATGAAATCTATCGACGCGTCGACTGGCAATGGGCCTCGCCGCGCCCACCGCTGGTGGCGATGGGCTGGACGCCGGAATCCGGATTCATTCACGCCGACTGGCAGGGTTACAACGAGGCCATGCTGCTGTATGTGCTCGCACTCGGCTCACCGACGCATGCCATCGACAAGTCCGCATGGAAAGTCTGGACGGAAACCTACGACAAGACCTGGGGCAGTTTCCAGGGCCAGGAGCACCTGGGTTTCGCGCCCTTGTTCGGTCATCAATACAGCCATGTCTGGATCGACTTCCGCGGCATCCAGGACGACTACATGCGCGCGCATGGCATCGATTATTTCGAGAACAGTCGACGCGCAACCTTCGCCCAGCGCGAATACGCCATCCACAACCCGCTCAAGTGGAATGACTACGGCGCGGACATCTGGGGCCTGACTGCGTGCAACGGCCCGCGCGGGCCGACGCCACCGGGCGAACCCGACCGTTATGCTTCGGACCCGAAGACCTTCTACGGCTACATCGCCCGCGGTGCGGGACTGCGTGGCACGCTCGACGACGGAACGATCGCACCGACCGCAGCGGCATCCTCCATTGCCTTCGCGCCCGACATCGTGATTCCGGCGATTCAGGCGATGCAGCACCGCTATGGTGACCTGCTGTACACACGCTACGGCTTCGTCGACGCGTTCAATCCGAGCTTCCGGTTCACCGACCGACCGCTGCGTTCCGGCGAAGTGGTACCGGCAAAAGGCTGGTTCGACTCGCTGTATCTGGGCATCGACCAGGGCCCGATCATCGCGATGATCGAAAACTACCGCAGCGATCTGGTCTGGAAAATGATGCGCAAGAATCCGTACATCCGCGAAGGGCTCGAACGCGCAGGATTCACCGGCGGCTGGCTGGACCAGGCACAGGCCAAGTGATGGCGACGGCGAGACGACAAAGTCTGCATACATCCGTCTCGCCGGTCCTATCGGTTGCCAGGAATGCGCTGCAACTGATCACTGCCTTCATCTTGTGCCTGCCGCTTCACGGTTGCGGCGGAGCGCAAGGAACCGATACAACCATCAGGTTCTGGACCATCGGCCGCGAAGGCGAAGTGGTCACGCAGATGTTGCCGGCGTTCGAGCGCGCGCATCCCGGCGTGCATATCGACGTGCAGCAGATTCCGCTCACCGCAGCACACGAAAAACTGCTCACTGCTTTCGCCGGCGACGCACTGCCGGATATCGGTCAGCTCGGCAATACCTGGATTCCGGAATTCGCCACGCTCGGCGCACTGGAACCGCTGCAGCCGTATGTCGATGCATCCAGCGTGGTTCACGCCAGCGATTACTTTCCCGGAATATGGGATACCAACCTGATCGACGGAAAGCTGTACGGCGTACCGTGGTATGTGGACACGCGCCTGCTGTTCTATCGCACCGATCTGCTTGCCGAGGCGGGATTCACGCAACCACCTCGCGACTGGAACGAATGGCGCCGGGCGATGGCCGCGGTCAAGGCGAAAGTCGGCGAGCAGCGTTATGCGATCTACCTTCCGCTCAACGAGTACGAGCCATTGCTCGGCCTGGCGTTGCAGCAGAAAGAACCGTTGCTGCGCGATCACGACACGCGTGGCAACTTCGAAAGTGCCGGCTTCCGCCGCGCGCTCGCCTTTTACGTCGAGATGTTCCGCAAGGGTTGGGCACCACCCATCAGCAACACGCAGATGTCCAATATCTGGGACGAGTTCGGCAAGGGTTACATCACGTTCTACATCACCGGCCCGTGGAACATCGGTGAATTCGACCGACGGCTGCCGGCAACGATGGGCGGACGCTGGGATACCGCGCCACTGCCCGGACCGGACGGCCCCGGCGCCGGCGCGGCCGGCGGATCGAGCTTCGTCGTATTTCACGGCTCGCGTCACAAGCGCATCGCCTGGGAACTGGCCGAATATCTGTCCGCCGATGCGCAACAGGAAAAACTCTACGACCTGACTGGCGACCTGCCCGCACGGCGCAGCGCCTGGAATGATCCTGCGATCGTGCACAATCGGCACGTGCGCGCGTTCCGCGATCAGCTCGAACGGGTCAAGCCGACACCGAAAGTGCCGGAATGGGAACGCATCGCCAACGAGATGCAGCTTGCCGCCGAACGCGTGGTGCGCGGAGGCGTTCCGATCGACACGGCATTGCGCAATCTGGATGCAACGACGGACGACATCCTGGCCAAGCGTCGTTCGCTGGTCGAGCAGGGCCGCACGCCATGAACCGGCAACGCAGCGCGTGGACGTTCGTCAGTCCGGCGGTGCTGGTGATCGTCGTGTTTTTCGCGTTGCCATTGCTCGCCGCCTTCGTGCTGAGCCTGACCGATTTCGACCTGTACGCGCTGGCCGATCTGAAGAATCTGCGCTTTGTCGGATTCGGCAACTACATCGACATCCTGCATGCACCGCTGTTCTGGAAATCGCTGTTCAACACGACCTACTTCGTTGTGCTCGGCGTACCTCTGTCGCTGGCGGCATCGCTCGGCGCGGCATTGCTGCTGAATTCGCCGCTGGCGCGGATGAAGGGCTTCCACCGCACCGCACTGTTCGCGCCGGTGGTGACCACGGTCGTCGCCGTGGCGGTGATCTGGCGCTATCTGTTCCATGCGCGCTACGGCCTGATCAACTACGCGCTGGCCCACCTGGGCATTGCGCCGATCGACTGGCTCGGCGATCCGCACTGGTCGATGCCGGCGATCATCATCTTCGCCGTGTGGAAGAACTTCGGCTACAACATGATCATCCTGCTCGCCGGACTGCAAGGCATTGCTCAGGAACTCTACGAGGCCGCGCGCATCGACGGCGCCTCGTCGTGGCATCAGTTCCGCTACATCACCCTGCCCAGCCTGCGTCCGATGCTGCTGCTGGTCGCGATCATCACCGTGGCCGGCTATTTCCAGTTGTTTGCCGAGCCCTATGTGATGACCCGCGGCGAGCCGCTGCAAAGCACGGTCAGCGTGCTGTATTACATGTACGACCAGGGCTTCACCTGGTGGAATCTCGGCCGCGCTTCGGCGATCGCGTTCGTGTTGTTCGTGTTGATCCTCGCGGTCAGCCGTTTCCTGCTGTACATCGCGCGTCGCGGAGAGCGTGCATGAACACGCGTGCCGCCACCGCCATCATCAACGGCGCGCTCATCGGCGTGAGCGCCATCGTGATATTCCCGCTGCTGTGGATGCTGTCGGTGTCATTCATGCATCCCGGCGAAGCCAGCACGTTTCCGCCACCGCTGCTGCCCGCGCACGCAACGCTGGTCAACTACCATGAGTTGTTCGAGCGCGCTGGCATGGGCCGTTACCTGCTCAACAGCCTGTTCATCGCCAGTGCGATCACGCTGCTGTCGCTGGCGTTCAATCTCAGCGCCGGTTACGCCTTCGCCAAATTGCGCTTCGCCGGGCGCGACCGCCTGTTCCAGATCCTGCTCGGCGCACTGGTCGTGCCGATCCAGGTGACCATGATTCCGCTGTTCCTGATGATGAAATGGCTGCATCTGGTCAACAGCTACGGCGGCGTCATCGTGCCGTCGCTGGCGACCGTGTTCGGCATCTTTCTGGTGCGCCAGTACGCCCAGTCGATTCCCGACGACCTGCTCGAGGCCGCGCGACTGGACGGCGCCGGCGAATGGCGCATCTTCATACGCATCGTGCTGCCGCTGCTGAAACCGATCGTCGTGACGCTGGCGATTTTCACCTTCCTGGCGAGCTGGAACGATTTCATGTGGCCGCTGATCGTGCTCAGCGACCAGGCCTGGCAGACCGCACCTGTCGCGCTGGCCGGTCTGTCGCGCGAACACGTGCAGGACAACGAACTGATGATGGCCGGGGCGGTGGTCACCATCGTACCGGTGCTGGTGCTGTTCCTGATCCTGCAGCGCCACTACATCCGCGGCCTGTTGCTTGGTGCGGTGAAAGGGTGAGGAACAGCCTTCCAAATTCCGTTTCGGTGCCATCGCCGGTACCCACCACGGGAATGACGCAGCGCGATCCTGCACTCTCTCCGCCGACAAATTCGGGGGAGAGGGTTGGCGTGAGGGGACAACCATTCGCCATCGCGTCAGCGCATCAGCACTGTGCGAGCGCTTCCCCCTCACCCAACCCTCTCCCCCATCGCATGCGAAGGGAGAGAGGGCTCAAGGCGGCGCTGTTCGCGGTAGGCACTTTCTTGACCCCATTCGCAGCGACGGCATCAGCGGCGGTTGCAACGGGTGTCCGCGCACTCGATGGCTTCGAATCGATCGCGTCGTGGCACGTTGCGCACACCGATGACGTCAAGGCATCGCTGCGCTCGGTACCCGGAAAATCCGGCAAGGCGCTGCGTCTTGATTTCGATTTCGGCAACGTCAACGGATACGCGACTGCGCATCGCAACCTGCCATTGACCTTGCCGGACAATTACGAAATCAGTTTCTGGGTGCGCGGCGATGCGCCCGTCAATACGCTGCAGCTCAAGCTGATCGACGCCAGCGGCGACAACGTGTGGTGGTTCAACCGGCCCGACTTCGTGTTTCCGCGTGAATGGCGACAGATACGCATCAAGAAGCGCCAGCTCGCATTCGCCTGGGGACCGGCGCGCGACAAAACCCTGCATCACAGCGCCTCGATTGAGTTCGTCGTCAGTTCCGGACGCGATGGCGGCAAGGGATCCGTGGAGTTCGATCAACTCACGCTGCGCCCGCTGCCGTTACCCACCATCCCGCCGCCTCATCCAACCGTAAGTGCATCATCGGCGCTGCCCGGCGCACCGGCAGCAAACGCAATGGACGACAATCCGGGCACGGCCTGGCGCAGCAATCCCGCCGACGGCGTCGATCAGCATGTGGATATCGATCTGCACGAGTCGCGCGAGTTCGGCGGCATCGTGCTGTACTGGCACCCGGACGAAGCAGCCACCGACTATTCGATCGAATTTTCCGACGATGACAAGACCTGGCGCAGCGTTCGCCGCGTCCGCGACGGCGACGGCGGCGAAGACGATCTGCTGCTGACCGAATCGCAGACGCGTTTCGTGCGTCTGGTCCTGCAACGCTGCCAGGCAAAAAGTTGTGCATTGGACGAGATCCGGATCAAGGATCTCGCCTGGGGCGCATCGGCGAATACGTTCTTCACGGCGCTGGCAAAATCTGCACCGCGCGGCAGCTACCCGCGCGGATTCACGCAACAGTCCTACTGGACCGTGGTCGGCGTCGATGGCGGCCCGTCTCCGGCATTGATTTCGGAAGATGGAGCGATCGAACCGGCCAAGGCAAGCTTTTCCGTCGAACCATTTCTGCTCGATGGCGACAAGTTGGTGAGCTGGGCCGATGTCACGCCGAAGCAGTCCCTGCTGGATGGCTATCTGCCGATGCCTCACGTCGAATGGAACAGTGGCGGCTTGCAGCTCGGCATCGACGCATTCGCTGCGGGCACGCCGAACCATTCGCAGGTGCTGGTGCGATACCGTTTGAGCAATTCCGGCAATGCAGCGCGCGAGATCACCCTGCTGCTTGCCGTACGCCCGTTCCAGGTCAATCCGCCGGCACAATTTCTCAACACCAGCGGCGGCACCAGCCCGATCCGCGATCTGGCGTGGAATGGACATGCCGTGGTCGTGAACGGTAAACCCGGGGTCCTGCCATTGACGCCGCCAACGCAGTTCAGCGCCAGCAGCTACGACGCCGGACAGATCCCCCGGCGACTGGTGCGCGAGCCGTGGCCGGCCGCCACATCAGTGCACGATGATTTCGGATTCGCCTCCGGCGCACTGGTATACAAATTGAGCCTGCCGGCGCACGGCAATACCGAAGTCGGACTGCGGCTGCCGATGACCAGCACCATCAAGGCACCGGCATTGGACGCGATGTCCGCGCCGGCTTGGATCGCCGGGCAAATGCAGACCGTCGCGAACTCGTGGCGCAAAAAACTCAACCGCGTCGCGCTGAAACTGCCGCCGCAGGCACAACGCATCGGCAACACCTTGCGCACGGCGCTGGCCGATATCCTGATCACCCGCGACGGTCCGGCCCTGCGACCGGGCACGCGTTCGTATGCACGATCGTGGATTCGCGACGGTGCGATGATGGCCGACGCATTGCTGCGACTGGATGCCGTTGGGCCTGTGCGCGACTACGTCGACTGGTATGCATCGCATCAGTTCGCCGACGGCAAGGTACCGTGCTGCGTCGACTGGCGCGGCGCCGACCCCGTCCCGGAAAACGACAGTCAGGGCGAACTGATTCACGTCATGGCGCAGTTGTATCGCTATACCGGCGATCGTGCGGAATTGCAGAAAAACTGGCCGCATGCCGTGGCTGCCGTCGGCTATATGGACAGCTTGCGCGCGAGCGAACGCGGCGCGGCAAATCGCACCGGCCCGCGACGCGCGTTTTACGGACTGATGCCGGCATCGATCAGCCATGAAGGGTATTCCGCCAAACCGATGCATTCGTACTGGGACGATTTCTGGTCGCTGACCGGCTACGACGATGCCGTCGACATGGCCAATGCGCAGGGCAAACCGGATCAGGCCGCGCGTATCGCCCGCTCGCGCGAACGGTTCCGCCACGATCTGTTCGCATCGATCGCGCTGGCCGTGAAACAAAGAGGAATCGACTTCATTCCCGGCTGCGCGGAACTTGGCGACTTCGACCCGACCTCCACCACGATTGCCCTGTCGCCGGCCGGACAGCGCGCATCGCTCCCGAAAATTCTGCTGCACAACACGTACACGCGCTACTGGAACGAATTCGTCGCGCGCCGCGATGGCCGCCGCCCCTGGAAAGACTACACGCCTTACGAATGGCGCAACGTCGACGCGATGCTGCGCCTGGGCTGGCGCGATCGCGCCATGCAGGCGCTGGACTTCTTTTTCGACAGCGGCGAACGCCCTGCAGGCTGGAACCAGTGGGCCGAAGTGGTCGGTCGCGATCCGCGCGAGATCCGTTTCGTCGGCGACATGCCGCACGGCTGGGTGGCCTCGGATTTCATCCGCTCCGCGCTGGATCTTTTCGCTTACCAGCGCTATGCAGATCGCGCGCTCGTGCTGGCTGCGGGCGTACCGGCGGCTTGGCTGGAAAACGGCGGGATTGCGATCTCCGGTCTCGCGACGCCTTATGGCCACATCGGCTACTCGTTGGAACAGCGCGGAGATGCCGTTGAACTGAAGATCGCGGCCGGCGCGCACCCGCCAGGCGGTTTCGTGCTGGCGTGGCCGCTGCAGCAGCCACCCGGCGCGACGACGATCGACGGCGCAGCAGCCGAATGGCACGCCGGTCAACTGCATATCCCCGCGGCTTCCGCCGACGTCACTATCGCGTTGCGCGGCGTTCATGCACACCACCATCCTGTCCAGACGAGGAGATAACCGTGCGCCATACGATGGTGTTCGCCAGCCTGCTGGCTGCCGCAGCTTCGCTGACAACCGCGCATGCTCTCGCCGCGGCAGCGAAGCCTGCGCCTTCACGAACCGCAACCGAGGTCGGCAAGCTTGTCGGCGTGGCATACCGGATCGACATTCCGGCCAATTGGAATCATCGCCTGATCGTGTTCTACCACGGCTACTCGATCGATCCGGTGAGCTACCGCCGCAACGAACCCCTCTCGCCGATGTTCGACCCGATGCTCGATCAAGGCTACGCCGTGCTGCAATCGGCGTATTCGCAAACCGGCTGGGCGGTACAGCAGGCCTACGCCGAAACCGAAAAACTGCGCCGCTTCTTCGTCGCCCGTCACGGCGTGCCGAAAACGACCTTCGTCATGGGCATGTCGATGGGCGGCACGTTGACCGCGCTGACGATCGAACGCCGCCCGCAAATCTATGCCGGGGCGCTGTCCATGTGCGGCGCGATCGAACCGACCGACCGCATTCTGCAGCGCGGGTTCGCTCTGCGTGCCGCGTTCGACTACTACTTTCCCGGCTTGCTTGGCCCGCTGGTTCCCGTTCCCGCCGACTTTCGGCCGACCGATGCCATCGTGAAAAAGATATCCGAAGCACTGGCGTCACGTCCGAAAGCCACACGCGCCCTGCTGGGTTTCTACGGCGCGGCCGAGCCCGACAATTTGGCGCCGATCATCGCCGACGTGACCTACGACAGCATGGAAATGCAGCGGCGCGTGCATGCCAATCCGTTCGGCAATGCCGATCTGATCTACACCGGTACCGGCGACGACTACGCGCTCAACGACGGCGTCACGCGCTATCGCGGCAATTCGCACGCGCAGGTCGCGATGGCACAGTGGTACACGCCGACCGGCAAGCTGCTGCGGCCGATGCTCGAACTGCACGATACCGGCGATCCGCTGGTGCCCGCATCGAGCACGTTCGAATACGCGCTGATCGCCCAGCGCGCCGGCCACGGCGACAATTTCGTGCAGCAATACGTCAATCGGGAAGGTCACTGCGTGTTGAGTCCGGCCGAGATCGGCCGCGCGTTCGACGAACTCGCAAGCTGGGTCGACGCAGGCGAGCGCCCGAAGTCCGGAATGCTGCCCTGAAAAACGAGGCGGATGAATGCGCTCGCTCAGTCTGCCAGTTGCGCAGCCGATTCCGAAATGGCTGTCTGCGCCGCGCCGCGCCGATGTGCCAGCCACACCACCGCCAAGATGCCGACCGCCAGACATACATCCAATGTGACCAAGCGCCACAGCAACAACGCGGTGGCCATGCTCGTGGCCGGTACCCATGCCGCGAGCGCCGCGCTCAAGCCGACTTCGGCACCGCCAGCGCCGGAGGGAACGCCGGTCCACAGCGCGGCGTGCAGGATCAGCGACTGCAACAACAACGTCAGCGCGTAGGACACACGATGACCGAGCAGCAACAACACCGCCCACAGGATTCCATAGCGCGTCACCCATTGCAGCGCGGTCAACGCGCAAACGCCGAGCGCGCCACGGATGCCCCCCGACATCAACAGGCGGACATCGGCGGTCAGGCTCAGCAGAAATTCCTGCAACGAATCCTGATAGCGGCGCAATGCGGGCCTGCGGCGCACCAGCAGGTTTTCTCCAAGCAGCCAGCGCACCAACGCGTGACGCATGAAAAACGCGACCGTGCCCGCAGCAATCATCAACGCGCTGGTGGAAAACGCGAGCACGGCCAAAGCCGTCGGCAACTCGGACCACAGCAAGCTCAAACCGGCAAGTGGCAGGATCAGTGCAAAAAACGCAAGATCGAGCAACTGATCCACGGCCGTAACCGTGGTTGCCGCACTCGACGACGCGCCACTTCGGCGCACATAAAAGATGCTCGCGGCATACCCGCCGACACCGGCAGGCGTGCTGATAAAGGCGAAATCAATCGCCAGCGACATCAGAAAGGTCCGCACGAAACTCTGCCGTGTGCCTATTCGATGCAGCAACACCTGCAGTTTCCATGCACGGGCGATCCAGCTCGTTGCCAGGAGCAAGACCAGCGCGGCAAAACTGTGCGCGGGGAAATTCATGACTTGCTCAATCGCGCCGCCGCCGCCAAGAAAAATCGGCACCACCAGCGTTGCCAATACCGCCAGGGCAATCAGCGTTCCGGCCCGACGCAGTCCGGAGGCCGACCTCAATGATGCACTCTCCCCATCCTCATCGCGTTGCGCGAGACGCTGGCGCGCCGGTACGTAGCGAGTGCGCAGCACGTGATCCCACAGCGACGTTGTCACGCCAAAATTGTAGCGCTCATGATGGTGATGGATGTGGTGGTGCGCGGCCCAGCGCATGGGCAGACGCCGGTGGAACCGCATGAAATGAATTGCCGTATGCCCGAGACCATAGGCGGAGTAGCCGGCGGCGACAGAACCTGCGAGCAGCAGCGCGATGCCGACCGGCAGGACCAGGGCAAGCAGCCCTGCCAGCGCAAGCATACCCAGCGGTGGTGCGAAGAAGGGCAAGGCGTCGTAGCCCATCGGATCGATGTGATGCTGTCCATGACCGGCCGCCAGCGCCCCGCGGCGCCCATGAAATATCCAACGATGCACGGCATATTCGATAAAACTGAACGCAACAAGCCCGGCCACCAGCGTCGCCAAGGCAATCAGCAGGCCGAATTTGTTGGTGAATGCGCCGGCCGAAAGCAGCGCCACCGCCACCAACGAATCGGCGACGAGCCCGACATACGCGTTCGCGCGTGTTGTAGCCAGGCGTGCGAGAAAACCGGAGGGTCCATCGCAGGGACCGGCCGTTGCCGTGTCGCCACCGGCGGAGTCGCACAGAGGTTGTCGAGACATGAATTCAAGAAATCCTGATAGTCGATCCGCCCCCGGTCCGGGTGCACATAGTAAGCCGGATATTCGTTGCGTGGTTAAGCTTGCGCTGAACGAGCAAAAAAGATTTCTCCTTCGCCACAGGCTGCTGTCCCGGCACTGAGTCGAATATTTACCCGATTTCGGGTTAGCCAACGCAATTCCGGGGCCGATGCTCGGGATCGATGGCGGCGCCCTTGCGCGGAAGGCGCGCTGCGGGATGCCTGCTGCACCGGGCTCGAAAGGTACGAAATTTTCGCGGTGCGCTTCGACAACCGTGGAAATTCAGGTCAGCGCGCCGCCGTTCGTGGCAATCACGTGTGAGTACAATTTCGCGCTGGCTTTCGGCGTGCGCTTCTGCGTGGCGAAATCGACATGCACAATACCGAAACGTTTGGAAAATCCCAGCGACCACTCGAGGTTGTCGAGCAGCGACCAGGCCATGTATCCGCGCACATCCGCACCAGCCTGAATGGCTGCATGCAGTGCCTTGAGATGCTTGCGCAGGTAGCCCACGCGCAACGGGTCATCGAGCACTTCGGCATCGACGACAGGCGGATCGTAGAACGCCGAACCGTTTTCAGTGATGTAGACCGGCGGATTGCCGTAACGACCCTTGATCCGCAGCAGCGTGTCGGTGAGCCCCTGCGCATGCACTTCCCAGCCCGTTTCCGTATAGGTGGACTGCGGTTGGCGCACGGTAACCGCGTTCAGCGGATACACATCGCATTGGTGTCGCGTGACCGCACGCGTGTAATAGTTGACACCGACAAAATCGATCGGCTGCTTGATCAACTCGAAATCCTGCGCCGGCCAGTCCGGCCAGGCTTCGCCAAAAATCTCGCGCATTTCCTCGGGATACGTGCCGAGAAAAACCGGATCCAGGTATTGGCGATTCATGTAAGCTTCGGCGCGCTGCGTCGCCGCCTGATCTTCGGCGCTGTCCGAAGCCGGGTATTTCGGTTCGATATTGACCACGATGCCGATCTGATGTTTGCCGAGCGCGCGATACGCCTTGACCGCGGCGCCATGGGCGCGCAACAGATTGTGACTGGCGATCGGAGTTTCGAACGCGTTGCGATGCCCCGGCGCCAATGCTCCGTGAAGATATCCGCCGTCGGTAATCACCCACGGTTCATTCAGCGTGACCCAACGCTTTACGCGACCGTCAAGCTTGCGGACCACCACGCTCGCGTAGTCCGCAAACCAATTTGCAATGTCCGGATTCAGCCAGCCGCCACGATCGTCCAGGGCCGCGGGCAGATCCCAGTGATACAGGGTCAGCATCGGCTCGATGTCGTTGGCCAGCAAGGTGTCGACGAGACGTTCGTAGAAATCCAGGCCGCGCGAATTCACCTTGCCGGTGCCCTGCGGCAACACGCGCGCCCAGGCAACGCTGAAACGATATGCCTTGAGCCCGAGTTCACGCATCAGTGCGACATCCTCGGGCATGCGCAGATAATGTTCGCAAGCCACATCGCCGGTGTCGCCGTTGAGCATCATTCCCGGCGTGTGCGCAAAGCGCTGCCAGATGCTTGGACCCGCACCATCGGCAAGCGGCGAGCCTTCGATCTGATAGGCCGACGTCGCGGCGCCCCAGAGGAAATCGCCCGGAAATTCGATTTTTTCGGTCATTTTTGTTTCCGGTAAGGGTACTAATCGCTGGAATGAAAACGATTACATGGCAGAATAGCGCAAGCCAGGGCTGATTTGTAGACCGAAGCCTGCGCATGGGATGCTTTGGCCCGAATACCGAATTCCCCGCCATGCCCGGTCCACACGAGACCCCGATGACCCATGTAATTCTCGATAATGTGCGCAAGATCTACTCCGGCGGCGTGGTCGCTGTGGACGCGGCCAGCTTCGAGGTCGCCGACGGAGAATTGCTGGTACTGGTCGGACCCTCCGGTTGCGGCAAAACGACCACATTGCGCATGATCGCCGGGCTGGAATCGATCACCTCGGGCACGCTGTCGATCGGCGGTCGCGTGGTCAACGATGTCGCACCCAAGGATCGCGACATCGCGATGGTGTTCCAGAACTATGCGCTGTACCCGCACATGAGCGTGGCGGAAAACCTGGCTTTCGGGCTGAAACTGCGGCATGAATCGCGCGAAACGATTGCGATGCGCATCCGTGAGGCCGCCGAACTGCTCGGTCTGGACGGGGTGCTGAAGAGCCTGCCCAGGGCCCTGTCCGGCGGACAGCGGCAGCGCGTTGCGTTGGGGCGCGCGATGGTGCGCCAGCCGAAAGTGTTCCTGCTCGACGAACCGCTGTCGAACCTCGATGCCAAGCTGCGTCTGAGTGTGCGCGCCGAAATCGCGCGCCTGCACCGGCGCCTGCATGCGACGATGGTCTACGTCACCCACGACCAGATCGAGGCGATGACGCTGGGGCAACGCATCGTCGTGTTCAATCGCGGCCATATCCAGCAGATCGATACCCCGATGAACCTGTATGCGCGGCCCGCCAACCTGTTCGTCGCCGGTTTCATCGGCAGTCCGGGAATGAATTTCTTTCGCGGCCGCCTGAGTCGCGACGACGGCCTGCATCTCGACTGCGACGGGGTGAAACTGGTGCTGGCGGGCGACAACACGCTCGCGCATCGGCTGGATCCGCACGTCGGCCAGGAAATCATCGCCGGCATCCGCCCCGAGGATCTGCGTCCGGCAGACTTGCAACCCGACGCAACAGCACGGATCGAGGCCATCGTCGAACTGGTCGAACCTGTCGGCAACGAGACCTTCGTCAACCTGCGCTGCGGCGCCGTTGAAATCGTCGTTCGCACCCCATCGCACGAGCTGCCGGAACCGGGCGCGAGCATGACCCTGAGTTATTTGCCCGGCGCATTGCACTTCTTCGATGCAAAGTCGGAGAGACGCATCGGAATGGAAACAGCCGCGTAATCAGTTGTCACGGAATCCGATTGACAATTTGCGGATTCGGATCGATTGATCCGGCTCGCTGCCGGATCAACTGATGATCAACAATTGGGTTTTACCTGAGCGCATCAACAATGCATCGGCGGGTCGAGACCCGCCGCGTTTCTGAGCGGCCAGGGCGGGTTTCAACGCGCCGCTTTTCCAACGTTTCCCCGTGCCGGGCGCACGCAAGAAAAAGGCCGCGGCAATGCGGGCCGAAACAAACGCGTACACAAATCCAAAATAACGACCTAGAACGGAATATCGTCTTCATCGAAATTGTCCGCCGGCGGTGGCGCAGCGGGTGCACTGCGTGCCGGTGCCGATTGCGGGCCGCGTGCGGGGCCGCGTTCGCGGCGCTCGCCGCCACCGCCGCCACCTGCGTCGCCACGGCTGCCGAGCATCTGCATTTCGTCGGCGATGATGTCGGTAGAATAACGTTTGATGCCGTCCTTTTCGTATTCGTCGGTGCGCAACTTGCCTTCGACGTAGACCTGCCCGCCCTTCTTCAGATATTCGCCGGCAATCTCGGCGAGGCGGCCAAAGAACTTGATGCGATGCCATTCGGTGCGTTCCTGCTGCTCACCGGATTGCTTGTCCTTCCACGATTCGGACGTGGCGATGCGGATGGTCGTGATCGCGGTGCCGCTCGGGGTGTAGCGCGTTTCCGGATCGGCGCCGAGATTGCCTACGAGAATTACCTTGTTGACTCCGCGTGCCATGTTTTTGCCTCTGTGCGATCCGGTTTGAAGAGGCGACAGAATAACACGGTGGGGATGCGTCTTTCGTCGACGATTGACGCAAAAACGTGTAGGAATTTCACCCATCGACGGGGCTCAATGGCATAGTCTTCACCTGGCCCGGCTATAATCCAACGCTTACCGCACTCCAGTCCTTATGCCAATGTCGACCGCCTCTGCGGAACTTCTCCCAGCGATTGCCAGCTTTGCAGACGCCCGCGCGCTGGCCGCTGCCGACATGGCCGCGGTGGACACGCTGATCCGCAAACGCCTGGCTTCGGATGTGGTGCTGATCAACCAGATCGCCGAGCACATCATTGGTGGCGGCGGCAAGCGTCTGCGTCCAATGCTGGTGCTGCTCGCTGCGCAGGCCGCCGGCTATCGGGGCAGCGACCACGTCCTGCTTGCCGCCGTAGTCGAATTCATCCATACCGCCACGCTGTTGCACGACGACGTGGTCGACGAATCGGACTTGCGCCGCGGGCGCGAAACGGCGAACAATTTGTGGGGTAATGCCGCCAGCGTGCTGGTTGGCGATTTTCTGTATTCGCGCGCATTCCAGATGATGGTCGAAGCCGACGACATGCGCGTGATGCGCCTGCTTGCCGATACTACCAACCAGATCGCCGAAGGCGAAGTGCTGCAACTGCTCAATATCCATAATCCGGACATCGACGAGGCAGCGTACTTGCGCGTGATCGAGCGCAAGACTGCCGTGCTGTTTTCCGCCGCAACGCGCCTGGGTGGTTTGCTTGCCAATGTTCCTGCCGCACACGAACGCGCGCTGGCAGACTACGGACTGAACCTGGGATTCGCTTTCCAGATCGCCGACGACGTGCTTGATTACGTCGCCGACGCCGGCAAGCTCGGCAAGAACATCGGCGACGATCTCGGCGAAGGCAAGGCGACCTTGCCGTTGATCTACGCAATCGAGCAGGCCGCGCCGGTGCAGGCGGCATCGTTGCGACGCGCCATCGAAAGCGGTGGCCTCGACAGCCTCGACAACATCATCGCCGCCATCCGAGATTCGGGCGCGATCGAACGCGTGCGGACCAGGGCCCAGGAATATGCAGATGCCGCAAAAGCGGCATTGTCCACTTTGCCGCATTCGCGCCCTCGCGATGCATTGAATGTGCTTGCCGACTATGCGTTGCAACGCGATCGATAGAAACCACATGACTCTGCTGTCACCATGACGATGGTTCCGCGGTGCGTGCGTCACGCAACCCGGTTCAGCCTGTGCGCCGCGCTGGCGTGCGCAACCGTGGCCGGATGCAATGTCGATACACCGTTGCCGCAATTGCGCGCGGACGTGCCGGCGAAGTGGCGTCATGCGCCTGCCGAAACCGTGAACTCGTCGGTACCGGCACCGAACCTGGACTCGTGGTGGCGTGCGTTCGGCGATACGCAGCTCAATGCCCTGATGCAACACGCGCTGGCGCAAAACCTGACGCTGCAACAGGCGCAACTGCGCTTGCGCGCGGCGCGCGCGCTGCAACAGCGCTCCGGGACCCAATTCAAGCCCCAAGCAAATTTCCGGACCTTTTCGCAACCGGACCCGGCAGGCTCCACCAGCTACTACGAAATCGGCTTCGACGCCGAATGGGAATTCGGTTTCTTTGGCCGCAGTCTGGGCAATGCGCGCGTTGCCGACGCCAATCTGCAGGCGGCGGCCACCGATGTCGCAGCCGCGCGTGTGAGTGTTGTCGCTGAAGTCGCGCGCGCCTACCTTGATCTGCGCGCTGCCCAGGCACGCGCGAACGTTCTGGATCGAATCGTCGCCTTGCGCCGATCCCAACAAAAGCGTGGCCGCGTGCAATTGCGCCTGCATCAGGTTTCGCAAGCACACGTCGAAGAACTCGATGTGGCGTTTTCGCAGGCAAAGGCCCAGGCCGATGCGCCTGTGCTGCAAACCGTGCTCGCGCAGCAAGCCCTGACTGTGTTGCTCGCCGAGACGCAACCCGACGCGACGTTGCAATCCAGCGGTCCGCTGCCGGCGGCACCCGACGCGACATTCGTGCAGACGCCGGCGAACCTGTTGCGCACCCGTCCGGAAATCCGCCATGCAGAACTCGAAGTCTTGCGCGCGGCAGGAAATCTCGGCATCGCCAAAGCCGATCTGTATCCGAAACTTTCGCTGGGTGGCACCCTGATTTCCTCGACCCGCGTGATTGGCGATATCGATCATCCCAACAAGGCAATCCTGTCGATCGGTCCGCTGGTCGATCTGCCCTTGTTCGACTGGGGCGCGCGGCGCGATGTCGTGGATGCGGATGATGCTGCTCTGCAGGGGGCCGTGCTGGGCTATCGCCAGGCGGTTATCGAAGGCGTGGCCGAAGTCGAAACCGCACTGGCGCGGTGGCAAGGCGCGCGTCGACAATTGGCCGGCGCGGACTCGCTTGCCGACATGACGACGGTGAGCGCAACACGCGCGCACAAGCTGCAAACGATCGGTCTGGCAGATGCCAACGACAGCGCGGACGCCGACATCGCTTCCGCGCAGGCGCAATTGCAACGCATTGACGCGCAACACGCCGCCGGCATCGCCTACATCGCGTTGTACAAAGCCCTCGGCGGCACGCTGCCGCCACTGAGAATGGCACGGCACTGATGGTCGCGCTGGCGCGCAAAACGCTGTTTTACGAATGGCGGAAATTCCTGCCCGCCGCGCTGGCCGTCGCATTTTCCGGCCTGCTGTTGTTGATGCAGGCGGCACTGATGTTTGGCATTTTCGACAGTGCCAGCGTGTACGTAAGCAAATCCGCAGCCGATTTATGGGCCGGTTATCCGGGCACGCAAACGATCGAACTGGGACGTCCGATACCGCGCGATACGGAAATGTCGCTGTTGATGGACCCCGCCGTGCAGCGTGTCGAGCCGTTCGACTGGCTCGATGGCAACTGGCGCGGCCCGGTCGAACTGGGCAGCGTATCGGTGTTCATTTCAGGCATCGATCCTGCTCCGCAAGGGTTGATGTTCGCTGATGCGATTCCGGCGAATCTGCGTGAACTTCTGAATGCACCCGACAGCGTCATCGTCGATCGCGCCGATCTGCCGAAACTTGGCCTCGTTGTCGGCGGCAGCGCGACATTGAACGGCCATCGGGTAAAAATCGTTGCCACCTGCACCGGCCTGCGCGCCCTCGGCGGCGTCAATATCGTCACGTCGCTGGCGACCGCACGGCGATTGAATGCCGACTCCAGCGACCGCGACAAAGTCGCCTATTACGTGGCCAAGCTGCGTCCCGATGCGAATCCGGAACAGGTGCGTGATCGCATCGAGAAAGCATGGCCTCAGCACCGCTTCACGGTTTGGACCCGGAAAGAATTCGCGCATACCGCAGCGACTTATTGGATGTTCGAGACCGGTGCCGGACTGGGCTTCGTGTTTTTCACGTTCATTGTTTTCCTGGTCGGCACCGTCATCACGAGTCAAACACTGGTCGCCGCCGTCGCCAGCCACGTGCGCGAGTACGCGATGCTCAATGCTCTGGGTGCCGGCCGCGGCGCGTTGCGGCGCGTGGTGCTGGAACAGGCGTTGTGGGTCGGCAGTTTCGGCGTGGCGCTCGGCGGCATACTCAGCGTCGGCTTGATGTTGCTGGCGCGCAGTCAGGACGTACCGGTCACGTTCGATGCTACTGCCGGCAGCGCCTGCGGGATTCTGGTGCTGGCGATTGCGTTGTTGTCCGGCGTCATGGCAGTGCGCACGCTCAGCCACCTTGAACCGGCCAACCTGCTGCGCTGACGCCATGTCGACCGCCCACGCCCTCATTGCCGAAAACGTCGCCAAGGCCTACACCACCGGCAAGGTCGCCACGCGCGTGCTCGAGGATTTGTCGATCGCGCTGGAACCGAAAGAACTGGCGCTGGTGCTCGGGCCCTCGGGTTCCGGCAAAAGCACGCTGCTCGCGATCATGAGCGGTCTGCTGAAACCCGACCGCGGACGCGTCATGGCACTGGGTGAGGATTTGTGGAAATTGTCGCGTGCGCAACTCGAACGCTTCAGACTGCATCACACCGGCTTCGTGTTCCAGGGTTTCAACCTGTTTCCGGCATTGACCGCCGTTGAACAGGTGATGCTCCCGCTGGGGTATCTGGGACTGAGTCACAAGAGGGCGCAGAATCGAGCCTTGGCTGCGCTCGAAGAAGTTGGCTTGGGTTCCCGCGTCAAACTGCGTCCGCTGGAAATGTCCGGTGGCGAGAAGCAGCGCGTGGCCATCGCGCGGGCGCTGGCGAAGAAGCCGCAACTGCTGTTCGCAGATGAGCCGACCAGCGCTTTGGACAGCAGCAACGGCAAGGTTGTGATCGATTCGCTGCACCGAATCGCGCGCAGTTTTGGGGCTACCGTGGTCTGCGTCAGCCATGATCACCGCCTCGCCACCAGTGCCGATCGCGTCATCACCATCCAGGATGGGCTTATCCTGTCCGACCGGACGCAGGGCAATGGCGCAAACGAGAAAACCGCATGGCTTACGGAAACTTCCGAATGAATCGCAGCATTTTCAAATTGGCAGGCAACATCACCGCCATCGCCCTGGCGATCATGACATTGGGTGCCTGTTCGCGATCGGCGCCTGATGCGCCAAAGCGCGCAGCGCCGTCAGCGCAATCGCGATACGTCGCCATGGCCCGCGGGCAGGTCGACGTGGCCGGCGGTCTGATCCGCATTGTCGCGCCGCGCGATGGCATCATTACCCAACTGCACGGCGCACCCGGCAGCGACGTAAGAGCCGGCGACGTGCTTGCAATACTCGATCCCGCCCAGTCGCAAAGCACGGCCGCCATCGCCAAGGCCGAACTCGACGAGGCAACCGCACATGCGGCGGCGTTGCGCGCGCGCGTTGCCAGTGTCAAGCAACGCGCCGACCGTGCCCATCAAGCCGCGAAGGCCGGTGCCGCCAGTGATCAGTCGGCCGACGATGCTGCGCAAGCGCTCGCCGAACTCGACGCACAGATCGCCGAAGCCACGGCCACCGCGCAAGCGGCACAGCAGCGTTTGAAGCTGGCGCGTCATGAAGTCGAGATGCGCACGTTGCGAGCGCCGGTTGCCGCGCGCGTCGTTGCACGCAACGCGCATGTCGGCGACGTGGTTTCACCACAATCGAACACGGCCCTGTTCACCCTGCTTCCGGACGCAGCGCACATCGTGCGCGCCGAGCTCAACGAGGCATTCGTTGCCAAAGTTGCCGTCGGCATGCATGCCGACGTCGTCGCCGATGTCGACACCGCAAAAGTATACAAAGCCACCGTGACCCGCATCGGCGAGGTATTCGGGCCGAGCAAACTGGTCGAAGACGCGCAGGAAGCGACAGACACACGCGATGTCGCGTGCATCCTGACGCTGCAGGGACGCGAACTGCTTGTGGGACAAAGGGTCCAGGTCAGGTTCCTGGCGCAGTGACGTACGCGCATGCCGTGCGCAGATCCTGCCGGCATCGGCCAATGCCGGACAACGCTATTCGTTCCCGGACTCCGCATCCGTCTGGGTTTCGTCCCGGCCCATATCGGATTTTCCGAGTTTGAGCTCGGCGCGAGCCTTCTCGGCCAGCTTGCGATAGCCCTTGCGGATGATCTCCAGCGCTTCGTCGTCGAGTTCCTCCAGGTCGAGCAACGCATTGTGCGCACCTTCCATGGCGCGAATCAATTCATCGAGTTTTACCTGCAACGCGTAGCCGTCGCGGTTCTGGGTATTCTGGATCAGGAACACCATCAGGAAGGTGATGACCGTGGTGCCGGTATTGATCGCCAGTTGCCAGGTGTCGCTGTAATGGAAAATCGGGCCGGTCACTGCCCAGGTGACAACCACCACGACTGCCAGCATGAACGTAACCGGCTTGCCGGTCGCGCGTGCCGCGACATTCGCAAATCGACCGAACCAACGACGCTGCATCGAAATTCTCCCAAGCGGTGCGCGACGGGCCGGAGCCCGGCCGCCGCGCGCGACAGGTTCAGTCAGCGGCAAAAGCCTCGGCGAAGAAGCTGTGCATCAGGGCGAACGCGCGACGTGCGACTTTCGCATCGTACTTGCAGCCGGGCGCGGCCCCGCTCGCGCTGGGGATGGCGAAGCAATGCACTGCACCGCCGTAGTTGACGAACTGCCAGTCGACGCCGGCATCGCGCATTTCCTTCTCGAAACCGAGGATCGCCGATTCGGGTGTGAAACCGTCATCGGCGCCATTCATGGCCAGCACCATGCCCTTGATGTTCTTGGCCATGGCCGGATCGTCGGTCGACAGATTGCCGTGGAACGTGGCGACGCCGGCGATATCCGCACCGGTCCGCGCCAGATCAAGTGCGACAGCGCCGCCGAAGCAAAACCCGATCGCGCCCCAGTGCTTGCGGTCCAACGGCGCGTTGCCGGCTTGGGCCTTGAGCTTGGCCAGTGCCGCAACGATGCGCGCACGCATTTCATTGCGATGCTTGTACATGTTGCCGGACGCCGCCGCGGCTTCTTTCGACGTTTTCGGACGCACGTCGACGCCATAAACATCGGCGACCAGAATCACGTAATCACGCCCGGCAATTTTCTTCGCCAGGTCGACCTGATCCGGATTCATACCCATCCAGTCGGGCGCCATGACCAAACCCGGACGCGGCGTGTGCGCCGTATCGTCGTAGACGAGCACGCTCTGCATCTTCTTGCCGTCGACGCTGTAATCTATATTTTTGGTCACCATGGCGGCTTGCGCGGACATCGTGGCCAGGCTCAACAGCAACCCAATGGAAATCCAGGACTTCATGATGACTTCTCCGCATTGCTGGAAATCCAATGATACTGCGCCTGCTAGACTTCGCGCTCGGCAACCAACAACATCCCAAGGAACTTTTGCCATGAAATCAGCCTGCATCGTCATTGCCTTGCTTGGCGCAAGCATCGGTACCACTGCCATCGCCCAGCACAAGCCCGAACACGTGATCCACTACCGACAAAGCCTGATGACCGTGATCGGCTGGAATTTCGGTGCCATGGCGGCAATGGTCAAGGGCGAGACGCCATGGGATTCGCAGCAATTCACACAACGCGCCGGGCAGCTCGAATCATTGGCACCGCAGATTCCCGAAGGCTTCACGAAGGGCTCCGACAAGGGCGCCAAGACCGATGCCAAAGCCGATATCTGGACCAATCCCGAGGATTTTCACGACAAGGCCGGGGATCTGGTCACGCAGTCCAAAGCGCTGGTCGCTGCGGCGAAAACCGGCGATGCGGACAAGATGAAGCAGCAGTTCAGCCACACCGCGCACGCGTGCAAGGCCTGCCACGACAAGTTCAAGGCCGATTAGGAATAATTGACCAGCGCGGTTACAACCGCAATCGCAACGGCGAGCAGCAACAGCGCCCGCCACCAAGGTGCAAATCGAAATAGCGCCGTATGCGCCAGCGATTTGCGTCCGCTGATCATCGGGCGGATCAAATCCACGCGGGCGATAAGCAGATATCCCAGCACCACGGCAACATGCAACACGATCAGCAGCACGAGTATGTTCTCGTTCCAGTGATGCACTCGCGTCATCAACTTCACGGTTGCGTCGGACACGTGTTTGGCGAGCGGTCCTTCGGTGACGATATCGTCGCTGCTGAACAAGCCGCTGAGCGCCTGGACTCCAATGCAAGCCAGTATCGCCAGTACCGACCAGCCGCCCAGTGGATTGTGCCCGATGCTGCCTTGTGGATTTGTGGAGAACTGCGATCTCAGGTAGCTCCAGACGGCCCGCGGACCGCGCACGAAATCGGAGAACCGGCTGGTCTGCGAACCGGCGACTCCCCACAACACGCGAAACAACAGCAGCGCCAGCGTCGCGTAGCCGAAACGCATGTGCCAGTCCATGTCGAGCCAGTGAAATTCCCCGGTCGCGTATTGAATCGCGATCAACACCACGAGCAACCAGTGGAACAGGCGCGTCGGCAGATCCCAGACGCGCTGCGGAGTTTCGTTCGCATTCGCGCTCATGCGACGCCCACGCCTTCGATCTGCGCCAACGCGTTTTCAAAACCGGCCAGTCGCGCGAACTCGCGGCCACGCTGCGTGTAATCGCCAAACGCATCGAAACTCGGTGCGCCCGGCGACAGCAGCACAACGCCTCCGGCAGGCACGAGCGCGCGGGCACGCTCGACCGCGTCGCTCAGCGTGGCAACGTTTTCGAGCACGAATCCCGGCGCTTCGATGCGGGCAAGCTGCGCCGCGATGCGCGCACCATTGGCGCCCGACGCTACGACCGCGCGTGGCGGGTGCCGACGCACGTGGTCGATGAAAACTTGCCAATCGACGCCGCGATCGAAGCCGCCGACCAGAACGACGACGTCGCGAGCGGCGAATGCGCTCAGGGCTTCGACAGTTGCGTATGGTGTTGTCGCAATGCTGTCGTTGACGTATTCGCGCTCGCCGCGCACGCCCAACGATTGCAGGCGATGCGGCAATGCGCGGAAGCTTGCGACGTGCCGGGCCAATAGCGCCGCATCCAGTCCGGCGACCTCAATGGCTGAAAGCGCGGCGCTCACATTCTGCGCATTGTGCAAACCGGACAGCGGCACATCGGCGACGCGCAACACACGCTCTTCGCCGCGACAGATCCAGTCGCCCGCCACATGCCAGCCCGCTTGCGTACCCAACACATGCCGATCCGGATGCAAACAGGTCAACTCCAGCATCTGCGCCTGATCCGCGACGATCAGACTCTTTGCATGTTTGCCGATGGCAAGCTTGTCCGCGATGTAATTCTCGCGCGTGACGTGCCAGTCAAGGTGTTCCTCGTACAGATTGGTGATGACGGCAATCGTTGGTGCGCCGTCAAAATCGCGCGTCTGGAAACTCGACAACTCGATCACCCACCAGTCCGGTGCGCGCGGCGGGTTCACCAGATCCAGCAGCGGCATGCCGATATTTCCGGCCATCGCGACGCATTTTCCACTCTCGCGCAAAACATGCGCGATCAACGCGGTGACCGTGCTCTTGCCTTTCGTACCCGTCACGCAGATTGTTCGTGCATCGGTATTTTCCGCGAACCACAACGCGCTGGCGGAAGTGAATTGCACGCCGGCTTGCACGGCTTCCGGCAGCGGCGATTTGTAGGGACTGATGCCGGGCGATTTGATAACGACGTCGAATTGCGCGAGCGCATTCAGATCCGGCGGCGACGTCACGATGTCCAGCCCTGGATACAAGCCTTCTCCCGCATTGCCCGCAATGGAGGACCGCGTCGCGTGACGGGCCAGCGCGTCACTATCGGAATCGTCATGCAGATTCTCACGTCTTCCCCTCTGCCCGGCCCTCTGACCCGACGCAGTCGGGGCAGACGGAGCGAGCAACTCGACCGTCGCGGCTTCCGCCTCGCTGCAAAACAAGGTGACGTGTTGATGCGCAAACCGTTGGCGCAGTACGCGCAATGTCGCTCGACCCTCGCGGCCGAAGCCCCAGATCGCGACGCGCTTGCCGGCCAGTTCACTCAGACGCATCGAGCAGGCCCCACAGACGCGATGGCAACAGATGTTCGGCAGACGGCACCAGCACGAATTCCAATGACAGTTCGACGTGATCGAGTTGCGGCGCGATTTCTTCGGCGAAGCGCGCAACCAGCGCATCCTCGCGCCATTCCGCACGTTGCGACAATGCAAACATCGCCGCACGCGATTCGCGTCCTTCGCCGACGCATTCGAACGGCTTGTGATTGCGGTATTCCATCAAAGCGTCGAAGCCTGGCGCCAGGGAAATGTGGTCGAGCAGATTGCGTCCGAAGATTCTCAGCAAGCGCGGCTTGGCAACGAACGGCGCCAGCGCAAGAAACACGAAATGGCATTTCGGACACTGACCGCACCAGCGATCGGCCGGACGTTCGCCACGGATGCGGAAATTGCGATTGCAACTGGAAAACACGTCGTCGTAGCGCGTGGATGCGGCAAACGCACGCGTTACCGCCAGTTCCGACCACGGCCGCAGCAGGGAAAAATAGTCCAGTCCATTCGCAATATGCGACCTGGTATACGCATGCAGGCGGCGCTCGAACTCCAGACTCTTGCTCCACTGGTGATTCACCGGCTGGCCGTCGTATTCGAGTGTGGCTGCGGACGCGGAACGCTCGTTGGAGAACGCTATGGCGTCGTACCCATACAGGATCGCCGCGCAAATCAGGATCGCCGAATTGATCGCCGTGACCGGAATGTGTCCGTTCAACGCACCATTGCGGTTGTATTCGAACAACTCCGGCGCCAGTTTTCGCTTGAGGTTCAACATCGGCAAGCCGGTGCGTTGCGCGCACGTCGCAATCAGCGCGGAGTCACCAACCCAGACTGCCGTCATCGGCTCGTCGGCACGCTTCAACATTTCCACGCTGACCAGCGAATCCTTGCCGCCGCCGATGGGAACCAGGGTGCGGCGCGGCAGGCCGATCGACGTCGCTGTCTTCGTAGCAGCCGGATCATGTGGAAAGCGAATGCGCCCGCGCAAATCCAGCTTGTTGTGATACGCAAACTCCGCCAGACCATGAACGTATACCGCGTCCAGGAATTCTGCGGTCGCCACGTCCAGCGGCGCGCCTTCCACGTGAATCTCCGGTGGCACGCCAGCCTTGTAATAGCTCACGCCGGCAATCAGATGCAGCAAACGCAGCGCCGCATCGAACGCCGGCTTGCGCGCCTCTGCCAGCACCGGCGCATCGGGAAAACCGATGCGCTCGATCAGTTCCGGACCGGCGTCGAACGCATACACGAGTTGCGCCTCGCCATCGGCATAACTGCAACGTACGAAGCGGAACGCCCCGGCCTTGCGCGGGTCGGAAAGCGTGCTCACAACACCACCTCATCCGCCGGTTCTCGCAGGTTGTAGCGCGAGGCCATCACCGCCCCGTAGGCACCGGCCTGTGCAATCAGCAGCACATCGCCTTCCTGCGTTGGCGGCAGTCGCCGGTTGTTGCCGAGCACATCGCCGGATTCGCAAATCGGCCCGACAATCTGCACAAGATCCGTCGCGGCTTCATCCAATCGGGTCAGATTCACGATTTCGTGATGGGCGTCGTACAGCGCCGGGCGGATCAGCGAATTCATGCCGGCATCGCAGCCGATATAGCGCACATCGCCTTTGCGCTTGAGCTGGGTGGCGCGAGCCAGAAGCACGCCGGCATCGGCGACGAGATAACGTCCGGGTTCGGCCCACAACTCGAATTGCGGGTAGGCGGTTTTGACTTCCGCGAGCGCCGCACCGAGCGCGTCCAGATCCAGCGGCTGATCGTCGCCTCGCGCGGGCACACCGAGGCCACCGCCGATGTTCAGCACGCGCACGCTGCCGATGCGCTCGGCAATGCTGGCCAGATGCACGTAGACGTCTTTCCAGTGCGTCGCATCGAGAATGCCGGAGCCCAAATGTGCATGCAGACCGACGATGCGGATTTCATGCTGCGCGGCGAGTCGCTGGAATTCGTCGAGTTCGTCGAGCGACAAACCGAATTTCGATTGCGCGCCGCCGGTTTTTACCTTGTCGTGATGGCCTCGGCCTACGCCCAGGTCCAGGCGCAGGATCAGCTCGCATCCGCGCAGGCGTTCTCCCCATTGCGCCAGCGGATGCAGGTTGTCGCACGTGACGATCGCGCCGCGCGCCAACGCCGCTTCGTATTCGGCGCACGCGGCAAAATTCGGCGTGAACAGCAAATCGTCCCGGGTGAAGGCAGCGGCATGATCGAGTTCGCCCGGCGACACGCATTCCAGACCGAAACCCAGGCCGACGATTTCGCCCAGCAAGGCCGGATGCGCATTCGCCTTGATCGCGTAGAACCAGCGATCCACCGCGGGAATGCGTTCGCGCAACGCGGCAGCGCGCGATCGCACCGTGGCCGTATCGTAGACATAGCGCGGAGTTCCGGTTCGAGCGATTCGCAGCAATTCATCGCGTCGCTCGCGCCACCACGCGACACCTTGCGACGCGGCTGCAATGCCATACAGATCGCGCCAGCGCGGGCCGAACACGGCGGTGTCCTCAACACGCATGGCCTCGGCTTCGATCAGCAAGGCATGCAGGCGCGGCACCAGTTGCGCGGCGACGTCTTCGTCGACCACGAAGGTAAGATTGAGATTGTTCGATGATTGCGAAATCAGGTGCACGCGCAGATTTCCGAATTCGGCCAGCACCGACGACAGCTTGTGCAGCATCGAGCGCATGCCGCGTCCGACCAGCGTGATCGCCGCGCACGGCGCGATGGCTTTCACGCGGCAAATCGTCGCCAGGTCCGCACACAACGCGGACAGCACATCGGTGGTGACCAGGTTTTCGGTGGGATCCAGCGACACCGTGACATTGGTTTCGGCAGAGCCAATCAAATCGATGGAAAGACCATGGCGTTTGAAAATCTCGAACACGTCGGCAAGAAAGCCGACCTGTTGCCACATGCCGATCGATTCCATCGCAATCAGGGTGATCCCGCTGCGCGAGCTGATTGCCTTGATGCTCGGCGCCGTATCGGCAATCGTTCCGGCAATCTCGGTGCCGGCCAGATCCGGATGGTTGGTGTCTTTGATTGCCAGCAGCACGCGCGCTTCACGCAGGGGATTGATGCTGCGCGGATGCAGCACTTTCGCGCCGGTGGTGGCGATTTCCTGCGCCTCTTCGTAATCCAGCCGCGCGAGCAGACGCGCATTCGGCACCTGGCGCGGATTGGCGCTGAACATGCCCGCGACATCCGTCCAGATTTCCACTTTTTCCGCCTTCAGCAGGACGCCGAAATAGCTGGCAGACGTATCCGAACCGCCGCGTCCGAGCACGACGGTTTCGCCGACCGCATTGCGCGCGATGAACCCCTGGGTGATGAACACGTCTCCAGTCGCCGCGAGCTGCGCGGCAAACACATCGTCTCCTGTCGCGCCTACGGACGCGGAAAGATAACCGGCCCAAGCATTCTGATTCGGCAGTGCGGTGCTGCAAAGGTGTTCGCGTGCGTCCACCCAGTGCGTCGCCAGACCGCGGGCACTCAGATAGGCGACTCCCAACGTGCTTGACAGCAATTCGCCGAGTGCGAGTACTTCGGCCTGCCATGCCAATCGGGCGACATCAGCCGATGCGCCGACGACGAGCGCGTCGAGACGTTCGAGCCAGTACTGCAGCGTGGCGCGATCGCTCAGGCCCAGTTCCGCGAACATCGCGTCGTGACGCGCGATGATTTCGTCGCGAAGCTGACGGCGCCGCACCGGCGTGGTTTCGTCCTGCGCGATCAGCTTGAGCAGATCGGTGATGCCGGAAAGCGCCGATACCACGATCAAGACGCGACGGCCCTGCGCGCGATGCGCGCCGGCGATCGCGGCGATCTTGTCCCAGCGCGCCCGCGTCGATACGCTGGTGCCGCCGAACTTGAGCACGATCCATGGCTCGCGCGGTGCGACTGCAGGGCTGGACATGTTCCGGATTCGCCTGTTGCGCGGAAAGGACGTCCATTGTCCTTGTGCAGCGCAAAAAGACAAGGCGTAAATGATGGCGAATTGCGGGCAATGCACCGCAATTTTGGCTTGCCGACGTGCAAAATACCCGCTGCTGCCATTGACGCAGGAGCATCGCGATCCGAACATGCCGGCTCCGCGATGAAACCAGGGACAGCCGTGCGAACCAGCGCATTCAAACAAGTAGACGTCTTTACTGCCGTAGCACTGATGGGCAACCCGCTGGCAGTTGTGTTCGATGCAGACGACCTTTCGCCAACCGACATGCAGCGCATTGCAGCGTGGACGAACCTGTCGGAAACCAGCTTCGTGCTTGCGCCGACACAACCGACCGCCGACTACCGCGTGCGCATCTTTACGCCGTGCAACGAACTGCCCTTCGCCGGACATCCCAGCGTCGGCACCCTGCATGCGCTGATCGAAGGCGAGCGGATCGCTGCAAAGGATCGCTTCATTCAGGAGTGCGCAGCCGGGCTTCTGCCGATGCGCATCGAGCACGCGGCAGTCGGGAGGCGCATCTTCATCCGCGCGCCGCGCGCCACGATCGGCGATGCCGATGCGGCAACGGCTGCGGCGGCGCAAGCCGCACTCGGTACGTCGGTGCGTGCGGCACGCGCGGCCGACAACGGTCCGCGCTGGGTGATTTGCGATTGCGGGGATGAAGCGACCGTACGAGCCTTGGCGCCGGATATGGCCGCCGTCGCCGCATTGTGTCGCGCCCGCGATATCGTCGGCCTGTGCGTGTTCGGCTTCGCAAACCGTGACAACTATGCACTCGTCGCGCGCGTGTTCTGCCCCGCCGACGGCATTCCGGAAGATCCGGTGACCGGCAGCGCCAATGCCGCCATTGGCGCCTTCCTGCGCGCCAGCGGACAGCTCGACGCGATCGGCGCGCACTATCGCGTCAGCCAGGGACGCGAAGTCGGCCGCAACGGCTTCATCAATGTCTGCGTGGACAGCGCAACCGGCGATGTGGAGATCGGCGGCCATTGCGTCACCTGCATCGATGGCACGATGGTGTTGCCGGTTGAATGAGCGGCGCGTCGGCGTCGATCCGGCGATCGTGCTGGAGTTGCCGGCATATCGGTTTTGCTCGAGGCGGCGAATTGCAACGACGCACGAGTCGTATCACCATGTTGCCTATTGCCGCGGCGTAATTCACTCATGCGAATCACCCACATCAGCCGCAAAAAGCGCCACTAGCTGCAACGAAATGTTATCGATTCGGACACTGCACGCCGAGGCATGAACATGGCAGATGAGAGCAACAAGGGCGTTCGCGGAATCAAGCCTTACACGTGGCCGGCCGGCGGCTGGGGCTCGCTGCGCGCCACCGGGCGCGCTCTCAATCGCCAGGGCATTGTGCTCGAAGGCGGACGCACACTGGGCAGTCTCAATCAGCCCGACGGCTTCGATTGCATGAGCTGCGCGTGGCCGGACCAGCACCCGCCGCGGCATTTCGAGTTTTGCGAAAACGGCGCCAAGGCGGTTGCCTGGGAAGCGACCTCACACCGCGCCGATGCTGCGTTTTTCGCCGCGCACAGCGTCACCGATTTGTGGCAATGGGCGGATCACGACCTCGAGGATGCCGGTCGTCTGACCACGCCGCTGGCGTACGATCCTGGCAGCGATCGCTACACGCCGATCGGCTGGGACGAGGCCTTCGCCCGCATCGGCGCGATCCTGCGCGGTCTGGAGCATCCCGACCGACTGGAATTGTATACATCCGGCCGCGCTTCCAATGAAGCGGCATTCCTGTATCAACTGTTCGGTCGCCGTTACGGCACCAACAATTTTCCCGACTGTTCGAACATGTGCCACGAGCCGACCAGCGCCGGCATGCCGAAATCGTTGGGCGTCGGCAAGGCAACGGTCACACTCGAAGATTTCGAAACCTGCGATGCGATCTTCTGCATCGGCCACAATCCCGGCACCAATCACCCGCGCATGCTCGGCGTATTGAGCCAGGCCGCGCGTCGCGGCTGCAACATCGTCGCCTTCAACCCGATGCGCGAGCGCGGGCTGGAACGCTTCGCCGATCCGCAGAACGCGCTGCAGATGGCCACGCTGGGTTCGACCCGGCTGGCCAATCGCTATTACCAGCTCAATGTCGGCGGCGATGTCGCCATGCTCAAGGGCCTGATGAAGTCGCTGTTCGCAATGGATGCCGACGACGGCGGCAACACGCTCGATCATGCGTTCATCGCCGAACACTGCAACGGCTTCGAGCCGCTCAAGGCCGACATCGACGCCACCGCCTGGCCGGATATCGAGCGTGTGTCCGGCCTCGCGCGCAGCGACATCGAGGCCGCCGCGCGGGTCTATGCGCAAGCGCGCAATGTCATCGTCTGCTACGGCATGGGCATCACCCAGCAGCGTCACGGCACGGCCAGCGTGCAACAGATCGCCAACCTGCTGCTGCTGCGCGGAAACATCGGCCGAGCGGGCGCCGGCATGTCGCCGCTGCGCGGCCATTCCAACGTGCAGGGCGACCGCACCGTGGGCATCAATCACCATCCGTCGGAGGAATTCCTCGAGCGACTCGGTACACATTTCCACTTCACGCCGCCGCGCAAGCCGGGGCATACCGTGCTCGATGCCATTCCCGCCATGGTGCGTGGCGACAGCAAGGCGCTGATCTGTCTCGGCGGCAATCTTGCCGTGGCCGCGCCGGACCCGCCGACGACATTCGAAGCGATGCGCAAGCTTGACCTGACGGTGCACATCGCCACCAAGCTCAACCGCACGCACCTGGCCCACGGCCGCACCTCGATCATCCTGCCGTGCCTGGGTCGTACCGAGATCGACCGCCAGACCGGCGGCAACCAGCGCGTCACCGTGGAAGATTCCATGTGCACGGTGCGCGCCTCGACCGGCGTGCGCGAACCGGCGTCGCCGGAGCTGCGTTCCGAATGCGCCATTGTCGCCGGCATCGCGCAGGCCACGTTGCCGGACAGCGGCATCGACTGGGCGCATCTGATCGGCGACTACGATCGCATCCGCGATGCCATCGGCGCCGTATTGCCGGATGTTTTCGGCAACTTCAACGCACGGCTCAACCCAAGCGGCGACTTCTACCTGCGCAATCCGGCGCGCGAACGCGAATGGCGCACCGCCAGCGGCAAGGCCGAGTTCCTTGTCGCCGCCGGTCTGGCCGAAGACGAATACCGCGATGATCCGGCCGTCCTCACCATGACCACGGTGCGCAGCCACGAGCAGTTCAACACCACCATCTATTCCAATGACGACCGCTACCGCGGCGTGTTCGGGCGCCGCGACGTGCTGTTCATGGCGCCGGCCGATGTGCACGCGCGCGGGCTGGTTCCGGGTCAACGCGTATCGGTCAGCGCCGCGCACGATCCGACGCGTTGCATCGCGCTGACCGTGGTCGTGCGCGAGATGCCGGCCGGCTGCGCCGCGATGTACTACCCGGAAAGCAACGCGCTGATCAGCCTGGATCGCTTCGATGCACCGAGCAAAGTGCCGGCATTCAAATCCGTGCCGGTGCGCATCACGGCGCTGGAGGATCCGGTGTCTGCGGCATGATGCGCCGCGGGTGACTGTAGATCGCGCAGTCGTTGCCGCGCGCAAATCCCACCAGCGTCACCCCGGCCTGTTCGGCCAGCGCGACCGCCAGCGCCGTCGGCGCCGAAATCGCGGCCACGATGGCGATGCCGACCTGCGCGGCTTTCATCACCATCTCGTAACTCGCGCGACTGGACAGCAACACGAATCCGTGGCCCGCGTCGAAACCCGTGGCATGCAGCGCGCCGATCAGTTTGTCCAGCGCGTTGTGCCGGCCCACATCCTCGCGAACCACGACAATGCCGCCACGCTCGTCGCACCACGCGGCCGCGTGCGTCGCGCCACATGCGGCATTGATCGGCTGCAATCGCGGCAGCGCTTCCAGCGCCGTGCGCAACGCAAGACGATCAAGTCGCGGCTCGCCTTGCACGCGCGCCGGCACCCGCACCACCTGTTCCAGACTCGCCGCACCACAAAGGCCGCAACCGCTGCGACCTTCGAGCGTGCGCCGTCGGTCGCTCATCCGCCGCGCCGCCTCCGGCGCCAGGTCCAGATCCAACGTGATCCCTTCCACCTGTTCGCGCACCTGCACGCCACGCAATTGCGTGGCATCGTCGACGATGCCCTCGCTCAGGCAGAAACCCAGCGCGAAATCCTGCAAATCGCAAGGCGTGACCAGCATCACCGCAAACGTTTCACCGTCCACGTCCAACGCCACCGGCACCTCGACCGCAAGCCGGTCGTCTTCCCATTGCGCCGCGTCGCCGCGCACGCGCAACAAGTTGCGCGAAACAACTGCGTTGCTACGGGAAATCTTGTCGTCGGGATTCATCACGCGCGCATGCACTCTGATCGCGGCATAGATTACCTGACGCGTGAAGTTGGTGGATTGCATTGCTTGACTTTCTTTCTTCCGATTGGCGCGGAACCTCGATTAGCGAAATTCCGTTCGTGCTGAGCGCCAAGCATCAGCCCCTGGACCGCGGCAACTCCCATATCTCGCGGGTGGCGCTTGCCATCGGCCAGGATGAATCGGCGTATTCAACCGAGATGCGCCTGCTCCGCGCGCAAACTGTAATGTTTGAGGTGCAACTTGCGCCGAACTTCGTCCAACAGGCAAGGAGCTGCCGCCTTTGCCACGGGCCGTTTTACGCCCTCACATTCAACCCTGTATGTCATACGCCCTCGCATCCGAGATTTGCCATGCACAGATTGGCAGCGACTCTGATTCGAAGATGTCGCGCTACATCGCCGTTTCGTGCAGGAAATCGGCTTGACGCAACTCCGGCAAACCATGAACATGCCGCGTATTGCCCCGGATGTGGGGTCTACTTAGCGTTAGACATCTCATGGGAATCTTTCGCAAGAAGCCATACATCGTTGGTCTCGCCAATCTCGAAGGCTTTGAGGAGAAGGAGGCCGGGCCGGGCGTTGGATACTTGAGCGAGACCACGGCGGTTGTTGCCGTTTCAATCAAGCAACGAGAGTTCGATGCCTACATCGCTGGCTTTCGACAGATTCCGGGCATGCAACTCCACCCTCTGAAGCTGCGAAACGGCGTAGAGGGCTGGCGCTGCACACAAGGACCTGGTGTCGCGTATCTACTAGCGGCCGGAGCCTCTCATGCGCTCCTCAATGTTGACGCAAGGCCGGGACAACAGGCGGACATCGCTACCGTTGAGAGCATGCTTCATACGTTGGCGTTTGGATAGCACCGATGTCTAACTGTTTGGTCAAGCGGACCTGCGGGGAGATGCTTTCTATGAACCGAATTCTGTCGGCCGCAGGCCGCTTACCAATGCGTTAGAACTCACAGGAGCGTTTATGGCATACCTGGCCACAGTCCTCCCCGTAATGATCGCCTCCCCGGGGGACGTTCAGGAGTACCGCGGCATTGTTCGCGATGTCCTCCACGAGTGGAACTACATAAACTCGGTGGAAGCTAACGCGGTGATGATGCCGGTGGGCTGGGAAACGCATTCGTCACCGGAGCTGGGCTCCCAACCTCAAGAACTGATCAACGACCGCGTACTGAGTGAGTGTGACCTTCTGGTCGGTGTGTTCTGGACACGCCTAGGCACCCCAACGGCCGGTGGAGCTAGTGGCACTGCAGAAGAGATCCAACGCCATGTCGCGGCGGGAAAGCCGGCCATGGTCTACTTCTCCTCGGCCCCGGCGGCGCTCGACACAGTTGACCCCGATCAGTATGCGGCGCTGAAGGAGTTCCGCGAGTGGTGCAAGTCGCAAGGATTGATCGAGTTTTTTGATCACGGGCTTGATCTACAGTCAAAGCTGCGTCGGCACTTGCAAATTGCTATCCAAAAGAATCCATACCTGCGCGGACTAATTGTTGGGGCCAGCAATGCGGGGGCCGTAGGTACTCCCAGCGTCAGCGCTGCTGAAACCGACCCCCGAACTAAACTTGCGCAGTCGCTGAGCGAAGAAGCAAGAACGCTCTTGGCAGAGGCGGCATCCGACCGGGGCGGCACGATTCTGAAGCTGGCGACGCTGGGTGGGCACTTTCTCCAAACAAACGGCAAGACGTTTGGGGAACGAGGTGATCGTCGCGCGTCTGCCCGCTGGGAGTACGCTCTCGATCAACTTCGGACAGCCGGGCTCGTTATTGAGCGAGGGCATAAGGGTCAGGTGTTCGAGCTTAGTGAACCCGGCTACCAGCTTGCAGACTTCTTATCAGCGTCTCGCGGGTGAGTTCTAACTATGCGTTCAAGCGGACTGGATAGTTCCTACGCTTTAGTGGACACCCTGAACTAACTATCAGGAGTGTTCCATGCCCAAACCAGGTCCCCGAACGACCACGCGTTACAGTGACGAATTCAAGGCTGCGGCGGTGCGCCTTAGCGTGCTTGCCGGCGTACGTGTGCAAGACGTAGCCGAATCGCTTTACATTCATCCCTTCATGTTGTCTCGTTGGCGCAAATTGGCGCGCGAGGGCAAGATCATGACCAAAAGAATTGCTTTGGATCAGGCGGTGTCCGCTGAGCTCAGGGAACTGCGTCGGGTGAAGAAGGCCTATGCGCAGTTGAAGGTGGAGCATGACCTTTTAAAAAAAGCGATCGCGTTCACTTCCGCTCGAAAAGCGAACGCTTTGCCTTTATCGAGCAGCAACAAGAAACCTACCCGGTGAAGCGTTTGTGTCGATTGTTCGGCGTCAGTGCCAGCGGTTTCTACGCATGGCGTGGTCGTCCTGCCAGCGAGCGCGCCCTGGACAATGCACGTTTGATCGACCGTGTAAGGCAAGTGCATCGAGCCAGCCGGGAGACCTACGCTAACCCGCGTGCATCCCGAGTGTGGTTCGCAGCGGCGAAGCCCGGTTCGACGACGTCTTTTGCAAGATCAATGGCGACAGTTGTAGCATGCGTGGCCGACTCCTCTCGTGACAGGTCAACTGAGTGATGCGCACCGAGTTTGGCACTTCGATGCCGATATATCGGCGAAAGAGTCCATTCAATCAATCGAGGGGGTGTCCAACATCTGGCTTCGTCAGTCGTCGGCCGCCCCTCATGTCAAACGTTAGGCGTACATGAATTCCTCGCGTAGCTCCGTGGCGTTCGTCGCTCTGCTTGCTGTGCTCGCGGCGTTTGTTGTTGTCACTTCACGAGGGCTTCCAGTCGTCGTCGCATCGCACTTTGGGCCGGGTGGCTTACCGAACGGCTTTATGCCGCGGAGCGCGTACACAATCATCATGCTGGTGCTCGTCGTCGTGCCGCCGTTGTTGCTCGGTATTCTTCCATCCTCGCTGGCGCGGCGCGGTGGGTCGAAGCTCAACATCCCAAATCGAGCCCACTGGCTCGCGCCGGAGCGCCGTGAAGCCACAACGGCATATCTCAGCCTCCAAGGCAAGGTGTTCGCAGCACTGGTGGCGCTGTTCCTGGCGTATGCGCATTGGCTCGTTGTAAAGGCAAATGCAAGCGCTCCTGTCGTCTTGCCGCAGGTACCGTTCTACGTGGGCCTTGGTGCATTCCTCGTTATCGTTGTTCTGTGGGTTGCTTCCCTGTATGCGCACTTCGGGCGGAGCGCCTGATCCCTCCATCAAGCGGACGTCTTGCCGCCGGCTGCGCCTTCGTCAAGTCGCCGCACATGTCGAACGTTATGCAGCGCCACCACGCGCGGAGAACAGTTATGGCAAAAAAGTCTGGCAACGCAGCGAAAGTCGTTGTACCTGGCGGCGTCGACGAGTACATCGAAGCGAGTCCGCAGGACGTGCGGGCCAAATTGAGGGACATGAGGGCAGCCATTCGAAGCGCCGCTCCCCGCAGCTCCGAGACGGTCAGCTACTTTCAAATGCCAGGCTATTATTTTGCAGGCTACGACTACAACGGAATGTTTGCGTGGTTTAGTTACAAGAAGCCGTTTATCCGTCTCCACGTGCGTCCACCAGTACTCGAAGAGCATGGCGAAGAAGTTGGTGCTTATACAACAACGAAGGCGATAGTCCGTTTTCCGGCTGATGAATCAATACCAAAAACATTGGTGAAGAAGCTGGTGAAGGCGAGCATAAATGTCATGAAGCTAAAAGCCCGCGTAACAGATCCACGCAATTCGTCGCATCCTGCCGACAAGCTCGCGTCGCCAGCATTGCGGAATGTGTCATCAACCACGGATGGGCGCCATCCAGCGGGCCGCAAATCCATCACCGAACGAAGTAGTACCTGAAACATGAGGACATTGACCGTGCTGAAAGCAGCAGGTGCAACCCCTTTTTCTCAGGCATTCTTCCATGGAACAAAAGCTGACCTGGACATTGGCAGCTTGATCGAAGTCGGCTTCAACTCAAACTTCGGACAGCAGAAAAAGGCCAAGTACATCTTCTTGGCGGCAACCCTGGATGCTGCCATTTGGGGAGCAGAGCTTGCTCTTGGACAAGGCCGTGAAAGAATTTATTTGGTGGAGCCAACTGGCCCAATTGAAGACGATCCGGATCTGACCGACAGAAAATTTCCCGGAAACCCGACAATGTCCTATCGCGCCGTGCATCCGTTCCGCGTTGTCGGCGAAGTTACCATCTGGCAGGGACATTCGGCTGAGCAGGTCAAAGCAATGAAAGACGCAGTGGCAAGACTCAAAGAACAAGGCATTGACTCACTAAATGATGCATGACCATGCCTTCCAGTGCTTGCGCTTTGCCCATTCGACAGAACAGATCTGATCAGGTTCCTTTCAACCGTCGGCCAGCATCGTCTCCTCCCCCGTGATTTCCCGGCCCGGTAATTTACCCAACCGGTTTATGTTGTTTCCCCGCACTACACTTCGCTGCATCCACGCTAATGGCTTGATCGGTTCGGGGTCGCCGTGCCGTATTGCGCCGTCGTTGATTCGCCTCACCGGCCGCGTTCTTGCAAACAGGACGAATGATAGGCTGCGCGGTGGCTTTTCCACAGCTAAGTTGGGCCACGCAGTGGGAGCACCTCGCGGATTGCGCGCGTGGCCTTGGCCAGACCGCGAGTGGCGCGTCGCGTATCTCGAACGGTGGACACGATGGGACTCTTGACCTTCAGTATCAACGTCACCCTGGACGGCTGCGTCGATCACCGGGAAGGAATCGCCGACGACGAAACGCACGCCTTCTTCACCCGCCTCATGGACGAAGGCGGGGCGATGCTTTGGGGCCGCGTCACCTACGAGATGATGGAGTGCTACTGGCCAGCAGTCGCCCGCGGCGACACCCAGGCGCCGCCTGCGATGCGCGAGTGGGCGGTCAAGCTGGAGACCAAGCCGAAGTACGTGGTGTCCTCGACGCGAACGGACTTCCCGTGGACCAACAGCCACCACATCGCCGGCGATTTGCGCACCGGTGTACAGACGCTCAAGGACGCGACTCCCGACGGCGTACTCCTCGGCAGCGGCAAGCTCGCGACCGAACTCGACCGGCTGGATCTGATCGACGAGTACAAATTGCTCGTCCACCCCAGAATCGCCGGCCACGGCCCGACCCTGTACGAGAGCGGGCTGCCCGCCACGCGACGGCTCGAGTTGATCTCCGTGAAGCCGCTGCGCAACGGGGCGGTCGCGATGCGCTACCGGCGCGCGCGCTAACTCTGAGATGAATCCTGTCACCTATTGGCGCTCGTTGCGTCATTCACCGCAGCGGCGGCTTCGGCTCCGGCAGCAGCCTGCCCTCATGCGTTTGTTCCGGCATCAAGTAGCGATGTCGTTTTGGGATTGCACCTGGGTTTGTCCGCAGGTCGAGCTTGACTATTCCTCGAAAGACTTCCCGTCAACCCCCGGCAAATGGACGTCATTGATACGGCGCTGGCCATATCGTTGCGTTTGCCACGTTGTACCCATTTACCTTTCTGCTTCAAGCCGACGGCAGCGATTGCCAGACTGCATTTCCGTAATCGGTCTTGTGGCACATGGTGGTGCCCGGACCGCTGTAAAAACCGCACCCACGCGCCTGTCTCGTGTTCACGGGTTATGCCTGCCTCCGGGGATCAGCCGTAAGAAACATGGGCTTCAGTTTATTGAAACAGGAGGCCAACGCCGCGATCTCGTGCAGGATGCAGGCGATAAATGAGCCCGACCCTTTTTCTCGCTGCTTACGGCAGATTATTGGTCACGTGAGTGGTTCAAGAGACGATAACCGACGCCGGCTTCGGTTGCGAGCCATCGCGGGGCGCTTGCATTGTCGCCCAGCTTTTGCCTGAGTCTGCGGACTACTATACGCAAGTAGTGTACGTCATCGAGATGCGATTCGCTCCAAACCTGCCGCAGGATATGCTGCTGCGTAATGACCCGACCGGGGTGACGCGCCAGCAGTGCGAGCACGCCATATTCCTTGCGGCTCAAGTGCATCAACTGGCCATCAACGGAGACGTGCCGTAGCGCAAGATCGATGACAAGATGCCCGTCGTCGAAGCGCGGTGCGCCCTCGGCACCGGCGGCGCGATCGCGCAGCAACGCGCGTACCCGCGCCATAACCTCTTCGATTCCGAACGGTTTGGTTACGTAGTCGTTCGCCCCGGTGTCGAGTGCGCGCACTTTTTCGGTTTCGGCGTCTCGCACGGACAGGATAAGCACCGGGCTTTGGCTCCACTGCCGGAGTTCCCGCAACACTTCAAATCCCTCCTTGTCCGGCAGTCCCAAATCGAGCACGACGAGGTCCGGGTTGCGTGTCGCGGCTCGAGCAATTCCTTGCTCGCCAGTGGCCGCGAGCACCGTGACGTAACCCTGCGCGCGCAGCGCGATGTCCAGGAACCGGCGAATCTGCGGTTCATCGTCGACAATGAGGATGCACGGGGCCGGCACGCTCATTCCGTGGTCTCCGGCGGTGTCGCCGGCAACGGCAACGTGATGCGCACGGTCGTCCCGATACCGTCGCGTCCCGGAAGTGCTTCAACGCTGCCGCCATGGGCGCCAATCATGCCGCGGCAAATCGCCAACCCCAGCCCAGTACTCGGGCCGCCACGATCGCCACGCGCGACGGAATAGAACATGTCGAAAATTCGCCGTCGCTCGTCTTCCGGAATCCCAGGCCCGCGATCGACGACATCGATCTGCAACGTGTTCTCGACAATCCGCGACGCAACGACAATTGCCGCATCTTTCGGCGTGAAGCGCGCCGCGTTCTCCAAGATGTTGAACAACGCCTGCTCGATCAGAGCCGGGTGCACGTGGACCACTGGCGGCGGCTGTACGAATTCGCGAATCACCGGCGTGTCCGGGAACATTTTGTGCAGACGAGCCAACGCTGAGGCTGCGATCACGTCGAATTCGACCCAATCGCGGTGCAGCTTCAGCGTACCGTAGCCGAGCCGCGCCATATCCAGCAGATTCTGGATGTAGCAATCCAATCGCCGCCCTTCGCCGAGGATGGCTTGCAGCAGCTCGTCGCGTTCGGCTTCGGACACCTGTCGCCAATAGTTTGCCAGTGTGTCCGCCGATCCGATCATCGATGCGAGCGGCGAACGAAGATCGTGTGAAACGGAGGACAACAAGGCGTTGCGCAATCGCTCGGTTTCACCTTGCAGGCGAGCGCCCTCGAGCTCACCGACCAAACGAGCCCGTTCGAGCGCTCGGCCGATGTCCTGCACCATCGTCGTGGCCAACTGGCGACGTTCCGCGCCGGGATCGACCACGTCGACTGGAAAGCGCAATGCCGCTGCGCCGTTTGGCCGCTCGCTCGTTCCCAGCGGAAGCACCCAGCAACGCGCGCTGTTGAGCGTGTCGGTGTAGCGGCCAGCGGGTTCCGCATGGCGTTCGCACCAATCGGCTGCGGCGAGGTCGTGGGTATCGACGTGAAAGTGGGCAGGCATGGATGCAGCGACTGCCAGGCTCTGTTCCGGGTCGCGGACAAGGATCGCCGCCTCGCAACCGAGCGCGGAGGCCAGGGCGCTGGCGCCAGAACGTTGGACGCCCCCCGCATCGGTGCTTTCGGAAATGCGCTGCCCGAGCGCCAGCAGCGCACGCGTATGCGCGTTGGCGGTGCGCAAGGCCACCACTTGGGACGCCAGACGCGTCGCCAAGCGACTGCTGACCAGCGCGGTAACCAGGAACAACATCACCGCCAGCACGTCGTCCAACCGTTCGATCGCAAATGTATAGCGCGGTGCGGTGAAGAAGAAGTTGTACCCGAAAAAGCACGCGATAGCGGTGTACAACGCCACGGCCATGCGCGTTCGCGCCGCGACCACGAGCACCGCCATCAGGAAAATCATCGACAGGTTGGCAACCGACAAGTAGCGGTCGGCAGCAAAAGCAAGCGCAAATGCAACGACAATGGCCGCGGTCGCGAAGAGGTACTCGCGTTTGGGCCCGAGCCCCCCGAGCGCGCGGATGCGCAACCGGGCCTTTCGCCGCTCTACCGGGGTGGCGACGATGGTCAGTTCCAGATGCGCGCCTCGATGCAGCAGCCGCTGCGTCAACGACCGACCGACGAGACGTGCGAACGGGCGCTCTCGGGTTCTTCCGACGAGAATCTGTGCCACGCCTTCGCGATCGGCGTAGGCAAGCAGTTCGTCGACAATGGAGCTCCCTCGCAACAGCACCGGTTCGCCACCCAGGTGCACGGTCAGGCGCATCGCCGCATCGATGCGTGCTTGGCGCGCGGCATCCAATTCGACGCCGGTATCGACGAATGCCACGTTCCACCGTGCGCCACGACGGTCCGCGATCCGTCGTGCGACCCGGACCAGATATTCGCTTTGACTATAGCCGTCGATAGCGGCCAGCACGCGGCGGCGCACCGGCATACTACCGCCGCTGGCAAGCATCGCCTCGCGCAAATCACTGTCCACGTGCGTGGCGATGGTTTCCACGGCCAGTTCACGCAGCGCACCCAGGTTGGCCGGCGAAAAGAAGCCCGACAACGCTTGGCTCGCCACATCCGGCACATAGACCTTGCCTTGCTTGAGTCGGCCGATCAGCTCGCGTGGCGGCAGGTCGACCAGGACGATGTCGCGGGCGCGGTCGAGGAACGCATCCGGCACGGTTTCGCGTACGGGCACACCCGTGATGCGCCGCACCTGGTCGTTGAGACTCTCCACATGTTGAACGTTGACCGTTGTGTAAACCTCGATGCCGGCTTCGAGTAACTCGGCTACATCTTGCCAGCGCCGCTGATGCCGGCTGCCGGGAGCGTTGCGATGAGCGAGTTCGTCCACGAGCAACACCGCTGGCTGCCTTGCCAGTGCTGCGTCGAGATCGAATTCGTCCAGATCGTGCCCCTGATGCTGGAGGCGCTTGCGCGGAATCACTTCAAGTCCCGCCAGCAAGGCGTCGGTTTCGGCACGACCGTGTGTCTCAACGACACCCACCACGACGTCCACGCCCTGACGACGCAATTCCTGTGCTGCAGAAAGCATGGCGAACGTCTTGCCGACGCCCGGTGCGGCGCCGAGAAAGATCTTCAGTGGCTCGCCGCCGTGGTCGCCGGCCACGTTGAGCAGCGCATCTGCGCGGGCGTTGCGATCATCTGACATACGGACACCCGTGAACTCAGCGATTGGATAGCACGTCAAGCGCGAGGTTCAGTTCCAGCACATTGACCCGGGACTGGCCCAGTATGCCGAATACCGGTTGATGCGTGTGCGCGGCCACAAGCCGCAACACATCCTCTTCGGCCAGGTGGCGCGCGCGGGCGACCCGCGGGACCTGCAGGCGTGCTGCTGCAGGGGAGATATCCGGATCGATCGACGATCCGGACGCGTAAACGAGGTCGCCTGGGATTCGGGACGCGGATACGCCTTCGCGCCGGGCGATTGTCGCCAAGCGGGTCTGGATCTGGCGGCGCAACTCGGGGTTCGATGGCGCCAAGTTACTTCCACTCATCGCCATGGGATCGAAGCCGGAGGTCGAAGGGCGCGGCTGAAAGTAGCCCCTGGCCGCAAACGGTTGCGCGACCAGCGCAGAGCCTACAGCATGGCCGCTCACATACAGTACGCTGCCTCCCGCTTGAAACGGGAATGCGGTGGCGCCGATCCATGTCGCGATCGCCGGGTAAAGCACCCCACAGAGCGCGAGCATCAACAGGGAAAACGCCAACGCCGTGGACCAGGGACCGCGTGCCGGGACATGCGTGCCCGGATGCGTGGTTCTTGGAGGTTGCGACGACTCATGTAGCAGCGGAAGCAACTCAATGCCATTACTTCTGGAGGTCTCATGGTGGATGTTCATGACGGATCCTTACGACCCCAGCAATGGGGCCAGCAGCAGGTCGATCAGTTTGATCGCGGCGAAGGGCAGCAGCACGCCACCGACGCCGAAGATCGCCAGATTGCGGCGCAGCAACGCCTCTGCGCTCATCGGTCGCACGCGCACGCCGCGTAGTGCCAGCGGGATCAGCGCGGGGATGATCAGGGCGTTGAACACCAATGCCGAGAGCACTGCGCTGGTCGGGCTGGCAAGGTGCATCAGATTCAGTGCCCCTAGCGCCGGCAGGCTGCTGGCGAACACCGCCGGGATAATGGCGAAGTACTTGGAGACGTCGTTGGCCAGCGAGAACGTGGTCAGCGCGCCGCGCGTAATCAGCAACTGCTTGCCGATCTCGACCACACTCAGCAGCTTGGTCGGGTCCGAGTCCAGGTCAACCATGTTGCCGGCCTCCTTGGCCGCCTGAGTGCCGGAGTTCATGGCCAGACCGATGTCCGCCTGGGCCAGTGCCGGTGCATCGTTCGTCCCATCGCCGACCATGGCGACCATGCGCCCGCCGGCCTGTTCGTCGCGGATGCGTGCCAGCTTGTCCTCGGGCCGCGCCTCGGCCATAAAATCGTCCACGCCGGCCTCGGCGGCGATCGCCGCGGCGGTCAGCGGGTTGTCGCCGGTGATCATCACCGTCTTCACGCCCATCGCCCGCAGCCGGGCGAAGCGCTCGCGCACACCGTGTTTGACCACGTCGGTCAGTGCGACCACGCCGAGCAGCTGCCGGCCGTCGCCGACCACCAGTGGCGTGCCGCCGTTGCGTGCGATGCGATCGACGATGGAACCCAGGTCCTGCGGCAGCGCCAGCCCCTGCTCGCGCGCCCATGCGCGCATCGTATCGGCAGCGCCCTTGCGGATGCGGCGGCCGTCGGCCAGGTCGACGCCGGACATGCGCGTCTGCGCACTGAAGGGCACGAATTCGCCGTCGGCATCGCGATCCTCGATGCCCTGCTCGCGCGCGAGTGCGACGATCGACTTGCCTTCCGGCGTCGGGTCCGCCAGCGAGGCCAGCAGCGCAGCGCGGGCAAGTTCGCCGGGATTCGCGCCGGATACCGTCAGGAAATCGGTGGCGCGCCGGTCGCCATGAGTGATGGTGCCGGTCTTGTCCAGCAGCAGTACGTCGATGTCGCCGGCCACTTCGACCGCCTTGCCCGACTTGGCAATCACGTTGGCCTTCAGCGCCCGGTTCATGCCGGCAATGCCGATGGCCGGCAACAGACCGCCGATGGTGGTCGGGATCAGGCATACCAGCAGCGCCACCAGGGTGACTACCGACGGGTGCGCGCGGACGAAGGCGGCCTGCGCCGGCAATGACGCCACCACCGCCAGGAACACCAGCGTCAACGCCGCCAGCAGCACGGTCAGGGCCAGCTCGTTCGGGGTCTTCTGCCGACTGGCGCCCTCGACCAGGGCGATCATGCGGTCGAGGAAGCTGTCGCCCGGATCGGCACTGACCTCGATCACGATCTCGTCGGAGAGCACCGTGGTGCCGCCGATCACGCCCGAATGGTCGGTGCCGGCCTCGCGCAGTACCGGAGCCGATTCGCCAGTCACGGCTGCCTCGTTGACGCTGGCCAGGCCCTCGACCACTTCCCCGTCAGCGGGAATCGCCTCGCCAGCGCAGACACGCACGCGATCGCCCTTGCGCAGTCGCGCGGCCGGGACCGATTCCTCGCCGCCGTCCTTCTGTAACCGCCGGGCCTGCAACTGGGCGCGGGTCGAGCGCAGGCTCATGGCCTGGCCGCGCCCGCGTGCTTCGGCGACGGCTTCGGCAAAGTTGGCGAACAGCACCGTGATCAGCAGGATCACCGTCACGGCCAGGGAGAAGGCGAAGGCGTGCCCATGCCAGACTTCGGACAGCGTGAAGGCGGCACAGATCGCCGTGCCGATCACCACCGTGAACATGACCGGGTTGCGCGCCGCGTGCCGGGGCGCGAGCTTGCGCACGCTGTCGAGCAGCGCCGCGGCGATCATGGACCGGTCCAGTCCTGGACGCGCATGGGTGAGTGTCGCTTTGGACGACATCGTGATTTCTCCTGGGATCAGTGCACGAAGGCGAGTTGGGTCCACTCGCCGATCGGGCCCAGCACCAGCACGGGCAGGAACGAGAGCAGGGTGAACAGTACGATCACGGCAACCATGGCAAAGCCGAAGGTCGGGGTTTCCACGCGCAGGCTGCCGTTGCCTTCCGGCGCGGCGCGCTTGCGGCCCAGCGACGCGGCCACGGCGAGCGGAATCACCATCGCCGGGAACCGGCCCAGCAGCAGCACCACCACGCAGCTCAGGTTCCACCACGCGGTGCCGTCGCCGAGGCCCTCGAAGCCCGAGCCGTTATTGGCGAAGGCCGAGGTGTACTCATAAAACACCTGGCTCAGGCCGTGGAACCCCGGATTGCTGTTGCCGGCCAGTCCGGAGATGCCCAGGGCCAGCGAGGTCATGGCCAGCAGCACCACCGGCTGCAGGATCAGCAGCGCCGAGAGCAGGCGCACTTCCCGGGTTTCCAGCTTGCGGCCGAAAGCTTCCGGCGTACGACCGGTCATCAGGCCGCAAACGAAGGCCGTGATCCACAGGAACACCAGCAATCCCAGCACGCCGCAGCCGATCCCGCCCCACACCGCGCCGATCAGCATGCCGCTCATCGCGATCAGACCGGCGAGTGGATTGAGCGAATCGTGCATGCCGTTGACCGACCCGTTGTTGACCTGGGTAGTCAGCGTCGACCAGAGCGCGGTGTCGGCGGGGCCGATGCGCTGTTCCTTGCCCTCCATGTTGGGCCCCGGTGCAACGATGCCCTGGCCGGCGGCATTCGGCTGCAGCTCCGAGTGGATGGCGCCTACCGACATGGCCACCGAGAACGTGGCCATGACGCCGAAGGCCAGGGCGGTAAAGCCGCGCCGACGAATGAAACGGCCGCTCATGAACACGCAGGCCATCGGCAGCAGCGGGATCGACAGCATCTCCAGGAAGTCGGTCAGCGGCGTCGGGTTCTCAAGCGGCACGGCGCTGTTGGGCCCGTACCAGCCGCCGCCGTTGGCGCCCAGTTGCTTGATCGCGACCATCTCGGCCACCGGACCAACCGGGATGGTCTGCGTGTGCATGCCGGCGCTGGCATCGATCGGTGTTACGTGACGGGCGCCCGCGTAGGTCGACGGTACGCCCTGCCAGGCCAGCACCAGTGACAACGCAAGGGCGAGCGGCAGGAAGATGCGCAGCGTGCCGCGGATCATGTCGACCCAGTAGTTGCCGACGTCGCACGGCTCGTCCTCGGCGCGTTCTTTTGTTTTGCGGCCGCCGAACATCGCGCGCAGCGTGGCTGCCAGCACGGCCAGACCCATCACCGGCGTCATGAACTGCAGGGTGACAATAGCCAGGGTCTGCGACAGGTACGAGAGCTGCGCCTGTCCGGAGTAGTGCTGCTGGTTGGTGTTGGTCAGGAACGAAGCCATGGTGTGCAGTGCCAGGTCCCAGGACATGCCGGGAATGTGGTCCGGATTGAGCGGCAGGTGGCCCTGGCCCATGAACACCAGCCAGACCATGACGCCCAGCACCACGTTGCTTGCGACCAGTGCCTTGGCGTAGCCACGCCAGTCCATGCCGCGGGCCAGGTCGATGTCCAGCAGCCAGTAGATACCGCGCTCGACGGGACCGAACAGCCGGTCCAGCCGGCTCGGCCCCCCGCGCATGACGGCGGCCATGTACAGGCCCAGCGGCCAGGCCAGGGCCAGAGCCAGCAGAAAGAGCAGGACGGCCTCCATGATCAGAACCTCTCCGGTTGCAGCAGGGCGATGCCCAGGTACACGGCGAGGCCGAGCACCAGGACGAGCAGGACGATGTCGATGACGGACATGGGCAAATCCTCAGAATGCGTAGGACGCGGACAGCTCCAGGCGCGGCCCCGCCAGTTGCGGGAACAGTATGCGGGCGGCATGGTCTGTGTCATGCAGGGCAGCGCGGAACGTAAAGGCGGCGTGCGTGTAGTCGACCGCCACATAGGCGTGCACGTAGCTGCGGCCCAGCGCGTTGGCGAGGTCGTAGCGGCCGACGCCGGACTCGATCGCGACATCATGCGCCAGCGGCAGACGGCCACCGACACCGGTGTAGAGCGCGGCACGACCGCTGCCGAAAACGTCGTTGCTCCAGCCCGCCAGGATCCATGCGCGGCCTCGCCAGGTCAGCGTGCCGACCAGTTCGTTGTAGTCACTGCTGGAGCGTTCGGCGCCGGGATAGGTGTAGCGGGTGACGTTGGCATCCAGCGTCCACTGGTCGCCGAGCGCGCCGCTCCAGCCAGCAACTAGGTCCAACTCGGCGTCAGCGCCGTTGTCGGGCAGCGGCTTCAGGCCCGACGCCCAGGTCGACACGTAGACGCCGCTGTCCAGGCCCAGCCGGGCGCCGGCCTGCAAGGCCGGGTCGCCGCGGGTCTGGCTAATGCCGCGGAACACGTAGTCGCTGGTCAAAGCAACGTTTACGCTGACGGATGCGGCCTCGACCTCGACCGCCGTCGTAGCGTACAGCGCGACCAGTACCGAGACAGGGATGAAGAGTTGCTTCCACATGATGTGGCGATCACTTCAATTCGACCCGTGCAGTGTCGGCAGTTTCGGCGTAAAGGTTCCAGATCACTGCGTGTGCGAACGAGTAAATACGGCGTAAACAGTCGTTTTCGTCGAATCACATCGCCAAAACGGCCCAGACGCGATATGCGGTCCCTGCTTATCAGCGGTCGATCTGCGACACTAGCCCGCGGTGGCTCAAATGCCAGCAACAAGCCATCGCGCGAAAGCGAAAGCTTCGACCAGCCTGAAACGCCTGCCGCATACGACATGCACGCGCGAGTTTCCCATGTTGACACGCTTCCGTGTCGGCAGGGCTTCGGCTCGCGCCAGATAGTCCAAGTTTGGGTGGGCCGATATTTGCGAAAGCCAAATTCCGTCGCCAACGATCGTGCTGCTGCCTGGCTACCCGACCGAGGCCAGGAGCCTCACGTCCTGAAATTCCGAATTGCCGTCACGGTCGAAGGAAAGCAACGGTCTCGCCCTCTGGAACCGGACAGAGCAATGCTCGGGGTCTTGCCTTTTGCCCCAACCGCGACGCGTCAGCAACGCTGCTTGCCTATGCTCACGCTCGCCGAACCATGACGATTGACTCTGTTCGCGGAAACCGTTTCGCAAATCGCCTTCAGCGATCCCTTCGCCTTGTTGTGCGCGGCCATCAAGGCCGCTTGTAGATCACCCCGCCCTTCATCACGAACGACACGTGCTCGATGGCGCTGATGTCATGCGTGGGATCACCTTGCACGGCGATGATGTCGGCATCCAGCCCTGGCTTGAGCTGACCGAAGCGGTGGTGCTGGCGCAGGATGCGGGCATCGACGGTGGTTGCTGCCAGCAGGGCCTGAGTCGGCGTCATGCCGTCGCGCACCATCCACTCCAGTTCCTTGTAGTTGGTGCCGTGGGAGAACACGCCGACGTCGCTGCCGCAACCAATGGTGACGCTGGCGGCCATGGCCAGCCTGAAGGCGTGCGCGGATTGCTGCATTTCCGTGGTGGGCGGGTCGCCGGGCTTCCAGCCGTGGAAGTACTCGGCGTAGGCGGCCACGGCTTCAAGCGTCGGCAGATAGGCGACATGGTGCTGCTTCATCAAATCAAACACTTCACGCGTGCCGCCGAAGCCGTGCTCGATGGTATCGACGCCGGCCATGACCGCGCGACGCATGCCTTCGGCGGTGGTCGAATGCATCGACACGGGCAGACCCAGCGAATGCGCGGCTTCGACGCCGGCATCGAGTTCCTCCTGGGTGAATGTCGGCACGGCGCCGGGCGTCTTGCCGCAGTGGTAGTCGGCGTAGATCTTGATCCAGTCCGCGCCATGGCCGGCCTGGTCGCGCACCGCGTCGATCATTTGCGCGCGACCACTGACCGGAATGCCGCCCTGCGGAAGATCGATGTCGTCGCGAAAGCCGAATGGTCCGGGACCATAGCAATGGCTGGCGATCGTGGCGCGGGTGGCTACAAACAAATGCGGCCCGGGAATCAGGCCCTGGTCGATGGCGCGCTGCACGTCGGCATCGGCGTAACCGGCGCCTTCGGTGCCCAGGTCGCGCAGCGCCGTGAATCCGGCCATCAGCGTGGCGCGCACGTGCAATGTCGCTTCGATGGTTCGGTACGACAGCGTCTCCTTGAGCACTTGATCGTTCCACAAGGTTTCGTTGTACGGATGCAGGAAGATGTGCGAATGCGCGTCGATCAGTCCAGGCATGAGCGTGGTGCCGGGCAGGTCGAGTTTCTGCGTGTGCTCGGGGACCTTGATGCCTGCGTCCGGACCCACCGCGATGATACGGCCGCCCTGCACCAGCACCGCCCACCCGGTGTGGGTTTGCGCATCGCGCGCATCGAACACCCGATCGGCACGCAGTAACCAGGCGTGATCGGCCAGCGGCGGGATGTTGCGCGACGGGAAATCGGCCGCCGCGGTGGTCGTGCAGGTGAGCAACGCCGCGGCGAACAGCAGGCCGACGCGTCGCAATGCATTCGTCGTCAACATGATTCGCCCTCCCTCGATGAACGCATGATGATGCCGCCGCGGGCGGCTATACCGCAAGCGAGACGGTTTGCGGCGTTGCGCGGTATGAACGTTGCGTGCGCGGAATGCCCAGTCTCGTGCAGCGAGCGGAGTCGGCGCGCGCTATCATCGACTTCGCGCCTTCGGCGCTACGCTCAGGGCGAACGGCATTTCAGCCTGGACGTCTCTTGGCTTGTGAATCGTCTGCTCCACTACGTTCTGAGTCGGTTGAGTGGAGCTGCGTAAGACCGGGGAAGCGCAGCGAATCCCGCCGTGGCTGCGAAACACACCACTCACCTGGCGCGGCGATCGCCTGAGCGCACGGATCCCCCCTGCGCCTTGCTGCGCCGTCGCCATCCAATGCCGACGATGTCCAGCAGCGGACCCAGCGGCAGGAGCATCCGCTCACTCATCGCCGGTGTCGGCGTCAGCGTCGCCACCGGCGCCGCCTGCACCGAGAAACTGATGGTCACCGCCGTGGCCGCGGCAAACGTGGTGTCACCGTCATGACTCGCAGTCAGGGTCCATGTGCCGGCGTCGACCAGCGTCAACGTGAACGGTCCGCTGCCGTTGACGGTACACATCGACATCGTCGAAGACACCAGTGTCACCGGCAGGCCGCCGCTGTCGGTCGGTATGAACGTCAAACTGCCGTTCGAGAGTAGCTGCGTTCCCGGACTGGTGAATGTGATGGTCTGGCTGTTGGCGTCCAGGACGAATTGCGGCGACGTCGCGTTCAGCACGAAATGGCGATTGCGGGCGCCAGCGGCACCGCTGTAGTGGTAGCTGAGATCGCCGGCGCTAAAACCGGATACGCTCGCGAAACTGATCAACGTGTATGTGCTGCCGGACTGCGGGGTGGCGCCCGCGTCCGCAAAATGGAACACGAAGCCGCTGCCGCCACCGCTGGTCAACGCGCCCGACTAGGTGAGCAGGCCGTTCGCCGCCGGTGTGTTGCCCAGTTGGAAGTCGAAGCTACCGCTGGCATTCCGGGTGAGACTGGAGCCTGTCAGCCTGCCCGGCGAACCGCCGGGTGCGATGGCTCCGCCGTTATCCGGCGTGATCGCGGCGACTGTGCCGTTGCCGGCGAGCACGCCACCATCGGCGACGATGTTTCCCACGCCGCCGTTCACCGCCAGCGTTCCGTCGCTCACGTCCCAGTCCGTGCCCGCATTGTTGTTGCTGAGGGACCAGGTGCTGGTTCCGCTCTTGGCGCACGTGTGCGCCAGCGTCTCAGTTCACGGCATGTGTTCGCGTGATTTGTGGACGGAATATCGTGCGGCTGGAAGCAAGCAGGCGTTCATGCGAGCTGCGCACCGCCTCCCGGGCGGACTGCCATGCTTGCAACAATGACGTCAACTCGGCTCTCGTCCCACCCTCACGCCCGCGCCGTCCGATGCGCTCGGCAAGCTCGCTCGCTTCGTTGCTCGCTTTCTCGAATTCCATGTGCGCTGAACTTTGGATTGCGTTTGTCGACATGTCAGTCTCCGTTTCCGAAAGTCTGATTGTGATCTTCGCCGGCCGGCGGCGTAATCCGTACGAATACGTACAAAGGACGACGACGAAAACAGTACGGCGCCAAAATCAGTCAGCACGCACGGGCTGACCGCGTCCGAGCCGGAACAAGGGGCGACGCGCGCGGCTCGGCCGAACCGGTTAGGCACCGCTCTTGTGTTGTCCAAATCTGACCGGGTAGGAAATTTCCTACAGCGCGATGCGACATTCACCCACAGACTTTCGGCCATGTTCGCGCGACCCTGTGTTCGTCCCCGATGTCTCGGGTGTGCCTGTCGGCAGGATGCCACTGATGGTCGGTTCGGAACCATGATCGCGGCATCGGGGGCAATCCATTTGATGCGGGGAAGCCTGTGCGACGTGAAGCGCTGAATCTGTTGACGAAGATCCAGAACATGGCTCGCCTGGAAGAATGGATTCGATGCGCGAAAGCAGAACTCGCCAGTGGTCCGCACGATGAGTTGCTCGCCGAATTTATCCGGGTGAACGAGAAACTCCTGGCCGAGGAGCGAGAAAAGTTGCGTGCGGCATAGTGCAAGTGCCGGACCATCATCACTGGAATTCCGGCGGCGGGCGATCATTTCGCTGCTGCCGACTGGTCCCTGCGGAACTCCACTGAAGGGCGGCTTTTTCGCCGTCATGCCGCCGTTGTCCACGTTCTCCCAATGCCGACCTCAAGCCCGCGGGGCGCAGCCAAGTGCGATACATAGTCAAATGCAAACAGCCATGCCGTCGAAAACTTCAATCGCGTCAAATTCCCAGGCGGCATACTTTTTTGAAGTTCCACAAAAGGAAATTCAATGTGCGGGACCATCGGCGATTCCGTTGAATGCGCCTCATCGTCGAACGCAGGAACGGCGTCGGCTTCACTTGCGAGCGTTTGACCGATTTCGTGCCGGGAAGCGCGCCGGGTGGGAGCAGCGCAGGGAATCCCGGCGTGTTGACGCGAACGCCTGAAACGGCGGGATGCACCGCCACGCAGCTGCTCGGGTCCAACTGGCTGCGCGGGTCTTTCGATCGCGATCAAATTTCGATCGGTGAACCCAGTTCGACCAGATGCGTCGGCGGTATTTCGAAATAATCCGTGGCGGGCACGGCATTGCGATGCATGAAACCGAACAGCCGGCTGCGCCACAGCGCCATGCCGCGGCGCGAGGTGGCGATGATGTCTTCGCGGCTGGCGAAAAATGCGGTTTGCATCCTGTCGAAATTCAAGCCAGGCGGCGCGGTGCAATCCAGCAGCGCAGCGGGCACGTCGGGCGTCTGCATGAATCCGAAACGCAACGTCGCACGATAGAAAGTTTCGCCGATTGATTCGACATGCAGTCGCGCATCAGGCTGCACGAACGGCGTCGCCGCGGTTTCAACCGTGAGAAGCACGTTTTGCGCGTGCAACACCTTGTTGTGCTTGAGATTGTGCAACAGCGCCTTTGGAACTACACGCCCTTGCGTGGTCAGGAATATGGCAGTGCCGGGAACGCGCGCCGGCGGAGAGACTTTCAAGGCGACCAGGAACGAATCCAGGCTGATGCCATGCCTGAGGATTTCCAGCTGCAACAGATGCCGCCCGCGCGCCCATGTCCGCAACAGGGTAAACGCCACGATGCCCAAGGCAATCGGGAACCATGCGCCATCCTTGAACTTGACCAGGTTGGCGAACAGGAACGCGATATCCACGAGCACGAACATCGTCGTCATTGGCCAGAACAGGTAACCGGCAAGCAGTTTTCTTTCGCGCAACACGACAATCATCAAAAGACTGGTGATCAGCATCGTGCCGGTGACCGAAACTCCATACGCAGTCGCCAGTGCCGTGGAACTGCGGAAACCGATGACCGTGGCCATCACGGCCACCATCAGCATCCAGTTGATCGACGGAACATAGATTTGTCCGATCGTCGCGTGCGACGTGTGACGAATCGACAGGCGCGGCAGGTAGCCGAGCTGGATCGCTTGCTGGGTCGCCGAATATGCGCCACTGATGACTGCCTGCGATGCAATCACGGTTGCGGCGGTCGCCAGGCAAATCATCGGATACAGCGCCCAGCCCGGAATACCGATGTAGAACGGGTTGCTTACCGCGTCGGCATGCCGCAGCAGCAGCGCACCTTGTCCGAAGTAGTTGATGGTCAATGCGGGCAGCACCAGGAACAGCCACGCGTATCGGATCGGACGCCGCCCGAAATGCCCCATGTCGGCATACAGGGTTTCACCGCCGGTAACGGCCAACACCACGGCACCCAGGATGAAAATTCCGCCCCAGCCATGCGCGACGAAAAACCTCGCGCCCCACCAGGGATCGAGTGCGCGCAATACGTCGGGATTGGCGCTGAGGTTGTGGATACCAATCGCGGTCAGCGCAACAAACCAGAGCACGATGATCGGACCAAACGCACGACCGATCGCGTGGGTGCCGAATCGCTGCGTGCCAAACAAGACGACCAGCACGATAATGGTGACCGGCAATACCCAATGCGCCAATTCCGGAGCAGCAACTTCCAGGCCTTCAACCGCGGAAAGTACCGAAATCGCCGGCGTGAGCACGCCATCGCCGAAGAACAGCGCCGCACCGAATACGCCAAGGATTCCAATCAGGTAGAACGATTTCGTTGCCTTCTTGCGGGTTTGCTGCGCCAATGCCGTCAAGGCCATGATGCCGCCTTCGCCATCATTGTCGACGCGCATGATGACACCGACGTACTTGATCGTTATCACCAACATCAGCGACCAGAATATCAGCGACAGCACGCCGAGCACGTTGGCGTGGTCCGGGGTCAGTCCGTAATGGGAGGAAAATGCCTCCTGGATCGTGTACAGCGGACTCGTACCGATATCGCCGAACACGATACCGATCGCGCCCAGCATAAGCGTGCCAAGCCCCGGCGTACGCATCTTGGTTTGCGGACCATCAACAGCACAAATTGCAGCGTTCATTTTTGCCCCGTGCCCAGTCCAGCCAATGTGCGCCGCAAGCGCGTAAAGACGACAGACGACGCTCACGTGCTACGCGTAAACTTTGTGTAAATTTTCGGCCAGACACGGTGAACCGGTCGTTTCACTACGCAACGCTTGCGATGCGATCTGAGACAATGCCGGCATGCGATTGACCCAGGCCGACGCTGCCATGGTGGATTCCGTTGCGCGCCCGATACGCGAGACGCGACGCCGACTGCTGGGTGGCTATCTGCTCGCACTGGCCGGATCGATTGCGGCTGTTTCGATTGCCGCACTGGCACAAAGCTGGTTCGGACTGAACGATCTGTCGCCGCTGTTCATGCTCGCCGTACTTGTCGTTGCGGCACGAACGCGCACGGGACCGGCGGTGATGGCGGCACTGCTGTGCTTCCTCGGTTACAACTACTTTTTTTTCGAGCCCCGTTTCACGTTTTACATCAGCGGCCGCCGCGACGTGGCGACTATCGCCCTGTTTCTGGCCGCGGCGTTGTTGGCGGGCCGTCTGGCTTCTCGTCTGGCCATGCAGATACAGGCATTGCGTAATGCGAATTGGCAAGCGCACCAGCGCCAGGAACTGGGCCAGCGGCTTGCAGCGGCGGCAGATGAAACGCAAGTGCTCGAAGCTGCGCAGGATTTTTTCCAACGCAATTTTGCTGCTGAAGTCAGCGTGGCATCGGACGTTGAATCTGCCGCAACAGCAGACGTTGCCAAGCCCTGGCGCATGTTGCCGCTGGGCACAGCGCACGAGCATCTGGGCACGATCAGGCTCGGTATGCCGCAGCACAACGGCGCCGGGGAGGCAGACCGGGAAAAGTTGATCGAGCCGGCACTCAACGATGTTGCGCAGGCACTCCTGCGCGCGCGTCTGGTAGCGGATCTGCAGTCGGCGCGTATCGCGAACGAGACTGAACGCCTGCGCAGCGCGCTGCTTTCTTCCGTCTCGCACGACTTGCGCACGCCATTGGCGGGAATCCTCGGTGCTGCCGAAAGCCTCGATAGTTACGGCGATGACGTCAGCGCTGCCGACCGCCACGATCTGATGCAAATGATCCGCGAGGAAGGGCGACGCCTGGACCGTTATATCGGGAATCTGCTGGACATGACGCGACTCGGGCGCGGCGAAATCGCGTTGAACCGTGACTGGATCGGCATCGACGAATTGATCGGCTCGGCACTGCGGCGACTGCACGCGGCGCAACCCGGGGCAAAGTTTCACGTGACTGTCGCAGCGGAACTTGAGCCGCTCTGGGTACACCCCGCGCTGATCGAACAGGCGCTGTTCAACGTGCTCGAAAACGCTTCGCGGTTCTCGCCGCCCGACAAGGAAATCGGCGTCGACGCCCGACTTGCAGGCACGAATTCGCTGCGTATTGATGTGCGCGACGAGGGCCCTGGAATCAGCGCCGAAGATAGCGAACGTATCTTCGAAATGTTCTACACGGTCGAACGAGGCGACCGCAACCGCAACGGAACCGGTCTCGGATTGGCAATTTGCCGGGGCATGATTGCGGCGCACGGCGGCAGCGTCGAAGCGATATCCAATGCCGGCGGAGCAGGCACCACGATACGCATCACTTTGCCATTGTTGAAACCCGATGCAATTGGGTCCGCGCCATGAGCCAGGCAGGCACAAATCAGCCGAACCCGCATCCCGCGAAGATTCTGGTGATCGACGACGAACCGCAAATCCGCAAGTTTCTCGACATCAGCTTGCGCGCGAACGGCTATCGCGTCGCCTCGGCGGCCGACGCACAGTCGGGATTGAACCAATTGGCGATGCATGGCGCGGATCTGCTTATTCTCGATCTGGGTCTGCCGGACCGCGACGGTTACGCCGTGCTGCGCGATTTGCGCCAATGGTCGCAGGTGCCGGTCATCGTATTGACGGTACGCTCCGGAGAGTCCGAAAAGGTCGCCGTACTCGATGCCGGCGCCAACGATTACGTGACCAAGCCGTTCGGTGTGCAGGAATTGATGGCGCGCGTGCGTGCGCTGCTGCGCGCGTGCGCCGTGCCTGCGAATACGACCCCGGTTTTCGACGATGGCCAACTTCGCGTCGATCTCGTTCGGCGCGAAGTCAGTGTGGCCGGTCGCGCAGTGAACCTGTCGCGCAAGGAATATGCGTTGCTTGCCCTGCTCGTTCATCACGCCGGGCGCGTGGTCACGCAACCGCAGCTGTTGCGCGAAGTGTGGGGACCCACGCATCAACAGGACACGCACTACCTGCGCATCCTCGTCGCCAAGCTTCGACAAAAACTCGGCGACGATGCTGCATCGCCACGCTGGATCGCCACGGAACCCGGGGTTGGATTGCGCCTTCTGCTGCGATGATTCGATGCAAACTTCGCCAGCCCGGTTCGAATGGTCCCAACCCTTGTCTGCTGGACGTGTTGGCTACTTCACCGCAGCGGCGGCCGAGCGTTGCCTGGCCAGTTGTGCCTCGAAGCTTTCACGCGCAAGTTTCGCGTAGGCACGGCATGCGCCGGAATTTACCAGTGCATCCGCATCGCCTTGTTTTCGTTTTGCCACACGTGCCCAGAAGTCCACCGCTTCTGGATGCGGATGGAGCGCGATGTCGCAAGGCAACGCCGCGACCATCGCGAAGCTGTATTCGAAGTCCCTGACCATGGCTGCGTATTTTGGTCCGCCGGTCAATTTGTAGTCGGGCGCTGACAGGCTGCCGATATCGACCATATGCAGGCATCGTTTGCGTTCGCATGACGTCCACGTCCAGGTCGTGTTGCCTTTGGTATGCCCTGGCGTCAGGTGCGCAGTCAGCTCCAGTTCGCCCAGGTGCAAACTCTCGCCATCAACCACGGTGCGCTCCACATGCACCGGCGGGAACGGAAATCGATCGCCGTATTGCGGATCGTCATGACCACCGCGTTCCAGCAACCGGGTATCCGCGGCACTCGCGATCACCTGCGCACCCGTGTCAAGCGCGAGTTGCGCGATGCCACCGGCATGATCGGAATGCGCATGCGAATTGAGAATCCATTTGACGGCGCGAAGTTCGATGCCGAGATTTCGGATATTCGCCTCGATCAATGTGGCGTCCCCCGGCACGCCGCCATCAATCAGGACATCGCCTGTACGTGCCGTGACGAGCAGGACCGTCAGGCCGCGCGGCCCCACATACCAGGTGTTGCCGTAGATGCGAACAGGTTTCTGCGCAGCCGTCCAGGAAGGATGGTTCGCAATGTTTTTCATTTCGGATCGGGGCAGTTGCGCATCCGCAGTCTGCGCGATCAAACTGCAAACAACAGCCACTGTTGTCAAAATGCGCATGGACGACTCCATATCGTGGGAACGCGCAGAGTAGACGTCGAACCTGACTCGCCACGGGCAGAAATCTGGCATTTTGCGGGCATGGGCAGCGGGCCGCATCGAAAATGCCGGGCTGTTTTTGAGCTTGACGTGCTGAATCTGACTGGTCGGTGCCGGCCGCCATCGCAGCAGACAACCAGACAACCTGCAAAGGTGCCTGAATGCGGTTGGTCGTTGTTGAATCCATGCAGCACTGCAACGCCGATTTTCGGCCGCGTTGACGCAGCGATGGCGTGTGCTCCGTGCCCGTTCCGGACTGTTGTGACCGTCCGCTTTGTGGAAACCCAAATTGCAAGTTAAGTCGTGCCCGCGGTTCGCAAGGCGTTTCCATTAATGACTTGTTTCGCTGCTCGCCGTAATCGATCCAAGGCAAAAAGCAAGACCGGGTCCCTTATCCAGATGGTCAAGCGCACCAAGCTCAACCGCATGGCCGCTTCCAGCCCGCGCAAACGCACTACTTCTGGCGTTCGAGCCAGCCGCTAAAACGATGAAGCCCTCGCAGGGCACGCTTCCGGAATGCGCATTTGTATAGTTTGTCGCATATCAGTCGAGTCTGCCCCATTGATTCTGGCCGAAAGCCGTCACAGACCCGGTCGCAACGGAATGATCGACCGAGGACGCCCCAAAACACAGGTCACCCGCGCACCTCGACACCCTTCCAGAAAGCAATGCGTCCGCGGATTTGTCTTGCCGCGTCTTTCGGTTCTGCGTAGTACCACGCTGCATTTTCGTTGCGCTTGCCATCGACGACCAGCGGGTAATAGCTTGCGGTGCCTTTCCAGGGGCAAATGGTCTGATGATCGCTTGGCTCAAAACGGGTTGCGACTATCGAATCGGCGGGGAAATAATGGTTGCCTTCCACGACCACGGTTTCGTCGGATTCAGCGAGTGTTGCGTTGTTCCAGATTGCTTTCATTGGCGTCTCCAGTAGACCGCTTTGGTGCGCTTGGGCGATGCGCCGAGCCGTTTGATTTTGATGTAGACCGCGCGCCATTCGCGACGCTTGACGCGCAGGCATCGCAGGTGCGAGTGTACGCGCACCCTCGCAGCGGGAGCGCCGCCATGTTGCAGAAAGTGGCCTTCACGATGTATCCGGTGCAAGACACCGATCGGGCGCGCGCATTCTACGAAGGGACCCTGGGACTGACCCGGGGGAAATACTCTCCGAACGGCATCTGGACCGAGTACGATCTGCCCGGCGGCGGCTGCCTGGCACTGTTCGCGACCGACGAAATAAAGCCGAACGCCAACGCGGGAGGCAGCATTGCATTCGAGGTCGAAGATCTGGATGAATTGAGCGCGCGCCTCAAACACGAGGATGTGCGGTTCAAGACCTACATGATCCACTCGCCGGTGTGTCGAATGGCCGTCATTCTCGATAGCGAAGGCAACCCGATTATTCTGCACGAGCTCAAGAAAGGCGGCACCACGCCCGAAGAGGTTTAATGGATTTTCCAGTCAGCCGCAAGATCCGGCTGGTCACGGGGTCAGGCGGGGTCACGGGGTCACGGGGTCACGTCTTGAATCTTGCATGCGCGCTCGCCTTCACGATCCGGCTGATCATCGAGTAGTGCAATCCGAAATGATCGCCGATCGACTTCATGCTGTATCCGCCGCTGCGATACGCGGCGGCGATCGCTGCATTTCGGTCCCGGTGCGCACAGGGTCACGGGGTCACGTCTTGAATCTTGCATGCGCGCTCGCCTTCACGATCCGGCTGATCATCGAGTAGTGCAATCCGAAATGATCGCCGATCGACTTCATGCTGTATCCGCCGCTGCGATACGCGGCGGCGATCGCTGCATTTCGGTCCCGGTGCGCACGCCCATACGCGTCGATCGGCTTGGGTGGGCGCCGGCGTTGCGCGGTTGGAACCTCGTCCAGTGGTGTGTCGTCGTCCACATGACGTTGCATCGCCTCCACGAATCGCTCGTCGCCGAGATAGATCTGTTGCTTGAGGTCTTGCCAAGGCGACGCTTGGCCTCGGGCCCCGCTCACGAATTGACGATAGGCTCCTTTCGCCACACCACGTCTGGCCCCGAAGGCGGCCAGTAGCCAGTCCACGTGGAGCCAAACCGGTACGTTCACCATTCCGGCGGTCGCCCGATAGCTGCTCCACCGCCAGTCGCGCGCAGACCGTACCATTCCGGCTCGAACTGGGTTCAAGACAATGTAGCGGGCCAATTCCAGCAGATAGCTGTCCTTCTGCACCAGAATCGCCTTGTAGCGCCCCTGGAACACGTGACCAACCCGTCGATGCCGGCGGTTGAAGCGTTGCGTATAGACACCGTTCAACTGGCGCATTCCGCGGGCCAAGGTCGGTTCCTGCGTCTCCAACAACAGGTGATAATGGTTGCCCATCAGGCAGTAGGCGTGGCAAACCCAGCCCGATCGATCGCAGACTTCACCCAGCAACTCCAGGAAGCCCTCACGGTCGCCATCATCCAAATAGATGTCTTCGCGTCGGTCGCCGCGCGACGTGACGTGGTACAGCGCGCCGGAAAACTCGATGCGTAGCGGTCGGGACACCGCTTGACCTTACACCTACGCTCACGCGCATTCAAGATTCAAGACCTGACCCTTTTCATTCCTCTTGTCATTCCTCTTGTCATTCCTTACACCTACGCTCACGCGCATTCAAGATTCAAGACCTGACCCTATTCATTTGACCCTATTCATTCCAGGTGGAGATAGCAAAATGAAGGCTAGGAACGTGGGCGGCAGAAAGTTTCGAGGCGAAAACTCAGCTGCGCGAGGACGAATTTTCGGCGCTTCGCCGGCCCATAGTGGTTCTATGGGCCAAGAAGTGGCTGAAATACGGACCGCGCAGATGGATTTGCAGCCCGGAATGTTTCTGCCACCCAGGCTCCTGGCCATCACTCCTGCTCGAAACGTTTGAGTTCTTCCAACTGCGCCTGCGCGCGGCGCAGGCTGCGGCCGGTTACCGCCGCGTCCATTGCACGCGCCAGACGCGGGCGATCCGGACTGCGCGACCAGCGGTGAAACCACCACGTCGCCAGCAGGCCTGCGGCGCCCACCCCCGAACCGATCAAGATCACGGATGGCGCATGCGAATACAGATTCACTCCTGCCAGTCCCAACAACACCATCAGGACCGGTACCCACAGGAACCACCAGGGCAAGCCCACGATCATGCCACCGAGGATGTAGGTGCGGCGAACTTTTGCGAGTTGTTTCTGGATTTCCAGCACCGGCATCGCATAGTCGATGCCGTGGATCTGGCCCAGCGTTATGCCGGCCATGACGATGCAGACGATGCCGTACGCATGCACGATCACGCCGGCGGCGATGACCGGCAGCGCATGTGGCGGGGTCATCCAAAGCATGGCTGCGAGCAGGACGAAGCCCACCCCAAACAACAGTTGCAAGATCAGGCCCCAGACCAGCGGGCGCAAACTGGATTGTATCTTGTCGAGCCGACGTTCCCGGAACAGCTGCAAGTTGATCGCGTTACTGCGTTGCAGGTGTTGATCGAGGGTTTGCCAGGCGGATTTGAAGTCGTCGAGTTCCATTATCGTTTCCATGGTGTGGTATCTACCGTTGCGTGCAAGCATCAGATTTCGTTGCGAATGCGCTGCTTCAGGCGCCCGATCTTGGTCGAGACGTTGGTTTCGCTCAAGCCGAGGATTTCGCCGATTTCCAGATGGCTGCGCTCATCGAGATAAAGCAGCAGCAACGCGCGATCGATCGGCGACTGCCTTTCGATGTACGCCTGCAGCAAGCGCAGTTTCTGGTCGACCTCATGATCCAGCGCATTTGCGTCGGCGACGTCGTGAAACGATTCGTCCAGAGGGACGACGTGGCGCCGGTGCCGACGGTCGTTACGGACAAAGCTGATCGCCACGTTCAGTGCGATGCGGTACATCCAGGTCGTGAAGCGGCGCGCAGCGTCGTAGCCCGGCCACGCTTTCCACAGTTGCGCCGCGATTTCCTGTGCCAGGTCCGCACGGTCCTCGGGGTGTCGACAATACGTGTTGGCGACCTTGAACACGATCGCGCGATGCGCTTCGAGCAGTTCGCCGAATTCGTGTCGTGTACTGTCCGCCATGCCGAGTATTCCTTCCATCCGTCGTTTCCAGTCTAGTGTCTGCAACGCCCGATGCGCCGTTCGGGACCATGATTCGCGGCAAAGCGGCATCCCTCACACCGGCGACCGAAAAATCCCGCGATCTTCGTGAACCGGATGTCGCATGACCGCCGCACTTCCCGTATTGAATGGATGACAGCGGCGGTTCGGGCGACGCCCGGCTCCAACCGCCGTTGGCGCGGCGGCATGAGAGGAAAATCCAATGAAGACACTGTCCGGTTCAACGGCATGCGCGCAGGGCGAATTTGCTCGCGGCGGGAAAACGATCGGATTGGCACGTCGCTTGTTGTTGTGTATCGGCGCAATATTCGCCGTGTTGACGGCAGTCGATGCGATGGCGGACCCGGTGATCGTCACGCATCCGCGGCTGCTGTTCGACACGGCGGGCAAGGCCCGATTGCTGGCGAAGAAGACCGCGAACGACCCGTCATGGCTGGCGCTCAAATCCGAGGCGGACACGCTTACCGGCTACACCATCCATCAATACAAGTCCGACACCAGCTACGAGTCGCCGCCGGGCACGATCTACTACACCTATCAAGGTGAGGGCTGGCTTTACGCCACGTTGCCCCTGGCCTTTGCCTACCAGATGACCGGCGATACCGCCTACTCGAACAAGCTCATCGAGTTGGCCCAGGAAATGATCCGCGCGCAGTCCGATCCGGACAACAATCCGCCCAACGGCATACCGCCGATCCAGCCGGATAGCTACTACGCGTCACGCAACGTCGCCTCCACCCTGGCTTTCATCTACGACTATTGCTACGACCAGCTCGGTGCACCGCTGAAGATGCAGATGGTGACGCTGATGAATCAGTATTTCGACGACGTGCGTGTCAACGGCTATCAGGCCCAGGACTACAGCTCGGCCGCCGACGGCAACTATTTCGGCGGCCACCTGTACGGCGTGGCGCTGATGGGCTACGCGTCGGCTGGCGACAACTCGCGCGCCCAGGAGATGATCGATTGGGCGCGGGCCCGCTTCGACGGCACCACCAACACGCTCGATCCCGGCGAGCTGCCCGACGCCTGGCGCACGCAGGTCTTCGATGGCGGCATGCGTCCGGCCGTGGCGCTCGACTACAACGGTCCCGCGATCACCGGGAATCCGTTTCGCGGCGGTTTCGACTTCCAGGGTTGGTCGTACGGCTCCGAGGAGTTCGGCCGCATGATCGACTACATGTTGACCGTGAAGAGTGCGACCGGCGAAGACCTGCCGGCTACGCACGCGAGTTGGTTCCCGCAAATCCTGCATGCAGAAAAACAGGCGTTGTTCCCGAATCGCTTCATGATCGATCCGACCGGCGACTGGGGAGGTTACCAGGGCGCGGTCGTCTCCCGCGGGTTGCCGACACGCCTGGCCTTCCTGCTTGCCGGCACTGCGGATGGACCCGGAGCGCAGCATCTGGCGGGAGCCGGAATCGCCGCTTCCAGCATTGCCGATGTCGAAGTGTTTCCGGTGGAGGCATGGGTGGATTTCTTTTTCGGCGACTCCTCCCGGCCCGACGCGGAGCTCACGCTTCCCCCCTACTACACCGCATTCGCGCCGAACTACCCGCAAGGCGCAACCAGCCCCGGCGGCACGAACGGGGCGATTCCGTACTTCATCATGCGCAGCGACTGGAGCGCGAACGCGACCTGGGCCTCGATCCAGATGGGCTCACAGTGGTGGGACGACCATCAACACTATGCCGCCGGTCATTTGATCGTCGCCCGCGGCGACGACTACCTGCTGGTCAGCGCCGCCGACTGGAAATCGGCAACCGACGAGGATGGAAATGCCATTCATGGTGGTCCGGGAATACTCGGCCCTTCCCTCGAATATCAGGAATCGTCGCTAAGCAACACGCTCTACTTCGACGACTACGGCGATTTCCAGAGCGTCAATGAAATCGCGAGCGGCGGACAGTATGCCGTCGGCATCGACCAGGTGGTCGCCGACGAATTGAATGCCGACTACAGTTACGTCCGCAGCGACTTGTCGACAGCCTACAATCGCTACGGCGACCTGGACGATACGCAGAATCGCGAGCTCGAGTTTTTCTACCGAAATTTTGTCTACCTGCGCGCGCCGAACGTGTTCGTCGTCTACGACCAGGTCAAGGCAAAGGCATCGGCGAATCCACGAGGCGCGTACCGAAAACACCTTCGCTGGCACATACCCGCCTCGCCGTTCATCGCCGGGAAAATGGCGCGCGTGGATCAAGGGCAGTCGCGACTGTTTCTCGATACGCTGTTGCCGGCGAATGCCAGCCTCAGCGTGGTCGACGAGTTGACCAATCCCGATCCGTGCGAGCCGACCGACGTCGGCTGCGTTCCGTTCGGAATTGCCAACGCGGGTACTTTCCGCATCGAGGTGCGGGATCCGTCGAATCCGCTGTTTGTTCCATTCCTGACCGTGCTGCAACCGGGCACGAACTCCAGCGCGGCACCCACTGACACGCAGATCGCCTCGCTGGACGGCAACATGATCGGCGTGGACATACTGAAAGCCGATGGAACGCGCCACATCGTGCTGTTCAACAATCGATCCGGTCAGGTTCCAGCATCGATCGTATCGACCGCATTCAATGTCTCCGGATCGGGCGTGCTGTCCTACACGCTGGCAGGTGTAGTGCCGGGCGCGCACTACACGACATCACTTCTGGCCGGCGTGATGCATGTGGATCAGGACTCCATGGGCAGCTCGATTGCCTCGGCTGCGGGTGTGCTGCACTTCGCAGCCGACGCGATCTTCGCCAACGGCTTCGACTGATCCGGCGAGCGAGTGGGCTCACCGCGAACGCGAAACGTGCACGTACGCAAACTCAAACCCAGCGACGGATTCGCGCGTAGATCTCCTTGCGATCGAGCAGATCGAGGTGATTCATGTCGTTGCCGATCCATTGCCGCGATTTGGAAAACGCGAGATTTCTGTGCGGATCGCGGCTTTGTCCGAGCGCGCTCGACAACGGCACCAGACCATCGCCGAGCAGGCGTTTGCCCGGCTCGCCGGTTTTTTTATCGAGCGATGCGGCAATCGCATGGCAGGCGACCTGTTTCGGCAAGGGCACGAAAGCCGGCTTTTTCCTTGTGCGCGCGAATCGGTCGCGGCGGTTCCAATCGGCGTCGACCAGGCTGGCGTGGCGCAAGTCGGTGATGCCAGCGCTGCGCAGTTTGCCCAACCGCGAAAATGCCGTGGTGTAGGGACTCGCATCAAGCACGCTGTCGATCCAGTTGCCGCCGCGCTCCAGCGGCGCACCATCATGCGGCGTTCCGAGAAAGATGAGTCTTCGCAAACGCTTCAGCCATTCGTGTTGCGCGAGTTCGCCATGATGGCAGGCGCTACGCGCGAGCAGGCCGCCCATGCTGTGACCGAGGATGACCAGATCGTCGACGGGCAGCGGCCATGCCTTCAACAACGCTTCGATCTTTTCGGCCAGTTCGCGTCCATTGCTGGAGATATGCAGGCCGCTGTTGTAATGCAGATAGACGGGAGTGAATCCCGCGTCGGCAGCGAGCGCCGCACCGTGGTCGTGCCCGTTGCGCCGCCATTGCAGATCGTTCATGCACAGGCCGTGGATGAGCAGCACAACTTTTCTGGTCGGCTGCGCTATCGTCCGGCGCAGCGCTGTGGAAGCGAGTTGAAGTGCGGTGCCATCACGACGCCACTGCATCGCGATCGCCAGCGGATTTTTGGTCGCGGCGAGATGATCGCCCAGCACGCCGTTCAACGCCGCAAGGACCGCTTCGCGTTCGACCGACGATCCGGCTTCGCCCCGATCGAGCAAACCGGCCAACCGGCCCAGCGCCAGATCGATGCCGCCGCCGACCATGCGCGTCACGCCGCGAATGGATTTGTATACGAATCCGGTGATGCCTTTGGCGGGTTGTTGGGTCGACTCGCCCGCAATACCGGGGGCGCGCTGGATATTGTGGTGCAAGGTTTCGACCAGGCGCGTCAGCCCCAGTGTCGCGTCAATGACAAGACGGCCGGCACCACGCAAATCTGACGCCCGCACGGGAATTTTTGCCGTCATGCCGTTCCAAGCGCAAAGCGCAAATCCTGAATGGCCGTGAGCAGACCTTCGCGATCCGGCGCCCATGGCACGCTTTGCAGCGCCAGCGCCTCGATCGCTTCGACCTGGCGCAACAGCGGGATTCGTTGCGTGCGCGAAGCGTCGGTTTCCGCCAATGCCTGAAGCACTTCAAGCAGTCGCTGCATTACTGCAACGTTTCCCGCGGCGCATTGACGGATCTGGTCGAACGCCTTGCCCAGCAGCTCGTCGAATCCCTGCACCGCGTCGACCACGCGTACGTGCGCGTCGTGTATGAGCAGGCGCGACGGGAAGCGTCGCTCGTTCATGCGCAACAGCATCACGCCGAGCCAGTTCACGCACATCACCGCGGTCGTGGTTTCGTTGACCCCCGGCGACAACGCCTTGAGCGCGACATCGACCAATTGGCGAATGCCATAGGCGGGGTCGTTTTCCAGCGTGCGCTGGGTGCCGAAAGACCAGGCACCGGCGATGCGTTCGACGAGAGCGTCGTCGACGTTCTGTTCGGTTTGCAGTTCGGCGACGGTTTCGCCTTCGGCGGCAAATCTCCCTTCACCAAGGCGAACGCGGATCAACCCATCGACCTTGTCCGCCGCATCGATCAACGTCGCCGTATCCACGCCGGTTACGTAACCACTTTCGGCTGCGCAGATGCGATGCCCGGGTCCTGTCGCGACCGGGGCCAGATCGACGGGAGGTTCCTTTTCGTCGCGTTCGTGCACACGCGGAAAATGCCGATCTATGGACGGCAGCGCATCGCGCGCAATCGTCGCAACGACATTGGTTGCCTGCAATCCCAGCACGATGTGATGAATGAAAAAAATCAGCACCGCCACACCGACGAACGCCAGCACCAAAGCCATGACCAACGACAAAGGCGGCGTGTGACTGGCCTGGCTGCCGCCGGAGAGCGAACGCAATATCAGCAGGCAATAAACGAAAATTCCGAGAAACGTGCCGAGCACTGCCTGATTGGCGCGATCGCGAATGAAGTTGCGCAGCACTCGCGACGTGTATTGCGCGCTGGCCAGGGTGAGTGCCGCAATCGTGATCGAGAAGACTACGCCGGCGATCGTGATGATCGAACCGCCGATGACCTGGAGCATGGCACTGGCGCCAGCCTGGCGCACATCGAAGAGTCGTTCCAGCCACGGAATTTTTTGCCACCATTGCGCCGGCATTGCCGCATCCAGCGCGAGCAGCCCATAGGCAAGCGCCACCGAACCGGCAACGATCACGCTGGGGATGAACCAAAGGCTGGTGCGCAAGTTGTCCAGCCACAAGCGCAGACGCGTCATCATGCTTGCTTCTCCATGGCTGTTCCCAAATTGACCAGTTCCCCGTCTCGCAGATGCCGCCAGGAACCCTTGGCCAATTCGCCCAGCAGCAACGGTCCGATCGCAACACGCACCAGTCGCAGCACCTGAATATCGAACGCGGCGAGCAGACGCCGGATATGCCGGTTGCGACCTTCGTCGAGTACGATCTCAAGCCACGCGTTTTTCCCGCCACGACGCAGTTCACGCACGGACTTCGCCTTCAACAACTCGTTTTGTTCGGTTATTCCGGCACACAGACTACCGATCAATGCGTCATCCGGCAGGCTGTCGATTTGCACATGATACGTCTTGTCCAGATGGGTTTCGGGAGCGATCAACCGCGCCGACCAGGCGTTGTCGTTGCTGAACAACAACATGCCCTCGCTGGCTTTGTCCAAGCGGCCGACCGGGGCAAGCCACGGCAAATCGGCAGCGCTGAGCAACGCATAAACGGTAGCGCGATCATGCTCGTCGCTGGCTGTGGTCACATGGCCGCGCGGTTTGTTCAACATCACGTATACGCGTTCGGCAGCCGCAATCACCTTGCCGTCCACGCTGATGCGATCGCGCGCGGCATCCGTGGGAGATTCATCGTCAAGAACGGTTCGGCCATTGACGCCGACGCGTCCGGCGCGCACCCATTGTTTCGCCTGACTTCGCGAACATACGCCAAGCTTGCTCAGCACGCGCGCCAAACCGTGCCGCGGGGTGCGTTCCACAGACATGCCCGGATCACGATGACGTCGCGTCGACGATGGGTTAGGCTTGGCTTTCATGCGCGCACGGTGCCGCAAAGCGCTCGCGCCGTCAAAACCTGACGGGGTGTTTGAAAATGCGCCTTGTCCATACAATGCGGGGATGCATTGCACGCGAGTCGATCGCGCAAGTGATTGATTCGCGGATCGACGTTCGCGGGCTCTGCCCGCGCAGAGCGACTGAAACAGCCCGGGACGGACTTTTCAAGCGCCCAGCTAGGGGAGGAGCCATGGCCGAACATCGCATCACCTTGGAATGGTCGCGCAACGGCGGACCGTTCGAACGCGGCAATTATTCCCCGGATCATCTGATCCGATACGAAGGCGGGCAGACCCTGCATGGCTCGCCGTCGTCCGAGTATGGCGGCAACGACGCGCATGCCGATCCGGAACAGTTGCTGGTCTCGGCCTTGTCGGCATGCCACATGTTGACGTTCCTGGCGGTTGCGGCCAATCGTGGCTATGTGATCGACACCTATACGGATAGTGCACAAGCGATTCTGGGCAAGAACGCCGATGGAAAGATCGCCGTCGTCAAGGCGGTGCTCGCGCCGAAGGTGGCATTCTCCGGCGACAAGAGTCCGAATGCGGACGAATATGCACAGTTGCATCAGCGCGCGCATAGCGCATGTTTCATCGCCAATTCGGTCAAGACCGAAGTGGAACTGAAGTTGTGATGTTGCATGCCCGTCCGTCGCGGTGGGTCAGCCAAAGCAGGGGATGAATGCAGGATGTTTTACCTAAAGCCAAATAGATCAATCGCTTGCCATTTGGCATGTGCAGATGACATGAAGAATCGAGTGGGGATTTCTTCACCATGAAATCACCGCGCATGAGTCAGACTGCGGCGACGTCGAACGGGTTGTCCCATCCAATGCCTGCCTGCGAGTCCAAATCAAACGCCACGGTGCCACGCCAATCTGCTTTGATGGCGATCGCGCAGTGGTTTGATACCGACGCGGTGCCCGATTGCGACGGCCCGCAAGCCGACTGTGTCGATTGGCTTCGGGTGATTCCGTTCATCGGCCTGCATCTGGCTTGCATCGGCGTGATCTGGGTCGGCATTTCCTGGGTCGCCCTGAGCGTTGCCGCGGCCTTGTATGCCATCCGCATGTTTGCATTGACCGGTTTCTATCATCGCTATTTTTCGCACAAGGCTTTCAAGACATCGCGTCCGCTGCAATTCGTATTCGCGTTGATCGGCGCGATGTGCGTTCAACGCGGCCCCTTGTGGTGGGCGGCGCATCATCGCAACCATCACCGCAACGCCGACACCGACAAGGATATTCATTCGCCGGTACTGCGTGGATTCCTGTGGAGCCACATGGGCTGGTTCCTGACCCCGCGCGGATTCCGCACGGATATCGAATCGATCCCGGATCTGCGCCGTTATCCCGAGCTGCGCCTGCTCGACCGCTTCGATATCGCCGTGCCGATCGCATTGGCCGTTGGTCTGTTCTTCTTCGGACGCTGGTTGCAGCACGCGCATCCGGCACTTGGCACGAGCGGTGGGCAAATGCTGATCTGGGGATTCTTCATTTCCACCGTGGTCTTGTTCCACGCGACGGTGACGATCAATTCGTTGGCGCATCGCTTCGGTTCGCGGCGTTTCGAAACCCGCGACAACAGCCGCAACAACTGGATGCTGGCGCTGATCACGTTTGGCGAAGGCTGGCACAACAACCATCATCATTTTCCCGGCTCGGCGCGCCAGGGTTTCCGCTGGTGGGAGCTTGACCTGACTTACTACCTGTTGCGCGGCATGGCAGCGTGCGGGCTGGTCTGGGATTTGAAACCGTTGCCGCTCGGCTTGCGTCGGGCGCGCTGACGCATGCGCATCGCCGTCGTCGGATCGGGAATCGCCGGCCTGGCCAGTGCGTGGCTGCTGGCGAAGGAGCACGAAGTGACGCTGTTCGAAGCCAACGATTATCTGGGCGGACATACGCACACCCACGACATCGAAGTCGGTGGTGCGAAGTACGCCGTGGATACCGGCTTCATCGTGTTCAATCCGCCGCACTATCCGCTGCTGAACAAATTGTTCGAAACATTGGGCGTGGAATCGCAATCGACCACAATGAGCTTTGCGCTGAAAAACGAGCGCACGGGACTCGAATACAACGCGACCAGTCTCAACAGCCTGTTCTGTCAACGCCGAAATCTGGTTTCGCCGCGCTTTCTGCGCATGCTGCGCGATATTCTGCGCTTTTATCGCGATGCGCCAACATTGCTGGACAGCAGCGACGTCGGCCCGACTCTTGGCGATTATCTGGCGCAATGTCGCTACAGCGATGCGTTTCGCGACGATCACCTCGTGCCGATGGCTTCGGCACTCTGGTCGTCATCGTCGCGTGAAATCCTCAATTTTCCGGCGAAATACCTGGTCCGGTTCATGGACAATCACCAGATGCTGCAAGCCGGTGCGCGGCCGCAGTGGCGCGTGCTCAAGGGCGGTTCGCAAAGTTATGTGCGTGCGGTTCGCAAAAATTGGGCCGTGCGCGAACGCGTCAATTGCCCGGTAAAGCAGATCAGGCGCGAAGCCGACGGCGTGCGCGTCGAAAGTGATGCAGGCAACGAACGCTTTGATCAGGCCGTCCTCGCCTGCCACAGCGATCAGGCATTGGCGCTGCTTGCCGATCCGGGTACGCGCGAGCGCGACATTCTCGGCGCGATGCCGTATCAGGAAAACGATACCGTGTTGCACACGGACGCCAACCTGCTGCCGCGCAATCGACGCGCGTGGGCGGCGTGGAACGCGCTGGTGCCAACCGACCCAAGTGACCACTGCACGGTCAGCTACTGCATGAATCATTTGCAATCGCTGGACGCGGCAGAACCTATCGTGGTTACGCTCAATCGCACCGCGCAAATCGATCCGATGAAAATCCTGCAGCGCATGCGCTATCACCATCCGTTGTATTCGCCGGCTTCGGTTGCCGCGCAATCGCGCAAAGCCGAGATTCAGGGAACCAACAAAACCTGGTTTGCCGGCGCCTACTGGGGTTGGGGATTTCACGAGGACGGCATGCGCAGCGCCGTCGACGTCGCCAATGGGCTCGGAGTGCGCTGGGCATGACCGTGAATACGCCATCATTGCGCGAGACATTGATTCCGGAGCGAGTACGCGGCGATGCCGACGCGCTGTCGCGGCAGGATGCAACCGCTCCGGAGTCGACGGCCGGATGCGCATTCGCGGCAGAATCCGTTGCGCCGCCGGCAAGCTGTGTCTACGAGGGCTGGATTCGCCATCGTCGCTTCAAGCCGCATGCGCACGCGTTCCGCTATCGCATGTACATGCTGTATCTGGATCTGAGCGAAATCGACCGGGTTTTCGCGAAACGCTGGTTGTGGTCGGCGAACCGACGCAACGTCGCGGAATTTCGCCGCAGCGATTACCTCGGCAACCCGGCGATTCCCCTGGACGAGGCCGTGCGCGACCGCATCCGGGAAGTCAGTGGACGCGCCCCCACGGGACCGATCCGCTTGCTCACCCATCTGCGCACTTGCGGATATTGCTTCAACCCGGTCAGTTTCTATTATTGCTACGCCGACGACCGCACCACGCTGGACACCATCGTCGTTGAAATCACCAACACACCATGGAAGGAGCGACACAGCTACGTGCTGCCGCTTGGCGATGCGGATCGCCACGGTGCCGCGTTGCGCTGGAATTTTGCCAAGGCATTCCACGTTTCTCCGTTCATGCCCATGCAACGCGACTACGCGTGGCGATTCACGGCACCGGACGACAGTGTGCGCGTGCACATGGATGTTCTCGCCGAGGGCGAGCGCGATTTCGATGCGACGATGGTTCTGGATCGCAAACCATTGACGGCGGCGAATCTCGCGCGTTCGCTGCTGCGCTTCCCTGCCATGAGCCTGCGCATCGTTGTCGCGATCTACTGGCAGGCGTTTTTGATTTTTCTACGCCGCACACCGGTCTACGACCACCCGAATTCGAACGAGACGAAAGCATGAATACCGAATCGACCGAGACCATCGATCTGGGCAGCGAGAGTGACTGGGGCATGCTCGATCGAGCGCTGCGCTCGCGCCTGCACACGCAAATGAACGCATTACGTGAGTGCCAGTTGCGCATCGTCGATGCGCTGGGCGACAGCACGCTCGGCACACCCGCGGCGAATCCGGCCGATACCTTGCACGCCACCTTGCGCATCCACCACGCGGCGTTCTATCGCCACGTCGCAGGCAACGGCAGCGTCGGCGCCGGTGAAGCATACATGGACGGTCTTTGGCAAAGCGACGACCTGGTAAGTCTCATGCGCATGCTCGTGCGCAATCGCGATCTGCTCGACGCGATGGAGACCGGCCTGGCGCGCTTTGGCGGGATGATCATGCGCGCCGTGCATGCGATGCGCCGCAATACACGCAATGGCAGTCGGCGAAACATCGCCGCGCACTATGATCTTGGCAACGATTTCTTCCGTCTGTTTCTCGACGAAAACATGATGTACTCATCGGCCATTTTCGCCGACGCCGAGGAATCGCTGGAATCCGCATCCACACGAAAGCTCGATCACATTTGCCGGAAACTCGACTTGTCGGCGAATGATCGCGTCGTCGAAATCGGCACCGGCTGGGGCGGCTTTGCGATCCATGCCGCGCGCAATTTCGGTTGCCACGTCACCACCACGACGATCTCGCGCGAGCAGTACGATCTGGCGCGCGAACGCGTCGCGGCAGCCGGACTGAACGACCGTGTCGAATTGTTGCTGGAGGATTATCGCGATCTTGCCGGACAATATGACAAGCTCGTTTCGATCGAAATGATCGAGGCCATCGGCCATCAATACCAGGACGACTATTTCAGCAAGGTCGGCAGCCTGTTGAAGAACGACGGCTTGGCGTTGATCCAGGCCATCACCATCGAGGACCATCGTTACAGGCAGGCATTGAACGCGGTGGATTTCATCAAACGCTACATCTTCCCCGGCTGCTTTATCCCGGCGATCGGCGTCATGCTCGACGCCGCCGCACGCAAGAGCGACCTGAAGCTGTTCCAGTTGGAGGACATCGGTCCCAGCTATGCCCGCACGCTCGCCGCCTGGCGCGAGCGCTTCCACGAGCGCCTGGCCGAGGTGCGGGCGCTGGGCCACGACGAACGCTTCGTGCGCATGTGGGATTTCTATCTGGCCTATTGCGAAGCCGGATTCCACGAACGTTCCACCGGCGACGTGCAGATGCTGTTGGTCAAACCCGGCTGTCGACGCGCGCAGTTGCTTGCCGCACAGGAGAACGCAGCGTGAACGGCTGGATCAATGCCATCTTCTATCAGCTCACCTGGATCGTTGCCGTCGCGGGCGCCGGACACGGCTTGTGGTGGCCGGGTCCGCTGCTGCTCGTGGTATTCATGGCCTGGCAATTGACGGTATCGACACAACGCCGCGCCGATGCACTGTTGCTGCTTTGCGCGGCGGCGATCGGATTCGCGATGGATTCGGGTCTGGTCCAATCCGGCGTGCTGCACTATTCCGCGGCAGTGCCGTGGCCGACCCTGGCGCCGATCTGGATTGTCGCGCTGTGGATGAGTTTTGCGCTGACGCTCAATCATTGTCTGAGCTATCTCAAGGCACACTTGCTGGCGGCTGCCGCACTTGGCGCCATCGGTGCGCCGCTGGCCTACTGGGCGGCGGCCAGCACCTGGGGAGCGCTGCATTTTGCCGCATCGCAAGCGACTGCACTGATTGTGCTGGCAGCGATCTGGGCCGTATTGACGCCAGTATTGTGCCGTCTGGCGGATTTCCTTTGCCGCCATGAAACGGATCGCCCGGCATTGCATGGAGCGCGAACATGACGCCCTGGTACATCCTCTACGTATGGATCGCCGCAAGTTTCGTGATGAGCATCGGCTGGCTGATCCAATTGCGCACGCGCAACGCCGGTATCGTCGATGCGATCTGGGCGGGCAGCATGGGTGCCAGCGCGGTGTATTACGCATGGATCAGCAGTGGCGGTCTGGCTCCAAGGATAGGCGTCGCCGTGTTGGGCGGGATCTGGGGACTGCGTTTGTGCGTACACATCCTCGTCCGCGTGTTGCATGAATCCGAAGATGGCCGCTATCGCTACCTGCGCTCACACTGGAACGACGATCAAGGCAAGTTCTTCGGTTTCTTCATGCTCCAGGCATTTTCGATCGCGCTGTTCTCGCTGCCGTTTTACGCGGTCGCCGAAAATCCACGCGAGACCTTTTCGATCTGGTGTGTGTGTGGATTCGTGGTTTGGCTGACCAGCATGATCGGCGAGTCGATCGCCGACGCGCAGCTGTCCCGCTACCGAAAGAATCCTGCCAATCGCGGCAAGACGTGTCGCGCCGGTTTGTGGCGCTATTCGCGCCACCCAAACTATTTCTTCGAATGGATTCACTGGTTTGCCTACGTGTTCCTGGCCATCGGCACGCCGTTCCCCGCGTGGTTGCTGAGCCTGCTCGGACCCGCACTGATGCTGGGATCACTGGTCTGGGTCAGCGGCATTCCGTTCACCGAAGCCCAGGCGTTGCGTTCGCGCGGCGACGACTACCGCGACTATCAACGCACCACCAGCATGTTGATTCCGTGGTGGCCCAGGAGCGGGGCTGAGGCCTGAGGATCGCAGCTGTGTGCAGGTTGCGGGTGAGCGCATGCGATCCCCGACAACGATATCACCGCAAGAACACGAAAACGTTTAGTGGACGAAGTTGACCATGACTATCGAAATTTCCGAAAAATCGACAGCGGCCGTCACGCCAGCGCCGATCATTCAACCCGACGCCAGTCCGGCGCCATCGGCCCTCAGCCCCATCGGCCTTGCCGAGCGCGGCCTGTTGCCCGATATGCTGATCCGCTTCGGAATCCGTCGAATGTGCGCGCAACGCCTGCGCGAAGAATGCGCCGACGACGCAGTCGCTGCGTGGTCGCTGTTTCAACGTCGACTGGACGATCTTCGCTCCAGCCCGGTCGCAATCCATACCGATGCCGCCAACGCGCAGCATTACGAATTGCCGCCGCAATTTTTCAAGCTGTGTCTCGGCAAGCGACTGAAGTATTCGAGCTGCTATTTCCCAAACGGCAACGAGACGCTGGATCAGGCCGAAGAAGCCATGCTCGACTTGTATGGCGTGCGTGCGCAGCTTGCGGACGGTCAGGACATCCTCGAACTGGGTTGCGGCTGGGGCTCGCTGACCTTGTGGATGGCACAGCGCTATCCGCAAAGCCGCATCACCGCCGTTTCCAATTCACGCCCGCAACGCGAATTCATCATGGCGCGCTGCCATGAACTGGGGTTGTCGAACGTGCAGGTGATAACGCTGGACGTCAATCGACTGGAACTGGAATCCGCAAAATTCGACCGCGCGGTGTCGATCGAGATGTTCGAGCACATGCGCAACTATGAGACCCTGCTGGGCCGCATCGCTTCATGGCTGCGTCCCGGCGGCAAGTTGTTCGTGCACATTTTTTGTCATCGCGAATTGATGTACCCGTTCGAAACGCAGGGCGACGACAACTGGATGGGCCGCAACTTTTTCACGGGTGGCCTCATGCCTGCGGCAGACACGTTGCTGTGGTTCCAGAACGATTTGCGAATCGACCAGCAGTGGCGTCTCGCAGGATCGCACTACGAAAAGACCGCCAACGCCTGGCTGCGCAAACACGACTCCCACCGCGCCGAAATTCTCGACGTGCTGACCCAGGCCTATGGCACCGAACAAGCGCGCCTGTGGAATCAACGCTGGCGAATTTTCTGGATGGCCTGTGCCGAATTGTTCGGCTACCGCGGCGGCAACGAATGGCTGGTCGGACACTATCGCTTCGTCAGGCATTGACGCGAGCGTCCTCTCAGCCGGGCTGGCGATGGCTCCGATCGCGTCGGAGCATCTACCCTTATCGACGAATTGAGGTTGCCTTCCAGCAGCCAGAGCAACCGCTGCCAGTAACGGCAGCGGCTGCTTCGGGTGGCCTACTGACAGGGCTCGAATCCATCGCGGAAGATCACATCCGTCAACAGCGACGTATAGGCGACGGCGCTGTTGTTGCCCATGTACGGATCTGAACCGCTTGTCGACGTCGTTGCGTCGAATGTGAACAACGGACTGCCTGCGTAGTTCGACGGTACACACACTGCCGTCGTCACCGTCTTGAAGTCACCGGGCTGCAGGGTTCCGAACGCGCATGGGAACCCACTGGTGCAATCGCCGCTGTTGCCGGCAAATACGCCCTGTGTCGTGGCGCTCAGCGACACGTCGGCAGCTATACTCGGCCCGTTGTTCGTCAGCGTCAACGTGTACACGAGTCTGCCGCCCACCGGAGCGGTATCGGGTGCCGTGATGGTCAACTGCAAATCCGCGCCGGTTCCGACCGTGGTATACGCGGTGAAGATATTGTTGCCGAGATTTGCATCGCTGGTCGCCTCGGTCACGCTCGCCACGTTGGCGATTTGATTTCCCGAATAATCGGGCGGCACGGTGAATGTCACGCCGATGTTTCTGGCTTCTCCTGGCGCAAGGGTCGTGAACGTGCATGGCAACGCCAGACAGTCGCCACTGATCAATGGATTCGTCAAACCTGCGGGAGTCGGATCGTCGACAACAACGTTGCCCGCCGCGCTCGGACCGGTATTGGTCACGATGATCGTGTAGCTGACGTTGTTGCCCGCGGCGACTGCCGCAGTTCCAGTTTGGTTTATCGCGACATCGGCCGAATCGCTCAGGCTGGTTTCAGTCGAAGCCGCGTTGTTGGCCAATGACGGATCGGTATCGTCGGAGGACACGACCGCGGTGTTCACGATCGGATCCGAATCGGCATAGCTTGCCGGTACGCTGAACGTGGCGGTGATCTGTTTCGGAACGCCGGGATCCAGACTGGCGAAATTGCACGGAAACGCCGTGGTGCAGTCGCCGGAATTGGAAACGAACGTGAGACCGGCCGGTGTGACGTCAGCGACGCTGACGTTGTGCGCCGTGCTTGAACCGCCGTTGGTCAGCACGATCGTGTACGTCACGTTGGTACCGCGAGCTACACTGGACGAACCGGTCATGTTCAACGCCAGATCGGCGGTGTCGGTGACCGTTGTCATTGCGGTCGCACTGTTGTTTGCAGGCACTTCATCGCTGGCATCGCTCGACACGACCGCGATATTGGCGATCGCATTCGTGGTGTCGTAAGCGGCAGGCACGGAAAATGTGACTGTCGCTGTCTTGCTGGCACCACTGCCAAGACTGGCGAAACTGCAAGGCAGCGCTGCACAGTCGCCACTGACCGAGACGAGACTCAATCCGGCAGGCGTTGGATCATCAAGTACGACGTTGGTCGCTGCATTCGGGCCATTGTTGTTTGCCGTGACCGTATAGGCAACATTGCTGCCCGCCGATACATTGCCTGCGCCCGTGTTGCTCACGGCAACGTCGGCACGCACACCCAGCGTTGCGTTCGGCAAAGGCCAGGCCCATGCACCGCGCGAGCGGGTGAACACTGCCAACGTGGTGAAGCCGCGGTCTACGACCAGTTCCCAGACCATGACGTGCGGGAAGTCTTCGAAGCGATACCATACCGGCGAATCAGCCGAAATGTCATCGGTGTAGTACAGGCCCCAGTCGGTGCCGACGAAAACCTGATTGGGCAGGTTCGGGTTGGGCATTACCTGTTCGGCCGGAATGTCCGGCAGATTGCCGGTCTTGTCCTTCCAGGTGAAGCTCGGACAATCGTAAGCCGAGCAAGTCACCTGAAACACATGTCCCGGGCGTCCGGGCGTGTTCGCGTTGAAACCGCCGACCGCCGCATACGCGACCAGCGCCGTGGTCGGATCGAAGCGAACGCCGAAGATCGGTCGATTGGGCAATACGTTGTTGCTATCGGTCACGTTCACCGCGTTCGCGCAATCGGATGTCGACGCCGGCGGCGTGATCGGGCAGTTTGCCGTGACCGCGGTGCCGAGTCCGAACACGATCTGCACGTTGCCATCGTTGGTCGCTACCGCCGCAACGGTGGGATCGGTGAACGAATAATCCACGTAGTTGATATACGAACGGATGTCCAGACCACCGCCGTAATTGATGTTGAGGCTATCCTTGGTCAGGTCCGGCGTGCGCGCCTTCCACGAACTGCGCATCAGCGAAGTCGTCGGATTGGTGGCATCGACGGTCTCCCAGAGACGCGTGGTTCCTGCAATCATGTGGTTGCAGCCGTTCGTGCTGTCGCAGCCGCTGCCCGGCGTGTTCACGTCGCCCCACTTGTACAGGTTGTAGGACATCGCAAAGATGACGTTGGAAGGATCGCCGCCCCAGGTGGTGCTGCCAGTAGTCACGCCGGGATCACGCGTGTTGCCGGACGCGGTCGAGAAACTTCCGCTGAATACACCGGTCGCCGCGTTGTAGTACGGCGTTGTGCCATTGCCGGCACGCGCGAGCGCGCCGTACTGGCTCGAGTTGAACCAATAGCCATTGTTGACCGGCTCGATCTTCGTCGTCGTTCCGTCACCCGAGCAATTCGACGTCCACAGGGCAGGACCCGTGGGAAGACCGCTGAAGCCGACGCGGGAACAGCCATTGTCCTGCGCACCGGCACCGATCGCGGGCAGTGGCGACGTGGCGAAATTCGACGTGATGTCGCCGAAGTAGAACTCGATGCTGTTGATCGTGTCGTTCAGGCTGATCCACTTCATCGCATTGCTGGTCGTACTCGAGGTCACCGCGACATCCGCATTCGCCGAATAGAACACGCCGCCGTCCGAGCCGAGCAGCAATTGTGTGGAATCGTTGCCGATGAAGGCGCGTGCATGATGATCCACGTGCACACGCACGCCACCGTTGAGACTGTGAGAACCGTATCCGCAGGTGGCGTCGTAGTAGTTGTAACCGCCGTCCGAAGACACGGTCGCATCGATGGTGCTCATCCACACGCGATCGGGATTGTTCGGATCGACGGTCAAGCCGGCGTCGTACCACATCTGTCCGCCGCCGTTGTTCGAGTTGCCCTCGCAACCGTTCTGACTGCCATTGTTGTTCAGACCCGCACCGGTGCTGGTCTGCAGCCAGTTCGCGCCGCCGTCGTCGGAGCGGTAGAAGCTGTTGATCTTCTTGGTCGCGACATCTTCCACTTCCGCGTACATGCGCATCGGGTTGCTTGGCGCAACCGCAATCTCGATACGTCCAAGCGGCACGCTACCGGCGATTCCGTTGCCGGTGCCGGCAGGCCAGCCCGTGTTCAACAACGTCCATGAATTGGTCGCCGGACAACCGGAACTCGGTATGGTGGTTACGTAGACGCCGTTGGCACCGTTGTTTACCAGATCGGGTTGTACCGGTGTTGGCGAGCCGCGAGTACCGATTGCCACATACAATCGTGTGGTGCCATCGCCATTGCTGACCGGGATCAGGCCGGTGACGTCCTGTCGTTGCGCTGTCGGGCCCGCAGGATTGTTGGGCAGTGCATACGGGTTGGTATAGCACGGGCCGCTCCAGTTGCTGCCTGCATCATGGGAGATGTACAGGCTGGTCTTCGTGCCCGCCAGAACGATGTTTGAATTATTCGGGTCCACCGCCACTTTGCCAACGGCCTGGTATTGCGGGAATGAGTTGTAGGAACCCGAGTAATACGGGCTGAATATGTCCGCGCCGAGCAACTGCCAGGTCTGGCCCGCGTCGACGCTCTTCAATACGCCAGCAGCGCCAAACGAAAACGAACCGTAATTCAGGTCACCGGTGCCTGCATAGATGACGTCATGGTTGTTCGGGTCGATGACGATGTCGGAGATCGACATGCTCGAAACTTCCGGCACATCGGTAACCACTTGCCAGGTCGTGGCGGGAGTGGTGGAACCGTCCGAGCAGCAATTCGCGGTCTTCCAGATGCCGCCACCATCCGATCCGGCGTAGACGACAATGGACCCCGGCACGTTGGCGGTGGCGGGATCCACGCGGATCACGTTGATGCGGCCGGAGATATGGCCATAGCTCGACTGGGTGTTGTTCTCCGGCATCGGACCGAGCGGGACGAACTGACCGGGGTCCAGCGCCAGTGGCGACCCGGATGCAACCTTTCGATTGTATGTCTTGATACCGGCTGGCACCCTGGCGAACATCTGCCGCTCATGCTTGCCTGCGGCAATCGCCCACTGCGGATCGTATTTACCCGTCGGGTAAGTGTTTCTCAGAATCCAGGAGTCGCTGTCGGGCGGCCCTCTGTCCTGCTCCATCCCGGCGTTATCGCCATCCAAAACGCGCGGTGCCGGCTGCAGACATGCAACCGCCAACGCAGCAATCGAGCACGTTGCAATTGTTACGATCAAGAACTTGCGCATTGTCTTCCCCTTCCATCACATGTGAAAGAACAGGAAGCGCGACCTTACCTGGACAGACAGGAACAATCTTTCCGCTCGCACATTGCCGCGCAACCGAACCAGGAAGTCCGACCACGCCGAAAGATGCGCTGAAAAATCCCACCCGGTCTTCGAAGATCAGATCATCGCCCCAACGATCATCAAACCACGGCAGCTCACCACTGTCTGCGAAGTCGGATATCCCCTGTTTGCGCACGATCTTGCGGCCCTTGAAACAACTGAAAACCGGGCCGGAATCGAGACATCGGACTACGCTTCAAGGCGCGCAATGTATCCGCCGCAGGTTGGATGCGCCAGTGTCGGCAAGATAGCCAGAAATACGTCCATTCGATTGCGCACCCGCTTGTTTTGTCGAGTAAATCGAGGAAAAAAAAAGCCCGGCAAGAACCGGGCTTTTGAAAATTTACAGAACTTTACCAGCGATCAATTTTCAACCTTCAGCTCGACGCGACGGTTGCGCTGACGACCTGCGGAAGTCTTGTTGGTGTCGATCGGATTGGTTTCACCGAAGCCCTTGGGGCCATCCAGACGGCCAGCATCCACACCATGGCCGGTCAGATAGTCGTACACCCCTTTGGCGCGACGATCCGACAGCTTCTGGTTGTAGGCATCGGTACCAACCGAGTCGGTGTAACCATCGACTTCGACGCGAACGTTCGGATAGCGCTTCAGCGTATCCACGGCTTCATCGAGAATCTGCACGGAATCGGCCGTTGGTGCCTTCAGCGAAGGTTCGAGCGCTTCACCGACACGCGGGTGATCGAACTTGAATTCGACGCCACGCAGATCGATCGAAACCGAAGCCGGCGGCACTGCCTCTTCGTGCGCAGGCGGTGGCGGCGGTGGTGGCGGCGGCGGCGCTGCCGGCGGTGGCGGCGGCGGAGCAGCCTCATGACCGAAGCTGTAGGTCAGGCCGACCGTGGCAAGTCCATCCAGGAAATGGGTATGGCGATGGAAACCGTAGCCATCGGGCGGAAGGTCGGTGGCCAAATGGCCGCGCAACGAGCCGTGATCGATGTCGTAGCGGCCGGCGAGTTCGCCGCGGAACGCAAGGCGATCAGACAGGTTGTACTGCAAGCCGACACCGACCGTAGCCAGCGGACCCCAGCCGCCGTGCGTGCCGGAGTACGCCGCATGGCGCATCACTCCGACGCCGCCCATCAGATACGGACGCCAGCCGGAGCCCAACTCGCCGAAGAACCAGCGCCCGGCAACATCGAGCTGCACGTTTTCCCACTCGTGCCCGGAGCGCGGTGAATCGTTCTTGAAATCGGCGTTGTTGATGCCGTATTCAATATCCAGAGCAAAATTCGGATTGACCCACGCGCCAATGCCGATGCCCGCAAACAAGGAGCTATCGGTCGTACGCGTACTATCGGGGGCAACAACACCAAGACGCGGAGCGAGATACCAACTTGCCGAATCTTGGGCGTGCGCTGCACTCAAACCGCCCAGTCCCAGGGCGATCAGCGCGAACAACATGTTACGTTTCATCGGAGTCTCCTTTTACATGTACTTGGTTTTTTTTGGGCGTCCGCTCAGAACAACACGTCGCACTGATACACATCACTGTTGTAACGTTGCGATGCGTTAATTATATGTTATCACAGTTGCGGCGCGAGCTTGCGCAGTCTAGCAAAATCAAAACTTTAGTCCAGCGCCGGTCGTTCAGCATCCGCTCAGCCGAGCACCGCAAAAAGCGGTTCGGAACGCCGCGCGAAAGGCCATCTTGATCCGGGAGGGTGGGCGGCAGAAATTTTCGGGCTTTCCATGCTCCTGGCGTTACGCCGCGTACAAATCAAGCAGTTGCGGCACGGTCAAGGCATCCAGATCGGCCGGCTCGCCGGCCTGAGCCATGAGAAGTTCGACCTGGGGTTCGGCCAGGTGCCCACGGATGGCACGCTTGAATTTGTCCATCAACACGGGAATACCCTCGGCGCGACGCTTGCGGTGGCCGATCGGATAGTCGATCGAGACCTTGTCGGTCTTGCTGCCGTCGGCGAAAAAAACCTGCACGGAGTTTCCGATATATCGCTTTTCCGGATCGAGATAATCGCGGCTGAACTGCGAATTTTCCTTGACCACCATTTTCGCGCGCAATGCGTCAATGCGCGGATCTGCCGCAACTGAATCGGCGTAATCGTCGGCGGTCAGACGACCGAAGATCAGCGGCACGGCAACCATGTACTGGATGCAATGATCGCGGTCGGCATAGTTTGCCAACGGCCCGGTCTTGTCGATGATGCGCACGCCGGCTTCCTGGGTTTCGATTTCGATACGCTCGATCTGATCGAGTTTCCCGGCCACCTGGTCGTGCAATTGCATCGCGCACTCGACCGCCGTCTGCGCATGAAATTCGGCCGGATAGGAAATCTTGAACAGCACATTTTCCATGACGTAGCTGCCGAATGGGCGCTCGAACTCGAATGCCCGGCCCTTGAACGCCACATCGTAGAAGCCCCAGGTTTTTGCACTCAACGCCGACGGATAGCCGGCACAACCCTTCATTGCATTGAGCGCATGTGTTACCGCGCGACGGCACGCATCGCCGGCAGCCCAACTCTTGCGCGGCCCGGTATTCGGTGCATGTCGATAGGTGCGCAACACACCATTGTCGATCCAGCTTTGCGAAACCGCATTGATGATTTCATCCTTGCCGCCACCCAGCATTTTCGTAACCACGGCGGTGGACGCCAACCGCACCAGGATGACGTGGTCCAAGCCGACACGATTGAAGGAATTCCGCAGCGCGTAGCACCCCTGGATTTCGTGCGCCTTGATCGCAGCAGTCAACACATCGCGAATCGTCATCGCCTGCCCGCCATCGCGGATATTCCTGCGCGATACATAGTCGGCCACTGCCAGGATCGCGCCGAGGTTGTCGGATGGATGCCCCCACTCCGCCGCAAGCCAGGTGTCATTGAAGTCCAACCATCGAATCTGCACGCCAATGTTGTAAGCAGCCTGCGCCGGGTCCAGTTCCCAACCGGTTCCCGGAACGCGCGCACCTCCCGGCAACACCGCGCCTGGCACCAACGGTCCCAGATGCTTGACGCACTCCGGAAATTTCATCGCCAACATCGCGCAACCGAGCGAATCGAGCAGCATGTAGCGCGCCGTGTCGTAGGCGGTTTCGGATTCGATTACGTAGTCGACTACGTAATCGGCGATATCCACCATCGGTTGATCGGGATTCGGGCGCTGTGCGGAACGGATGTCGTGCTGACTCATGTCTGTTTCCAAGGCAAAGATGCGAAGCCGTACATTTTGCCGGATTGTGACCGCCAACTCCCGCGAATGCTCTGAGCCGGGCACGATATCCATGCGCTGCCGATGTTTGCGTTACTATTTGCCGGCGTCATCCATGAACGAACTCGCTGGCCAGTCGCCACAAGAACAATTACGCGCCCTCTCCCCCAAGCGCGCTTAGGGGAGAGAGAGCAAAGCCGTATCGCTGCGAATTCGCACCAATTCAAAGGGGAGTTTCCGTGACCAATCCACACGCATCCGCCATGTCGCCGATCAAGGAACTGACGATCCGCGGCGTCATCATCGGCATCGTCATCACTATCGTGTTCACGGCCGCGAACGTGTATTTCGGACTCAAGGCCGGCCTGACATTTTCGACGTCGATCCCGGCCGCGGTAATCTCGATGGCGATCCTGAAGGCGATGAAAGACGCCACGATCCAGGAAAACAATATCGTCCAGACCATCGCGTCGGCCGCAGGCACGCTGTCGGCGATCATCTTCGTGTTGCCCGGCCTGGTGATCGTCGGCTACTGGACCGGATTCCCGTTCTGGATCTCGGCTGGCATCTGCGCCACCGGCGGCATTCTCGGCGTGATGTACACGATTCCGTTGCGGCGCGCGCTGGTCACCGATTCCGACCTGCCCTATCCCGAAGGCGTCGCCTGCGCCGAGGTACTGAAAGTTGGTGCGGGCGAAGCGCCGGCGGACGACCCCAGGGCGGCGGTCGAAACCGGTGGCACGGGCCTGAAAGCGGTGGTCTGGGGCAGCGTCGTTTCAGCGATGTTCTACGTGATCGTACAAACCAAGCTGTTTGCCAGCAGCGTCGCGCACTATTTCCGCATCGGCGGCGACAAGAGCGGCGCGACCGGCTTTGACTTCGGCTTGTCGTTTGCCCTGTTCGCGGTCGGCCATCTGGTCGGCCTGTGGGTGGGCGTGGCGATGTTGCTCGGTGCGGCGATCGGCTGGGTCTGGGCAGTGCCCTATTTCACCCATCTGCACTGGGTGGCGGGTGATGCGGCCGCGGTGGCGCAAGGTGGCTGGAGCCACTACGTCCGCTTCATCGGCGCGGGCACCATCGGCGTAGCCGCGGTGTGGACGCTGGCGAAACTGGTGAAACCGCTGGTCAGCGGTCTGGCCGGCGCCATGCGCGCGTCGCGTGCGCGCAAGGGCGGTACCTTGCATACGCTGCCGCGTGTCGAACACGACATGCCGATCGGCATGGTCGGATTGATTTCGTTGTTGTGCCTGATTCCAATCGGCTACCTGCTGTGGAACTTCGGCGTCAACAACGGTCTTGGCGATGCGAAATGGACGCTGGTGATCGGCGGCGTGGGTTTCGTCGTGGTTTTGAGTTTCGTCGTCTCGGCGGTATGCGGATACATGGCCGGCCTGATCGGGTCGTCGAACAGTCCGTTGTCCGGCATCGGCATTCTCGTGGTTGTGGTCGCAGCGTTGCTGCTGGTCGTTGGCGTCAAGCCATTCCTGCCACCCGGCGCGGACAAGGCACTGGTCGGATTCGCGTTGTTCATCACCTCAATCGTTTTCGCGGTGGCGTCTATCGCCAACAACAACCTGCAGGATTTGAAGACCGGGCAATTGGTCGACGCCACGCCTTCGTTGCAGCAATGGGCTCTGGTGATCGGCGTGCTGGTCGGCGCCGTGGTCATCCCACCGGTTATGGACTTGCTGCAACACACTTACGGCTTCCTCGGCGCACCCGGCGCCGATCCATCGCGCGCGCTGCCGGCCCCGCAAGCCGGATTGATTTCGGCGTTGGCCAAGGGCGTCATCACCGGCGATGTGCCGTGGGACATGATCGGGCTGGGTGCCGGCATCGGCGTCGCCATCATCCTGCTGGACGAGATCCTCGGCTTGACGAAAAAAGGTCCGCGTTTTCCTCCGTTGGCAGTTGGCCTTGGGATCTACCTGCCGACGTCGACCACGCTGATGGTTGTCGTCGGTGCCCTGGTCGGCGCATGGTTCGACCGGCGTGCCGGACGCCGCCCGGCGGATCAGGCCGACGCAACGCGACAACTCGGTGTGCTGCTCGCCTCGGGCCTGATTGTCGGCGAAAGTCTGCTGGCAGTGATCTTCGCGGGTGTCGTTGCGTTCAGCGGCGAGCAGTCTCCGATCGGCCTCGTCGGCACGTCCTTTGAGACGCCATCGATCTTCATCGGCGGCATCGTTTTCGTGGTGACGACTTTCATGTTGTATCGCTGGATCGGAAAGCTCGGCAGCAAGGCAGTTTAGTGTAGTGCTTCGCTCTAATTGACCCATTCAGAGCCAAGCACACGGGTCATGGCAAGGCGCTTTACGCCGCCATGGTCCGTGTGCCTGGCTCCCGAAGGGCGAGCCGCCGGGCACCCGTCTGCGGCGTTGCATCTGCTGGAAAGGGAACCACCCTTCCTGTGCGAATGCGCCTTGCAGCCGGGTGCCCAGCGACTCGCTGAATGGGTCAAATAGAGTGAAGCACTACACATAGCTGCAACACCGCGCGACGCGTCGAGCGCAAACGGCGGCGAAATTGCCCTCTTCGTCTCAGTCTCAGGTGTTGAGATGCGCAGGGCGCAACTTGACGGACGATGCCCCAACCATCGCACGCAGGCGCATAATTCGATCATGTCCCTGGACAACTTCCACCCCGCGGTTTCGGCCTGGTTCCGTAGCGCTTTTGCCGAACCCACCCCGGCGCAAACGCAGGCATGGCCGGCGATCCAATCGGGCCGCCACGCACTGATCGCCGCACCGACCGGGTCGGGCAAAACCCTGGCAGCATTTCTGGCCGCCATCGATGATCTGGTACGTCGTGGCATTGAACATCCGCTGCCGGACGAAACCAGCGTCGTCTATGTGTCGCCGCTCAAGGCACTGTCGAACGACATCCACATCAATCTTGAAGCGCCGCTTGCCGGCATCCGCGAACAACTTATGGTCCTGGGTTTGCCGGACGTGGATATTCGCACCGCCGTACGCAGCGGCGATACGCCGCAATCCGAACGCACCGCAATGCGCCGATGTCCGCCGCATGTCGTCGTGACGACACCCGAATCGCTGTACATCCTGCTTGGCTCCGAATCCGGCCGCAGCATGCTGGCATCGACGCGCACGGTGATCGTCGACGAAATACATGCACTGGCTCCGAACAAGCGCGGCGCACACCTTGCGCTGTCGCTGGAACGATTGCAGGCCTTGTGCGAACGACCGCTGACGCGGATCGGCTTGTCGGCAACGCAAAAGCCGATCGATGAGATCGCAAAGTATCTGGTCGGCACCGGTTCAAGCCCTCCCCCCCATCACCCCGATCGGGGCGAGGGTTGGCAGCCGGAGTGCATGCCTTGCGAAATTGTCGACGTCGGTTACATCCGCAAGCGCGATCTGGCATTTGAACTGCCGGATGCCCCGTTGTCGGCGGTGATGTCGGGCGAAGTTTGGGGACAGCTATACGACAGGATTGCACAACTGATCGAACGCCACCGCACGACGCTGATCTTCGTCAACACGCGGCGCATGGCCGAACGCATGGCGAGGCACCTGAGCGAACGCCTGGGCAAGGGTGCGGTTACCTCGCACCACGGCAGCCTTGCGCGCGAACAACGCCTTGCTGCGGAGCAGCGACTCAAACGCGGCGAACTGCGCGCACTCGTTGCGACCGCATCGCTGGAACTGGGGATCGACATCGGCGACGTCGATCTGGTCTGCCAGATCGCCTCGCCGCGCTCGATTTCGACCTTCCTGCAACGCGCCGGCCGCGCCGGCCATTCCGTCGATGGCACGCCGAAAGCGCGGTTGTTTCCGCTGTCGCGCGACGATCTGATCGAATGCGCGGCCTTGCTCGACAGTGTCCGTCGCGGTGAGCTGGATACGCTGCATGTCGAACGAAACGCACTCGACGTGCTCGCTCAACAGATCGTGGCCGAGGTGGCTGCGCGCGAATGCAATGAAGACGAGTTGTTCGCGTTGGTCAACCGCGCGTTTCCATTTGTGAATTTATCCAGAAATCAGTTCCGCGACGTCGTGCGCATGCTGGCCGAGGGCTTTAGCACCCGGCGCGGGCCACGTTCGGCCTATCTGCATCGCGATGCCGTCAACGGCGTGCTGCGCGCACGGCGCGGTGCACGCCTGACCGCGATCACCTCCGGCGGCGCGATTCCGGATACTGCCGACTACGACGTCATGCTCGAGCCGCAGGCGCTAAAGGTCGGTACGGTGCACGAAGACTTTGCGGTCGAGTCCATCGCCGGCGACATCTTCCAACTCGGCAACACTTCGTATCGCATCCTGCGTGTCGAGCGCGGGCGCGTGCGCGTCGAAGACGCACAAGGCGCACCGCCGACGATCCCGTTCTGGCTGGGCGAAGCGCCGGGGCGCACGGATGAGTTGTCGTTTGCGGTAGCGCGATTGCGCGAGGAGATTTCGGCGCGATTGGCCAACCCGTCAATGCAAACCCTCTCCCCCATCGCGAGCGATGGGGGAGAGACAGCCAAAGCATGGCTTCGCGATGATGTCGGACTCGGCGCAAGCGCCGCGCAGCAGATAGTCGAGTATCTCGGCGCCGCCAGATCCGCCCTCGGCTTGTTGCCCACGCAACGCACATTGGCGATGGAACGCTTCTTCGACGAGTCCGGCGGCACGCAACTGGTGATCCACACGCCGTACGGCAGCCGCATCAATCGCGCCTGGGGTCTGGCGCTGCGCAAACGATTTTGCCGCAAATTCAACTTCGAGCTGCAGGCAGCCGCAACGGAAGATGCGATCATCCTTTCGCTCTCGACCAGCCACAGTTTCCCGTTGGCCGACGTCGGCCATTACCTGCATTCAAATTCGGTGCGCGACGTGCTCACCCAGGCCCTGCTGGACGCGCCGATGTTCGGCGTGCGCTGGCGCTGGAACGCGACGACATCGCTGGCGCTGCCGAGATTCCTGGGCGGCTCGAAGGTACCGCCGCAACTGCAGCGGATGAAATCCGAAGATTTGCTGGCAACCGTGTTCCCGGATCAGGTCGCCTGCGCCGAGAATCTGGTCGGCGAACGTCAGGTTCCCGAACATCCGCTGGTGGAGCAAACGCTTCATGATTGCCTGCACGAGGCAATGGACATCGAAGGATTGGAAGGCCTGCTCAAGCGACTGGAAAGTGGAGAAATCCACATTGTTGCACGCGACCTGACTGCACCCTCACCGCTGGCTGCGGAAATCCTCAACGCGCGACCGTATGCCTATCTCGATGATGCGCCGCTGGAAGAACGTCGCACCCAGGCCGTGCAAAGCAGGCGTTGGGGAGACGTCGAGACGACCGATGACTTCGGCAAACTCGACGCCGGGGCCATTGCCGGCGTGCGCGACGAAGCATGGCCGCAGGCGAGCAATGCCGACGAGCTGCACGAGGCGTTGATGGGGTTGGGTTTTTTGACTGCGGGCGAAATTGCGGCAAATGGTTGGCGTGCGCACCTGGAAGTTCTGGTTGCAGATCGTCGCGCCGCGCTATTGCTGCTCCCTCTCCCGCAAACGCCGTTTGGGGCAGAGGGCCGGGGCGAGCAGGAGGTGTCTGATAGTCCCGAACCGTTACCGCAAACCGACTGCATCCCCCTAACCCAATCCTCTGTCCCATCGCCAGCGATGAGGGAAAAGGCTTCAATTTGGGTCGCTGCCGAACGCCTTTCGCAATTCCACGCGATTTTTCCCGGTGCGCAACGGCAACCCGCCATCGCCGTACCCGCAGAATTCGCCACCATCGAATGGACGCCCGAAACCGCACTCGCCGATATCGTGCGCGGTCGCCTGACCGGGCTTGGTCCGGTGAACGCCGCCGATATCGCCGCGTCGCTCGAACTGCCGCAGGCCGATATCGATGGAGCGTTGCTTACGCTTGAGACCGAAGGCTTCGTCATGCGCGGCCATTTCACCCCCGGCACGGTTGGCGAGGAATGGTGCGAACGACATCTCCTCGCGCGCATCCATCGCTATACCGTCAAACGGCTGCGCCGGGAAATCGAACCGGTCGAAGCGCGCGACTTCATGCGCTTCCTGTTCGAATGGCAACGCGTGGCCCCCGGCGCGCAAGTCAGCGGCCCCGACGCGCTGGCCGGCGTACTGGCGCAACTCGAAGGATTCGAAGCACCGGCCAACGCATGGGAATCGGAGATCCTCCCCGCCCGCGTCTGCGGCTATGAGATAGGCTGGCTCGACGACCTTTGCCTGGCGGGGCGTCTGGTCTGGGCACGCTTGCGCGAACATTGCGGATCGGCCGAGCACGGCAGCGGCCCGGTGCGGGCAACACCCATCGTTCTGATGCAACGACGTAACGTGCAAATATGGACGAAGCTTGGTAACGCGATCACGGATTCGGATTGCCTGTCATCGCGGGCACGGGCGGTCGCCGATTGCCTTCGCGATCACGGCGCGTCGTTTTTCGACGAACTGGCAAGCGGCACGCGCCTGCTGCATACGGAACTGGAAGCGGCGCTGGCCGAACTGGTTGCGGTTGGTCGTATCAATTCCGACAGCTTTGCCGGACTGCGCGCGCTGCTGGTACCCGCATCGAAACGTCCCCTGCCCGGCCGCCGCCGCAATCGCCGCACCGCACTGCTCGGTATCGCCGACGCCGGGCGCTGGTCGTTGCTGCGGCGACCCAACGCACGGACATCATCGAATGAAACCGGTTCGGCCACCAAGGCTGCGCGCAGCCACGTGCAAAATGCGCACACCGAACCCGAGGTTGTCGAACACATCGTTCGCACCCTGCTCAAGCGTTACGGCGTGGTGTGCTGGCGCCTGCTCGCACGCGAAGCACAATGGCTGCCGCGCTGGCGCGAGTTGCTGCGCGTATGCCAACAGCTTGAGGCACGCGGCGAAATTCGCGGCGGTCGTTTTATCGCCGGTGTGTCCGGCGAGCAATTTGCTTTGCCGGAAGCTGTCGCGCTGTTGCGTCGTATTCGCCGGAAGCCGCACGACACGACGCTGATTGCCGTGTGCGGAGCCGATCCACTCAATCTGGTCGGGGCCATTGTTGCCGGCAACAAGGTGCCGGCGCTGGTTGGATCGCGTGTGCTTTACCGCGATGGTGCACCGATCGCCACGCTTGTTGCTGGAACGTTCGCTCCCCTCGAACCGATGGATCCCGCCGCGCAATGGGCAGCTCACGCGTTGTTGCGTCGTGGCGAGACGAGTCGTCCCGCCACGGCGCAGGCATAGCCCTACCTCACCCAGCGACCATCGCGATAACACCAGTGCCGTCCGCAGGCCACCCAGTGCCCCGGAACGTGGCGATAGCCGACCCGTACCGGTGCCCAGTAGCCGCCGGTCCAGACATAACGACCGCTACGCCAGCGCCAATGCCCGCCGATCCAGACATGACCGGGACGCGCCACGCCGATTCTCTCCGTACGCAACGGTGGGGGCGCATGGACGGGCAAACGCACCGACACATCCACGACTGCGCGTGCCGACGCCGGCGGACAGTAAACGCCGCCAAACAAGGTAGTTGAGAGTGCGAACGAAAGTGCAAGTTGACGAATGGACATCGTGATTCTCCTGTTTGCGATTGCGAGCCGCCGCTTGCGACCCTCGATATGCAAAAAACGGCAACCACTTGCATGCGTTGACCGGCACCGGCGCGGCATTCAGCGATCATTTGGCCTGCCCTGATGCTCGCTGCGCTGGCACGAGCACCGGCTCTGCGCCACAATTTGCCGATGTCGGATTCCGATTCGTTGTTCAACCGCTTGCTCCAGCTGAGCGCCTTCGATGGCGATTCGGACGCCGCGTTGCGTGTGATGCGATCGCACTTTGCCGACCAATTCGCGGATTGCTCGCTCGCACTCTTGCTGGTACGCGACCAGGCTGGTGCGAGCTGCCGCCTGGCCGGACTCATCGGCGCCGATGGCATTGAACAAGTACCCAACCGGGATCCCTACAATCAACATGGCGAATTGCCGCTGTTCGACGATGCGCTGACGGCGCAAGTCGTTTCCGGCTCGTCTGCGCATGCTGTTGCGTTGGTGCCGCAGTGGCGCGACGCTCCGCTGGCGCAGGCGCTGTCGGTGCCGGCGACCGTCCTCTCTGTTCCGATCGCCAATAGCGGCATATTGACGCATTGGCTCGCATTCGCGAGCACGCTCGAACACCGCTTCGATGCCGTCGACGTGCAACGCGTGCTGTTGCACGTGAATCTGGCAGCCAGTCTGATCGTGCGTCCGCTGGCACTGCGCGAACTTTCGCGCGAAAGTGCACGCCAACGCCTGGAAATAGAAAGCCTCGCCGATATCCAGAGATTGTTGTTGCCGGACAACCCTCAAATCGCCGGTCTCGAATACGCAGTGCACTGGCAGCCTGCGGCGACTGCCGCCGGCGATTACTACGAGTTGAGCAACATCACACCGTTTGCGCCGGAGGATTTCGTTCCCGGCTGCGGCGACATGTGGGGCCTCATCGTCGGCGACGTTTCCGGTCACGGCGCAGCGGCGGCAATGGAAGCCGTGCAATTCGACGCGATCCTGCGCACTTATCGCGGCGACGGCAATCCGCCACCCGCGTCTGTCATTACCTATGCAAACCGGTATTTCCTTTCGCGACGCAGCCGCGGCCATTTCATGACCGTTTTTGCGCTGCTGTATCGGCCTGACACGCGAGTTCTGCGCTACGTCAGCGCAGGCCATCCACCGCTTTTGCTGCTACGCGGCGGTGAGGTGCAACAGCTTGGCGAAGCCGATCAGATACCGCTTGGAGTGCTGCGCGATTACGAATATCGCAACAACGATATCGCGTTGGAAAGCCAGGATGTCCTGATTCTGTATACCGATGGTCTGATCGAAGCGCGTGACCGCAACGGGCTGATGTTCGGTTCCGATCGGATGCGCTCACTCGCCCTGGCCGACCCCGACAACCCGCGCGCGCTTTGCGACAGCATCGTTGCGGCCGTACAGGCACATCAGGGCGGACCGCTCGGAACTGACGACCAGACCCTGATCGTGCTCAAGATCGCTCACTGACTTGCCGACACCGACAATTCCGGGCATCGTGGCACATTCAAACGACCGTTCGATGCCATGACCGATGCCACGATCCCAAATCCGCATTTCCCGACCCTGTTCAAGCCGCTGAATTTGGGCTTCGTCACCCTGCCCAATCGCGTGCTGATGGGTTCGATGCATACGGGTCTCGAAGATCGCGCCGGCGACTACGGCAAACTCGCCGCGTATTTCGCCGAACGCGCACGTGGCGGCGTGGGCCTGATGGTCACCGGTGGCCTTTCGCCGAATATCGCCGGCTGGCTGAAACCCTTCGGTGGACGCCTTTCGATGCCATGGCATGTCGCGAGGCATCGCAAGGTTACTGCCGCGGTGCATGCCGAGCACGGCCGCATTTGCCTGCAGATCCTGCATGCCGGACGTTACGGCTATCAACCGCTGTCGGTTGCGCCATCGAAGATCAAGTCCCCGATCACGCCGTTTACGCCGCGTGCACTTTCCGGTCGTGGCGTCGAAAACACGATTCGCGATTTTGTCACTTGCGCGAAACTCGCCCAGGATGCCGGTTATGACGGTGTCGAGATCATGGGCAGCGAAGGCTACCTGATCAACCAGTTCATCGCCGCACGCACGAATACGCGCACGGATGCGTGGGGTGGCAGCGCCGAAAATCGCCAGCGCTTCCCGATCGAAATCGTGCGCCGCACGCGTGCAGCCGTGGGCAGGAATTTCATCATCATTTATCGCCTGTCGATGCTGGATCTTGTCGACAATGCGCAAAGCTGGGACGAAATCGTGCACCTGGCCAAGGCGATCGAAGCCGCCGGTGCGACGATCATCAACACCGGTATCGGCTGGCATGAGGCGCGCATTCCGACCATCGTCACCAGCGTACCGCGCGCGGCATTTGCGTGGGTCACGCGCAAGTTGAAAGGCGAAGTCGCGATTCCGTTGATCACGACCAACCGCATCAACATGCCCGATGTGGCCGAGAAAATTCTCGCCGATGGCGATGCCGACATGGTCTCGATGGCGCGACCCCTGCTCGCCGATCCGGACTGGGTGAACAAGGCACGCGCGGGTCGCGACTCACGCATCAACACGTGCATCGCCTGCAACCAGGCGTGCCTGGATCATGTGTTCGAGAACAAGCACGCTTCGTGTCTGGTCAACCCGCGTGCTTGCAACGAAACGCAGTGGACGATTGCCCGAACCGTCACACCGCGCAATATCGCCGTCGTAGGTGCCGGACCGGCCGGTCTGGCTTGCGCAACGACGCTGGCCGAGCGCGGTCATCGCGTCACGTTGTTCGACGCAGCCGCACAAATCGGCGGCCAGTTCAACATGGCCAAGCGCATTCCGGGCAAGGAGGAATTCCGCGAAACGCTGCGCTACTTCGGCCATCGCATCGACGACACCGGCGTGACTGTGAACCTCGACACGACGGCAACCGTGGAATCTTTGCAGGGATTCGACACGGTGATTCTTGCTACCGGCGTCGTTCCACGCGCCCTGAAAATTCCCGGTGCCAATCGAGCGAACGTGCTCAGCTATGCCGATGTGATCCTGCATGACAAACCGGTCGGCCAGCGCGTCGCCATCATCGGTGCCGGCGGCATCGGTTTCGATGCCGCGGAATTCCTCACCCAGAGCACGCCGTCACCGACGACAAACATCGCGCGCTGGTCGCACGAATGGGGCGTCGACCAGAACTATTCGCACCGCGGCGGTTTCACGAAACCGTCGCCGGAACCTTCCGAACGCGAAGTCTGGCTGCTGCAGCGTAGTCCCGGCACGCCCGGCAAACGCCTGAACAAGACGACGGGATGGGTGCACCGGGCAGCCCTGAAAATGAAGCAGGTAAAGATGCTCGGCGGCGTGATTTACGAACGCATCGACGACGACGGCCTGCACGTCGCCATCAACAACAAGGCTCAGATTCTCGACATTGACACGGTAGTCGTGTGCGCCGGTCAGGAACCGCGCCGCGATTTGTTCGATGGCCTCAAGAGCGCGAACATCGACGTACATTTGATCGGTGGCGCGGACGTGGCCGCAGAGCTGGATGCCAAACGCGCGATCGCGCAAGGGACCCAACTCGCCGTATCGCTGTGACGGCGCCGGCAAACGTTTGTTGCCGCGCGGCGCCAGGCATCCGACACGGGCACCATTGACGAACCACGGATGCTCATTGCGCCGGTAGCCGCAGCTTGATTTGGTCGACAACAGCTTTGCCGAAACCGTTCTCGGCGGGCTGCCGATCGACGCCGGCTGCCGGCACCGGCAACGAGCAAACGCGGACCTTGTGCCCGAAAGCGTCACACGCGTCACAATTCAATCTGGCAACAACGATTCGCGTCACCCGGTTTCCAGGCTACGTCGCGCGCATGGCCGATTGCCCCAATCGGCGAACGGCCTTTGCCAGCCCAAAACGCCTGAATCCAACAAGCACCACGCGCGCCAGCGGATCGGTTCACCCGGTTTCAAAACCTGCCGGCGACGTTGGCATGGTTGCTGCTACAACCGTACCAGAGCCAACGCGATCGTTGCCGCAACCGACACCGGAAGTTGCTTCGGTCCGGGCTGGCTTTACAGAGAACGTGGCAGCGAAGACACATGGGTTCGGCTGTCGCGACCAGGAGCATGTATGGGCTTTCCCAATCCATCAAGACAGGCAACCGTCGCCGGGCTGTTCGCGGCCATGCGCGAGCATATGTTCGGAACCGACGCGGACGCGTCGCCGATCGAAAAGCGCGCGCAAAACCTGTCCCAGAAGCAGGCGAACATCCGCGCAGCCGGCGTTCGCGAGGGATTTCTCGCCATGCGCGCTCGCAGCGATGCGATGGCGCAGCGACTGGAACAGTTCAGGAATCGAAGCAACCCAACCCCTGCGAACGACGCACAACCGGTTGAGCAGAATGAAACTGTCGAAACGATCGTTTTGAGTTCTACCGCTCCTGCTGCATGGCGACATGCCAAGACGATTGATGCCTGAGGCAATAGTCAGGATCTTTCTCAGCCGCAAATGCCGTCATGCAACAGCTGCATGCATCCGCCCGCAGCGATGCATCCGAAGTCCGCCGCGCCCGCAGCAGGGGTCACGGCACTGCATGCGAACAAAAATTCGTATCAGGCCGTCAGTCCCGGCTCTTGCATTCACCAGCGAAGCCGCACAAATGCGGAGGGTCCGCGAAAACGGATTTTCGCCCTGCCCGTCCATGATCGCTTGTCGGCCTTCACATCCAGATCGGTGCGGTCGTATTCCAGCGCAGCACCGATATTTTTCCAGGGGAAATACTCCAGTCCGATTCTACCGTTGAGCAGGTGTCCGGTGAACGCGCCACTGGGCTTGCGTACGCCGGAAAAATCCGCAAAGCCGCGCCAACGATCGGAAAATGCGTGCTTCCATCCAAGCGTGAGCAATGGTGCGACGGCGCTGCCTTCGGCCTCGCCACGGCCGGAGGATTCCGCCCCGATGATACTTCCGCCGGTCACATCGACATTGCCGTCGATCGCGCCACGCAAATCGTAGTATGCAGCCCCCAAGCCAACGCCAACGACATCCAGATCACCCGTTTCAAACCACCAATGCCACGTGGCGTAATAAGTCTGCAGGCTCAATCGGGCGTGCACGTAGGCATTTGCGTGATAGGTATCGCCATCGAACATGATGTCGCGATCCAGCATGTTCGTTGCGCTACGCGCGTATCTATAGCCGCCGAATGTGAAACCCTGGTTGTCGAACACGAGAAAATCCAGGCGCACGTTCGATAACGTACGGTTCTTGTACAAACCGAGATCGCGCCGGAAATCGACATCGCTGCCGGACAAATCGTCGCCATTTGCCGAAACACTTGCGTCGACCGTTGGATAGAAGCCGCCGACCCACAAGCTGGCGCGATCCAGCGCCATGGGCACGTCCGCGCAAGCTGTGCCGGCACATGCGAATCCAAGCGTGAAACACAACGCCATGTTTGCAATACGGCACAACATTGACTTGTTCCGCTGGAGCACGGACGCGGTCCGCAGCAGTTTGCGCATTATCGGATCAACGCGATTCAAGATAGGCTGCCCATGGCCCAAAATCAAACACTTCATTTGTGTATGTTTCGACGACAGCGCTGAATGGCTTGTGAGTCGATGTATACAGGATCGCTTCATGACGCAAAACCGCATGTGGAATCCGCAAGGGCACCCGCGGCTTTGCCGGAGTCGCATCGCCGGACATTTCCCACGCCGCCGGCAAAGGCGACCACAACAAATGTGCGCTCAGGGTGTGGCGCTGGAAGTCGAGCCGATGCACGACCCTGCCGAACGGCGCCTCGGTTGTCTCGAGCTGCTGGTTCATCTGTGCCGTCAGACGATCGGGAACATACCAGTTGTCCGCTTCGGAAAGCACGTGTTTGCCGCACACGAGCTGTACGTGCCGATACGCGATGCGCTGCCGCGGGTCAACTGCCAGACGCGCGCGCAGATCATCGGGTATCGATTCAGGCGTGCCACGAACGCGCCGCGCGACGATGCGCGCCGGATCGGCCAGACGGTGATCCGAACACCAGCGTTCCAGCGTAAGGGTGGCGCTGGCATGCCCCAACAGATCCGCATTCAACGTTTGCAGCAACGCCAGAAGCTGGGTCCGGACCAGGTCTGTCGTGGTTGGGCCGGCAACGCTGGCGCAGCCGGCAAGTATGGCGGTCCCTGCCGCCAACGGCCATCTGCGCAACTTGATCTGCCACCCCGGGCGGCGTGCCGATCGTCTCTCTTCTACGTGCAGACTTCGCATGCGTTGCGGACTCCCTGGCGGCTCCGGATTATAGACGCGGCCGGCACATATCCGCCCCGAACCCGATCGCACCGGGTACGGCCGAAGTACTCTTTCGGAACGATCCGTTCCGGTTTCCGATCCGTGCGGTGACAGTGAGTTTCCGCGGCATGCAACGACGCCATTCGAGGATGTGTAAATAAACGTATTGGCACTTGCGGACGCTCTCGTCACGCTTCTAAGATTCGCGCGCCGGGGCTTGGGGATACGCTCCGGCGTTCCCGTTCGAAGGCATCATGCCAAGGGATTGCTGGCAACCGTTCTGCGCCGGGTTGGCAGAGAAAAGTCGAGGGCTTTTCGCTCATCACACCATCTGGGGATCTACTCATGCACTCAGCACCGTTCTGGTTTGCTGTTTTTCGTCGTACCCGCGTTTTGTCATGCACATTGCTGTTCGTGTTTTTGTCTGTAGTGTTCGTCGACACGTTGCACGCAGCACCGCCGTTTCCACAAAACCTGGGCAATGGCCTGGACAAACTGGTCCAGACCAAGGTTCCGGCGTATTTCAATTCCGGTGTCGAGGCGCAGGGTACGGCAATGGCCGCTCTGGCCATCACCGACGATCAGGGGCGCGTTCTCGTGCGCGTGAATCCGTCTGCCGGCTCGGCAAAAAAACCGGCGATCAAGATCTCCTCGTTGCGCAATTCGCTTGCCGCAAGCATACCCAGTTTCCGGGTTACAGCCGTCGACTTGAAATATCACGGCCTGGGCGTCATGGATGCATTCGTCGCACTTGAAGACGTGACCACAGTGGCCACCTTCCCGGGTGTTCGCTCCGTCATCCTCGAACTCAAGCCATATCATCACCGGGCTCGGGGCACGTCGAACCATGCCGCCGAGTCCAGTGCTCTCCACGCCGTTTCGGGCGACACGTTCACCAAGATCGGCACCGCCTTCGATCAAGGCGTGACCCAGCACCGCGTGGATCAGATCAATCAGTACTACAACCCCTCTGCCGCGGTCGATTATGAAGGCCAGGGGATGAGTATCGGTTTTCTGTCCGACAGCTACGCCAACATCACGACATCAAGTCGCTCGGCGGCACGCGATGTGACGAATTTCGATCTACCCGGCGATGCCGGAAACCCGGTCAACACCCAGCCTGTAGTGGTCCTGCAGGACTACACCAGCGGGGGCACCGACGAAGGTCGCGCGATGGTCCAGATCGGCTACAAGATGGCGCCGAAGGCCCGTCTGGCCTTCGCCAGCGCGGATTTCGGCGAGGTCGGTTTCGCCGACAATATTCGTGCTCTTGCCGGCATTCCCGGATACACCTACGACGATGCAATCCAGCAGGGATTCGCCGCGGATACGATCTGCGACGACGTCGGCTACTACGATGAGCCCTATTTCCAGGACGGCATCATCGGTATGGGAATCAATGATGCCGCCGACTACGGCGTCGCGTATTTTTCCTCGGCGGGAAACGACATCGGCATCAACGGCTACGAATCGGATTTGCGCTGGGTACCGAACGGCAGCGGCCTGACCGCCGCCGACAATACCGCCCTGGCCGGTACCAACATCGATCTGACCGGCGTGCCGCCAGAACTTTACGCGGGCGGCTTTCACAATTTCAATCCAGTACCCGGGCAACTGGATGTCGCGCAAACGGTGAATGCGTCCAACTCGGTGCTTACCGTTCTGCAGTGGAACGACCCTTACGATCAGAACACCACGCCGATTTACGTGCAACCGCCGATATTCACCGGCAATGGCACCATCACCAATTCCACCCCGGTCGATTTCACCGTATCCGCAGTGCTTACCCAGGGCACGCTGTACGAACTCGATGCGAACGCGGATCCGGGCAGCGGCGTCGACGTTACCGTGACGATCAAGGATCCGGATGGCAACACCATCGTCAGTCAGGACAACACGGTCGATGAAGTCGTGCGCTTTTTCGCGCCGGTTACCGGAGCGAACTACACGATCTCCATCGGCCGTTATGCGTCTACCATTGGCCCATTCCACATTACCCTGTACGAGACGACCGGATTCCCCGCCGGCACGGGAATCTCGACAGACGTGAATCTGCTCGTGTTCCGGGCCGATACCGGCGCATTCCTGCCGAACAGTTCGCTGGACTCGAACAACTTCGCAACCAACGAGCCGATCGAACTCGGATATACATCAAGGCCGAGCGGTCAGACCCAGGTGCAGTACGTGATTGCACGTTCCAATACGCCGGTGAGCGGTGGCGCGACGCATGTACGCTACGTACTGCCAGGTAATGGCGCCGGCGGTATCGGGCCCGCCGAATACTTCAGCTACAACGCCGCGACGACCGGAGGCCACGCCATGGCACGCGGCAGCAATGGGACGGCTGCCTACAGTGTGTTCCGACCCAGTCTGCCGGAATCCTTCACCTCGCCCGGACCGGTTCGAATCTACTTCGACGCCAACGGAGCACCGCTGGCGTTGCCCGAAGTCCGCCACCAGCCGACACTCGCGGCTGCCGATGCGGCGAACACCTCGTTCTTTTCGAGCGACTCGAGCAGTGACCTGGATACAAACCAGAACTTCTCGGGCACCAGCGCTGCCGGGCCGCATGCGGCGGCCATCGCGGCGCTGGTCCTGCAGGCACACGGCGGTCGCCACAGCATCACGCCGGTGCAGATGACCAGCCTGCTGGAACGCAGCACATTCCTGCATGATCTGGATCCATCCTTTGCCAGCGGCAGTGCACGCACGAGCAATGGCGACAAGGTAACCGTCACGATCAACAGCGACGCCGACACGAACGGCGGTACCGGTGGCAACGACACCAATGCGATCAGTGTCACCTACAGCGGAACCGGCAGCCTGACGAGTCTGGTGTTCAACCCGAACGGAATCGCCACTGAAGCCGGCAACGTCACTGGAGGCAACAACGGATTGCAGGATGTCACGCCCGCAACCACGCCACCGACGGTCACCTACTTCGAAAACAACTATCCGGGCATGGTCTTTGCGCCGGCGACGAAAGCGTTCACGATCGGCAACCAGTCGACCATTCTCGCAGGCGACGTGACGGCCACGTACTCGAATCTTGCGCCTTCGCCTTCCAATGGCACCAACCAGTCCTGGACGATGACACTCACATTCTCCGGGGGAGCGTTCACTGCCGACAAGGTGCTTCGCTACAACGTCGGGCGCGCAGTACAGCACTCCTCTGTGACTGGCAACGGCACGACCATCGGCGCTGGCTCGACCTCGACCAGCTATATCGCTGACTTGTTCGGCGGCGGTGTGGCCATCCCCAGCGGCACAGTCACAAACAATGGCATGTATTTCAGCGGCACGACTTCCGATGGCGGCACATTCAGCGGAGTCATCCGCAACCGTATCGGAGCCGGTTACTCGCCCGTGGACGGATACGGCTTCATCAATGCGGAGGCTGCCGTCGGGCAGACTGTGCAATGAGCGGCCATCCGGGAACTTCACTGATGCATCGCGTCGATTCCTGCAGCCGGGACTGCGCGATCGACCGCCGACCAACTCAATTCGGGGATACGACGATGGGGAATGTCCTGCGCATGCGATTCCTGCCACTGGCGTTGCTCGTGGCCTTGTGTACGCCGATGCTGGCATCGGCAGCCGGCTCCTGCACCAGCCAGGATTTCGACACCGCGGTTGCGCCCGCCCTGCCGCCGGGCTGGACTTCTTCGGTAGACACCGGAGCAGCATCGACCACGGGGTGGATTACGCGCTCGGTGGGATACGACGACACGTCGCCCAATGCGGCATGGCTGGACGACAACAATGATTACGCAGACATCAGTCTGTACTCCGCCGTCTACGGCGTCGGCGCTGAAGGTTCGCCGTCGATCACGTTTCGGCACAGCTATGTGCTTTGGGCGCCGGATACCAGTCCGCTTTATGCCGGCGCGTATAGCGGCGCAACGCTCGAAGTATCCATCAATGGCGGCGCATTCACCGACCTGATCAATGCCGGCGGATCGTTCTCCACAGGTGGCTACAACGCGCATCTGGATGCGAATGCAGAGAATCCCATCGATCAGCCGCCGTCCGGTCGCGCCGTATGGAGTGGCGATTCCGGCGGATTCATTACCTCCACGGCTGTCATGCCAGCCGCAGCACTCGGCGCAACCGTCCAGTTTCGCTGGAGACTGGGTACCGAGGGCGGCAGTCGCAGCTACGACATGCACTCGGGCTGGTGGATCGATTCTGTACAGTACCTGACGCTGGGCGACATCATCTTTGCCGACGGTTTCGGCGATCCGTGCACGGAATAGGCACGCTTCGCGACGGCGACTGAAGCTGTCGGGATAAACTCTGGGTCTGCCCAATTGCCGGGCAGGCCTTTTTTTTGCGAACCCGGCAAGAGGGTATTCGCCGCCGATGTCCAACTTGCCGGCTTGCGCCCGAAACCGGATCCTATCGGAATTCGCCAGGACGGCATACGGAGCCCACGATCCATGACTACAGCCGAAACGAGGAATCAGAGCATCGCCCACGTCGCCCTGGTCGTGCGCGACTACGACGAGGCCATCGACTACTACACGCGCGTGCTCGGCTTTTCATTGATCGAAGACACACGCCTCAGCGCCGACAAGCGCTGGGTACTTGTCGCCCCGCAAGGCGATCGCAGCACGTCGTTGCTGCTGGCGAAAGCAGCCAATCCCGATCAGGCGAGCCGCATCGGCAACCAGACCGGCGGCCGCGTGTTCCTGTTCCTGCAAACCGACGACTTTCATCGCGATCATCGCACGCTGCTCGCCAATGGGGTGCGCTTCGTGGAGAATCCGCGAGTGGAAGAGCTACGGTACCGTCGCCGTATTCGAGGACCTCTATGGGAACCGCTGGGATTTCATCGAGTACAAGCGATGAACCTGACCCCGAAGCACGGTCAGCCAGGTTCAACAATGGTTTCAAGCAGGAGTCTTGGTATGTGGCGCACAACATTGCTGACTGCGTTGGTCGCGGCCGCTATCAGTGCCGCTGCCGCACCACCGACACAAGGCGCCACGCCGGCGACAGCGTCGACCGTTGCCGCACGATCACTCGACCCCGTGTTCGACTGCTACCGCATGAACAGCGCGTGGGGCTTCATGCTGGCCGGCGCGATGATCGACTCCGGTGGCACCATCTATCGATATCACATCCAGGGCAAGCCGTGGGCGCCAACACCGAAAAGAATCGACGGAATCGATTGGTTCAAAGCCGCTGACTTGAGGACGAAATTCGCCAGCGCGAAGGCCGACGGCAGCGTTGGCGCCAATGCATTGAAAGAAAACATCGCACTGATTGCCAAGGCAGCAACCGGCAAAGTTCAGGACAGCGATACCGGAGTACGCGACGCAGGCACCAGTACCTGTCATGCCTACATCCATGACGCAGCCGGACAGCGCTACCGCGATGTCGAATTGGGTAGCGATGGCGGCGTTGCGGACAGCCGAACAGGCAACGACGCGCCTGCCGCACAAACATTGCTCGGCTGGCTCCGGTCGGTGAACGTGGCGAGATGACTGCTAGCGATCGGCCCTCTGTCCCCTCAACGCAAAGACTGCACATCGATCCTGTCTCGTCATTCCCGCAAAAGCAGGAACGCCGAGCTCAGGTCGATGGCTAGTCGGTTGCCTCGTCGGCTCAACGCTTCCCGATCGGCACGAACTTCAGGTTCTCCGGCCCCGTGTAGTTCGCGCTGGGGCGGATGATCTTGCCGTCGATGCGTTGTTCGATCACGTGCGCCGCCCAACCCGAAGTACGCGAGATCACGAACAACGGCGTGAACATGGCGGTCGGCACGCCGAGCATGTGATAGCTCACTGCGCTGAACCAGTCGAGGTTCGGAAACATCTTCTTGATGTCCCACATCGTCGATTCCAAACGCTCGGCGATATCGAACATCTTCATGTTCTTTTGTGCCGCCGACAACTCCCGCGCCACTTCCTTGATCACCTTGTTGCGCGGATCGCCGGTCGTATAAACCGGATGCCCGAAACCGATAACCACCTGCTTGCGCGCCACGCGTTCGCGAATATCGGCCTCGGCCGCATCGGGCGAGTCGTAGCGCTTCTGGATCTCGAACGCAGCCTCGTTGGCGCCGCCGTGCTTGGGACCGCGCAATGCGCCAATGGCGCCGATGATTGCACGAATACATGTCGCTGCCGGTGCCGGCGATCACGCGCGCGGCGAACGTGGACGCGTTGAACTCGTGTTCTGCGTACAGAATCAGCGAGGTGTGCATTGCGCGCACCCATTCCTCGCTCGGTTTTTCGCCGTGCAACAGGTGCAGGAAATGTCCGCCGATGGAGTCGTCGTCGGTTTCAACGTCGATGCATCGGCCATTGACTGCAAAGTGATACCAATACAGCAACATTGAACCGAGCGACGCCATCAATCGGTCCGCGATGTCCCGCGCCCCGGGCGCGGTGTGTCCCGCCGCTTCCGGCAACGCGCAACCCAGCGCGGAAACGCCGGTGCGCATCACGTCCATCGGATGCGCGGACGAGGGCAGCTCTTCCAGTACGGACTTCACCGAGGCCGGCAGACTGCGCAGCGACTTCAGCTTCGTCTTGTATGCCTTCAGCTCCGCCGCGGTCGGCAACCTGCCGTGCACCAAAAGATGCGCAATTTCCTCGAACTCGCTGGTCGTGGCGAAATCGAGGATGTCGTAACCGCGATAGTGCAGATCATTGCCGCTACGCCCTACCGTGCACAGTGCAGTATTGCCGGCAGCAACTCCGGACAGGGCGACGGATTTCTTCGGTTTCGGCAACTTCTGACTTGAGTCATCACTCATTGTTCAAACCTCTCTAGGCCACTGGAACGTCAATCTTCGAACTGCTCCGACTCGCTGATGATCGAACACGAATCTACCGATTGTCCCCAGCGGCGTTTCGTGTAAAACCCCACTGCGCTCGTCCAACACTCGCCGAGCGTCGAGCAATAACAGGCGCGGACGACAATGTCACTGCCAAGCTTGGACTTGAAGTTCGACCATTCCTTTTTTCCGACAATCGTGAGGAAATCGAGCCGTTCACCAGGCGACAGTACCGAATGGTTCAATGAGGACATCCCGTACGGCTCGGAAGCACTGAAACCAAGCGCGGCGAAAGCGTGTCGCCAATCCCGTTGCGGCTTTTGGTCCACCCGGACGACGACGCTCTGCACAATTGCCGGACCCGTGCCTTTGTTGATCGCCACCAGAAGCCCACCGTGACTTTCCGCGCCCACAACATCATTCGGCAGTGAATCGCTTTCTCCCAATTCGACGTACGGCCAGACCTGCGCGCGCACCTGCTGTCGCTGGACGTATGCGGTGTACGCGGACACCAGCAACGCCAATACGCCGATCAGCGCGGCGATGACCGCGGCGACACCGTTCCAGGCGCGCGTGCCGTTGCTGCTCGTCGTCGTGTCAGTCGCGGAATCTGGGATTGGATCAGTCATCGTCCCGTTGGCGCGTGAACAGCTCATCGAGCTTGCGCTCGTATTCGTGATAACCGAGAAAGTCGTACAGCTCCGCCCGTGTCTGCATCGCTGCCACCACGGACTTCTGCGTACCTTCGCGGCGCACGGTTTCGTAGAAATTCAGCGCAGCTTTGTTCATCGCCCGATACGCGCCACAGCAGTACAACGCGATATCGACATTGGCGCTGCGCAATTCATCGACAGTGAAAAACGGAGTGGCACCGAACTCGGTGAGATTGGCCAGGATCGGCACCTTTACCGAAGCCTTGAATCGCCGGTAGTCGTCCAGGGTTTTCATCGCTTCCGGGAAGATCATGTCGGCACCGGCCTCGACATAGGCCACTGCGCGCTCGATCGCCGCATCGACACCTTCGACCGCCGCAGCATCGGTACGCGCCATAATGACGAAGGAAACGTCCGTGCGCGCGTCCACGGCAGCCTTGACTCGATCGACCATCTCCTGCTTCGGCACGACTTCCTTGCCGGGGCGATGCCCGCACCGCTTCTGCCCGACCTGATCTTCCATATGCACCGCAGCGACGCCGACGCGCTCGAACGAACGAATCGTACGCGCGATATTGAATGCGCCGCCCCAACCGGTATCGATGTCCACCAACAGCGGCAACTGGGTGGCATCGACAATGCGCCGCGCATCGGTGAGCACGTCTTCCATGCTGCTGATGCCAAGATCGGGCACGCCCAACGAATTGGCTGCGACACCACCACCGGACAGATAGAGCGCCTTGTAGCCAACGTGCTTGGCCATCCGGCCGGCATAGGCGGTGATCGCGCCGACGACTTGCAGCGGCTTTTCTTCGCCAACCGCCGCGCGGAAGCGCGCGCCGGCAGAATTGCTATGACTCATTCGATCCGCATCCACTATTTGGCAAACAGATGCTCGACGCCCGCGCGTTCCTCGCGCAACTCCTTGTCGGTGGCATTCATGCGCTCGCGCGAGAAATCGTTGATTGCCAGGCCCTGCACGATTTCATATTTGCCGCCTTTGCAGGTGACCGGGTAACCGTAGATCACACCCGGCGCGATGTCGTAACTGCCATCGGATGGAATTCCCATCGAAACCCAATCACCGGCGTCGGTACCCAACGCCCAGGAGCGCATGTGATCGACGGCCGCTGCCGCTGCGGAAGCGGCACTTGACGCGCCGCGTGCCTTGATGATCGCGGCGCCACGTTGCTGCACGGTCGGTATAAATGTTTCTTTGTACCATTTGTCGTCGACCAGGCCGGTCGCCGCCTTGCCATCGACAGTGGCGTGATGGATGTCGGGGTATTGGGTGGAACTGTGATTGCCCCAGATGATCATCTTCTTCACGTCGGTGTTGTGCTTGCCGGTTTTTTCTGCAAGCTGCGACAACGAGCGATTGTGATCCAGGCGCACCATCGCGGTGAACTGACCCGGATCGAGGTCCGGCGCGTTCTGCTGGGCAATCAATGCGTTCGTATTTGCCGGGTTGCCTACCACGAGCACCTTGACGCTGCGTTTGGCGTGGTCGTTGAGCGCTTTGCCCTGTGGCCCGAAAATCTTGCCGTTGGCCTCGAGCAAATCCTTGCGCTCCATGCCCGGCCCCCGCGGACGTGCGCCAACCAGCATCGCGTATTCGACATCCTTGAACGCGACGTTGACATCGTCGGTCGCAACCACCCCGGCCAGCAAAGGAAACGCACAATCGTTCAATTCCATCACCACGCCCTGCAACGCGGGCAGCGCTGGCGTGATTTCGAGCAGGTGCAGGACGACCGGCTGATCCTTTCCAAGCATGTCGCCGGCGGCAATGCGGAACAGCAACGCGTAACCTATCTGGCCGGCGGCACCGGTGACTGCAATGCGGACTGGGGTTTTCATGGCATGACTCCTATGGTTTCTTGCAGGGCGGGTTGGCGCTGCAGACGCGTAACCCACCATCCACGGTTCCGGTGGGCTACGCCGCCACGCGGCTGACCCACCCTATAAACGGTCTATTTGATTTCAGCGAAAAATTCCTGAATGCGTGCCAGACCCGGCGCCAATTGCGGCGTTGGGCATGTGTAGGAAATACGCAGGCCGCGCGGTTCACCGAACGCAGAGCCGGGAACGCATGCGACGCCTTTTGCCTCAAGCAATGCAGCGCACAGCTCGACATCATTGGAGATGCGCGTACCGTTGTGGCTCTTGCCGAATGCGCTGGAAACATCAGGAAACGCATAGAACGCACCTTGCGGACGCGGGCACGAGACACCCGGTATCGCAAGCAACGCGGCGAGCACCTGATCGCGCTTGACGGCGAATTCCGCGCACTTGGCCGTCGGAACATCCTGTGGCCCTGTCAGGGCAGCAACCGCTGCAACGGTGACGATTTCCGGCAGGCTGGTGATGTGGTTGGAATTGAGCGTGGTGACCGCATTGGCGACAACCTCGGGCCCGGCCATCAGGCCCACGCGCCAACCGGGCATGCCGTAAGTCTTCGACATCGAATCGACGAAGATCGTGCGCTCACGCAGTTCCGGCCGCGCCTGCACGAAATTGTGATAACCCACGCCATCGAACACCATGCGGTTGTAGATATCATCCGTGATGATCCAGATGTCCGGATGGCGAACGAGGACGTCGGCCAGCGCGGCAATTTCCGCCTGCGTGTAGACCATGCCGGTCGGATTCGATGGATTGTTGAACAGGAATACTTTCGGCTTGCCCGCCAGCGCCGCATCCAGCTGTGCGGGCGTGAGCTTGTAATTCTGTTCCGGCGGACATGGCAGCAGTTTCACGCGCGCGCCAAGAATCTCGGCGATATCGATATAGCTGGTCCAATAAGGTGTCGGGAATGCGATCTCATCGCCTTCGTCGAGCAAGGCCTCGGCCAGGTCGTACAACACATGCTTTGCGCCGATGCCGCTGGCGCAATTGGCGCGCGTATAGCCGGCCATGCCGATCGCCTGCATGTGTTCGAGAAAAGCGTCCAGCAAATCCTCACGGCCGCGATTTGAACCGTATTGCCCGGAGTCGCTGTCAAGCGCTTTGCGCACGGCGTCGTAAACGTGTTTTCCCGGCAGAAAATTCGGCACGCCTATGGAGAAACTGATGATGTCGCGGCCCGCGGACTTGAGCTGTTTCGCCTTTTCGGCTATCACCATGATCGCGCTCGGTTTGGCACGGCTCATGCGCTCGGCAAGCTTAAGCATCGCAGTTCCTCGATGGCAAGAGTGGGCAGGAAATTCTATCACACGCGCAGCCCGCGACAGGTGGTCTCCGGCCACTGTGTCAGTGTCGCGACAACTATTTGGCTACCTTCCGCTAAGAGGAAATTTGCTAAGCTGCGACCCGCGTCGACCGCCATTCGTGCCAGGCGCAATTGACGCACAACCTGGGAGAGGAACATGATTCATCTTGTTTGGTCGATTATCGTCGGTATCCTCGTAGGATTGATCGCGCGATTTCTGCTTCCGGGCGCCGATCCGATGGGTCTGATCGCCACCGCCGCCGTAGGCATCGTCGGCTCCTTGATAGGCGGCGTGCTTGGCATGCTGATCAAGAAACCGGCCCCCGGTGCAACCTTTCATCCGGCAGGCTTTTTGATGTCGATCGTCGGAGCCATCGTGCTGCTGTTGATCCTGCACCACGTCAATTTGCCGATCCTGCACGGGTAAATCCACGAGGACCGCGGCAACAAAAAAAGCCGCTTCGAAAGCGACCCTTGTTTTCCAAGGAACCCCTGATTAACGCCTGCATGGCGGCATGACATCCAGAAAGTCCCCATGCCGCACCGCGCGGCTTGAGCCGGCGACCAGCCTGCCTGCACCAGAGCTCCTTGTCTTGCCAACGGGCAGAATGGGCAACGCCTGCGCAGGGGCGAATCCGAAATTCTCCAATCGACGCCAGAAAAGAGGCATCAAGCGGAGTTGAGAATCGAGTTCCAGCGTTCGATGCGTGCGTGCATTTTCTCGAACAGTGCGGAGTAATCGCCGCGTATCGTAATCGATCCGATTTTTTCGCCGGCGCGAATGCTGTCGACTACGGCGCGATCTTCAGGTCCGACGATCTGCCCAAACACCGTATGCTTGCCATCAAGCCATGGCGTGGGTACGTGGGTGATGAAGAACTGACTGCCGTTGGTGCCGGGACCGGCATTGGCCATCGAAAGGACGCCGGGTTTGTCGTGCTTGAGATCAGCGACGATCTCGTCCTCGAAGCGGTAACCCGGACCACCGCGACCGGAGCCTTCCGGGCAGCCGCCCTGGATCATGAAATCAGGAATCACCCGGTGGAACGAAAGTCCATCGTAATATTTGCGCTGCGCCAAGATTGACGAAATTGGCCACCGTCATCGGCGTCTTTTCCGGAAACAAGCGCAAGTGAATAGTGCCGCGCGCCGTAACGATTTGCGCAGTCAATTCTCCGGAGGTGCTCATTGCTCGGTCTCCATGCGTGAGTAGTATGGAAGCGTAACGCAGAAGCTGCGTGGCGTACATGATGCCCTCGGGCACTTGCATTTTCAGCGAGCTGCGCCTCGCTTTGCCTGGCTTCGCCGGGAGCGCGCTTGCTGCGATACTATGTCCGCACTGAACAAGTCCTCGCAGGTGTCACCGCAGTGTCTGCTCGCAGATCAAGGCATGTCGGCGAAGGCAGACTGGCGGTCTGTCGAGCCGGCGCAACGCACAGGTGCGCGCACACATTGCAGCCCCAAGGGATGAATTCAATGAAGGGGTGATGGCCGCAAGGCCCGCAGATCGCAGTGCGCGTCTTGCCAAGGCAACCAGCCCGGGTTTCGCCACGCACTGCAATCTGCAAACCTTCCGGGCATCATGCCGCCGGCGTGGACTTGTTCAGCGCAGCCCCGGACGCCGCATCGCCGGCGCGTCGCAACGCCGTCACGAATTGTCCAAGGAATTTTCATGCGCATTCCATTCGCCCTGCTTTGTCTGCTGCCAAACGCTCCGGTCCTGGCTGTCGAAACCGGTGCCGACGCGAATTTCCATTTGGCCAGCCATCCGGTTGGCTGGTTCGCGCTGATCGTGTTCGTTCTCGCCTACGTCGCCGTCATTCTTGAGGAACGCATCAACATTGCCAAGTCCAAGCCGGTGATGCTGGGAGCCGCGCTGATCTGGGGAATGATCGCCTGGAAGATGCACGGCGAGGCGATCGCTCGCGAAGCGTTCGAGAGCATGTTCCTGGAGTACTCCGAAATCTTCTTTTTCCTCGTGGTGGCAATGACCTACGTGACCGCCATGGGCGAGCGCGGCGTATTCGACGCATTGCGCGCGCAGCTCATTCGGTTGCGTTTCAGCTACCGTCAATTGTTCTGGGTGACCGGCTTTCTCGCGTTCTTTCTGTCGCCGATGCTGGACAACCTGACTACGGCGCTGGTGATGTCGGCAGTCATCCTCGCCATCGGCGCGGGCAACGTACGTTTCATTACGCTGGCCATGATCAACCTGGTCGTTGCAGCCAATGCCGGTGGCGCATGGAGTGCATTCGGCGACATCACCACGTTGATGGTCTGGCAGGCGCACAAAGCCGGGTTCTTCGATTTCTTCCGCATCTTTGCGCCGGCCGTCGTCAACTGGCTGATACCGGCGTTGGCCATGCATTTCGCGTTGCCGAAAGGACGCCCGGAATCCCCCAGCGCCAGTGCGCGGATCAAGCACGGCGGTATCGGCATTTGTGTCACCTTTGCCATCACCATCGCGATCACGGTGGCCGGCAAGCAACTGCTCGGCATGCCCGCCGCCTACGGCATGCTGACGGGACTTGCCTTGCTCAACCTGCTGGCATCGCGCATCGATCACCGCCAGCGCCACTATGCACTGGCAGAAGGCCGCCAGGAAGAGACCTATTCGATCTTCCGTATCATTGCCAACGCCGAATGGGACACGCTGCTGTTCTTCTATGGCGTATTCGCCTGCGTGGGCGGACTCGGCGCAATTGGTTATCTCGAGCTGGCATCGCATCAGGTTTATGGAAATCTCGGATTCACCGCTGCCAACAGCGGCATGGGCGTGCTTTCCGCCATTGTCGACAATATCCCGATCATGTTTGCGGTGTTGAAAATGAACCCGCCGATGGACCTGAACCAGTGGTTGCTGATCACCCTGACCGCTGGCGTCGGCGGCAGTCTGCTGTCGGTCGGTTCGGCTGCCGGTGTCGCGTTGATGGGCGCCTCGCGCGGCATCTACACGTTCATGGTGCACCTGCGCTGGACCTGGGCGATTGCCTTGGGCTACATCGCCAGCATCGCGCTGCATCTGTGGCTGTCCGGCACCTGAGCAACGATTGCGGAAAAGTTCCAGAAAACCACGTATAATTGGCGGCTTACCTTTTCAAACAGGCGGCGCGGCCGGGAGGCGGCGCCGGTTTCGGCATGTCCATCGAAAAACTGCGCAATATCGCCATCGTCGCCCACGTCGATCACGGCAAGACCACGCTCGTCGACTGTCTGCTCAAGCAATCCGGCACGTTCAGCGAACGCACCGTTCTCGCCGAGCGCGTCATGGATTCGAACGACCAGGAAAAAGAACGCGGCATCACCATCCTGGCCAAGAACACGGCGATCACCTGGCGCGACAACCGCATCAACATCGTCGACACCCCCGGACACGCCGATTTCGGCGGCGAAGTCGAACGCGTGTTGTCGATGGTCGATTCGGTGCTGCTGCTGGTCGACGCCATGGACGGGCCGATGCCGCAGACGCGCTTCGTCACGCAAAAAGCCTTCCAGATGGGCTTCAAGCCGATCGTCGTCATCAACAAGGTCGATCGCCCGGGCGCGCGCCCGGATTGGGTGCTGAACCAGACGTTCGATCTGTTCGACCGCCTCGGCGCCAGCGACGAGCAGCTGGATTTCCCGGTCGTCTACGCTTCCGCCCTGCATGGTTATGCCAGTCTGGATTCCGAAGCACGCTCCGGCGACATGACCCCGTTGTACGAAGCGATCATGAAGCACGTCGCCGCGCCGAAAGTCGACCCGGACGGTCCATTCCAGATGCGCGTGAGCCAGCTCGACTACAACAGCTACGTCGGCCTGATCGGCATCGGTCGCATCCAGCGCGGCAAGGTGCGCACCAACATGCCGATCGCGATCGTGGATCGTCAGGGCAGGAAACGTCAGGGCCGCGTACTTCAGGTGCTGGGCTTCATGGGCCTGGAACGGCGTGAAGTGCCCGAGGCGGAAGCCGGAGACATCGTCGCAATTTCCGGCGTCGAGGGTCTGGGCATTTCCGACACGCTGTGCGCACCCGACGCAGTCGAACAACTGCCGGTGATGACCGTCGACGAGCCGACCATCAGCATGACCTTCCAGGTGAACAATTCGCCGTTCGCCGGCAAGGAAGGCAAGTTCCTGACCAGCCGTCAGATTCGCGACCGGCTCATGCGCGAAGTGCTGCACAACGTCGCCTTGAAAGTCGAGGAAACCGAAGACCCGGACAAATTCAAGGTATCCGGACGCGGCGAGCTGCATCTGTCCGTGCTGATCGAGACGATGCGCCGCGAAGGCTACGAAATCGCCGTCTCGCGCCCGGAAGTCATCGTCAAGGAAATCGACGGCGAGACGCAAGAGCCATGGGAGCAACTCGTCGTCGACATGGAAGAGCCATACCAGGGCGCCGTGATGGAGCGCCTAGGCACGCGCCGCGGACAGCTCAAGAACATGGAGCCCGACGGCAAAGGCCGCGTGCGTCTGGATTACCTGATTCCCGCGCGTGGCCTGATCGGATTCCAGACTGAATTCCGCACCGTCACCGCCGGTACCGGGTTGCTGTTCCACGTATTCGATCACTACGGACCACGCGCGGAAGGCGCCATTGCCAAACGCCCCAACGGCGTAATGATCTCCAACGGCACCGGCATGGCCCCGGCCTATGCGCTGGTCGGCCTGCAGGAACGCGGCCGCCTGCTGATCGATGAGGGCGCGCAAATCTATGAAGGTCAGTTGGTCGGCATCCACGCCAAGGACAACGACCTCACCGTCAACGCGCTGCGTGCCAAGCAGCTCACCAATATTCGTGCCGCCGGCAAGGACGACAACGTACAGCTCACCCCCGCCGTGCGCATGTCGCTGGAACAGGCGCTTGAATTCATCGAGGACGACGAACTCGTCGAAGTCACGCCCAAGGCCGTGCGCTTGCGCAAGAAACACCTGACCGAAAACGACCGCAAGAAGGCGTCGCGGCAGGCGGCGTAGTCTAATCGGCGCCTGTCATCGAAGACGTCAACACGTCTCTCTGGATTTGATCGCCATCGACGAAAACCGTCACGGCGACAATCCCAACATCCCGGCCCCAAGCGCTCCCGCACCGCGCGGCTGCGTTTGCGGGGTCGGCGGGTCTGCCAGTGGTTCGCCGTCGAACAGATGCGCGGCCATGCGGTCGAGCGCGGCGTAGGCGAATGGCATAAGCGGTACGTGGGCGTCGCCGAAACCGGGTAGTGCCAGAAACGCATCGAAGTGTTGTGCGTAGGGTATCTTCCAGTAGCGTGGCGTGCGGCCGTTTTCCCGAAGCCACGCGACGTAGGGTTCGGAACTGAAGGCGGTGGGAATCAGGCCATCGCCAGCACCGTGCACGATCCAGATCGGCAGGTCCGTGCGTGGCATTTTTGCAGCGAGCGTGGCCACCGCGGCCCGCAGGGCGCGCGCGTCGGCGTCGTTACCATCCCACAGGGCGCGCAGGCAGCGCACACCGCTCAGCGTGGGATCCGCAGAAGTGTCCATGCCGCCGAAAAGGCCGACACCGGCACCGGGCGGAATACCGGCGGCATCCGCCCACCACGACGCACGTGTTGCATCGTCGGCAACGACGGGAAGTCCTGCCGCATTCATGGCGCGGTAGACGAATCCGCACGGCATGTGGCCGAGGCCACGACGCAGGTACGCCGATGCGTATCCGGCGGCAGCCGCACGCCAGATATCGAACAACGTGGTGCTCGCTGCGGTGGCGATGGCGTCATCGCGCCAGCCGCTTGCGTGCAATTGTTCCAGCGCTTGCGAGGCTTGCTTCGTTAGCGCGGTCGCGCCGAGTATGCCGTCGATGTGCAGACTGGCGCAGCGCAATTGCCACGCCGGGGGTGGTACTCCAGCGGCGCGGGCGAGCGGCACATCGTCAAAGCGCGGATCGAGCAAGGCGCACGGCATCAGCAGTGCCGCCTGCGTCGCATAATCGAACAACGTGCGACCGTGCGCCGGCACGTTGATGTTCGGTTCCATCGCGACAACGCCGTCGAGCAATCCGGCATCATCGAATCCGGCCGCCTGCAACACGGCACCTCCGCCATTGGATAACCCGGTAGCGATGATGCGCGTGTTCTCCGGCGTGAACGGCGCCTGATCCGGATACGCGCGATCGAGCATGGCCAGACCGAAGCGTGCGGCCTGCAGCACATGCTGGCCCCAATCGGCTTCAGGATTATCGCCGGAGTGGACATGTTTGATGCCGATGCCTGCGTCGACCGGCGCATCACCCGGTTCGAATTCCAGCTGCGTCGTGCCGGCCTTGGCGCGCGTGCCATCGAGCGCGACGCCGGAATTGTCGACCGTATCGAAATAGCCCGAACCGGTTCCTTTGTCGGTGTAGGCGACGGCGCACCCGCGTGGCAATCCCCACGCACCGGCCAGCGAAATCGCTCCATAAATACCGCGTGATCCGGATGAAGGCGCGACCAGCAGGCAGCGCCTTTTGCGATCGAAATTGTCGGGAGCCTGCAGCAACACGCGATGCGGCGAGCGCGCATTCGGAATTTTGGCGAACGCGCTGAATTCGCGGCCAGGCACATCGGGCACTGCGCCGTATACGCGACCGTAATTGCCCAAAGGCCCAAGATCGGCGATGCCCTTCCAGTTCATCTGAATCGCGCGCCGGCGCAATTCGGATGCGGTCGGATGTACCGGATCGGCGAAAGCGGTGGGCAATCCGGCAAGGCCGGCAAGGCCCAGTCCCGCGCTGAGCAAGTCGTCGCTGCCGCGATGCTCCGTGATGCGGATGGGACTGACCACAAACCCGATTTCCATGGCAGACTCCGGCGATACCGACAGGCGCGTGCAACCAGCCAGTAGAATAAGTGCGGTGACGACGGAAAGGACTAGGCGCATGCCGATACCTTAGCAAGCCGTCGCATTGCCGCCATGGTACAAAAGTCCACCCTCGATTGCCCTTCATGCCACGCATTCTCATCGCCGACGATCATCCGCTGTTCCGCCAGGCGCTTGCACAGGTGCTGGGTACGCTGTTCGCCGGCGTGCAACTGGTCGAGGCCGATACGCTGCTTGCAGCGCGCGAGATGCTCGCTGTCGATCCCGCAATCGACCTGGTACTGCTGGATCTGCATTTGCCCGACAGCCATGGACTGATGGGCCTGGCCTTGTTGCGCGCCGAATTTCCGGCTGTAGCGGTGGCGATGATTTCCGCGCACGAAGACGCCGCCACGATCCATCGCGCGCTGGCGCTCGGTGCTGCGACGTATGTGCCAAAGCGCTGCGATCCGGCAACATTGGTGGATGCTTTGCAACGGGTTTTCGACGGCAACGATGAACTGCCGCCGGCGCTGGCTGCAATGCTTCGCGGCAACGGCGAAGATCGCAACGACAGCGAACTGGCATCGCGACTGGCGCGTCTGAGTCCGCAGCAGTTTCGCGTACTGGCGATGATCGCAGATGGTCTGCTCAACAAACAGATCGCGGACCGGCTCGGCGTCCAGGAGCGCACCGTCAAGGCGCATGTCACCGCGATCTTCGAACGTCTCGGTGTACGCAACCGCACTCAGGCCGGCGTGCTGTTGCGTTCGCTGGAACTGGCCGATCCCGCACATCGCATCGACGACGGACAATAATCGTTCAGGCCGATGCGCGACTCGCATCACCGCGCGCATGCAAATGTGCCAGCATCGATTTCAGGGCCAATGGCTTGACCGGCTTGTGCAGCAGCTGACAGCCGGCCGCAGCGACGCGTTCACGCAACGCGTCGCTGTGATCGGCGGACACGATTGCACAAGGCCGCTCGCCGATTTCCTCGCACAGGCGCCGATACACGTCCAGACCGGTCGAATCGGCGTCGAGGTGGTAATCAAGCAGCAACAGGTCCGGCGACGCTTCGCGCGCGGCCCGCAAAGCACCATTCGTGTCCGCCGCAACCTGCACTTCACAATGCCAGCCGCGCAATAACGCCTGCATCGCATCGCGCACTGCCGCCTCATTGTCGACGACGAGTACGCGGCTGCGCCGTGGTGTCGCCAGCGCATTGCCATGGACGCAGACCGGCACTGCGGCCGCAGCGCTTCCTGCCGGCACCCGGATCGCGAACACGCTGCCGCGTCCCGGTCGCGAGCGCAAGGTCAATGGATGTCCGAGCAGGCGCGCGAGCCGGTCGGCAATGGCCAGCCCCAGACCGAGTCCATGACCGCCGCGTTGCAGGCGTTTGAATTCCTCGAAAATCGACGCGCGATCGGCCTCGTCGATACCGGGCCCGGTATCCCATACTTCGATCGAAACGGCGTCGCCGCAGCGTCGGCACGCGAGCAGGATGCCACCAGTTCGCGTATAGCGCACCGCATTGGACAGAAAATTCTGCAATATCCGGCGCAGCAGTTGCGCATCACTGACGATCCATGCCGGCAACGTGCGACACCGCAATTGCAGGCCTCGCTGCTGCGCCAGCAGACCGAATTCTCCCGCCAGCGACTGCATCCAGTCATCGACGCGGAACGATTCGCGCTGCACGCGCATACCACCGGCATCCAGGCGCGAAATGGCGAGCAAGCCGCCGAGCAGGTCCTCGGCCGAGCTCAGCGCACCGTCGATGCGTGCAACGGCTTCGCGATACTGTGGATGACGCAACTGCTCGGACAAGGCATGGGTAAACAAATGAGCGGCGTTCAATGGCTGCGCCAGGTCGTGGCCAACCGCCGCGAGAAAACGGCTCTTGGCAAGATTCGCGCTCTCGGCCGCGGCGCTGGCCTGGGCCAGCTCGGCAGTGCGTTCATCGACGCGCTGCTCCAGCGTTTCGTTGGCGCGGGTCAGTTCCCGTTCGGCCTGGCGGAACGCGGTGACGTCGGTGAATGTGGCGACGAATCCGCCGCCCGGCATCGGATTGCCGCGAATCTCGATGATGCTGCCGTCGGGGAAGCGCCGTTCCGACAGATGCGGCGTGCCACTGCGCATGTGCCGCCAGCCGGCGCTGCAATCGCGATTCGATGTCGCCCGCGCCGATGACGCCGCGCCGGATGTTGTGGCGTGTCAGGTCCGCAATCGGGCGCCCCACGGTCAGCATGCCCGGCAGGGTAATCGAACAATTGCGCATAGCGGCGGTTCCACGCCACCACGCGCAATTCGGCATCGACCACGCAGATGCCCTGGCTCATGTTTTCCAGTGCCGCTTCCAGCACGCGCTGATTGAAGCGCAGATCCTGCGAGGCCTCGCCGACGATGGCCGCGACCGTGTCCAGCTCGTCACGCCGTCGGTGACGCACGACGTCCAGCAGCAGATGCGCCGAAGACGCACCGATTACCGCGGCAAGTTCGTGCTCCACGGCGGCGACCTGCTGTGCTTCGCGTCTTGACGATCGGCGCTGTCGGCGAACAACGTGGCGACACGATCGCCAGGCAGAAATCGCAGCGCCAGCGCGCGCAGCTCGGTCGACTCGACACCGCCGCTGACCGCGGAAAATTCGGCACGTCCCCAGCGCGAGCGCGCGACCAGCAGCATCACCGCGACATTGACGGCCAGATTCAGCACCACCGCGCGCCCGAGTCGGCTCCAGTCGTGCAGGCCGAACAAGTGATCCGGCGCCAGCCATTGCCAACCGAAGGGACCCGCCGTGACCCACGCTGGCTGGGCGGCAAAAAGCGCGGGCATCAGCACGTACAGCCATACGATGGTGCCGGCCAGCAGTCCGGCCCCGACGGCGCGCGCGCCAAGCTGCGGCCGATACAGCGCCGCCCAGCGTCGCCGGCCCCAGCCCCGCCAGCGCCGAAAACGAAATCGCGCCGATATCCGCGAGCGCATCGTTGCTCGCCAGTGCGCGGCTGTACAACCAGGCCAGCAACACGATGCACAGGATCGCGACGCGCCGTTGCATCAGCACCGCACCGCGCAGATCGCCATGTTCTTCGCGACCCCAGCCGGCACGCACCATCAACGGTGCGGCGAAATGGTTGGCCACCATCAGGCTCAGCGCCAGCGTCGCGACAACGACCATGCTGGTCGCCGCGCTCAGGCCGCCGAGAAACGCAAGCAGCGCCAGCCCTTCATGCCGCTGTGCCAGCGGCAGCGCAAGCACGTACAGATCCGACGGCACGCCGGCCGGACCGAGCACCGCATCGCCGAGCCGCGCCAGCGGCAGGATCGGCGGCGGCGATCAGCAGCAGATACAGCGGAAACAGCCAGCGCGCCGTGCGCACGTGATCGACATCGCGGCACTCGACCACGCCGGCATGAAACTGGTGCGGCATCGCGAACATGGCCAGCGCGCCGAGCAGGATCAGCGCCGGAAAGCCGCTGGTATCGGCGGTCGCCGGAACCTGCGGCGGCAGGCTCGACGCGTGCGCGGGCATCAGCAGCAGCACGCCAAGCGCCAGCATCGCCACCAGCTTGAACAGCGACTCGAACGCCACCGCCAGCACCAGTCCCGCGGTTGTGCTCAACAGTCGATGCGCGCCGCGTGCCGAACAGCATCGCGAACAACGCCATCAGCAGCGCCACGTACAGCGCACTGTCCTGCCATGCCGGCGCGCCGAGCATCTGCCCGTGACGCAGCACCGCCGTAGCTCATCGCCACGGCTTTCAACTGCAGCGCGATATAGGGAATGATCGCCAGCAACATCACGGCCGTGGCCAGCGCCGCCAGCCCGGAATGGCGTCCCAGCCGCGCGGCGATCAGGTCGGCCAGCGAACCGGCGTTGTACTCGCGCGCGAGGCGCACCAGACGCATCAGCAGCGCCCGCACCGATCACGTACAACGCGATCGCACCGACGAAGGTCGGCGGCAGCCACCAGCCGGAACGGCTGGCCTGGGTGACGGTGCCGTAGAACGTCCACGAGGTGCAGTGAATCGCCAGCGACAGCGCGTAGACGATGGCCCAGCGCTTTTCCAGCACGCGCGGGCGGCGTTCCCCGTACACGGCGATACCGAACAGCACGCCCAGCCAGACGATACCGGCGACGATGACGACCGCCGCGCTCAGCATGCGTGGCTCTCCTCGTTTGCGAATCGTCGCGTCATTGTCACTGGCCCGCCATGACGCGCACCGTCAGCATGCGCGGGGCGAAGCATAACCGAAACGCCACGCTCGCCCGGTACCCATGCGCCGCCCATGCCACAGCAGGTTCACGCCGGAAATATCCGTCCCCGACGTCGCGATGGACTCAGTGCGTCGCTAAAGCAACACCCAGTGCGGTCAGTGCCCGCCGCAGCCATTGCTGCTGCACGCCCTGGCGGGTGTCGTAGCCGGCGCCGGAATAGCCCCACCAGTCCCAGCACGCCTGCGGATTGAGCGGCGCGAAACTTGCGCGCGTTTGCGGATACAGCACGGCAACGTTGTAGACATCGGCCCAGCGATTGAATCCGGCACCACGAACGAAGGTTTCGCCGACCGCGTCGGCATTCTGTTTGCAGCCGTGAAACACGACCAGTACGCCGCAGGACTTGCCGGCAAGGCAGGATTTCGGCAAGTAGGCATAGCCCTGGTTGGCGAGAAACGCATCCTTGCCCGGGGCCAGGAACCGCTTCTGATCGAAATGCCGCAACTCGCCCGTCGCGGTGGACGCGGCGTGCGTGGGATCTGCCGAAAAGCTCGGCGAAAATCTTCGCCGCCGCGTCGAAGCCGCAATGACCAAGATACGGCGCTTCGGACTTGTCGCAATCGTCGCCCTTGGCGGCCACAGGCAGGTTGTGCGAGAACGCGCGATCGCCATCCCAAACAACCTTCAGCGAATGCAATGCCGGCATCGGCATCGCGCAACTTCTCGTAGAACGCGGCGGTGTCCCGGGCAACCGTTTCGGCAACGAGCGTATCAGCCTTCCCGTGCAACACGTAGACATGCGAATTGGCCAGCGCCGACAACGTACCGAGTTCGCCGTCGCGCGCACGATCGCGCGCGCGCGCAACCAGCGCATCGACATCCGGCGGCGGTGCACCCTTCATGCAACTGCTCAGTGCGGTCTTCAATTCGCCGCCGGCGCAACCGTAGGGACCGCCGGACACCAGCGCCGCGCCGCTGAATATTTCGGGCCACGCCATATGCGACTGCGTGGCCATGTACGCGCCCGACGACAGACCCGCCACCGCCACTCGCGCCGGGTCGACGTTGAGCTTGGGCAGACCCGACGCGGCATCATGCGCACACGCGGCCAGCGAAAACGCCAGCAACACGGCGGCGATCAAACGAGGGGTGGAACGGATCGTGGGCATGCGCATGGCTTCCGCGTGCGTGTGAAGGACCGGACCGGGCAAATCGGACCGGGCCTCAGAAATTGTATCGCGCGCTGATGTAGTAGTTGCGCGGCCAGCCGAAATACGCAGTCTGGATGTTGCCCACGCTGGAAAACTCCTGGGCGTCGGTCTTGTAGGTCTTGTCGGTCAGGTTGCGTACACCGGCGCGAAACTGCCAATGGCCGTCGGCCGAATCGTAGACGCCGAACACGCCCAGACAGCGTATAGGCCGGCTGCATCAGCCCGTCACGATTGTCCACGCTGAGCCAGGTGTCGTCGCGATAGGAAACGTCGCCGCCCACCGTGATCGCACTGCCGCCGGACAGGTTGAACGTCTGCGTTGCAGCGACGCGCGCCGTCCATTTCGGCGAGAACGGTACGTGGTCGTGCAAATCGGCAAGAGTGGGATCCACGGCCGTGCGCGGATCGTTGAACTCGTCGTATTTGGCATCCATGTAGCCGATCTGAGCCGACAGTCGCGTGCCTTCGCCCACCAGCAAGCCACCCTCGAACTCGACGCCGTTGATGCTCAGCTTGGCCGCATTGAGCACCGGAAAACTGAAGCTGGGAATCGGATCGTCCGGATTGGTAATTTCCGAAACGCGCGCCTGGAAATCCTTGTAGTCGCTGTGGAAGACATCGAAATTGGCCTGCGCACGGCCGCTTGCGCTGCGCATTTTCAGGCCGGCCTCGTAGGTCCACACGTATTCCGGATCGAACGTGCTGACTTCGGCGGCGCTGTTGGCGCGACCGTTGAATCCGCCGGACTTGAAACCGCGATTGGCAGAGACATAGCCCATGACTTGCGAATCGAACTGCTTCTGCAGGCTGATCGAAGGCGTCATCGCACTCCAGGAGTGGCTGTCGTTGAACGCGAATGTACCGTCGGCAGCACTCAGCGGGTCTCCGAAGAAGGTCGATGTCGTGCGGTAGTAGTCCTTCATCTCATGCGTATAGCGCAGACCGGTGGCCAGGCTCCAGCTCGGCACGAACTCCCAGGTCACGTGGCGCAAAGCCGGCGTAGCTCTTGTTCTCCAGGTCGTCGTCAATGGTGCGCAGAAACGTTAGCGGCGCACCGAGAAACGTCAGGAAATCATTGGCGTACGCTTCCTGGTGCGAGGGTACTTTTTCGTCCAGGTAGTACAAACCGTAGACGGCGTGCAGGTTCGAGCCATTGTCGTACTGGAACTGGAGCTCCTGGCTGAGCTGGTGCTGGCGCAGCGCCACGAGCACGTCGCCGAGCTGGTACTGCGAAGCATCGATGTCGATGTATGCCGACGTATCGAGCTTGCGGTACGACGTGATGCTCTTGAAGTCCCAGCGATCGTTCAGATGCCAGTCCATGTGCAGCGCAACGCCCTTGTGCGTGAGCGTCTGCCCCTTGTCCGGCGAAAACGACGTCTGCGTATGGAAATCGTATTCGCCGGATCGGCGGCAGCAGCAACACACTTGCCGCACCCGTCGCCAGGTCGACGCTGACCAATGGCGCGGTAGGTTCGCCAAGGGTCAGCGCCGTATCCTGGTGCGTGTAGTCCACACCGAGCGTCGGCATGAAAACGATCGGACGGATGGAAATCCAGCTTGCCGCGCACGGCATCGGAATCGTCGTCGTTGTAATGCTTGTGCGGTCACCGGATCGGTGACATAGCCGTCGTCGCTGTTGATGTGCCGCGGCGATGCTGCCCGAGAGGGTGTTGCTCAAGCGGTCCGCTCGCATAGAAGCTGGCGCCAAGGCGGCCATAGTCCCCGGCCGTCAGCTCAACGGAGCCCTCCGGCGTATCGCCCGGCGTTCTTGGTGATGATCTTGACGGCGCCGCCGGTGGAATTCTTGCCGTACAGCGTGCCCTGCGGTCCGCGCAGCACCTCGACGTGATCGACATCGAACAGGTCGAACAGTTCGCCCTGGATACGCGAATAGTAGACGTCGTCGACATAGAAGCCGACGCCGGGATCGAAGGTCTGCAGTGCGTCCGGCTGGCCGATGCCGCGGATGAAGATATTGACGCTGCCCGAGGAGCCGCGGCCCTGAACGATGTTGAGGTTCGGTACCGCGCCCTGCAGGCCGTCGACATTATCGGCCTGCAGATCCTTGAGGTCCTCCGAACTGAACGCACTGACCGCGACTGGCACCTTTTCGATGTCTTCCGAACGCCGCCGCGCGGTGACGGTGATGCTTTCAAGTTCGGTCGCTTTGTCGCGCTGCGCCGCGGTCTGCTTCTTGTCCGCAGTGGCCGAATCGTCGGTCTGGCCGGCGACGACGGCGGTCGTCGCCGCGGCATCGGTCGCGGCAGTGGCAGCGGTCTGTGCCGCATGCGCCGCAGAGGTTAAGACGCCGGCGATCGCCAGACAAAGGATATGTCGTTTCATGCCTTGCTCCCCTTGCGAATGCCGGACGGCTGGGTCGTGGCGAGCTTAATGTCCTGCCCGCGGACGAACACTTGTACCTTGGTACAGTGGGCCGGGCGGCGCTCGCAGCGAATACTCGGAACCCGTCTACGGCCACCGGAATTCGACGCATGGCATTTATCATCGTGCTTGCCGCACTGGCCTTTCTGATGTTCGCCGCCTATCGCGGCCACAGCGTCATCCTGTTTGCGCCGATTGCGGCGCTTGGCGCGGTGCTGCTGACCAGCCCCGCTCTGGTCGCACCGATGTTCACCGGGCTGTTCATGGCCAAGATGGTCGGTTTTCTGAAGCTCTATTTTCCGGTGTTCATGCTCGGCGCGCTGTTCGGCAAGCTGATCGAACTGTCTGGATTTTCCAAGTCGATCGTCGCCGCAACGATCGGTCTGGTCGGACGCAGCCGCGCGATCCTGTCGATCGTGCTGGTATGCGCGCTGCTGACCTACGGCGGCGTGTCGCTGTTCGTCGTGGTATTCGCCGTCTATCCGTTCGCGGCGGAACTGTTTCGCCAGGCCGATATTCCCAAGCGCCTGATCCCCGGTACCATCGCGCTGGGCGCTTTCACGTTCACCATGGACTCGCTGCCCGGCACGCCGCAGATCCAGAACATCATCCCGACCGTCATTTTTCGGCACCACGTCCTGGGCCGCCCCGTGGCTGGGCACGCTCGGCGGTGTGTTCATCTTGATCGTCGGCATGACTTACCTGGAATCGCGCCGCCGCGCAGCCGCACGCGCCGGCGAAGGATATGGCGACGAATCTGCGCAACGAACCGGCCGCGTTCGAGGAAGGCAAGCTGGCCAATCCGTTGATCGCGATCGCACCGCTGGTTCTGGTTGGCGTCGCCAACAAAGCATTCACCACCCTGATTCCACGTCTGTATGGCGAGACGGCGTCGTTCGTGCCGGCGGTGGTCGGCAAGGCAGCACCCGTGGTGCAACAGGTGTCGCACATCGCCGGGATCTGGGCGGTGGAAGCCGCGTTGCTCGCCGGCATCGTGTGCGTGCTCGCATTTGCCTGGAAGCCGGTGACCCGTCACTTTGCCGCCGGCAGCCAGGCGGCCGTCGGCGGCGCCCTGCTGGCCTCGATGAATACCGCATCGGAATATGGATTCGGCGCCGTCATTGCAGCGCTGCCCGGCTTTCGCGTTGGTCGCCGATGCACTGCATGCAATTCCAAACCCGCTGGTCAACGAAGCCGTCACGGTCACCGCTCTGGCCGGCATTACCGGATCGGCGTCCGGCGGCATGAGCATCGCTCTGGGCGCCATGGCCGACACCTTCATCGCCAATGCGCATGCCGCCGGAATTCCGCTGGAGGTGATGCATCGCGTCGCCGCGATGGCCTCCGGCGGCATGGATACGCTGCCGCACAATGGCGCAGTCATCACCCTGCTGGCGGTGACCGGACTCACCCATCGTCAGTCCTACCGCGATATTTTCGCGGTGACCGTCATCAAGACCGCTGGCGGTGTTCGTGGTGATCGCGCTGTACTATCTGACCGGTCTGGTCTAGCGGTTTTCCGAAAAGTCCTTGATGGACATTTTTCATCAGCGACGCTACGCGCGAGCAAAGCGCACGAATGTCGCTTTGCGAAAAAATTACCGGCGCGATCTACTCGATCAAGACACATCCCTGCATCGCTTTCGCAAACAAGGACTCGAAAACCCACTCGTCGCTAAGCGGCAATGTGACCGCGCTTGCGCACAATGAGCATTGCCAACTCAAGCGACTGTTCATAATTCAGGCGCGGATCGACGCTGGATTTGTACGCGCGAGACAGATCGACTTCGGTCAGATCGCGTGCTCCACCCATGCATTCGGTGACGTTTTCGCCGGTCAGTTCCAGGTGCACGCCACCCAAGCGCGTGCCGCAGGCGGCGTGGATGTCGAAGGCATGATCGAGTTCGCTGCGGATATTGGCGAAACGTCGCGTCTTGACGCCGCTTGCCAGCGTCTCGGTGTTTCCGTGCATCGGGTCGCAAGTCCACAGGACTTTGCGCCCTTCACTGGCTACGGCATTCAACAGTTTGGGCAACGAAACTTCGATGCGACTGGAGCCCATGCGATGGATCAAAGTAAGCCTGCCCGGCTCGTTGTCGGGATTGAGCGCATCGATCACCCGCAGCAACTGCTCCGGGGTGACGCTGGGGCCGACTTTCAGACCGATCGGATTGCGGATGCCACGACAGTATTCGATGTGCGCACCGTCGAGATTCGCCGTGCGCATGCCGATCCACGGGAAATGCGTGGCCAGGTTGAACCAGCCCCATTGGCGCGGAACCTGACGGGTCTGGGCCTGTTCGTAGTGCAGCAACAAAGCTTCGTGCGACGTATAGAAGTCCACACGACTGAAATTGCCAATCGATTCGCCGGCGAGCGTTTCCATGAAGCGTACCGAATCGCCGATGGCGGCGACCATGCGCCGGTATTCTTCCTGCAGCGGCGAATGCTCGACCCAGCCCAGACCCCAATATTCCGGGTGATGCAGGTCGGCAAAACCGCCATCAATCAGCGATCGAATGAAATTGATTGTCAGCGCGGATTTCGAATGACCTTCGATCAGCCGTTGCGGATCGGGAGTGCGCGCCGCGCTGGAGAATTCCGCACGGTTGACCAGGTCGCCGCGATAGCTCGGCAGGGTGATCCCATCGCGCGTTTCCGTATCGGCCGAACGCGGCTTGGCGTATTGTCCGGCAAACCGGCCCACGCGCACGACCGGCAGCTTGAGCCCGTGCACCAGCACGATGCTCATCTGCAACAGGACCTTGAGGCGGTTGGTAATGAGCGACGAATTGCAGTCGGCAAACGTTTCTGCGCAGTCGCCGCCTTGCAGGAGGAAGCAACGGCCTTCTGCTGCGTCGGCGAGTTTGCGTTTCAGCGCCAATACTTCCCAGGACGTGACCAGCGGGGGCAGATCGCGCAGTTGCAGCAATGCCTCATCCAGCGCAGCCGGATCAGGATAGGTCGGCTGCTGGGTTACCGGTTTTGCTTGCCACGAGGCGGGAGTCCAATCGCGATCGACGCGGACGGCGGCGAGTGGCTGCTTGTCGGAAGGCATGGCATGACCCGTTTGCTGCAGTGCGGAAAAGCATCATGCCACAGCCACGGCGCACTGCAAGTGCTCGCGAGAATCCCCAATCAAGCCGGACGTTTGCGCAGCCCCGCCCAAAGGGCTCCGGCGCCCAGCAAGACATAGCTGATCAGCGACCACGTTGGCATCGACAGACCAAGAATCACCCAACTCACCTTGGCGCAATCGGCCAAGCCGGTGAACGCCATCCGCAAAGTCTTGCCGATGGGGAAGTTGGAAACCATGTAGTTCCAGCCAGGCGTACACCCGGCAAACGGGTCGGACGGCTGATGCTGCAACCACAGGTGGCGAGCCGCGATGCCGATTCCTGCGCATGCCACCAACACCAGTACGAAGGCATATACACGACGCCCTTTGACCTGCGGACTTTGGATCGCACCAGACAGAAATACCAGACCCATCACGATGAACACGATACGCTGGAAAATGCACATCGGACACGGTTCGACGTTCAACGCAAACTGGACGAAATACGCGTACGCCAGCAACGCCGCGCAGACCACGAAACCGGCAGCACATTGAGTGCGAAATGACCAGCGCAATGGGTTCACTTGGCGATCCTCGAATTGTTCCGGAAGGGTTTGAAAGACAACGGATGGTGCGGCGTGTTCCCGAAGCGCAGAGCCGTTGGCCTGACAGCATAATCGAATCGTCGTGTCCGCGTGTACAGGTATCCCGTCCGTTTCGCGGTTGAATCGAGAAAGAGAACTGGATTCGCGCCGGCGCAGCGGGAACGGGCTCTTGATTTTTCGAATCCCGATTCCAGGTTCCAAAAATCAAACGGCCCCGGAAGTTTCCCTCCGGGGCCGCAATTGTCGATTTGTCGCAACCCTATTCCGATGCCGCGTCGACGTCGCTACGCGGACGATCAACCAGTTCGACGTAGGCCATCGGGGCAGCATCGCCTGGACGCTGGCCGCATTTGAGAATACGCAGGTACCCGCCCTTGCGCTCGCGATAACGCGGGCCAAGCTCCACAAACAACTTGCCAACGGCAACCTTGTCGCGCAAACGCGCGAACGCCAGACGTCGATTTGCCACGCCGTCGGTCTTGGCCAGGGTGATTAGCGGCTCGGCCACACGGCGCAATTCCTTGGCCTTCGGCAATGTGGTGCGGATCAGCTCGTGCTTGAACAACGACGCTGCCATGTTCTTGAACATCGCTTCGCGATGACTGCTGGTTCGGTTGAGCTTTCGCCCGGAGTTCATGTGCCGCATGGTAAAAACCTCTCGCTTTTATAGTTATGGAATTCCGGTCGCATGGATCCGGGTTCCGCGGTTACCCGCATATTTTTGAATTCTCTTCAACCATCCAGGTCAGGTACTTGCAAAATCCCCGGCCATGGATGGCGGTTCTTCTTCACGCCCGGCGCGAATTGCCTCGCGTCAAGACAATTGCATACCGTGCTGCAGAGCAGACGGCGGCCAGTTTTCCAGCTTGGTGCCGAGCGACAAGCCGCGCGAACCAAGCACGTCCTTGATTTCGGTGAGCGATTTCTTGCCGAGATTCGGTGTCTTGAGCAATTCCACTTCGGTACGCTGCACGAGATCGCCGATGTAGTAGATGCTCTCGGCCTTGAGGCAATTGGCCGAACGCACGGTCAACTCCAGATCGTCGATCGGTCGCAGCAATACAGGGTCGACACCGGACTTCTCGTCCTTTGTGTCGGTGCTCTCGCGACGGGTGAAATCGCCGAAAATGGTGAGCTGATCCTGCATGATTTCGGCCGCCTTGCGCACGGCCTCCTCGGCGTCGATCGCACCATTGGTTTCGATATCGAGAATGAGCTTGTCCAGGTCCGTGCGTTGTTCGACGCGCGCGCTGTCCACTTCATAGGCGACGCGACGCACCGGGCAGAACGAGGCATCGAGCTGCAAACGGCCGATCGGGCGTGATTCCTCATCCGGCACACGTCGTGCGGTCGCCGGCTGGTAGCCAACGCCACGCGCAATCTTGATGCGCATGTTGAGCGTTGCATCCTTGGTCAGATGACACAGCACATGGTCGGGATTGATGATTTCGACGGTGTGGTCCACCTTGATATCGCCAGCCGTGACAACGCCCTTGCCCTTCTTGCTCAGGGTCAGTGTCGTCTCATCGATGCTATGCATGCGAATGGCCACGTCCTTGAAGTTGAGCAGGACTTCAATGACGTCCTCCTGCAAGCCTTCAAGCGTAGTGTATTCGTGCAACACGCCATCGATCTCGACCTCGGTGACTGCGGCACCGGGAATCGATGAAAGCAGCACGCGGCGCAGCGCATTGCCGAGCGTGTGACCGAAACCGCGCTCTAGCGGTTCGACCACGATACGGGCGCGATTCGCACCGGTGCGTTCAACCTGAAGCCCGCGCGGACGCAGGATGGAAGTAGGCGACTGTGCCATGGATGACACTCCAGCTAAGAGTATGAATTGATCCGATACATCTGAATGTGCAGCGAAGCGGCGTATTGCGAAGGTTCCGTTTGATCAACACTGCATTTGACCGGCGGGCTGCGCCGTACTCGAACAGTGGTTTGGAACTGCGCCCGCACAAAACAACTGCGCGGGCAATGGACCGTTACTTGCTGTACAACTCGATGATCAGGCTTTCGTTGATGTCGCTCGGCAAATCCGAACGTTCCGGCAATGCCTTGAGGGTGCCGGCAAACTTGCTCGCATCCACTTCGATCCAGCCCGGCGCGAGATCCATTTCCTGCGACAGGTTCAGTGCTTCCTGGATACGCAACTGGTTGCGGGACTTTTCGACTACGGCAATCTCGTCGCCCGGCTTGACCTGGTAGGACGGCAAATTCACGTTCTTGCCGTTGACCTTGATCGCCTTGTGCGAAACGAGCTGACGCGCTTGTGCACGCGTGACCGCAAAACCCATGCGATAGACGATGTTGTCCAGTCGACCTTCGAGCATGCGCAGCAGGTTCTCGCCGGTGTTGCCCTTGGTCTGCGAAGCTTTGCTGTAATAGTTGCTGAACTGACGCTCGAGCAAGCCATAGATGCGCTTGACCTTCTGCTTTTCGCGCAGTTGCACGGCGTAATCGGACAAACGCGAACGCTTGCCGCCAGCACCATGCTGACCGGGCTTCTGCTCCAGCTTGCACTTCGAATCGACAGCGCGGGCCGGGCTCTTGAGGCTCAGATCCGCGCCTTCGCGGCGGGCCATCTTGCAGGTAGGACCGATATAACGTGCCATTATCTTCTCCTCACACCCGACGACGCTTGGGTGGACGGCAGCCGTTATGCGGAATCGGCGTGACGTCGATGATGTTGGTGACCTTGTAACCGAGCGCATTCAACGAACGCACGGCTGACTCACGACCCGGACCCGGACCCTTGATCCGCACTTCCATGGTCTTGATGCCGTAATCCTGTGCGGCGCGACCCGCCTTTTCCGCTGCAACCTGCGCAGCGAACGGCGTGGATTTTCGCGATCCGCGGAATCCCGCGCCTCCGGCGGTTGCCCAGGAAAGCGCATTGCCCTGGCGGTCGGTGATCGTGACCACGGTATTGTTGAACGAAGCCTGCACGTGCACGATCGCATCGGTGACGACGCGCTTGGCCTTCTTCTTGGTCTTGGCTGCGACCGGTTTATTCATGGGACAAGGTTTCCAAAGTCATTCCAAAACGAGTTGGCGTATCGAAGCGCCAATGCAGCGAGCCAAAGCTTCAGTCGCTGCGAGAAACGCGCGGGGAACTCCCGTGCGCGTTTGCAAAAATCAGTTTTTCCGGATGGCCCGACGCGGACCTTTCCGGGTACGCGCATTGGTGCGCGAGCGCTGGCCTCGAACCGGCAGACCGCGGCGATGGCGCAATCCGCGATAAGTACCCAGGTCGATCAGGCGCTTGATGCTGATGCCGACTTCGCGGCGCAGATCGCCTTCGACCGCGTACTTGGCCACGGCCTGACGCAATTGCTCGACCTCGGCTTCAGTCAACGATTTGATCTTTGTCGTCGGATCGACTCCGGCGACTTCGCACACTTTGCGCGACCGCGAACGGCCAATGCCAAAGATGCTTTGCAGACCGATACAAACGTGTTTCTGTACCGGCAGATTGACTCCTGCAATGCGCGCCATTTATATCTTCTCCGATTCGACTTGTTACGCAGTGAACTGTTAATTGTAACGTGATTTTGGTCAAACTAGAAGCCCGAACAGGGCTTTGACCCGTAAATTCCGGACTTTCGCTGATCTGCCTAGCGGGTCCCGCCGCTACGGCCATAACCCTTGAGATTGGCCTTTTTCAGCAGGCTGTCGTACTGGTGGGAAACCAGATGCGCCTGCACCTGGGCGGTAAAGTCCATCACCACCACCACCACGATCAGCAACGAGGTACCGCCAAAATAGAACGGGACATGCCAGCTTTGCTGCAAAAACGTGGGGATCAGGCACACCAGGACCAGATACAACGCCCCGGCGCCGGTCAGGCGCGTCAGCACGGCGTCGATATAGTCAGCCGTCGCCCGCCCCGGGCGAATTCCCGGGATCAACGCACCGGATTTCTTCAGGTTGTCGGCCGTTTCAGCGGAATTGAACACCAAAGCGGTATAGAAAAACGCGAAGACGATGACCAGCACGGCATACAGGATTTCGTACAGCGGCTCACCCGGCGCGAGCGCAGCGGTGATCTGCTGCAGCCAGCGAATGTCCGCGCCATTGGCCAGCCACGAAGACGCGGTCGAGGGGAACAGTATCAACGAAGAAGCGAAGATCGGCGGAATAACGCCGGACATGTTGATCTTCAGCGGCAAATGCGAGCTCTGGTTCATGTACGCGCGCGCGCCGCCCTGACGCCGGGCGTAATTGACGGTAATGCGACGCTGACCGCGCTCGACGAAAACCACGAATGCCGTGACGCCGAGCACCAGAACCAACACCGCCATGACCTTCAATGGACTCAATTCGCCCTGCTGCGACATTTGCAGCGTATGGACCACCGCCGCAGGCAGACCGGCGACGATACCGGCGAAAATCAGCAACGAAATACCATTGCCGATACCGCGTTCGGTAATCTGTTCGCCCAACCACATCAGGAACATCGTTCCCGCGGTCAGTCCGACAACAGTGCCGAAGATAAAGCTCGGCCCCGGGGTGTAAACGACTCCCGCCTGATGCTGGAGCATGGTGGCAATGCCGAATGCCTGGAACGTAGCCAGCCCAATGGTGCCGTATCGAGTCCATTGAGTCAGCTTGCGCCGGCCGGATTCGCCTTCCTTGCGCAATGCCGCCCAGCTCGGAATGACCGAACCGAACATCTGCACGATAATCGAAGCCGAGATGTACGGCACGACACCCAATGCGAACAGGGAAAAGCGCTTCAGCGCACCGCCGGAAAACATGTTGAACATGCTCACCAGCCCGCCCTGACCCTCGATCAGTCGCGACATGGCATCGGAGTTCACGCCCGGAACCGGGATGAACGAACCCAGCCGATACACAACCAGCGCGCCAATGACGAACAAGATGCGCTGCTTGAGCTCAGTCAGCTTGCCCAGGTTCGACAGCATGTTGGATTGCGGGTTTGCCACGATTACTCCACATTTCCACCGGCGGCTTCGATCGCCGCCTTGGCACCGGCCGTAACCGCAACGCCGCTCAATTTGATCGCGCGCTTGATTTCGCCCTTCTTCACGATCTTGGCGCGCAGCGCCCGGCTTTCAATCAGCCCGGCAGCCTTGAGTGTCGCAAAGTCGATGGTGTCGGCTTTGATCGAATCAAGTTTGTACAGCAGGACTTCGCAAACTTCGTGTGCGATTTTGGAGCGGAAGCCGACTTTCGGCAGACGCCGCTGCATCGGCATCTGGCCGCCTTCGAATCCGGCCTTGACCTTGCCCTTGCCGCTGCGGGCAAATTGGCCCTTGTGACCGCGACCGGCAGTCTTGCCGAGTCCCGAACCAATGCCGCGGCCGACGCGCGTACGCGCCTTGCGCGAACCTTTGGCGGGTTTGAGTGTATTCAGACGCATGACTGCGAACTCCAGGTTACTTGTTGCGATTACGCGGTTTCTTCGATGCGCACCAGATAGCGGACCTGGTTGATCAGGCCGCGCACTTGTGGGCTGTCTTTCAACTCGCGCACATCGTTGAGCTTGTTCAGGCCCAGCGCCTTTACACTCAGACGATGCCGGTGCTGACAGCTGATCATGCTCTTGTACAGGCGCACGCGAATCGTGCCTGCCTGAGTGGTTTTAGCTTTGGCCATAACCGCCCACCTCTTCGATTTTCTTGCCGCGTTTTGCCGCGATGCGCTCAGGTGCGGCCATGGCCTGCAAACCCTTGATCGTGGCACGCACGAGATTGATTGGATTGCGCGAGCCGACCGTCTTGGCCAACACGTTCTTGACTCCGACCACTTCCAGCACGGCGCGCATGGCACCGCCGGCGATCACACCGGTACCTTCCGCAGCCGGCTGCATGTAAACCTTCGCAGCACCGTGATTGGCCTTGACCGCGTGCCATAACGTGCCGTTGTTCAGCTTGACGCTGATCATGCCGCGGCGTGCACGTTCCATGGCTTTGGAAATGGCAACCGGCACTTCGCGTGCCTTGCCATAGCCCAGACCGACCTTGCCGTCACCATCGCCGACTACCGTCAGTGCGGTGAAACTCATCTGCCTGCCGCCCTTGACCGTTTTGGCCACGCGGTTGACGGCGATGAGTTTCTCCAGCATGCCGTCGCTGTTTTCACGTTCGTTGCTTGACATCATTTCACCTTTGTTGCCGCTCACTGTCGTGATGCGGACTTTTGCTTGCGGCCAGGCCGCTTAGAATTGTGTGTTGTTCGGAGTTGAGGACTGGGGGCAGAAGATCAAGAGCGCGTGCCCTGCTGCTTTTCTGCCGTTGGCCCTTTGCCCTCAGCCCTGGTTTTTCAAAACTTCAATCCGGCCTCACGGGCTGCATCCGCCAACGCGGCGACGCGACCGTGATAACGCAGACCGGAGCGGTCAAAAGCCACGCTGTCGACGCCGGCGGCTTTCGCTTTTTCCGCGATGGCCTTGCCGACTGCAGCAGCGGCAGCCTTGTTCTTGGTGCCCTTGAGGCCATCGGCGACCGCCTTCTGAACCGTGGAAGCCGCTGCCAGCACCTTGTCTCCCGAGGCCGAGATGACCTGCGCGTATAGGTGCTGATCGGTGCGATGCACGGTCAGACGCGGTACGCCGAGCTTGCGAATATGCATGCGCGTGGCTTTCGCGCGGCGCAGTCTTGCTGTGTTCTTGTCCATTTCCCGACTCCTACGCCTTCTTCGCTTCTTTGAGCGTGATGCGTTCACCCGCATAACGCACACCCTTGCCCTTGTATGGTTCCGGTGGTCGGAACGCGCGGATCTTCGCTGCCACTTCACCGACGCGCTGTTTGTCCGCACCGACAATCATGACTTCGGTCTGCGTAGGAACGCTCAGCGTGATCCCCTCAGGAGCCTTGAACACGACCGGATGCGAGAAGCCCAGCGTGAGGTTCAAATCCTTGCCCTGCAATGCGGCACGATAACCGACGCCTACCAGTTCGAGCTTGCGCTCGTATCCGGTCGACACGCCATGCACCATGTTCGCAATCAATGCGCGCGTGGTACCGGCCATCTTCATGTCGTTGAGGTCCTTCACATTGCAAAGGATCTCACCGTTCCTGACCTCGATATCAACGCCCTTCAGGCGCGCGGTTTTCAAAGTGCCCTTGGGGCCCTTTACCGAAATGGCATCGTTGGCCACGGTGCACTCGACCCCTTTGGGGAGCGCGACCGGTTTTTTTGCGACACGTGACATGGTCTTTCTCCTGATCAGACGACAGTGCCGATGACTTCGCCACCGACGCCGTTCGCGCGTGCCTGGGCATCGGTCATGATGCCCTGGGGCGTCGAAATAATGGCAATGCCAAGCCCGCTCATGACCTTGGGCAATGCGTCCTTGCCGCGATAAACACGCAAGCCGGAACGACTGGAACGGTCCAGGCGATCAATCGCCGGGCGTCCTTCGAAATACTTCAGCGCAATCTCGAGAACGGATTTGTTGTTCTCGGCCTTGCTGACCTGGAAATCGCGCACGTAGCCTTCGTCCTTGAGGACCTTGGCGATGGCCGCCTTGATCTTCGAGGAAGGCATGCGCACAGTCGCCTTGGCCGTAGCCTGGGCGTTGCGTATGCGGGTAAACATATCCGCGATGGGATCAGTCATGCTCATGATTCAATATTCCTGTAATGCATCGATATCCGGTGAAACCGATTATTTGTGTGCGACCGCAAGCGAGAAAAGGGTGTTGCAAATCTCCACTCGCCAATCCGGAATCCCGGCGCGGCTACCAACTGGCCTTGCGCAGACCCGGCACGTCGCCGCGCATGGTCGCTTCGCGCAGCTTGTGGCGACCCAGCGAAAACTTGCGATAGACGCCGCGCGAACGTCCGGTCAACTCGCAACGATTGCGCTGGCGCGATGGACTGGAATCGCGCGGCAGCTTTTGCAGCTTGGTCTGCGCGGCCATCTTTTCGTCGAACGAAGTCGTCGGGTCGAGAATGGTCGCCTTGAGCTGCTTGCGCTTGTCGGCGTGTTTTTTCACCAGTTTCGCGCGCTTCTTCTCGCGTTCCACCATGCTGGTCTTGGCCATACCGTTACTCTCTTGTCAATTAGTTGCGGAACGGGAAGCTGAAGGCTTCCAACAATGCCTTGGCTTCTTCGTCGCTGCGAGCAGTCGTCGTGATCGCGATATCCATGCCGCGCATCGCGTCGACCTGATCGAAATCGATTTCCGGAAAGATGATCTGTTCCTTGACGCCCATGTTGTAGTTGCCGCGACCGTCGAACGCACGTCCGCTCATGCCGCGAAAATCGCGCACTCGCGGCAGCGAGATGTTGACGAGGCGGTCGAAGAACTCGTACATCCGTGCGCGGCGCAACGTGACCTTGCAGCCGATCGGCCAGCCGTCACGAATCTTGAAGGTCGCGATCGACTTGCGTGCCAATGTCGTTACCGGTTTCTGGCCGGCAATCTTGGCCATGTCTGCGAGGGCGTTTTCCAACACCTTCTTGTTGGCAGCCGCCTCGCCCACGCCCATATTCAGCGTGATCTTGGTCAGGCGCGGCACCTGCATCGGATTGGCGTAGCCGAAACGCTCCATCAATTTGGGAACGACTTCGTCTTTGTAGAATTTTTCCAGGCGAACCATGACTAGTTTCCTCAGGCGTCGACCATTTCGCCGCTGGCGTGGTACGTGCGTACCTTGCGACCATCGTCGAGTGTCTTGTAACCGACGCGGTCACCCTTGCCAGTGGCGGGGTTGAACAGCATCACGTTGGAGATATGGATTGGCGCCTCGCGCTCGACGATTCCGCCCGGCTGGTTGAGCTGCGGATTCGGCTTGGTGTGGCGTTTGATCAGGTTGATGTTCTGCACGACGACGCGATCATCGGCAACGCGCATGACCTCACCCTTCTGGCCTTTGTATTTGCCGGTGATCACGATCACGTGATCGCCCTTTTTAATCCTGTTCATATTCGTGTTCTCTGGTATTTCGAATCTCGAATCCCAATCCCGGCTCTCAGAGCACTTCCGGCGCGAGCGAGACGATCTTCATGAAACGTTCGCTGCGCAACTCGCGCGTAACCGGTCCGAAAATACGCGTACCGATCGGTTCCAGCTTGGTATTGAGCAACACTGCTGCATTGCCGTCGAAACGGATCAAGGATCCGTCGGAACGACGCACACCCTTGCGGGTACGCACGACGACGGCATCATAAACCTCGCCTTTCTTGACCTTGCCGCGTGGAATCGCGTCGCGCACCGAAACCTTGATGACGTCGCCAATTCCTGCATAACGGCGCTTGGACCCGCCAAGCACCTTGATGCACATCAATTCCTTCGCGCCGCTGTTGTCCGCCGCAGCCAACGTGGATTGCATCTGGATCATGGTGAATTTCTCCCTGCTGCCACGTTATTGCGCAGCGCGTGCGACGATGTCGACAACGCGCCAGTTCTTGGTCTTGGAAAGCGGGCGGCATTCCACGATGCGAACCATGTCGCCGTGCTTGCACTCGCCTTTTTCGTCATGCGCATGCACTTTCGTCGAACGGCGCACGATCTTTCCGAACAACGGGTGCTGCACCTGACGCTCAATCAACACGGTGACGGTGTTGCGCATCTTGTCGCTCACCACACGGCCTTCGACCGTGCGCTGCGTTTTTGTCTGTTCGCTCATTACCGCCGCCCTTATTTGGTCTTTTCGCCAAGCAGGGTCTTGACCTGCGCGACCTCGCGCCGGACCCGCTTGAAATGGTGCGTATGTTTCTGCTCGCCGGCGCCACGCTGCATGCGCAGGTTGAATTGCTCGCGACGCAGCTCGAGCAGATGCTCGTTCAGGTCGGAAGCGGATTGCTTGCGCAGTTTCTTGATTTCCATCACAGCACCGTACGGTTCACGAATTGGGTTTGTACCGAAAGCTTGGCAGCAGCCAGACGGAACGCTTCGCGTGCGGCATCTTCCGGAACGCCTTCGATTTCATAAAGCATGCGGCCCGGTTGCACCACGGCTACCCAGAACTCGACATTGCCCTTGCCGTTACCCATACGCACTTCGATCGGCTTCTTGGTGATCGGTTTGTCCGGGAACACGCGAATCCACAGCTTGCCGCCACGCTTGACGAAGCGGGTCACGCAACGACGCGCCGCCTCGATCTGACGCGCGGTCAGATGTCCGTGCGTGGTTGCCTTCAGACCGTACTCGCCGAAGCTGACCTTGTTGCCGACATAACTCAGTCCGCGGTTACGGGCTTTCTGTACTTTTCGGTATTTTGTGCGTTTGGGTTGCAGCATGATCTTTATATCCTGCTATTGCGATCGTCCTGGTCGCGAAGTTCACAAGTCGCCGTCCTGGCAAAATTGTTGATGTTTATTTGGCTGCCTGCCGCGGCTCGCGCGGTTGGCGATGTTCACGTGGTTCACGGCGCTCGCGCGGCGGTGGGCCGTCGCGACCTTCATCCTTGGTTTCCGCTGAAGCGGCATGCAGGTCGAAGATCTCGCCCTTGTATACCCACACCTTGATGCCGATGATTCCGTAGGTGGTTTTTGCCTCGGCGAAACCGTAATCGATGTCCGCGCGCAGCGTATGCAACGGCACGCGACCTTCGCGATACCATTCCGAACGTGCGATTTCCGCACCATTCAGGCGGCCTGCAACATTCACCTTGATACCGAGCGCTCCGAGGCGCATTGCATTTCCCACCGCGCGCTTCATCGCACGGCGAAACATGATGCGGCGCACGAGCTGTTGGGCAATGGATTCGGCAACCAGTTGCGCGTCTATCTCGGGCTTGCGGACTTCGGATACGTTGATGTGTGCGGGAACGCCCATCAGCGTGGAAACATCCTTGCGCAGCCTCTCGATGTCCTCGCCCTTCTTGCCGATCACCACACCCGGTCGCGCCGTATGAATGGTGATCCGTGCGCTCTTGGCGGGACGCTCGATCTGAATGCGCGAGACACCGGCCTGGGCCAGTTTCTTGCGCAGCATCTCGCGCACCTTGAGGTCGGCGGTCAGGTATTGAGCGTATTCGCGCTTGTTCGCGAACCACTTCGAATTCCAGTCCTTGGAAATGCCGAGACGAATACCGGTTGGATGAACTTTGTGACCCATCGTTGTTTTCCTGTCAGCTGCCCACGACCACGGTAATGTGGCTGGTGCGCTTGATGATCTGCGTGCCGCGCCCCTTGGCGCGGGCATGCATGCGTTTCAGGCGCGGACCTTCGTCCACGGCAATCGTGGCGATCTTCAACTCGTCCACGTCGGCACCGAGATTGTTTTCGGCGTTGGCGACAGCCGACAACAACACTTTCTTGATCAGGTGTCCGGCTTTCTTGTCGCTGAACTTGAGCAAATCGGCCGCTTTGCCGACCGGCATACCGCGCACCTGATCGGCAACCAGACGCGCCTTCTGCGGCGAGATACGGACGCCGCGCAGGATCGCCTTGGCTTTCGGCGCGTCGGATTGAGTGGCTTTGGCTGTCATGGTTGTGCCCTCTTACTTCTTGGCTTCGGCGGATTTCTTGTCGCCGGAGTGACCTTTGAAGGTGCGGGTCGCCGCGAACTCGCCGAGTTTGTGCCCGACCATGTTCTCGTTGACCAGTACCGGTACATGCGCCTTGCCGTTGTGCACGGCGATCGTCAGACCCACCATTTCGGGCAGGATCATCGAACGCCGTGACCAGGTCTTGATCGGACGCTTGGAATTGCTGGAAACCGCCGTCTCCACCTTCTTCAAAAGATGCAAATCGACGAACGGGCCTTTCTTGAGTGAACGTGCCATGGATTAGCCTCTGCGATCGCGCACGATGAACTGACTGGTGCGCTTGTTCTTGCGCGTCTTGTAGCCCTTGGATGGTTGGCCCCACGGCGACACCGGATGCGGATTGCCCTGGCCTGCCTTGGCCTCACCACCGCCGTGCGGATGATCCACCGGATTCATCGCCGCGCCGCGCACGGTCGGACGAATGCCGCGCCAGCGCTTGGCGCCCGCCTTGCCCAGCTTGCGCAGGTTGTGTTCGGAATTGCCGACTTCGCCTATGGTGGCGCGGCAGTCAGCTGGAACCTTGCGCATTTCGCCGGAACGCAAGCGCAAAGTGGCGTAGGCGCCTTCACGTGCAACCAGTTGCACCGATGCGCCGGCACTGCGCGCAAGTTGCGCACCTTTGCCCGGCTTCATTTCGATGCAGTGAATCGTGGCACCGATCGGAACGTTGCGCAGTGGCAAAGTATTGCCGACCTTGATCGGAGCGTCGCGTCCGGCCATCAATTGATCGCCAACGCTGATACCCTTCGGCGCGATGATGTATCGGCGCTCGCCGTCGACGTAACACAGCAAAGCGATGTGTGCGGTACGGTTCGGATCGTATTCCAGACGCTCGACTCGGCACGCAATATTTTCCTTGTCGCGCTTGAAGTCGATGATGCGGTAGTTCTGTTTGGAGCCGCCGCCCCTGTGACGCGTGGTAATACGACCGTAATGGTTGCGACCACCGCTATTGGACTGCGATTCTGTCAATGGCGCGAACGGTGCGCCCTTGTGCAGACCGGGGGTGGATACGCGCACGGTGGCGCGGCGTCCGGGAGATGTTGGCTTGAGGGTAATCAGTGCCATGTTTATTCCTAATCACTACGGGCGATCACGCCGCCCATGATCGCTTCAGGGCTTCGCGGTTACATCAATGCTCTGGCCTTCCGGCAGGCTCACATAAGCCTTGCGCCAGCCATTGCGATTGCCTTTGCGGAAACGGAACGACTTGGACTTGCCTTTGACGTTCACCAGATTCACCGCTTCGACGGTAACGTTGAACAAAGCTTCAACCGCTGCCTTGATCGTCTTTTTGTCCGCGTCGGCCGACACTTCAAATACATATTGATTGTGTTCGGCCAGGCGCGCACTCTTTTCCGAAACATGCGGTGCACGGATAACTTCGTAATACCGCTCGTTGGTAATCTCGCTCATGCCAGCCACTCCTCGATCTTCTTGACCGAGTCAACGGTCATGACCACATGCGCCGCATCGACCAGGCTGACCGGATCCATCGCCGCCACATCCACCACGCTGACGTACGGCAGATTGCGCGCTGACAGGAACAAATTCTCATCCACGCCTTCGCTAACGATCAGCGTGCGACCACTGTAATCCTTCAATTTCGCTGCCAGACCCTTGGTATCGGGCTTGTCCATGCCGAACGAATCAACGATTTTCAGCCTGTTGCGGCGATTGAGTTCCGACAGGATCGTCTTGATCGCACCGCGGTACATCTTCTTGTTCACTTTTTCGGCGAAGCTGCGGGGACGCGCCGCGAATGCACGGCCGCCGCCCACGAAAATCGGAGCGGTCAACGCGCCGTGACGAGCGCCGCCACCTTTCTGCTTCTTGGATTTCTTGGTCGTTCCGTTGACTTCCGAACGGGTTTTCTGCGCCTTCGTGCCGGAACGGCCCGCATTGCGGTACGCAACGACTACCTGATGCACAAGAGCTTCGGAAAATTTCCGGTCGAATACCGTGTCGGAAACCGACATGGATTTTTTTGAGCCTGCGATCTGGAGTTCCATGACTTGCTCCGTTAAGCCTTCGAGGCCGCGCGAATGATGACGCTGCCACCCGGTGCGCCGGGTACAGAACCGCGAATCGCAATCAGATGACGCTCAGAATCGATTTTTACGACTTCGAGATTCATCGCGGTGCGATTGACATTGCCCATGTGCCCAGCCATCTTTTTGCCCTTGAACACGCGGCCTGGGGTCTGGCGCTGACCAATCGAGCCTGGCGCACGGTGCGACAACGAGTTGCCATGTGTCGCGTCGCCCATCTTGAAGTTCCAGCGCTTGATCGTGCCCTGAAAGCCCTTGCCCTTGCTGACGCCGGCCACATCGACGATCTGTCCGGTCTTGAATACGTCGTCGGCCTTGATTTCGGCACCGACGCTGTAATTGCCCAGGTCCTTCGCATCGACGCGGAATTCCCACAAGCCGCGACCGGCTTCGACCTTGGCTTTGGCGAAATGACCCGACAGCGGCTTGTTGACCAAGGCGGCGCGCTTGCTGCCCATGGTTACTTGCACGGCGCTATAGCCGTCGCTTTCCTCGGTCTTCACCTGGGTTACGCGATTTGGCGTCGCCTCAATCAAGGTAACCGGAATCGATTCACCGGCATCGGTGAAGATTCGCGACATCCCGCATTTTTTTCCAACCAATCCGATACTCATGCTCGTGTCCTGCTTCTTGCTTCAGTTGCCAGGGCTTGAAGGCCCAGGGCTGAGGGCTGTAGATCAACAGCGCCAAGGGTTCATCCTTTGTTGGACTTCAACCCTCAGCCCGCAGCCCTCGCGTTTCAATACAATTTGATCTGCACGTCCACGCCGGCGGCGAGGTCGAGCTTCATCAACGCATCCACGGTCTTGTCGTTGGGGTCGACAATATCGAGAACCCGCTTGTGGGTCCGTGTTTCATACTGGTCGCGCGCGTCCTTGTCGGCGTGCGGCGAAACCAGAATCGTATAGCGCTCAATTTTGGTCGGCAGCGGAATCGGACCGCGCACTTGCGCGCCGGTACGCTTGGCCGTCTCGACGATCTCACCCGCCGAACGATCAATCAGGCGATGGTCGTACGCCTTGAGCCGAATTCGAATCTTCTGGTCCGCCATTGCCATTTCCTCAAAGAACGTTGTGTTTTCAATTCGCCAAGCGACTTTTCATCGCTCTTGCTTGGTTCAGCCATCCTCCCTGATGACCAGGAACAAACCGGCATCCTTGCCGGAGTTTTCAAAAGTGCGCCGCAACCTGATGAGTTTCGATGATCCCGAATCCCGGTTCCCGGCTCTTATTTGATAATCTTCGCCACCACGCCGGCACCAACCGTGCGGCCGCCTTCGCGAATCGCGAATCGCAGGCCTTCTTCCATCGCAATCGGGTGGATCAGGCTCACCACCAACTTGACGTTGTCGCCCGGCATCACCATCTCGACACCTTCCGGCAACTCCACCGCTCCGGTCACATCCGTCGTGCGGAAGTAGAACTGCGGGCGATAGCCCTTGAAAAACGGCGTGGTACGGCCGCCTTCGTCCTTGCTCAGCACATACACTTCGGCTTCGAAGTCGGTATGCGGGGTGATCGTGCCCGGCTTGCACAGCACCTGGCCGCGCTGAACCTCGTCGCGCTTGGTACCGCGCAACAGCACGCCCACGTTGTCGCCTGCACGACCTTCGTCGAGCAGCTTGCGGAACATCTCCACGCCCGTGCATGTCGTCTTCTGCGTCGGACGAATCCCCACAATCTCGATTTCGTCGCCCACCTTCACAATTCCGCGCTCCACGCGTCCGGTCACCACCGTGCCACGGCCCGAAATCGAGAACACGTCCTCGACCGGCAACAGGAACGGCTTGTCCAGCACGCGCACCGGCTCCGGTATGTAGGCATCCAGCGCATCCACCAGCGCCACGATCGACGGCACACCCAGCTCGCTCTGGTCGCCTTCCAGCGCCTTCAACGCCGATCCCTTGATGATCGGGGTCTTGTCGCCCGGAAACTCGTACTTGCTCAGCAAGTCGCGTACTTCCAAATCAACCAGCTCCAGCAGCTCCGCGTCGCTCTCGGCAACCATGTCGCACTTGTTCAAGTACACCACCACGTACGGCACGCCGACCTGGCGCGCCAGCAGAATGTGCTCGCGCGTCTGCGGCATCGGACCGTCAGCAGCCGATACCACCAGAATCGCTCCGTCCATCTGCGCCGCACCCGTGATCATGTTCTTCACGTAGTCCGCATGCCCCGGGCAGTCCACGTGCGCGTAATGCCGCGTCGGCGACTCGTATTCCACGTGCGCCGTCGATATCGTGATGCCGCGCGCCTTCTCTTCCGGCGCCGCGTCAATCGACGAATAATCCTTGAACTCGCCGCCAAACCGTTCCGCGCCCACCTTCGTCAGCGCCGCAGTCAGCGTCGTCTTGCCGTGATCCACGTGGCCGATCGTGCCTACGTTCACATGCGGTTTGGTTCGCTCGAATTTTCCTTTGGACATGGCTTAAACCTCGGACACTAAAGTTGTAGACAAAGAATCAGGCTTTTTTCATTACCGCTTCGGCGATGTTCGTCGGCGCATCGGCGTAATGGTCGAATTCCATCGTGAAGGTCGCACGCCCCTGGCTCATCGAGCGCAGGCTGGTCGCATAACCGAACATCTCGCCCAGCGGCACCACCGCGGTGATGACCTTGCCGGACGGCGAATCGTCGGAACCCTGCAGGACGCCGCGGCGCCGGGAAATATCGCCCATCACATCGCCCATGTAATCTTCCGGCGAAACGACTTCGACTTTCATGATCGGCTCAAGCAGGACCGGATTGGCCTTGTTGAAGCCTTCCTTGAATGCCATCGAGCCGGCGATCTTGAACGCCATTTCGTTGGAGTCGACTTCGTGGTACGAACCATCGACCAGCCGCACTTTGACGTCGACCACGGGGAACCCCGCCTGCGGGCCGGTCGTCAGCGCTTCGCGCAGACCCTTTTCGACTGCCGGGATGTATTCCTTCGGAATCACGCCGCCGACGATCGCGTTCTCGAATTCGAAGCCGGAACCGCGTTCGCGCGGTTCCATTTCGATGACCACGTGACCGTACTGGCCGCGGCCACCGGACTGGCGCACGAACTTGCCTTCCTGCTTGACCGGCTTGCGAATCGTTTCGCGGTACGCAACCTGCGGCTTGCCGACATTCGCCTCGACGCTGAATTCGCGCTTCATGCGATCAACGATGATGTCCAGGTGCAACTCGCCCATTCCGGCGATAATGGTCTGACCGGATTCTTCGTCGCCACGTACGCGGAACGACGGATCTTCCTGGGCGAGGCGCGACAGAGCGATACCCATCTTTTCCTGGTCGCTCTTGGTCTTTGGTTCGATCGCCATGGCGATGACGGGCTCCGGGAAGCTCATCTTCTCCAAGGTGATGACCTTGTCCGATGCGCACAGCGTATCGCCGGTGGTCACGTCTTTCAGACCCACGGCCGCAGCGATATCGCCCGCGCGAACTTCCTTGATTTCTTCGCGATTGTTTGCATGCATCTGCAGCAGGCGACCGATGCGCTCTTTCTTGCCCTTGATCGGGTTGTAAACGGTGTCGCCGGAATTAAGCACCCCGGAATAGACACGGAAGAACGTCAACGCGCCGACATACGGGTCGGTTGCGATCTTGAACGCCAGCGCCGAAAAAGGATCTGTGTCTTCCGCCTTGCGCGAATCTTCTTTTTCGTCCTCGTCCACGCCTTTGACTGGCGGACGATCTGCCGGTGCCGGCAAAAAGCGGACGACGCCATCAAGCATCGCCTGAACGCCCTTGTTCTTGAATGCCGAGCCACAAAAAACCGGAATCATTGTGTTGGCCACGGTACCGGCACGAATGCCACTGATGATCTCGTCCTCGGACAATTCGCCGCCGTCGAGATACTTGTTCATCAGCTCTTCGCTGGTTTCCGCAGCAGACTCGATCATGTGCTCGCGCGACTTGCCCGCCTTCTCGACGAGGTCGGCTGGAATATCGCGATACTCGAACTTCATGCCCTGGGACTCCATATCCCAGTGGATCGCCTTCATCTTGATCAGGTCGATCACGCCCTCGAAATTGTCTTCCGCGCCGATCGGCAACTGCATCGGTACCGGATTGGCTTTCAATCGGCTCTTGAGCTGGCCGACGACTTTGTCGAAATCCGCACCGGCGCGATCCATCTTGTTGACGAACGCAACGCGCGGCACCGCATACTTGTTGGCCTGACGCCAGACGGTTTCGGACTGCGGCTGCACGCCACCAACGGCGCACAACACGAATACGGCTCCATCGAGCACGCGCAGACTGCGCTCGACTTCGATCGTGAAGTCGACGTGCCCCGGAGTATCGATGATGTTGAAGCGATACTGGTCCAGGGCGCCGTCCATGCCCTTCCAGAAGCAAGTGGTCGCAGCCGACGTGATGGTGATGCCGCGCTCCTGCTCCTGCTCCATCCAGTCCATCGCAGCCGCACCCTCATGCACCTCGCCAATCTTGTGACTGACGCCGGTGTAAAAAAGAATGCGCTCCGTGGTCGTAGTCTTCCCTGCATCGATGTGAGCCATGATGCCGAAATTACGGTAGCGATCGATTGGTGTCTTGCGAGCCATAATCCTGTCCAAAAGGGAAGCCTTTCCCGAATATCAAGCAGCCATCCGGACCGCACATCCAATTTTCCCGGCATAGATGCCGGACTGATTCCCAACCATCCAGGGCGACGTCATTACCAACGGTAATGCGAGAACGCCTTGTTGGCCTCGGCCATGCGGTGCGTGTCTTCACGCTTCTTCACCGCACCGCCGCGACTCTCGGAAGCATCAAGCAGTTCAGCAGCCAACTTGCGCGGCATCGAATTTTCACCGCGCTTGCGCGCTGCCTCGATAACCCAACGCATGGCCAACGCCATGCGCCGCGAAGCGCGCACTTCGACCGGCACCTGATAAGTGGCACCGCCGACGCGGCGCGACTTCACCTCAACGGTCGGAGCGACATTGCCCAGCGCCTTTTCGACAATATCCACCGGTGTTGCATGCTTTTGGCCGATCTGCTCGATCGCCCCATAAACAATGCCCTCGGCAACCGATTTCTTGCCGCTCTTCATCACCATGTTGATGAAGCGGGAAATCAGCTCGCTGCCATGCTTCGGATCCGGCAGCAACTCGCGCGTGGGTGTATTGCCTTTTCTCGACATAATCTTTGTCCGAATATCTTTATGAAAGTGGTTCGACTACTTGCGCTTTCAGCTCGTACCGAATCCGGTCTGTTACTAGCTCTTTGGACGTTTCGCACCGTACTTGGAACGGCTCTGGCGACGCTTGGCGACACCGGCCGCATCGAGCGAGCCGCGAACCGTGTGATAGCGCACGCCCGGCAGATCCTTCACGCGCCCACCGCGAATCAGCACGACGGAATGCTCCTGGAGGTTATGGCCTTCACCGCCGATGTAACTGATCACCTCGAAGCCGTTTGTCAAACGCACCTTGGCCACTTTGCGCAAGGCCGAGTTCGGCTTTTTCGGCGTGGTCGTATACACGCGCGTGCATACGCCGCGACGCTGCGGACAATTCGCCAGAGCCGGCGAAGCGCTCTTGTATGTCTTCGGATGGCGCGCCTTGCGCACCAATTGATTTACTGTCGACATGCGTTGGGTTCCGTAAGACGAAAAAACAGCCCGGACGAAAATCCGGGCTGCAAATACTGATGTAAACCGTGCGCCTGATTTGGTCGGCAGACGAAAACACCTGGCGACCGCATCTAGCATCCTGGCAACGAATACAAGGGACTTCCTGCCCCCCATTTCGCGTTAGCGCGTAATTCTGTCGACCCGCCAAAAGAGACTACGGCGAATCGAGCTCCGCATTATATCGGGTCGATCAAGGATTCGCAACAGGCGTTTCCGCGTTCACCTTGCTTGATGACCCTGCCCGCCTGATTGGCAATGGCAGGGTTTTTTCAAGTGTCGATCAGCTCTCGCCTGGCGCTTCCTCGGCAGCCACCTCGACAGATGCCCCGCCACGCAGGGTCTCCAGTTCCGACTCGGTCAGCTCGCCCGGCTTGCGGCGACGCTCGCTGTGGTAGGCAAGTCCGGTTCCGGCCGGGATCAGCCGCCCGACAATCACGTTTTCCTTGAGGCCGCGCAAGGTGTCGCGGGTCCCGCGAACCGCGGCTTCGGTCAGTACGCGTGTGGTTTCCTGGAACGAAGCGGCCGAAATGAACGACTCCGTGGCCAGCGATGCCTTGGTGATGCCGAGCAGGATCGGCACGACGTCTGCAGGTCGTTCGTCGCGCGAAGTGATGCGAGCATTTTCCTCGACCAGGCGTACGCGTTCGGCTTGCTCGCCACGCAGATAGTGGCTGTCGCCTGTCTCGACCACTTCGACCTTGCGCAGCATCTGGCGAATGATCGTCTCGATATGCTTGTCGTTGATGCGCACGCCCTGCAGGCGATACACGTCCTGGATTTCCTTGACCAGATAGGCAGCCAGCGGCTCAACCCCGAGCAGACGCAGGATATCGTGCGGGTTGGGTTCGCCGTCGACGACCGTTTCGCCTTTTTCGACGTGTTCGCCTTCAAACACGATGACCTGACGCCACTTCGGAATCAGCTCCTCGTGATTGGTACCGTCGGCGTCCTTGATCACCAGGCGCTGTTTGCCCTTGGTGTCCTTGCCAAAACCGACGATGCCGGACACCTCGGCCAGAATCGCCGGTTCCTTGGGCTTGCGCGCCTCGAACAGATCGGCGACGCGCGGCAGACCGCCGGTGATGTCGCGGGTTTTCGACGTTTCCTGCGGAATACGTGCAACCACGTCGCCGACGCCGACTTCGGCGCCGTCCTGGATCGACACAATCGCGCCGGCCGGCAGGAAGTACTGCGCCGGAATGTCCGTACCAGGCAATTTCAGCTCTTTGCCCTTCTTGTCTTCCAGACGCACGATCGGACGCAGGTCCTTGGCCTGCGTGCCGCGACGTTTCGGATCGGTCACAACCGAGGATTCCAGACCCGTCAATTCATCGGTCTGGGCCTGTACGGTGATGCCGTCGATGAAATCGATGAAGCGAATGCGGCCAGCGACTTCCGATACGATCGGGTGGGTGTGCGGGTCCCATGTCGCCACGATCTGGCCCGGCTTGATCGCCGCACCGTCTTTGGCCGCAATCGTGGCGCCGTACGGTACTTTGTAGCGTTCGCGCTCGCGACCGTGGACATCCATGACCGATAACTCGCCCGAACGCGAAACCGCAACCAGATGGCCCTGATTGTGCTGCACGGTCTTGAGGTTGTTGAACTTGAGCGTACCTGTCGTCTTGACCTGCACATTGTCCACAGCCGCAGCACGCGAGGCCGCGCCACCGATATGGAACGTGCGCATGGTCAACTGCGTGCCCGGCTCACCGATGGACTGCGCTGCGATGACGCCGACGGCTTCGCCCATGTTGACCAGATGCCCGCGCGCCAGATCGCGTCCGTAGCAATGCGCGCAGACGCCGAAACTCGACTCACAGGTGATCGGTGATCGCACGACGATGCTCTGCACGCCGGCCGCATCGATTTTTTCCACCCATTTTTCGTTGAGCAGGGTATTGCGCGTGACGATCGGGTCGTCGTCGTTTCCGGGCGCGTATGCGTCTTCGGCAACCACACGGCCGAGCACCCGATCACGCAGCGGTTCGACCACGTCGCCACCTTCCACGATCGGGGTCATGGTCAAGCCGCCAAACGTACCGCAATCGTCTTCGGTGATGACCACGTCCTGGGCCACGTCGACCAGACGCCGGGTCAGGTAGCCCGAGTTCGCGGTTTTCAACGCGGTATCGGCCAGGCCTTTGCGGGCGCCGTGGGTCGAGTTGAAGTACTGCAGAACATCCAGGCCTTCGCGGAAGTTGGCCTTGATCGGAGTTTCAATAATGGAACCGTCCGGTCGTGCCATCAAGCCGCGCATGCCGGCCAACTGACGGATCTGTGCCGCAGAACCGCGCGCTCCGGAGTCTGCCATGATGAACAGCGAATTCATCGACTTCTGCTCGATGCTTTCGCCGGCAGCGGTTTTGACCTTGTCGATGCCCACGCCTTTCATCATCGCCGCAGCGACTTGCTCATTGGTACGCGACCAGATGTCCACGACCTTGTTGTAGCGCTCGCCAGCCGTGACCAGACCAGACGCAAACTGCTCCTGGATTTCCTTTACGTCCTTTTCGGCGATATCGAGAATTCCCTTTTTCTCCTCCGGAATCTTCATGTCGTCGATGCCGATGGAAATACCGGCACGCGTTGCATAGTGGAAACCCGTATACATCAGCTTGTCGGCGAACACGACGGTGTCTTTCAGACCGAGACTGCGATAGCACGCGTTGATCAAACGCGAAATCGCCTTCTTGGTCAGTTCCAGATTGACCACGGCAAACGGCAGGCCGACCGGAAGGATTTCCGCCAGCAATGCGCGACCGACCGTGGTATCGATAAGGGAAGTGCGTTCCGTGCGCTGCTTCTGTTCGTCAATGATGACTTCGTGGATGCGCACCTTGACCTTGGCGTGCAACTCGACCGCATGGTTCTGGTAGGCGCGATGCACTTCGGCAAGGTTGGCGAACACCATGCCCTCGCCTTTCGCATTTTCGAGCGCACGGGTCATGTAGTACAGACCAAGCACCACGTCCTGCGTAGGCACGATGATCGGGTCGCCGTTGGCCGGCGACAGGATGTTGTTCGACGACATCATCAATGCGCGCGCTTCCAGCTGCGCTTCCAGCGACAGCGGCACATGCACGGCCATTTGGTCGCCGTCGAAGTCGGCGTTGAATGCGGTACACACGAGCGGATGCAACTGGATCGCCTTGCCTTCGACCAGCACGGGTTCGAATGCCTGGATGCCGAGACGATGCAGGGTCGGCGCACGGTTGAGCAACACCGGATGTTCGCGGATCACCTCTTCGAGGATATCCCAGACTTCGGCGCTTTCGCTCTCGACCTTCTTCTTTGCCGCCTTGATCGTCGTGGCCAGGCCACGGCGTTGCAGCTTCGAGAAAATGAACGGCTTGAACAGCTCCAGCGCCATCTTCTTGGGCAGGCCGCACTCGTGCAGCTTCAACGTCGGTCCGACCACGATCACCGAACGGCCGGAATAGTCCACGCGCTTGCCGAGCAGGTTCTGGCGGAACCGGCCCTGCTTGCCCTTGATCATGTCGGCGAGCGACTTCAGCGGACGCTTGTTGGTACCGGTGATCGCGCGACCGCGCCGACCGTTGTCGAGCAACGCGTCGACGGCTTCCTGCAGCATGCGCTTTTCGTTGCGCACGATGATGTCCGGCGCATTGAGTTCAAGCAGCCGCTTGAGGCGATTGTTGCGGTTGATCACGCGACGGTACAAATCGTTGAGATCCGACGTCGCGAAGCGACCGCCTTCCAGCGGCACCAGCGGACGCAAATCCGGTGGCAACACCGGCAACACGGTCAACACCATGTACTCCGGGCGGTTGCCGGATTCCGCAAATGCCTCGACCAGCTTGATGCGCTTGCTCAAGCGCTTGAGCTTGGTTTCGGAATTGGTCGCGGCAATTTCTTCGCGCAGACGCAACAGTTCGGTGTTCAGATCAATGGTCTTGAGCAGTTCATAGACCGCTTCGGCACCCATGCGTGCATCGAACTCGTCGCCATGTTCCTCGACGGCTTCGAGGAACTGGTCTTCGTTGAGCAACTGACCTCGCTCGAGCGGAGTCAGGCCCGGATCGACGACGACGTAGGCTTCAAAATACAGGATGCGCTCGATGTCGCGCAGGGTCATGTCAAGCATCAACCCGATACGCGAAGGCAGCGACTTCAGGAACCAGATATGCGCAGTCGGGCTGGCCAGCTCGATGTGACCCATGCGCTCGCGACGCACCTTGGTCAAGGTCACTTCGGTGCCGCATTTTTCGCAGACGACGCCGCGATGCTTCATGCGCTTGTACTTGCCGCACAGGCACTCGTAGTCCTTGACCGGACCGAAAATCGCCGCGCAGAACAGGCCGTCGCGTTCCGGCTTGAACGTGCGGTAGTTGATCGTCTCGGGCTTTTTCACTTCGCCGAACGACCACGACCGGATCAGCTCCGGCGAAGCCAGGGCAATCTTGATCGCATCGAAGTCCAGCGACTGGCGTTGTTGGTTGAACAGATTGAGCAGGTCTTTCATTTTGTTTCTCCGGAAGGAGGAATTCCTGAATTCGAGGGCTTGGGGCTGGGGCAGGGGGCTGAAGGTCAAGAGCGGCAGTCGTGCTTTTCAGCCCTGCGCCCTCAGCCCTGCTTTTGAGGTCAGTGCTCCTCAAGCTCCATGTTGATCGCGAGAGATCGAATCTCCTTGACCAGAACGTTGAAGGATTCCGGCATGCCCGCCACCATCTCGTGATTGCCATCGACGATGTTCTTGTACATCTGGTTTCGACCCGGCACATCGTCGGATTTGACCGTGAGCATTTCCTGCAGCGTGTACGCCGCGCCATAAGCCTCCAGCGCCCACACTTCCATTTCGCCGAAGCGCTGGCCGCCGAACTGCGCCTTGCCTCCCAGCGGTTGCTGCGTGACCAGCGAGTACGGACCGGTGGATCGCGCATGCATCTTGTCGTCGACCAGGTGGTTGAGCTTGAGCATGTGCATGTAGCCCACCGTAACCGGACGATCAAAGGCATCGCCGGTGCGGCCGTCGATCAATGTCGTCTGGCCGGATGTCGGCAAATCGGCAAGTTCGAGCATCGCCTTGATTTCGCCTTCGTTGGCGCCATCAAAAACCGGCGTGGCCATTGGTACGCCGTGCTGCAGGTTGTTGGCCAGTTGCAGCAGTTCTGCGTCGGTCAGCGATTTCAGATTGATGCGCGTGCCGAACGTGTCCTTGTCGTGGTTGTAGATGGCGTCGAGGAACTTGCGCAATTCCGACACCTTCTCGTTGGCTTCGAGCATGTTGCGAATCTTGTCGCCAAGACCCTTCGCCGCCCAACCCAGATGCGTTTCCAGGATCTGGCCGATGTTCATGCGCGATGGCACGCCAAGCGGATTGAGCACGATGTCCACCGGACGCCCATCGACCATGTACGGCATGTCCTCGACCGGACGAATCATCGATACGACGCCCTTGTTGCCGTGACGGCCGGCCATCTTGTCGCCAGGCTGGATGCGGCGTTTGACCGCCAGGTACACCTTGACCATTTTCAGCACGCCGGGGGCGAGATCGTCGCCAGCGGTGATCTTGGCCTGCTTGTCGCGGAAGCGCTTGTCGAATTCGGCACGATGGTGCTTGACCTGTTCCTGCGCCTTTTCCAGCAGATCGGCTGCGTCGGTATTCTTCATGCGCAGCGCAAACCACTCATCCTTTTTCAGACCATCCAGATACTCATCGGTGATGGTCGCACCTTTTTTCAAACCGCCGGGGCCGCCATTGGCGACTTTGCCCACAATCTGCGTGCGCAGACGACTGAAGATCGCGCTTTCGAGAATGCGGAACTGATCGTCGAAGTCTTTCTTGATGCGCTTGACTTCCATCTGTTCGATCTGCAGCGCGCGCTTGTCCTTCTCGATGCCATCGCGGGTGAACACGGTGACGTCGATGACCGTTCCGTCCATGCCCGGAGGCACGCGCAAGGAGCTGTCTTTCACGTCCGACGCCTTCTCGCCGAAAATCGCGCGCAGCAGCTTTTCTTCCGGGGTCAGTTGCGATTCGCCTTTCGGCGTGACCTTGCCGACGAGAATGTCGCCCGCCTTGACCTCAGCCCCGATGTACACAACACCGGATTCATCCAGACGCGCCAGCGCCTGTTCATTCACGTTCGGAATATCGGCAGTGATCTCTTCCGGGCCGAGCTTGGTGTCGCGCGCCGAACAGGTCAACTCCTCGATGTGGATGGTCGTGTAGCGGTCTTCCTGCACCACACGCTCGGAGATCAGGATCGAGTCCTCGAAGTTGTAACCGTTCCACGGCATGAATGCGACCAGCATATTCTGGCCCAACGCAAGTTCGCCCAGGTCTGTCGACGGGCCGTCGGCCAGTACGTCGCCCTTGGCAACCACATCGCCGACATTGACCAGCGGACGCTGGTTCATGCAGGTGTTCTGGTTGGAGCGCGTGTACTTGGTCAGCGAATAGATGTCCACGCCGGGATCGTTGTCGCCGATTTCGGCTTCGTTGGCACGCACCACGATACGCGCGGCGTCGACCTGATCGATCACACCGCCACGCAAGGCAGCCGCGGTCACGCCGGAATCGCGCGCCACCGGACGTTCGATGCCGGTACCGACAAGCGGCGTCTGCGAGCGCAACGTCGGCACTGCCTGACGCTGCATGTTTGCCCCCATCAAGGCGCGGTTGGCGTCATCGTGTTCGAGGAACGGCACCAAAGCCGCTGCAACCGAGACGGTCTGCATTGGGGAAACGTCCATGTACTGGATGTCTTTGGACGGACGCAGCTCGGACTCGCCACGACAGCGGCAGGCCACCAGATCTTCGACGAAGCTGCCGTCCTTGTTCAGCGGCGAGTTCGCCTGTGCGATCACGAATTCGCCTTCTTCGATCGCGGACAGGAATTCCACCTTGTCGGTAACCTTTCCGTTGTTCACTTTGCGGTACGGCGTCTCGAGGAAGCCGTAGGAATTGGTGCGCGCGTAAACGGCCAGCGAATTGATCAGGCCGATGTTCGGACCTTCCGGCGTTTCGATCGTGCACACGCGCCCGTAATGCGTCGGATGCACGTCGCGCACTTCAAAGCCGGCACGCTCGCGGGTCAGGCCGCCCGGTCCAAGCGCAGAGACGCGGCGCTTGTGGGTGACTTCCGACAACGGATTGTTCTGGTCCATGAACTGGCTGAGCTGCGACGAACCGAAAAATTCCTTGGTTGCGGCGGCAACAGGTTTCGCGTTGATCAGATCCTGCGGGGTCAAGCCTTCGGCCTCGGCCAGCGACAGACGCTCCTTGACCGCGCGCTCGACGCGCACCAGACCGATGCGGAACACGTTCTCGGCCATTTCGCCGACCGAACGCACGCGCCGGTTTCCGAGATGATCGATATCGTCGACCGTGCCACGACCGTTGCGGATGTCGATAAGCACCTTCAGCACATCGAGGATGTCCGAGGTATCGCCATTCTTCTTGACCAGATCCTTGGAAATTTCGTCGTTGCGCGCGCCGTAGTACCTGGAATCGTAAAGCACGCTCGGGCCGAGGATGTCCTTGCGACCCACACGACGGTTGAACTTCATGCGCCCGACCGCCGACAAGTCGTAGCGATCGAACGTGAAGAACAGATTGAAGAACAGGTTTTGCGCGGCCTCCTTGGTCGGCGGCTCGCCCGGACGCATCATGCGGTAGATTTCGACCAGCGCTTCCAGCGGCGTGCGCGTCGGATCGATGCGCAGCGTGTTGGAAATATACGGACCGCGGTCCAGATCATTGACGAACAGCGTGCTGATCTGGTCGACACCGGACTTGCGGAAATTTTCCAGGTGCTCGAGATCGATTTCGCTGTTGGCCGTAGCCAGTATTTCGCCGGTTTTCTTGTCGACGATGTCGTGCGCGAGAATGCGTCCGATCAGGTATTCATCGGGCACTTCAAGGTTCTTGATGCGTGACGCTTCCAGCTCGCGTACGTGACGGGCAGTGATGCGCTTGCCGGTTTCGACAATCGTCTTGCTGCCGGCACGCAAATCGAAATTCAGGGTTTCGCCGCGCAAACGCTCGGCAACCAGCTCCAGACGCGCGCCGCTCTTCTTGTCGAGATGGAACACGTTTTTCTCGAAGAAGATGTCGAGCATTTGCTCATTGTCATAACCCAGCGCACGCAGCAGCATCGTCACCGGCAACTTGCGGCGACGATCGATTCGCGTAAACAGGGCGTCTTTCGGATCGAATTCGAAATCCAGCCACGAGCCGCGATAGGGAATGATGCGCGCGGAATACAGCAGCTTGCCGGAGCTGTGCGTCTTGCCGCGATCGTGGTCGAAGAACACGCCCGGCGAACGATGCAACTGCGACACGATAACGCGCTCGGTGCCGTTGATGATGAAGGTGCCTGTGTCGGTCATGAGCGGCATTTCGCCCATGTAGACTTCCTGTTCCTTGACGTATTTCACCGCCTTCTTGCTGGCCGGGCTGTCCTTGTCATAAATGACCAGACGCACCAGCACGCGCAGCGGCGCACCGAACGTCATGCCGCGCGCGCGGCACTCACGTTCATCGAACGCCGGATCGCCAAGGCGGTAACTCACGTATTCCAGCGCGGCGTTTCCCGAATAGCTGGAAATCGGGAACACCGATTGCAGCGCAGCGTGTAGACCATGGTCCGCGCGTTCCTTGTCCGACTTGCCCTGCTGCAGGTATTCCCGGTAGGAATCGGTCTGAATCGCCAACAGCGGCGGCACATCGAGGACCTGCGGGCGTTTACCGAAGCTTTTGCGAATGCGCTTCTTTTCTGTGAAGGAATAACTCATGGCGAGCACCACCTGGATTTGCTTGGCCGACAAACGACATCAGCCGGGGAGGAAAGAATCTTGAAGGGTCAGCAGTGAGGAACCGATGGCGCTGACGACGTCGGTCTCACCGTTCACCGTTCAAGATTCATCGAACGGACAAAGCCCGGGGGCTGTCGCCCCCAGGCTGAACTTGGTCATTCCAGCATGCGCTGGAATCCGGTTCTTGGATTTGCTGTTGGAATCATCAAGAACTGGATCCCGGCTCAGCGTACATCCACGCACTGGCCGGGTTGACGGCATCCTGCCGTCACTTGATTTCTACGGTCGCACCAGCGGCTTCGAGTTCCTTCTTGAACTTGTCGGCGTCATCCTTGCTGACGTCTTCCTTGACGTTGGCGGGAGCGGATTCGACCAGGTCCTTGGCTTCCTTCAGACCCAGGCCGGTGATCGCGCGGACAGCCTTGATCACTTCGACCTTCTTCTCGCCGATCGACTTCAACGCAACCGTGAATTCGGTTTGCGCTTCAGTCGGAGCAGCGGCAGCTGCGGCACCACCAACGGCTGCCACGGCCACCGGGGCGGCAGCGGACACGCCGAACTTGTCTTCCATCATCTTCACCAGATCGGTGACGTCGATGAGGCTCATGTTGCCAATTGCGTCCAGGATTTCTTCTTTAGAAACGGCCATTTCGATTTACCTTTGTAAAAGTTTAAAAGTAGCCAAACAGGCAATGTGGATAACGTCAAGCGGCTTTCTGGTCGCGCACCGCAGCCACCGCGCGCGCCGTCTTGGCGGCGGGTTCGGCAAGCGTACGCACCAGCTTGATGATCGGCGCCTGCATCACGCCCATCAGCATGGCCAAGGCCTGATCGCGGGTCGGCAGCGACGCCAGCTTCTCGACATGAGAACCCGGAAACATCTGCCCACCGATTGCGACCACCTTGGCAACCAGTTTTTCATTAGCCTTGGCAAACTCCTTGATCAACCGACCCGCAGCACCCGGATCTTCCTCGGAGAAGGCATAGAGCATCGGGCCCACGAGCGCGTCCTTGACGCACACGTAGTCCGTACCCTCAATTGCACGCGAGACCAGGGTGTTTTTCGCGACTTTCACGAACACCCCGGACTGGCGCGCCTTCTTGCGCAGCTCGGTAAGCTGCTCCACGGTAAGACCGGCATACTCGGCGGCGACCAACGAGTGAGCCTTGGCGGCCACATTCGCCAATTCGGCAACGACGACTTTCTTTTGCTCGAGATTGAGCGCCATTGCGTTCCTCCGAACCGACCCGGACGCACTTCATGCGCTGCCGGATCGAAAATCACACGAGCCTGCTCCGTGCCGGGCCCGTTGGCGTCTTGCGACGCCGAATCTGGTGGCCGTTGGAAAATCCCGACGGGCTACACCATCTGCGCAGGCTGGTTTCCCTGCCGATTAAGGTATTGCGCCGCTCGCTGCCTGCTCCTTGCGTTGCGAGTGCCTTCCATGCCACGACCCGCTACCACCTGCGGTCTTTGACGGCTTCCGCGCTCGTTGCCGAAAACGGACGCCCTCAAAATTTGTTGCGGAAACCTCGATTGGAGAATCGGAGACGAAAAAGATTGCGCAAAGCGCTTGTCCTTTTCGATTTCCGGTTCCGAAATCCCGATTCCCGGATTTTCAGATCGACAATGTGGAATTATCCACCGCGATGCCGAGTCCCATCGTGCTGGACAACGAGACCTTCTGCAGAAAAATACCCTTGGATGCCGCCGGCTTGGACTTGACCAGATCAGCCAGCAACGCATTCAGGTTTTCCTTGAGCGCTGAGACTTCGAAATTCACCTTGCCGATCGAGCAATGCACGATGCCGGCCTTGTCGTTGCGGAACTTGACCTGGCCGGCCTTCGCATTCCTGACTGCGGTGACGACGTCGGCGGAAACGGAACCGTCTTTCGGGTTCGGCATCAAACCGCGAGGACCCAGCAACTGGCCGAGCTTGCCGACAACGCGCATGGCATCGGGAGTGGCGATGACGCGGCCGAAATTCAAGTCGCCGGCCTGCATCTTCTCGGCCAGATCTTCCATCCCCACGGCATCTGCACCGGCGGCTTTGGCCGCTTCAGCCTTTTCACCGGCCGGGCAAAACACTGCGACGCGCACCGTCTTGCCGGTGCCGTGCGGCAGCAGGGTCGACCCGCGCACGCCCTGGTCGGACTTCTTCGCATCGATGCCCAGACGAATCGCCACGTCGACCGATTCCACGAACTTGGTCTTGGCGTTGTCCTTCAGAATCTGCAGAGCTTCATCGACGGCGTAATTCTTGCCCGGCGCGATCTTGTCGCTCATTGCCTTGTATCGTTTGCTGATCTTCATGGTCAAATCTCCGTCACCAGGCCCATGCTGCGCGCGCTGCCGGCGATGGTGCGCACTGCAGCATCCATATCTGCCGCCGTCAGGTCGGCCATCTTGGTCGTGGCAATCTCCTCGAGCTGCTTGCGCGTAACCTTGCCGACCTTTTCGGTATTCGGGCGCTTGCTGCCGGAAGAAATACCCGCCGCTTTCTTCAGCAGGATCGACGCCGGCGGCGTCTTCATGATGAACGTGAAGCTGCGATCAGAATAAGCGGTGATGATCACCGGAATCGGCAGACCCGGCTCGACCTTCTGCGTCGCGGCATTGAACGCCTTGCAGAATTCCATGATATTCAGGCCACGCTGACCCAGCGCGGGACCCACTGGCGGCGAGGGATTGGCCTGACCGGCCTTCACCTGCAGCTTGATATAACCAACTACTTTCTTTGCCATTGCTCTTCTCCTCGGGTTCCGGCGTCTGCACGCTCAGCAAGCTGCGGGACTCCCCGTCTTGTTTGAACAAAGGGCTGAGGGCTGAGGGCGGAGAGCCGAGAATCAAAAGCGACGCGCGCTCATGCTTTTCAGCCCTCATGCCTTGGCCATTGGCCCTACGCTTTTTTAGGCCTTCTCCACCTGACCGAACTCGAGTTCGACCGGCGTTGAACGCCCGAAAATCAGCACCGCCACTCGCAGGCGGCTCTTTTCGTAATTGACTTCTTCCACCACGCCATTGAAATCGTTGAACGGACCATCGGTCACGCGCACCATTTCGCCGGGCTCGAACAAGACCTTCGGCCGCGGTTTCTCGACGCCATCCTGCATGCGCTGCAGAATCGCATCGGCCTCGCTGTCCTTGATCGGCAGTGGACGATCCGCCGTGCCGCCTATAAAGCCCATCACCTTCGGCGTTTCCTTGATCAGGTGCCAGGATTCGTCGTCGATTTTGGTTGCGCGATTTTCCAGTTCCGTCTCGATTTGCACCAGCACATAACCGGGAAAGAACTTACGCTCGCTGCGGCGTTTCTGCCCGCCACGCATCTCGATTACTTCTTCTGTGGGTACCAACACTTCGCCGAATTTGTCCTGCATACCGGCACGCGCGATGCGCTCCTTGAGCGCACGCTCAACTTGATGCTCGAACCCCGAGTAGGCGTGTACCACGTACCAGCGTTTTGCCGTCTGCGTCATATCAACGCCCCATCTTCAACAGGTTCTGCAGGATCGCCCAGTTCAGGAACACATCGATGACTCCAAGCAAGATGCTCAAAATCAACACCACGACAATAATGACCAGCGTGGTCTGGATCGTCTCCTGGCGGGTCGGCCACACGACCTTGCGCAGTTCGAAAACGGACTCGCTGAAAAAGTCCGCCAATGCGTGTCCGGAGCGCGTGAAATACCCGATCGCGCCACCGAAGACCAAGCCACCGAGCAGCATCAGCAAACGCTGCCACGTCGGAAAACTGTTGAACCAGTAATAACCCACCACGCCAGCCGCGATAATCAACACGGCAAGAGTGAGTTTGAGCTTGTCCGTAGCGGATCCGCCACCTGCTTGTTCGACTTTAGCGTTCATAGATTCCGTCGGATTGGCACGCCAGGAGGGACTCGAACCCCCAACCTGCGGTTTTGGAGACCGCTGCTCTGCCAATTGAGCTACTGGCGTGTGTTGGAACCACCCGCAAAGGTGGCAAAGAACGGTCTGCTTTCAATTAACGAAGCGACTTTTCATCGCTCTTGCTTGATTCAGCCATCCTCCCTGATGACCAGGAACAAACCGGCATCCTTGCCGGAGTTTTCAAAAGTGCGCCGCAACCTGATGAGTTTCGATGATCCCGAATCCCGGTTCCCGGCTCTTATTTGATAATCTTCGCCACCACGCCGGCACCAACCGTGCGGCCGCCTTCGCGAATCGCGAATCGCAGGCCTTCTTCCATCGCAATCGGGTGGATCAGGCTCACCACCAACTTGACGTTGTCGCCCGGCATCACCATCTCGACACCTTCCGGCAACTCCACCGCTCCGGTCACATCCGTCGTGCGGAAGTAGAACTGCGGGCGATAGCCCTTGAAAAACGGCGTGGTACGGCCGCCTTCGTCCTTGCTCAGCACATACACTTCGGCTTCGAAGTCGGTATGCGGGGTGATCGTGCCCGGCTTGCACAGCACCTGGCCGCGCTGAACCTCGTCGCGCTTGGTACCGCGCAACAGCACGCCCACGTTGTCGCCTGCACGACCTTCGTCGAGCAGCTTGCGGAACATCTCCACGCCCGTGCATGTCGTCTTCTGCGTCGGACGAATCCCCACAATCTCGATTTCGTCGCCCACCTTCACAATTCCGCGCTCCACGCGTCCGGTCACCACCGTGCCACGGCCCGAAATCGAGAACACATCCTCGACCGGCAACAGGAACGGCTTGTCCAGCACGCGCACCGGCTCCGGTATGTAGGCATCCAGCGCATCCACCAGCGCCACGATCGACGGCACACCCAGCTCGCTCTGGTCGCCTTCCAGCGCCTTCAACGCCGATCCCTTGATGATCGGGGTCTTGTCGCCCGGAAACTCGTACTTGCTCAGCAAGTCGCGTACTTCCAAATCAACCAGCTCCAGCAGCTCCGCGTCGCTCTCGGCAACCATGTCGCACTTGTTCAAGTACACCACCACGTACGGCACGCCGACCTGGCGCGCCAGCAGAATGTGCTCGCGCGTCTGCGGCATCGGACCGTCAGCAGCCGATACCACCAGAATCGCTCCGTCCATCTGCGCCGCACCCGTGATCATGTTCTTCACGTAGTCCGCATGCCCCGGGCAGTCCACGTGCGCGTAATGCCGCGTCGGCGACTCGTATTCCACGTGCGCCGTCGATATCGTGATGCCGCGCGCCTTCTCTTCCGGCGCCGCGTCAATCGACGAATAATCCTTGAACTCGCCGCCAAACCGTTCCGCGCCCACCTTCGTCAGCGCCGCAGTCAGCGTCGTCTTGCCGTGATCCACGTGGCCGATCGTGCCTACGTTCACATGCGGTTTGGTTCGCTCGAATTTTCCTTTGGACATGGCTTTTACCTTGTTGCCTGAGTTGAATGCTTTTTAAGGGCTGAGGGCTGAGGGCTGAAAAGCGGGTTTCGCCGCCTCTGATTTCCAGCCTTCAGCCCTCGTCTCTCAGCCCCGCTGCAAGAAATGGTGCTCACGATTGGAATCGAACCAACGACCTCCTCCTTACCAAGGAGGTGCTCTACCGACTGAGCTACGTGAGCAATAGCTTTTGCCATCCTCCATGACGGTCAAGAACACACCGGAATCCTGCCGGATTTTTCAATTTCCCTTCCATCCTCCTTGATGGCGAAGAACACGCCAGCACCACGGCTGGACCTTTTGGTTGGTGCAATACTCTTTCATCCAATGGAGCGGGAGACGGGAATCGAACCCGCACTAGTAGCTTGGAAGGCTACAGTTCTACCATTGAACTACTCCCGCGCGGGATGCTTGTTTCGCTGATGCAAATCCGGTCGTTTTCGGTGGTTCGCATCCACCTCTCTCATACCTTTTCGTGTTTCTCAAACCTGGTGGAGGGAGGTGGATTACTCCGGGCGTCCTGCCCTCCGCCCTTCGGGCCAGCCTGCGGCTGTTCAAAATCGCTCCGGCGATTTTGTCGAACCTTCATGCTGTCTTCGGTGGTTCGCATCCACCTCTCTCATACCTTTTCGTGTTTCTCAAACCTGGTGGAGGGAGGTGGATTACTCCGGGCGTCCTGCCCTCCGCCCTTCGGGCCAGCCTGCGGCTGTTCAAAATCGCTCCCGGCGATTTTGTCGAACCTTCATGCTGTTTTCGGTGGTTCGCATCCACCTCTCTCATACCTTTTCGTGTTTCTCAAACCTGGTGGAGGGAGGTGGATTCGAACCACCGAAGGCGTAAGCCAGCAGATTTACAGTCTGCCCCCGTTGGCCGCTTGGGTATCCCTCCAGAAATTCTCTACTTTTTGTATCCCGGCAAACCTGGCGGCGTGAATTGGCCGCTGGGGTATTTCTCCGCACAGAGCCGCGTATTGTCCGTTTTGCGCCGCCTGCTTGTCAAGACGGCATGGAAAATGCTAGCCGGTAGCGGCTGCTAAGCATGCCTTGGCTGCGGCAGATGCGCGGCGTCGCGATAGCGGGCAACCTCCTGTCCGATCGCCTTGTCCAATTCCATCAGTTTGCTTGCATACGCAGCCAGCGCCTTGTCTTCGTCGCTGACCGGCTCCCAACTGGGAACCGGCGAAGGCTTGCCATCCTCATCGGTGCCCACCATCACGATAACGCAATGGGTCGCCAGCACCTCCTTGCCGGTCTTCAGATCGCGGGCCATCACGTCCACACAGAAGTGCATGCTGGTGTGACCGGTGTAAATGAGCTGGCAATGCACAATCACCATGTCGCCAATGTGGATTGGCTGAACGAACTGGATTCCGCCAACCGCGGCTGTCACGCAATATTTGCCGCTCCAGGCAACTGCACAGGCGTATCCGGCCTGATCGATCCATTTCATCACCATGCCGCCGTAGACCTTGCCGCCGAAATTCACGTCGGTTGGTTGCGCGAGAAAGCGCAAGCGCACTTCACGGTCTTTGGCAGGCATGATGGCTCTCCGGGTTGCGACGGTCCCAAACTAGCAGAAACCGCATGCTGGTGAATAATTTTTGTGGCTTTGAAATGTCAGACGTTGAACCGGAAGTGCAGCACGTCACCTTCGGCTACGCGATATTCCTTGCCTTCCAGACGCAAGCGGCCGGCATCGCGCGCACCGGACTCGCCCTTGTATTTCACATAGTCGTCGAAACCGATGGTTTCGGCACGAATGAATCCACGTTCGAAGTCGGTATGGATCACTGCGGCGGCTTGTGGTGCAGTCGCATTCTTCTTCACGGTCCAGGCACGCACTTCCTTCTCGCCGGCGGTGAAATAGGTTTGCAGGCCGAGTAATTTGTAGGCGGCATGGATAACCCGATCCAGCCCCGGTTCGCTCAAGCCCATATCGGCCAGAAAGACGTCGCGATCGGCATCGTCGAGTTGCGACAGTTCTTCTTCAATGGCGGCACATACCGGCACGACTTCGGCACCTTCTGCAGTGGCGCGCTTGTTTACGGCATCCAGATGCGGATTGTCGGCGAATCCGTCTTCCTTGACGTTGGCGATGTACATCAGCGGCTTCAGTGTCAGCAGGAACAAGTCCCGAACCAGCGCTTTTTCGTCGTCGTCCAGACCCAGACTGCGTGCCGATTTGCCTTCGTTGAGGCCCGCCGCGAGCTTTTGCAGTACCGGCCGCGTCGCCAGCGCCTGCTTGTCGTTGGCCTTGGCCGCCCGCTCGACCCGATTCAAGGCCTTGTCGACGGATTCCATATCCGCCAGCGCCAGTTCAGTATCGATTGTCTCTATATCGCTGATGGGATCGATCTTGCCGGCCACATGGACAATGTCCGCGTGCTCAAAGCAACGCACGACATGGGTAATCGCATCGACCTCGCGGATGTGCGCAAGGAATTTGTTGCCCAGGCCCTCGCCTTTCGAGGCCCCGGCAACAAGGCCGGCGATATCAACGAATTCGACCGCTGTCGGGATCACTTTTTGTGGCTTGACGATAGCCGCCAGTTCGGCCAGACGCCGGTCCGGCACGGGCACCACGCCGACATTAGGATCGATCGTGCAGAACGGAAAATTCGCCGCAGCGATTCCCGCCTTGGTCAAGGCGTTGAACAAGGTCGATTTGCCGACATTTGGCAGACCGACGATTCCGCATTTGATACCCATGATCTATTTCCGGCAATGGAGAATGGAGAATCGGCAATCGTCAAGAGCAGGGAACCATGGCAGATCGCTCTTACGATTCACCATTCCCGGCTCCGTGTTCCCGGCTCGTATGCAAGCGCTTCATCGCCTCGTTGAAATTGCCGGCCGCAGCCAGCGGCAGCACGTCAAGCGAGTCGGCAATCGAATCGATCATCGCTGCCTCATCGGTCTTGCTGGGTCGACCCAGCACCCAGGGTGTGACGCGATCCTTGTGTCCCGGATGACCGATACCCAGGCGCAGGCGATGAAATTTTCCGTGTCCAAGATGCGCGATGATATCGCGCAGGCCATTCTGACCACCGTGGCCACCTTCGAATTTGAGCCGCGCTTGGCCTGCCGGCAAATCCAGATCGTCGTGCGCGACCAGCATTTCCTCAGGATCGATTTTCCAGTAACGCAGCGCCGCGGCCACAGCGATTCCGCTCTTGTTCATGAAAGTCGTCGGTTTGAACAGCCAGACCTGGCGCCCATCCATCACGATACGTGCGATCTCACCGTGCAGTTTGGAATCCGTGCCGAAACGCACACCCTCACGTTGTGCCAGCGCATCAATGAACCAATACCCGGCATTATGCCGGGTGCGCAGGTGTTCGGCGCCGGGATTGCCGAGGCCGACGAGTAAACGCAGTTCAGCCATTGCAGCCAGCCGGACGGGCGAAACCTCTTCCCGATGGCGGGAAGAGGTTTACTTCCGGACTTATTTCTTTTCTTCTTTCTTGGCTGCTGCCGGTGCCGCCGCCGTGGCGCCAGGCGCCGGCGCGGCACCCGTAGCTCCAGCCGCTGCTGCGACGTCGCCTTCCGCACCTTCCGCCGCCACCTCGACTTCCTGACGGATTTCCTGAGCCGTGACGACTGCCGCATCGTGCTCGCGACCGAGACGCAACTCGGGAATCTCCACGCCTTCAGGCAGTTTCAGATCGGACATGTGCACGATGTCACCCACCTCCAGCGCGCCCAGATCGATCTCCACGTATTCCGGAAGATGCTTCGGCAAACAGGAAATTTCGATATCGCTCAATGCATGCGAAATCAACACGCCCGCCATTTTGCCGGCCGGCGACTTGTCCTGATTCAGGAAGTGCAACGGCACGCGAACGCGAATCGCCTTGTTTTCGTCCACACGCTGGAAATCCAGATGCAGCAGTTGCGGTTTGAACGGATGCCGCTGCATATCGCGCAACAGAACCTTCTGCGTATCGCCATTCAGATTCAGATCCAGAATCGACGAATAGAACCATTCGTTGTGCGATGCGAGCCATACAGTGTTGTGGTCGATCTGGATGTTAACCGGATCCAGGCTGCCACCATAAACAATTGCCGGCACTTGGCCGGTACGACGCAGGCGGCGGCTCGCACCCTTCCCCTCGTCCTTACGGCTATGTACCGCAATTTCATGAATCGTTGCCATTGTTGTTGCCTCAGTTTTGGTTTGCGGCGCTGTGTGCGCCAATTCATCGATCCGCGACCAGATCGATACGTGATTCCCGTCAAGCCGGGAATCGGGACTCCGGATTCAGTAGGGGAAAGCGCCTGACGCTCGCCGATTCCCGAATCCGGATTCCCCATTCCCCGCCTTCAGTCCACATACAACGAACTGACCGATTCGCCAAACGCAATACGACGTATCGTTTCGCCGAGCAATTCCGCCACACTCAATTGGCGAATCATCTTGCACGCCCTCGCCTCTTCCGAAAGCGGCACCGTATCGGTGACCACCAGTTCATCAAGCTGCGAACCGCTCAAATTGCGTATCGCAGGTCCCGACAGCACCGGATGCGTGCAATACGCCACCACTCGCTTTGCGCCATTTTTCTTCAATGCAGCAGCCGCGGCACACAGCGTGCCTGCGGTATCGACGATGTCATCGATCAACACACATGTCTTGTCCTTCACCTCGCCAATGATGTTCATCACAGTTGCTTCGTTCGCACGCGGACGACGCTTGTCGATGATCGCCAAGTCCGCATCGTCCAGGCGTTTGGCCAGCGCACGGGCGCGCGCCACACCACCCACATCCGGACTCACCACAATCAAATCTGTGCCGCCGTGACAGCGCCAGATGTCCGCCAACAACACCGGCGACGAATAAACGTTGTCCACCGGGATGTTGAAAAACGCCTGTATCTGGTCGGCATGCAAGTCAATAGTCAACACGCGATCCGTGCCTACGGCATCAATCATCGTCGCGGCAACCTTTGCCGTGATCGGCACTCGCGCCGACCGTGTCCGTCGATCCTGGCGCGCGTAGCCGAAGTATGGAATCACCGCGGTCACGCTGCTCGCCGATGCGCGCTTGAGCGCGTCCACCAGCACCAGCAATTCCATGAAATGGTCTGCCGTCGGCGCACAAGTCGGCTGGATGACAAACACATCCTGCCGACGCACGTTTTCCTCTATCTCGACCTGGACCTCGCCATCTGAAAAGCGACTGACCAGCGCCTTGCCCAGCGGCACGTTCAACCGGTGGCAAACATCCTGCGCCAGCTTGCGGTTCGCGCTGCCGGTGAACACGAGCAAACCGCGCTCTTCGCTTTCGCGCGCATAAGCTTCCGTATAGCTCGATGTGTTTGCCGAATTCACACCTTGCTCCCGTCGTGGAAAAGCAAAACCGCATCGCAAAACTGGCTGGGACGGCAGGACTCGAACCTGCGAATGCGGGGATCAAAACCCCGTGCCTTACCAACTTGGCGACGTCCCACTATTTATGCAATACCGGGCATCCTGCCGCGGATTGCAGGAAGCGGTCGCGGCATAGCCGCGCCACCCTTCCCGCCTCGGCGCTTCGCGCCTCGCGCTGGCGCATCCTGCACCAACAGCATTCTTTCGCAATACCGGGCTTCCTGCCGCGGATTGCAGGAAGCGGTCGCGGCATAGCCGCGCCACCCTTCCCGCCTCGGCGCTTCGCGCCTCGCGCTGGCGCATCCTGCGCCAACAGCATTCTTTCGCAATACCGGGCTTCCTGCCGCGGATTGCAGGAAGCGGTCGCGGCATAGCCGCGCCACCCTTCCCGCCTCGGCGCTTCGCGCCTCGCGCTGGCGCATCCTGCGCCAACAGCATTCTTTCGCAATACCGGGCTTCCTGCCGCGGATTGCAGGAAGCGGTCGCGGCATAGCCGCGCCACCCTTCCCGCCTCGGCGCTTCGCGCCTCGCGCTGGCGCATCCTGCGCCAACAGCATTCTTTCGCAATACCGGGCTTCCTGCCGCGGATTGCAGGAAGCGGTCGCGGCATAGCCGCGCCACCCTTCCCGCCTCGGCTCGTCGTAGCAGCGAACGGTGGCACCCGGCTGCCATTCAAGTACCAGCACGACGGACCGTCAATCCCGAAAACGATCCAGAGCGTCCAGTAACGGCGACCGATTCACGCCCCGCACACGAAACAACCGGAATCCTGACGCGAGACAACCTTCAAATTCGGCGAGGTCCCTGTTCGCTGAAACCTCTGCAAACACGCAACTTCCGGTACCTGAAAGCCGAGCCACGCCAAATCGGTCCAGCCAATCCATGGCTGCGCCCACCTGCGGATATCGTGCACGCACCACCGCAGCAAACGCGTTGCCCGAACAAGTTCCGCCAAGGAAGTCGGCTATTGTCTTTCGCGGCGCGTTTCGTGTCAATTCCGGCGCCTGGAACAATTCTGCCGTCGACACGCGCACGCACGGGTCGACGATCACATATTCGGCCTCGGCCAGTTCGAGCGCAGTCAGCTTCTCGCCAACGCCTTCCGCCCAGGCCGATCGGCCGCGCACGAACAACGGCACATCGGCACCGAGGCCCAGACCGATTTCGGCCAACGCATCCTCATCCAGTCCGGCGCCCCACAGTTCGTTCAACGCCACCAGCGCGGTTGCGGCATCCGAACTGCCGCCGCCCAACCCTGCTCCCGCCGGAATGCGTTTGTCCACTGCAATATCCGCACCCAGCGCAACTCCTGTGTGCTCACGCAGGGCGTGAGCCGCGCGCACCGCCAAATCCTCGTCCGGCGCAACCTCGACCGAACCCGTCACGCGTTTGATCAAGGCGTCGTCGCGCCTTCGAATCCGGATGCAGTCGCCCCAATCGAGTAACTGGAACACTGTCTGCAATTCGTGATACCCGTCATCGCGCCGACCAACGATGTGGAGGAACAGATTGAGCTTGGCCGGGGCCGGCCATAGCGTCCACGAATCAGTCATCGAACGACCAGTTCTCGATCACCATGCGCACATGCGCCTTGCCCTTGCTGGCAAACAGTTTGCGCGGCAACGGTGGATTGCGGTCGTCGAACCAGCCGCGATACTCGACTTTCCAGCCGTCCTGATCGAGTACCGCGGGCCGCTCTTGCGCGTCGAACACGAGCGTCGCATCGCCCGGTGGAGCACGCAATCCACGCACCCAAGCGCCCAGATCGTTCAGCGGCACATCCCAACCCAGCCGCTGCTTGAGCAGACGCTGTGCCTGGCTGTCGGTATCCGGTTTCGGGTCTACGCCCTCGAGCATCGCGCGTGTCTTGTCGCCACTGAGCTTCCAGGTTCGGCCTGTGACCGGAGCGCGCACGGTAAAGCTGAAGTTATCGCCGTCCTGGCGCCATTCGAGCTGTCCGCTGCCGCCGTCACGACCATCCGACACGCCTATGTGTGCGGTCAGTTCCCAATGCGTTTGCAGGGCCAGAGCCTTTTCGCGCAGAGCCTGCGCCGCAAGCGATTGCGGGTTCTGGCGCACACGCAGCGGCGCACAAGCGGCCAACGCCGCCAGGCATGCAAGCAAACCCGCGCGTGGCGCGCATCGAAGCTTCATGATTCCAGACGCTTGATGGTCTCGAGCAGCACCTTGTTCTTGGCGTCTTTCTTGCGCCCTTGGGCCCAGATTTTTTTGGCCTCGTCATGCTGCCCGGATTGCCAGAGAACCTCGCCCAGATGGGCAGCGATTTCCGGATCCGGCTGCTTGCCGTAGGCAATGCGCAATTGCTTTACCGCCTCATCGAGATTGCCCAGGCGGTATTGCGCCCAGCCCAGCGAATCGATGATCGCCGGCTCACCGGGTTTGAGCGCCAGCGCTTTTTCGATCAGCGTCAATGCCTCGGCCTGATCCTTGTCGCTATTTGCCAGCGTATAGCCGAGCGCGTTCAAGGCATCCGCGTTATTCGGGTCGAGCTTGATCAAATGCCGCAGATCCCGCATCGCAACATCGACATGGCCAAGATCTTCATTGAGCAGGGCGCGCGCATATAAAAGGCGGGCATCGTCGGGCAATACGTTGAGACCGCGCTCGTAGACCGCAAGCGCATCCTCGCGCTGCTGGTGTTTATCAAGAATTTCTGCTTCGAGCAGGAATGCATTTCCGACGTCGCGCACATCATCGCCACTTCGCGCCTGCAGGGAATGAACCAGATTGATGGCTGCGGCTTGATTGCCGCTGCTGTCAAGCAACACGGCACGCCGCAACTGCGCCTGGAACCAGTGTTCGTCCTCATCGCTCACTTGTCGGTACCAGTCGATCGCCTCGACGTTGCGGTGCAGCAGCTCGGCCAACTCGCCGAGCAGATTCAATTGCGCGCCAGAGTGCGGTGCAGGGAGCGCCTTGAGCTCGCGATACAGCGCAGCAATCCCTTTCTTGTCATCGGCACGCGCCGCATAGGCGCCCCGCGCAACGTAGGTAAAGTCGTCCTGCGGGCCGTGCGCCAGCACCCGTTCGGCTTCCGAGCTGTCGCCAAGCTGTCCCAGCAGTGCCGCGTAGGCACGACGCAACTGCACATTCTCCGAATCGTCGCGCAGCGCCGTTTCAAACAGTTTGCGCGCAGCTTCGGCGTCTCCGGATTGATACGCAAGCTGTGCCGCCCAGATATAAGCATCCGCACCGCCGAAGCGTTTTACCGCCTCGTCGGCCAACGATCGCGCCAGCAGCGGATCGCCCAAATGCGCGGTAAGCTGGCTCACGGCAACCCAGGTGCGCACTTTGCTGCCGATCAATTCGGCAGTTGCCAGACGATGCAACACCTCCAGCGCCTGCTGCTTGTCCAGCGTATCGACCAAAACCTGGGCGATGGGGCGCCAGCCGGCGGCATCGGGTTGACGGGCAAGGCGCGCCAAATCCGTAAAGGCCGCATCGGTTTTGCCGTCATGCAATGCCAGTATGGCGCGGACTTGCCAAAGATCAGGGTCCTGCGCATTCAGGCTCTGCCAGCGCTCCAGCGTATGACGCGCCAGACGCCATTGCCTGGCGGCAATTGCCACCCGCGTGGCACGCCCTGCAATGGCCGGATCGTCGCTGGCGTTCACCGCATCGGCATAGTCGCGCGACGCCGTTTGCAGATCGCCGGCATTCAGTGCGAATTCCGCGGCCAGTTCCAGAGTCAGCGGATCGCGACGCGTATCGACGGCGGGCACGCGCATTCGTTGCAGTGGTTGCGCCGTGGCCGCAGAGCGCGAATTGTGGGGCGTTGTGGCGCAGCCAGCCAGCAGCGCACCGGCCGCAAAAAGACCCAACCGGGTAATTCGTTCGATGCCGCGATGCACTGAGCTCATGTATACTTTTCCGTCGTTGTTCGCGCTTCCAGGCAAGTTTCGGCGAGACTCAAGCTTGCCTTCACAACGCCCGAAACGCACAATTTCCGTTGGCCCGGATGCGCCTTCCATTGGCGAAGCTTAGCCGATCCACGCATTCATGATCGTCGTCCCATGACACTTTTCGCGTTCGGACTCAACCACGTCACCGCGCCGCTGGAGCTGCGCGAAAAGGTTGCGTTTGCTCCGGAAGCGCTGCCTGACGCATTGTCCGACCTCGCGCGCCAACCCGGCGTGAACGAGGCATTGATCCTTTCCACCTGCAATCGCACCGAACTTTACGTCGACGTCGACGTCGACGCCGGTGCCGAAAGCACCGCGCGACGCTGGTTGCTCAATCATCACGGTTTGAGCGAGCGGCGGCTCGACGAGTTCCTCTACACGCACAACGACGCTGCCGCCGTGCGCCACCTGTTTCGCGTTGCCACCGGGCTGGATTCGATGGTACTTGGTGAACCGCAAATCCTCGGTCAGGTAAAACACGCCTATCAGGCTGCGCGAGGTGTGGGCAGCCTGCATGGGCCGATGGAGCGCTTGCTGCAGCATACGTTTGCCGTGGCCAAGCGCGTACGCACCGACACACGCATCGGCGCCAATCCGGTCTCGGTCGCCTTCACCGCAGTACGTCTGGCCGCACGCCTGTTCGCGGATCTGACCCAGGCATGTGTGCTGCTCATAGGCGCCGGCGAAACCATCGAACTGGCCGCGCGGCATCTGGCCGAATCGCGCGTGCGCCGATTGATCGTCGCCAATCGAACCCTGGAAAACGCGCAGGCGCTGGCCAGCCAGTTCTCCGGCTATGCGATCGCACTTTCGGATTTGCCGCAACATCTGGCCGAGGCGGACATCGTCATCAGTTCGACCGCGAGCAGTGAGCCCGTCGTAACCGGCGATCTGGTAGAGCGCGCAATCCGCGAACGGCGTCGGCGTCCGATGTTTCTCGTCGATATCGCCGTGCCGCGGGACATCGAAGCCGATGTCGCGCAAATCGAGGATGTGTTTGTCTATACCATCGATGACCTGCGCCAGGTCATCGATGAAAACCTGCGGTCCCGCCAGAATGCAGCGCGCGAGGCTGAAGCGGTGATCGACCTGCAAGTCGAGCATTACCTGGCCTGGCGCCGGGCACTGGCGTTGCATGATCCGCTGCTCGCGCTGCGCCGCGACGCCGAATCGCAGCGCGACGCGACGCTGGCGCGAGCGCGCCAGATGCTGGCCAACGGCCGCGATCCGCAAGCTGCACTCGACTTTTTGGCGCACACACTGACCAACAAGTTGCTGCACACACCCAGCGCCAACCTGCGCGAGGCAGCGCTGCGAGGGGATGCCGAAATGTTGCGGCTTGCGCAGCGCCTGTTCGCCAACAACGCCGGCGACGGGACGAAAACTCCGAGCGCCGACACATGACGCCATCGATTCGCGCGAAACTTGCCGAACTGGCCGAACGCCATCAGGAAATTGCGCTGCTGCTCGCGCAACCCGATGCGCTGAAGGATCCCGCACGATTTCGCGAACTCAGCCGCGAATTCGCACAGATCGAACCGGTCGTCAATTCGCTCAAGCGTTACGATGAAACGGATGCAGCGATGGGGGCCGCGCGCGCGCTGCTGAAAGACCCTGAAATGCGCGAACTCGCGGAAAGCGAAATCGCCGAATTGCAGGAACGCCACGCCGCGCTCGAATCGGAGCTGAGCCTGCAGCTGCTGCCGCGCGATCCGCGTGACGAAGGGAATCTTTTTATGGAAATCCGCGCCGGTACCGGCGGCGATGAGGCGGCAATCTTCGCCGGCGATTTGTTGCGCATGTACCTGCGCTACGCCGAACGCCAGCGCTGGCAGGTCGAGATCCTGTCCGCCAGCCCCGGCGAACACGGCGGCTACAAGGAAGTCATCGCACGTGTCGAAGGCAACGGCGCGTTTTCCCGGCTCAAATTCGAATCCGGCGCGCATCGCGTGCAACGCGTGCCGGCGACGGAATCTCAAGGTCGCATCCACACCTCGGCCGCGACGGTGGCGATCCTTCCCGAAACCGACGACATCGACGACATCGAAATACGCGACGCCGATCTCAAAACCGACACGTTTCGCGCATCCGGTGCCGGCGGCCAGCATGTCAACAAGACCGATTCGGCCATCCGCATCACCCATCTGCCAACGGGGATCGTCGTCGAATGCCAGGACGAACGCAGCCAGCACAAGAATCGCGCCCGCGCGATGAGCCTGCTCAAGGCCCGCCTGCTCGACGAACAGCGCAGCAAACAGGCCGCCGAACAAGCCGACAGTCGCCGCTTGCAAGTCGGATCCGGCGATCGCAGCGAGAAAATCCGCACCTACAACTACCCGCAGAACCGCGTCTCCGACCATCGCATCAATCTCACCGTGCACCGTCTGCCGGAAATACTCGACGGCAATCTGGACGTCCTGATCGAGCCGCTGACCCAGGAATATCAGGCCGATCAGATGCGCAGCCTGACGCAAAACACCTGAGCGTCGCACCAGCGCGCCCGGTGTCCCGGTGCCGACCCATCCCTCACCAGCCGGCTTTTGTGGCACGATTGGCAGCTCGCATCGGAGGCAGGTAGTGTGAATTTCGATCCAGCCTTGGGTATGGGTCTTACCGATCTGATCGGCTTGATCTCGGATGGCAATCTGGATGCCGCGCGCAAGCGCGCCGACGGATTGCTGTTGCGCTATCCCGAGCAGGCCGAATTGTGGCGCCTGTCCGGCATATGTGCCTTGCAGCAAGGCGACTTGGATGCTGCCCAGCGCGCCATCGAGCGGGCCCTGAAACTGGCGCCGCAATCGGTCGAATCACTGTGCAACATGGCCAGCGTCTTCACTGCTGGCGACCGTCTGGACGAAGCCGAACGTGCATTGCGCCGGGCGCTGAATTTATCGCCCCAACACGCCGGCGCGCTGAACAATCTGGGCAGCCTGCTGGATGCCCGCGGCGATTATCATGGCGCCGCCGATTGCTTCGCACGCGCGATAAAGCACAGACCCGACTACGAACGCGCCTGGTTGAATCAGGCCGCGGCGCTTCTCGCCATACGCCAGCTTGAACGCGCGCAATCCAGCGCGCGTCGGGCAATCGCACTGGCACCGCATTGGGGCGATGCACATTTTCTGCTGGGGAACATTCTTGCCGCGGGCGGTCAGGAATCCGAAGCGCTCGCGGCCTATCGCCAGGCCGCGCGGCTGGCTCCCGGCAATGCGCAGTTCCAGTACCAGCTCGGTCTTGCCCTGGACTCGGCTGGCGATTTCAGCGGCGCCTGGCACGCATATCAGACCTGCCTGAACAATTCGCCGGATTTCTGGCCTGCACTGTCGCAACTGACCTACATGCATCGTCGCCGTTGCGACTGGCGCGCCTTGCCGGCGCTATCGCGTCGCCTTATCGAAGGCATCGAGCATGACGCCGACGGCATAGCGCCGTTTTCGATGCTCGTCGAAGACACCACACCGGCCCAACAGTTGCGTTGTGCCAGAAACTTTGCCGCAGGTTGTGAAGCACGCGTTGAACCGGTACGCGAACGACTCGCGCCACGACCGCACGCGCGCCGTGATGGGCCGATCCGGATCGGGTTTATTGCGGCCGGTTTCGGCGACCATCCCACGACCTTGCTGATCGTCGAATTGATAGAACGCCTGCGTGACTCGTCTCTGCAGACACTGGGTTACGCGACCAATCGCGACGACAAGGGTGTATTGCGCAAACGCCTGGCAAAGGCATTTCACCAGTTTCGCGACCTGTCCGGTTTTTCGCTGGAAGAAATGCTGCACAAGATCCGCGAGGATCAGCCCGACATCCTGATCGATCTCGACGGTTATTGCGAGGGATCCTGCCCGGAGTTGTTGGCGCTGCGCCCGGCTCCGCTGCAAGTGAACTGGCTGACCTATCCGGGCACGCTGGGCGCGCCGTGGTGCGACTATCTGATTGCCGATCGCTTCGTCATTCCGACTGAACAACGCATGCATTACTCGGAGAAAATCGCGACGCTTCCGCGCTGCTATCAGCCGTCGGACACTGGACGCCAAATCCCTGAACCACCAAGCCGCACGGAAATGGGACTGCCGGCCGAGGGCGTCGTGTTCGCCTGTTTCAATCACTCGTGGAAGTACACGTTGCGCAGTCTCGCCCGTTGGATGCGTATTCTCAAATCCGTTCCCGACAGCGTACTGTGGCTGCTCGCCGGTCCGCCGGGCAGCGGCGCCGACGAACACCTGTGCGGGGCAGCGAAGGCCGCCGGCGTCGATCCACAACGCCTGATATTTGCATTGCGCACACCCCACACCGAACATCTAGGGCGCTATCGGCATATTGATCTATTCCTGGATACCAACCCGTACAACGCGCACACCACTGCCTGCGACGCGCTCTGGGTGGGCTGCCCGGTACTCACCCTGCCCGGCGCCACGTTTGCCTCGCGGGTGGCCGGCAGTCTGAATCATCATCTGGGAATGCACGAATGCAACGCGGCCACGGATCATGACTACATCGAAACAGCGGTTCGACTGGCGCTGCATCCCGATGATTTGCGCAGCCTGCGCGAACGCCTCGCCAAGGCGTGCAAGCGCAGCGGCCTTTTCGACATGGGCGCATTCGCGCACGATTTTGAAGTCGCACTGACGATGATGTTCCGGAATTTCGAGCACGGCAACGAACCGCAGGATTTCACGGTCCCGGCATGAGCGCAGCGGATCAATTCGTCGTGATGGCTTTGTGCGTGTTGACTGTGTCCGACACTCGCAATGCCGACAATGACAGTTCCGGCGATTATCTTTGTGCGGCTTTGCAGGAAGCCGGGCATCGCCTGCATGCGCGCCAGATTTCGCACGACGATCGCTATCGTTTGCGCGCGATCGTCTCCGAGTGGATTGCTGACCCGGCCGTCAACGGCATCATCATCACCGGCGGCACGGGATTCACCGGGCGCGACTCGACGCCAGAGGCCATTCGTCCCTTGCTCGACAAGGAAATGCCGGGCTTTGGCGAAATGTTTCGCGTACTCAGTTTCGAGGAAATCGGCACGGCGACCATGCAGTCGCGCACGTTCGCCGGTCTGGCGAACGGCACCTTCATTTTCTGCCTGCCCGGTTCGACTTCAGCATGTCGAACCGCCTGGGAAAAACTGTTGCTTGCGCAACTCGACGCACGTACGCGCCCATGTAATCTGGCCGGACTGATGCCGCGTTTGAACGAATGACCACGAACCGTTATCGCATGAAAAAACCCAAATACGAACACCATCTGGAAGCACTCGCCGTCGAACTGGTGCAACTGCAACACTGGCTGATCCATAGCGGCCAGCGCGTGGTAGTGGTGTTCGAAGGCCGCGACGCCGCCGGCAAGAGCGGCACGATCAAGGCCATCAGCGAACACCTGGATACGCGTCATTACCGCATCGTTGCGCTGCCGAAACCAACCGAGCGCGAAGCCACGCAGTGGTATTTCCAGCGCTACATCGAACACTTGCCAAGCGCCGGCGAAATCGTGCTGTTCGATCGCAGCTGGTACAACCGCGCCGGCGTCGAACGCGTAATGGGATTCTGCAACGATGCCCAGTACCAGCGTTTCCTCGTCGAGTGCCCCGTATTCGAACGTGGCCTGGTCGACGACGGTATCGTGCTGCTCAAGTACTGGCTTGCCGTCGATCAGACAGAACAGGAGGAACGTTTCGGCGAACGCGCCAGCGATCCGCTCAAGCGCTGGAAGATTTCAGCGATCGACCTCGCCGCGCGCGAGAAATACCGCGCCTATGGCCATACGCGCGATGTCATGTTTCAACACACGCATACCGAACATGCTCCGTGGCGCGTGGTCGAATTCAACGATCAACGTCGCGGCCGACTCAACCTGATTCGCGATATGCTGGTTCGATTGCCCGGCAAAACACTTCCGGACAAGCCTCTGCGCCTGCCCAAACTCAAGGCCAAACCGGGAGTCGAGAAATTGGCGGACCCCTCGTTGTGGATCAACAACAACTACTGAAGCAAGTCGCATCGATTGCCGTCAGCAAGTGTGGAACCCTGACGCAGCCGATTCGTCCACTCGTGAACGTGCGACGTTTTCGACCCGCGCCGATGGCGGTCCATGTTGCAGCCAGCGTTCCAGCTGATCGATCGCTGCTGCATGACCACAAGCAAGCACTTCAACGGAGCCATTCGACAAATTTCTGGCGTAACCGTCGATCTTCAAACGTCGCGCCTGATCGCGTGTGGACGCGCGGAAGAAAACGCCCTGCACGCGACCACTGATGATGAAACGTGCGCAGACCATGCTCGCCGTGCTCAGCCGCCAGCAATTGCCGCGGCCAGATCTTTGGAAGTCACCGGGCCAAGAAACGTCTTGGCAACATGTCCGTCCGGCGCAATGACGTAGGTGTTCGGCAGGCCTTTCGGCGTATCGAAATCCTTCGGTGGGTTTTCCGTATCGACTTGCGCGACCGGGTAGCTCAGCGGATGCTTCTTGAGGAATTTCTCCACGTCGGCCTTGTCGCTATCCTCGTAGTCCAGGCCGATTGCCGCAATCGTGGATTTATGCGCTGAAACGAATGCGGAAATATCGGGCAACTCCTTCAGGCACGGCGAACACCACGTCGCCCAATAGTTCACAATGACCCATTTTCCACTTTGCTTGGACAGATCGAATTGCTGGCCATCGAGCGTGGTCACCACCAGTTTTGGCTTCTGCGCCGTGGCTGCGATTGCTGCAGCAGACACAAGTATCGAAAAAACGATCAGTAACAGGGGTTTCATGCAAGTTTCTCCTTGTTTGAAGTAACCACGCCAGACCGGCTTGGTGGCGGGAAAATTTCGGCTAGCGGAACCGCGAGTCGATCGCGCAGGGCACTCGCACAATGTTCGACAAGTTCGATCGCCAGTGCGTCCGGCGCCTCATCAGACACGCCCATCGGCGGCTTGGACAATGGCAAACGGTAACCGCTTGAAGCATAGATAGTGTAGAGGTCGACGGTGGAAAGGTTGCGTATCAACAGCCATTCGCTCGCATCGTTACGCTGGATCATGCCGGCACGCTCAAGATCGCAAAGGTAAGTTTGTACGAGATCGTCGCCAAGGAACGATTCGCTGTCGCGCAATTGTGCGCTGTGCAGCCCCCGCCCCTCGCGTTGGGCCGCCGCAAAATACGCAAGTACGCGGACAAGGCCAAAAAATTCTTCGCCTTGTTCGATGCGTACGGCGTCCGGCCGGTAATCGAACGCCGCGATGATGGCAGTCAGCGAGGCGCCAAGCAGTACCAGAATCCAGCACAGGTATATCCAAAGGATGAACACCGGAATGATCGCCAACGTGCCGTAGACCTGCTCGTAGTTGGCGCCGCTCGTGACATATGCCGCGAAGCCACGCTTGGCCAGTTCGAACAGGATTGCCGCAACCAGCGCGCCGATAGCGGCATCGCGCAGACGCACGCTGCGGTTCGGAATCCACACATACGCCGCACACAACACCACCCATTCAAGCACGAAAGGAAAAGCGCCAAGCACGTGCGCCTTGAAGGTGAACTCGAAATCAGCGGCATGCAGCAGAGGCAAGGCAATCAGGTACGAACTCAGCGCGAGCGCCACGCCAAGCAACAGAGGCACCAATGTCAGGATTGCCCAGTACACGACGAAGCGCGTGCGCGCTGGGCGGCGGTCGTGTACCCGCCAGATTCGATTGAAGGCGTCTTCGACGCTGAGCATGAGCATGATGGCGCTCAACAGCAACACCACGATGCCTATCGCGGTTGCCTTGCTCGCGTTGTCGGCGAATTCGGTAAGATATTGCTGCACAACATCGCCGGTCGCCGGCACGAAATTGGTGAAGACGAAATGAGTGATGCGATCGTGCCATTGCGCGAACGCCGGGAAGCGACTGAGCACGGCAAACGTCACTGCCGTCAACGGCACCAATGCGAACAGGCTCGTGTACGCCAACGCGCCTGCTGCCTGCAGGCAGCGATCTTCGACAAATCGCCGTGCGGTGAATTTCACAAACGCGAAAACGCGGTGGCGATCGAATCCTGGCATGGCGATCATGATAGCTGCTGCTGGTTGAAACTTGCCGGATGCGGTTAACATCGTCGTTGCGAAGCGCGCAACGACGATCGCAATTCGAACCCGGCAGGCACCAGCATGAGTGAAATCCTGATCGTCTACTACAGCCGCAACGGCAGTGTGGCGCAATTGGCGCGCTTGATTGCGCGTGGCGTGGAAGAAGTGCCCCGAATGCAGGCACGCCTGCGCAGCGTGCCGCCGGTCGCCACGGCAACGGCAATCGCGCAAGCGCCTGTCCCCGAAGATGGCGCGCCCTACGCGACACTTGCGGATTTGCGCGAATGCGCCGGACTGGTCTTTGGAAGCCCAACCCGATTCGGCAACATGGCCGCACCGCTGAAGCACTACCTGGATTCCACTGTTACGGAATGGGCATCCGGTGCACTTGTCGATAAACCGGCCGCCGTGTTCACTTCGACTGCGACCATGCACGGCGGTCAGGAAACCACGCTTACTTCGATGATGTTGCCATTGTTGCATCACGGCGCGTTGATCGTTGGCATTCCCTATACCGAAGCCGCACTCAACAACACCACTGGCGGTGGAACGCCTTATGGTGCCAGCCATGTTTCCGGTACCGATGGTTCGCGCGAGATCAGCGAGGACGAGCGCACTTTGGCCCGCGCACTCGGCCGACGCGTCGCCAGCATTACCGCAAGACTCATGCGATGAGAGTGACGAACCCCACTGCGTTGCATATCGGCCTGGCCGGGCTTTGTGCGCTCGTCATGCTGCAAATCGTCTGGCATGCCTGGCTGTTGCCAGCGCCTGCACGGACACAGGTCAACATGATTGTTCTCGTCGCGATCGTCCCGCTGCTTCCGGGTTTATGGATATCTCGGCGCAATTTGCGCCGCGGTGTGCTGGTTGGCGGCATCGTATGTCTGTTCTATTTCAGCCACGGCGTCAGCACGGCGTACGCCGATTCCCAGGCGCGCTTTCCCGCGTTGATCGAGACCGCGCTGAGCTTGATCGTGATCGCGACCCTCGGGTGGGATGCGCGACACTACAAACGCAAGCCGAAGAGCCCGTGAGTCGGTGGTCGCGCGTCGGGAGTCGGGACAGCGTCGAAACATATCGCCCTTCCTGTACAGGCCGGAATCCGGGTCTTCGTTCTCTGATCAGCAGAGTTGAATCAGGAGCTAAATCTGAATTCCCGCTTTCACGGGAACGAAGAGCGTTGCATGCTCCCGCGTCCGGATTCCGAAATCCCCAATCCCGGCTCCAAAAATCCTTGTCCAATTTTTCTCATCCGTGTAAGTTTCGTGGGTCGTTCCCGGAATTCGATCCATGTCCTTCCTGCAAGCCGCTCCGGTACTGAACAACCAGTACCTCGACGATCGGGTTCTGCGCTCATATCTGCGCCGGGTGCTGCCGCCTGCGGTGGTAACTGCCGTCGAAGGCGATCTCATGGAGCTGGGCGAATTCGCGACCGCTGCCTGGACCGCGGCGAGAGCCCGCAGCGATTGCGAACCAAGGTTGACCCGCTGGAGTTCATGGGGCGAGCGTATCGATCGTCTCGAACTGACTCAGGCATGGCAGGCAGCGCAGCCGCTCGCTGCGCGCTACGGACTGGTTTGTGCAGGGCATGAGAACACGCACGGTGCCTCGGCGCGGATACACCAGTTCGCCATGGTCTACCTGTTTCATTGCGCCAGCGAATTTTATACCTGTCCACTGGCAATGACCGATGGTGCCGCCACGGCGCTCAAGGCGTCCGGCAACAAGCGATTGATCGAGCACGCGCTGCCGCATTTTCTGAGCCGCGATCCGGATCAATTCTGGATTTCCGGCCAGTGGATGACCGAAAACATCGGCGGTTCGGACGTCGCCGGCTGCGAGACCGTCGCGCGCGAGAAGGATGGCCGTTGGCGCTTGTACGGACGCAAATGGTTCACCTCCGCGATCAATGCGAACACCGCACTCGCGCTGGCGCGCCCCGCCGGTACCGCCCCCGGGTCGGACAGTCTCGCATTGTTCTACCTCGAGCCGCGCAAACCCGACGGCAAGTGGCGCGGAATCACCGTGGACCGCCTGAAAGACAAGCTCGGCACACGCGAATTGCCAACGGCGGAAATCCATCTGGACGGCGTGCCGGCGGAGCTTGTCGGCGAAGCCAGGCATGGAGTGCGCCAGATCGCGCCGATGCTCAATATCACGCGCACCTGGAATGCCGTCGGCGCCGTGGCGACCATGCGCCGCTGCATTGCGCTGGCCCGTGATTACGCCAATCGCCGCATCGTGTTCGGGCGCCCTTTGGCAGAACACTCGTTGTTTCAGGACACCATCGCCGGCATGCAGGCGGAATTCGAGGCGACGTTTCACCTGACCTTCTACACGACCGAACTGCTCGGCCGCGTACAAAGCGGGCAGGCCGACGAGACCCAGCAAAACCTGTTGCGCCTGCTGACCCCGCTGGTGAAATTGTGGACCGGAAAACTCGCGGTGACGATTGCCTCGGAAACGTGCGAGTGCTTCGGCGGCATGGGTTATCTGGAAGATAGCGGTATTCCGCAATTGTTGCGCGACGCGCAGGTATGGCCGATATGGGAAGGCGCGAGCAACGTTCAGGCCCTGGATTTTCTGCGCGCGTTCCGCGGAGTCGGCGGTCTGCAACCCCTGCTGAGCGCGCAACGCGCGATCCTGTCTCAGGTTCAGGCCAAGGAACTTGAATCGTGTGCGCGGCTGGCCCGCGCGGCTGCAACCCGAATTACCGAATGGCTGCAACAAGCCTCGGCCGGTGACCGCAAACGCATCGAAGCCGGCGCCCGCGAAGTGGCGATCAGCCTTGCACGCACACTGGCTTTGAGTCTGCTCGCGCGTCATGCCGAATGGGCGTTGCATGCAGAGAGCGATCCACGTCCGGCAGCGGCGGCTCGACGATTTGCAGAACATGGCCTGCTCCACCTGAAAAGCAACGGGCTTGACGATTCGCAGATGTTGGCGAGCGATAGTTTTTGAAGAGCCGGGATTCGGGATTCGGGCTTTGTAAAGCAAAAAGCGCTCGCCGATACCCGACTCTGCGAATCCCCAATCCCGGATCCTGGCTCTTTGCTACACTCCACGCCTGCCTCGCGGACACACCCCATGCTCCAGCATCTGACCATCATCGCCACCGGTGGCACGATCGACAAAATCTATTTTGACGACAAATCCACGTATCAGATCGGTGCGCCGCAGATCGGCGAAATTCTCGGCAAGCTCGGGGTTGCATTCACATTTGACGTGGTCGAGTTGATGCGCAAGGACAGCCTGCACATGGACGATGCCGACCGCGAACTGATTTGTCGCACGGTTGCCGCGCAACCACATCGCCACGTGCTGGTGACCCATGGCAGCGATACCATGGTCGAGACCGCGCGCGTGCTGGGAAACGTGACGGGCAAGGTCGTCGTGCTTACGGGAGCGCTCAATCCAGCCCGGTTTCAGGGCTCGGATGCCGTCTTCAACATCGGCTGCGCGGTGGGCGCAATTCAGGCATTGCCCGATGGCGTGTATATCGCCATGAATGGGCGTGTGTGGGACCCGCAGCGGGTGCGCAAGAATGTCGAGGCAAACCGCTTCGAGGACATGATGCCCGGCGGTTAAAAAACCCCGACCGGCCGGTCGGGGTTTTGATCGATCGTCCGAGTTTGAATCTGAGTCTGCACAAGCACAGCCATGTCAAATCGCGACTTGTGACATACCGTCCCCGTATTGCGTGGGGACGGTGTTTTTAACTGGTTTTATCTTACGGCGAATAACTACCGGTCAGGGTCACGCCCGAGAAAGTCGCATAGGCACGAACACTGACGTAGTACGTACCCGCAGTCGGTGAGTTGAACGTGCAGGTCTCATTGTCACCAGTCAGATACGGACGGCAGTCGTAGCTTGACGTAGTCGGTGCCGAACCGCGACGAACATACAGATCCGCATCGCCGCTGTTGCCGGAAATCGTGAACGTGGCAACCGACTGGCCGGCCGGAACCGTCAGTGTGTAGGCTGTGGTGAAGTTGTTCTTGGTGGCCGACAAACCGGTGATCGGCACATCGTTGTGCATAGTGTCGCCGCCACCGCCACCGCCACCGCCGGTAGACCAAGCTGCCTGGATGCTCACCCCGGAGAACGCCTGGTAACCGTTCAGCATGACATAGTACGTGCCCGCTTGTGGGCTGGCCACTGTGCAGCTTTCGTTGTTGCCGGAGATGTACGGACGGCAGTCGTAGCTGGACAGGGTCGGCGCGGAACCGAACTTGACGTACAGATCGGCATCGCCGCTACCACCGGACGTGGCAATCACCAGATTGCTGGCACCGGCCGGTATCACGACGGTGTACGTGAGCTGGCCGCCCGTTGCAGCCGCCTGGCCGGTCAGGGCCACACCATTCTGCAGCGAACCGCCACCACCTGAAGGTACGGTCACCGTCAGGTTCAGGGAGGTCGCGTGGCTGAGTGAACCCGAGGTGCCGGTCACTGTGACCGCAGTCGTACCTGCAATTGCCGTGGATCCAGCACTGAATGTCACGCTACTGGTGGTGCTCGTGCTGCTTGGACTGAAAGCCGCGGTGACCCCGGTCGGCAAACCCGATGCGCTCAATGCCACGTTGCTGCTGAAGCCGTTCTGCGGCGTCACGCTGATCGTGCTGCTGCCACTGGATCCCTGAGCAATGCTCAGGTTGCCGGGTGAGGCCGACAACGAGAAGTCCGGCAGCGCCGTGGGATTCACGGTCAAGCTCAGCGTTGTGCTGTGGCTCAGCGAACCCGACGATCCGGTTATGCTGATTGTCACAGCACCGGTCGCCGCAGCGCTACTGGCGTTGACGGTCAGTGTGCTGGTTCCGCTCGTACTGCTCGGACTGAACGTCGCGGTGACGCCGCTCGGCAAACCAGCCGCGCTCAACGCCACGTTGCCGCTGAAGCCATTCTGCGGCGTCACGCTGATCGTGCTGCTGCCGCTGGATCCCTGCGCAACAGTCACGCTGCCGGGCGACGCCGACAACGAGAAATCTGCCGCTGGCGCCGCGGCGGCAACCGCGAACACCAGATCGTCGGACTCGTCGTACGCACTTGTGCTGCAGGTCGCAGCGCTTCCGTTGTAGCGCAGGTGCGCACGCACCGCCTGTACTCCACCCGCCGGAAGCACGAAAGTCGTCGACAGGGTTTGCTCGCCGGCCGCTGCCGCCGAAATCGAGTTGAGGAACGTCCAGTTCGGATTGGATGCATCCGCTGCCGAATACAGATCGAGCGCATTCGCCGTGCTGTATGCCCACATCGTCGCCGTGATTCGCGCCATCTTGCCGGCGGTCAGTGGGCCGCCATCGGTGGAAGCAATCACGATGCGATCGTTGGACTCATCGGAATGGAACGTGCCCGAGTTACCGTCTGCGCACGTACTGCCGATCGTGTTGGGTTGATTCGGCTCAACACCGCCCGACATCGTGCCACGACCGACGAGCAGCGTGCCGGAATCGCAAGACACGCCAACGCTGGTGCATGCAGGCGCCTTGAATGCGGAATTGTAGCTCGCCGTCTGTGCTCCGCCGCCACCGCCACCGGACATGTTCACGGTCAGGGTCAGCGTCGTGGCATGCGCCAGACTGCCTGAGGTGCCATTGATCGTTACCGTCGCTGAACCGACAGCCGCATTGCTGGCCGCAGTGAGCGTCAGCGCGCTGGATGCCGGTGAACTGGTTGGACTGAACGAGGCCGATACGCCCGCCGGCAGGCCTGAAGCCGTGAAACTGACGCTGTTGCTGAACCCGTTCGAAGGCAGGACAGAAATCGTCGTGGTGACGCTGCTGCCCTGACTCACGCTCAGGCTGGCCGGTGAAGCGGACAAGGCGAAGTCCGCCGTGCCGCCTGACCCCGGATTGAACACGATGCCCACAACGGGGTGCAGTTCTATCCCGTTGGGTGCGACACCGGTCTGGCCATGCAGAAAATCGAACATCGCCACGCCGGTGAGCTGCACCGGGATATTCGCCGTCTTGAAACTTGATGTTGCCGTGTAGGCACTGTCGAACTGCTGACGCGAATTCGCAATACCGTCCGCCATGGGACTCCCGGCACCGACACAGGCCGGGTCCGGAATTTCGGCAATCATTGTATTGCCCTGGCCATCCTCGATGACAAGGTGATAATCCGAATCGTTTTCGAGCTTGTACTCGACCAACGTCGCATCCAGCACGAAATTCGTGATCTCGGCCGGTTGCACGCGATTATTCGCAGGAGGCGTCGCAGGTGCCGTCAAACTGCGCAAATAACTTATCGTCTGCGACACGGGATTGCCCAGATCAACCAAGTCGGCATCCGCATCGGTGCCGGTCTTGACCGACCAGCGTTCAACGCCGCAATTGCCGGTCGTGGCGTACGGATTGGCAATCAGCGCTTCATGTTCAGTATCGAATTCCGCGCCCGATTGCCGTTGCTGCAATCCGAACGCCGAGTTTGCAGCAAGCAGAAAGCCGGTCGCAACGACCAGCGCGCATGACGCACGAAAGAGGCAAGTTTGCATCATCGATCTCCAAATCAGGTGAACATCGAATAATCGGCCCCCAGGCGCAAACGTCCGTGTCTCGCGAGCCCGATACAACCGGGTTACGCGTAGATGACTTTTGGTCATTGTTCCGGCAAATTCTTCCTCATCTTTGTTGCAACAGGATGTACGTCGCATCGAGCCAGACAAGACACGGTTCGTCTCGCCTGTGCGACTTGCCATCCGGAGTGGATGAAATCCCCGGCCAGGTGACCGGGGACTTCTCGATCTTCCTGATTGACTTCGTGCCTTCGATCGAAGGCACGAAGCGTCTTGCTCTTGCAACACCGTCCCAGCATTGCGCAGGGACGGCAGATTTCCATATCTCCCGATTACGGCGAGTAGCTGCCGGTCAGGGTCACACCCGAGAATGTCGCATAAGCACGAACACTGACGTAGTACGTACCCGCAGTCGGTGAGTTGAAAGTGCAGGTCTCGTTGTCACCAGTCAGATACGGACGGCAGTCGTAGCTCGACGTGGTTGGTGCCGATCCGCGGCGAACATACAGATCCGCATCGCCAGCTGCTGCCGGAAATCGTGAACGTGGCAACCGACTGGCCGGCCGGAACCGTCAGCGTGTAAGCGGTCGTGAAGTTGTTCTTGGTAGCAGACAAACCGGTAATTGGCACACCATTTTGCATCGTGTCGCCCCACCACCACCGCCACCGGTGCTCCAGGTCGCCTGGATGCTAACTCCGGAGAATGCCTGGTAACCGTTCAGCATGACGTAGTACGTCCCCGCCTGCGGGCTGGCCACGGTGCAGCTTTCGTTGTTGCCATACTGGTAAGGACGGCAATCGTAACTGGACAGGGTCGGCGCAGAACCGAACTTGACGTACAGATCGGCGTCGCCAGTACCACCAGATTCTGCGATGACCAAATTGCTGGCGCCGGCTGGAATGACAACCGTGTACGTCAACTGACCACCGGTCGCCGCCGCCTGACCTGTCAGCGGCACGCCGTTCTGCAGCGAGCCACCGCCGCCGCCACCGCCTCGTCTACGGTCACGGATTGGGTCTTGGCTCGCACTGCGCGCCGCCGTTGTCGGTCACCGTCTCCGACACGCTATATGTACCAGCGCTGGAATAGGTGTGACTCGGGTTTGCCGACGTCGACGTGCCGCCGTCACCGAAGTTCCACGAATGCGACGCGATCGTGCCGTCGCTGTCGGTGGACTGTATCGGTGAAACTGACCACCAGGTTGTTGGCGTTGAACGAGAAATTCGCCGTCGGTGGGTTGTTGCCACTCGGCACATTGTAATTGCCGGCAGGCTGACGCCGCTGAAAGTTGCATAGGCGTTCAACATCACATAGTACGTACCAGCCTGGATGTTGGAGATCGTGCAGGTCTCGCTGTTGCCCGTGATATACGGGCGGCAGTCGTAACTCGACAGGGTCGGAGCCGAACCGAACTTGACATACAGATCCGCGTCGCCGCTACCACCGGAAATCGCGAACGACAGACTGGTCGCACCGCTCGGCACCACCATCGTGTAATTCAGCTGATTGCCCTTGGTCGCACCCAGACCGGTTACCGGCACACCGTTGGACAGCACGCTGCTGGCTGCTGCCGACGCAACTGTCACCGAAGAGGTCTTGGTATTGGTCGCACCGCCATTGTCGGTCACCGTCAGCGAGACGCTGTAGGTTCCGCCTGTGGCATAGGTGTGGCTCGGGTTTGTCGCGGTAGAGGTACCACCGTCGCCGAAGTTCCACGAACGTGAGGCAATGGTGCCGTCGCTATCGGTGGAGCTGTCGGTGAAGTTCGCCACCAGACCGTTGGTGACGGAGCTGAAGTTCGCTACCGGCGGAACATTGCCGCTGGTCACCGTGACCGAGGAAGTCTTGGTGTTGGTCGCGCCACCGTTGTCAGTCACCGTCAGCGAGACGCTGTAGGTGCCCGACGATGCATAGGTGTGGCTCGGATTTGTCGAAGTCGAAGTGCCACCGTCGCCGAAGGTCCAGGAACGCGAGGAGATCGATCCGTCGCTGTCGGTCGAACTGTCGGTGAAGCTGGCAGCCAGACCGTTCGTGGTGAAGCTGAAGTTCGCTACCGGTGGTACGTTGCCGCCACCGCCGCCGACGATCGCGTGCGAAATTGCGCACGAATTTGTATCGTTCGACCAACTGGCCTGTTCCGTGAACGTTCCGGTGCCCATGGTAACGTTGGCCGCGCCGCCGGTCTGACCGGCCGCAATCCACGCGCACTCGTCGGAGTTTTCCTGGCCGCTGTAAGACCCACTTTGGTGATTGGTCCAGCCGCCTGCCGGGAACTGATCCGACATCATCTCGTGCCATTCGTGGCCGAGCGTCATCGTCCAGCCGTCGAGGTTGCCCGCGCTGCCGGAGTTGACGAAGCCCACGCCGCATCCAGAGCCCGAGTCCATGTTATATGGCTGGTTGCTGAACGCCAGTTGGCCGTAGGGCGCGGATGCACCCGCGTCGGCCAGATAGTCATGCCACGCGCAGTACTGGCCCTGATAGCTGTCCGGATTCGTGCCATGTGGCGACAGGATTACGTAATAGGCGAAACGGTTCGACGCCGCCGTGGTGTTGCCGAAATGGGCAGCAGCGGCGTTGGCCTCATTGGCCAGCTGCACAGCCGATGCCGACGAAGGCGAGGCCTGCGTATTGTCGTACCAGACACCGGCGAGCACGCCACCGGACTGGTAAGGAATGAAACTGGATGCTGGTGTTCCGTTCGGGCAACTGGTAGCACCGTTCGAAATGCCCTGACACCACTGGGTCAGTTCCGCCGACCAAAGTTCACCGCCGGTGCCGATACCCTTGAACATTTCCTGCGCGACACCTGCTGCTCCGTAGGAATCGCCGCTGAACTTCGCATCGCCGTTCGCGTCGGTGCTCATGGAGCCCCACTGGGTACCATAGAACACCAGATAGACTTGCGCGTGACCATTCAAAACGCCGACGCCGCTTACACCGCCACCGTAGGCGAGTGTTTTGTTGCTCGTGGCCTCGGGTGCCGAGTGAGTTGCATTCCATTTTTTCATCAGCTTCAACACCGCCCGGTCTGGAATCACACCGTGACGATATGGGTGCCCGTAGGCCGGCGAATAGGGATTTCCCCCATCCGGACCCGCCGCGGCAAAAGCCCCGCCCGCTGCGCTCGCCAGTAGCGCCGCCAATGCGACTTGTTTGAGCAAGCCGTTCATTCTCAATCGCGATCTATTGTTCATAGCCATTGAAATCAAACCCCTACCTGTTAGTGGATGATGCATCCGCGGCTTTACCGCGGTACCAGCGCGATCCATCGCAATCCGATGCTTGCAGAACGCTTTTTTTGATCCTTGCCAGGGCCTGCGAGTGGCCCTGCTGTGCGCCATCCGACCGGTCCACCCACCAACGGGGTACGCCCAGCCGCCAAGCTTGCCGGAATGTGTTTCAGGATGCTGAATAACCCCAAAACGCGTCGCAACCTAACAGCCGTTGCACCATTCGTCAAGGAACTCGTACCGCATAAGCATATGATTTTTCTATAATTATATTGCTGCGCAGCATAGTTGTCCGGACAACAATACGGTTCAGCCAACTTGCCAATTGGACGTCCGGACGTGTAGGCGTCCAACTGCCTGATCGGCTGAATTTACCGCCGGAAGACAGGCTGCAGCCCACGCCAGTATTGACGTTCGGCAAACCGCAACCAATGCGACACATCATGCGAAAGCGCGGTTCGGGTCAATGTTGCGAGCCCGTATACTTTGCGGCTTTATTGCTTTTTGACAATATGTAGCGGGCAATTTGTCAAAAATTTCGTACGAATCGCGTCGATTGCGTTTCGTATTCCCGAATCTCGAGCGACAAAAACACCTCGGCGTCTCAGCGCGACCCCATCAAATGAAGCTTTTTCGGCTTGCGCGACCAGAAAAACAGTGCAAGCAGGGCCAAGACCGGCGCCGCCCAATACATCAGTTTCAAGGTGGCATGCGCGGAATTCCAGGTCTCGGAAAAAATCAGATCCATGGCGACCAGGGGATCGTCCTTGATGCGCGCAAACCCTTGCTCAAGGGCGGTCTGCGCATGGCGCGTTCCCCAATCATCCAGCCAGGGCACGGACGCATCAAGCTCGCTGCCGGCGGCCATGTAGATATGCGCGAACAATGCCTGGCGCTGCGCCGATTCCTGCAGTTTGGGACCGATATCCGGCAGCCGGGCCGCCGCTCCCCAGATGACCAGGTCGTAGCCCAGACACAGCACGAACAGCAGGGTTATCCACCAGTGCAAATAGCGCTTCATGTTGTCGCTCCGGAACCGAACGCACAGATGCTAAACCCAAAACTGCGCAAATGCAGCCGTCGGCGGCAGCGGCGTGAATCGCAAAAATGTGAGGCCAAACACGTCATTTCCGGGACAAATGCTCCAATCTTCGTGGCAACAGCGCTACACTTTGGAAGCCTGACAGGGGAAGAGGATCTCAATGAGTGGTCAGGACACCACCACACTCGATGGCGCGCAGCACGCCCAAGAGGAGCTGCGCGAGCGTTGCCTTTCCCTAGTGCGGCGCTGGCAACCCCTTGCACAGAGTGGCTGGGATCATTCGGCCGCCCGCAAGCTCGGCGAGGAAATCGATCAGATAGCCACGACCAGCGACCGCCTCGGTCTGAATGACGTCAACGATTCCGCTCTCGAGTTGGAAGCGTATTTGTGCTCGTTCGTCGATGATCGCCTGATCCCGAACGCGCGCGATCTGGCCCGCCTGGCCGACATGGTGAATCGACTCGGCGCGGTTCTGACCAATCTTTCCGCCACGGCGACAGCGCAAGTGCATGCGCTGCCAGGACTGCGCCCGGCTGCAGATGCAGAAACGGACGTATCTGGCACGCCTGTTGTTGCGGCAGGCGAGAACGCCGCCGAGACGATCGAACCCGATGCCGTCGTCGGGCTGGACACGCAAACGACAACCGATCAGGCAACCGTTGCAGCAAGCGCTGCGCCGCACGCATCGAATGCGCGGCCGACGAATCTGCCGCGTGCCGTTTGCCTTACCGGCCTGGCAGCGGAGGCCTCACCCGGTTTGGTCTCCGGACTGCGCGAACGCGGCTATGACCCTCGCGAATTTGCCGACGCAGAATCGTTGCTGGATTTCCTCACTCACGCGATTCCCGGTGCGTTGCTGCTGGATGCGCGCAAGCTGCGCATAATGTCCCGCGTGGCGGTGCTTTACTCGCAGTTGGGCATCGGTGATGAGCGCTTGCCGGCGGTCATCGCTATTTCGCCCGATGGCGACCTCGGACATCGCCTGCTCGCCATGCGTTGCGGTGCCAGCGCGTTGTTCAGCGTGCCCTTTGACTCGCTGCGCGTCATTGGCAAACTCGACGAGTTGCTGGGCCAGGATGAGCAACCCGAATGGCGTGTGCTGCTGGTCGGACCGGATCGGGCGCAGAACGCGGATGCTGCCCGTTGTCTGGTCGAACGTGGAATGACCGCGCGCCTGGCCGCCAACGGCCAGACCGCGCTGGCGGCCTTGCCGGATTTTCGTCCCGATGTGATCGTGATCGATTGCGAATTGCCCGACTTGCGCGGCATCGAGTTGATTCAGTTGATCCGTCAGCAACCGGAATATGCGGCGGTACCCATCATTTTGGCGGCAGACAGCGCCGATTTGAGCCAGCGTTTCGATGCCATTGCAGCAGGCGGCGATGATTTCCTGCTCAAACCGGTCAAACCGCGCCATCTGATCGGCGCGGTGCAGGCGCACGTAAAGCGCTCCCACTGGCTGCGCGAAGCAATCGGTACGCCCGGCGGGCGCGATTCGCGAACGAACCTGTTTTCGCGTACGACGCTCATCGAAAAGTTGGAGACCGCGCTCGGCGACCGATCCGCTGCATTGTTGTACGTGGCGCTCGATCACGCTCCAATGCTGCGGGAGCAGGTCGGCCTGGCCGGGCTTGCCGCACTCGACGCACATATCGGCAACCTTCTGCGTAGCCAGCTCGACGAGATGGATTTGTCCGCGCACTACCAGGATTTTCACTATTTCACCCTGCTGCATCGACGCAGTCGCAGCGAAGTCACCGCAGCCGCTGAACGCATTCGCGCTGCTCTCAATGAACAGCCTTGGCAATTCAATGGTCGCAACTACGCCCTCAGTGCAAGCCTGGGCATGGCGCTGCTCGGTGGTGAACACACCAACGTTGATGCGCTGGTCACCAATGCACAAGCTGCCCAGCTGGCCGCAGCCCACATGGGCGGAAACCGCGTGCTCTGGTTCGAGGCCAAGGAAGCCGCGTTATTGCCGACAGATCCGAGTCTTGCCGTGCGTGCCATCCTCAGTCGACCATTGGCGCCGGAGCAAACCCAGTTCGAGTTCCAGCCGATCGCCCGACTCGTCGGCAAACTGTCCGGGCAGTACGAACTCGGCCTCAAGGTAACCAGCGCACAGCATCCGGGTGCGGCCGTTGCCTACACCGAACTGGCACCAGTCGCCGCAGAGTCGAACCAGATCGGCGCGCTTGATCGCTGGTTGCTGCAGCACGCGCTGGAAGTGCGAGAAGAACAATTGCGCCTCGGCCGCCAGTTGCGCCTGTTCGTGCCGCAGGCTGTCAGCAGCACGCTGGAACCGGAGTTCGCGTGGTGGCTCGAGCGCGAACTCAAGGCGCGGCGTTTGTCCGGTACCGGATTGACGATTGAATTGGCATGCTCGGACCTGATCGATACCGTCGGTCGCGGTGGCGAGCTGATCAAGGCCATGCATCGCCACGGGATTCGCTTCTGCCTGATGGATTACGGTCGCGACTGGGCCGCCGTACATGCGTTGAAAAATCTGAATGTCGATTTCGTGCGCCTGGCTCCTGAGCTGGTGGCAGAGTTGGGCAATGCAAAATCCATCAGCGACACCATGCTCGCTCTGGTGCGCAAGGCACACGGCAGCGGCGCTGCGGTCATTGCGCCCGCAGTGGACAGCCTGCAAAGGGCCCACCTGCTGTTGCGCCTCGGCGTCGATTACGGCCTCGGCGCCGCCTTCGCTCGCCCGCGTCTGCTGCCGGACTTCGATTTCAATCGCCCGCTTTGGTAGATTCGGACGGCGAAAGAGCCCAGGTTCCTGTCTGTCGGTGCAGGCAAGCGAAAATTACGCGAGAACATCAACGCTGCGATTCCCCGGCCCGAACGCTCAGAGCATCCCTGTTTCAAGCTTTGCCGCATCCGACATCATCGTGTGATTCCACGGCGGGTCGAAAGTCAGCTCGACATCGACTTCGGCGACGGTCGGAATTGCCTCGATCTTGCTGCGCACATCGTCAACGAGTATGTCGCCCATGCCGCAACCCGGTGCGGTCAGCGTCATCATCACCTTGACCGTGCGCGCGCCGTCTTCGCGATGGCCGACATCGCATTCGTAAACCAGCCCCAGCTCGACGACATTGATTGGAATCTCCGGATCGAAGCAGGTCCGCATTTGCTGCCAGACCAGTCTCTCCACGTCGCCGTCGCTGGCTTCCTCGCCCAGGGTCAGCAATTCCGGCGGCAGTTTGCCGATGGCGTCGGCATCCGCGCCATTGATGCGAAACAGGTTGCCGTCGACGAACACGGTGAAGCTGCCGCCCAGCGCCTGCGTGATGTACCCGTTCTGGCCGGCCGGCAATGTCACCTGCTGACCTTGCGGCACCATGACCGCGGGGCAATCGCGCTCGAATACGACAGGTTCGGATGTTTGGCTGTAACCGGCCATGGAAGTTTCAAAAAATGCTTGCGCGGTGAAGTCGAACCGACATTATCGCAGCTTCGGCGAAGCCGCGGCGGCACGTTTGAAGATCGGCGCACGCCCGGGCGATTTCAAGGTCGCTCGCGGCGCTTGCTTCGATTTGGCATCGGCCAACGTCGGCAACGCTCGCAGACAGTCTCCCAATATCCGCATGGCGGCGCGCAGGTCCGCCGGCGGCATATCGGCGTATCCGAGCAATAGTCCGGGTCGCGACAACGGCTCCAGGCAATACGGCGCAACCAGATACAAACCCAGGCCCCGCTCGTTCGCACGCTCGACCAGGGCCTGCGCCTGGGCATGATTGTGCCGCGTCAACCACGCCACGATGTGCATCCCGGCGTTCGAATCGGCCACGAACACGGCATCGCCCGCGTGGCGCAGCAATTCGTTCAGCAGGGTGGCGCGTCGCGCCTTGAGCGCTCTTGCCGCCCGGCGAAGGTGCCGCTCAAAGGCGCCGGACTGAATCAGCCGCGCCAGCGCATCCTGTTCGATGGCCGGACAGCCGCGATCGTTGAGCCACTTCGCCGCGACAAATGCCTGGCGCAACCCGGGTGGCAACACCACGTAACCAAGACGCAACGAGGGAAACAGAACCTTGGAAAACGTTCCGATGTAAATGACGCGATCGGCGCGATCCAGCGACTTCAGCGCGGCGAGCGGTCGCGCCTGGTAGCGGAACTCTCCATCGTAATCGTCCTCGATCAACCAGCAACCGCTTCGCTGCGCCCAGTCCAAAAGTTGCATGCGCCGCGCCAGGCTCAACACCGCGCCGGTCGGAAACTGGTGCGAGGGCGTCACCAGCGCCATGCGAACTGCGCGACGTCGCGGCAGCAAGTCGACAACCATTCCTTCCGTGTCGACCGGACAAGTGCGCACGCGCGCGCCCCGCGACTGAAACAGCTGCCGCGCCCCCTGGTAATGAGGGTTTTCCAGGACGATGCAGTCGCCGTCGTCGAGCAGGACGTCGGCGCACAGCGCGAATGCCTGCTGGGTTCCACTGACGATCAGGACTTCATCCGGCGATGTCACAATCCCGCGACGCCGCGCCAGGTATGCGCACACCTGTTGACGCAACGCGAGCAAGCCTTGCGGGTCGGGATAATCGGTTTGCGCATGCGCGGCCGCGAAATTCAACTCGCGCCGCCATGCACTGGCCAGTTGCGGATTCGTCATCGGCAGACCGTACTGCAGGTTGTAGCGAACTCCGCGGTGCTGTCGACCGGGAATCGACCGATCGTACAGATCCAGCGCGCGACGACCTCGTCGGGATAGCGCAGAACGCCGCAACGTTGCCGCGACTCGCGAGGCTTGCGACTGCGGCTGCGACGCGCTGCTGCCGGCAATTGCCGCGACATAGCTTCCGGAACCGACACGCCCTTCGACAAATCCTTCCGCAGCGAGCTGCTCGTATGCTGCCAGCACGGTGTTGCGCGACAGCGTCAATTCACTGGCCAATACGCGGGTCGCCGGCAAGCGTGTCCCGGCAGCACAACGTCCATCCAGTATCGCCTGCTTCAAGGCGCGTGCGAGCTGCAGGTAACGCGGTCCGTGGTTGTCCAGATCGAGATACATATTGGCCCTATGAATATCGCCGAAACCGGCGCTAGATGGGACCAATTTGAGGCCTTAGGCTTGTACCGTCAAGTCTGAGGAAATCCGATGAAAGTGCGAGCTCGCCATCACGTTCAACGCATCAAGGATCGCGCACGCTACGACCGCGAGAGCGCCTACGCGATTCTCGACTCGGCCTGCGTTGCGCATGTAGGTTTCTGCATCGACCAGCAGCCGTTCGTCATTCCGATGCTCTACGCACGCGAAGGCGACACCTTGCTGCTTCACGGTTCGATCGCCAGCCGATTGCTGAAAAACGTCGGCGAGGAAGTCGAGGCGTGCGTCAGCATGACCCGGCTCGATGGGCTGGTGCTTGCGCGCTCGCATTTCCATCATTCGGTCAATTACCGCTCCGTCGTTGCGTTCGGACGTGCGCGCACCGTGACTGACCAGCAAGCAAAAATTGCGGCACTGGCTCACTTCGTCGAAGCCATGCTGCCCGGTCGCGCGGCCGAGTCGCGCGCGCCGGATCGCAACGAATTGGCGGCCACGGCAGTGGTGAGATTTGATATCGTCGATATTTCCGCGAAGGTTCGCGAAGGCGGCGCCAAGGACGACAAGGCCGATCTGCAACTGCCGCATTGGGCCGGCGTGGTGCCGATCGAATCGCGGTACGGTACGCCCTTGCCGTCGCAGGACTGCGATCTGGCCGTGCCTGAATCGGTGCAACGCCTGTTCAAGTCGCAGCAAGGTAGTGCATGATCGACGCTTCGCGCCCGGAGTCGAGCTTTTGTCCCAATCCGAATCGGCAGTTTCAACGCCGCGCAAGAATCCTCGTGTAGCCGCGGCACTCGCAGGCATTGTCCTCAGCGGACTTGCCGCTGGTGCCTTGTGGTGTCTTTTGTCGTTGACGACCGAACGCGACACCACTTTGCTTATCGTCCCGCTGGCAACGGCAATTGCTGCGTTCATGCGCTGGCAGCGTTATGGCGGCATCCACGGCGCAATCTGCGCGGTCGCTGCGACACTGCTCGCCTTCACTTATGCGCAATATCTGTTTGCCGCCGTGCGCATTGCGCAGATGCTGGGGTTTTCCCTGCGCGCCACCTTGTTCAAGATGGACTTCGGGCTGGCCTGGCAGGTCACATGCGCCAACCTCGATTTGTGGCGTATCGGCTTGTTGGTCCTTGCTTGCATCGTGGCCGCCTGGCTGATGCTGCGGAATCCTCACAGGCTTCGATAGACAAGATTCGGGGCACGCGCCGACTGCAAAGGCGGGCTATGCGCCTGCAGCGCTGTCCCACCGTCCGCGATTACTGCCCAATGAACCTCTGGTTAACCCCTGCGTCGGCGGCATGCGGACTTTCCGGACGCCACGCCAACCTCGAAAATCAATCCATTTGGGCCCGTGCTGCCCGTCTGCAAGACAAGACGCACTGGCGCAGGCAGGCGCTGGGTGCCTGTCGTCAAGACAGCGCAACGCCCGATTGCGGACAGGCAGAACGGGTGACGCCTGCGCAGGGGTCAATCAGAGGTTCCCTAATGCCCGCCGCCGCCATCCATCGCCTTCAATCCGGCGATGAGCTTGTTCGCTGCTTCCTTGCCGTCGTCGTAGAGCATGCGGCAGTTTTCCTGATAGAACAAGGCGTTTTCGATGCCGGCAAAACCGGTGCCCTTGCCGCGTTTGATGACGATGACCTGCTTGGCCTTGGCCACGTCGAGAATCGGCATGCCGTAGATCGGCGACGATTTGTCGGTCTTGGCGACAGGATTGACCACGTCGTTGGCGCCAATGACGATGGCAACGTCGCAATTCGGGAATTCCGGATTGACGTCGTCCATATCCGCAATCAGATCGTATGGCACGCCCGCCTCGGCGAGCAGCACGTTCATGTGACCGGGCATGCGACCGGCAACGGGATGAATGGCGAACTTCACGTCCTTGTCGCGTTTGATGAGTTGCTGGCTCAGTTCCCAGATCTTGTGCTGGGCCTGCGCCACGGCCATGCCATAGCCCGGCACGATGATGATTTTTTCCGCCAGATACAGGAATGAGGCAGCGTCGTCGGCCTCGATCGGCTTCATCGAGCCGCTGATCGCCTCGGCACTGCCGCCGCCGCTGCCGAAATTCGAGAACAATACGTTGCTGATGGAGCGGTTCATCGCCTTGGCCATCAGACGTGTCAGCAGGGTGCCGGCAGCACCAACGACAATGCCGGCAATGATCAGCAACGGATTGTGTTGCACATAACCTTCGAAGCCGACAGCGAGACCCGTGAACGCGTTGAACAGCGAAATCACCACCGGCATGTCGGCGCCACCGATCGGCAGCGTCATCAGGATGCCGAATAACAGCGCTGCGACAAAGAACCACACGATAAAGTTCGTCTGCAGATGCAACACGACCATGAGCCCGAGGGCCACGGCCGCGAGGAAGCACACACCGTTGACCAGTTGCTGACCCTTGAAGCGGAACGTCTTGTCCATCCAGCCCTGCAGCTTCGCGAACGCGATAAGCGAGCCAGTAAACGAGATCGATCCGATCAATGCGCCGATAACGGCGAAAACCGTCTGCGATTGATTGGCATGCGGCATATTCGGCACGAATTGTCCTTGCGCCGCCATCGCGGAAAATCCCAACAATGCGCTGGCACCGATCGCCGCAGCCGAACCACCGCCCATGCCGTTGTACAACGCAACCATTTGCGGCATCGACGTCATCGCCACGCGCTTGCCGCTGTACCAGGCAAGCGCCGTGCTGATGGCGATTGCGATGAAAATCAGCGCGGCGTTTTCGATCAACTGCACATGATCGGCACCGGGATGCAGGAACGTCACCACCACGGCGACAAGCACGCCGACACCCGCCCACTGAATGCCGCTGCGCGCCGTGACCGGCGACGACATGCGCTTGATGCCCATGATGAGCAAGACGGCGGCGATGAAATAAATCGCCTGGATCGCAAGACCAAGAATATGAGCGACGTTCATTGCTTGCCCCCCCCCGCCGCATTGGAGCCGGGTTTCTTGCTGGACTTGAACATTTCCAGCATGCGCTCGGTAACGACATATCCGCCGGCAGCATTGCCTGCGCCGAGGAATACGCCGATGAATCCGATTGCTTGTTCGAGCGGCGTAGTCGCCTCGCCCAGCGCAACCATCGCGCCGACCAGCACGATGCCGTGCACGAAGTTGGAACCGGACATCAGCGGGGTGTGCAGGATCACCGGCACGCGCGAGATGATTTCGTGGCCGGTGAAGGCGGCGAGCATGAAAATGTAGAGTGCGAGAAAACCGTCGATCATGACTGCGCTCCTTCGACCAGCTGTTTGGTAGGTTCGTGCTTGATCTCGCCTGCGTGTGTCACGCAGGTTTTCGCGATCAGTTCATCGTCCCAGTCCAGCTTCAATTCTCCGCCTTCGGCAATACTCAGTTCCAGAAAGTTGTACAAATTCTTCGCGTACATCTCACTGGCATGAATCGGCGTGGTCGCGGCGAGATTCATCGGGCCAATGACGGTCACGCCGTTGCCCGTTGTCACGGTCTTTCCGGCTTCGGTGACTTCGCAGTTGCCCCCGGTCTCCGCAGCGATATCGACGATCACCGCACCGGCTTTCATGCCGTCGACCATCGCTTTGCTGATGATGCGCGGCGCCTTGCGCCCCGGCACGGCAGCGGTGGTGACGATGACGTCGATGCCTTTCAGATGCTCGGCCAATGCGGCTTGTTGCTGTGCTCGTTCTTCGGCAGTGAGTTCGCGTGCATAGCCGCCAGTGCCGGCAGCGCTGACGCCCAAATCGAGGAATTTCGCACCCAGCGACTGGATCTGCTCTTTTGTTTCCGGGCGCACATCGAAGCCTTCGACCTGTGCGCCAAGCCGCCGCGCGGTGGCGATAGCCTGCAATCCGGCCACGCCCGCCCCAATGATCAATACCTTGCTCGGGCGAATCGTGCCGGCGGCGGTAGTCAGCATCGGGAAGAATTTCGGCGAGGCTTCGGCTGCGATCAAGACCGCCTTGTAGCCCGCCACGCCAGCTTGCGAGGACAATACATCCATCGCCTGGGCACGCGTGGTACGCGGCAGTAGTTCCATCGCGAAGCTGGTGATTTTCGCATCGCGCAGCGCCTTGATCCGCTCCGGCGCCAGGTGCGGCGAAAGATACCCGATCGTAATCGTTCCCGGTTTCAGCGCAGCGATTTCTTCGAGAGTGGGTGGCGCAACGGTCAACAGCACATCGCTGCGCCCGAGTGCGCTGCGCGCATCGGCGACCACCTCGGTATCCTTGTACGCGGCATCCGGAAAGCTGGCACCGGCTCCGGCATTGTGTTCGATCAGCAGACCGACGCCTTTGGCCTTGAGTTTCTTTGCCACGTCGGGAGTCAGCGCAACGCGGCGCTCTCCGGAAGCAGTCTCGCGTACGACGCCTATGGTAATCGCCATGAATCCCTCCCGATCATGCGGTACAGCCGTGATGCTAACCGAGCTTGACTGCATTGACCATAGCCTCACCGTGCGCCGCGAATCGCCCTGGACAGACAATGCGTTGAAGGCGCGCAAAACAGCAAGCTCATCGTCCTTCTCGCTGGCGCCATGCTCATCCAGGTTGAATCGTGCCAGCCGTTGTCTGAATGAACTGCCGTGGTTCGTCGGGGACGATGCATTGATCCGGCTGGTATCCTTGAGCGCCGCCACAAATCGCACCACCACACATGGACTTGCTCGACCTGCTCAACAGCCGCCAATCGACACCCGCGCGCCAGCTTGGCGAACCCGGACCGGACGCAAACCAATTGCAGCGCCTGTTGGAAGCGGCAATTCGCGTACCCGACCACGGCAAACTCGTGCCCTGGCGATTGCTGACGATTGCCGGCGACGCGCGCATCATGCTGGGCGAACGCCTCGCGCAAATCCACGAACGCAACGAGCCGGACATCTCGCCCGCAGCGCTGACAAAGGACCGCGAGCGCTATTCGTTCGCGCCGCTGATCGTCGCAGTGGTTGCCCGTGTAGAGCCCGATCACCCGAAAGTACCCGAGCAGGAGCAGATTCTGTCGGCCGGCTGCGTCGCCCACAATCTGTTGCTCGGCGCGCACGCGATGGGTTTTGGCGCACAGTGGCTCACCGGTTGGGCCGCCTATGACGCCGATGCCGCAGCGCTATTTGGATTATCTGCGCAGGAACGCATCGTGGCATTCGTACACATCGGAACGCCACGGGAATCCGCGCCTGAGCGCAGCCGGCCATCGCCGGAAGAAGTCGTCGGAAAATGGCGTCCCTGATGCCGACCCTGCATCTGATCGACGCCAGCCTGTACGTGTTTCGCGCGTGGCACGCCGTGCCAGCGCAGTTTCACGACGGCGATGGCGCGCCAGTGAACGCGGTTTACGGGTTCACCCGATTCCTGTGCGATTTTCTCGAACGCGCCAAACCCACGCATCTCGTCGTGGCGTTCGACGAATCGCTGACGAGTTCGTTCCGCAACGCGATTTATCCGCAGTACAAGGCCAATCGCGAATTACCGCCTGCCGAATTGAAAACCCAGTTCGACTACTGCAAGCAAGTCGCCGCAGCGCTCGGGTTGTGCGTGCTGAGCGATACGCAGTATGAGGCCGACGATTTGATTGGCAGTGCCGTGCAAACCGCACGCGCGCACCGGTTCCGCAGCGTGATTGTTTCCGCGGACAAGGATTTTGGACAATTGATCGACAGCGACGATGAACAGTGGGACTTCAGCCGCGACTTGCGCTGGGACAGGCGCGGCGTCAAGCAACGTCTGGGCGTGCACCCGGATCAGGTTGCCGACTTTCTCGCATTGACCGGCGACGCCGTCGACAACATTCCTGGCGTGCCGGGAATCGGAGCCAAATCCGCCGCCACCCTGCTCGCACATTTCGGCACGCTGGATGCCTTGTATGCACGCATCGAGGAGATTCCGTTCTTGCGCCTGCGCGGTGCCGGCCAGGCATATGTGCGACTCAAGCAATATCGCGATCAAGCCATGCTGTCGCGCGCATTGACCGGTATCGCGCTGGACGCACCGGTCCCAACCAGCGTCGACGGCATGCTGCGCCAGACCGCGGACTTGCTCGCGCTCGATGCGCTGCTGGAACGACTGCGTTTCGGCCCGCTTACGCGCTCGCGTTGCCGGGCCGCCGCGAACGGATAATCTTCAGTTGCCGCCGGATTTGGCTTCCGGCAACGGGCGTTTCGGCGGCATCGGTTTGCCTTTGCCTACGGGCACCGGCGACGGACCTGCGCCGACCCCGCTTTGGCCCCAGGCAAAACGCAGGTTGCTGCGATAGATGCGCGTGGCTTGAAGTTTCCCCGAATCTGTCAACACCCCATGAGTATCGTATAGCGCATCCTGGCGATTTGCGACGAAGTATAATTTGTCGCTTGCCACAGCGCCGCTGCCAAGATCCGCGAATGCCGGTTGCGCCACATCCAGCGGCATCGCTCCGCTGATCGTGCGCCCGTCCTTGGACAACTGCAGACGCATGACACGCTGCGGCACCATCCCGTTCTGGATGACTGCCAGCGTACCGTCGTACCAGTACATTCCGACGATGCCGCCGAGCACGAACCTGGCCTGATCGTAGCGCGGCTCGAATGCGGCCGCCTTGGTCAGGTCGTAGCCGAAAATGCCCAATGCGTAATCGGCCAGATATAACGTACGACCGTCTCCGGAAAGTGCCAGCGCGCTGATGTTGGTCAATTTCGGGTTGGCGATAATGGATTTCAGCGTGCCGCCGTCGAGCTTGTATACGTGCCGACGCGGGCCGTCGGCCAGATAAAGCTGACCGTCCTTGCTCACCACCATGCTGGTTATGATATCCGCTGCACGAGCGCGCGCCAGCAAATATTTGTTCGTCAGCTTGCCGCTGGCCAGGTCGAACACAAAGACCCCGCTCTTGTTGGCGTTATCGGCGCTGAAACCTCGAAACATCGGCGTGGCCGCAGCGGCGACGTAGAGTTTGCCGTGCGCGGCATCCGCCGCCATCGCCGATATTCCCCACAATCCATTTTCCGCATTTGCAGTGATGAAATCGCTCAGTTTACCGTGTTCGTCGACGCGATAGACCTTGCCTTCGCGTCCGCTGCCGACCAGCAACTGCTTGCGTCCGGCATCCCAGACGAGCGCGTTAAACAGGTAATCGCCTTTCGGCAGGGTGAAAGCGATCTTGCCCTCACCGAACTGTTTCGAGTTGACCTGCAGATTGGCGACAATGTAGTCCCATACGCGGGTTCCGTGGATCGGATCGAAACGTGGATCCTTCGAAATGTCGTAGCCGAAGCCTTGCATCTGCATGTGGATCAAGGTGTCGTAGGCATGGGTCTTGTCGTCGGCTCTCGCATAGGCAAGAGCCAACTGCATCTTCAGGTCGCCGGAATTCGGCATCAATTCGACCACGCGTTGCAGCACCCAGATAAAGCGCTTCGTATCGTGTTGCGCATTGTAAATCTGGGCCAACCGGCTCAAACCGTGCACGTCGTGAGACTGTTTGATCTGGCTTTCGCTCAATGCCTCGGCGCGCTTGACCATGGCCGCCTCGGCTGCGGCTCGGGCCTGGTCCGGATTGGCCACCTTGTCTTGCGCAAATGCGCCAGCGAATGGCAACGCAAGCGCGGCGGCGAGAATGCACGATTGAACTTTCATGTTTGAATCCGGGATGATGACAAGATGGAGTAAGACAGCCGCATCGTGGCGAAGTTCGCCGGGAACACGCCGATACACGCATTGGGGCGCGAACAATGAATGAAACGCAGTTACTTTTCAATGGCCGCTGGCTACGTCTGCTCAAAAGTGGACGCTGGGAATATGCCGAAAGAACCAATCCCGGCGGCGGGGTGATCATTGTCGCGGTAACCCCTGACGATTGCGTACTTTTCGTCGAACAATGGCGCGAAGCCGTCAAGAGCAAAACCATCGAAATGCCTGCGGGACTGGTCGGCGATCTGGCCGGCGATCCGCACGAATCAGCCGCTGCGGCTGCGTCGCGCGAACTGACTGAAGAGACAGGCTATCGGGCCGGGAATGTCGAATTGCTCATGGCAGGACCGTCATCGGCGGGCATGAGCAACGAGATCATCGCTTTCGTCCGCGCCCGCGATCTGGTGCGCGTGCACCCAGGCGGCGGTGACGAAACCGAAAATATAGTCGTTCACGAAGTTCCGCGCGCGCAAGCAGCGTCCTGGCTGCTGGACAAGATGCGCGAGGGATACTCGATTGATCCGAAATTGTTCGCCGGCCTGTACTTCATCGAACATGGGCACGAGCTTTTTGCGCAACGTGCCGCGCCAGGTCGATAGCTGCAATCAATGCACAACCGACGCGAGCACGCACCACTGCCAGAGCAGCAGCGAAGCCATCGCCAGCAGCAAAGCGAAGGTGAGCACGACCCCGAGCGCACGCCCGGGCGAGATCCCGCTGTGACGTGAAACGCCCCATGCGTGCGCAACACGCGCGGCGATCAGCACGACGCCGAATACATGCAGCAACACCGGCGGGGTCTGGTTCAGCTCCAACAGCAACAACAAGATCAGGCACAAAGGCACATATTCCACGGCGTTGCCATGCGCGCGAATGCGCTTGCGCATTTCAGCGTCATCGCCATCGCCGAGCCCAATGCGCTGCGCACGTCGGTAGATGACGACGCGAACGCTCAGGTATACGATGAGTATTGCCGACAGCGCGGCGTAGATTCCGGTAATGTGCATTGGTTTTCCCGATTGAGCTTCGATCAGTTTCGCGCAAGGCGCGAACCGCGCTGCACGCCGGTCAGCGTAACCGCGTGCAGCGGCAGAACACGATAGCCGATACGCAGCCCACCGATTTGCGGATGCGCCGGGTCGGCTCCGGCATAAAGAACGCCGCCCTCGTCTGCGAATGTCATAGCCAGATTCGGGGGCAATTGCGCGGCACGCACCGGATACGCCAGCGTCGCAGAGTTGATCAGCAGCGACGGATCGATTGCGAAGGCGCCAATCTTGATGTCGGGCGCTGCGAAATGTGCATCCTTGAACGGAAATTTCGCGTTCTCATGACCTTGTTGCACGCGAAATCCGTGGGAGTCGATCGGGAATGACGACCATAGCTTGTCATAGCGGCAAGCGGTCCCGGAACACTGCTCGCGCCATTGATACATTTCCACATGACGAAACAGGATAGCCGCCTTTGCACTGATGCCCAGTTGCGGATCAACTGGCTGCTTGGCGATTTCCAGATACCCCGAGATGCGCACATCGCGCCCCTCGTTGGCCGGATCGATCCTTGTACCGGACACGGCTATCGGCGAGCCAGCGGCAGTGAACATGTGCTTGGCCCGGTTCGCGAATTTGTGCCAGCCGCCAAACAACACGATGAGCGCCGTCGCCGTCAGTAGTGCGAGCGCTGCCGCTGTTGCAGCGATTGCCTTGCGGCCATTTCGCCCGCGTCTGCGTTTGGCCACGGATCAGCCAGCCATCACGAGCGCAACTGCGCCGAATGCATCATTCGACCGCCCCCAACCCCGTCGATTCGCGCGGATCGCTGGCCGCGTCGAGCTTGTTGGTCCTCGCAATCCCATGTCACCACGTTCATGAATCCCCAAGACCCGTTCGGCTTGAGGGTGTAGCCCATCGCCTCAGCGCCTGGCTGGTTGGCCGCATCGAAGGCACCGTCTTCGGCGCATCACGACATCGGGAAGATACTGATGGTGAAAGCGCTTGTGCCGGCGACGATTTGCTGCGGCCGACTCTCGCCATCGATGAACGCCATGATGCCTTCGAGCACCTGGGTGATGATGGTGGAGCCGCCGGGCGAGCCGATCACGCCAGTGCGATCCGCGCCGATCACGATGCTCGGCGACATCGACGACAACATGCGCTTGCCACGCCCGGCGCGTTGGCCTTGCTGCCGAGCAAACCGTAGGCATTGGGCTTGCTCGGCACCAGCGCAAAATCGTCCATTTCGTTGTTCAGCAGAAAGCCGGTTCCCGGCGCCACGAATTTCGAGCCGAACATGCGTGTTGACCGTCAGGGTAACCGCCACCATGTTGCCGTCGGCGTCGATGATGGAAAAATGCGTGGTGTGCATGCCCGGCTCCTGCGCCTCCGCGCGGCGGCAACATCGACGACGGCGTCGCCCGGTCCGGCAGGATGCTCTGCGCGCAATCCGGCGGCGTATTAAGGCGACAGCAACATGTCCAGCGGCATCTTCACGAAGTCCGGGTCACCGAGATATTCGTTGTGGTCGCGGAATGCGCGGCGCATCGCCTCGATCATGTAGTGCACGCGATGCACGCGATCCATCTTTTACAGGTCGAACCCGGACAAGATGTTGAACATTTCGGCCAGGGCAACACCGCCGGACGACGGCGGCGGGGCGGTGACGATATGCCAGCCGCGATAGTGAATGTCGATCGGCTTGCGCAATTTGACCTTGTACGAAGCCAGGTCTTCGGTAGTCCAGTCGCCACCCTGCGCTCGCACGGATTTGAGCATCAATTCCGCCGTCTTGCCGCGATAGAAACCGTCATCGCCTTTTTCGGCAATCCGTTCCAGCGTGCGGCCAGATCCGGGTTGCGCCACGTCCAGCCCGGGGTCGGCGGCTTGCCGCCCGGCAACATGAGTGCACGCGAACCCGGATAGCGATTGAACAATTCCGCGTGACTGCGCAAGGCTTCGAGCAACCCCGCGTCGGGCTTGAACCCTTCGCGGGCAATGCGGATCGCCGGCGCCAGCGATTTGCTCAACGGCAATTTGCCGTAGTGTTGCGCCAACCAGACCATCCCGGCAGGTTCGCCGGGTATGCCGGCTGCCAGCGGACCGTGCAACGAGGTATCTCGATTCGGTGTCCCGTCGGCCTTGAGTATTGCGTTGCTGCCGACCGCGGCCGGCGCGGTCTCGCGCGCATCGAGCATGGCGTTGTTGCCGTCACTGGCTCGATGCAGCAGGAAAAACCCGCCGCCGCCGATGCCCGAACTCTGCGGCTGCACCACCGCCAGGGCCGATGCCACGGCCACCGCCGCATCGAACGCGTTGCCGCCTTGTGCGATGACTTCGAACCCGGCCCGGGTGGCGAGTTTGTTGGCGCTGGCAATTGCAGCATGACCGGGTCGTTCTGCTGCGAATGCGCAGCTCGCACACAACGAAAGCAGTGCGACAGCGAAAACCTTTTTCATTTTTTTTCCTCGGACGTCAGCTCGTGGAATTTCTCCAGCAACTGCGCAGGCGATTCCGCGTGCAGCGCATCGAGTTCTATGCATTCGACCGGGCAGACTTCGACGCATTGCGGCGTGTCGAAATGGCCCACGCATTCGGTACAGCGTTGTGCATCGATTTCGTAGACGACGGCTCCGAGCGCGATGGCCTGGTTCGGGCAAACCGGTTCACAGACATCGCAATTGACGCAGGCTTGCGTGATCTTCAATGCCATTGCGAACGCACGCGCCGGCGCTGCTGCGTACCTGCCGGCAGCAGCGCCAGCGGGATCATTTCACTTCCACGAAGCGGTATTCAGCGCCGCTCGAAGCAAGTGCGGCCTTGACCCGGTCGCTATCGGCCGCGGCCCCCACGAACAGCACCACGACACCCTTGAACGTTCCCGCATTGGCATCCTTGAATGCCTCGACGATCAGGTCGGCAGTAATTTTCGAGTCCGGACCGCCAAACGCAAGCATGTTGCCGGGTACGACACCGCGAGCAACCGTATTGCCGACGTTTTCGAGCTGGCTGTCGCGCGCGGCCTTGGCCGCATCGTCATCTCCCGGCGGAACGTAGTACATGAACGGATGACTGGACTTCACACCCTGCATGTTCTGCCGCACCACGGCGACCAGATAGGTCTGCCACGCGGACTTGTCCGCAGTCGGCGCCGGGGCCGGAATCGGCTTGGCGGCTTCCGCAGCAGCAGCGGCTTCCGCAGCTTTCTCCTTGTCGGCATCGCTCTGGCCGCATGCGCTGAGGACGAGCGCGCCAGCGAGCGCGAGCATGAATATACGAAGATAGTTTTTCATTTTGTCACCTTATTTGTCATGCGATTGAATGTTCTGCCAACGCTGGCGCAATGCTTGCTGCACCGACCGATGTACGAAATCGGACACGTCGCCGCCAAGCAGCGCGATTTCCCGCACCAGCGAAGAGGAAATGAAACTGTACTGCTCCGCAGGCGTGAGGAACAGGGTTTCGGCATCGGGTATCAGGTGGCGGTTCATGCTCGCCAGCTGGAATTCGTATTCGAAATCCGAAACAGCGCGCAACCCGCGCAGAATCACGCCGGCGCCGACCTCGCGCACGAAGTCCGCCAGCAGCGAAGCAAATCCACGTACTTCGACGTTTTCCAACCCGTCGAGCGCTTCGCGCGCGAAGCCGATGCGCTCATCCAGGCTGAAGCTCGGGCCTTTGCTCGAGCTTTTGGCAATACCGATGATCAGCCGGTCGAACAATGGCGCCGCACGACTGGCCAGGTCGATATGACCATTCGTTATCGGGTCGAACGTACCGGGATAAACCGCCACGCGCGCACGATTCTGGCTGACTTTCGGACTTGACGTCGTCATCTGCACAGCTTAGCGGATGCCTGCGCGCGACGGTAGAGCGCAAAGGTTACGGCGCCGGCGCGCGCCTGCCGATGCAGTGTCCATGTCGGCGGCAATCGCAAATCGACAGCGGTTGGCGACTCGACGTAAATCCACGCGTACGCCGCCAGCCGTCCGCTCGACTCCAGCGCCTGGGCAATCGTCTCCCAAAGTGCCAACGCAAACGGCGGGTCGACGAACACGACATCGTATTGACGTTGCGATGCCGGCAAAAAGGCCAGCGCATCCACGCATTCCACCGTAGCCGTCTGTCTCAAGCGCTGCAGGTTTTCGTTCAGCTTCGCAGCAAGTCGGCGATCGGATTCGACGAAATCCACACGCGCCGCACCGCGTGAAAGCGCTTCAATGCCCAAGGCACCACTACCGGCAAACAAGTCCAGGCAGGTGGCGCCTTCGATCACCGGCATCAGCCAGTTGAACAGCGTTTCGCGCGCGCGATCCGGCGTTGGTCGCAGTCCCGGCGCAGCGGCAACATCCAGACGCGAACCCCGCAGCGATCCGCCGATGATGCGTACGCGCCCGCGCGCGTTGTCAGCTTTTGCGGCCAAGATGATTTTCGGATGTCGGTGGTAGCATGTGCGCATTGTCGTTCAAGAACATTCGCAATGGTCAAGTTTTGGAAGAAGGCCCGGGAATCCGGAATCGGGAATGGGGAATCGGAGAGCCCGCAACCCGCGGTGCCGCTCGACTCTCTGCCCGCAGCCATCAGCCCTGATCCGGCGGAATCTCCGGTCTCGCCACCTGGCGCCAACCCAAAGCCAAGTTGGCGCGAGCGCTTTCGGAAAAGCGTGTTCAATCGCGACGTGCGCGATCTGTTTGCGCGCCATCGCGTACTGGATGAGGCGCTGCTTGACGAACTCGAAGTGACGCTGATCGGAGCGGATGTCGGCGTGACCGCCAGCAGCGCAATCATCGAATCGTTGCGCAGGCGCATGAACAAGCGCGAATTCGTCGATTCCACCGCGCTGCTGCACGCATTGCGCAGCGAACTTGTTGCGTTGCTGGCGCCAATTGCGTTGCCATTGAGACTGCAAGCCGCGCACACTCCATTCGTCATACTCACCGTCGGCGTCAACGGCGTCGGCAAGACCACCACCATCGGCAAACTCGCGCGTCGTTTCCAGTCGCAGGGCAGCAAAGTGATGCTTGCGGCGGGCGATACTTTCCGCGCGGCAGCAGTCGAACAACTCAAGGCCTGGGGCGAACGCAACGATGTTCCGGTCATCTGCCAGGGCAATGGTGCCGACCCGGCCAGTGTCATTTTCGACGCGTTGCAATCAGCGCGTTCGCGCGGCGCGAACGTGCTGATCGCCGATACTGCCGGGCGCCTGCACACGCAAGGCGGGCTCATGGATGAACTGGCCAAGATTCGCCGTGTCATCGGCAAGCTCGATTCACAAGCGCCGCATGAAGTGCTTTTGGTTGTCGATGCCACGACCGGGCAGAACGCCATCAGCCAGGTGCGTCAATTCCAGCGAGCGATTGGCGTCACCGGATTGGTCGTCAGCAAACTCGACGGCACCGCGAAAGGCGGCGTGATTTTCGCGCTGGCGAAGGAATTCGGCCTGCCGATCCGTTTTGTTGGTCTCGGCGAAAGCGCGGAAGACTTGCGTGAATTCGATGCGCAAGCCTTTGTCGATGGCTTGCTGCCGGCAACATTGGGTCATGCCGAAGGTTGATCGCATAGCGGCACCATTGCTGTGCTGGTTCGATCGGCACGGCCGCCGCGATTTGCCCTGGCAGCATCCGCGCACGCCGTATCGGGTGTGGCTGGCCGAGATCATGCTGCAACAAACCCGGGTCGCGACCGTGATACCGTACTTTTTGCGCTTTGTGGAGAAATTCGCATCGTTGCCGGAACTGGCCGCGGCGCACCTGGACGACGTGCTTGCCGCATGGTCGGGGCTCGGGTACTACAATCGCGCGCGCAACCTTCACCGCGCCGCGCAAACGTGCGTGGAACGTCATCGTGGCGAACTGCCGCAGCACTTCGATGCCCTGCATGACCTGCCCGGAATCGGCCGCTCCACGGCCGGAGCGATTCTCGCGCAGGCGCATGGCTTGCCGTATGCGATTCTCGACGGCAACGTCAAGCGCGTGCTCGCCCGCTATCACGGTGCGCATGGATGGATCGGATCGAGCGTCACGCAAAACAAATTGTGGGATCTCGCGCTACGCCATACGCCACAAGAGCGCGTTGCCGATTACACCCAGGCGATCATGGACCTGGGGGCGACGGTTTGCACGCGCGTGAAACCACGCTGCAGGCAATGCCCGCTGGCCGATGGTTGCGTCGCGTTTGGTGCCGGATTGACCGCGCTGTTGCCGCAACGAAAGGTCTCGCGGGCGTTGCCGACGCGCAGTACGGTAATGCTGGTATTGCGCGACGACAGCGGGCGGCTGCTGCTGCAGCGCCGCCCGCCAACAGGCGTCTGGGCGCAATTGTGGAGTCTTCCCGAAGCGGCGGATTTTGAAGAGGCCAGGCGTTGCATAGCTCGAGAGCACAATCTTGCCGCCGAACCAATCGCTTTTCGCCGGTTGCCCGCGTTCGTGCACACGTTCAGCCACTATCGACTCGATGTGACGCCACTTGCGCTGGAAGTTGCCACTCCATCAACAATCGCCGACGAACCCGACAAACGGTGGCTGTTTCCTGCGCAAGCCCGCGAGTTGGGATTGCCCGCCCCCGTGCGTAAACTGATAGAGAATCTGACCGGGGAATCCTGATGTCACGCACCGTTTTCTGCGTCAAACTGCAACGCGAAGCCGAAGGTCTGGGATTTGCGCCCTACCCCGGCGAACTCGGCAAACGCATTTACGAGAATGTGTCGAAGGAAGCGTGGTCGCAATGGCTTGCACATCAAACCATGCTGATCAACGAAAACCGGCTATCGCCGCTGGATCCGAAAGCGCGCAAATTTCTCGAAGCCGAGATGGAAAAATACTTCTTCGGCGAAGGCTCCGCAAAACCGCAAGGTTACCTGCCACCGACGGCGTGAATCATTTCTCGGCATTGTCCGCAGCGACGGTCTCGTCGTCGCTGCGCAACTTCTTGTAGTCAATCGGGCGAATCCGGGTAATCGGGCAACTCTGGTGACCGAATATGATTTTGTCGTACTTCTGCGTGACCTTCATCGACGTTTCCTGCGTCAAACCCAAGGCGTTGGTCCTCTGCAGACGCATGCACGGCTTGGCGACCGTGATCAGATAGGCCGAGTCGATCCTCGGCCAGGCGACAATGTCTTGCGGTCCCACTACCCGCCACTGCCACAAACTCGTCATGGTGAAGTCCGGCACAGGCGCCCCGGCGTAACGCGCGTACTTCGCGAGCCGTTCGCCCTGATACGCAGCCGTGTCGGCACGCGCCATACCGGTAAAACACAGGCCGCACATGGCAAAGGCCAGCAGATTCCACATGGTGGATCCTTGTTTGTCGGAATACCGGTTCGACGCATTTTCGCGGATTTCCGTCGCATTCCAGCGCGCATTGGCTTGACTGTGGTGCCTCAAGCCGATTTAATACGCGGCCTTTCCGCGGCTGCCCCATAGTCGCAGCATAAAATGGCCAGATAGCTCAGTTGGTAGAGCAGAGGATTGAAAATCCTCGTGTCGGCGGTTCGATTCCGTCTCTGGCCACCATTTCGCCCGACGCCATCCGATCCAATGCTCACTCACCCTCGCCCAGGCGCGGGAATCGAACCGCATGAAGCTGCGGTTCGATGATTCGCCCCATCCCGGGGCTCACCCTTCGGGCCAGCTGCGCTGTTCGCATTCGCTCCCGGCGAATGCAGTCCGTCTCTGGCCACCATTTCGCCCGACGCCATCCGATCCAATGCTCACTCACCCTCGCCCAGGCGCGGGAATCGAACCGCATGAAGCTGCGGTTCGATGATTCGCCCCATCCCGGGGCTCACCCTTCGGGCCAGCTGCGCTGTTCGCATTCGCTCCCGGCGAATGCAGTCCGTCTCTGGCCACCATTTCGCCCGACGCCATCCGATCCAATGCTCACTCACCCTCGCCCAGGCGCGGGAATCGAACCGCATGAAGCTGCGGTTCGATGATTCGCCCCATCCCGGGGCTCACCCTTCGGGCCAGCTGCGCTGTTCGCATTCGCTCCCGGCGAATGCAGTCCGTCTCTGGCCACCATTTCGCCCGACGCCATCCGATCCAATGCTCACTCACCCTCGCCCAGGCGCGGGAATCGAACCGCATGAAGCTGCGGTTCGATGATTCGCCCCTGGCACCGTTTCCTGCAGCCCTGCCGTGAGCATGGGGCCTCACACGGTGCATGTATCATATTGCGGCACCATACCGTGCGGATCGGGCCAATATGATGAGATCCACTGTTTATCCTGCGTTTGCTCTGTGCTGGTCTGTCATCGCCGGGGCGGCCGCGCCCGCTCACTCCGCCGAGACCTTCAAACTCGAGGACGTGCGCAAGCTCGTCTCGCTCAGCGATGCACGGATTTCGCCGGACGGCAAACGCGTCGCAATCGTGGTAACGACGCCGGACTGGAAATCGGACAAGAACCGCACGCGCATCGATCTGATCGACGTTGCGACCGACACACGGCGCACGCTGACCTGGCATCGGGACGATATCGCCTCGCCGCGCTGGTCGCCCGATGGCACGCGCCTGGCATTCATTGCCAAGGACACGCTGCCGAAGCCCGAAGCCGATGCCGGTGCCAACGCGGATGCAAAAGGCAACGCCAAGCCCGCAGACGAAACACCGGACAAGCCGCAAGCGCAGATTTTCATCATGCCGATGGACGGTGGCGATCCGCTGCGCGTGACGACAGCCAAGCAAGGTGTGAATTCGTTCGCTTGGAGCCCGGACGGAAAGGACATCGCGTTCATGACCCAGGATGGGCCAATCAACGAAAAAGCAGTCAAGGCACACGACGATGTGTTCGAGGTCACGCAAAATCATTTTCTGACGCGCGCCGCACTCAGTCCATGGCATCTGTGGGTGGTGCCTTCCGCCGGCGGCAAAGCCAGACGGCTGACCAAAGGCGACTTCAGTCTGCAGACCGATCAGCGTGACACTTCACCCGAACCGGCGTGGAGTCGCGATGGCAAGCGAATCGCGTTCACGCGTTACCCGGGGTCGTACTGGGGGCCGTCGTTCCATTCCGTGATCGATACGGTCGAAGCATCCGGTGGGAAACCGCAGATGTTGGTCGACGCCGAGGGTGCGGGAGACTTCAAATTTTCGCCGGACTCGGATTCGTTTGCCTACGCGCGCCCGCGCAATGGCGACCAGAACAACGGCAACGCGGTGTATGTCGGGCGCGGTGCTGCAAACCACGATGCCACGAAAGCCCTGGCGCGCAATATCAACGCCTACGCATGGCTTGGAAAAACCAACTCGCTGTTGCTGCAGGGCGAAGACGGCACGCGCTCCGTCTTCTGGCAACAACCGCTGCATGGCAAGGCCACGAAGTTGCAACTCGGCGACATCGAGGCAAGCTCCGATTTCAGCGTCGCGCCCACGGGGGCATTTGCGTTCGTCGGTCACACGACGAGCCATCCAAATGAACTGTATGTGATGAATTCGCTGCACGCGAAACCGCGCCGGCTCACGAACCTCAATGCCTTCATCGACAATCTGGCGTTGGGACACTCCGAATCGATCCAGTGGAAAGGCCCCGGCGGTTTCGACGAAGACGGCGTCCTGACGTATCCGCCGGATTTTCGCAAAGGCACGAAATACCCGCTGGTGCTGATCGTTCACGGGGGGCCGGAAGGGGCTGACACGGTCCAATTTTCCGCGTTGCCGCAGTTGATGGCCGCCGCGGGCTTCGTGGTGTTCCAGCCCAACTACCGCGGCAGCACCAATCTGGGCGATGCGTACCAACATGCAATCTTCCGCGATACGGGAGACGGCCCCGGCAAGGATGTAATGGCAGGCCTGGCCGCGGTCGAAAGGCTTGGCTTCGTCGACGAATCGCGCATTGGCGTCAGCGGCTGGTCGTATGGCGGCTACATGACGACATGGCTGACCGGACATTACGACGTCTGGAAAGCCGCGGTATCCGGCGCCGCGCTGACTGACTGGGTCATGGACTACACGATCGCGTTTTATCAGAGCGGCGATTTGTATTTTTTCGGCGGCTCGCCCTGGAGCAAGCAATACCACGACATCTGGCGCGAGCAGTCGCCGATAGCCTTCGCGCACAATGTGACCGCACCGACCCTGATCATGGGCGATGTCGGCGATCCCAATGTGCCCCTGGTCAACAGCTTCGAGTGGTATCACGCCCTGAAAGACAATGGCGTGGAAGTGAAATTCTATGCCTATCCAGCCGACACGCATTTCCCGCACGACATCGTGCGCACAACCGACGTCTATCGGCGTTGGGTCGGGTGGATGGCGACGCATTTGCGTTGACAACTTGCCTGGCGCCGACGCGTGCCTGGAGCAGAGCGTCCACAGATTACGAAATCAAATGAATGGATTGACGCCGATCCAGCGCGAATGCAGGGCAAATGCGAAAATGGCCCACGCTGTGATGCCAATGGCCAACACCAGCAAATCACCAAGCAATGTACCGGCCGGATAGGCTGTTGCCGCAGCGCGGTCACGGCGGCGGGATGCGACAAAATCGAGAATCGCCCAGATCAGGAAGCCGCCGAAAAGCAGTACGTCGCGCAGCATCCCGATGGCGAGCAAATGACCAAAGGCCCACAGCTTCACGCCGGCAAGCATCGGGTGGCCGATCGTTGCCTTGAGATGGTTGCGCGGCACGTAGGCGGCGGCAATCAGCACGAACGCGACGAGCGTGAACAACGCATTCAAATGCCGTAGCCACAGCGGCGGCGCGTACAAGAACACCGGATGCTGGCGCGCCAATCCGAAACCCCAGACGATCAAGATGAAACCTGCTGCCGACACCAGCGTGTAGATGCCTTTCCATGAATTCGTGCCGATGCGGGCGATGCAACGCGCGCGCCACCCTTCGGCACAGATACGCACCGAATGTGCGCCCAGAAAAATCAACAGGCCGAGTATCAGAATCCACATCGCCGACTGTTCCTTGGGAAAACGTTGAAAATGCAGACCGCATGCAGTCGGCACGATGATAACTCAAGCATCGAGCCGGCGACGATTTCGTCGCGCAGCGCCGGCCATGTGTCATGGAGCCGGAAGCGAAGAAATCCGTACGCGCAATGGATCGGGGCTAGAATACGCGTCTGATAGACAGTAATGCTTCATCGTCAGCGACACTTGCAATCAACACTTGGAAACATTTCACGACGATCGGGAACGCAATGAGTCAAACCGGACAACGCAGCGCAGCCGACGACCCGAATCTCGGCTTCGCGGATTTCATCGAGATGCTGCCAGAGGCGTATGTCGCACTCGACGCCGGCGGCACCGTACTGATCGCAAATGCAGCCGCACGAGCGCTGGTCGATGCGGCGGATTCGGCTCAATTTGCAGCGCATTCCCGGAGCTGGTTCGACTCGAACAGATTGGCCATGGTCGCAACCCACGGATTGTTCAGTTTCGACCTTGAGCATCGCATGGCGTCCTCGGAAACGATCTTGCTGCGGATCCGCCTGCACGCTTTCGCAATCGAGCAGAGTCCTGCTATCCGCTATCTCGCGTTGATACAGGTGCTGCAGACCGACACAGCGGCGCTTGCCGTGCTTGCTGAACGACAGCATGAACTGGAGCAGGCGCAGGCCCGATTGCACAATGCCCAGGACCAATTGCTGCAATCCGAAAAGATGGCTTCGATCGGCCAGCTCGCCGCCGGGGTCGCGCATGAAATCAACAACCCGATTGGTTACACATATTCCAATCTGGGCACACTCAGAAGCTATGTCGACAACCTGTTCCAACTGATCGAACAGTATGAAAGCACTTTGCGCCCGCTGCGTGCGGAGCGCCCCGAACGCTGGAAAGCGATTGACGACCTCAGACACCGGATCGACTATCCGTATCTGGTCAAGGATCTTCCCGAACTGCTCTCCGAGTCGCGCGAAGGGCTTGAACGCGTGCGCAAGATTGTCGAGGATCTGCGCGATTTTTCCCGTGCCGGATACACCGAGGAATGGGCGCTGAGCGATTTGCATCGAGGACTGGACAGCACGTTGAATATCGTCTGGAACGATCTCAAATACAAATGCGAATTGCAGAAGCAATACGGGGACATTCCGCAAATCGTGTGCCTTTCATCGCGCTTGAATCAGGTGTTTCTGAACATTCTCGTCAATGCCGGACACGCCATCGAAAAACGCGGCACCATCGTGATCGCAACCGGTCGGGTCGGCGACGACGTATTCGTGGACATATCCGACGACGGGAAAGGCATTGCCCCCGAACATCTCGGCCGCATTTTCGATCCGTTCTTCACCACCAAGGTCGTCGGCCAGGGAACGGGTCTTGGTTTGTCGCTCTCGTACGGCATCGTGCGCAAACACGGTGGTAGAATCGAGGTTCAAAGCCAAGTCGGCGTCGGTACGAAATTCCGTGTGATCCTGCCGGTGGCCCAGCCACAGGGCGACGACAAGACGGCGACACAATAATGTTGCTATGCCCGAAGCCACTCGCACAGCGATTTGAACGAACCGGATTCCGGGGGATCGACCATGTACCGCATTCTGCTCGTTGACGATGAAATCAATGTGCTCGCAGCTCTCAAGCGTGTGATCTCGACGATTCCAGTCGAGGATCTGGACGGCGAACGTCCCGAAATCGAGGCATTCGCTTCGGCCAACGCAGCACTCAAGCGCATCGGCGAAATACCCGTGGATCTGGTGATTTCGGACTATCGAATGCCGGAAGTGAACGGCGTCGATTTTCTTTCCCGGGCGATCGAACTTCAGCCGGATGTCGCGCGTTTGCTCCTGAGCGGCTATACGGATCTCGAAGGCTTGATCGGCGCCATCAACAAAGTCCAGATTTCGCGCTTTATCAACAAACCCTGGATGGACTTCGAATTGATATCCGCCATCACCCAGGCGCTGGCCGCCCGTGCCATGGCGCAGGAAAATCTGCGCCTGTCGAAGTTGGTGAGAGAGCAACAATCAAGCCTCAGTCGTCAGGAAGCCGAATTGCTCCGGCTGGAAGCAGAATCGCCCGGGATTACCAATATCCGGTTCTCCGCGGATGGCGGGATTGAACTCGACGAGGATGACATTTAGGAAACCTCTGATTAACCCCTCGCCGGCAGCATGACGTCCAGAGTGGCCGCAGGTTTTGCTGCGTGGCGCAGTGCAGGCTGCCGGCCTGTCAAGACAGTGCAACGCAGGATTGCGAACAGGCAGAATGGGTGACGCCTGCGTAGGGAGCGATCAGCGGTTGCTTGGCGCCGTTCGGCGACGTCAATCTGCATCGTCGACCGCACGCTAGGGCGCTTGTGGATTTTCGGCTGCCCCAGCCGCATGCACACGAAAAGCTGCGCGGATTTGCGCGCGCAAGTCTTCATCGTCCCAGGGTTTGATCAGAAACTTGTAGATCGCGCCGCGATTGATGGCTTCGGTGACGGCTTTCAGGTCGGTGTAGCCGCTGAGCATGATGCGCACGGTGCGCGGATACATTTCCTTGACCTTGCTCAGGAACTCGGTCCCGCTTACGCCGGGCATCCTCTGGTCGGACAAAATGACCTCGACGTCATTGCGCGCAAGAATGTCGAACGCTTCGGCAGCACTGGTAGCCATATAAATTCGATAGCCGTCGCGTCGCAATACGCGGTTGACCGCACTGAGAATGTTTTCTTCGTCGTCGACCAACAGCAAGCTGTGCGTGTCCTGCCGTTGGCTCAAGCCTTCATGCTCCACATAGCGACGACTGAGCATCACGAATGCCTGCGCGGCGGTAACCGGTTTGCTGAAGTAGAACCCCTGAAAATTGTCGCAATCGTTGCGGCGCAGATAACCAACCTGAGCGGCGGTTTCGACGCCTTCGGCCAGCACGGTCATGTCGAGCTGATGGCCAAGCGTGATGATCGCGCGACAGATGCCCGCCGCACCGCTGTCGGAACTGATGTCCTGCACGAAACTCTGGTCGATCTTGAGCGTATCGATCGGAAATTGCCGCAGATAATTCAAACTCGAATATCCGGTGCCGAAGTCGTCCAGTGCGATTTTCACGCCCAGCATTTTCAGCGCGCGCATGGTGCCTTTTACACGCTGGATGTTCCCGATCATCATGTTTTCGGTCAATTCCAGTTCAATGTGACGCGCCGGAACATTGCAACCCTCGAGCATCATCCGCACTTCTGCGACGAAATCCGGGCGTTGCAATTGCAGGGTCGATACGTTCACCGAAATGCAGAAATCCTCCGCGCCGGCGTCCAGCCATGCCCGCGCCTGGCGGCAGGCCGATTCGAGTACGAAACTGCCGATATCGACGATCAGGCCGAGATCCTCGGCTACACCGAGGAAGCGCTGCGGCGGCAAAAGTCCGAACTCCGGACTCTGCCAGCGCAACAGCGCCTCGAAACCGAGTATCTGCCAATCCTGACCGCTGATTTGCGGCTGGTAATGCAGGACGAACTGATTGTCGCGGATCGCATCGCGCAGACGCAGACCCAGGGATTGGCGTTCCTGCAATGCCTTCTTCTGCTCGTTGACGAACGCGGAAACGGTGTTGCGACCCTCATTCTTCGCATGCAGCATCGCCGCCTCTGCCTGACGGAGCAGTTCCTGCGGGCTCATGGCGTTGTCCGGGAAACAACTCACTCCGACACTGCAGGTGACGTAGATCCGTTGATCTTCAATCTCCATCGGTTCTTCGATACGGCTGCGCGCCGCCTCGCCGAACTCGACCTGATCCTGAACGCTGTTGGAGTCTGTGACGGCAAACGCGAACTCGTCGGCGGCCACGTGCGCGATTTGTCCACGGCTGCCGATCAACGCGGCAAGGCGGCTGGCTACCGTGCGCAGAACCTCATCGCCAACGTTGCGACCACGGGTTTCATTGATCGTATGGAACCGGTCAAGATCGAGATAGAACACCATCACGCGGCCACCGTGTGCCGTGGCCTCGACGAATGCGGTTTGCAGATAATCTTCTATCAGCACGAAGCGCGGCAGACCGGTCGTCTGATCGTGCGTCATGCGATGCCCGAGTTCCTCCTGCGTGCGTCTGCGCTCACGAACCTCCACCTCGAGCTTCGCGGCGTGCTGCTGAATTTCGTCGTACAGCGTGAGATTGCCAAAAGTCAGCGAGAACTGCGCGGCAAGCGTGACCGCGAACTGTTCGTCATCGCCTGCAAACGTTCCCCCGCCCACCTTGTCTGCGGCATAGAGCCATCCGTAGACCGACGTTGCCGAACGCACGGGAATGGGCACAACAAGAAACGACGTGATCGGCGGATGAAGCCCGGAGAGCTCGGGGAATGACAGGCCATCGGCATCATGTGCCAGATACGGCTTGCCGGACGCAGTCACGCTTCCGAATATGCCGCCCACGGGATCGATGGAGGCAAACCGGGTATGGAATTCGTCATCGTATCCGCGCACTGCCGAGTACTGCAGCGCTTTGCCTTCCTTGTCGAGAACCGCCACAGCCGCATAGCGACAGCTCAAAATGTCGTTCGCCGCGCCACACAGCAGATCGACCATTGCTTGCGAATCTCTCTCCGAACCTAGCGTAAGGTCGAATTCGAGCAACGTCGCCAGACGCAGGCTCAAGGCATGCAACGAATGCTGGTCTGCTTCGCTTGCCCCGGATTCGGCCGGATCGACCCGGTCTGCGCGGGTCCAGTGGACAGGAGAATCCCGCAAATGTTGTCGCGTTTCCGTCAACTCTCGTAGAAATGCCGGCAATGACGAACCGTTTTCGCTGCGCGTCGAATGTACAGAGACCGGCGTAGGCGTAGGCGTCGGCGTCGGCATCGCCATCGTTCCGGTCCCCAGTGCCGCCCTGATGGCATCGAGGATTTCCTGCGGCTCGGCCGGTTTTGCCAACACCCCCACATGGCACGATGTCGCCAGCACCTTGGCCTCGGGCAAACGATAGGTGGCGGTGTAGAAAATGATGGGGGTATCCGCGATGTCGGGGTCTTCGTGGACGCGGTCGGCGAACTCCACGCCATCCATCCCCGGCATCAGCACATCCGTGATCACCATGTCCGGACGTCGTTCGCGCACGATCGCCAGCGCCTCGGCGCCGTCTGCGGCATGCAGTACGTCGTAACCGCTGTATGCAAGCAGTGTTGCCAGGAACTCGCGATTGATCGCGCGATCGTCGACAACGAGGATCGTCGTCATGTGGCAGTCTGCTCCCCGAGCGCGGCTGCAACCTCGGACAGAAGTCGCTGCGGCTCGATCGGACGAACCAGAAAGCGCGTCACTCCAAGTTGCTGCGCCTTTTCCCGGTCGTGTTCGCCCCAGATCGACGAGCTCAGGAACACGAACGGGATCGCCGCCAGACGCGGATCCAACTTGATTTGACGCACGAACTCGAAACCGTCCTCTCCGGGCATATGGAGATCGGAAAGGATCAAATCCGGCATCTTCGTCTTTACCAGTTCCAATGCCTGCTGGACATTCTCGGCGACGATCACTTCATAGCCGGAGGGCGACAGGGTCTGATAGATCAATTCGCAATTGGTGGGTGAATCGTCCAGGAACACCACTCGGGCCTTGTGTGGTGACCGAGTCGAAGAAGAGGGCGAAGCTGACGCCGTGTCCGAAATCCCCTGCTGCGGAGGCGCCACACCGCGTTGCTCGGCATGCAGAAAGCCATCCACCTGCGCCACGAAATCCTGTGGATCGATGGGTTTGGGTATATAACCGTCGAATCCGGCCGCCAGCCCCTTCTCGCGATCCCCGACCATCACCAACGCCGAGACGGCCACGATCGGAGTGCCACTCAGGCAGGCATCACCTTTGAGATTTCGTGCCACGGTGTAACCGTCCACCCCGGGCAGGTGAATGTCGCACAGGATCAGATCGGGATGATGCTCGCGCGCCATCTCGATACCCTGCTCGCCATTGATCGCGACGACCGTCGAATGCCCGAATGCCCCGAGCAAGTAGGTCATCAGCTCGAGATTGCCCGGATTGTCTTCGATTATGAGAATTCGAGCCATGTCGTTACGACTCCGGAAACATCAGGATGAACGTGCTTCCCTTCCCGTATTCGCTGTGAAAAGTGATGCTGCCTCCGAGTAGCTCGGCAAGTTTCAGGGACAAGTGTAATCCCAGACCGGTGCCTTCATGACGCCGCGCGGTCGAAGCATCGATCTGGCTGAACGCCTGGAACAACTGGGTCTGGTCCTCGGGCTTGATGCCTACCCCGGTGTCGCTGAAACTTATTTCGACCATGGCGCGATCCGCGTGCCGGCGTTTTGCGATGGCGATCGTGACATTGCCGGTTTCGGTGAACTTGATCGCGTTGTTGGCGAGATTTATCGCGATCTGATTCAAGGCGCGACGGTCCGTGCGCAGAACGACGTCGTCTTCCGGCAGCAGGATGAGAAATTGCAACCCCTTGCTCTCTGCCAGCGGACGCAGTGTCGTCGCAACGTCCTCGACCACGCTGGCGCATGAGGTCGGCTCCAGTTTGAGCTCGACTTTTCCGGATTCGATTTTCGCCACATCGAGCAGATCGTTGATCAACGAGAGCAGGTGGCGTGCGCTATTGCGGATGGTCGAAAGCTGCTTTTCCTGGTCGACGGTCAGCGGCCCGGGCAGTTTCATCAGCAGCGTCCCGGTAAACCCGATGATCGCGTTCAACGGCGTACGCAATTCGTGACTCATGTTGGCCAGAAATTCGGATTTCATGCGGTCGCTGGATTCGGCCTGTTCCTTGGCTACCTGCAACTGCGCGGTACGCTCGGTCACTTTGCGCTCCAACCCGTGTTTGGCTTCCTGCAACGCTTCCTCACTGCGTTTGCGTTCGGTAATGTCGCTGATGGTGACGATGGCCATTGTCGGCCCATCATCCGGATCGTGTACCAGCACACCACCGTAGTTGAATATCCGGCGCCATCCCAGTTGCTTGTGATGGACGCAGATTTCCAGGTCGCTCAAATGTTCGCCGGCAAGTATCCTGGCCAGCGGCCAGCGCTTCAGGGGAACAGCCTCGCCGTTGAGCGTGGTCAGCGCGAATATGTCGTCCAGCTCGTGGAGATGGCGCTGGCATTCTTCCAAACCCTTGAAACCGTGAAGATTCAATGCCGCGCGGTTGAAATGGAGCAGTTGCCCCTGGAGATTTGAAACGACCAGTCCCTCATCGAGATTCTCGATGATCGTTATCAGCTGGGTTTCGTTTTGCCGCAAAGCCTGGTTCTGACTCTGGATTTGTACCAGCATCTGATTGAATGCGTCAGTCAGAAGTCCCAACTCGTCATCACCCCGCTTCGTTGCCCGGATCGAGTAGTCCTTGTCCTTCGACACGACACGGGCGGTATCGGCCAGAGCCAGGATAGGCAACGAAATTTGTTTCTGCAGCGCACGCGAAAGCAGGTAGGCAACAAGCAGTACCATTGCCATCACGGCCAAGGCAATTTCGATTGTCCCGCGCAGCCAGTTGCGCAGAATGCTTCGAGCATCCAGCTTCAGGTACAGCGTGCCAAGACGTCTGCCTCGCTGCGTCATCGCCTGAAAGCCGGCAAGATAGATGTCGCCAAAACGATAACCAGGTTCACCGGGAGTCAGTGGCAGTTCTTGCGTATTCAGACCTTTCGGATATTCCGCGAAAATCCTCCCATCGCTGTCGTAAATCGCTGCCGCGACGATGTGCGGTTGGGCTTTCAACGCATCGAGTATTTCCTGCGCGTCGCGCTGACTATCGAAAGCCAGTGCCGCGGTGGAGTTGTCGGCCGTGATCGCACCGAGTGTCGCAAGCTCACGCCGCGTGGCGCGGCGCATGACAAAGAAATCGTGCGTGAATATCGTGCCAAGCAGCAAAATCATCACCACTACGCTGGTCGACAGGATGCTCAGCATCACCTTGCGCCGGATCGGCATGTCGCGAAAGGCAGTCATTGCCGGCCCCGGTCTCGCGGCATGACCTCCGCTACCTGCAGCAATTTGGAACTCAAGGTCAAACCGGCTGCCTGGGTCGCGGCGAGATTGATCTGCAACCTGACATGGTTGCGCCGGGTCACGAAGCGGATCATGCCGCCGTGCTGGGTGAAGCCGTCGACATCGCTGACCGTTAAAATGCTGCGGTGTTTCAGAGAATCGATGATCGGTTCCAATCGATCGATCTCGGATCGACTGATGAAAAGCACCTGGCAGGCGTCGACGTCTTCCACCCGACGATAGCGACGAACGAGAAGCGGTCGGTTGCCTACCTTCTCACCACGAATGGTGGCGTCCAGGTATCCGTCGAACGGATCATCGCCGAGCACGCCGATGACTAGCGGCTTCTGCGCATCGGCAAACGCGTCTGAAGGCCATTCGACGAACTCGGTGAAATTGAACAGGAATACGGCTTTGATCTGGTAGTCGGGCACCTGCGCACGTGCCGAGACTTCCGGCCCCAACGGCAACAACAGCACCAGCAGCAGACACAACCAGCGCCGACATGGCAAACCAGCGGCTAGAAGCGCCATACGATCTTTCCGTAGACGCCGCGCTCGATCTGCACCTGGCTGCCATCCGGAAAGCCATACTCCGCGTGGCGGGAGTGCAAAAGATTCTGCCCGACAATCGACAGGTCCAACGTGTCCGTGGCATGCCAGCCCAGGCGAATGTCCATCTCGTTGTAACCCGGCACGATCCCGATCGTCGCTCCGTCGTTTATATCCCGTGCAGCGATGTGGCGAAAACTCGCATTCAGCTCGATGCGATGCGGAAGATCCATGGACGAACGCAGCGACCAGCGCTGCGCCGGATCGGCCGTTTCGTTATGCGCATCGTTGATATCCAGCTGTCCGGGTTTCACGCGGAGATTTTCCTTGAGGGGATCGAAACTTCCGCGCAGCCGCCACCGGTCGGACACCCGGTAATCGACACTCAACTCCACGCCATGGGTTTCGCCTTCCAGATTGTTCTGGAAGTACAAAGGCAGGATCGTGTCCGCAGTGATTCCCGTACTGCGGACATCATGGTAGTTGTTGTAAAAAGCCGAAATGGAGGCGGCAACGTCGGTGCCGAATTCGGCGCGATAGCCCAACTCGCGCGCGATCACCGACTCCGACGTGAAATCCGGCGATCCCTGCAGGACGACAAGCAGCTGCGACGGCGCGGGCTCGGATACATCGCGATCGATGCGTGATGGTGTTCGCACGGCTCGCGAAACAGCCGCCCAAAGCGATTGATTGGCGGCGAAATCCCATTGCAACCGGACACTGGGTTCCACTTCAAACCCGGTATAGTCGTTGTGCTCGAGCTTGCTGCCGAAGGTGAAGCGCAGATCTGTGCGCATCGTCCACTGGTCCTGGACAAAACCACTGTACAGGTCCTGGCTCAATACCGGCGGCAGGAACGCCAATGCCGGGGCGCTGCGAGTCACATCATGCGTATTGCGATATCCGAAGCCCCACACGACTTCGTTGTGTGCACCCAGGCGTGACCGGTACTGGAAATCGACATCGAACGTGTCCAGATCGTCATGCAGGATTCCGGCCGGCGCAAACTGGACCGAATTGAGCACGAATGCGGGGATCGGATCCAGCAGATGGGTGTGGTCGTAATATGCCTGCAGACTCATGCCGGCGTGATCGGAGACGGCACGCGACCAGCGACCGAGGATATTGCCGCCACTCGACTGGGCGGTGCCGCCGCTGACCACATCCTCGTCGCCGCTGTAGTAATCGCCCTGCAGGGTTAATGTGTTCTGCGGCGAAGCCCCGGCATCCAGGCGAAACCCGCCCCGACTCTGGCGCCATGCATCCCCGGCCGGGCTGCCGTCGGCAAACGCCTCGTCGCCACGATTGAACGATTCGCCATAGACGCGCATGTAAATATCCGGAGCAAGCTTAGCCCCATAACGCAGGCCACCGAAGCCCTGCGATCGGGAGCCACCGCCAGCCTCGGCATAAAGGCCCTGAGTGTCTCTGGCCCTTTTGGTGATGATATTGATCACTCCATTGACTGCGTTGGCGCCCCACAATGTACCGCCCGGACCGCTGATGACTTCGATGCGATCGATATCCGCAAGCAGGTAATTCTGGCTGTCCCAGAACACTCCCGAGAACAAGGGCGTGTAAACGGTGCGGCCATCGATCATGACCAGCAATTTGTTGGCCAGAGCGGTATTGAATCCGCGCGCCGTGATCGCCCAGTCGTGCGAATTCTTCTGCGCGACATCCAGATTGCCGGCCAGACGCAACGCCTCGGGCAGGCTCGTGGCGCCGGAACGACGGATTTCCTCGCCAGTGATGACCTGAATCGCCGAAGCGGTTTTAGAAAGCTTTTCCGGGCGTCGGGAAACTGAAGTCACCTTGATGTTCATGAGCTGTTCCAGGCTCAGCTGTTTCAAGGCGCTTGGAGCTGTCGTGCCTTGGTCTGTCCGGGCGATGCTGCTTCCGGGAAACTGCAGCAATGCCAAGGCGACAAGCAACGATCCCGGAAGCCCGTGAGGCCTTTGAGGTGATTTGGCCATGCGATACGTAGGATGAATATCTTTCATCGGGTTCAGGACAAACACCAATCAACTCGAGTGTGTGTTCAGCAATCCGAGGTCCGCGTCGCCGTTTCGACGAATCGATTTGACCGTGGCACCCCCGTTTGACCCCGGTTGAGCAACTCGCCGCCAATTGGCCTGCGACTCGCACGTTGCTGCGAACAGGGATATTCATTCTCAATACCATATGGCCCAGGCACCGGATACTGTAAATTCTTACAGGTAATGACGTGCGGGGCGACGCCAATCAAGCTCGGACGAATTGCCGCCGAGCGGAGAGTTTTGCCTGCTGGTCGAGCGACCGCGATGCCATCGGAACCCGTGGAAACGACTCAATCCATGACCGGAACAGCAATCGACACATCCGCCCACGCTCCCGGCACGACGAGTTCAATGTCCCTGGCTGGATTGTTGCACCACCGCATCGCCGATGCTCAGGGTGAAAGTGCTGCCCTTGCCGTATTCGCTTTCACACGTGATTCGCGCGCCCAGCACTTCTGCGAGTTTTTGCGACAAGTGCAGTCCCAGACCAGTGCCCTCGTGACCTCTGGTGGATGAGGAATCCAGTTGGGTGAATGCCCGAAAGAGTCGGGGCTTGTCCTCCGCCTTTATCCCGCAACCGGTGTCGCTGATGATGAATTCGGCAATCGTCCCACTTTGCCGCATCTGTGATGTAAGGGTGACGACGACGCTCCCGGAATCCGTATACTTTATTGCATTGTTGACGAGATTGATGACAATCTGGGTCAGCGCCCTGCGATCGGTACGGATGCGAATTTCCGTCGACGGCAAACGAACCTCGAAGGCGAGTCCTTTGCGTTCCGCCAGCGGGCGCAGCGTTGCCGCGACGTGTTCGACGATGCCCGAGCACGCTATCGCCTCGGCGTTGATCTCGATCTTGCCGGCCTCGATCCGCGCAACATCGAGCATGTCGTTGATCAGCGACAGCAGATGCTTTGCGCTGTGCTTGACGGTTGTTAGCTGTTTGTCCTGATCGGGCGTAATCGGGCCTGGCAATCCCATCAGCAATGTGCCGGTGAAGCCGATGATCGCGTTCAACGGGGTGCGCAACTCATGCGACATGGTCGCCAGAAACCGGTTCTTGGCTTCTGCCGAGACCTGCAGTTCGAGATTTTTCTCCTCGAGCGCCTGCTCGATACGTTTGCGTTCCGTGATGTCGCGGATGGCGCTCAATACCAGCATGCCATTCTGCGTTTGAATCGGATTGAGGCTGATATCGACCGGAAACTCTGTGCCATCGCAACGGCGCGCGTACAGATTCAAAGCTGCGCCCATTCCACGTTGTCGGGGTTGGGCAAAATAGTTCGCGCGTTGACGTTCGTGATCCGCGCGTCGCTTCTTCGGCAACAGTGCGTCAATGGGCATTTGCAGCAAGTTCCCTTTTGCATAGCCAAACATCTTTTCGGCCAACCGGTTGCACGCCACTATTTGGCCGCTCCGATCCGCGACGACATGTGCGTCCGGCATCGACTCGAGCAGTTCGAGAAAGCGCATTTCCTCGGCTTGCCGGCGATGCAAGTCGAGCCGACTCAACGCGCGCCTACTCAACCCGACAAGCAGCGCAAAAACTGCTGCACAGGAAGCCGTGAATATGACGAAACCGAATTCCGCCCCATACAATCCGCGTTGCCAGCCCAGCAGGCAAATCCAGCCCAACACCGGCGGAACGATCACGGCCGCAGGCAACACACGACGCACCACCAAAGCACCGGCATCGCTGGCGGAACGCATCTTCATCGAACCCTCCTCCGGGCATGACGGCGATGTGGCCCTCGCCACGCGGCCAAATCAGCCCGATATGTATGATGATACCCACTCAGGCCATTTCGGTACGGTCCATGTGCGGATCGCTGTTCGCTGCCCGATTGGTCTTTACCAGTTCCTCGCGCACCCGCGCGATCAATTCGTCCCAATCGCCCGGTGCGCTCTGTCGCATCAGGCGCATGCCCGGATACCACGGACTGGTATCGCCGCCGGTTCCCCAGCGCCAGTCGGCGTAGTGTGCGAGCAACACCCAAACCGGTTCGCCCATTGCTCCGGCCAGATGCGCCACCGACGTGCATACGCTTATGACCAGGTCGAGCTTGTGCACATAGGCCGCGGTGTAACCGTAGCCGGTGCCGTCTTTTTCCAGATCGACGATGCCGTGTGCGGCGAGCGTTTCGGCTTCGGCGTCTTCCACCGGCTTTTGCAGGCTGAAGAACTGCACGCCGGGTAGATCGGTCAAGGCGAGCAGTTTGTCCAGCGGGCAGGAACGATGATGATTGTCTTTCTGCGTCGTGCTGCCAGCCCAGACCAGACCAACCTTGAAGCCTTCGCCGGGCAGGTCCGGCACCAGCGTGCGCGGCGGAACATGCAGATACGGTATTTCGGCCGGAAGGTTTTCCAGCGTGATGCCAAGCACGCGCGGCAGGCTCAGCATCGGACAAAAGACATCGAAGCTGTCGGCGGGAAACTGTCCCGGCGGGCGCACTTCGTCGACGCCTTCAACCGTGGCCATGATCGCCTTCATGTTCGGCGTGCAGACCAGGATCAGCTTCTTGCAGCGTTGCGCCGCCATCGGCAGGAAGCGCGCGAACTGCATGGCATCACCATTGCCCTGCTCGGTGTGGACCAAAAGCACCTTGTCGGCGATGTCCTCGCCCTGCCATTGCGGTTGCGGGCATCGGAACGGATTGAACGTCGGCATTTGCCAACGCCATTCATAACCTTCCCAACCTTGCGCGAAATCGCCGAGACGAAGCTTGATCAGGCCGCGGTTGAAATGCGCCAGCGCGAACTGGCGATCGGCTTCAAGCGCCAGATCAAAATGTTCGATTGCGCGAACTTCGTCCGACTGCCGCGCGTAGGCCAGGCCCAGAGAGTTTTGCGCTTCGGCGTTGCGCGGTTGCTCGGCAACGACACGACCCAGTACCTCGACGGCCTCGGGCCAGCGTTCGGCATCGGTCAGCGCCAGCCCAAGCTGGAAACGCGCGGTACGGTGCTCGGGGCGTTGCTCGATCACCTCGCGATAGATTTCGATGGCGCGCTCGAATTCGCGCTTGTGATGTGCCGCGGTTGCCTGCGCCAGCCGGTCGGCCAGCGGATCGGGCTTGGCGAAATTCTGGATCGCCTCATCCGGCATGCTGTAGCTGGATCGCAGCACAGGGTCGGTCAATTCGAGCAACGTCGGATAGCGCCACGGTAGCGCGGTGATGGCGAAGATTTCCTGCACGCGGCCGGTGAAGATCACGTAGGCAACGATCTTGCGCTCGACCGTATCGATCACCCACACTCCGCAATGCCGATCGCTGACGCGTTCGGTCAGCGGCAGTCCGGCGAACACGGCAGTTTCGCGCACCTGCGACAATCCGACGAAGGCGAAGCGGCCGACGAATTCCAGGCCACGGGTGAAACCCGGCATTTCCGCGATGACGTCCTTTTCGCCGGTTTCCGGATCCAGCGTGCACAACTGGCCGGCACCGGACTCCAGATACCACAAGCGATTGTCGTACCAGCGCGGCGAGTGCGGCATGGACAATCCGCGCGCGAGAATTTTCTCGTCGTCCAGGCGCATCAGCAGTCCGCCGCTGGCCTTGTTGTCGCGCCAGCCACCAGCCTTGTCGGTCTCGCCCAGAGCGGTGACGTAGGCCGGTTTGCCATCGCGCATGGCCAGGCCATTGAGATGGCAGCGGTCGCTTATGTCGTATTCGCTGACGAATGGCGGCCGCCAGCGCGGCACCACGCTATGCTCCGGGGCCAGCGTGCACAGGCACGACATCTTGGTATTGATCAACCACAACTCGCCATCGTCGGCATAGGCCATCTCATGAATGTCGATATCGCCGGTGACGTGAATGCTGCGCGGCAGATAGGCGGCATCGTGTTTGCCCTGTGGTTCCAGTTTCGGCGCCACCGCGGGCATGTTGTAGAACGTCCACAACTGACTGTCCGAACCGATCGCGAGCCTGCCCGGCGCGGTCGCCATGCCCATGGGCTTGCCCATCGGCTGAAAATGCGTATTCAAACTCTCGCCCTGATCGCGCAGCAGGATCAACTGCCCGGCCTGATAGGTTGAAACGATTATTGACGCGCCCAGTTGGCGCAACAGCGGCGGAAAGGTGTTGGTGTGCTTGCTCGCAAGCGCGGCGGCCTGCGAAGTGCTCGGGGGTGTGGTCATCCACAGATTGTAGCGGATGCGCCGGCGTGGATGCCGGCAGCAGGCAGCCGCCGGATTTGCAGCCGGAGCAAGCGACCGGTCCCGCGGATGCTCCCCGTTGTCCCGCCAGTCAGGCGAAGCCGCACCGCGCGAGTCTGGGCGATCCTGCGATACGAGCCTGTTCGGTGGGAATCAATGTCCGTCAAAACCGTCCGCGAATATCTCGTCGGGTCGGTACTCGAACGCGCCGATGTCCACGCTGCCGTTGTAGATGCGCGGGTAGCCCGGGCCGCGCTGGTCGTATTGCACGCCACCGGGCACCAGTGCGTTGTTGCCGGCATCGACGGCCGGGCTGTCCACGTGCAGCGCCATGGTCGGGGTCGGGCCACCGTTGTCGGCCAATGCGTACAGTTTCGGGTCGTCGGAAAAAATGTTGCCGTGACCGGCATACGCTCCGCTCAGCGCAGTGCCGAGCAGACTGTAGTCGCTGCTCGCCGTCGACGACATCGTCAACTCGAGATCCGGGTTGCTGCCGGACGTGGTGTTGCCGGAAACGATGCTGTTGGCCAACCCGATGTCCGCATTGTCGTAACCGGTGATGCCCCCGCCATGACCGAAAGCGTTGTTGCCCGTCACCGTCGTATTGGTCAGCGTGACCGAACCGGCATAGTCATACACTCCTCCGCCATACCGGGAACCATTGCCTGTGATCGTCGTGTTGATCAGGCCTGCCGAACCATGATCGACGTACACTCCGCCCCCGCCGTAATTGGCGAAGTTTTGGGCTATTGTGGAGTTCGAGATCGTCAGTGTGCTGTAGAAGCTGCAGATCCCGGAGCCATGTCCATTGACCGAGCCGCCCTTGATTGTGGCGTTGCTCAGCGTCACAGTGCTGTAGGCCGCGTAGAGTTCGCCGCCGTTGTAGTAGGGCATTCCGAAGGCCGTACCGTTCTTCAGGGTCAAGTTGCTGGCGTCGAGACTGGCGTGATCGACATGCATCACGCGGGAGTTTATCTGCGCATCGATGCTTTGCCCGCTGCCGTGAATGGTCACGGGGGCGGCGACCTTGAGCTCGCCCTGACTGAGCGAGATGGTCGCGTCGACCAAACTGCCGTCGAAAACAATGTTATCGTGATCGCCGAACGACCCCGATACGGCGCTGCTGCAGGCACTGGTGGCGCCAGCCCCGTTTACCGAAACGATAGCCTCGCGCAAGGTACAGCCGGCCGGGCTTGCGTCGTCGCTGCCATCGCCGACCGTGATCGTGGCTGCATGCGCCGCGCTGCCGGCAAATGCCAGTGCGATGGCGAGGGACAACGGGCGCCGGGCGCGGGAATCAATCGGGTTCATCAGATGGGCCTCGTGCTGCGGGATTGCGCCGATGGCGCCGATCGGGCAACTTACCGCGTCGATGCTCCGGTTTCAACAAATCCGGTCGAATCCGGCAATTTGGGCTGCCTCGCAAAGTCGCATTCAGGCGTTCATAATGCGCGTTTGGGCACACTCTCGCACTGGTACAGCCATCACGTTTCTCCATGATCAAGAAAACCGACTTCCACTTGCCCGGCGGCCGCAACGGCGTGCTGCTGATCCACGGCTTGACCGGTACGCCAACAGAAATGCGCTTGGTGGCCAAAGGCTTGAATCGCAACGGTTTCAGCGTGTACGCCATGCAACTGGCCGGGCATTGCGGCGACGAGGCCGACTTGCTCGCGACCGGCTGGCACGACTGGTATCGCAGCGTGCGCGAAGCCACCCGGAAAATGCGTGAAGACGTCGATCATCTGTTCGTGGCCGGTTTGTCCATGGGCGCACTGCTGGCGCTGAAACTGGCCGCCGATCACCCGCATCAAGTCGACGGGCTCGGCTTGTACGGCACCACGTTTTTCTACGACGGCTGGACGATTCCGTGGTACGGAAAGTTGTCGTTCATGCTGCCATTGGTGTGCGGGCTCGGGCTCGGCCATACCCGCAAGTTTTACGAATGTTTTCCTTACGGCATCAAGGATGAGCGCATCCGCAGCCGCATCGCCGGCAGCATGTTGAGCGGCGACAGCGCTGCCGCCGGCCTGCCGGGAAATCCGTGGCCTTCGCTGGCCGAGTTTTATCGCCTGTCGTTTCGCGTGCGCCAGCAGTTGCACAGCATCCACACGCCATGTCTGGTTATGCACGCCAAGGACGACGATGTCGCGAGTCTGAAGAACGTGCGCACGGTTGTGCGCGGCGTCAAGGGACCGGTCGAAACGGTGTTGCTGGAAAACAGCTACCACATGATCACCGTGGACCAGCAACGCGAAGTACTGGTCGATCGCTCCACCCGGTTTTTCAATGAGGTGGCTGCAGGGCGCTATGCAACGGCCGGCGAACCCACGCAGGTTGCGACCGTCATTGACTGAACGACCGTCCGCATATTGTTGCGCCGTGTTTGATATTCTTCGGACACCTGGAACCGCGCCACCGCATAATCGCAAGAACCCGGTATTCTCAAAAAAATCAGCGCAACATCCCGAATGGAGAGTCGCATGAGCAGCGTGCAAGATACGATTTTCGGAATCATCGCCAAGGAAGCCAATATCGAGTCGGGGAAAATCACCGCCGCATCGACGTTGAAGGATCTTGAGATCCAATCACTGGATGCGGTGCAGATCATTTTCGAAATCGAGGATCATTACAAGATCACGATGCCCGACCGCGACCCGAATTTCGATACCGAATCCGTGCAGGGCCTGATCGACGCAGTCGAAAAGCTGCTTGCGCAAAAGCAGGATTCCGGCAGCACGGAATCGGCGCCAAGCTGAATCCTTCACGCGCAGGCCGAACATCATGCGTCGCGTCGTCATCACGGGAATGGGCGCGATTTGCGCGCTCGGTCACGATGCCGACAGCACGTGGACGGCCATGCGCGAGGGTCGGGGCGCCATCGGCCCGATCTGCAATATTCCCACGGATCTGCTCAACATCAGGATAGCGGCGGAAGTTCGCGGTTTCGATCCCGCAGCTCACTTCGAGCACAAGCGTCTGCCACTGCTTGATCGCGTCTCGCAATTCGCGCTCGTTGCCGCGCGTGAGGCCGTCGCGCAGTCCGGACTGGATTTCCGCAGCGACAACCTCGGCGATCGCACGGCCTGCATCGTCGGCAGCGGCATCGGCGGCGAAAATTCACACAACGAGCAATCGCAGCGTTTTTTCGGCGACAGGAATCCGCGCGTGCATCCACTCACGATACTGCGCGTGATGTCGAACGCGCCAGCCTGTCATGTGGGCATCGAATTCGGTTTGCGCGGGCCTGCCTTTGCGGTCGCCAGCGCCTGCGCGTCGGCCAATCACGCGATGAGCCAGGCGTTCGACATGGTGCGTAGTGGAAAAGTGGATTTTGCGCTAACCGGCGGTACCGAAGCCTGCGTCACCGAACCCTCGATGAAAGCCTGGGAGGCGATGCGCGTGACCGCCGACGACACCTGCCGGCCATTCTGCAAGCAGCGTCGCGGCATGGTGCTCGGCGAAGGCGCAGGAATTTTCGTGCTGGAAGAATACGAGCATGCGCGCCAACGTGGTGCAACGATCCTGGCGGAATTCGCCGGCAGCGGCGCGACGGCCGATGCCATCGACATGGTGTTTCCGTCCGAGGTCACCGTCGCGCGCGCGATGCAGATCGCGCTGAAGGACGCCGGGCTGGCGGCGGCGGATATCGATTACATCAACGCACACGGGACCGGAACGCCGGCCAACGATCCGACCGAATCGAAGGCGATCCGCCGCGTATTCGGCGCGCAAGCAGACAAGCTCGCCGTATCGTCGACCAAATCCTTGCACGGGCACGCGCTGGGCGCGGCCGGCGCGATCGAACTGGTCGCCGCGATTGGCGCGCTGCGCGAGGGCGTAGTTCCGCCGACTGCCAACTTCATCGATCCGGATCCCGAATGCGATCTGGACTACGTCCCCAATGTCGCACGCGAAATGCCGGTGCGTGCCGCGCTGTCCAACTCGTTTGCGTTTGGGGGATTGAACGCGGTGATCGCACTTCGTGGCGTGGGTTAGCGATGTAATCGCGCAACCCGCGGTGATCGAAAATGGCGGGTTACGCGACTGCGTCGCTAACCCACCCTACCGCCTCGATAATTGCCGCATTGGCGAGCCGGATTCGGTTATGATCCCCGGCCCTTTTTTTGGCGACGAATGGATGCGCAATTTCCGCTATCTGCAACTCGATGTGTTTCCTGCATCTCCCGGTGGCGGCAACCCGCTGGGTGTAGTCGTCGATGCACGCGGCTGGAACGACACCGCCATGCAGCGCTTCGCGGCATGGACGAATCTCGTCGAGACCACGTTTCTGCTGCCGCCGCAAAGCGCCGATGCAAGTTATGCGTTGCGCATCTTCACGCCGACCCGCGAGATTGCATTCGCCGGTCATCCGACCATCGGCAGCGCGCATGCCGCCATTGAAAGCGGTTTCGCGCAAGCAAGTGATGGCATGCTGGTCCAGGAATGCGGCGCGGGCCTGCTACCGATCCGGATTGAGAACGGCGACGGTCCGCACCAGTTGTTCGTGCAGGCGCCACGAGCGCGCATCGTGCGCGAAGGCCTCGATGCCGTGCCGTTGCTACGCACCGCACTGGGCGAGCAGCAACTTGGCGCGTTGCCGCCGGCCTGCGTCGAAGGCGGCCGTTGCTGGTGGATTGCCGAACTGATTGACGAAGATGCAGTTCGCCGTTGGCGACCCGATCACGCCGCCATCGGGGAGTTGGCCCGACGCGAACAGTGCCTCGGTTTGTGCGTGTTCGCGCGTTGCGCCGGCCGCGACTACGATTTGGTCGTGCGTGCCTTTCCGGCTGGCGTCGGGATCGTCGAGGACCCGGCATCCGGCGCAGCCAACGGCTTGATCGGCGCCTACATCGCCCAGCGCGAACCAGGCGATTCGCTCGTGCGCGGCTACCGCGTCAGCCAGGGCCGCGAGATGGGTCACGACGCCGCCATAACCGTGCGCATCGAATCTGTCGATGCGGTTTGGGTCGGCGGACACACGCGCACGATCATTGATGGCGCGTTGACTTGGGCCTGAGCACGGGCGAGCGTTCGCCAGCGCCGGAATTGCTGATTTCGCCAACGTCGATATTGTCCTCATCGCCATCCGGCGCATCGATGGTGTAGCCCAGCGCCTTAAGTCGCGCCAGAAAACCATCCTTGGCCAGCAGACGGCGCATCGACTCCACCGCAACCGTTGATGTGTTGCGCTTGAGTGCGTCCTGCGCCGCGTCCAACCAGACTTTTTGCGCGCGCTCGTCGACGTCGGTCAGGCCACGGTCGCGCAAGATTCCCAATTCTGAAATCGCCGCCATGCAGGCCTGCATCTGGTCGGATTGCGGCAATTTGCGCAGCGCTTCGATGTCCCCGGTAGCCCACGCGTTCGCGCGCGCCGTCATGGTCGCCACGTCCACATCGATTCTTTCCAGCGTCTTGCGGAAACAGTCGATGTCGTTCATCGAACCGGCCTTGAACTGCTTGATCGCAGCGCGCGGCTGGTCGATCTTCAGCTCAAGCTTTGGCGTGGTCACGCTCACATGGGCGCGTTTGGCCGTCTTCAGAAATTCCTTGTCCACATAGTCGGCACCAGTCAGTCGATTCTTGTCCAGCGCGGCCTCGTACAATTTCAACGCAGCAAAAATCGGCCGCCACTTTTCGACGCGGTTGCTGTGTCCGATGTACTTGCGCTTGAGCACCACCCATTGTGCGTAAAGATCGGGCGGCACAACATCGACGAGCCTGGCATGATCGGGATTGTTGCGCACGCCAATCAGCGAAGGCAGCAGCGCCAACGTGCCGAAAAACCCGGTATTCGCGCTTATCCTGATTTGTTCGCGAGCCATGACTTCCTGCGATTCCGCGATCCGGTTTTGCAATTCCTGCGGTTTCCACCGGATATTCCTCGGCAACGGTGACGTCGTGCCGAGTATCCACAACACGTGATCCCCCTTTGACACTTTCCATAATCCGGGGCCAGGCTGGGTTCCGGTCACGGCGATCGCATCGAGTTGGACGGTGTTGTCCGATGGTGTGCCGGCGACGGGTTGCGCATGCGCTGCATGCAAAGCGGAACAGATCAACACAAGACCGGGTACGACGTTGCGCATGCTTCAAACTCCAGCGCCAGAGCAGCGCAGGATTCTACTTTTTTTCCACAATGCAGCGTATCAAGTTTCGGTTAAACATCGGGCTGCAGTCGGGTCGATGTGCAGGCTGGGTTCGCTGCTGCGCAGCGAATGCACCCTGCATTGCCAATGAGCCCTATAGCGCCCGCGCGAGAGCGCCCGCTGCCTGCCTTGCGGCATCAAGCGTCTGCGCGACGTCGGCCGACGAGTGCGCCGTCGATACGAACAGGTTTTCGTAAGCACCGGGATGGAACAGCACGCCCCTGGCAAGCATTGCTTCCCACCATGCCTGGAATATTTTCTGGTCGGCGTAGCGTTCGGCATCGCGGTAGTTGTGGATCTCTTCGCGCGCAAACCATACCTGCATGAGCGGGCCGATGCCGACCACATATGCGGGAAGAGCCGCGTCGCGCATGACCTGGCTGAGTCCTTTGCGCAGCTCGTCGGAGACAGTGTCCAGTCGCTGATACAAACCCGGCGTGGCCAGTTCATCCAGCGCCGCATTCGCCGCAGCCACGGCGATGCCGTTCGCGGTATAGGTGCCTGCCATCGATACCGTTCCGCTGCCGACCAGCGCCATGATGTCGGCGCGACCGCCCATCGCGGCGACCGGGAATCCGCCGCCGATACCCTTCGCGAACACGGACAAGTCCGGGCGGACATTCAAACGCCCCTGCGCGCCGGCCAACCCGAGACGGAAGCCGGTTATGACTTCATCGAAGATCAGCACGATGCCGTGTTTGTGTGTCACCTCGCGCATTGCTTCGAGATAACCCGGGTGCGGCAGGATGCAGCCGGTGTTGCACATGACCGGCTCGGTCAGCACGGCGGCGATGTTGTCGCCTTCGCGCCGGATCGTGTCTTCGAGCAATTGCGCGTCGTTCCAAGGCAGGATGATCAGGTTTTCTTCCACACCTTTGGGCATGCCGGGTCCCTGAGCCACCGGCACGGGATGGTCGTCCGGACCGGCCTTGGCGATCGCCGGATGCTTGCTCCAGTACACGCCATCGGAAAAGCCGTGATACATGCCCTCGAAGCGGATGATCTTGCGGCGGCCGGTAAAGGCACGCGCGAGGCGCGTTGCATACAGCACAGCTTCGGTGCCGGTGTTGCACAAGCGCACCTGATCCACGCTCGGCACGGCGTCGATGATCTTTTGTGCAAGCCGCGCTTCATCGGCGGTCGGCAACGCAAACACGGTTCCGCGTTGCTGGATGAAATCGACCACGGCCTGGGTCACGCGCGGCGGACGATGGCCGAAGATCATCGGCCCCAATCCGAGCAGATAGTCGATGTATTCATTGCCGTCGACATCGCGCAGGCGCGAACCTTGTCCGCTTTCCACAAACAGCGGGTACGGCGACCAGCCCGACCACGTGGCGCGCGCAGTGCTGTTGACGCCGGCGGGGATGACCCGGCACGCGGATTCGAACAACTTCGCGCTGCCGGTCGTATCGGTACCCGCGACCAGCGGGGTATCAATTGCTTTCATGTCGACTGCCCTTCAGGAATCCAATGATTAGCGAGCGATAGCGTTGCGCGACAATTTGCGACCTGTCTTCAGGCCGATGTCACATTCGCCAATTCCGCTGCGGCGCGCGATGCGGCAACGAGCTTTCCCGAGATGACATCGGGTAACAGCGCGAGCGCATCGGCGAAGTTATCGATGGCCGCATGCGGAATGTTGCCGGCAACACAATGTGTGACCAGCCTGCCCTTGGCGAAAACGAAATCGGCCGCTTCGGCCACGCAGAAATCCGAAGCGCCATCGCCGATCAGCAATGTGCGCTGGCGCCGCGATCGCGCATGTTCGGCACGCGCGCATTTGCAGGTGCCACTGGCGACGCGACAGTTCGCGCTGGCGTTGGGGAATTCCAGACGCCATTCGCGCTCAGCCACGGGTTGCAGACGGTTGGACGTTACCGGCAACCAGTCCAGTCCGCTGCGGGCCAGGATCGTGCGGATCGCGTAATCCAGGCCGTCGCTCAGGATTTCGACATGAATGCCCATGGCATGCATGCGCCGGACGAATTCCGGGAACCCCGGGTCCACCGCTCGCTGCGCCAGATGCGCGTCGAGTTGCGCGCGATCCATATCCAGCAACGCGACTTGGCCGGCCATGCAATCGTGGGAATTGATTCGACCGGCACGCCAGTCGCTTTCCAAAACCTGCCACCCGTCCCGCCCGAAACTTTCGAGCAGGGTGTCGACGGTATCTTCGACGGTGACGGTTCCGTCGAAATCGCAAAGTATGGTCCAATCGGACAAGGCGGCGGTTCCAGCAGGGTTTCAACGGACATTATTGTCGCAGGAATGGGTTAAGGAAGCCCAGGGACCCTCTGATTAACCCCGTGCAGGTGGCATGACACCCAGAAAGTTCGCAACTCGTGCTGCGTGGCGCAGTGCAGGCTGGTTGCCTGGACAAGCCGCGCGGCGCGGGGTGCGGGCTTTCTGGGCGTCACCCTCATGTCTAAAATCAACACGTTGGGCCCGTTCTGTCTGTCCGCAATACTGCGTTGCACTGTCTTGACAGGCAACCAGCCTGCCTGCGCCAGTGCGCCTTGTCTTGCGAACAGACAGAGCGGGTGACACCCGCGCAGGGTTAATCAGAGGGTCCCTAGTGTACTGCTTCATAAATAATGAACCATATCCAAATCGCGCTGTCCAAGTGGGGAATTCCCGCGGACGGACAAAAATGAAGTCACCGATTATCCTCAATGACGAACAACGCAACGTGCTTGAACAGTGGCGTCGCTCGCGTACCGTGAGCGTGCGCTGGCGTGAACGCGCGCAAATCATTCTGGCCGCCACCGAAAAGGTGAGCGATGCCGAGATTGCCGCGCGACTGGGAACCACGCGCCACCGCGTGGCACGCTGGCGCGCCCGTTTTGCATCCGGCGGCGTTGAGGCGCTGAAGAAGGATCGGCCGCGCGCGGGGCGCCCTGCGCGCATGAACGCGGCCAAGATCAAGCAAATCGTGCACTTGACCACGCAGACCCAACCCGGCAACGCGACCCAATGGAGTACGCGTTTGATGGCCGAACGCGTTGGCGTAAGCGACACGACGGTGCTGCGTGTATGGCATGCCCATGGGTTGAAGCCGCATCGCGTACGCACCTTCAAGCTGTCCAACGATCCGCAGTTCACCGAGAAGCTGGAAGACATTGTCGGCTTGTATCTCGCGCCGCCAGAGCATGCGCTGGTGTTGTGTTGTGACGAGAAAAGTCAGATTCAGGCACTGGATCGTACGCAGCCCGGGCTGCCGATGAAGAAGGGCCGGGCGCAGACGATGACGCACGACTACAAGCGCAACGGAACCACCACGCTGTTTGCCGCGCTGAACATTCTCGACGGACAAGTCATCGGCCATTGCCAGCCGCGACACACCCATGTCGAGTGGTTGAAGTTCCTCAAGAAGGTCGACCGCAATACCCCCAAGGACAAGCAACTGCACCTGATCGTGGACAACTACGCCACCCACAAGCATCCACAGGTGAAGGCGTGGCTGGCCAAGCACCCGCGGTTTCATATTCACTTCACGCCAACCTCGGCCTCCTGGCTGAACATGGTGGAGCGCTTTTTCCGCAGCATCACGGCGGATCGTCTGCGCTGTGGTGTTTTCCACAGTGTCGCTGACCTTGAGAAGGCCATTGCCACGTACATCAGCCGTTACAACAAGAACCCCAAACCCTTCGTTTGGACGGCCAAAGCCAATGACATTCTGGAGAAAGTTGTCCGCGCCCGGGCAACCCTCGATAAAATGGTTCAAACAGCATGAAGCAGTACACTAGATGCGGGGATTGGGCATCGTGGACCAGGAAGCTGCAATGGCAAAGGCTGGTCATTCCGGCACAGGCAGGAATCCAGTTCTTTCTTGTCTCCAAGGAACCTCTGAATGCCCCCTTCGCAGGGGTCAATCAGAGGTTCCCCAGAGGCATTGAATCAAAGCAAACAACTGGATTGCCGGTTCCGCACCAGGTGCGGCCCTGGAATTACGGGCTGCTTTTGATTCTCGGGCCCCATGCCCCGAGTCCCACCCCAATGCCCGCCCGACAACGTCCATCTCCGGCTTCAGCCGCAATTAACCACAACCATCAGCCGATCTGGCAAAATTGGCGGACACAATTGCGGTCAATCATCATGGCGCAGCGTAATGGATTTTTTGCCTACTCGCGTTGGGACTCCATCCCGATGCTGATGGGGCTTGCGCATCTGTTATTCGTGGCGACGCTGTTCTTCGGCTTCCATTCGATTCCATGGGCCGTCTGGATTCCGCTGGCGCTGGTGTATTCGGTGAGCATTTCCTGGAGCATCAACTCAACCAGCCACAATTTCATCCACAACCCATTCTTCAACTCGCCCGCGCTGAACCGCATCTACAGCGTGATCCTTTCGGTCACCGACGGCTTTTCGCAGGAGTTCTATCACCACGTGCACTTGCGCCATCACGTCGGCAACATGGACCGCATCGGCGCGAACGGCACCACGATCGATCCGCTGTCGATCTGGCGCCACGGCAAGGACGGCAAGCCGGAAAGTCCCTGGACGTACACGTTCTACAGTTATTTCCGCGACGACATCGGTGAGGTGTATCGGCGCGTCAAGGAAAAATTTCCAGACAAGGCGCGCTGGATCTGGCGTGAGATCTACATCGTCGTTGGCTTGTACCTGGCGTGCCTTGCGTGGGACTGGCGCGCGTTCCTCGCGCTGGTGCCGTTCTACTATTTCGGTCATTCGCTGTCGTCTCTCAACGGCTATTACGAACATTTCAAAGGCAATCCCGACGATCCGATCGCGTGGGGCGTGAGCACCTACAACAAAATATACAATTGGACATGGCTGTACAACGGATTCCATGCCGAGCATCACTACCGGCCGAAAGTGCACTGGACCAAAATGGTCGAACTGCGCGATTCGATCCGCGCCGAACAAGTCGACCACGGCGTGCATGTCATGGGCTATTGCCACGGGCTAGGTTTCCTGGATCGGCGACCACCGCAGAACAGCGTTGTCGGCAGATCCTCCCACGCCGACGCATAGGGCTTTGCCCACTGTCGAAGGCTGCGTCGAATTCGGGCACGGTCGTGTCACCTTCGCGACATTGGAATGACACGCATGCACCTGCTCACTATCGATATGGATGGCTCCATCGCAGCGCAAGAGTCGCTGCCCGATGTGGCCGCGTGGACAACGGTAGATCAGCTGGATCTGCGCGACCTCGGCCCACGGCTGCGCCTGTGGAGCCGTGCAGGCACGATACGCGAAGCGCGCGATCGTATTGCGGCGTTGCCGAATGACGAGCCTGCGCTGCATCTGTTGGGGTCCGGCGATTTCCATCATCTGGCTGTGCTGCTGATCGAACGCGCACGCGAACCGGTGACCGTGATTCACATCGACAATCACCCGGACTGGGTGCGCCTGGCGCCGCGCTGGCATTGCGGGTCGTGGGTCAATCAGGCGTTGCGTCTGGCGCAGGTGAAACGTGTAGTCACTCTCGGCGTCTGCAGCGACGATCTGGTGCGTCCGGACTTGAAGGGCGGCAATCTGGCTGCACTCAGCGCCGGCCGAATCGTCATGCTGCCGTGGAATCGCGCGCCATCGCGAGTCTGGCACCGGGTCGTCGAAGGTTTCGGGCACCACTATTCCGATGGGTATTTGCATTGGCGCAACCTTGCGCAAGACGGCATCGCGAAAAATCTGGCAGGCATCGTCGGCCAGATACAAACCGACGCAATATGGCTAAGCATCGACAAGGATGTGCTGCCGCAAGCCGATGCCATCACCAATTGGGATCAGGGACAAATGCCGCTAGACGCTGTGCTTGAACTCATTGCACAGGTTGGTGCACGCAAACGGATCATTGGCGCGGACATCTGCGGCGAATATTCGCCGCCGCGACATCGCAACTGGTTCAAGCGCTTTGAGGCGCGTCACGATCAACCGCAGTTCGACCTGCCGGATGCCGTGCCACTGGAACGCAATGAGCGCACGAATCGGCGGCTGCTGGCAACGATCGAACAGGCCACGCGAGCATGCTGACCTTTGCGCTCCTGCTCGGCACGGTGCTTTGCGAAGTCTGCGGGCAGCTTTGTTTCAAACTCGGCGTCGGTCACGAAGTTCGCGATGCATCGACCTTGGCCACGCACCGCTTCCTGCTGGATCTGTTCCGCTCGCGCTGGATCATTGCCGGCGTGCTCGTGTACGTCGTCGAATTCACCTTGTGGTTCGCTGCTTTGAGTCTGACCCGCCTGAGTTTTGCCTACCCGTTCATGGCGCTGTCGTATTGCGGCGTCGTCATTGCCAGCCGCTTCGTTCTTGGTGAGCGAGTCAACGCGAGGCGCTGGCTGGCGACGTTCACGGTCGTCGTTGGCGTATCACTGGCTTGTTGGCCATGAACCGCAAGACTTCCAGCCGATTCCAGATTCGGGTCGAAGTCGTCGATTCGATCGACGCCATCGATCGCGATGAATGGAACGCGCTGTTTCCCGGCGAACTGGAAAACTGGAGCTATTATCGCGCCGTGGAAAAATCCGGCCTGCCCGGCTTCGAATGGTTGTATTTTTGCGTGCGCGACGAATACCGTCTGTGTGCCGTGGTTCCCGCCTTCGTCACCGATTACCAGCTCGACACGACGATGAGCGGATTCTGGCGGCGCATCACCGACGCGATCACGCGCGCGTTTCCGCGATTCTTGAGCGTGCGCATGCTGGGGCTTGGGTCGCCGGCTGCAGAAATCTGTCATCTCGGATTTGCCCACGACCTGGATGCGCAAAGCCGCGGCGAAGCGCTGGACGCGATACTTGCCGCCGCCGAAGCCAGCGCGGATTCGCGCAAGGCACGAATGCTCGCTGTCAAGGATGCGCCCGCAGCACAGGACCCATTGTGGAGTGTGTCGGCACGCGCGCACGCATTGCGTCGGCAACCCGGCTTGCCAACGGCGACGCTGAAAACCGACTTCGACAATCTGGACGGGTACCTGCGCAAACTCAGTCGCGCCACACGCAAAGACCTGCGGCGCAAACTCAAATACGGCGCCAGGCTTCGCGTGGAATGGCGTACACAAATTGACGACATCCGCGCAGATGTCATGCGCCTGTATCGCTCGACCCTGGCCAACGCACAGTATTCCTTCGAGGAGCTGACGGAAAGCTATTTCACCGGCGTACTGGAAGAATTGGGCTCACGTGCTGTGTGTGCCACGTATTGGCTTGGCGAGCGTCTGATCGCGTTCAACCTGGTCCTGCACGACGACTCGCGCCTGATCGACAAGTTCCTGGGAATGGACGACAAATTCGCGCGCGAGTACAACGTATACTTTTTCAGCTGGATCGAAAACGTGCGCTATTGCATCGAGCATGGTCTGCATGAATATCAAAGTGGCCAGGGTCTGCATCGCGAAAAGTCGCGGCTCGGCAGCACTCTTGCCGCCAACTGGTTATGGTACCGGCATCGCAACCGCGCTTTGGACGCCATTCTTGCGGTGCTGGAGCGCCTCGCGCGACTGGATCGATACGATCCCGAACTGGCCGCACTCATCGAGACGCAACGATGATGCGCGCCGGCACACATGTGCTTGCCAAGACCCGCATCGCGTGGGGGTTGCTGCTGTGCCTGGAGACCCTGTGCCAGATTTCTCTCAAAATGGCGGGAAAAATAACCGGCGCTTTCGATTTCTCTGCCCACGCTTTTGCGCACGCGCTCGGCACACCGTGGCTGTGGCTGGCCATTGCCTGTTACGTCGGCGCATTCGGCGCATGGATGACGATCCTGCGCGAATCAACCTTGTCGGCCGCGTTCACCACCAGCGCCCTGGTATTTGTCGCGGTGATGCTTTCATCGTGGCTGATCTTTGGTGAGTCTCTCGGATTGATGCAATGGTTCGGCTCAATCGTCATTGTTTGCGGGATATTGATGCTTGGTAGTGAAGATGCCGATGCCGGCATCGCTCCCACCCCGCCATCGATTGCCGGGTCGGACGGGGTATGAATGCAGGCCGGGAATCGGCAAAGAGCATGAAACGCGGGTCATTCCAGCGCAAGCCGGGATGACAAACAGGGAGTCTCGCATTCTGCGTCCTGGATTCTACGCAACCGCAGCCGCATCGGCAGCCGATTCCGAATTCTGCGTCGCTTGCGCAATCACCCGCAAAAACGTCTCTGCGTAGCGCACCAGTTTCGCTGCGCCGACACCGCCAAGTTCGGCGAATTCATCCGCATTGCGTGGTCGCTGCCGCAACATCTGCAATAACGTCGCATCGTGAAAGATCACGTAAGCCGGCACGCCCTGCTCGCGCGCCAGCTCCGCGCGCGCTTCGCGCAATGCGTGCCACAGCGCTTCTTCGTGAGCGGCGATTTCCAGACTTTGCTGCTTGCGCTCGCCGCGTTGCGAACGCCGTTGCGCGCGGCGTTCGCTGCGGTCGGCGGGGCGTCGCAACGTTACCGATGTCTCGCCGCGCAATATGCCACGGCTTTCGTCAGTCAACCGCAAAACGCCATAACCGTCGGCATCGGTGGCCAGAAGATTCATCGCCACGAGCTGACGGAACACACCACGCCATTGGCGATCGTCGAGTTCCGCGCCGATGCCGAACGTGCTCAGATTGTCGTGGCCGAGCGCCTGGATGCGCTGGTCGTCTTCACCGCGCAGTATTTTGACCAAGTGGCCGACGCCGTAACGCTGGCCACTGCGGAATACGCACGAAAGCGCTTTCTGCGCAAGCACGCTGCCGTCAATGGATTCGGGCGGTTTCAGGCAATTGTCGCAAAGTCCGCAACACGCAGGATGCGTTTCGCCGAAATACGCGAGCAGGCGCTGGCGCCTGCACCCGATGGTTTCGGCATAGGCAAGCAGGGCGTCGAGCTTGCTGCGTTCGACCCGCTTGCGCTCGTCGCCGGATTCGGACTGCAAGATGAAACGCCCGAGCGCGACGACATCACCCAGGCCGTAACACATCCAGGCTTCCGCCGGCAGCCCGTCGCGTCCGGCGCGGCCGGTTTCCTGGTAATAACCTTCCAGGCTTTTCGGCAGATCCAGATGCGCGACAAAACGCACGTCGGGCTTGTCGATGCCCATTCCAAACGCGATTGTCGCGGTCATTACGATGCCGTCATCGCGCAAGAATCGTTGCTGGTTGGCGCTGCGCGCCGTTGCGTCCATGCCGGCGTGGTACGGCAACGCGGTGATGCCGTGCTCGTTCAACCAGTCGGAAGTTTCCTCGACCTTGCGCCGCGACATGCAATAGACGATCCCGGACTCGCCCTGATGGCGACCGAGGAAATCCAAGAGTTGACGGCGCGCGTTGTCTTTTTCCACAACACGATAAAGTATATTCGGCCGATCGAAACTGGAAACGAACTGTCGCGCGGATTCCAGATGCAGACGCTCGACGATTTCAAGCCGCGTCGGCGCATCGGCCGTTGCCGTCAATGCGATCCGCGGCACCTCGGCAAAGCGCTCGTGCAGGATCGTCAGTTGGCGGTATTCCGGGCGGAAATCATGTCCCCATTGCGACACGCAATGCGCTTCGTCAATTGCAAAAAGAGCCAACGGAACCTGCGCCAGTTGCTGCAGGCAACGCTCGGTCAACAAACGCTCCGGAGCCACGTAAAGCAAGTCCAACTCCCCGGCACCGAAGCGTCGTTCGACTTCGCGCCGGGTTGCCGCATCCTGACTGGAATTGAGAAACTCCGCCTCCACGCCCAGTTGCCGCAACGCCGCCACCTGATCGTGCATCAGCGCAATCAAGGGCGACACCACGATGGCCGTACCTTCGCGCAGCAGCGCTGGAATCTGGTAGCACAGGGATTTGCCCGCACCCGTCGGCATCAGCACCAACGCATCGCTGCCGCCGGCAACCTGCGCAATGATCGCTTCCTGATCGCCGCGGAACGCGGCATAGCCGAATACGCGGCGCAGGATGTCGAGGGCAGGCGAAGTCATCAGTACATGTTAGCAAACCGACCCGAAAGGCCATGCAGGCGGATTCTGTTAGCATTTCTGCGGCTCGCCGATAAGGATGCTGATGATGACATCTGTTATGGAAAGATTGCGCTTGTTTGCCTGGCTGCTCATCACGCTCGCGGCATTCATGCCAGGATATGCACTGGCCACCGAACAGGCCAACGCTGAGACGCAATCCCTGCAGGCGTTGGGAACACGGGTAAAACTCGCGCTTGTTCAGAACGAAGGCGGCCATCGGCCATCGACCGAGACGATCTCCATGCTTCAAGGAGCACTGGACGCGTTTCACCCCGTTTCCGCGCGCGCAAGCGGGCGCTTGCAACATAAGTACCGGGCTGTACGCCGCCTGTTCGGCGAATTGAAAGCGGAATTGCGCACGCCCGGCGCAAAGTCGAACAGGATTGCCTATGCCCGTCCTGCGCGCCTGCAGGTTGCGATTCCAAGCGCTGCACACGGCGGCTCCTGTCAAACGGCGCTCGGGCTCTCAGAGGCGCTCCCCGCGAAGATCAACCTGCCCGGATCGGGCGAATCCGGTGATGGTGTCTGGTTTCGCTTTGTACCGGCAATGTCGGAACATTATCGATTCAGTACCGACTCGAATGGCACCGATCCGGCAATTGCGGTTTTTCGCAGTTGTGCAAATGGCGCAGCCGTTGTCGCCTCCAACGACGATGCCGAAGGACTGGACGCGCAAGCAACGGTCAACGTCGACGCCGACCGGCACAGTCCATTGTTCCTGCATGTAAGCAATACCGGACCAGGCGGATTCACCATAGTCAGCGTGCAGGCGATAAACGCCACCATCAGCGGCACGGTTACCGATCTGGCTACCGGATTGCCGATTTCCAGCGTTGACGTAATTCTACCTTTCAACCAGTTGAACCCATATGGTGGCGAGGACTACACCGACGCCAACGGTCAATACTCGATTGCGATCGAACCGGGAACCTACTACGTTCGCGCACGGGCCGATTCCTATGTTTCGGAAATTTATCCGGATGTTGACTGTCTTCCCGGGACCTATTTCGATTCGACGGATGGTTGCGACACTGCCAGCGCGCAGACGATTACCGTTGCGGATAACGATAACGTTACCGGCATAGACTTTGCGCTCGACCATGGCCACGAGTTGATCGGTCAGGTTCGCGACAACTCGAACAATCCGCTCCAGGCCTATCTGACTCTATTCGATTCCAGTGGCAATCAACTGCTGTATGGTAATAGCGACGAACTCGGGCATTTCTCGATTCCGACGTTGCCCGACGCAAGCTATCTGATCGAGGCCGATGCGGACGGCTACGGCCACCAGATCTTCGATCACGTCGCATGTGGCGGACCATTGCAGAATGCCTGCACTCCGACGCAAGGTGCCGCCGTGGTCGTTTCCGGCAATGATGTATCCGGCGTGACCTTCAATTTACCGCGTCTGGCCGCGATCGTAGGCAATGTCCTGGGCGCAAATGGACAGCCACCGTCGGACTATACGCAGATCCATATCCTGGATTCGGCCGGTAACCCGGTTGGCGATGTCTCTGCGAACTCGGACGGCCACTATGTTGCCGGGCCTCTCGCTCCCGGCACCTACTACATATATGCAAGTTCGGAGAATTACTTTTCACAACTCTATGCCGGACTGGATTGCCCGCAGGGTTGCGCGCAAAATGTCGACTCCGCGCAAGCCGTGACAATCACACAGGTCGGCCAACGGGTTCAGGCCGATTTCCAACTGCATCTGCTTCCCGTTGTTCACGGGCATGTGCGCGACGCCGTCAGCGGACTTCCCATTGCCGGCGCGACCATCGCCGCCAGCGTCGGCCCGCCGAGCAACTTCAATCAGGTCAGATCCACGACAACGGACGCTGATGGAGGCTATGCGCTGACGAACGTTCCAGTCGGCAAGTACTACCTGTGGGCGCTCAGCACAAGTCACATCGACCGGATCTACCCGAACATTGCCTGCGAAGCATATTATCCGTACGGTGAGTACTCGCCTTACGCCACCTGCGACGTGACCGGCGCCTCGTTGTTGACCATCGACCCACAACAGACACCGGGAACCTTCGACTTCTCGCTCGTGCCGTCATCTGGCATAACGGGGACGGCGACGACCAAAGCGGGTGCAGGTTCGGATCTGCCGGCAGACGTCGAAATCGATATCTACGATGGCAGCGGCACCGTTGTAGGTGCCACAATGCCCGATGTTTCCGGCAACTATGCCATTGTCGATCTTGCCGCCGGCAGTTATTTCGCTTTCGCCAAGAGCTATTACGATGGTTCGTACGTTTCGCAAATTTGGCAACAGATCGATTGCACTTCCAGTTGCGCCCCGACGACAGGTACGCCGATTCCGCTCGCCCAGGGCTCGACCGTCAGCGACATAGATTTCCACTTGACGCGCCAGGATGCTGTTGTCGGTAGAGTGATCGATACGGCCGGCAATCCGGTGGAGGGCGCATTGGTCGAATTGTTCGATAGCACAGATGGCAGCTACGCCGGTTCCGGTGTCGCCGACGCGCTGGGGTACTATGCCGCCGCGGCCAATCCAGGCAGTTTCTACTTCGTGGCCACGGAAGCCGGCGGAGATTTCGTCGATCAGGTGTACGCGAATATTTCTTGTCCGCTCGGGCCGGCATACTATGGTCTTTGCTCGTTCACCGATGCCACGAGTATCGGCTTCAGCGATGCCACCACGCAGCCACACGTGGTGAATTTCGTCCTGCAGTTGCAGGACGAAATTTTCGCGAATGGCTTTGAATAAAGGCGGGGGAGACGGTATGTCTCGCGCGACGGCTTCCGCCACGACGTGGATTTGGCTAAGGTAGCACGCAGGTATTTTACGGAATTGTCCTCATGACCCGGTCGCTTCGCTTTTTCATGTTATTTGTCGCGCTGGCAGCATTGGCCGCTTGCGGACCACCGACGCATCCGATCAATCCACCGAATGCCAGCATCCAGCAGCTCGATGTGCTGCCCGATGGAAGCTGGAAAGTGCAGATTCGGCTGGAGAACTTCAGCGACATCACGGTGCGCTACGCGACGTTCAAGGCAGCGCTGCGGGTCGGTGGCGTAGCCGCCGGCGATATTTCGCTGAATCCGCAGCTGGATATTCCCGGCGAAAACGCCGACATCGTCGCGACCACATTGAAACCGAATACCGACGCGCTCAAGGCCTTCGCCAGCGATGTGAAGCTGCCGGGCGGCGTACCTTACCAACTCAAGGGCACGATCAATATCCCGGCCGCCGGCAAAGACTTCAAGTTCGAGCACAAGAGCCGCTTGTTGCCGGTGCCGGGAATTGCGAATCAGTATCGATGATCGCGGGCACGGCCGAGAGCCGGGGGCAAAAGCAAAGCGCGCTTCAATTTGCTTTTCAGCCCTAAGTCCTCAATCTTCCAGCCCTGAACCCCCGGCCACAACTTCCCCCAACTTTCGGTCACCTCCAACCATGACCACCTACAAAGCCCCACTCAACGACATGCGTTTCGTCATGTTCGATCTGCTCAACGTGCAGCAACAATACGCGCGGCTGCCCGGCGGCGAGACGGCAACACGCGATGTGCTGGATGCAATCCTCGACGAGGCGGCTAGGTTTTCCGAACAGATTCTGGCGCCGCTCAACGCAGTCGGGGATGCGGAAGGCTGCAGGTTTGACAAGGCAACCGGCAGCGTGACGACGCCCACCGGGTTCAAGCAGGCCTACGCGCAATACATCGAAGGCGGCTGGTGCGGACTGACCGCACCGGAAGAATACGGCGGCCAGCATTTGCCGGAATCCATCGGCGCGCCCCTCAAGGAGATGCTCGATTCGGCGAATCTCGCCTGGGGCATGTATCCGCTGCTCTCGCACGGCGCGACCGAAGCGCTCAAACAACACGGCGAAGAATGGCAGCGCGAGGTATTCCTGAAACCGATCGTCGAAGGCCGCTGGACCGGCACGATGTGCCTGACCGAATCGCATTGCGGCTCGGACCTGGGTTTGCTCAAGAGCCGCGCCGAACCAAAACCCGATGGTTCCTATGCCATCACGGGCACGAAGATTTTCATCAGCGCCGGCGAACACGATTTCACCGAGAACATCGTGCATCTGGTGCTGGCGCGCCTGCCCGACGCACCGGCAGGGACGAAGGGTATTTCGATGTTCATTGTGCCCAAGTTCAAGACCGGCAAGGACGGCAAAATGGGCGAGCGCAATTCGCTTGCCTGCGGTGCGATCGAACACAAGATGGGCATCAAGGGATCGTCGACCTGCGTGATGAATTTCGATGCGGCCGAAGGCTGGCTGATCGGGCCGCCGAATCGCGGCCTGATGGCGATGTTCACGATGATGAACACGGCGCGTCTGGCTGTCGGATTGCAGGGCCTGGCATTGATCGAGCGCGCCTATCAGCCTGCGCTGGAATATGCGCGTACGCGCCTGCAGATGCGAGCGCTTTCCGGCGCGAAGTTTCCGGACAAGCCCGCCGACCCGCTGATTGTGCATCCGGATATCCGGCGCATGTTACTGACTCAGAAAGCCTTCGCCGAAGGCTGTCGCGCGTTCGGCTATTACGCGGCAACTCTGGTCGATCTGGTCGAACGATCGCCCGATGAAGCCGAGCGCAAACGCGCAGACGAACTGTTGAGTTTCATCATACCCATCGTCAAGGGACTGCTCACCGAAGTCGCGGTCGAATGTACCAATCATGCGCTGCAGATATTCGGCGGTCACGGTTACATCCATGAAACCGGCATCGAGCAATACGCGCGCGATGCGCGCATCACCACGATCTACGAAGGCACCACGCAAATCCAGGCGCTCGACCTGCTCGGCCGCAAGATCATGCAAAGTCAGGGCGTGGGCCTGAAGCATTTTCTCGAAGAGATCAGCTCGTTCTGCCAGGCACATATGAAAAATGCCGATGTCGGCGAGTTCATTGCGCCACTGGCGATGGCGGCCAAGGATTGGGCCGACCTGACCCAGGAAATCGGCAAGCGCGCGATCGGCAATGCGGACGAAGTCGGTATCGCCGCGGTGGACTACCTTCTCTATTCCGGCTATGTGGCGCTGGCGTTTTTCTGGGCGCGCAGCGTGGTGGCCGCAGATGCATCCGCACAATCCGACGCATTCAAGCAGTCCAAGCGCGACACTGCGCGCTTCTATTTCGCGCGAATCCTGCCGCGCACGCTGATGCACGCTGCAACTATCCGCGCCAGCGGCGACAGTCTGATGGCGATGCCGGACGCACTATTCGGCTGACGACGTTTCTTGATAACCTTGACCCAAGTGGAACCATGACCGAGGACACCGTGTCACCCAAAATCCGTCTTGCCCACGCAGACGATGATGAATTCATTCTTGCCCTGGCCGATCGCTTCGTCGCATTCGACCTGCCGCCAGTGGCGCAAACGCAGCGAGACACTGAGCGGCATCCGCCAGGACATTTCTCGCCACCTGAGCGAACTGCCCGCTGGTTCGCACCTGTTCGTTGCCGAAGACGAACAAGGCGAGCGTCTCGGCTTTCTGCACCTGCAAACACAGAAGGATTTCTTCACCGGTGCGCTGAATTGCCACATCAGCGACCTGGTCGTCGCGCCCGGGCTGGATGGTCGTGGCGTAGGCAGCGCCATGATCGACTACGCGCAAAGCTGGGCGAAGGAGCATCGCTGCCGCCACGTGACCCTTGCCGTATTTCCCGGCAACGAACGCGCGCGCGCGCTGTACGAAAAGCACGGGTTCGGCGTCGAGTTATTGCGCATGGCCAAACCGGTGAAGTGATTGCCGATGAGCCGGGACTCGGTACCCGGCAACAGAACAAGACCGGCTCGTCATTGCAGCGAAAGCTGGAGTGACGCAGAGCCAATGCAAGCGCCCGCCTACCGCTCACTGATCGCCGATTCTCATTCCGTGCTTCCTCGCACGCCCGTCCTGGCGTGCACGTCGCCCGTCAAGCCGGCAATCCGAACGCCCGGTAGCACCACGCGATCAACGGCCCCCACATCACACCGAGCACTACCAGTGCGATTCCATTGATCGAGAGCAGCCAGCGCAACGGCAGATCCTTCGGCAATTCCAGTGCGCTCTTGTCCGCCGGCTCATCGAAGTACATCACCTTGACCACGCGCAGATAGTAGTAGCAGCCGATCACCGCGAACACGATGGCGATAATGGCCAGCCACATCATGCCGGCATCGATGGCAGCCTTGAGTACAAGCAGCTTCGAGAAAAATCCGAACAGCGGCGGCACGCCGGCCAGTGAGAACATCGCCAGCGCCATGATGCAGGCGTACCACGGGTTGCGTTGGTTCAGACCCTTGAAATCGTCGATTTCCTCGGCTTCGAAGCCGCTGCGCGCCAACAACAGGATCACGCCGAAAGCCACAGTCGTCATGATCGCGTAGGCGATCGCATAGAACATTGCCGCGGCGAATCCGCTCGGCGTGCCGTTGGCCAAACCGAGCAGCAGGAAGCCCACATGCGAAATCGTCGAGTACGCCAGCATGCGCTTGATGTTGGTCTGCACGATGGCAACGACGTTGCCGAGGATCAGCGACAATGCGGCGAGGGCCGCCAGCATCATTCCCCAATCCGGATGCAGCCCGCCCAGTCCGGAATCGAGCAGGCGATAAGCCATGCCGAACGCCGCAAGTTTCGGCGCGGTACCGATGAAAATCGTCACCGCCGTCGGCGAGCCTTCATACACGTCCGGCAGCCACATGTGAAAAGGCGCGACGCCGAACTTGAAGCCGATGCCGACGATCAGGAACACCATGCCGAAGGCGAGCAGCGTCTGGTGATCGTGATTGCCGCCGGCCGCCATGGCCATCGCCACGGCCTGATGGATCTGCGCCAAATCCAGCGTGCCGGACGCGCCATAGATCATCGACATGCCAAACAGCAACATGCCCGAAGACAACGCGCCGAGCACGAAATATTTCATCGCCGCTTCCGATGCGCGACCCGAATCCCGATGGATCGCAACCAGTGCATAGGTGGAAAGCGCAAACAGTTCGAGTCCAAGATAGACCATGACCAGATTGCCGCCGGAAACCAGCAGCATCATGCCCAGTGTCGCGAACAGACACAGCAGATAGAATTCGCCAATCAGCAACTTGCGATCGCGCAGATAGCCGCGCGAATAGACCAGCACGACCGCGGTAATCGCGAGGATGAACACCTTGAGCACGGCGGCGACGCCGTCATGGATGTAGGCGCCGCTGAACGCCGTGCGCGCCGGATCATGGTCGACGAGAATCAGACCGATCGTCCCAAGCAACGCCGCCAGCGACAACCAATGCGTCAGCGCGCGTTGTTTCTGCCGGGCAAACAGATCGATCAACAGGATCACGCAGGTTGCGCCGAGCAGGAAGTCTTCGGGCAGGAGCAGAATCAAGTCGTGGAGATTGAAATTCATCGCAGGTCCTGCGTCAGATCTTGGTCAACAACAATTGATCGACAATGTGTTTGATCGATGCGTCCATCAGGTGTGTCAGAGGTGCGGGCCAGATACCGATGACCAGCACGCCGGCCGCGAATGCGGTCAGTAGCAGCGCCTCGCGCGGGTTGATGTCGCGCAGCTTGGCGACGAGGTCGTTCTTGACCGCCCCGAATATCAGACGCTTGACCAGCCACAGGGTATAGGCCGCGCCGATGATCAGCGTGAATGCGGCGCCGGCGGCGATCCAGAAGTTCATCTGGAAACTGGCCAGGATGACCATGAATTCGCCGACAAAACCGCTGGTGCCGGGCAGGCCGCAATTGGCCATCGAGAAAAACACCCAGAACGCGGCAAACCACGGCATCGTATTCACCACGCCGCCGTAATCGGCGATGTTGCGGCTGTGCGTGCGCTCGTAGAGCACGCCGATGCACGAGAACATCGCGCCGGATATGAAACCGTGGGAAATCATCTGCACCATCGCGCCGGATACACCCAGATAGGCCGCGCCCGCACTGCCGGTGACACGCATCAAGGCCAGGCTGATGAACAGCCCGAGCGTAACGAAACCCATGTGCGCGACGGATGAATAGGCGATGAGCTTCTTCATGTCTGTTTGCACGAGGGCAACATAACCGATGTAGATGATGGCGATGATCGACATGGCGATGATGAGCCAGGCGAATTGCTGGCAAGCGTCGGGCACGATCGGCAGCGAGAAACGAATGAAACCGTAACCGCCGATCTTCAGCATGATCGCTGCCAGGATCACCGAACCACCGGTGGGTGCTTCGACGTGTGCATCCGGCAGCCAGGTATGCACCGGCCACATCGGTACCTTGATCGCGAAGCCGGCAAGGAAGGCGAAAAACAGCCATGCCTGCGCGGTAGCGGAAAGATGCACGTCGGCGAGCTTCGCCAAATCCCAGGTGTGGGCATGCAGGTAAAGATAGATCAGCCCGATCAGCATGAAGATCGAACCGAAGAACGTGTACAGGAAAAATTTCAATGTGGCGTAAACGCGTCGCGGCCCGCCCCAGACGCCGATGATGATGAACATCGGAATCAGCATCGCCTCGAAGAACACGTAGAAAAGCAGCGCATCCATTGCCGCAAAGACGCCGATCATCAAACCTTCAAGCACCAGGAATGCGGCCAGGTATTGGCTGACCTTTTCATGCACCGCGTCCCACGCACCAATGACGACGAGTATGGTGGTCAGCGTGGTCAGCAGAATCAGCGCAACCGAAATACCGTCGACGCCGAGGCTGTAGTTGGCGTTGATGGCGCCGATCCAGGCCGTGTGCTCGAGAAATTGCATCGTGCCGCTGGCGGAATCGTAACCCGTCAGCAAGGGAATGCTGACGAAGAAAACGATCAGCGTGATCACCAGCGCAAGCCACCGTGCGGTTTGCGCACGCTGCGAACCGACTAGCGCAACCAGCCCGCCGCCGATGATCGGCAGCCAGATCAGGAGACTTAACAGGGGCCAGCTAGAACTCATTTTTCATTCCGATGTTCTTGCGATCGTCCGCGACCGCTTTTTTTTGAATGGTACGGTTTTCGCAACCGTCCCTGTTGGTGCTTGTGCAGTCGTCCCTGAATGTGAAGATCAAGAAGCGGTCGTGCCTGACCGCAGTTCCAAATTTTTGTGCAAATTTCACTGATTGCGAAGATCAAAAGGCGGCCATCCGTAGCCGCACTTCTCAGATTCTTGCGATCCACCACAAGCCGCCCAACAACACGACCAGGCCGAGGATCATGGCGAACGCGTACGTGTAAAGATAACCGGACTGCACCCAGCGCACGGTCGCCGCCAAGCGGCCGATGCCTGCCGATGTGCCGTCGATGGCGATATTGTCGATGACGGCGACATCACCGCCCTTCCACAAGCCACGGCCAAGCAAGACGCTGCCGCGCACGAATACGGCCTGATAGATTTCGTCGAACCAGTATTTGTGATCGAGCAGACTCCACAGCGGATGCAGGGTTTGTCTGGCGCGATCCGCCAGCTTCGGGTTGTACAGATACACATACGTGGCAACGGCGAATCCGGCGAACGCGAACCAGAACGGCAATCCGGCAAAACCTTCAATCACCATCGAGACAATTCCGCCGAACGCTGCGCCATGCTCGCCGGTAGCGCCGACGATTGATGCACCGAAGAAATCGCCATGCAGGATCGGACCGGTTGAGAACCAGCCAATCATCAACGAAGGAATCGCCAACGCGATCAGCGGCACGGTCACCACCCACGGCGATTCTTTTGGCGCATGCGCCAAATGGCCGGGCTCGTGATGATGATCGGCACCGTGATGGCCGTGGGATTCGTGATCGACAACGAATCGCTCAGTGCCGTGGAATGTCAGATACAACAGGCGGAAGCTGTACAGCGCCGTGACGAAGGCGCCGAACAACACACACCAGTAAGCGTAGGGCGCGGCCCAACGATGCGATTCATGCACGGCTTCGATGATCGCGTCTTTCGAGAAGAATCCGGCAAATCCGGGCATCGCGACCAGCGCCAATGTGCCGATCCACATGGTTACGTAGGTGATCGGCATGTATTTGCGCAGGCCGCCCATGTAGCGCATGTCCTGCTCGTGGTGCATGGCGATAATCACGGAACCCGCACCGAGGAACAACAGCGCCTTGAAGAAGGCGTGTGTCATCAGGTGGAAAATTCCCGTGGCGTACGCAGAAACGCCCAGCGCGACCGTCATGTATCCCAATTGCGACAGCGTGGAATACGCCACGACACGCTTGATGTCGTTCTGCACGATGCCGATCAGGCCGGTGAAGAATGCGGTGGTCGCGCCGATGATCAATACGGTATTCAAAGCGGTTTCGGAAAGCTCGAACAGCGGCGACATGCGCGCGACCATGAAGATGCCGGCGGTGACCATCGTCGCCGCATGGATCAGTGCCGAGATCGGCGTCGGGCCTTCCATCGAATCGGGCAGCCACACATGCAGCGGCACCTGCGCGGACTTGCCCATCGCGCCGACAAACAGGCACAGACAGATCACGGTTGCCGCCGACCACGCATGGCCACCGAACAGTTCCAGTGTCTTGCCGTGCAGCGATGGCGCGGCATGGAACACGCTGGCGTAGTCGAGCGTGTGGAAGAAACACAACACGCCGGCAATGCCCAGAAGAAACCCGAAATCGCCGACACGATTGACCACGAATGCCTTGAGATTCGCAAAGATCGCGGTGGGCTTCTTGAACCAGAACCCGATCAGCAGATACGAAACCAAACCGACCAGTTCCCAGCCGACGAACAATTGCAGGAAGTTGTTGGACATCACCAGCAACAACATCGAGAACGTGAACAACGCGATGTAGCTGAAGAAGCGCTGGAAACCGTCGTCGTCGGCCATGTAGCCAATGGTATAAATGTGCACCATCAAGGATACGAACGTGACGACGACCATCATCATCGCGCTCAGCCGGTCGATCATGAAACCGATATGCGTGGAAAAGGCGCCGACCTGGAACCAGGTATAGACGTTTTCGTTGAAAGTGGGCGCGCCGCCCCAGACCAATTGATAGAACACGTAGAACGACAGCATGCAGCTTATGGCGACGCCAGCAATCGCCGCGGATGCCGCGCCCGCACGCCCGACCTGCTTGCGCAACAGGCCGGCGACAAGGGCGCCAGCCAGTGGGGCCAACGCGACGATCAGCAGAATTGTCGGATTCAAACTCATGTACTTGCCTTTCTCAAACCGTCAAATCCACAGAACATGTCGGGCGGGAGTAGCGCAGCGAATCCCGCCTTCAACCGGCAGCTCATAAAGACGGGATGCGCCGCGTTGCGACTTCTCCCACCCTACGAACCCCTCATTGCGGCAATCGATGCCGCGATGACGTCCATCTCTAACCTTTGAGCTCATCCAGTTCACCGACGTTGATCGTTGCGCGATTGCGGAACAGCACCACCAGGATAGCCAGGCCGATCGCCGATTCCGCGGCGGCCACGGTCAAAATGAAAAACACGAAAACCTGTCCCGCGGCGTCGCCCATGAAGCGGGAAAACGCGACGAAGTTGATGTTCACGGAAAGCAGCATCAACTCGATGGCCATCAGCAGCACGATGATGTTCTTGCGGTTGATGAAAATTCCAGCCACGGATATGCAAAACAAGACCGCGCCAAGTGCGATGTAATGAGCAAGGGTTAGCATGACGTGCGCATCTCCTACTTGGCGCTCGGCATCTTGACGATGCGAATGCGATCGCGCGCCTTGATCGCAACCTGTCGCGATGGATACTGATGCCGCACACCGGTTCGCTGACGCAGCGTGAGCATGACCGCAGCGATAACCGCAACGGTAAGAATCACGGCGGCAATTTCGAACGGCAGCAGGTAGCGCGTGAACAACGCGTGGCCGAGCCATGCCGTATTCGAGTTTGCAGCCGGATCTGCCGGCGCAGCGATGGCCATGGCCTTGAGACCGATCAGCGAAATCATTTCCACCAACATGACTACCGCAACGAGCAATCCAATCGGCAGGTAACGGATAAACCCTTCGCGCAGCGGCTCCTGGTCGATATCCAGCATCATCACCACGAACAGGAACAGCACCATCACCGCACCGACATAGACCAGCACCAGTGCCACGCCGAGAAATTCCGCTTCGATCAGCAACCACAGCGCGGCGGTGGTGAAGAAGCACAACACCAGCAACAATGCGGCGTGCACCGAATTCTTCACCGCAATGACGCCCAGCGCCGCAATGACGAGCACCGTGGCAAACGCGTAGAACAGAATCAGTTCAATACTCATTGTCTTCCCGTGAAGTACATACGATACCGGCGATATCGACTCTCTCTTCCCCGATTGCGCGAGGGAGAGGGTTTTGCCGATTACCGATACGGAGCGTCCTGCATGCGTGCCTGCGCGATCAGTTTTTCGAAACGATCGCCGACGGCCAGCAGCTGTTGTTTGTTGACAATATTCTCGCCACGTTTTTCGAAATGGTATTCGTGGATGTTGGTCTCCACGATCGAATCAACCGGGCAGCTTTCTTCGCAGAAGCCGCAGTAGATGCATTTGAACAGATCGATGTCGTAGCGCGTGGTGCGGCGGGTGCCGTCTTCGCGCTGCTCGGAATCGATCGTGATTGCCAACGCCGGACAAACCGCCTCGCACAATTTGCAGGCGATGCAGCGTTCCTCGCCGTTCGGATAACGGCGCAAGGCGTGCAAGCCGCGGAAACGCACCGATTGCGGAATCTTTTCCATTGGATAGCGCATGGTGTACTTGGGCTTCCACATATATTTCATGGTCAGGCCCAAACCTCGACACAATTCCAGCAGCATGAGGCTCTTGAAGTAGCGTGCGATGCGATTCATGAGGCCGCTCCCGTTGCCGCGGCCACGCCCTGCCCGATCACGCCGAAATACACCAGGCAACCGGCCACGCCGATCCATACCAGCGCGATCGGGATAAAGACTTTCCAGCCCAGGCGCATGATCTGGTCGTAGCGATAGCGCGGAAATGCGGCGCGGAACCACAGGTAGAAGAAGGCGAACACGAACGCCTTGGCGAACAGCCACCACCAGCCGCCGACGCCGACGAAACCCCAGGATGCCGGGAACGGCGACAGCCAGCCGCCGAGGAACAAGGTCGCGGCGAGGAACGATATCAGGATCATGTTCGCGTATTCGGTCAGGAAAAACACCGCGAACGGCGCGCCGGAATACTCGACGTGGAATCCGGCGACGATCTCGGATTCGCCCTCGGCCACGTCGAACGGCGCGCGGTTGGTCTCGGCCACGCCGGAGATGAAATAGATCACGAACAACGGCAACAGCGGCAGCCAGAACCAGTTGAAGATGCCCAGATGCCCGGCCTGCGCCCTGACGATGTCGGAAAGGTTCAGGCTGCCCGCGCAGATCAGCACGCCGACCAGTGCCATTCCCATCGCGATCTCGTACGACACGACCTGTGCGGCCGAACGCATCGCACCCAGGAATGCGTACTTCGAGTTCGACGACCAGCCGGCAAGGATGATGCCGTAGACGCCCATCGACGTCATCGCGAGCAGATACAGCAGCCCGGCATTGACGTCGGCGAGGACCGCTTTTTGCGAAAACGGAATCACCGCCCAGGCCGCGAACGCCGGAACCAGCGAAAGCAATGGCGCCAGCACGAACAGTAGTTTGCTCGCCTTGGCGGGCAGCAGATATTCCTTGAGCAGCAGCTTGAACACGTCGGCGAACGTTTGCGCCAGTCCGGCCGGACCGACGCTGTTCGGTCCCATGCGCACATGCATCCAGCCGAGTACCTTGCGTTCCCACCAAACGTAGAACGCGACGGCAATGATGACCGGCACGGCGATGGCAAGAATGCACGCCACCAGCCAGAGCACAAGACCGGGCGCGCCGAATCCGAGCAGGAAATCATGTAGCCAGGAAATCACGCGCCGGCCCTCGTTATGGTCAGCACCGCGCCAGTCGGCGGCAAGGCGCGCGTTTGCGGCCAGGTCGATTCGATCCACGCTGCACCCTTTGGCACGGCGCGTGTGATCACTACGGACAAAACGGCTTCGCCACCGTCGCCAACAACTTTCGCTTGCGCACCGTGTGCGAGACCCATTGCGATCGCATCCTCGGGATGCAGGCCTACGTCGGGCCCAGCGTTGAGCGGATGTGCCTGCAATGCGGGCGAACGCCTCAGCACGGCGTCAGTGCGGTAGATCGGAACGGTGGCGATGCGGATCAATGACGGCTGATCACCGAGCACCGAAGTGCCTGATGGATTTGATGCCTTGAGCGGTGGCGCAACCTGTGCCGCCTGATGCGGACTGGATGTTGCGCGCAAATTCGATTGCATCATCTCGCGCGCCTGGGCCAGATCGACGAAATCGAATCCCGGGATGCCGAGCTTCGCGCCGAGCGCACGCAATACTTTCCAGCCGGATCGCGCATCACCGGGCATCTTGGCACCGGCCCGCAACGTCTGCACGTGGCCATCGACATTGACGAACGTACCGTCGATTTCCGGCAACAGTCCGACCGGCAATACTGCATGCGCGGTTCGGCGCACGCCATTGCAGGCGTAAGCGCCGATATAGACGCAGAATTCCGCGCTGCTGCGAGCAGCATCGAACACGCTCGAAGAAGCGGTGTCCTGCGAACCGGCGTGATAAACGATCAGGCCGCGCGGTGGTTTTGCCAACATGTCTGCCGCGTTTGCGCCATGTGCGTGCGGCTGCGCGCCAACGCGCGCCAGACCGATGCCATTGGCTCCGGACGGAATTTCGTTGAACGCGCTGTTTGTCGCCTTGGCGATGAAACGCGCTGCGCTGCGCAAGCGTGCGGCATGGGGATGCAGGCTGGCCGATTCGCCGAAGACCAGCACGGATGCGCTTGATTCGGTCAATGCCTTGATCAAGGCTCGCCCGGCATCGTCGGCAGACAAACCGGAAATCGCGTTGGCCAGGGCATCGCTTTCAGGCATGTGTCCGACGTCGTTGGCGGCTTTGGCCAAGCCCAGCACGGCATCGAGCATCGCCGCAGGCGTCGCAATGGTCTTGCTCGCCAGCGTGAAATTGAGATCGAAGTCGAGTGGATTGATCGCGTGGATCTTCGCACCACTCTTGCCGGCCTTGCGAATGCGATGCGCGAGCAGCGGCATTTCATGCCGCGGGTTGCAGCCGATCAGCACGATGTCGCGCGCTTTCTCGATCGCTTCCACTGACATTTCAAATGCCATCGCATGCGGATCGTCGGAGAAGTCCAGCGTGCGCAAGCGATGATCGATGTTGTCGCTTCCCATGCCACGCATGACTTGCGCCAGCAGCCAGCCTTCCTCGCACGATGTGAGCGGCGCCACCAGCGCTCCCAGGTCGTCGCCGGAATGCTGCTTCAAACCATCGGCAACAAAATTGATCGCCTCGTCCCAGCCGACTTCGACCAGTTCGCCGTCGCGACGGATCATCGGTCTTTTGGCGCGATCGCTCGCGTACAGGCCCTGGTGACTGTAGCGGTCGCGATCGGACAACCAGCATTCGTTGACCGCCTCGTTGTCGCGCGGAACGGTACGCAGCACCTCACCACGGCGCGTGTGCAACCAAAGGTTTGAACCCAGCGCATCGTGATAGCCGATCGATTCGCGCGCAATCAATTCCCAAGCTCTGGCCTTGAAGCGGAATACCTTGTTGGTCAGCGCACCGACCGGGCATACATCGATGATGTTGCCGCCAAGTTCGCTATCGATGGTCTTGCCGATGTAGGTGCCGATCTCTAGGTTTTCACCGCGTCCCAGGCCGCCCAGCTCGTAACTGCCGGCGACTTCGGAAACCACGCGGATGCAGCGCGTACACTGGATGCAACGCGTCATTTCTGTGGAAATCAGAGGGCCCAAATTCTCGTCCGCCACCACGCGCTTGCGCTCGACGAAACGCGAAACCGAACGCCCGTAGCCGAGGGAAAGATCCTGCAATTCGCATTCGCCGCCCTGATCGCAGATCGGACAGTCCAGCGGATGGTTGATGAGCAGGAATTCCATCACGTTGCGCTGCGCGGACAGAGCCCGCTGCGAACGCGTGAATATCTTCATGCCCTCGGCAACCGGGGTAGCGCAGGCCGGCATCGGTTTTGGCGACGCCCGCCCACCCATTTCGGTTTCGACCATGCACATGCGGCAATTGGCAGCGATCGGCAGCTTCTCGTGATAACAAAAGCGCGGAATCGCGATGCCGGCCTTGTCGGCTGCCGCGATGATCATCGAGTTCTTCGGCGCCTGCAGGGCACGTCCGTCGATCTCGATGTTGACCATGTCGGGGGCGGTGTTGGACGTTGCAGGCTGTGCGCTCACGCCGCCACCTCCATCTGTGCATCCACAATGCTGCGCTTGTTGGCAACGAAGTACTCGAACTCGTTCCAGAAATGCCGCAGCATGCCTTGCACCGGCCATGCCGCGGCTTCGCCGAACGCGCAAATGGTATGGCCTTCGATCTGGCCCGCAGCCTGCTTGAGCATGTTCACGTCGTCCATCGTGGCATTGCCTTCGACGATGCGCGTCAGCACGCGATACATCCAGCCGGTGCCTTCGCGGCACGGCGTGCACTGGCCGCAGGATTCGGCGAAATAGAAACGCGCGATGCGCTGACAGGCGCGCACCATGCACGTGGTTTCATCCATCACGATGACGGCGCCGGAGCCCAGCCCGGAGCCTGCTTTCTGCAGCGCATCATAATCCATGGTGACGTCCATCATGGTGTCGGCCGGCAACACCGGCATCGACGAGCCGCCCGGGATCACCGCCTTGAGCTGGTGTCCGTTGCGCACGCCACCAGCCATCTCAAGCAGATCACGGAACGGCGTGCCCAGCCTTATTTCGTAGTTGCCCGGCTTGTTCACGTGACCGGAAACCGAAAAGATCTTCGGACCGCCATTGTTCGGCTTGCCCTGACTGAGAAACCACTCGGCCCCTTTGCGCATGATCGCCGGCACCGAGGCATACGTTTCAGTGTTGTTGATCGTGGTCGGTTTGCCGTACAACCCGAAACCGGCCGGAAACGGCGGCTTGAAGCGCGGCTGCCCCTTCTTGCCCTCGAGCGATTCCATCAACGCGGTTTCTTCACCGCAGATATAGGCGCCCGCGCCCAGCGCATTGTGGATATCGACATCGACGCCGCTGCCGAGAATGTTCTTGCCCAGCAAACCGGCGTCATACGCTTCGGCCAACGCCTGTTCGCAATGCTCGAACGGCTCGTGGTGGAATTCGCCGCGCAGATAGTTGTAGGCGACGCTCGATCCTGTCGCGTAGCACGCGATCGCCATGCCTTCGAGCATCGCGTGCGGATTGAAACGAAGGATATCGCGATCCTTGCAGGTGCCGGGTTCGGATTCGTCGGAATTGCAAAGAATATACTTTTGCGCATCGTTCTTCGGCATGAAGCTCCATTTCAGGCCGGTCGGAAATCCTGCGCCGCCGCGCCCGCGCAGCGCACTTTTCTTGAGCTCTTCGACGATCGTGGCCGGATCGGTCTTTTCCGCGAGAATTTTTTTCCACGCCTCATAGCCGCCCGTCTTGACATAGCTGTCCAGCGACCAAGGTTGATCGTAATGCAGGGTCGTGAAGACAGCCTGATGTTCTTGTGGGGCGGGTCCGACACTCATAACAAACCTTTGAATTACAAACGTCGCTTATCGCAAAATCTGCGCGACAGCAATCTTGACCGCACGCGTGTGTGCATTTGCAATCATCCCTGATCGCGAAGATCACAAAGCGGCAATCCTTGGCCACACTTCGATGTGTTTTTGCGATCGTCCCTGATCGCGAAGATCACAAAGCGGCCATCCTTGGCCGCACTTTTCAATTTTATTACTTCAATCCGTCCAGAATTTGATCGACTTTTTCCGGCGTCAGGTGCTCGTGATAATGGCCGTTGACGACCATCATGGGCGCGCCACAGCAGGCCGCGAGGCATTCCTCTTCACGCTTCAGATAGACGCGGCCATCGGCGGTGCTGTCGCCGAGCTTGATGCCGAGTCTTTTCTCGCAGTGGCGCACGATGTCTTCGCCACCGTTGAGCCAGCACGAGATGTTCGTGCAGATGGCTACGTTGTTGCGACCGACCGGTCGCGTTTCCAGCATCGAGTAGAACGTCGCCACTTCGTAAGCCCAGATCGCCGGCAGTTCCAGATACTTCGCCACGGCCGTGATCAGTTCGTCCGTCAGCCAACCGTTGTTGGATTCCTGCGCAGCCATCAAGCCCTGGATCAATGCCGAGCGTTTGCGATCGGGCGGAAACTTCGCCACCCAGCGATCGATGTGCGCACGCGTGTCTTCGCCGAGCGCGACCAGCGGGTCGATGTCTTTGACTTCAGCATAGTGGCCAGTGCTTTTCATGGCTGCATTTGCCTTTTGCTCGACATCCCGTCGAAAACCGGGATCCATCTCTGCGCTTGCGGGCACTGACGAGCAAGAACTGGATTCCAGCTTGCGCCGGAATCACGGATTGGCAAGCGTGATACGCTGTTTGCAGCGCATGCCATTGCGATTCCCGAATCGCGAATTCCGAATCCCGTAATCACCGATCCACCTCCCCGAATACCACATCGTAGGTTCCGATCATGGCGACTACGTCGGCCAGCATGTGGCCTTTCACGATTTCATCCATCGATGCCAGGTGCGCAAAACTGGGCGCGCGCAACTTGACCCGGAACGGCTTGTTGGCGCCGTCGGAAATCATGTAGCAGCCAAATTCACCCTTTGGCGCTTCCACTGCGCAATAGGTTTCGCCTTCCGGCACGCAGTAGCCTTCCGTGAACAATTTGAAATGATGGATCAGCGCTTCCATGCTTTCCTTCATTTCTTCGCGCTTGGGCGGCGCAACCTTGTAATTCTCGAGCATCACCGGGCCGGGGTTGGCTTTCAGCCACGCCACGCATTGCTTGATGATGCGATTGGCCTGGCGCATCTCTTCGACGCGCACCAGATAGCGGTCGTAGCAGTCGCCGCGCACACCGACCGGAATATCGAAGTCCATTTGGTCGTACATCGCGTAGGGCTGTTTCTTGCGCAAGTCCCACTCGATGCCCGAACCGCGCAGCATCGGACCGCTCATGCCCCAGGCCAGCGCCTGTTCCGGCGACACCACGCCGATATCGACGGTGCGCTGTTTCCAGATACGATTGTCCGTCAACAGGGTTTCGTACTCGTCGACGCGGTGCGGAAAATCGTTGCTGAACGCTTCGAGAAAGTCCAGCATCGAACCTTCGCGCCAGGAGTTGCGTTGCTTGAGGTCGCGATCCTTGTGCCAACGCGATTGCTTGTACTGCGGCATGCGATCCGGCAGATCGCGATACACGCCGCCCGGACGGTAATAGGTCGCATGCATGCGTGCACCCGAGACCGCCTCGTAGCAATCCATCAGCTCCTCGCGCTCACGGAACGCATAGAGGAACACCGCCATCGCGCCCAGATCAAGCGCGTTCGAGCCGATCCACATAAGGTGATTCAGGATACGCGTGATTTCGTCGAACATCGTGCGGATGTACTGGGCGCGATCCGGAATCCGGATGCCCATCAGTTTCTCGATGGCGCGCACATACGCGTGCTCGTTGCACATCATCGAGACGTAATCGAGCCGGTCCATGTAGCCGATCGACTGATTGTAAGGTTTGGACTCGGCCAGCTTCTCGGTACCACGATGCAACAGGCCGACGTGCGGATCGGCACGCATCACCGTTTCGCCGTCCATCTCCAGCACCAGACGCAATACCCCGTGCGCCGCAGGATGCTGCGGGCCGAAGTTGATCGTGTAGTTCTTTATTTCTTGCATGAGGATTCATTCACCACGAACGACACCATGGACACCAGGGAAGAGCGAAGTTTGGACGGAATCAAAAACGAATTTCCCCTGCTTCGTGTCCTTTGTATCCTTTGTGGCAAAAACCTGATCTTGTACTCTGCTCATTTCGTCACCGCATCGGACGCGCTCTCGGCATTGGCTTGCAGGTAGCGCGAATCGTCGCGAATCGTGCGCGGCACCAGTACGCGCGGCTGCACGCTGGTCACCGGCTCGTAAATCACACGCCCAAGCTTTTCGTCAAAGCGCACCTCGACGTTGCCGATCAACGGGAAATCCTTGCGGAACGGATGACCGACGAATCCGTAGTCGGTGAGGATGCGGCGCAAATCCGGATGCCCCTCGAACACGATGCCGAACAGATCGAACGCCTCGCGCTCGAACCAGTTCGCGCTCGGCCACAAGCCGGTCAGCGATGGCACCACGGGCAGCGCATCGTCTTGCGCGTGACAACGCAGGCACACGCGTCGATTGTGTTTGATCGACAACAACTGCACGACGACCGCGAAACGCTTGTGCCCGGCAGCGGCGTGCGGGCGCTGCGCCCAATCGAAGCGGCCGGCGCTTTCGCCTTCAACACCGCGCGAAAACCCGGTCGAGGTGACATCGGTCGTATCCCACTCAACCTGACCGTAGCTCAGGTAATCCACGCCGCTGACGTCGATCAACTGTTCGAAGTGAAACTCGTCGGCATCGCGCAATTCCTTCGCCACCGCGAGCCAGTTTTCCGGCAACACGTCGACGCGCGTCTCGTCATTCCAGGCCGCGACCGCGACTATCTTCTCGCCCAAGCGCGCGCCAATGCGCGCAACCAATGTCGCTGCTGCATCGCTCATGCCTTTTCCCGCCGTGCGATCGAATCGGTACGGCGGATCTTCTTCTGCAATTGCAGAATGCCGTAGATCAGGGCTTCGGCGGTTGGCGGGCAACCCGGCACGTACACGTCCACCGGCACGATGCGGTCGCAACCGCGAACAACCGCGTACGAATAGTGATAGTAGCCGCCGCCGTTGGCGCACGAACCCATCGAAATCACCCATTTCGGATTGGGCATCTGGTCGTAGACGCGGCGCAATGCCGGCGCCATCTTGTTGACCAGGGTTCCGGCCACGATCATCACATCGGACTGACGCGGACTCGGGCGGAACACCACGCCGTAGCGATCCAGATCCAGTCGCGCCGCGCCGGCATGCATCATTTCCACGGCGCAGCAAGCAAGACCGAACGTCATCGGCCACATAGAACCCGTGCGCGCCCAGTTGATCAGGCTATCCAGCGACGCGGTGACAAAACCGCGCTCAAGCAGCGGGTTGTCGCCACCCGGACGCAGGATGTCATCGACCGGGCCGGTCGGCACCGGATTGTGCATCAGGCCTTTGGTGACGGTTGTGTCCGTGCTGGTGTTTTCGTTCACTCCCATTCGAGCGCGCCCTTCTTCCAGCAATACACAAACCCCAACAGCAGCAGCAACAGGAAGGTAACCATTTCCAGCAGCGCGACGATTCCGATCTGCTTGAACACCACCGCCCACGGAAACAGGAACGCAATTTCAAGATCGAAGATGATGAACAGAATGGCGATCAGGTAGTAGCGCACGTCGAACTTCATGCGCGCGTCCTCGAAGGCTTCGAATCCGCATTCGTAAGCATCGGCCTTCTCGGCATTCTTGCTGCGCGGGCCGAGAATCGCTCCGATGGCGAGCAGCGCCACGCCGATACCCCCGGCAACGATCAGAAACAGCAGAATTGGCAGATATCCAGCCAGCACGTGGGGCATTCCTCTTGGCGCATGAACTGCGGCGTAAGCATGGAATTTTCGCACGCGGGCCGGTATTCGCGCAATGCAATGAATATTGCGTCTCGCTATTGGCAACATGAACCGCACAGGCTTGCGAACACACGTGCGCCCGTGTCCGAATGGCACATATGCCGGATTTGCGCTTGGTAAACCCAACAAAAAGGCCCGCATGCAGCGGGCCGGAAAAACAGTTGGAACAATCTTGGTGCCCAAGAGGGGACTCGAACCCCTACAGTTATTCACTGCTACCACCTCAAGGTAGTGCGTCTACCAATTCCGCCACCTGGGCTTTTTGCATTGCGTCGATCAGTGTTTTTTCGGCTCGTCGGATTTTGTCGAGGGCTTTTTGTTTTCGGCCTGCTTCGCAGGTAATGTCGCAGAAGCCGGGATCGGTGCTGGCTTGTCCGACCCGCTCGCGGCTGCCGCAGGCGCCGTCGGCAGGTCGCTTTTCGTCGGCGCGACGGGCACATCGTTCTGTGCTGCGGCCCCTGGCGTTTTCGCCGGTTGCGATGTATCGACGCCGCTCATCAAACCCAGATCCGTTTGCTGCTGGGCGCCGGTTGGATGCAGATAAATGCCCATCAGGATACTGAGCAGGAAAAACAAAGCAGCCAGGATGCCGGTGCTTCGCGACAGGAATGTCGATGCGCCACGCGCGCCGAACACCGTCGCCGATGCCCCGCCGCCAAACCCGGAGCCGGCCTGCGCGCCCGCGCCACGCTGCAACAGGATAAGAATGCACATCGCAATGGCGATGAGCACGTAAAAAATGTTGAACAACGTCAGTACCATGTCTCAATCCGTCTGTCCGGTCCGCGCCGCTGCGCAGATCGCAAGAAAATCCGCGGCGACCAGGGATGCGCCGCCAATCAAACCGCCGTCAATATCCGTCTGGGCGAACAGCCCGGCCGCATTCTCCGGCTTGACGCTGCCACCGTATAGAATCTGCAGCGAGCCGGAGATTGTAGCATCCTCGTGGCTTACTTTGCCACGGATAAACGCATGTACGGCTTGGGCTTGCGCCGGACTTGCGGTCCGGCCGGTACCGATTGCCCAGACCGGTTCGTAGGCGACGATGGCAGAGGCCAGACTGCCAACACCACTGGCCGCAATGACGGCATCCAGTTGCGCTGCCAGCACCGATTCGGTCTGGTTGGCCTCGCGCTGTTCCAGGGTTTCGCCGATACACAACACTGGGGTCAGGCCAGCGACCTGCGCCTGGGCAAATTTCGTCGCGACCATCTCATCGGATTCAGCATGAAGCCGACGCCGCTCGGAGTGTCCGACGAGGACATGTGTAGCCCCTATATCCTTCAGCATCGCCGCTGCCACCTCGCCGGTATATGCTCCGGACACGTGCTCGCTGACATCCTGCGCACCGAACATTATCGAAGATTTGCCGTGGCGATCGATCAAGCCGGACAAATACGGGAATGGCGGAAATACGGCGACTTCGCATTCGCCGATATTCGCCGCATCGATGGCATCGACCAAATCATGCGCCATGGCACGCGTGGCGTTCATCTTCCAGTTTCCGGCAACGAGTTTGCGGCGCATGGCGGCTTGGGACTGACGACTGAAGGCAGCGAGAATAGCTGCGCGGATGAGCATCCGCAACGCGCTAGAATTCCGCTGCGGCGTGATTTTGCCGTGTTGCCTGAACGACCACCGGCAAGAGGTTTCGCATGACTGCCAAATCCAACTTCACGCGCTGGGCGCTTGTCACCGGCGCTTCCGCCGGAATCGGCGCCGCATTCGCCGGCGAATTGGCGACACGTGGCGTGTCGTTGGTTTTGACGGCGCGCCGCCGTGACCGACTGCAAGCGCTTGCGGCGCAACTGCAGTCAATTCAGCCGATCCGCGTCGAATGCGTGGTTGCCGATCTTGCCGATCCCGCGGCACCCGCGCACATCACAAGTGAACTGAAGGATCGCGGCATCGGCATCGACATTCTGGTCAACAATGCCGGCTACGGTGTGCCGGGGCATTTCCTGACACCGACGTGGCGGACGCATGCGGACTTCATCCAGGTGTTGATTACCTCGCCATGCGATCTGATCTATCGCCTGCTTCCCGGCATGCGCGAGCGCGGTTACGGGCGCATCCTCAACATTGCATCGCTTGCCGGACATTTGCCCGGTTCTGCCGGACATACGCTGTACGCCGCAGCGAAGGCGTTCCTGATCCGGTTTTCGCAATCGCTGGCGCTGGAAAACGCCGATCGCGGTGTCAACGTGTGCGCCGTGTGCCCAGGCTTCACCTATTCCGAATTCCATGAAGTCACCGGCACCCGCGCGCTGGTCGCAAAGATGCCGAAGTGGATGTGGATGCAAGCTGCCGATGTCGCGCGCATCGGTCTGGATGCCGCCGAACGCGGTGAAATCGTCTGCGTGACCGGTCGCGTCAACCGGACCATCAAGACGTTGATGAAACTGATGCCGGACGCACTGGCGTTGCGCAGCATGCGCAAGCAATCGAAAAATTTCCGCGCCCAGGACGAATGAGCGGGTCCTCGGGCCTCAGCGGCCACCTGACGGCGCTGCCGTATAAATGTCCTTGCCGAAACTTTGCAGTTGCGGCGCGGCGGCATAGCCCAGATGCCCGAGTCCGAACAGATCTTCGATGCTGCGCAGAAACGAATAATGGTTGTAGGCCTGCGACGATATCGTCCCGGCAGCGATAAACGGCGACAGCAGCACGGCTCCGGTGCGTCCGCCGCCGGGTCCGAACTTGCCCGGTTGTGGACCGCCCGGCAGGGGTTCCTCGCCGCAACACACGGTGGCGTCGGTGCCTTCGTCGAAGGTAACGATCAGCAAACCGTCGCGGCGGAACGCCGGTGACCCGAGGATTTTCGGCACCCACGCGCGCAGAAACGCATCCGCAGAAATCAGTCCACCCGGCTCGTCGTTCCTGCACGGCGCATCGTGACCGTCATGGCACAGGCCCGGAACGATGTAGGCGAAGTTCGGTGTCGTCGCGATGTCGCGCAGATCGCCTTCGAGACGGTCCAGATTGACGACATGCGCAGCACAGTCGGCAGGGTCGTCGATGATGGAATGAAAATAGACGAACGGATCGTGCTTGGCAGCGTATTCGTCGGTCGGCGTCGCCTTGCTGGTCGGGTCGAGTGCGCCGATCGCGACATGGCCGCAGGTCGAAGCCTCGCGCGACGGATCCGCTCCCATGTCTTCCATGTAGCCTTTCCATGTCAGCCCGGCACGCTGGAGTTGGTCCGGCAACGTCTCGACATCGGCCGGATACACGCAACCGCTGCCAAGCGCCTGGCCGTTTGCATCCAGCCCCGGACGTGAGCGCACGAACTCGGAGTAGTAGCGGCAATCGTTCTGGGTCGCCCGGTTCGGCGCCTGCCCGCTGATCATGGCGATGTAGTTGTCCAGACTGTTGTGTCCGATCGCGTAGTAATTGCGCAGCAGCGCGCCGCGTCGCGGCAGTTCGTGAGCCAGATACGGCGCCAGGGAATCCGCGCCGAAAGTGATCTGGTACGGCTCGTTTTCCAGCATGATCACGAACACGTGACGGATCGGCGGCAGGTCGCTGCCTGCAGTGACGCGTGCCGTATCGCGTGAATGCGGCGCCATGGCGCATGCCGCCAGCAACATCAGCGTGGCGGAGCAGGCGGCGGTTCGCAGGAATTTTGACATCAGACCACCTTCGGGACTGGCGACTCGGAATCGCGACAGGCTTCTCAACCCTCAGATCCAGCTCTCAAATCAGCTTGATCTCGCGCAATCGTTCTTGCAGATATTCGTGCGCCGTGATGACAGTATCGTAACGACTTGGATTGTCGGCACTTATGCACGAAGGCAGCGGGTCCAGAACCACATCCGGGTTTGGATGCAGGAAGAACGGTACCGAATACCTCGGCTTGCGCGCGGCCTCGCCCGGTGGATTGACAACGCGATGCGTCGTCGACGGATATACGTGATTGGTCAGACGTTGCAGCATGTCGCCAATGTTGACCACGATGGTGTCGGCTTCGGCAGTGAACGGCACCCATTCGCCCTTGTGCGATTTGACTTCCAGTCCGGCGGCACTGGCACCGACCAGCAAGGTGATGAAATTGATGTCCTCGTGCGCACCGGCGCGCACATTCGGAATGTTTTCGCTGGTGATCGGCGGGTAATGGATCGGGCGCAAAATCGAGTTGCCGATGTTGGTCTTGTCGTCGAAGAAGTTTTCCGGCAGTTGAATATGCAGCGCCAACGCGCGCAGAACGCGCGAACCCAGCGCATCCAGAGCCGCATACAACGCCAAACCTTTTTCGCGGAAATCCGGCACTTCGCTCGGCCACACGTTTGGCGCCATCAGCGAGGCAAATCTGGAATCCGGGGGCAATTCGCGACCGATGTGCCAGAATTCCTTCAGGTCGGAATATTTTGAATCCTTCGCCGTCTCCACGCCGAACGGCGTGTAGCCGCGCGCGCCGCCGGTTCCCTTGAGGTGATATTTCATTTTCACTTCGGTCGGCAACGCGAAGAAACGTACGAATGCATCGTACGCGTCGTCGATCAAGCGTTGCTCGATGCCGTGGCCGCGAATACCGGCGAAGCCCCATTCGCGGTAGGCGGCGCCGAGCTCGGCGACGAACGCATCGCGATCCGTGCCGTACCGGCGTATATCGAGAGTGGGAATATGATTGGCCATGCGGTTCGGTTTTTTAGGGCGATGCCGCGGATTCTACGACTGCAGCCAGCGATCTGGCCAATTTCTGTACTTCGTCGACATCTTCGCCTTCGACGGTCACGCGCACCAGCGGTTCGGTCCCCGAAGCGCGCAGCACGACGCGGCCGCGACCGCTGAGAGTGCGTTCAACCTGTTCGCGCGCGGCAATTACATCGGGATGTGCGATCAACGTCGCACCATCAGGCAGCGCCAGGTTCAGCGTGATTTGCGGAACACGACGCAACGCACTGCGCGCTTGCGCGAGCGTGGTGGCGTTGCGCCGCAGTACCTCGATCACCAGCAGGGCGCTCAGGATTCCATCACCGGTCGGCGCGTGATCCAGACATAGCAGGTGGCCGGAGGCTTCACCGCCAAGTACGCCTTGATGCTCGCGCAATGTTTGCAGCACGTACCGATCGCCGACGTTCGCGCGCAGGAAAGTCGCACCGAGTCCTGTAATGGCTCGTTCCACGCCGAAGTTCGTCATCAGCGTGCCGACGACAGGACCGCGCAATCGCCCATGCGCGTGCCGATCCGCGGTCAGGATGTAGAGCAGATCGTCGCCATCGGCCAACGCGCCCGTGTGATCGACCATTTGCACGCGGTCGCCATCGCCATCGAACGCGATGCCCAAATCTGCGCCGTGCTCGCGTACCGCGGCCTGCAATGCCGCCGGATGCGTCGCGCCGCAATCGCGATTGATGTTCAGGCCGTCCGGCTGCACGCCGATCGCATGTACATGCGCGCCGAGATCGGCAAACAGTTTCGGGGCGATTTGATAGGTCGCCCCGTGAGCGCAATCGAGCACGACGTGCAGACCGGAAAGATCGAGACCGGGCACGGCGTCGCAGCACGATTGCGCGTAGCGAAGTGCGGCGTCATCGATGCGTTGCGCCCTGCCGATTCGCGCAGGTTCGGCCACCGCCGGCTGGTCGTCCAGCGCCTGCTCGATCGCGAGCTCGACGGCATCGTCGAGTTTTTCGCCCTTTCCGGAAAAAAACTTGATGCCGTTGTCCCAATAGGGATTGTGCGACGCGCTGATGACAATGCCGGCGCTACCGCCCAGCGTACGCGTCAGCCATGCCACTGCCGGTGTCGGCATCGGTCCGAGCAGACGCACGTCGGCACCCACCGAAGCCAGGCCGGCTTCGAGTGCAGACTCCAGCATGTAACCGGAGATTCGGGTGTCCTTGCCGATCAGCACCGTGGCATGGTCGTCGCCGGCAAACACTTGTCCGGCCGCACGTCCGAGGCGCAGCATGAATTCGGCCGTGATCGGGTGTTCGCCGGCACGCCCGCGAATCCCGTCGGTGCCGAAGTAGCGTTTTTGCATTTTGCAACTCGGAAACGTCGCGCAGGACGCGCCCGTCACATCGTATGCGTCGGTCGGTCGGCGCCGATGATACCGGCGAGAATCGATTCGATCTTGGTGCGTGCGGTTTCGCCATCGGACGATTCATTGAATTGCACGCCGATGCCGGCCGTACGCGTACCCTGCGCGCCGGCAGGAGTTATCCAGACAACCTTGCCCGCGACCGGCAGGCGATCCTTGTCGTCCATCAGCGTAAGCAGCAGGAATACCTCATCGCCAATGTTGTAGCGCTTGGCCGTGGGCACGAACAGGCCGCCGCCGCGCACGAACGGCATGTAGGCGTTGTACAGCGAGGTCTTGTCCTTGATTGCCAGCGACAGGATTCCCTGTCGCGGCATGCCAGCCATTGCACCCGCTACCATGACGCACCTCCGTATCCACCAACGTCCGTGAAAGGCAATCCGATCGATACCATTGCTTCACTGCGCGCCGCAGCATTCGTCATCTCGCACTCCATTTCGCCAGCGCATCAAGCAACACCAGTTCGGGGCGCAAGGGACCGCGCAAATGCACGCGCGCGCGATTGGCTTGCTCGAACCAGACCGATAGCTTGGTCAAATCCGCCGGCGCGGTCAAGGCGAGGGGCCCCGCCTGCCCTCTCGCCTGAGCCTGTGCCTGGGCCTGAGCCAGTGCAGCAACGAACCACAGACGCGAATCCGGCTCGGATTTGCTCCAGCGATTGGCCACATCCACGGCTGCGGCGCGACCGTTTTGGAGTGCACGCAAATCCGCGGCCACCTCCTCGCGCAGCGCCAGACCACCAGACCGCGCCCATTCCAGTGCCAGCCCCGGATTTCCGCCACTGGCGTCGAGCGCGGCGTGTGCAGGCTTCGCATCGATACCCTGCCTGAGCAGCCAATCCAGCGCTTGTTGGGAGCTCGGTAGCTGAAAATCGATGCGCTGACAACGACTGCGGATCGTGGCCGGAAGTCGCGAAGGTTGATCGGCAATCAACAGTATGATCGTTGCCGGCGTGGGTTCTTCAAGAGTTTTGAGCAAGGCGTTTCCGGCAGCCTGATTCATGGCATCGGCCGGGTCGATCTGCGCGACTTGAAATCCACCAAACTGCGCGGTCATGGCCACGCGCGAACCAAGCGCGCGTATCTGGTCGACGACAATTTCGGTGCGCGGCTTGCCATCGTCGCGCAATCCGAAGGTAATGAATACCTTGTCCGGATGGCTGCCTGCCGCGATCAGCTTGCAGGCTCGGCACTCGGCGCAGGCGGTGCCGTCTGCCTTTGGGCGCTCGCACAACAACGCATGTGCCAACGCGGCGGCGAAATCTCGCTTGCCCAGTCCCGGCGAGCCGCACAGCAACAATGCATGCGGCATCGTGGCTGCAGTACGACGCGCCACGATGCGGTTCCACGCATCCGTGTGCCAGGGTGCCAAACTCATGTTCGCACCCGGCAGGATTCAAGAAATGCCCCGAGCGTTTCGCGAACCTGATCCAGAACCTCGTTCAGCGGTCGGCTCGCATCGATCAGACGAAAGCGTAGCGGCTGCGTCTGCGCGCGCACACGGTAGGCTGCCCTGACGCGCTCGAAGAACTCGGCATTTTCCAGCTCTATACGATCCGCCGCACTGCGCCCGTTTGCGCGCTGCAAGCCCTCGGCGACCGGCAAGTCCAGCAGCAATGTCAGATCCGGTTGCATATCGTCGGCGGCCCAGCGTTCCAGTTCGGCAATACGCGCATTGGGCTGCCCGCGACCGCCGCCCTGATAGGCGAAGCTGGCGTCGGTGAAGCGATCCGCGAGCACCCAACGTCCGCTCGCCAGCGCAGGTCGCACCACTTCGCGCACGAGCTGCGCGCGCGATGCGAACATCAGCAGCAGTTCGGTCTCGGCACACATGCCGCGCAATGCCGGATCGAGCAGCACATTGCGCACGGCCTCGCCCACCGGGGTACCGCCGGGTTCGCGTGTGATCACCACGCCGATACCGTGCTGCACCAAGAGGTCGCGCACGGATTCGAGCACAGTACTTTTGCCCGCGCCCTCGCCGCCTTCGAGCGTTATCAGTTTCCCGCTGGTCGGTTTTCCCGGGATCATTTGTGCTTCAACTGGTATTTCGCCACGGCCTGATCGTGTTCATGCAGCGTCGCCGAAAACTGATGACTGCCATCGCCGCGAGCGACGAAGAACAACGCATTGGTCGCTTCCGGATGCAGCACCGCCGTCAACGCCGCCATGCCCGGCAGCGCAATCGGCGTTGGCGGCAACCCGGTGCGCGTATACGTGTTGTACGGCGTATCGCTTTCCAGATCGCGACGATGCAGATTGCCGTCATAACGTGCGCCGAGGCCATAGATGACCGTTGGATCGGTCTGCAGTTTCATTCCAAGTTTCAGACGGTGCTCAAACACGGCGGCGATTTTCGCACGTTCGTCGGCGCGGCCGGTTTCCCTTTCGACGATCGAGGCGAGAATCAGCGCCTGATATTTGTCGGTCAGCGGCAAGTCCGGGTCGCGCGCGCCCCAGAGTCTGTCCAACGCTTGCTGCATCGCGACGTGTGCCCGGCGCAGGATGTCCAGGTCGCTCATGCCGGCGACGTAGTTGTAGGTTTCCGGCAGGAACCAACCTTCGGCTGGCGTCCCGGTCGCGCCGAGTCTGGACATGATCGCCGCGGCATCGATACCGGTGAGCGTTTGCCGCAGTCCGGACTGCTCGGCCAGTTCGCCGCGCAATTGCGCGAATGTCCAGCCGTCGACAATCGTGAATTGATGCTGGATCACCTGATTCGCCGCCATTTTCTCGAACAATCCGCGTGGCGTCAGCCCCGGATCCAGCGCATATTCGCCCGCGTGCAGGCGACCGGCGACCGCCATTTGCCGCGCCAATGCGCGCCAGTACAGTTGCGGACCCGGATGGACGCCGAGCTTGCGCAATTCGCGCAGGATTCCCGGCAACGGCGTGCCCAGTGAAATATCCAGGGTCCTGTTCGATGTCAGCGGTGCCAGCGGTGCGTCGGCAAAGCGCCGATAATCGGAATAGAAATACGACGCGGCAGCGATCGCCACGGCGAACAGCAACATGGCAATTCGGACCAGACCACCACGACGTTTTCCTTTCGGCGACGACTTGTTCACGCTGATCCCGATTCAAACATGGAACACATTGTGCCCGAACAGCGCCTGTTCGCGCACAGGTCGCCCGCAGCGGGCCGGAGCTGCCATGCGGGACGCGTGGACATGCGCGAGGCAAGCCGTGACGCCTGAGACGCAACGTCGATGACCCGTCATTCGCGCGCCGGCACGAATCAGGTTTTTCTTTTCCCTTTTGCCGCGTCTCGCGCTCACCACCCTGCGCCCAGTGCCTTTAGCAAACCGCGCGCCTTGGCCCGCGTTTCGGCCAGTTCGCGCTGCGCATCGGAATCGGCAACGATGCCGGCGCCGGCGCGGAAGCGAACCGTCGTGCCGTGTTGAGTCAGGCTGCGAATCAGGATGTTCAGATCCATGCTGCCATCGCGATCGAGATACCCCAGCGCGCCGGTGTAGACGCCACGACCAACGCGTTCGAGCTCGGCTATGATCTGCATGCAACGAATCTTCGGACAACCCGTGATCGTCCCACCCGGAAACAATGCGGCGATGATCTCGCCGGGGGTCGCATGCGCGCGCAATTTCCCGCGGACGTTCGAAACGATGTGATGCACGTGGGCGTAGCTTTCCACCGTCATCAACTCATCGACATGCACCGAGCCCGGCATGCAAACGCGTCCCAGATCGTTGCGTTGCAGATCGATAAGCATGACGTGCTCGGCGCGCTCCTTCGGATGCGCGACCAGCGCGCGAATGAGTGCGGCATCGTCGCCATCGGCAGCACGTGCGCAGGTGCCCGCGATCGGGCGCGTCTGTACAAGATCGCCGCGCGCTTCGACCAGGCGTTCCGGCGATGAACTGAGCAAAGCCCAATCCTGCCATTGCAGCAATCCGGCGAACGGTGCCGGATTTGTGCGGCGCAGGCTCGCGTAAAGATTTGCCGCTGGCGACGCATTGGAATATTCGGCGCGCCATTCGCGAGACAGGTTCACCTGATAGGTGTCGCCAGAACGCAGATAGTCATGCACGCGCGCAACGCCATCAAGAAATTGTTGCGGCGCTTCCTCAACGATTCTGCATTCGCCGGGAGGCTTCGGCGCGAACGCCGGAATCGATTCCAGATCCGACTCCAGCGAGTCTTCAAGTTCCGCGAATTCGGGCTCGGTGACTGCGTAGAACCGTTGCGTCGCATGGTCGTGCACGATCGCGGCCGGGCAGCGCAGCGCGAGTGCAACCGGCATTGCGGAATCCGCTGCGGGCGGCAGACGCAAGCCCGACTCGATCTGCGCAGCCAATTCGTATCCGAGCAACAGCGCCCAGCCTCCTTGAAACGGCACATTCTTCATGGGCTTCCACGGCGTCCGTGCGAGGCGCCATTGCGCATCGAGTACGTCGAGAAAACGGCCTTCGAGTTCAAGCCCCTGCGCGTCGCGCACGCGGCCGTCGCAATGCAGCGCGAAGGCGTCGCGTGGAAACGCGAACAGGATGTCGTAGCGTGCCTGAGCGCTACCCAGCGCAACGCTTTCGAGCAAACACGGATATCGCTTCGGACTGGTTGCGGCCAGTGCCAGCAAATCGCCACCGACGCCGCGCGCACGCAATTCGCGCACGCGACTCAGATCTTGCGAAACGCCAGCGTACCGTTGGTGCCGCCGAAACCGAAGGAATTCGACAAGGCGACATCGAATTTGTGCTGGCGCGCGGTGTTCGGAACGTAGTCCAGATCGCAACCTTCGCCCGGCGCATCGAGATTGATAGTTGCCGGCACCACGCCGTCGCGCAATCCGAGTACACAGAAGATCGCTTCGATGCCGCCAGCGGCGCCGAGCAGGTGGCCGGTCATCGATTTTGTCGAGGACACCATCAACTTGTAGGCCTGGTCGCCGAAACAGGTTTTCATGGCGTTGGTTTCCGCCAGATCGCCTGCGGGCGTCGACGTGCCGTGCGCGTTGACGTACTGGACCTGATCCAGATTCAATCCGGCATCCTTCATCGCCGCTGCCATGCAACGAGCCGCACCTTCGCCATTCTCGACAGGCGCGGTGATGTGATACGCATCCGCACTCATGCCGAAGCCGGCCAGTTCGCAGTAAATGCGCGCGCCGCGTTTCTTCGCATGTTCGTATTCTTCCAGTACCAGCACGCCGGCGCCGTCGGACAACACAAAACCATCGCGGTCCTTGTCCCACGGGCGGCTGGCCTTGGTCGGTTCGTCGTTGCGCTGGGACAACGCGCGCGCCGAACAGAATCCACCCATTGCCACGCCGGTGGTGGTGAATTCGGCGCCACCGGCAACCATCACGTCGGCGTCGCCGTACTGGATCATGCGCATGGCCAGGCCGAGGTTGTGCGTCGCCGTCGTACACGCGGTCACGCACGCGATATTCGGGCCCTTTAGACCGAGCATGATCGACAAGTTGCCGGACGCCATGTTGATGATCGAGCTGGGCACGAAGAACGGCGAAATCTTGCGCTGGCCGCCTTCATGAAACGCAATACTGGTGCGCTGGATCGTGGCGATGCCGCCGATACCCGCACCGACCGCGCAGCCGATCCGTTCCTCGTCATGTTCGTGCGGATGCATGCCGGCATCGGCCAGCGCCTGCACCGATGCGGCGATGCCGTAATGGATGAACGGATCCATCTTCTTGACATCTTTCGCCGCGACAAACTGCGTCGGGTCGAAATCGCGAACCTCGCCGGCGATGCGGGTGGGAAACGTGCCGGCATCGAAATTCGTCACCAGACCGATGCCGCTGTTGCCGGCGAGAATGTTTTTCCACGCCGTATCCACATCGTTGCCGACCGGGCTGACGATGCCCAGACCGGTGACTACTACGCGTCGCTTGGTCATGACGATTTACCGTTGCTTGTGCAATCGTCCAGGATCGCGTGGATCACCAAGCAACCATCCGTGGCTGCACATTTAGATGCTTTTTTGATCATCTGCGAGGCAAGAATCAAAAACGCATCTGCGCTTTTTCAAACAAAAACTGCGCCCGCAGGCGCAGTTTCGACAAACGCGAACGTATCGGCTCAGGCCTTGACGTGAGCCTTCACGTAATCGACCGCCTGTTGCACGGTGGCGATTTTTTCGGCTTCTTCATCGGGGATTTCGCACTCGAATTCTTCTTCCAGCGCCATCACCAGCTCGACCGTATCCAGCGAGTCGGCGCCCAGGTCGTCAACAAACGAGGCGTTCGGAGTGACGGTATCTTCCTTGACGCCAAGTTGCTCGACGACGATCTTCTTGACGCGATCTTCAATGCTGCTCATGTGCAAAACCTCACCAGAGTGGAATCCAAGCGGAAAGCGTCGCGAATTGTAGTGGATGCCCAGTCATCGCGCCAGCATACGAGCGTTTGACGACTGCGGCACCGCCAGACGCAGGCCAATACGAGATCACGCCATGTACATTCCGCCATTGACATGGAGTGTTTCGCCGGTGATGTAGGCGGCTGCGGGCGACGCAAGGAACAATACCGCTTGCGCTATATCGTCGGCGGATCCGAGTCGACCCAACGCGATCTGTCCGAGCAACGCATTGCGCTGTTCCTCGGGCAAACCGCGGGTCATGTCGGTATCGATGAAACCCGGCGCGACGACATTGACGGTGATCCCGCGTGAGCCGATTTCGCGCGCCAGCGATTTGGAAAACGCGATGATTCCCGCCTTGGCCGCGGCATAGTTGGCCTGGCCCGGATTTCCCGTCAAGCCTATTACCGACGCGATATTGACGATGCGACCGCGACGCGCCTTCATCATGCCGCGCATGACCGCCTTGGAGGTGCGATACACCGAAGTCAGATTGGTGTCGAGGATCGCCTGCCAGTCGTCTTCCTTCATGCGCATCAACAACTGGTCGCGGGTGATGCCGGCGTTGTTGACGAGAATCGTGATCGGTCCGAATTCTGTGCCGATCGCATCGATCAATGCTTCTACCGCCGCGCTGTCGGTCACGTCAAGCACGCGGCCTGCGCCGCCGTGCGCGGCAAGCCGCTCGCCAATCGCCTCGGCGCCGGCTGCGCTGGTCGCCGTACCGATCACTTTGGCGCCATTGGCGGCGAGCGTATCGGCAATCGCCGCTCCAATGCCGCGGCTGGCACCGGTGACCAGAACGATTTCGTCTCTGAGGATTGCGCTCATGCGTTGGACTCCGCTGTTGCGTCCTTCCAATCGGTTATGGCTTGATTCAAATCCGCCGGTGCGCCGATGGCGCGTCCATCCAGCGCACGATCGATGCGCTTGAGCAGGCCGATCAGGACTTTGCCGGGACCGCATTCGGCGACGCGGGTGATTCCCGCGGCGCCCAGTGCGCGCATGCTGTCGGTCCAGCGTACCGGTGAATACAGTTGTTGCGCCAGAGCCACGCGGATTTCGTCGATGCTGTCATAGGCTTCGGCGCGCACGTTCTGGATCACCGGGATTCGTGGCTGTTGCCATTGGATGGCATCGAATTTTTCGGCGAGCTGGTCGGCGGCACCACGCATCAGCGCGCAATGCGAAGGTACACTGACGGCGAGCTTGACCGCCTTGCGCACGCCCAACTCGGCCAGACGCGCGATCGCGCGATCCACGGCCGCCGTGTTGCCGGCGATGACCAATTGTCCGGGTGCGTTGTAATTGACCGGCGCGACGACCTCGCCGTCGGCCACCTCGGTACAGACCTGTTCGATCTGGGCATCGTCGCCACCGAGAATCGCCGCCATTGCCCCCACACCCGGCGGCACCGCTGCCTGCATGAAGCGGCCGCGCTCGGCCACGAGCCGGGCCGCGTCGACCAGACTCAGGCAACCCGCGCAAACCAGCGCTGCGTATTCGCCCAGACTATGTCCGGCCAGCAAGCCGGGTTGCGCGCCACCGCGTTCGTTCCACACGCGCCACACGGCAACCCCGGCCGCAAGCAGTGCCGGCTGGGTATGCTCGGTGCGATTCAGTGCTTCTTCCGGGCCCTGCTGCGCGATCGACCACAAATCGGCGCCTGCGCCATCCGACGCCTCGTCAAAAGTGCGCTTTACCGCATGGAACTCGCTACCCAACTCGCCAAGCATACCCAGCGATTGCGAGCCCTGACCGGGAAAAACGAAAGCCAGCGCTGCTGGCTTGGGAGTGATTACTGGAGACATCATTTGCTTACACGCTTGTGGAAACGGGAAATCGAAACGTCGGCTTCATGGCCCTCAGCCTTTTGCCCTCGGCTCTCCACTCTAGTAGCGCAACAGCGCCGATCCCCAGGTGAAGCCGCCACCGAAGGCCTCGAGCAGTAAAGTCTGCCCGCGCTGCACCTTCCCGGATCGCACGGCGAAATCCAGCGCCAACGGTACCGAACCCGAAGACGTGTTGCCGTGCTTGTCGACAGTGACGATGACACGATCCATCGGCATATCCAGGCGTTTGGCCGTGGCCTGGATAATGCGCAGGTTGGCCTGGTGCGGAATCAGCCAATCGATCGCATGGCGATCCATGCCGTTGGCGGCAAGAGTTTCGTCGACAACGCGATCCAGCGTCTTGACCGCAACCTTGAACACATCGCTGCCGCGCATCAGCACGCGCACGCCGCAATTGGGTTCTTCCGGTTTGAAACCTGTGGATACTCCGACCGGATTCCACAGCAATTCCTTGTAGCCGCCGTCGGCATGCAGATGTGTGGACAGGATGCCCGGTTCGCTTTCGGCCTTGAGCACCACGGCGCCCGCACCGTCGCCAAACAGTACGCAAGTCGAACGATCCGTCCAGTCGACCATGCGCGACAGGGTTTCGGAGCCGACGACCAGTGCGGTCTTCACCGTGCCGCAGCGGATGAATTTGTCGGCGATCGACAATGCATACACGAAGCCTGAGCATGCCGCATTGACGTCGAATGCGGCACAGCCGTTCGCGCCGAGGCGATGCTGCAACAGACACGCCGTCGAAGGAAAAATGATATCCGGCGTCGTCGTGCCGAGAACGATCAGCTCGATTTCGTCGGCGGTAACGCCGGCTGCCTGCATGGCAGCCATGGCCGCGCCATGGGCCAGATCACAGGTGGTTTCTCCGTCGCCGGCGATATGCCGCTGGCGGATCCCGGTGCGGCTGACGATCCACTCATCGCTGGTGTCGACCTGTTTTTCCAGATCGGCATTCGTGACGATGCGCTCCGGCAGGCAGCTGCCGGTGCCGGCGATACGCGCGAAGGTCATGGCGCGCTCCGACAACCGATGGCCGCGCCGCGAATGAATGCCGCAGTCATCATCGAAAACGGATTGGCGAGAATGTCGCGAATCTCAGTCTTCGTCGCGTGCAACTGCTTTGTCTTCGATCACCTTGCGACCGCGATAGTAACCGTCCTTGGTGACGTGATGGCGAACATGCACCTCGCCCGACGTCGGGTCGGTCGACAACTGTTTGGCGCTGAGGGTGTCGTGGGCGCGGCGCATGCCACGGCGTGAGGGGGATTTGCGGCTCTTGGCAACTGCCATGGTAATTCTCCGGTGTATATCTGTATGAATACGTGTTACGTCACTTGTTCGCCGTCTTGATTTTCGCCAAGGCTGCAAATGGATTATCTGTTGTCGCTTCCTGCGAATCGGCGTCGTCGGACCAGACCTGCCGTGTCGGCGTCGTGCCTGGTTTGACCGGCACCACCGGCACCGCAAGAATCAATTCGTCTTCCACCACATCGGCCAGTCGGAGCAAGCCATTGCTTGTCAATAAAGGCTCCACGTCCGCCGGTAAATTCGCTTCGTCCTCTTCTCTCGAAATCAGTCCCAGGCGCGTGTCGACATGCACCGGAAACGCGAACGTCTCCATCGTCCGCTGGCAAATCAATGGCAACGATGCATCAGCGCGTACGCGCACTTGCGCCACGCCCAGTTCATCCTTGCCGAATTCAAGGTCGAAGACCACGTCACCGCTGGTTGCGGCCAAGCTGTCGCACAGCCGGGACATGGCCGCCAACGGCAACGAGCCTCGAAATGCACACCGCCCCTGCACCATGCGCCACGCGTCCACGGATTCTGGCAAAACGGCGTTCATGGCGCGCGCGATGGTATGTGCGGCAGTGCACAAAGTCAACCAAAACGGCATTGCCGGACAGCCTCGGCGCACGGTTTTGACTGGTTTTCAGCCAGCGCTGACGCCGGATTTGGGGCCGGGAATCGGCAAGCGGGAATCGGAAACCGCATTTTACCAATCGCCCGACATCCGGCAGACTGGTCCCCGGACAGGGAGAACGCTTACTCGTGCTTTATCTGATTATCGCGGTTTTCTTCGCAGTCGTTGTGCTGCTGCTGGTGTGGCGGAACGGCCGCAAATTGCATCGGCGCGAACAGAGCATACGTGCCCTGCTCGACGGCGCGGATGCGCTGGAAGCGCAGTTGCACGAATGCAAGCAGCGCATGCAGCGCTTGCGCGGCATGTTGACCGTACTTCCCGAGGAAATGAGCGCCAAGGCCGACCACGCCCTTAGAGCCGACGCGAAAGTGCAAGCGGCGTTGAAGGATCTGCTCGCGCACCGACTTTGGATCCAACAGCATGCGACCACCGCCAGCCAATCCGAGCTGGACAATGCGCACGCGGCGATGACCCAGTCGGGCACCACATTGGGCTCCCAGATCGAACGCCTCGGTTCAATCACCGCGGACCTGGAGCGTGCACAGGCGAGCGCGCAGACCGTCGTGCCTCGCGCGTCGCCGTGATTGCACTCACGCAAATCGATTTGGTGCTGGCATCGACATCCCCGTATCGGCGCGAGTTGTTGAAACGCATCGCGTCGGGATTTCGTAGCGTCTCGCCCGACGTCGATGAAAGCGCTCACGATGGCGAATCGCCGGCGGCGCTTGCCGCGCGGCTCGCCGAGGCAAAAGCGCGCAGCGTAGCCGCGGCAAATCCCGGTGCGCTGGTTATCGGCTCGGATCAGGTCGCCGAGCTGGACGGCGCGACCCTGGGCAAGCCCGGCAGCATCGAGAATGCTTGCGCGCAGCTGCTCGCCTGCAGCGGTCGCCGTGTTGTCTTCCACACGGCTGTGTGCCTTTACGACGGGCGCCACTCGCGCGGCCGCGAATACCATTTCATCGATACGACACGGGTTGTTTTTCGCACACTCGATAGCGCGGAAATCTCACGCTACGTGGAACGTGAATCGCCGCTGGATTGCGCCGGCAGCTTCAAGTGCGAGGCGCTCGGCATCGGCTTGTTCGAGCGCATCGAATCGACCGATCCGACCGCCTTGATCGGACTGCCGCTGATTGCGCTGTGCCAACTGCTGCGCGACGCGGGCATCTCCCCAATTTGAGTTGCGCTCGCTGAAGTGACGCCCACCGACGTACGGCAGTTCGTGCTGTACGCATCGCTGTCGTCGTTTGCGCCGGTTCAACAGCAAGCAACCGGCGATTCACCACAACGGACACGAAGCACGCAAAAATGGATATTCAATCGATTTTCCATTGTGTACGTCGTGGCCAAAGCCGCTCGCCCTGATCGAATTTGTACGAGCCATGGTTCCGCGCGAACCGGCGCCGTCGATTTTCGTGCGGATTCAATCGCCAGGATGCATTGCGGCGCGACCGCCCGGCCAATCCAGCCGACCGCTCGACCGCCGCAACTGGCCAACGGCCGCGTCAGCCTTTACATTTCACATACTTGCCCGGGTCCACAATCGCCGCCATGAACACGCTCCTTTCGCCAGTTCCCGCAAGCAAAACCGTCCTGGATGCCGGGTTGTCCATGGCCCTGGCAAATGCACAGCAGCAAGTGAACAGTGTCGTGCTCGGCAAGAGCCGGCAGATTCGTCTCGCATTCGCATGTTTTCTGGCCGGAGGACACCTGCTCATCGAAGACCTGCCCGGCGTCGGCAAGACCACACTGGCGCATGCGCTTGCGGCAACGCTGGATCTGTCGTTCCAACGTATCCAGTTCACCAGCGACTTGCTGCCGTCGGACATCATCGGCGTCAGCGTCTACGATCGCGAGCGCGGCACGTTCACCTTCCATCCGGGCCCTTTATTCGCACAGCTCGTGCTCGCCGATGAAATCAACCGGGCGACGCCGAAAACCCAGAGCGCGCTGCTCGAAGCGATGGCCGAGCAGCAGATCACCGTCGACGGTGCAACGCATGCCCTGCCCGCTCCGTTTTTTGTCGTCGCAACACAGAACCCGATCGAGTTGGCGGGCACTTATCCACTGCCGGATTCGCAACTGGACCGCTTCATGCTGCGCATCGGTCTGGATTATCCGGATTCGCAAGCCGAGCGCGCACTGCTGGCCGCGAGCGACAGGCGCGAGCTGATCGCGCAACTGCAACCGCGTCTTAACGCTGCGCAGATTGCGCAATTGCGCAGCGCCGTAAACGGCGTGCTGGCCACCCCGGCATTGATCGACTACGTGCAATCCCTGCTTGCCGCCAGTCGCACGCATGCCGATATCCGCGTAGGTCTGTCGCCGCGCGCGGGACTCGCCCTGCTCAACGCCGCCCGTGCCTGCGCCGTGCTCGCCGGTCGCGGCTACTGCCTGCCCGAAGATGTCCAGGCAGTATTCCCCGGAGTTGCCGCGCATCGCCTCATTCCTGCCGGCACCAGCAACCAGTCGCGCGACCAATTGGCCGCCGCGTTGCTGGCACAGGTTGCGGTTGCCTGAGGTCGCGGCGTGGATTCCGGACGGTGAACTCCGGCAACACGAATTCCACCAGCGGGCAGACGTTGCGATGGCCACGCATCGTCGCGTTTGCCGAGCGCCGCCTGCCCGCCCTGACCCGGCTCAAGCGGCCCGAAACCCTGCCTGTCCGGCTCGATCGGCGACGCATCTATGTGTTGCCGACACGTTTTGGCCTGATGTTTTCGGCGGTGCTGCTGGTAATGATGCTCGGCGCGTTGAATTACAACAACAATCCCGCATTGCTGCTGACGTGTCTGCTGGGTGCAGCGGCCTACCAGAGCATCTTCCAGGCGTTCGGCACGTTGAATCAGCTCGAGCTGCGTGCGCTGAAAGCCGACCCGTGTCACGCCGGCGAAATGTTGTCCGTGCATTTTCATTTCGACGCCGGCGGTCGCCGGCGCCACAGCCTGCGCCTGGATATGGCTTTCGAACATACCCAGGTCGATTTGCGCGATCCGGCTACGGATTCGGTGGAAGTCGGCTTGCCGACGCTTCTGCGTGGCTGGTTCCGGATCGGCCGGGTGCGCGTGTCCAGCGAATATCCTTTTGGGCTTTTCCATGTCTGGAGCTGGCTGAATCCACAGTTTGTAGCATTGATTTATCCGCGCCTGGAAAGCCATCCGCCGCCGCTGCCGCAGAGCAGCGCCCCGACGCAGCAAACCAGCGTGCGTCGTCAAGGCGATGAATTGGCTTCGCTGCGCGAATATCGCCCCGGCGATCCGCTGCGCAACATTGCCTGGAAAGCCAGTGCGCGCCACGACAATCTGCTGGTCAAGGAATTCGAGTCGCGAAGCGGCCTGCAGATCCGGCTCGATTTCGCGAAGTTGCACGGGATGGATCGCGAAGCACGCATCTCGCGCCTGGCCAGTTGGGTTTGCATGGCCGAATCCGCACAAGCCAGCTACGCCATGGACTTGCCAGGACAACATATCGGGTTCGGACGCGGCAGCGATCACCGCGCCGCGTGTTTGCGTGCGCTCGCCCTGCTGCCCGGCGGGGCAACATGAAATCGCAAGCACTGACGCGTATCCAATTCGATCTGACCGCCGCGAGCGTGAGCGCGGCCGTACTGCCGCATCTGCTGCGCATGCCGTGGTTGTTTTCAGTCCCGATTGCAGCGTTGCTCGTCGGACGCTGGCTGCAACGCCGGCGCGGCGGCACGCGTATCCCGACATGGATCAAGCTGCCACTGATCCTGCTCTTTCCCATTTGTATCATTGTCTATTTCGGGAACATCTTCGGACGTGATCCCGGCAGCGTACTGGCCTGCTCGATGCTGGCACTCAAGCTGGTTGAAACCGAGACGCGGCGCGACGCGCGGGCCGCGGTGTGTTTCTCCAGCTTCGTGTTGATGAGCGCATTGCTGTTCAATGCCAGCCTCGGCTTCACGTTGCTGCTGTTTGCGGCACTGGTATTGTTTCTGGCCACCTTGCGTGCGCTGGAGTCGCTTGCTTCCGGAGCTGATACGACACACCTGTGGCGCAGTTCCAGGGCCCATCTACGTAGCGGCGTCATCGCCCTCGCATCGGCGTTGCCGCTGGCATTGTGCGTATTCGTGTTTGTACCGCGACTGGGATCGCCGCTGTGGGGCGCGCCAGGCGGTAGCGACGCGCGCACCGGCCTTGGCGACCACATGGCGCCGGGTAGCATCCAGCAATTGCTGATCGACGACAGCCCCGCATTCCGGGTCGATTTCGATCGGTCGCTTCCGCCGCGCTCGCAACTGTATTGGCGCGGCCCGGTGCTGTGGCAGTTCGACGGCACGACCTGGACGCGACCCGAGATGTTCGCCAGTCGGCATGGCGGCGGCGATCTGGAAACGCTGGGGTCTACCATCAGCTACGAGGTCAGCCTGGAACCCACCGAGCAGCGTTGGCTACTTGCCCTGGATATGCCTTTAGCCGCTCCGGACAATGCGGTGCGCGGTGCCGACATGAGTCTGGTCAGCCGCACGCACGTGGACAAGTTGCGCCGCTATCGCGCGACCTCGGCGACCCGTTACCGACTGGATTCAAGCCTGGATGCCGAGCATCGCTTCCTGGCCTTGCGCCTGCCCGACGGATTCGATCCGCGCGCACGTGAGCTGGCGCAGCATTGGCGCGCGCAATTCCACAGCGACGACCGCATAATCCACGCCGCGCTGGCGCTGTTCCACAAGGACTTTTTCTATACCCTGAACGCGCCGTTGCTCGGTCGTGATTCGGTCGATGATTTCCTGTTCGATACGCGCCGCGGTTTTTGCGAGCACTTCGCATCGGCATTTACATTCCTGATGCGTGCCGCGGGTATTCCTGCGCGCGTGGTCACCGGTTATCAGGGCGGCTATTTCAACACCACTGGCGACTATCTGGTGGTACGTCAGTCCGATGCCCATGCCTGGTCGGAAGTCTGGCTCGCGGGTCGTGGCTGGGTGCGCGTGGATCCGACCGCGGCGGTCAGCCCGCAGCGGGTGGAAATCGGTGCGCGTGCCGCCGCCGGCGCCAGCGCGCCGTGGTATCAGGCCGACTGGCTGCAGGCGCTGCGCAACCACCTGGATGTGGTCAATCGATTCTGGAACGACGCGATCCTGCAATTCGATGTCCTGCGTCAACGCAGCCTGCTCACGCCGTTCGGCATAGACCGCGCCGGATATTCGCAACTGGTCGGCATATTGATAGGCCTGAGCAGCCTGTTGTTGGCGTTGTTCGCGTGGTGGGTGATGCGTACGCCACGCGAGCGACGCGATCCGCTCGATGCTGCGTACGCCAGGCTTTGCGGCAAGCTTGCGCGCGGTGGCGCAATCCGGGCTCCGAACGAAGGGCCATTGACGTTTTCGCAACGCGTGGCAGGCACGCGGCTGGGCGATGCCGCCGTACAGGATTTGTTCGCCAGCTATGTCCAGCTGCGCTATGCATGCATGTCGTCCAGCGCGCCCGCCATACGGGCATTCGCCCAGGCTGTGCGCCTGCTGCACGTAAGCACGAAATAACAATCGACCCGGTAGAATCAACTGCGACGAACTGCGCCACTCATGCGTCATTACGGTTATCGAAGGAGGAGTCTGCCATGCGCAATATTTCCGCAATTGCCACCATTGCCACATTGGTGCTGGGGGGTTGTGCGACGATTCCACCACAACTCGCCGGCGACCAGTTCAGCACGATGACGCCGCAACAGGCATCCGCGGCGCCGAGTCACGGCGAGCGTGTTCGCTGGGGCGGCGAGATTCTCAAGGTCGAACCGAAAGCAGACAGCACCTGTTTCGAAGTGATGTCGCGCCCGTTGTGGTCCAATGCACGACCAAAGCACCGCGCCGACAGCAGCGGTCGCTTCATCGCCTGCACCCACGGCTTCTACGACCCCGAGCTGTATCGCAAGGGTCGCGATTTGACCGTGGTTGGTCAGGTCGACGGCAGCGAGCAGCACAAGGTCGGTGAATACAACTATACCTACGCCCATGTCGCCGCCGATCATGTGCACCTTTGGCCGATTCACGATATGCGCGATGACCGGGATCCGTGGCCACGTTATTATTACGATCCTTTTTTCTGGGGCTCATACGACCCGTTCTGGGGAGGCGGCGTATGGTGGCCGCGCCCACCGATCGTGATCGTGCATTCGCCGCCACCGACGCATTGATTCGGCATCAATTTCCGGTGCGCAACGCGCGTCCGGAATTCATCCGGGCGGCCAGTTCATCTGACGTCCGCCCAGCAAATGCAGGTGTAGATGGAAAACCGTCTGCCCGCCGTGTTCATTGCAGTTCAAGACGCAACGATAGCCATCCTGGGCGAAGCCGTGCTGTTTCGCCCACTCTGATGCCCGCAGCACCAGAGTGCCGATCAGCGCTGCATCGGCTTCGCTTGCGTCATTGATTGTGGCAATCGGCTTTTTTGGAATGAACAACACGTGCACCGGAGCTTGCGGATTGATGTCGCGAAACGCCAATACGTCGTCATCCTCGTACACGATATCCGCGGGAATTTCGCGACGGATGATTTTGCTGAAGAGAGTGTCGGGCATAGAGCACCTGAGGGCTGAGGGTTGAGGGTTGAGCATTACAGGCTCGTCATTCCTGCGCAGGCGGGAATGACGCGCGTCGCATTTTACGATTCCCGAATCCCGAATCCTGGCTTCTCAAAGATTCTGCCTGCCACCGAACGCGTGCGCCAGGGTGCCACGATCGATGAATTCGAGTTCGCCGCCCAGCGGTACGCCGTGTGCGAGCCGCGTCGCGCGCACCTGGGCCTGGCGTGCGATCTGGCTGAGCATGTGCGCGGTCGCCTCGCCTTCGACGGTTGGATTGGTCGCCACGATCAATTCGCGAACTTCGCCTTCTGCCAGACGTGCGGCGAGCAAGTCCAGTCCCAGTTCTTTCGGGCCGAGTCCATCCAGCGGCGACAAACGGCCGAGCAGCACGAAGTAGTGCCCGCGAAATCCGGTTGCCTGTTCGATCGCCAATTGATCCGCCGGCGTTTCAACCACACACAACAATTGCGCGTCACGCGCGCGGTTCGCACACAACGCACAGACCGCTTCTTCGCTGAACGTCCGGCAGCGCGTGCAGTTGCCGATGCGCTCGACCGCCACGGCGAGTTTATCCGCCAAACGCTTTGCTCCCTCGCGATCGCGTTCGAGCACGTGAAACGCCATGCGCTGCGCGGTCTTCGCGCCCACGCCCGGCAAGCAGCGGAATGCTTCGATCAGTTCGTTGAGGAGGGGGGAGCCGGACATGGGTTGCTGAGGGTTGAGGGCTGAGGGCTGAGGCAAAGCAGCCTGCGCGGGAACGACGAGCCTGCGATCGAAAAATTGCGGATTCCAGACTTTTGCGAATCCCGAATCCCCAAATCCGGCGCTGCGATCAAAACGGCAGTTCAAAACCCGGCGGCAGGTTCATGCCACCGGCAACGCTACCCATTTTTTCCTTGCTCGCGGCAGCAATTCGATTCACGGCATCGTTGATGGCAGCGGCAACCAGATCCTCGGCCATCTCCGGGTCATCGGCGAACAATTTCCGATCGATGTTCACGCGCCGCACTTCGTGCCGGCCGTTCATCGTCACCGTCACCATGCCGCCGCCGGACTGGCCGGTGACTTCAAGCTTTGCGACCTCTTCCTGCGCGCGCTTGAGGTCCTCCTGCATGCGCTGCGCCTGCTGCATCAATTGCGCCATGGGTCCACGCATATCACGTCTCCTGGAATAGTTTGCGTTGCAGTTCGACCGACTTCAGTTTCCGCGAATGGAATCCGGGATCACGCGTGCGCCGAAATCGCGGATCATCGTTTGCACAAACGGGTCTTCGTCCAGCGCCAGCTCCGCGGCTTGCTGTCGTGCGTCGTTTTCGCGCGCAACGACATCAGCTGGCGTATCCGTTGTTGGTGCGGACTTTTCGATCAGCACCTTGATGGGACGTCCGAGTGCGGCAGCCAGCTTTTCCTGCATCTGCTCGATCAACGGCGGCGAACTCAAGTGTGCGAATTCCGCTTTCAGCGCCAGCCGCACGATACCATTGTCGATGCCAAGCAAGGCAGCGTGTTGGGCGAGTTGGCCAAGCGGGCCGCGCAAACCGGCGTCCTGGATCAATCCCGCCCAGTCGGCGCAGTCTGCTGCGGCAACGGCATTGCCGTCGCCAACACGTACGCTGGCTTGTGCTTTCTTTGGCGGCGGCTCGCGCACTTCGTGGGCAACGGTCGCCTCGCGTCGCGGCATTGGCCTGGATGGAACGGACGCAGCTCGGGCAACCGGGGCCGTCTTTTGCTCGTCCACCCCACCCGGCCGAAATGCCAGCATGCGCAACAATGTCATCTCGAAACCGGCTCGCGGGTTCGGTGCCAACGGCAGATCGCGGCGACCGACCAATGAAATCTGGTAGAAAAGCTGCACCATTTCCGGCGACATCGCTTCAGCGAGCGCTGCGACCTGCGCATCGCCTGCGTGATCATCGGTTTCGTGTGCCGCGACCAGCTGCCTGAGCTGAATCCGATGCAGTGCCGCCGCAAGATCATCTAGCACGCCGGAAAAATCCGGCGAAAATTCCGAAAGCCGATCCACTTCATTCATCAACCTCACGCCATCGCCGGCCTGTGCGGCTTCGAGCAGGGCGAACACCCGACTGCGTTCGATTGTTCCCAGCATCTGGCGTACTTCGCCGGCACGCACCGTGCCGGCACCATAGGCGATGGCCTGATCCAGCAACGACAATCCATCGCGCAACGATCCATCGGCGCCGCGTGCAAGCTCGTCCAGAGCATCGTGGTCATACTGGATGCCTTCGGCATCGAGAATATGCTTCATCTGGCCGACGATCTGCGTGGGCAACAAGCGCTTGAGATTGAACTTCAGACATCGCGACAACACGGTCACCGGCAATTTCTGCGGATCGGTCGTGGCGAGCAGGAATTTCACGTGATCCGGCGGTTCTTCCAGCGTTTTCAGCAACGCGTTGAACGCCGACTTGCTGAGCATGTGCACTTCATCGATCAGGTAAACCTTGAAGCGCCCGCGCGATGGCGCGTACTGCGCGTTCTCGATCACTTCGCGCACGTCGTCAACGCCGGTATTGCTGGCCGCGTCGATCTCGATCATGTCCATGAAGCGGCCCGCATCGATGTCCCTGCAGGCCGAACATTCACCGCACGGATGCGAGGTCTGGCCGCGCTCGCAGTTCAGCGACTTGGCAAAAATGCGCGCGATCGTCGTCTTGCCCACACCGCGCGTGCCGGTAAACAGAAATGCGTGATGCATGCGCCCGGTGTCCAGCGCATTGCTCAATGCGCGCACCACATGTTCCTGACCGACCAGCTCCGGAAAGCGCTTCGGTCGCCATTTGCGCGCAAGAACCTGGTACGACATCGCAACGTCCGTTGAAACGAATGGCGATTTTACCAGAGGCGTGGCGGCGACGTGGCGAAGTGTTCCGGTATGCCGTCCAATCCGTGTGCACATCAACATCGAGGCTTCGCTTGACTCTCATCCGGCACTGCGTGCCAGCTTCTCCAGAGGGAAGGGGGACACCTGCAAACAAGATCATGCATCGCGTGCGCCGGGGAGCGCAGCGACCGAGATGTCGCGGCCGGAAAACTCACCAGAGTTGGTTGCTGGCCCAGACCCGCTTTGACAGCCCCCTTGAGTCAAGGGGGCGCTGAACCCGAGTGCTTCATCCGGGTTCAGCAGGGATGTGGAGGTGCGCAGGCATCGCCGAAGCAGACGTGATCCGGGCTCTGTGTAACACGCAAGATCAAACAAGGCGGCGGTCCCGCCAGCCGCATCCCGGCACCCGAGTCGTTTGCTACCGTTGCTGCCTTCCGGCCCTGGCGGGGTTTACAAACTATCGTCGCGAGAGAACCAACGGGACCACCATTGAACTTGACGCAGAGAGCCGGATGTACCCGGCATATCCTGTGCCTCGCCCTGCGGGCAGCTGCGCTGCACGAATCGGCTCCTGCCGATTCGTCGAACCCAACCTGTCCAATTTCGCGGGTTCGACTCCCGCTCGAAACGCTTTCACAAAACGAATTGGCGCAGAGAGCCGGATGTACTCGGCACATCCTGTGCCTCGCCCTGCGGGCAGCTGCGCTGCACGAATCGGCTCCTGCCGATTCGTCGAACCCAACCTGTCCAATTTCGCGGGTTCGACTCCCGCTCGAAACGCTTTCACAAAACGAATTGGCGCAGAGAGCGGGATGTACTCGGCACATCCTGCGCCTCGCCCTGCGGGCAGCTGCGCTGCACGAATCGGCTCCTGCCGATTCGTCGAACCCAACCTGTCCAATTTCGCGGGTTCGACTCCCGCTCGAAACGCTTTCACAAAACGAATTGGCGCAGAGAGCGGGATGTACTCGGCACATCCTGTGCCTCGCCCTGCGGGCAGCTGCGCTGCACGAATCGGCTCCTGCCGATTCGTCGAACCCAACCTGTCCAATTTCGCGGGTTCGACTCCCGCTCGAAACGCTTTCACAAAACGAATTGGCGGAGAGAGCGGGATTCGAACCCGCGAAGCGGGTATAAGCCGCTTACACACTTTCCAGGCGTGCTCCTTCAACCACTCGGACATCTCTCCGCGCCCCTGCGCAGCTTGGCGCAAAAGGGGGCGCAGAATACATGACCCGGCATTTGCGAACAAGCCGAGGCGGGAGGAATGGCACGGGCTAACGCGTTGAATCCGGATACGATAGCACCATCTGGCACGGAGACCGACATGCAACCCACGCGCCGCAATGTATTGAAGGTTTCGGCCGCGGCATTCGCCGGGCTTGCTTTGCACCCGCTGGCGGCACTCGCCAACGCGCCGATTCCGCGCGCGGCAAAGCCGCTGCGCATCCTGATCCTGGGCGGTACCGGTTTCACCGGTCCGGACCAGGTCCGTTATGCCTTGGCGCGCGGCCACAAAATCACCCTGTTCAATCGCGGCAAGATCAAGATTGCGTGGCCCGGCAAGGTGGAAGAACTGATCGGCGATCGCAATACGGGAAACCTGAAAGCACTTCAGGGACGCGAATGGGACGTGTGCATCGACAATCCGACGAGCCTGCCGTTCTGGGTGCGCGACGCGGGCCATGTTCTGCACGGCAAGGTTGGCCAATACATTTTCATTTCGACGATTTCGGTCTATGCGGACAACGATGTCGCGCATGCCGACGAAACCGCGGCGCTCGAGAAATATTCAGGCAAGGATGCGATGAAGGAAACGATGCAGACGCTGCACGCGAATCTGGGTCAGCTCTACGGCCCGCTCAAAGCCCTCAGCGAGAAAGAAGCGAAAACACAATTCCCTGATATCACCACGATCATCCGCCCGGGCTTGATCGTCGGCCCCGGCGATCCGACCGATCGTTTCACCTATTGGCCGGTGCGATTGAATCGCGGTGGCGAGATCCTGGCGCCTGGCAGTGGTTCTGATCCCGTGCAGTTCATCGACGCGCGCGACTTGGCCGAGTGGACCGTGCGCATGGCTGAAGCGCGGCATTTCGGCGTGTTCAACGCTGTCGGACCGAGGCATCTGCTGGCGATGCACGACATGCTGACCGGAATCGCAAAGGCTACGCATGCCAACCCGAAACTGACCTGGGTACCCGCTGAATTTCTCGACAAGCATCAGGCTCAGCCCTGGAGCGATTTGCCCGTCTGGGTTCCGGCGCAGGGCGAAATGGCGGGATTTGCCCAACGCAGCAATCGTGCAGCCGTCGCAGCCGGGCTGACGTTCCGGTCATTGGCGGTCACCGCGAGCGATACCCTGTCGTGGTTTCGCACGCTGCCAGCCGAGCGACAAGCCCATCTCAAGGCCGGGTTGTCGAAGGCCCGCGAAAGTGAGCTATTGAACGCATGGCGAAAACACGAATCACCTGCCGGCAGGAAAGGGTGAACTCCACGGCCGGACAATATTCGGCAGCAACATGATCGCGTTCGACAAAGCCGCTTTCTCCGTTTCGCATTTGCACTATATTGAGCGCTGATTTTGTCGGGGAACAATCATGCGCAACGATTCGCGTCGGTCGAACCGGCGACGTTCAAGCTGTATCTGCGCCTTCGCGTTTGCGCTACTGGCAATGCCATACGCATTCGCCGGCACCGCGGTTTGGCATGATCGCAGCGCTCGGCCCGGCGAGGATACGTCAACGCTCGATGCGCCCTTGCGCGAATATCGCGCACTGAATCTGGACATCGCCGCATTGCGCACAACACTGGACAATGCCGTCGACGAGGGCAATGGCGCCGCCCCGCTCATGCTCAAACTGCCGATGCCGGACGGCGGTACGACGACGTTTGAAGTGTGGCGTACCCAAGTCATGGCGCCGACGCTGGCAGCGAAGTTTCCGCAGATTCGCAGCTTCGCCGGATACGCAGTCGGCCATCCGGAAATCGCTGCACGCCTGGACGATTCCCCGCTTGGCTTTTCGGCAATGATTCGCGCGCCAGATGGCGTGACGATGATGCAGCCGACCATGCCGGGCAACGGCCCGGACTACATCAGTTTCCGTCGCGAAGCCCTGGGCAGGACCTCGCAACCGTTTGTCTGCGGCGTCCATGACCAGCCCGACGTTGCGCCCGCAAACCTGCTAGATCACGCGCAGGCATCGCCCGTGCCGCGGACCAGCACTGGAGCCAGCGTACGTACCTATCGCCTCGCGCTTGCCGCTACCGGCGAATACACGGCCGTGTTCGGCGGCACGGTGGCAGACGGGATGGCTGCGATGGTGCAGGCGATCAATCGCGTCAATGGCATCTATTTGACCGATTTCGCCGTGCAATTCCAGATCGTGGCCAACGACGACTTGCTGGTCTACACGAATGCTGCCACCGACCCGTACACCAACAACGACGGTGCAACCATGCTCGGTCAGAACCAATCGAACATCGATAGCGTCATTGGTTCGGCGAATTACGACTTCGGCCACGTGTTCAGCACCGGCGGTGGCGGCATCGCCGATCTGGGTGTCGCCTGCGCCAGCGGTCTCAAGGCGGAGGGCGTGACCGGCCTGGCCTCGCCGATCGGCGATGCCTTCTACGTCGACTATGTCGCCCACGAGATGGGACATCAAATGGGCGCCAACCACAGCTTCAATACCAACGATGGGTCCTGCGGCGGCAATCGCGCCGGCTCGCAGGCGGCGGAACCGGGCAGCGGCTCCACCATCATGGCCTACGCCGGAATCTGCGGACCGTCGGATTTGCAGCCGCATTCGGATGCGTATTTCCATGCGATCAGCCTGGTCCCGATCGTTTCGCGCCTGGCCGGCGGCGGCGGCGTTTGCGGCACCACGACCACACCGGCCAACAACGCACCGACGGTCGATGCCGGAGCGGATTTCACCATTCCCATGCACACGCCATTCGAGTTGACGGGAAGTGCCACCGATGTAGACGGCGATACGCTCACCTACAACTGGGAAGAAATGGACACCGGCACGGCCTCGCCACCCGAATCCGACAACGGCTCGCGCGCGCTGTTTCGCTCGTACAATCCGACGACATCGCCAAGCCGCATCGTGCCGGAACTCGCACGCGTGCTCAGTCACGACCTGAATACCGACACTCCTTCCGGCGGCGACATCCCCGGCGAAACCTGGGCGACGACCACGCGCGATCTCAAGTTCCGCCTGACCGTGCGCGACAACCATGCAGATGGCGGTGCCACCGCGAGCGACGACATGATCGTCCATGTGCGTGCGGATGCCGGCCCGTTTCTGGTCACCGCTCCGCTCGCCGCAGCAGCGTGGCCGGCGGGATCCAGTCAGGAAGTCACCTGGGATGTCGCCAATACGACGGCGCCACCCGTGAGTTGCGCCGACGTGGATGTGTTGTACTCCGACAATGGCGGACAGACATTCCCGACGCTGCTCGCGAGCGCCGTTCCCAATTCCGGAACGGCAACCGTCATCGCACCCGCGACGCCGACATCGACCTCGCGTATCGAGGTGCGTTGCCACGACAACATCTTCTTCGACATCTCCCCCGGCGACTTTCACATCCTCAGCGACGTGATTTTCCAGGATGGATTTGGAGGCGACTGAGCCGTTGAATGACGAACGGCAAGATTGCGCAATCCAGGCACACGAGAACCTTGCGAGATGCGTCAGACCGTCCGCGTTTCGATGCCGAGCCGCGACGAAACCTGCGCTTGCAACTGAACTCCAGCCCGGGATTTCGCCAATACCGGGAGGCTTTTGCGGCGAATACGACGCCTGGGTGTTCGCCACGCAGCAGCAATGCGAGAATACGCCGTCCCGCGAGATCAGCATGCAAGACAACCCCGCCCGCCACAGCAAACCCACGCCCGTTCCGCCGGTTGCGGCCAGCGCACTGGAAAAGACGCTGACGTTGCGCATCAACGGCAAGGATTATTTTTCCGACGACGATCCGGCCATGCCGCTGTTGTGGTATCTGCGCGATGTGTTGCGCCTGACCGGAGCGAAGTATGCGTGCGGCGTCGGCGTATGCGGCGCGTGCACGGTCCTGGTCGACGGCAAGGCGCAGGCAGCATGCATGTTGCCGCTCAAGCAAGTCGCGAAGCATGCGATCACCACCATCGAAGGTTTGGCCGGCCGTGCGGACCTGCATCCGCTGCAACAGGCATGGATCGACGAGGACGTGGTGCTGTGCGGGTACTGCCAGACCGGGCAGATCATGTCGGCAGCGGCTTTGCTGCTGCGCAGTCGCGATCCGGGTGACGCAGATATCGACAAGCTTGCCAACCTGTGTCGCTGCGGCAGCTATCCGCGCATTCGCCGGGCGATCAAGCGCGCGGCTGCGGCAAGCAAACCGGCGAAGAAGAAATGAGTTGCGGAGTTTCGCGGCGACGCTTTCTCACGATCGGCGCGACGGCCGCCGGTGCCCTGGTCGTCGGTTGGCGCAGCGGCGATGCGCAGACGAAGCTGCCCTACCTCGGCGCGCGCTTCGAAGGGCAACAGCTCAATGCGTTCGTGCGCATCGAACATGACGGCAGCGTCATTATTGGCGCGCGTGGATGCGAAATCGGTCAGGGCGTGAAAACCTCGCTGCCGATGTTGATTGCCGACGAGATGGATCTGGACTGGAAGCGCGTGCGCGTGGAGCAACTGGATTACGGCTATGTCGACGGCGATGACGGCCCGATAGATCGATTCGGCGATCAGGGCGTTGCCGGCGATGCATCGCCCGCGGCGTGGGACGAGTTGCGTCAGGCCGGAGCGGTTGCGCGCTGGTTGCTCGTGCAGGCCAGCGCGCAACAATGGAATGTGCCGGTCGAACGCTTGCACACGGAATCCGGCGACGTTGTCGCAAATGATGGCCGCCGCATCGATTACGGAAGTGTGGCCGCCCTCGCCGCTACCCTCGATCCACCCGGCGACAAGTTGCCGCTCAAACCCGCAACGTTATGGCGCATTATCGGCAAGGCCATGCCCACCGCCGATGCGCGCGACGTCGTTCTGGGTCGAACCATGTACGCGATCGACGCAGATCTCGCCGATGCATTGGTCGCGGTGATGGTACGTTGCCCGTACCAGGACGGCACGCTGGATCGACTCGACGACGCGCAGGCGCGCGCCGTTCCCGGCGTTCGCAAAATCGTCGTCGTGCCGGGACCCAAACCGGATACGCCGTTCGATGGCCTGCTCGCAGCCGGCGTAGCGGTACTGGCGGACAATACCTGGGCCGCGCTGCAGGGCCGCAACAAGCTCAAGATCACATGGAAGCCGGCCAGCGGTCCTGTCGAATCCAGTGCAGCGCTTGCAACGCGCGCAAACTCGCTGCTCGATGCCAATCGCGACGGCATCGTCGTGCGCAATGATGGCGATTTCGCTTCGGCGCTGAAAAAATCGCACATGAAGCTCAGCGCACGCTACACGCTGCCCTTCCTCGCGCATGCCACACTGGAACCGCCGAATGCGCTGATCCATCTGCAAAAAGGCAAGGTTCTGCTGATAGCCGGCTTGCACGATCCGGACGGCGCTTCACACATGCTGCACGACATTACCGGCGTTCCACGCAACAAGATCGAAATTCGCCTGCCGCGATCCGGCGGCGATTTTGGCCGTCGTCTGCACAACGACTTCGTCGCCGAAGCCGCCATCATCGCGCAATCCGTCGATGTGCCGGTTAAATTGCTGTGGTTGCGCGAAGACGACTTGCAACACGACTTTTACCGCCCGTTTGGGGTGCATGAGCTGCAAGCGGGCCTGGACCGACATCGCAAACTCAGCGCCTGGTCGCAGCGCTGCGCAGCTACGCCGCGCAATTACCGCGACAACGCGATGCGTGAGCTGCCGATCTTTGCGGATTGTCTGGATCCCGGCGCGTTCCCGGCCGGTGTCGTCGCAAATTTCGAACAGACGTTCTTTCCGGTCGCGTCGCGCATGCCACGCGGCGACTGGCCCGATTCCGAAGGCTTTTCCGCTTTTGCCGTGCAGAGTTTTCTCGATGAAATCGCACGTGGCGCCAAGCTGGATCCGGTCGAGTTGCGCCTGGATTTGCTCAAGCCGGCGCGCGTACTGCACGACGGCCTGGACACCGGGCGCCTGGCCGCCGTGTTGCAGATGGCCGCAGACAAGATCGAGTGGAAGCGCAAACGCTACAACGGTCATGGCCTGGGCATCGCCTGTCACGCCGCTGGCGGAGCATATGGCGCGCACGCATTCGAGCTTTCGGTACGAGGCAACAATATTGTGTTCCACCGTGCGATTTGTGTTGCCGATGTCGGGCGCGTGCTGAATCCGCTGAACCTGCAGGCGCAACTCATGGGTGGCACCATTCAGGCGATTTCCGGCGCCTTGTACCTGGCCATCACGCTCAAGGACGGCCAGGTTCAGCAGCAAGGCTTTTCCGACTACGCGCCGATGCGCATGGCGCAGGCACCGCGCGACGTCGAAACATTCACCATCGACTCCGACGCCGAACCAATCAATGCCAACGATATCGTCATGGCCAGCGCGGCGCCGGCATTGGCCAATGCGATTTATGCGGCGACGACGGTGCGCGTGCGCAAGCTGCCATTGATGCCGGAGCTGTTGCGTTTGCTGTGACAAGTCGCGCCGCCGCATCCACGCGCTTGTTTGCCTTACTCGAACATCCAATGGAAAACGACCACATGTCGCTGTTTACGCCGCTCGAACTGGGCAACATCAAATTGCGCAACCGCATCGTCGTATCGCCTATGTGCGAGTACTCCGCGAAGGATGGCGTGCCCGACGACTGGCATCTTGTGCATTTGGGCAGCCGCGCAGTAGGTGGCGCCGGCCTGGTGTTCACGGAAGCGACCAGTGTATCGCCACAAGGCCGCATCTCAGCGGCGGACACCGGTCTGTGGAACGATGTCCAGCAAGGCGCGTGGCAGCGCATCACCGCGTTCGTCCGCGCGCACGGTGCGGCGGCCGGCATTCAACTGGCGCATGCCGGACGCAAGGCCAGTACCGAAGTTCCGTGGCACGGCGGCAAGCCGTTGACTGCCGACACCGGCGCATGGACGACAGTGGCGCCGAGCGCGCTCCCATTCGATGCCGGTTATCCATTGCCAATTGCGCTGAACGCGGAAGCCATTCGCAAGATCGTCGCCGACTTCGCCGCAGCGACCAGGCGCGCGCGCGAAGCCGGTTTCCAGGTCATCGAAATCCACGCCGCGCACGGCTACTTGCTGCACGAATTCCTGTCGCCACTGAGCAATAAGCGCGACGACGATTATGGCGGTTCGCTGCAAAATCGCGCGCGCGCCTTGCGCGAAGTCGTCGCTGCCGTGCGTAGCGAATGGCCGGCGCCGAACCCCCTGTTCGTGCGCGTCTCGGCTACCGACTGGGTCGAAGACGGTTGGAATATCGACGAATGCGTCGAGCTGACGCGCTGGCTGAAGGCCGACGGTGTCGACGTGATCGATTGTTCCTCCGGCGGCAATGTGGCGCACGCGAAGATTCCCATCGGACCCGAATATCAGGTCCCGTTCGCCGCACGTATCCGCCGCGAAGCCGGAATCGCCACGGCGGCGGTCGGCCTGATCACCGATGCCCGTCAGGCGCAGGCAATCCTCGATCGCGGCGATGCCGACCTCATCGTCATGGCACGCGAGTTTCTGCGCGACCCGTATTTTCCGCGACGCGCCGCAAAAGAACTGGGCGTTGAGATCCACGCGCCCGAACAGTATCGACGCGCCTGGTAGAGCGGATGCTGCCGCGACGATTTCGCCGTTTTGTTCGCCTGAACCGATTTTATTCTGCGTCGCAAGCCGCGGCGGCTTCATACAACCGCCGCTGCAATCGCTCGCGCGGCGCCTCGCCGTACAAGCCGATCCAGGCCAGGTATTTGCGCGCGATGCGATCGCCCACACTCTCGTCGTAACGGTACGATTGGGTAAATCGGGTGGGACGGCAATGCAGGATATTGTGGCCGCGTTGCAGCAATTCTTCGGCCCGTTCGCGTGAAGTCGGGATCGAAGCGATCGCGCGCGCCGGCTGCCAGATCGTTCCGTTGCGGTTGAACAATTGCAAGCGGGGCGCGGCCGGCTCATTCGATGTTGCGGTGGATGCTGGCGACGTCGATTGCGGCACCGGAATGTGCGCTGTGTGTCGATGGGACGCTGGCGCCAACGCGCGCCCCGGCATCCGCGGCGGCCGGGGAACGGGCGGTGGCGCGCGCCTGTCGAGAAACACCACGTGCAACATGGTTTGGCGCTGGGATTGTGGCACACGCATCGCATTGCGCAGCCCGACCAGCAAGCCCAGATGCAATACCAGCGCCATCGCGAGTGCCCAATAACGCAGGCGCCGGATCCAGTGTCTTTTCGGCGTCTGCGCGAGCCGGAGCTTCGCGCGCGCGCGGATATCGTCTTGCCAATCGCACCACATCAGCGGGTGGCGCCGATCAATCTGGCGGGGTTCATGGTTTCGATATAACGCACGCCCAACCCGGCCATGCATTGCGCGAGATCGACATTGTCGACTTCAAACGTGGCCCAATTCCAATTTCCGGGCCAGATGGCACCCGCATCCAGTATCTGCCGGAAGTCGGCGAACAACCATTCCGGCGCCAGATTCCCGGACGTGGATTGGAAACGCTTGCGCAGGTCCGGCAAGACATAACCGATCGGGAAACCTGCGCGTTTCGCCATCGCCAACACCCGCGCGTCGTAACTGATGACCACGACACGATCGCGAATGGTTTCGATGGCTTGAGAGATGGCTGCGAGCACGATTTTACGGCCATGCACGGCCAGGCTCTCTTTCTTGATTTCGACGAAGGCGTGCATCGTTGGCGTGGCACGCATCCACGCGACGAACTCCGAAAGTCGCGGTATCGGCGGCGGTCGACTGCCTTCGGCGAGCACGCCAAGCGAGCCCAGCTCGTCGATCGTCAACGCTGTCACCCGCTTGGCGAGCCGGTGAATTCGCGCCAGCGATGCATCATGCAACACGATGGGTACGCCATCGCGCGTGACTTGCACATCGAGCTCTACATGACGCAGACCAAGCCGCGCCGCACCGGCAAAGGCCGCAAGCGTGTTTTCCACGTGATTGGTCGCGTCGCCACGATGCGCGACCAGGACAAAGTCCATTGTTGGAACAGCTGACTGGTCCGGTTCGGTTGTCATTGACGGGGCGACGATTCCGAGGGTGCGTCACACTAGCCGACGACGCGTAAATGCGTCGTTAACAACGCATGTGCCGCAGCGCCGCTTGACCTGCACGCACGAAAGGAGAAATCTTAAGCCCTCTCTCTCGAGTCTGCTCGGGGGAGAGGGTTGGGTGAGGGGGTTAAGCCCGACACGGCAGACATGCTTTCGCAGTACGATGCATTTCCTCCTCACCCAAACCCTCTCCCCCGACAATGAAACCGTTGGGGGAGAGGGAGAAAAATTTGAAAGTGCGGCAGGATGCCCGCTTCTTGATCTCCGCGATCAGGGACTGATCGCACAAATAACCACAAAGTGCGGGCAGGATGCCCGCTTTTGATCTTCGCCATCAGGAGATGGCAAAAACCACGGAGATACGGGTTATGGCCTACACCACCGAAGGCATCCGAAACCTCGCGCTCGTCGGGCATACCGCCGCAGGCAAGACCACGTTGTTTGAAGCGCTGCTGCACGCCGGCGGCGTGATCGGCACACCCGGCTCCGTCGAGCGCGGCACCACGGTTTCGGATTTCGATCCGATGGAAAAGGAACGCAAACAATCGCTCAACACGGTGGTCGCCTCGATCGACCATGGCGATTGTCACATCAACCTGATCGACACGCCTGGTGCCGCCGATTTTCGCGGCCCCACCCTGACCGCGCTTGCCGCGGTGGAAACCTGTGCCGTTGTGGTGAATGCGCATAACGGCATTGAATACGGCGCCACGCGCATGATGCATCACGCCAAGGCGCGCCGGCTCGCCCGCATCCTGATCGTCAACAAGATGGACGGCGGAAACTGTCGCGCGCTGGTCGAACAATTGCGCGAGGAGTTCGGCCCGGAATGTCTGCCGATCAACCTGCCCGCCCAGGATGGCAAGAGCGTGGTCGACTGTTTTTTCAAGCCCCACGCCGATCAGAATCCGGGCGTGGCGGATTTTTCCAGCGTGGCCGAGGCCCACCAGCGCATCATCGATCAGGTTGTCGAGATCAACGAAACGGTGATGGACAAATATCTGGAACAGGGGGAAACCAGTCTGTCCGGTGCGGAGTTGCACGATGCCTTCGAGCAGTGTCTGCGCGAAGGCCATCTGGTGCCCGTGTGTTTCGTGTCCGCGCGTACCGGCGCCGGGGTCAGGGAATTGCTGAACATTCTGGAAAAACTCGCACCGAATCCGCTGGAAGGCAATCCGCCGCCGTTCGTCAAAGGCACAGGCGCGAACGCAAAACCGATCCAGGCTCAACCCGATCCGGGTCAACATGTCATCGCCGACGTGTTCAAGATCGTAAACGACCCGTTCGTCGGCAAGCTCAGCGTGTTTCGTGTCTATCAGGGCACGGTGAAAAAGGATACACAACTGTTCATCGACGACGGCAAGAAGCCGTTCAAGGTCGGCCACCTGTTCCGGCTCAACGGCAAGGATCATGTCGAGATCGACCACGCCATTCCGGGAGACATCGCCGCCGTGGCCAAGGTCGAGGAAATCCATTTCGACGCCGTGCTCCACGACTCGCACGACGAGGACCAGATTCATCTCAAGCCGCTGGACTTTCCGCAACCGATGTTCGGCCTGGCCGTGGAACCGGCACACAAGGGACAAGAACAGAAGCTGGCGATATCCCTGCTCAAGCTCGGCGAGGAAGATCCGTGCTTCCGCTATGAACACAACAAGGAACTGAACGAATCGGTGATCCGCGGGCTGTCCGATCTGCACCTGAAGCTGATGCTCGAGCGCATGAAGGAGCGTTACGGCGTCGAGGTCAAGACGCGTCCACCGCGCATCGCCTACCGCGAAACAGTCGGCGCCAAGGCCGAAGGCCACCACCGCCACAAGAAGCAGACCGGTGGCGCCGGTCAATTCGGCGAAGTGTTCCTGCGCATCGAACCGCTACCGCGTGGCGGCGGCTTCGAATTCGTCGACGAGGTCAAGGGCGGCACGATTCCCGGACAACTGATCCCGGCGGTGGAAAAAGGCGTGCGCCAGGTACTCGAGCACGGTGCCGTCGCCGGTTACCAATTGCAGGACGTGCGCGTCATCGTGTACGACGGCAAATACCACCCGGTCGATTCCAAGGAAGTCGCCTTCGTCACCGCCGGCAAAAAGGCGTTCCTCGACGCCATCGCCAAGGCCAAGCCGCAAGTGCTCGAGCCGATCGTCGATCTGGAAGTGTTCGTGCCCGACTCGCACATGGGCGACGTCACCGGCGGACTCGCAAGCAAGCGTGCACGCATTCACGGCACCGACGCGACCCGCGGCGGCGAACTGGTCATCAAGGCGCAGGTGCCCCTGGCCGAAGTCGCCGACTACCAGACCGAACTCAAGGCCATGACCGGCGGCCAGGGCCGCTACGCCATCGAGTTCAGCCACTACGACCCGGTACCGGGCCAGGTGCAGAAGCAATTGATGGAGGCGTACAAACCCAGACCGGACGAGGACTGACGGTGCGGCAAATCAATTGGCCGCGTGCATGCGCTGAATCAGCCCGTAGGATGGGTTGAGCGCAGCGATACCCATCATCGCCGTTCTCCAAATGCACCGCCGTTCCGCTCCAACTCGCGCGTGCCCGCCCAATCACGCGGCAAGTCCCCGGCACGCACATGTCGATGGAAAGACGACCACGGCCAGTCGCAGACTCGTTCCACCAGTGCGTGCTTCACGGGGTTGATGTGTACATAGTCGATATGTGTTGCCAGATCACGATCGTCGGGGATTCGGTGTTCCCAGAAGCGCCGCTGCCAGATACCGCGCTCGTGTTTGGTCCGGCGGCTGGCGGAACGCCGTTCGCCGCGAGGCATCGATAGCGAAAACAAGGTTTTGATCAAGCGCCAACGCACTGCATAGTCGGCGTCCCCGGGCGGCAAGGTCCATACGGCATGCATGTGCTCGGGTAGCACGACCATCGCTTCGATTCTGAACGGATGCTTTGTGCGCACGATGCGCAATGCCGAACGCAGAAACGCAATGTTGTCCACGAGCCCGGAGGATCGGCGATCGGAAAGATTGACGGTAAAGAAGTGGGTCCCGCCAGCAGTGTGATCGCGACGATATTCGGTCATCACTGAGCAGGATAACGATGGGTATCGCTGCGCTCAACCCATCCTACAACCTCGGGCCTACCTGGCCGCGTGCATGCGCTGAATCAGTACGCTGGTGCCGCTGGCGAACTTGATCGCGTAACTCAGGCCATCGTGTTTCGAGGACACGACCTTTTCCGGGCCGCGGTTCCGAGCCGCCGCCAGGTCAGTGCCCTGAAACTGATCGGCGCTGCCGGTTGGAATGAACACCAACGGCGGACTCAGCGGATTGTAGCCAGTGAACACACCCGGACTGGTCGCCAAACCGGAGTTGTCTCCCCCCGCGCTGCCACTCGGTGGCATGAGCGGGACATTCGGGATGGATCGCGTCATGTGGATGCGCTGCATCCACATGAAGAACTTGCCCTCGTGCGGGATCCAGACGCGATTCCCGTTATGTGCGGTAACACCCATGGCGCCATACGCGTTCCACGCGCGCAGAATGTGCGCCTTTGTGCACGGATCGGAAACGCACTCCTGAAGGATGAAGTATTCGTCATCCTTCATTTGCGTCAGCTGCACGCTGAGGATGTCGCCCCTTTGAAATGCTTCGGCCGGATAGATCACAGCCGACATGTGCGGATCGACTTTGAAATTGCTTGAGATCAGATACCCGCCATGCCGTTGTTCCCACTTGCGGGCGGTGACGTTCACCTTCGGCAATACCGTCTGTGCGGTCGCGGGCGAGACGGCATACCCCGCCGCAAGAATCGACAGCGCACCGATCGTACCGCGCCACATCATTCATTTTCTCCCCGGGGACGTCCTGAACATGTCCGCACAGGTGTCACCGATTGATTGCAAACGACGCGGCGATGTCGCCTGCGTGGCCTTGTTCGGAGCATTCCGGACCCGCGGCCTTGATCCCGGCACTTGCTCCGGGATCATGTGGAACTACTGCAAGGCTGTATTGACTTCAATGCGCCGGATGCTGGTCGGCTGAAGCCGGGTCCTTTTTCTGCTGCGGCTGCGTGTTGTGTTTGGCTGCGGCGGCGCGTGCCTGCACCTGCTCGCGGGTCGGCATGGGACGCAGTTTTTCGCCACGTTCCGCAGCACGCTTTTCCATCAGCTTGCGATGTTCGAGCCGCAACGCCTCACGTTCTTTCGGCGTCTTCAAACTGCGCATCTTTTCGCGAAAAGCCTTGCGTTCTTGCGGCGTCATCAGTTGATATGGTGCGACATACTTGGCTTGATCGGCCTTGCTGTTTTGCGCAGCGGTCGCTGGAGCAGCAGCCGATTTGGCCGGCACGGATGTTGACGAAGCATCGGGCGCGGCCGCCGAAGCCTGAATGACACCACCGAAAGCCAGCGCGAGAGTCGCAATCAATACACAGTGCATTCGCATAGTAGTAGGTACCTTGGGTTGGGATTGTATTGCCCCGAATCCGACGCTCGTGGCCGCACCCGGGGTCATCTCAGACAACGTTTATGACGAAAAGTGCCGACCGGGACAGACCCGTTCTTGCCCGGTTCATCTGCGCCGCAAGCTACAGCCGGCGCACGCGTTCGATCAATGCCTCGGCAAAACCTTCCGTGGTGCCGTCGCCGCCCAGATCCGGCGTTACCCGATCCTTTGCCGACAGGGTTTCCCGAATTGCCGTGCGCACGCGCAGCGCGAGTTTGGGCAAGCCCAGATGGTCGAGCATCTGGCAAGCGGCCAACAGCAGGGCGCAGGGATTGGCTATACCCTTGCCGGCGATGTCCGGCGCGGAACCGTGTACGGCCTCGAAAATCGCGGCCTCGGTGCCGATATTCGCGCCCGGCGCCAAACCCAGACCCCCGATCAATCCAGCGCACAGATCCGAGATGATGTCGCCGAACAGGTTGGTGGTGACGATCACATCGAATTGTTCGGGACGCATGACCAATTGCATGCAGGCGTTGTCCACGATCATCTCGTTGAATTCGATGCGCGGGTATTCCTTCGCCACGCCACGCGCGACATCCAGGAAAAGGCCGGAAGCGGTTTTGATGATGTTGGCCTTGTGCACCGCCGTGACTTTCTTTCGGCCCAGCCGATGTGCCAAATCAAAGGCGTAGCGTACGATGCGCTCGCTGCCTCGGCGCGTGTTGCGGATCATCGATATCGCAGTCTGGCCGTCTTCGGACAGGCTCTGCCCTTCGGACAGATACGCGCCTTCGGTATTCTCGCGCACGGTGAGGATGTCGATATCTTCGTAGCGCGAGCGAGTACCTGGAAAACTGAGCGCCGGACGCACGTTGGCGTAAAGATCGAAGCGCTTGCGCAACTCTACGTTCAACGAAGAGAAACCGCCGCCGATAGGTGTCGTCAACGGGCTTTTCAATGCAACGCGATGCCGGGCGATGCTTTCCAGCGTGGCCGCCGGCAGCAATTCGCCGACCTTTTCCTGCGCCGACACCCCGGCTTCCACAAAGTCGTATTCCAGCCCGGCTTTCAACTCATCGAGAACGCGCAATGTTGCGCGCATGATTTCCGGACCGATGCCGTCGCCGCGAATAACGGCAATCGTCTTGCTCATGGGCAATCCACTCCTGCGTGTTTACTGGAACTGTCTCTCCCGGACCGTTACGTCCGCTTACGCGCGGGCGATACCCGCGAACGTCGCTGCGCGAGCCGATCGCTTGCGCGATCCACTCGCGTGCGATGCATCCGTGCACCGCGCTGGACCGGCGTTTCCCGGCACGCCGGATAACCCGAAGCCGGCAAATCAGCCGCCCATTATCGGGTATACTCCGCTCCCGGACAAGGAATCGGAATCGTCTGAACATGTTCGCCGGAATCTGGTCCAACCCGATTCGCCCCAAAACGATCGGGCGTGGCGCAGCGATCGCGCTGGTCATGCTTAGCGGTTCACTGTGCGCGCAACCAGCGCAAGGCAATGGCGGGTTCAGCATCAAACAGCGTTTCCTGCCCAATGCGTTGCCGGCCGCATGGAACATCACGATCAGCGGCCAATGGCCAACACAGTGCCCGCCGACTTTGCAAACCGTCACGCTCGACGGCTCGGATCTGCGCGTCGATGCGCGCTCCGTGCTGAGCCTTTGCGAGCGTCGCGCGATGCCGTTCTCGATCGAGCTCAATCCGGCGCTTGCGCTCAATCGCGCCGTGCTGCCGTCGGGCATCTACCATGTCAGCTTTTTCGCCGCCGATGGCGCCCAGGCAACGCCAAAATTGCGTGCTTTTTCACTCATCGATCGCCGCCGCGCCGACAGCGCGCCGATCGTTCCGGAAACCGGATTCTGGTGGAGCACCGGCACAACCCAGGCCAATGCCGACCGCACCGTACTGAGCATCGAAGCGCAGCAGGGTCAATTGAGCACCTCGCTGATGACCTATGACGGCGCCGGTCAGCCCGTTTGGTACTTCGGCAGCGCGCCTTACGAGGGACGCATCGCCAGCCTGTCGCTGTTGCGACTGTCTGGAGGCAGCGGCCCGTTCTCAAGCGTGGCTTCCCAGCCGCACGGCGATTCCGTATTGACGCTGGATCTGCAATTTCTGTCCAGCGCACATGCGCAAGCGTGGCTTGGCCGCGCGCGCGGCGACGGCAGCCTGCAACTGCAACAGTTCGATCTGGTTCGATTGCCTTTGGCCGAAGCGGTCGACGGTCAAGCCTGGCAGGGCGACTGGGTACTGGTAACGGACGGCACCGACGCAGCCCCGCAACGTATCGACCTGAATGCCTATCAGGCGTTGGACGCTACGCATTTTCAACTTTCCGATTCCACAGGCGACGACACGCTGGCATGCAGTCGCGATGCCGCACATCCGGAATGGCCGCCAACGGTCTGCAGCCTGCATCAGAGCGACGGCGCCACCGACACGGACTTCAACTCGGTAGCGATATCGCGCATGGACGGGCAGCGTCGCGATGGCACGGCGGTGCACCTGTTGCGTTTATCGCGATAGCCGCGAATCGGGAATCGGGAATCGGGAAATCAAGAGTTGGCCGTCGTTCCGGACGGCACGAAGTGGCGATCCGGAACATGCAGACGGGATGCCCCAACGAACTTTCGCTTGGTGAATGGCCCGCAGGGCATGCCGCAGGAAGTGGCATGCAATCCGGTTGTTGCTCTTGATTCATCGAAAAAACAAGGCAAGGAATGAATGACTGGCCCCGCGGCTGTTGCAAAGCGCCTCGCGCCTGCGCGGGAATGACAAGCGGGGTTGCTTGACGTCGCACGCCACACTTTACACCGCCTCATGTCTGCAGCCTCGTTTTTCAGCCCCCACCCCCAATCAACTTTGCCAATTCGCCATTGCGGTCGGCTGCGACCAGATCTTCGTATCCGCCGATGTGATGATCATCGATGAAAATCTGCGGCACGGTGCGCCGGCGCGCCCGCCCCAGCATTTCCTGCATGTGTGCCGGATCGGTATCGATGCGGATTTCGGTGTAATCCAACCCTTTTTGTTTGAGCAAGGTCTTGGCGGCGGTGCAATACGCACATATGGCACTGGAATAGATTTCGACTTTTGGCATGTTTTGGGTCCAGAATACGGTTCGCGGCGACGTGGCCCGCCAGCGCGACGCCAGTTTAGCGTGCCCGAAGCCGCGCAGCTAAGGAACCTCGGATTGATCCCTGTGTAGGGCTTGATCGGAGGTTCCCCAAACGCCGTTGCGTCCGCGATGGCAGCGATGGCGGCGAACCAAGCGCTGCGGTATGGTGTCCAAGACCCTGGTTCGCTCGAGTCTTTCCTGTGTTTCGAGTATCACATGCGTTGTCCATCCATCGTCTCATTGCTCGTATTTGCCTGCACTCTGTTTGCGGGTGCGCCGGCACGTGCCGTTGATCCGCAACTGCCTAGCATGGGCAGTTCCGCCGGAACGGTGGCGTCGCCCGAGGAGCAACGCCAGTACGGGTTCTATGTGCTGCATGAGCTTCGCAATCAGGAAATGGTGCAGGACGATGCCCTGCTGACCGACTACATCAACGCACTGGGCTACCGCCTTGTCTCGTACAGTCCGAAGCCCGACCAGCCGTTCACTTTCTTCGTCGTGCGCGACCCGGAAATCAACGCGTTCGCGCTACCGGGCGGTTTTGTCGGGGTCAATTCCGGCCTGATCACCACCACTGCGACCGAAAGTGAATTGGCCGCGGTACTGGCCCATGAAATTTCACACATTACGCAACAGCACCTGGTGCGCGCAGTGGAGGCAGAACGAAAGTACGCGCCACTGATGATACTGGCCATGGTTGGCGCGATTGCCGCGTCGGCGCACCAGAGTCCCTACAGCTCCAGCAACGCCGATATCGGTGCCATAGCGACCGCGCAGGGTTTGATGCAGCAGATGCAGATCAATTTTACCCGCGCCGATGAATCCGAAGCCGACCGCGTCGGCATCCAGACGCTGGCCAAGGCGAATTTCGACCCCAATGCCATGGCCGACTTTTTCGAGCGCATGCAGCGCGCAATGCGACCCGGCTCCGACCCGGACGACGTGCCCGCGCTTCTGCTGGATCACCCGGTTACGACCGAACGCATCAGCGAGGCCAAGGCGCGCGCGGCAAAGCTCACGAAAGAAATGAACGCGACTGTCACCGTTAGTCAGGTGCAAGCCGATGGATCGGAAAAACCGGTTTCGTCCTCGACCGAGCGCGTTAACGTAAACCAGGACGACCATTCCGTAAATCAGGACGACCATTCCCCCGGGGTTCCGGACTCGTCCGATACGGTGGCCGCGATCGACTCCGTGCTGCTGCCGCCTGCACTGAGTCGAAGCGCTTCCGCGACGTTGAACAAAATTGCCGATTCGACACAGTATCGCGCGAGTCAACGCGCCCGTTCCGAATCCTATTTCCTGCTGATGCGCGAGCGAGCGCGCGTGCTCGACTCGACCCGCCCCTCACAGGTGGTCGCCTACTACGCGGACAATCTGCGCAAAAATCCCGCATTTGCGACTACCGCCAATCGTTACGGCTACGCGCTGGCGCTTGTGCACGCGGGCGATGCGAAAAAGGCGAATGCGGTCGCCGAGAAACTGGCCAGCGAAAACCCGGACGATCTCGTGCTGCAACTGGCTTGGGGTCACACCCAACTGATGACCGGACAACGCGACGCAGCATTGCGGTTGTACGCGAAACTTGAGCACCGCTACCCGGACAATCATGCGCTGGTGATCGAACACGCGCTGGCTCTGCTTCAGGTAAACGACAAAGCAGGCGCCAAACAAGCCCAGGCTCTTCTGCGTCCGCAATTGAGCAGCAACGACGAAGACCCGCAGTTGCAAACCGTGTTTGCGCGCGCCTGCGAACTGGCTGGCGACCCGGTGCGTGCCGGCGTGGCGCACGCCGATGCTGCCTACCTGAATGGCCGTGCCGAAGACGCATTGAATCAGCTCAAGATGCTGGCGAAGCGCACCGACCTGGATTACTACCAGCGTTCTCGCATCGAAGCGCGCATCGCGCAGATGACGCCGATTGTCCTCGACCTGCGCAGGCGCAAGATCAAACCCGAAGATCAAGGCAAATTCGCTCCTGGCGCTTCGATGTGCATTGCCGACGCGTGTGCACGGGCGTCACCTGCACGTAACGATTGGCGGGTACCATAGATTCGATAATGGTTACGTCCACACCAAAGCCAATCATCGTCGACCCACGCGCGATCGCAGCCAACGTCAGCATCCCTGCCGACGATCGCGATCTGGTGGACTCCGCCGCTTCGCAAGCGATCGATTCGGCACTGGCGGATTCTGATCTTGCTGCACCCGAGCTGTATCTCAATCAGGAACTCGCCCAGCTCGAATTCAATTTTCGTGTGCTGGCGCAAGCGCAGGATAGTTCGGTGCCGCTGCTGGAACGCTTACGCTATCTGTGCATCGTCAACTCCAATCTCGACGAGTTTTTCGAGGTTCGCGTAGCCATCCTGCGCCATCACGTCGCCTTCGGCGATGCCATCCCCGGTGCCGACGGACATGCGCCGAGCGATGTCCTCTCGCGCATTCGCGATCGCGCGCTGGAACTGGTGCGCGATCAGTACGCGGTATGGAACCACACCTTGCTGCCGGAGCTGGAAGCCGAAGGCATCCGCTTCGTCGATCGAGCGCGCTGGACGCTGAAGCAGCAGCGCTGGCTGCAAGGCTACTTCCAGAACGAGGTGCTGCCGGTGCTGTCGCCGCTCGGCCTGGATCCGGCGCATCCGTTCCCGCGCATTCTCAACAAGAGTCTGAATCTGATTGTCGCCCTGCACGGCACCGACGCGTTCGGTCGCGAGGGCCACATGGCGCTGGTGCGTGCACCGCGCTCGCTGCCGCGCATCGTGCGTCTGCCGCCCGAAGTCGCCGATAGCGCGCACGACTTCGTGTTCCTGTCGAGCATCCTGCTGCAATTCGTCGACGAACTGTTTCCCGGCATGAAGGTCAAGGGCGCCTACCCGTTCCGGGTCACGCGCAACAGCGAGTTGTTCGTCGACGAGGAAGAAATCGAGAACCTGGCCCACGCCCTGCGCGACGAACTGCGCGGCCGCGGCTATGCCAAGCCGGTGCGTCTTGAAGTGGCCGACACGTGTCCGAAGACCGTCGCAGAATTCCTGATGCAGAACTTCGAACTCGGCGAGAGCGAGGTTTACCGTTGTGCCGGCCCTGTCAATATCCATCGCGTCGTCGCCATCTACGATCAGGTCGATCGCCCGGACCTGAAGTTTCAGAAGTTTTCTCCGCATCTTGCGACTGCCGTGGCAACCGATCGCAATTTGTTCGAGGCAATCTCGGAGCGCGACATCCTGCTGCACCATCCGTTCGATTCTTTTGCCACCGTCATCGAACTGATGCGTCAGGCGAGCGTCGATCCGGATGTTCTCGCCATCAAACAGACGCTGTACCGCACCGGAGCGGATTCGCCACTCGTCACCCTGCTCATCGATGCTGCCCGTGCCGGCAAGGACGTCACGGTTGTGGTCGAACTGCGCGCGCGTTTCGACGAAGAGCGCAACATCGCGTTCGCCAATTTGTTGCAGGAAGCCGGCGTGCAGGTGGTCTATGGCGTGGTTGGCTACAAGACCCACGCCAAGATGCTGCTTATCGTGCGCCGCGAAAACGGAATGCTGCGCCGCTACGTGCATCTATCGACCGGCAATTACCATTCCGCCAATTCGCGTCTGTACACGGACATCGGTCTGATGACGGCCGATGTCGACATTGGCAGCGACACGCACAAGCTGTTCCAGCAGATTTCCGGTCTCGGCCCGGTGATCACGCTGTCCCACCTGCTGCAGTCGCCATTCACGTTGCACAAGAATCTGATGGATCTGATCGAACGCGAGATCCGCCATGCACAAGCAGGCAAACCCGCCCGCATCGTCGCCAAGGTCAATGCGTTGAGTCATGCCGCCATCGTCGCGCAACTTTACAAGGCTTCGCGCGCCGGCGTGCGCATCGATTTGATCGTGCGCGGCGCCTGTACCCTGCGCCCCGGCATGCCCGGCATATCCGACAACATCCGCGTGGTATCGATCGTCGGACGCTTTCTCGAACACAGCCGCGTGTACTGGTTCGCCAACGACGGCGAACCGGAAATCTACTGCGCCAGCGCGGACTGGATGGAACGCAATCTGCTGCGTCGGATCGAAGTGTGCTTTCCGATTCTCGATGCCAAGCTCGCCCAGCGCGTCTATCGCGAGGCGCTGGAAAACTATCTGAGCGACAACACCCAAGCGTGGGTTCTGCACGACGACGGGCACTACGAGCGCGTCCAACCCGGCGATGCCAAGCCGCATTCCGCGCAAAGCTGGTTGCTGCACAGGCTTTGCGAATGACCGGCAAGTCGAAATCGCCCGGCGCGTCTGCAGGTTCCTGGCGACTGCTGTCCCGGTGTCGGCATAGGGTTTCCGTCACACCCCGCGCCCGTGTCACAATGCGCCCAGTTTCGCTGCGTTCGCGCCACTCATGCCCGAGATCAACCCGCCAAACATCCAGGAAGGCGATCTGCTCGCCGCAGCGGATGTAGGCTCGAACAGTTTCCATCTGGTCGTTGCACGCTACGAGCATGGCGAGCCGCGGGTGATCGATCGCCTGCGCGACAGCGTGCGTCTGGCAGCCGGACTCGATCAGGACGGCAATCTCGACGCCGTGCGCCATGACCGTGCGATTGCCTGCCTGGCGCGCTTCGGCCAGCGTGTGCGTGGGCTGCCGGCTTCACGCATCCGCGCCGTTGCGACCAATGCCGTGCGCCAGCTCAGCAATCCTCCGGCATTTCTGCAGCCCGCCGAAGAGGCGCTGGGACATCCGATCGAAGTCGTTTCCGGTCGTGAAGAAGCGCGACTGATCTATCTTGGTGTTGCCCATGGCATACCGGATTCGCCACAACGCCGATTGGTTATCGATATTGGCGGCGCCAGTACCGAATTCATCATCGGCCAGCATTTTGAGGCACTCGAAAAGGAAAGCCTGCAAGTCGGCTGCATCGCCAGCACCCTGCGGTTTTTCGGCGATGGAAAACTGACCCGCAAGCGCTGGAAACAGGCACAGACCGAAATCGCGGTGGAGCTGCAGCAGTTCGTCGCCGACTACCGGGCGTTCGGGTGGGGCGAGGCAATCGGCTCATCCGGCACCGCACGCTCCATCGGCAACGTCGTGCAGGCGGCCGGTTGGTGCGATTCGGGCATCAGTCTCGCGTCATTGGAAAATCTGCGTGAAGCGTTGCTCTATTGCGGCACGATTGAAAACATCCAATTGCCCGGCCTGAGCAGCGATCGCACGCCCATCATCGCCGGCGGCGTGGCGATTCTGGAAGCGTGCTTCGCGGCGCTCGGACTGGAGCACATGCGCGTGTGCGAAACCGCAATGCGCGAAGGTCTGCTCTACGACATGATTGGCCGTGCCGAACACCGCGACCCGCGCACCGCAAGCATCGCCGCACTCGCACAACGTTACGCGGTCGATCGCGCGCATGCGCAACGCGTCAGGGCCACGGCCCTTGCCCTGTTCGACCAGGTTGCCGTCGAGTGGCAACTTGGCGCGGCCGAACGTGACTGGATCATATGGGCAGCCGACATCCACGAGATCGGTTTGGCCATTGCGCACAGCCAACACCATGTGCACGGCGCCTATATCGTCGAAAAGTCCGACCTGGCCGGCTTCGCACGTCACGAGCAGCAAGTCCTGGCGGCGATGCTGCGCTGCCATCGTCGCAAACCTGATGTTGCGGCGCTGCGCGCACTGCTGGAGCGCCTGCGTCAATCCGGCTTGCGCGTGACCACGCTGTTGCGTCTGGCGGTGCTGTTGCAGCGAGGACGCAATGCCGAACCGCTGCCGCCATTGCAATTGCGCGCAGACGGCAAGACCCTGTCGCTCGCGTTGCCTTCGGCGTGGCTTGCGGCGCATCCGTTGACCAGGGCAGATCTCGAATCCGAACGCGACTATCTCAAGCTGCTCGAAATCAAATTGCAGGTCCGCGAGATCGAAAAACTGGCTGCGGCGTAACCGGGTTGACAGTCGCGATCTGAATCCTTCTCGCCCGATAAATCGGGGGAGAGGGAGCAAAAGGGATTCGACAATCCGCTCCATTCGGCAACCCCTGCAATTTCTGCGTATCATTGCCCCACGATTTTTCTTGCCCGGGAGTTCGACCATGCTCAAACAGATACTCTGCACCCTTGCGTTGATGGCCCCGCTGGTCGTCGTCGCGGCACCGCATGCGGCCACCAAGCCTGCCACCAAAATTGCCGCCCCGGCCAAATCCGATGCCGACAAGGCACCCACGCCGGCCGCCAACCCCAAAGTGCTGCTGCATACCAGCATGGGCGATATCACCATCGAGCTGTATCCGGACAAGGCTCCGAATACGGTTGAAAACTTCCTGCGCTATGTGAACGAGGGCTTTTACGACGGCACCATCTTCCATCGCGTGATCGACAACTTCATGGTCCAGGGTGGTGGCTGGACGAAAGCTCTGGTCCGCAAGCGTCCACACGCGCCGATCCGCAACGAAGCCAACAACGGTCTTTCGAACCTGCGCGGCACCGTCGCCATGGCGCGCACCGGCGATCCCAATTCTGCAGCCGCCGAATTCTTCATCAACGTGGTCGACGACAAGCGTCTGGACTACGTCGGCGGCGCCAATGGTCCGGTGTCATGGGGTTACTGTGTATTCGGCAAAGTCGTAGACGGCATGGATACCGTGGACAAGATCAAGTCCGTCGAAACCGGCCCGCAAGGCCCGTTCCAGAGCGACGTACCGAAGACGCCAATCGTCATCGAGAAAGCCAGCGTGGTGAAGTGAACCAGGCTGACAACGGTTTGACATTAATCGTCTGGAAAAGCATCGCGGGAATCGCGAAGGTCAATACAGCGTACGCATCAACGATCAATGGCGCGTGTGCTTCCGCTTCGAACGCGGCAATGCTTTTGATGTCGAGATTGTCGGCTATCATTGATTGAGAATCCCATGTCCAAGATCGCTCCAGTATCGCCCGGCGAAATGCTCAAGGAAGAGTTTCTTCTCCCATCAGGGATGAGCCAGTACCGTCTGGCCAAAGAAATCGGTGTTCCGGCTCAGCGCATAGGTGAAATTGTCGCTGGTCGTCGCAGCATCACCGCAGATACGGATTTGCGACTGTGCCGATTCTACGATCTATCCGATGGCTGGTGGCTGCGACTTCAAGCCAAGTACGATACCGAAATCGCACGTTCGAAGCTCTCTGCCGAACTCAAACGAATTACGCCCTGGCAACGCAAGGTTGCGTAGCCTCGGGGTGGCGATTTGCTTTGCAATCGCCCGATTAACCCTTCTGCAAGAAATCCAATGACAACCCTGTTCATATCAGACCTGCATCTGGACGAAGCCAGGCCGCAGATCATCGAACAGTTCACCCGATTCCTTTCCAACGACGCCCGGCATGCCGAAGCGCTGTACATCCTCGGCGATCTGTTCGAAAGCTGGATCGGCGACGACGATGACGCAGCGTTGGCAAACCTGGTTGCGAACGCATTGCGCTCCGTGCGTGACACCGGGGTGCCGGTCTACTTCATGCACGGCAACCGCGATTTTCTGCTCGGACAAGACTACGCAACGCGCGCCGGCATGACCTTGTTGCGCGATCCGACCGTCATCGAACTGAATGGCCAACGTACGCTGCTGATGCACGGCGATACGCTATGTACCGACGATATCGAGTATCAGAAATTCCGCACGCTGGTGCGCGACCCGCAATGGCAGCGGCAATTCCTCTCAAAATCGTTGACCGAACGCCGCGCTTTCGCCGCGCAGGCACGCGGCGAAAGCCGCCAGCACACGTCGACCGCGAAACCGGAAATCATGGATGTGAACCAGACAGCAGTCGAAGCGGCAATGACCGCGCACGGTGTAACCCGCCTGATCCACGGCCACACCCACCGACCGGCGACTCATCGTTTTGAACTGGGGAAGAAAGTCGCCGAGCGCATCGTGCTCGGCGACTGGTATGAGCACAGCAGCGTGCTCAATCTTGGTTGAACATCGCTCCCGAAAGCGAGACCCGGAAACAAGCGACAGATGGATTCATTTTGCGTCCAGGCTCAGCCAAGCATCGAACCATCAAAAGGTTGTGATCGTCGCCGCACGCAATTGAAACCCGGTGCCATTTCCAGCCTGCCGATTGTTGCCGGCGCTGACGACCGTCCCGACGCCGGAACCCACAGCGACGGTATTGCTGAAAATATCGTTGTTCGACAGACGAATCGCTCCGGCGGCTTGTGGGTTCACCGCGGTCCCACCACCGGTAATTATGCTGCTTTCCGCGCTGATCGTTCCGCTATTGAAGCCGGATCCTGATATCAGAAGTCCGGACCCCGAGAACGATCTGAACTCGGAATTGTTGATGTCGACAATCGCCGCGACAGACGCTTCGACACTATTGGTTCCGTTCCGAATAGCGACGTGAGACAGCGAAGCAAACACCGGCGTAGCGGCGACGCTGTTCGCGACCTTGATGCCATCTCCGGCATTGTCGCTGAGTCTCGTATTACGTACCGTCACGCTCGCCGGCGTACTTTGGTTCAAAACCACGTCGATCCCGTTCTGGGAGAATCCAAAGATTTCGCAATGATCGACGATAAGCTGTTTGCCGGCGAGAAAACGAACACCGTCCAGGCCACTGCCGATGCCATTGATTTGAATGTTTCGCAACGTGACAGTGTCGTTGGGTCCCGCGTTGATGATTATGCCGTTGGTACCGGAAACCAGCGCAGACGCAATCTGGCCGCCACCGCCGTCCAGGGTTATCGCCTTGGTAATCGTAACCGCACCGAATCCACCCGGGTCAAGCGCGTCAATTTCGCCGCCCGCCGCGGTCTTTGAAATCGCACCCGGGAAGGTCTTGCAGGGCGCGGTCCGGCTGCAGGGATTGGCGTCGTCGCCTACACCCGACACCCATGTCCGGGTCGCCTGCGCGCTTGCAGCCGACGCCACAAGCAACAAAATCACTGCTGCCAACAAGCGGGAAATGTTTCTGTGAGCAGTCATTGTTCGCCTCCTGATTTTTGGGAAATCCATCTTCCTCTCCCCCCATATCGAATACAAGGAGGATCGGTTGTCATGGACCGGACGAATCAACGCTGACGTTTGTTTCCCGAGGCAATGCGGTTGAAACCGGTTCTGCGAACAGCGCCGGACTCACGAGATCCTGGAGGCGGCAAGGTTCGTGATTGGCACGGCGTGCCGAACGATTGCCTGTCTGGGGCCCATCTGGGGCCTATCTGGCAGCGCGCCAATCAAAACCCGGGGGAGGCCGTCTGCCGAGCACCATGCCTGCCACTGATAGCAGCAGAGCACCTACTTGGCGATGACTTTTTGAGGGCCAGTGAGTTGCTGCTTGTGGCCGTCGTTGTAGACGAGGCCGACGTAGTACCAATAGGTCTGCCCGGGAACGGCTGTTGTGTCGCGCCATTGGTATGTTGACGCGCCATCATTGTGGCCGGAACGCAATATCGTTGCAGAATTCACTCTCAACCACGGCCCATTCTCACTGTTCGACCGATAAATGAGATAGCCGTACAAATTGGTTTCGTTTGCCACGCTCCACTTTAGCAGGGGCCCGCGACCCGGCACCGGTTGCGATGCATCTTGTCGTTTGTCGATCGAATTCTTGATGGCGTCCTGGATCGAGACGGATTGTACTGCGCCCGAAGATTGAAGAATGCCTTTCGAACTGAGTTTGAACGGGTCGTCGTTGCTGTCCTTGCCGATGGTTCTGACCACAGCGTCGGGCTTGACGAGCATGCCCCAAACGAAAATCGGAAGGGTTTGGGAGTAGTCGGGAAGCTCAACCAGAACCTGACCTCGGATCTCTCCGACAGGCTGATTCTTGTCGAACGTCAATTTGAGCAATCGGCAGTCAACTGTACTGGCAACGCAGGGTTCAACGGCTACCTTTGCGTCTATTCCATTCACACCGAGCTTGCCGATCCTGAAACCCTTGCCGTTGCGTGAAGCCAGCCGGATGAGCGTTTCATTCGTCTTTCCCTGACGCATCAATCCGACATCCACAGGGTTCTCGGCGGGCACGATTTCACCGTGCACATCCATGCCCACCATGATTCGGGCTTCATTCTGCTGGGGGGCATTGAGCTGAACCCTGATGTAGCCCTGATGCAAACCCCAATCTTTTGCACTTCGCGTTGCAACGTTTAAGGTCTGCCTGTCGTTCTCGATACTCACGTCGACATAAGGCGGAGCTTCCATCACCTTGAGAATTTTCAGATTCGCCACCTCACGGCTCGTCAGCGTTATCGACAGTGATCGTGACGGTCCATCCGCATCGACGACGCCGAAATTCAGCCGCGGTTTGGCCTCGTCCAGTACCGTATTGACAAAGGCTCTGGCCGTGAATTGATAGACCGGCGAATTGGTTTCATCGCTGGTGGCGGCAAAATAATGATTGACGAAGCCCGGACCGCCATCCAGAACAAGAGAAACCGGGATGTAGGCTGTTGCACCGGGTGCAATGGCCAACGTGGAGACAAGAACGCGGTCCCCGTTGTCTTTTAGTGGCTTGATGGCGCTCAAGCGAATCGAAGATTTGGCCGCGTTATGCACCTCGATCCTGCAATCGACCCGCGCGTAGCGGTAATGCTCACCTGCATCGCACGGCGCGACTTGAAGGGATTGCGCCAGTGCATTGCAGCACATTGACGCAAGCAAACCAAAAGCAAGAAATTTGATCATGGGTTTACAAAAAAATCAGCCCACCATATAGGTGGGCTGAAATAAATAGGAAGTCAAATGCGCTTACTGCACAGAAAACTTCTCGAGTTTGACCGGCAGTGTTGCAGTCGCGCCCCAGTCATAGGAACCACATGAACCAGTGCCCGGCTCACCGGTAACTGCAACATAGTAATCGCCCGCAGCATCGCCGTTGAACGACAGCGTCTCGTCGCCGCCAGCACCATTCGCATCAGACGGCAAGCCGATACAATTGCTCGCTACCAGACACGTCGTCGCGTCGGAAGCTTGAAACAGCACAATCGCCGGATTAAAGCCAGCCTGAACATTGGTAATGCTGAAGCTACCTGTTGCGCCCGCGCCCAAATGAACCGAATAAATAATTTCATTCTCTGGGGAAGCGATGGCGCCACAGTAAGTGCCAATGGTATTGGCACCGGTTCCCGTCGGAGACGCACAAGTGTTATCCGAACCCGACCCGCCTTGGGTCAAAACAATTGGGCTTGCGCAAGTCTGGGCAAGGGCAACGGTCGAACCTACCAACAACGCGGGCAGGGCCAATGCAAAACTTAATACAATGCGAGCTTTCGTCATGTTGTCACTCCAAGAAAATGTGCGGGGCTGCAGCAGCTTAGAAACCAATAAATGTTTGGCGGCGGGAGTCAAATTCATCAAAGTGCACTGGCTGGTTCAAGTGACTTGTTCGAATCCCGAGAGTCGGTCCAGCTAATCCCATACGGGCTTCGTTCGTACCGATCCAACCCGCATTGCCACCCGTAATCGTCAATGACCCAGTCGGTGTTCCAGATACATTATTATTGATCCAATAATTTACTGTGCCGGTACCGCTTGCACCCATGATGATCTGAACTTCCACTGATGAAGTGCCACTTGCCGGAAGCGGTGCCACGACACTGCATGTGTTGCCGCCACCATTGTCACAAGCAGCGATAATACCTAACTGGTGACCGGTAGCACCGCCACCCTGCAAAGTTAAACGAAGAATCTGCGTAGTAGGGTTTGTCGCCGGATACGCCGCAGCGGAGTTTGCGGTAAAGATTTGCACGCCGTCAAACGCACCAATCGTGGTGACATCGTCATAATTGAAGAAGAAACGAGCTCGATAAGTTGGCTCATTGGTAGGACTCGTATCAACGACTGTAGCCTGATCGAAGCTATTGTTCGTCGTCAGCGTGGAATCCAGTTTACAGCTGCTGCCATTATAGCCACCGGCGGAAATTGCCACCGTGCCGCCAGCCTGAACTTTGCTGCTCCATGCGCCGGTCGGTTGTGCGGGATCGGTCGGGCAATCCGCAAACACGCTGCCCGCCAAACCCAAACCGGCCAATCCCAGAACCGCGATCGACAGCGCTTTCATCTTGAAAGTATTCATTAGTTTCTCCCAATTGAATCGGGTGGAGCCCACGCCCCCTGCCCGTTGATCGGACCACACACCCGAGCGGGCCGAGTCTAGAATGTTCGCCGAGCAGGGTCAATAGGTTAGGACCCCTTGTTGACGAATTCCGTGACGTGGCCGTCGGAACCGGAAACTGCGCCTTGCGGGCGCTTCATGTCTATAAACGGAACCCGGTCGCAATTCCGGACACTGGGGTCTCTAGCTGACGAAACGGCAATCCCAATGCATCCTTGCCGGGCTTCATCCCGGCGGCAGCCTCACCGGCGGCGACAACCCGAGTTTCGCGCTACGGCGAGCGAAGCCGCGGTCGTCGAAACTGGTGACGGAATCGCAATCGGCGTAGTTGGCGTGATGCAACGCGTCGGCAAATTCCAGGCCCGCCGCGTGACTGTCGAGTGCGCGCTCGAGAACCCGCCGATTCCCGCAGCGAATATGCGGCTACGCCATGAGATGCCGCAATACGGTCTGCACCCGGCCGCGCGAGAACGCGTACTACCCGCGCAACACCCATTCCAGTTCCAGCACCACGCTCTGACAAACCGCGAGCGGTTCGCCAGCTTCGATCAACCGAGTAAGGATTCTCGGGCGAACGCGGATCGGTCGCAACGCCTACGGCGTCTTTCTGGCGAGACCGCATCGCCGCATTGACGCTCTGCCCCGCGCTACCGACAATGCAGCGATTCCTGTCCAGGCATTTCCAGTGCATCGCAATCAGTCCGATCCTGCACGGCTTCTGGCCGTGATCCCCGCATACAACGAGGCGGCGACTGTCGCGGCTGTCGTTCGTGGCGTTGTTTCCACGCTGGCTTGCGATGTGCTGGTGATCAGCGATTCCAGCAATGACGACACCGCCGCGTTGGCGCGCGGTGCGGGAGCGACGGTCATTGAGCTTGCCTGGCGTCTCGGCGCATGGGGCGCGACGCAGACCGGAATGCGTTATGCCCGGCGCAAGCGCTACGCGCACGTGTTGACGCTGGATGGCGATGGGCAGCACCATCCGCAGGAATTGCCGCGCTTGCTGGCCGAACAGCAGCGCAGCGATGCGGATGTGACCATCGGCACCTGCACCCAGCGTCTGAGCGTGGCCAAACGCATGGCGTGGCGTTATTTTCGATTGCTCACCGGGATCGGCGTGCAGGATTTCACCTCCGGCTTGCGCGTCTACAACCGGCGCGCCATTCGTGTGCTGGCCTCGCCGGAAGCCAGTCTGCTGGATTATCAGGATTTGGGAGTATTGATGTTGCTGCGCAAGAAGGGACTGAGCCTGCAGGAGATGCCGACGTTGATGTCGCCACGCCGCACCGGCGGATCGCGCGTGTTTTCGTCGTGGCTGATGGTGGCGCGCTACATGTTGCACACAACCGTGCTGTGTTTCGCCCAGATCGGCGCCGCCAGGATACCGCGCGACCCGCATCGTTCCAGAGCGCGAGCATGAGCGCACAGATTACCGCGGGCGTCATCGGCATCCTCCTGGCGGGTGCGATTCTGTATCTGGTGCGGCGCGACCATCTGCATGGCAGCTATGCGTTGTGGTGGCTGGCCGTGGCCGCCGCGATACTGCTGCTGGGCGTTTTTCCTCCCGTGATCGACTGGCTCGGTCACGTTACCGGCATTTACTACCCGCCGGTGCTGCCTATCGTCATCGGCATCGGCATGATCCTGATCCGCATGCTGAAGATGGATATCGACCGTTCGCGCTCTGAACGGCAGGTGCGCCGGCTCACACAGAAGCTGGCGATCCTGGAACGCGAGATTGCCGAGGTGCGAGGCGAAGACAAGCCCGACGTACACTCCGAAATGCCAACGAGCGGCAAGATAGCGACGGTTGTTGCGTTGTCGAAATCCGGGGAGAAGTAAAGTCGTTCAAAGGGCTGGCCCAATGGACGTCGCAGCGGAAAACATGTACGCTATATTGTACATATTCCGAGGTGCCTCGTGAACGCCATCACCTACACATCTGCACGCGCCAATCTGGCCAACACCATGGATCGGGTCTGCAACGATCATGAATCCATCATTATCACGCGCAACGGCGAGCAGGCCGTCGTGATGATGTCGCTGGACGATTTCAATGCGCTGGAAGAAACATCCTATCTGCTTCGCAGCCCGCGCAACGCGCGCCGTTTGCTGGAGTCGATTGCGGCACTTGAGAACGGACACGGCAAGCAACGTAGCTTGATCGAGTGAAGCTGGTTTTCTCCGAGCAAGCGTGGGACGACTACCTGCATTGGCAGAAAGCCGACGACAAGTTGCTCAACCGCATCAATACGCTGATCAAGGAAATATCCCGCTCTCCATTTTCCGGCATCGGCAAACCTGAGCCGCTGAAAAATGCGCTTTCCGGCTATTGGTCGCGGCGCATCAATGACGAACATCGCATTGTGTATCGGGTAGCCGATGGGTCATTACTGATCGCCCAACTGCGTTTCCACTACTAGCAGGAGGCGTATTCGATTGACCATGCGCGTCCTGCATATCGGCAAATTTTTTCCGCCACATCCTGGCGGCATCGAGCGTACTTGTGCCGAGCTGAGCTGCGAGTTGGCCTGCGCCGGCGTGACGACAACGGTGTTGGCGCATGCCGAGCCTGGTAGCCGGCATAGTCGTCGTTTTCGTCATGGCGGCGTTGATGTCACCCTTGTGGCGTGCCTTGGGCAATGGCTTTACGCTCCGGTAAGTCCCGGATTCGGCTGGCGGTTGAGCCGCCTGATCCGCGACTTCCAACCGGATCTGCTGCATTTGCATTTGCCCAACACGTCGGCCTTCTGGGCCTTGCTGCTGCCGGCGGCGCGTCGGCTGCCGTGGATCGTGCATTGGCATGCGGATATTCCGCTGGATAGCCAGCGGAAAGGACTTCGCCTTGCCTATCGTCTATATCGACCGTGGGAACAAGCCGTGCTGCGTCGCGCGCGCGCAGTGATTGCGTCCTCGGCGCCGTATCTGGATTCAAGCCCGGCGCTGGCACCGTGGCGTGAGAAGACGCGCGTGATTCCCCTGGGTTTGCCCGAATTCGCTCCCTCTGCCCCGACTGCGTCGGGGAGAGGGTTGTGGTGAGGGGGCAACGCCTGGGCGATGCGCCGACGCAAACTGAAGCACCGCCCCCTCACCCTACCCTCTCCACCATCGCGAGCGATGGGGGGGCAGGGAAAATCATCGCGTGGCCACCATCAACGTTGCGATTGCTGGCTGTGGGCCGCTTGAGCTACTTCAAGGGGTTCGATGTTTTGCTGCGCGCGCTTGCGCAGGTGCCGGACGCCAGTCTGGTGCTGATCGGAGACGGCGAATGTGCAGAAAACCTGCATCGACTCGCCGACGAACTGGCTATCGCGGACCGCGTCAACTTCGCCGGCCGCATCGATATGGATGCGAGCAGGGGAAGCACAACTGGCGCACGCCTATGCGCGCTGCGATGTTTTCTGCCTGCCATCTACGGAACGCGCCGAATCATTCGGGCTGGTGTTGCTCGAAGCGATGCGCGCCGGCAAGCCGACAATCGCCAGTGATATTCCGGGATCCGGCGTCGGCTTTGTGGCGAGAGATGGCGAAACCGGCATTCTGGTCGCGCCGGGTAATGTCGATGCGCTGGTCGGTGCGATTCAACACTTGAACACAGATGCCGGCCTGCGTCAGCGGCTGGGCGAAGCGGGCAGGCTGCGCTGGCAACGCGAGTTCACGCTGGAGCAGACGACGCAGAAGATTCTGGCCTTGTATCGCGAAGTGCTGGAAGCCTCGCATCACGACACAACAAGGCCAGAAGCGTAATCGTCGCCGGCACCAGATGCATGACCAGACGATTGATTGCGGTATAGCTTTCTGCCCAACGCGCCGCGTCGGTGAACACGAACAGGAACAGCAGGAAGCACAATCCCGCGACCAGGAATACGCCAAGCAATCGCAGGGACTCGCGCGCGCGCAAGGCCTGCCATCGCCACGCCACGACAAGCGGTACCAGCCACCACAACAGGTTCCAGTTGCGCTGCGCAAACAGCGCATCGAGCACGCCCGCCAATGCCGCCGCGTGCCAGCCCAGCGCCAACCTGCCGATTACCGGCACTTCCACGGCTCCGCCTTCGATGTGGGTCCAGCCCAACGCAACCAGCGGCAAGACCACATTGCCGAAAGCGATACCCAGCCCGATCGCGCAAGCGCCGACAGCAACGGCGTACCAGCGCCAACGACCGGGCAGCGCGCCGAATGCGGCAATACAGGCGAACAAGAGCAACCAGACACCGCCTTCGAGTTTCAACATCGGCAACAGCAATGCGCAAATGGCCGCGATGATCAACTGTCCGCGGTCGCGTTGTTCGACCCAGCGCATCCAGGCGAGCACGCCGAATCCGAGCACGCTGGCGATCCACAAATCCGCATAACCGGCCAGCGCCACATGCACGTCGAGCAATGGCAATGAACCGAGCACATAAATGCTGATCACTGCCTTGACGCGACTCAATCCGAGCGCGCGCCATTGCCCATAGTGGCCGAACAGCAGCCCCACCCACAAAGCCAGCCAGGGCAGATTGACCATCGGCTCGATCCAACCGCCTGCGGCGCTGGCGAACCAGACCTGCAACCAGGCCAGCGTCGATGGGTAACTCCAGGCGATTCCCGTGTGAACGTCGCTGCCGCCAGCGTGCAGCCAGTCGCGCAGAGAAACAAACGGGACGTAGTGACCCAGCAGGAACCAGGTCTTGGATTTGACCGCCCAGGCATCCCAGGCGTCCCACGGAAACGTCGGTCGCAGCAATATCTCGCGCAAGGCGATCCAGCCGCGCCACAACAGCGACGCTATTGCAAGACCAAGCAATCCACTTGTCCAAATGTTTATTTTTTCACTCCGCCCCGAAGCTGACGGGCGCAGCCGTCGACGCCACCAGACGATTGCAAAAACGGCAACCCCAAACGCGAGGAACCAGGCAACAACGTGCGATAGTGCGTGCGCACTATCGGCGCGTGCGAACAGCGCAGTGGCACCGGCCGCAAGCAACATGCCGATCACGATGCCATGGCCGATTGCCGCGCAGCGCCAGCCGGGCCGACGGGTTGGACTGAGCAGCAACCATGTCGTGGCTCCGACAAACAGCGGCAACAGCCAGGCAAGGATCAACGCCGCATTCATGGCGTTGCGGCCCGCAACCGATACAGAAATGCTCCACCGCTGTCGAATACCGGCTCGACAGGATAGTGCTTGCCGTCGCCGACAACCTCCCGACGAGTCGCATCGTAATGCCACTGCGTACTCTCATAGAGCAGGATCAGGCTATCTTGCGGCAACGCTTCGCGACCAACCTGTTGCAGCAAGGCAACATTCTGCGGCAGCAAAAGATAGACCAGGCGCAGCAACGTGAATTTGGAATCCGATGCCGCCAGGATGCGCTGCGACGTGGCTTGCGAGGTCAGCCAGTACCCCACCTGCTCTGCGGCGAACGCGGTGTCCTGATCGGCAATCAGATGCTGACGACCGGTCCAGGGCTTGTCGGCATAGAGTTGTTCGGTGAGTGCGTGCTTGGCATGGAAGTCGCCAAGCCAGCGCAGATCAAGAAGCACCCAGAGCACGATCGCGGCACCCAGGCAAACCTGCAGCACGCGACGCCGATGCCAACGCAACACACCCGCCGCAAGCAGCACGCTGAACAAGGTTCCGATTACGAGCAACGGCATCAAAGGCGTTGCCTGCGCGGTTTCGCGTTGCGGCCCCAGGGCGCTGATCGACAGCAGCGACCACGGGCTATAGCCGAACCACGATGTCGTCAGCGCCGACACGCCGCCGCGCCAGGATGGCGACCACAACTCGACACGGTCGAATCGGAAAGGATGAAACGCGCTGGTCTCCGGAGCGACCTGTGGCGTGGCGTATTCGGCGAATCCGAGTTCGGTGATTTCGCCGCGCCAACCCGGAACTTTGCGCAGGTCGATGCTGCGCCAGCCGTCTCCCGGCCACGGCACAGTCACGACCTGGACGTCTTTCGGCGCATCCGCGCGGCGAAACACCAGCGACAGCTCCAGCGTGCGAGGGAATCCGGAAAAGCGATAGCGCAAGGTCGAGAATTTGTCCGCACGGACATGTTCCAGCGCGATCGACTGAAGCGCATTGCCGCTGTCGCCGACGGCCCCGATGCGCAATGCTTTTTCATCCTCGACGCCTGCGCCCATGACGACGTGAAAATCACTCGCGTTGAGTTGCATGCGCCGTGCCGGAAACATCGGGGTATTCCAGTGCACACCAGCGGCCCAGCCAAGCAGGATCAGCCAGGTGGAGATAATCGCAAGCGAGCAGATGACGCGACGAATCATTCCAGCGCCTCAATGCGCGCCATCTCCGCGATGCTGAAACCCGCGGCGAGACGGGCATGTGTATTGAATGGCCCTTTCAGGGCGCCGGGAGCATGGCGGTCGATCAGTGCGGCGAAAGTCGCGTCAGGTTCGCAGTGTTCCCGCGCACAGCACCACGCGAACCAGCGCGAACCAGCGGCGACGTGCGCGATTTCCTCGCGCAGGATCGTCTCGAGTATTTCGACCGTGCGCAGATCGCCGACCGCGCGCAGGCGCGCAATCATTCCCGGCGTCACATCGAGTCCGCGCGCTTCAAGCACGCGCGGCACCAGAGCCATGCGCGAAAGGCATGAATGGGCTGTCTTTACCGCCATTTCCCACAAACCGTCGTGCGCATCGAAATCGCCGTAGGCGTGCCCCAGTTCGGTCAGGCGCGCCTGCAACAGGGAAAAATGCCTGGCTTCGTCGGACGCCACTCCGATCCAGTCGCGATAGTATTCAGACGGCATCCCGCGAAATCGGTAGACCGCGTCCCAGGCCAGATTGATGGCATTGAATTCGATATGCGCGACGGCGTGTATCAACGCGATGCGACCTTCGACTGTGCCAAGCCCACGCCGCGGCAAGTCTCGCGGAGATACGAGTCTGGGACGTGCCGGTCTTCCGGGAGCGCCGATCGGCAACGGCGGTTCTTCGTGGTCGCTCGTGGTCCAGCCTCCGGCCGCGACCGTCGCGGCCGCTTGCGCGGTCGCCGCGCACTTGACCAACGGGTCGGTCAAATCCAGACAGTGCCGAGCTATTGCGAACAAATTCGTCTGTTCAATCCGCGCTGGATTCCGGGCTCCCACATCCATTCCCCAATTTGCTCGCGGTCATTTTGCCAGATGAGGCAAGGTTTCAGGATCCAATCGGATCACGTTTCCCGCGATCAACATCCATAACGCATAACGGGGAACAATCGCGACAAAACGGTCAGGACACCTGACGACGCCGGGATTTGGCATCATCGGAACGCGCAAACTCCAGTTCGCTCAAATAGGCCGGTTCTATCCCGGTGACATACTCGCCGGAAAAACACGACGTATCGAAACCGGTCAACTTCTCGTTGCCTTCTGCGACTGAAGCGATGAGGTCCTGCAGATCCTGATATACCAGCCAGTCCGCGCCGATGAACCTGCAGACTTCTTCATCGCTGCGCCCGTGCGCAACAAGTTCCGTTGCCGCCGGCATATCGATGCCATAGACATTCGGAAACCGCACGGGAGGCGCCGCCGTGGCCATGTACACCTTTTTTGCCCCGGCATCGCGTGCCATCTGGATGATTTGCCGCGACGTGGTGCCGCGCACGATGGAATCGTCGACCAGCAACACGTTCTTGTTGCGGAATTCGAGCTCGATCGTATTGAGCTTGTGCCGCACCGACTTCGTGCGTTCACCCTGACCGGGCATGATGAAGGTGCGACCGATGTAGCGGTTCTTGACCAGACCCTCACGCATCGGCAAGCCCAGCGCCGCCGCAAGCGAACTGGCAGCGGTGCGCGCGGTATCGGGAATCGGGATGACCGAATCGATATCGTGATCGGGACGGATGCGTGCGATCTTGTCGGCAAGGTGTTCGCCCATGCGAAGCCGCGCTTTGTACACCGACACATCCTCGATCATCGAATCCGGCCGGGCCAGATAGACGTATTCGAAAATGCATGGCGCATGCGCGTAACCTTCGGCACAGTGTCTGCTGAACAACTGGCCGTCTTCGGTCAACAACACCGCTTCGCCCGGGGCCACATCGCGCAACCGCCGAAAGCCCAGGATGTCGAACGCCACCGATTCGGATGCCACGGCATATTCCTTGCCTTGCGCGGTATCTCGCTCACCCAGCACGAGGGGCCGAATGCCATTGGGATCGCGGAACGCGACAATGCCGTAGCCGAGCAACAGCGACACGACCGCATAACCGCCGCGCGCACGCGCGTGCACGGCACCCACGGCCTTGAAGATATGGTCCGGGGTCAGCGCATGGCGTTCCTGTATCTGCAATTCGTGGGCGAAGATGTTGAGCAGGATTTCCGAATCCGAGTCGGTGTTGATGTGGCGCCGATCGTCTTCGTACATCTCACGCTGCAGCGCCTGGGTGTTGACCAGGTTGCCGTTGTGGCCAAGAGCGATTCCATAAGGCGAATTGACGTAGAACGGTTGTGCCTCGGTCGCCTGTTCGGAACCGGCCGTCGGATAGCGGCAATGGCCGATCCCGATGTTCCCGCGCAGCTTGAGCATGTCCGCATTCTGGAAAACGTCGCGGACGAGGCCGCCGTGCTTGTGCAGGCGCAACCGATTTCCCTCGACCGTGGCGATGCCCGCGGCATCCTGCCCGCGATGTTGCAGCACGGTCAGTCCGTCGTACAACAACGGCGCGACTTCGGACTTGCCCACGATGCCAATGATTCCGCACATTCAAGGTTTACTCGTAGTGATGGGGCGAAGTCGGCTTCGCCGCGGGCTTGTTTTCGGCGGCCCGCATCGCCTTCGCCGCCGCGGCAGGAATCGCCGCCTTTACTTGTGGCAGCAATCCGCGCAAATCAAGGTATTTCGTGACATCGGGCGGCAATCGTGCCGCCAGCCACTGTGCGTAATTCTGAAAGCTGGGCAGCAATTGCGACCGATGCCACCACGGATCGCGCGGCAATGGAGTGAATCCAAGCAGGAGCACGGCAAGCGTGACCACGGCCAACCCGCGAACCAGGCCGAACAGCATGCCGAGCATGCGATCGCTGCCAGACAATCCGCTGCCCGCGACCAACTTGCGCATCAGGAAATTCGCGATACCGCCGGCGATCAGCACGCCCATGAAACACAGTGCGTAGCCGAGCAACAGCCGTAGCGAGGGCTGATCGATTGCGGTGAATTTGGCTGCCAGATCGTCGCCAAAATTCCATGCCACCCAGAATGCCAATATCCAGCCCAACAGCGCCAATACTTCCCCGATAAACCCGCGCATAAGGCCTATCAGGACCGAAAGCCCAAGTGCGGCGATGATGCAGTAGTCGGCCCAGTTCATGGTTGGCGGGTTTGCAATTGATGCTCAGGGCTGAAGGCAGAACGTCGACGGCAGAAAATCTCCATTCTTGATTCCCACCCACGCGGGAACGACGAGCCGTTGATTTCTCGATTCCTGATTCCCGGCTCACATTTCAAGGCACAGTCACCACCAGCGGTTGCTTGATATCGAACTTCTGCTTGATCGTATTGCGCGCCTTGTCGGCACCGGCACGATCGGCGTACGGTCCGGCGCGCACGCGCCACAATTTCTGTGCGCCGTCGCCTGTGGTGTCGACGAACCCGGCGATACCGGCAAGGCGCAAGCGGTCGCGCAACTTGTTCGCATCGGCCTGGGTGGAGAAAGCGCCCAGTTGCACCGCCCAGCCTCCGGCGCGTGTGGCGGGCAAGGCATTGGCCGGAGCATCCGTGGTTCCCGCACTCGTGGTCTCGATCACGCTGCTGGGTACTCTTGGCTGCGACTGCTTGATCTTCAAACGCGCGGTTTCAGCCGCGGCACGCGAGTCGAACGGCCCCACGCGCACGCGCTGCACGGCCTGGCCATGATACTCGCCGGCTTCGTCGTACGCGGAGTAGCCGAGCTTTTTCAGTTTTGCCACCAGCGCTTCGGCGTGCCCACGATCGGCATATGCGCCCAGGTGCACCGCAAATCGTCCATTGGAACTCGCCGATGCCGCAGCAGCAGTTGCTGGTCTGGAAACGGCTGGCGGCCTGGTCGCCGAAGCGGTTGGCGCGGCAGCAGCATCGGTTCCCGGAACCGCTGTTGCCGGAGCCGTTGTTGCGGGGTTCGTCGGCGTTTGGGCTTTGACCGCATTGTCTTCCGGATGCGCGTCGGTTTTCGCCGCAGCGTGTGTGTCCACCGTCACGACTTTGTCGCTGTCATCGTTCGCGGCCGGCGGCGCTACCGGCAAGGTGCGCGTCTGGAAGTCGGTAGCCGGCGGGTTGGGGATCGCCAGGTTCAGCGTGGTCTTGTCTTGCCGCGGTGGCGCCTTGCCGAGGAACATCGGCACGAAAATGACTGCCAGCGCAATCAGGACGATCGCACCGAGCAAACGCTGTTTCAACGCGGAATCCATCAGGTATCCTCCGTCATTCGCACGATTATACGCGGGGTGGGATCAACCTGCCGCGGCATATCCGTGATCCTGCGCCCATTCCAACGCTGCGGCGGCGATGAAGAATGAACCGAAAGCAACGATTCGACCGGTGTCCCCGGCCGCAGCTGCCGCTGCGTCCAGCGCATCCGCAACGCGCGCGAAGGCCCCGATGACCGCCGCGCCGGCAGCCAGGCGCATCCGCTCCAGCAGTTCCTCGAGTTCGAGTCCGCGTGGCGATAGCGCACGAAGGTCAGCAGCAAACCACGCGACGACATGCGGCAACAAAGGTGTAATCACGCCGCCGACATCCTTGTCCTGCAACGCACCGAATACCGCGAAATTGTGGCCCGATTCGCTGGCCAGCCATTGCGCCAATGCGCCTGCTGCCTGCGGGTTGTGGGCGACATCGATTATGAGATCGGCACTGCCGGTCCGCGTGAATCGCTGCACCCGCGCCGGAATTTTCGCACTCGCGACACCGCTCGCGATCGCATTCGCATTCCAACCGACGCGCTCGCGCAATGCATGCACGGCCGCAATGGCTGCCGCAGCGTTGTCGATCTGGCAAGGGCCGGAAAGGGCGGGGTCGGGCAACGTCAAACCGTCCGTGCCATCGCCTGTGCTTGGTGCGTAGCCAATTTCTTCCATCGTCTGCCAGCGCCAGGTATCGATTTGCGATGCGATGGAAAACTCGCGCCCCAACACGTGCAATTGCGCGCCGATGCGTTCGGCTTCGGCAATCAGACCCCGCGGCGGATTGCGCATTCCAACGATGGCCGGGCGGCCGGGCCTGAAAATACCCGCCTTCTCGCGCCCAATGCTGTCACGATCGCTGCCCAGCCAATCCATGTGGTCCAAATCCACGGTGGTCACGATGCAGGCATCGGCATCAATGATGTTGACCGCATCCAGACGCCCGCCGAGACCGACTTCAAGCACCACGACATCGAGTTCACGGTGCGCAAATATCCACAATGCCGCAAGCGTGCCGAATTCGAAGTAGGTCAGCGCGATGTCTTTGCGCGCCGCCTCGATTTGCTCGAAGGCATCGACCAGATGCGCATCGTCGACATCGGCGCCCAAGACACGGATGCGCTCGTTGTACCGCAGCAAGTGTGGCGATGTGTAGCAGCCGACGCGTTTGCCATCGGCAACAAGCATCGCTTCCAGCAGCGCTACCGTCGAGCCCTTGCCGTTGGTGCCGCCGATCGTGATGACGACGGGCGCAGGATCCGGCGCTCCCAGGCGCCGCCAAACCTCGCCTACGCGTTGCAATCCCAGTTCAACCTCACGCGGATGAACGTTCTGCTGGTATTCAAGCCATTCGGCGAGGGTGCGCATAAGTGAGGACTGAGACGTGGGACGTGGGACGTGGAACGTCAAGAGAATCAATCGTTCGTCATTCCAGGTTTCGCTGGAATGACGAACAATTGATTCTACGATTTCCTGACCCCGATTCCCGTCTCGGCTCTCTCGGTCTCAAGCCACCTGCGGCTGGCGCGTCAGCAACGCCAGCAAGGTCGCCAGCTTGTCGCGCATTTCGCGACGATCGACGATCATGTCGATCGCGCCGTGCTCGAGCAAGAATTCGGAACGCTGGAATCCTTCAGGCAAGGTTTCGCGCACGGTTTGCTCGATCACGCGCGCTCCGGCGAAACCAATCAAGGCTTTGGGTTCACCGATATTGATGTCGCCGAGCATGCCCAGGCTGGCCGAGACGCCACCGGTAGTCGGATTGGTCAAAACCGAAATGTAAGGGATGCCGGCATCGCGCAGGCGCGCAAGCGCGGCGGAAACCTTTGCCATTTGCATCAGCGACAGCAATCCTTCCTGCATGCGCATCCCGCCGCTCGCAGCGAAGCAGACAAGCGGAATGCGTTCGTCCAGCGCACGTTCGGCGGCAAGCGCGAATTTTTCGCCACCGACCGAACCCATCGAACCGCCCATGAAGGCGAAGTCGAATACGCAGGCAACCAGCGGGCGCGCCTTCAGCAATCCCCGCATGACAATGAGCGAATCCTTCTCGCCGGTCTGCTTCTGTGCGGCGACGATGCGATCCTTGTATTTCTTGGAGTCGCGGAATTTCAACGCATCGACCGGCTCGATGGCGGCAAACAATTCTTCGCCGGTATTGGCGTCGAACAGGTGTGTCAGACGCTCGCGCGCGCCGATCGGGCGATGGTGCCCGCATTTCGGGCACACCTGCAGATTGCGCTCGAGTTCGGGCCGATACAGCACCGCACCGCAACTGCTGCACTTTTCCCACAACCCTTCCGGCACTTTGCCGCGCGAAGTAGTTTGTGTGCGAATGCGCGACGGCATCAATTTTTGCAACCAACTCATATCGTCATCTTCTCCCGTCTCCTGCGGCACTGCCATGTTATCGGGTATTGGTGGCGCCGATGGGTTTTTCGGATCAGGCGGCATTGGGCCGTGCCGTTTTATCCAGCGCCACGCGAATCGGCGCGAGAAACTCGCAAGCCCGTGCGCAAGCCATTTCCGTCGTATCGGCGCCGGCCACCCGTTCGACCAGGGCGCTGCCAATCACAACCGCATCCGCGAATCCGGCAATGGCAACTGCGGATTGCGCATCGCGCACGCCAAAGCCTACGGCCACCGGCGTATCCGTCTGCCCCTTGATCGCGGCGACTCGCGCACGCACCGGACCCGGATCCAGCCTGTCGGCACCGGTAATTCCAGCGAACGAAACGTAGTACAAGAATCCCGCTGCATGTTCGCACAATGCTTTCAGGCGCACGTCTGCCGTAGTCGGTGCGGCCAGCAGGATACGCTGCAGCCCGTGTTCTTCAAGAACCCGCACCGATTCGGATTCTTCCAGCGGACAGTCGACCAGCAACACCCCATCCACTCCGGCATCTACGGCATCTGCGGCGAACCGCTCGCGTCCGTATATCTCCAGCGGGTTCAGATAACCCATCAGGATTATCGGTGTAGCCGAATCTTTCTCGCGAAATTCGCGTACCCAATCCAGAATTTCACGCAAGCCGACTCCGCGCAACAGTGCACGCTCGCTGGCATGCTGGATCACCGGGCCATCTGCCATTGGATCGGAAAACGGGACGCCCAGCTCAATCACGTCGGCGCCGGATGCGACCAGCGCGTGCAACAGCGGCACCGTCGCATCCGGTGCCGGGTCGCCCGCAGTGAGGAACGCAATCAAACCGGTGCGGCCTGCGGATTTCAACTCGGCGAAACGTTTGGTCGATGCGGTTCATTGAGGGGCCGGGATTGGGGATTCGGGATTCGTGGAGCAAAAAGTGAATGGCGCATCGTGAATGGGTCTCGGGAATCGGGACTCGGCAAAATCAGGAGCCGTCATTCCGGACGGCGCGCAGCGCCGATCCGGAATGTCGGATTTTTATACTTTTTCCAGAGTTCCGATTCCCGAATCCGCAATCACAACTCAATCCCCTCGCGCGCGGCGATCGTATGCACATCCTTGTCGCCGCGCCCGGAAAGGTTCACAAGTATCAATTTATCTTTTTTCATATCGCGAGCGAGCTTGATCGCCTGCGCGACGGCGTGGCTGGATTCAAGCGCGGCAAGAATGCCTTCGCTGAGCGCCAACTCATGAAAAGCTGCGAGGGCTTCTGCATCGGTCACGCCGACATAATCGGCACGGCCACAATCCTTCAGGAACGCGTGTTCGGGTCCGACGCCGGGATAATCGAGTCCGGCGGATATCGAGTGCGTCTCGGTAATCTGTCCGTTGTCGTCGCAGATGACATACGTGCGATTGCCGTGCAGCACGCCAGGTCGACCGGCTGCGAGCGACGCAGCATGACGGCCTGTTGCAATGCCGTCGCCTGCGGCTTCGGCGCCGACGATGGCGACATCGCGATCGTTGAGGAACGCGTGAAACAGGCCAATCGCATTGGAGCCGCCGCCGACGCAGGCGACCAGCGTATCCGGCAATCGACCGAACTGGTCCAGCATCTGCGCGCGCGCTTCACGCCCGACGACGGCGTTGAAGTCGCGCACCATCAATGGATACGGATGCGGCCCGGCAACCGTGCCGATGATGTAGAACGTGTCCTGCACATTGGTGACCCAGTCGCGCAGTGCTTCGTTGAGCGCATCCTTGAGTGTTTTCGAGCCGGACGTCACCGGCACCACCTGCGCGCCGAGCAGCTTCATGCGATACACATTGATCGCCTGGCGCTGGATGTCGACCGCGCCCATGTAGACCACACATTCCAACCCCATGCGCGCGGCGACCGTGGCGCTGGCGACGCCGTGCTGTCCGGCACCGGTCTCGGCAATGATGCGGGTCTTGCCCATGTGCCGCGCGACCAGCGCCTGACCAACGGTATTGTTGATCTTGTGGGCGCCCGTGTGGTTCAGGTCTTCGCGCTTGAACAGGATCTGTGCGCCGCCGACTTTTTTCGACAACCGCTGCGCGTGATAAATCGGACTGGGCCGGCCGACGTAGTGCTTGAGGTCGTGATCGAGTTCGGCGATGAACTGCGGATCGCGGCTCAGGCGCAAATAGGCCTCTGTCAATTCGGCCAATGGCGCCATCAGGGTTTCGGCCACATAACTGCCGCCGAAATCGCCGAAGCGGCCATGAACATCCGGCCACGCGCTGAAATCGATCGTGTTTGCGCGTCTGGATTCAGGTGCCAACATCGGGTTCTCCATTTGCCAGGCGAACAGCTTCTACAAAACGCCGCATCATTTCGGCATCCTTGATTCCGGGTGCCGACTCGATGCCACTGGATACATCCACGGCATAGGGTCGTGCGGTTTGAATCGCGTCCGCGACATTATCGCAGTTCAGACCGCCGGCCAGAATCAGGGGCCGACGCAATCCGCTCGGTGCCAGCATCCAATCGAATCCACGGCCGCTGCCGCCCGACTCGCCGACAGCATGGCCATCCAGCAAAAATCCTGCCGCATCGGGATGCTGCTCGACGACGGCAAGCGGATTCTCGCCACCGCCCATCGCAACTGCTTTCACGTAGGGGCAATCGTAGCATGCGCATTGTCCGGCACCCTCGCTGCCGTGAAACTGCAGCAGATCCGGCGATAGCGCAGCAACACATTCGCGTATCCAATCCGGATCGTCGTCCATGAACAACGCCACAGCAGCGACAAATGGCGGCACGCTGGCGCGAATTTCGATGGCGCGTTCAATCGAAATAAAGCGTGGACTCTTGCGTGTCATCACCAGACCGATCGCATCCACGCCCAGCGCCACAGCAGCGCATGCATCGGCAACCCGGGTCATTCCGCAAAACTTGATGCGAACGCGCGTCGTCACGGGACACTCACCTCGGCCGGAAGTCCGCATTCGGCAGGATACATCGGCCCGAGAAAAGCAAGTCCATGCGCCAGCGCAGTGGGTCCGGCGACCTCCCGATCGCGCCCCGCCAGCAACTGCGCCAACCATTCGATCGGTTTATCGCCGCGCCCGATCGGCAACAGGCTGCCGACGATATTGCGCACCATGTGATGCAGGAACGCATTGGCCTGAATGCGCACGCACACCAACTCGCCGTCGCGTGTCACGGCGATTTCATGTATGCACCGCATCGACGTGCGCGATTGACAGGAAATTGCGCGAAACGCGCTGAAATCCTGCTCGCCGAGCAAGGCTTGCGCAGCCCGATGCATGACATCTGCGTCCAACGGTACGCGTTCCCAGGTCACGTAGCGCGCCTGCAGTGCGGGACGCACCGGGCGATTGAGTAGCGTGTAGCAATAGCGCCGTGCGCGCGCGCTGAAGCGCGCATGAAAATCATCCCCGACGGGCAACGCCCAACGCACCGCGATGCTCGGCGGCAAACGCGAATTCGCGCCCAATGTCCAACCGCGATTGTCGCGCTGCGCATTCGTATCGAAGTGCACGACCTGACATTGCGCGTGCACACCGGAATCGGTGCGTCCGGCACACAGGACATTGACCGGCTCGTCGGCAACGAACGACAGTGCGCGTTCGACGGCAGCTTGCACGGTGCTGCCATGGCTCAGGCGCTGCCAGCCGAGGAAATCGGTGCCGTCGTATTCGATGCCAAGCGCGATGCGCATAATGCGTGAAACAGTACACCAATCCGTGCGGAAACGATTCTGTCGAAGTCGATGATCGCGCATTTCGCATCTCGCGCCAGCGCGGCCACGAACTGCAAAAAAAATCGGCCGGGCATGAACCCGGCCGCAAGGACGTTGGAAACGTCGTGTCTAATGAATTTCTGCGAGCAACTTGCGCGCTTCGTCCTTTTGCGCGTCATTGCCTTCGGCCATGACTTCATCAAGCATCGAGCGAGCGCCTTCAGGGTCGCCCATGTCCAGATAAGCCTTGGCCAAATCGAGCTTGGTGCCAATGGCATCTTCGCCGGCGAAGAAGTCTTCCGCCGGTACCGCCATGGTCTGGGTCGCCTGCGTGTCCGCGGGCGGTGGCGGTGGCGGTGGTGGTGGCGGGGTTGGATGATCCGACAAGTCCGGCAAGGCAAGTTCTTCTTCATGCGCAGGTGCCGACGATTCCGGTTCGTGCGCCGGTTCCGACGTTGCAGTGTGGTCGGTGAGATCAAAATCGAAGCCTTCGTCGTCTTCGGTCTTCGCGGTGCTGTCGAAGGAGCCGAAATGATCTTCCTGCGCCTCGCCGTGGTCGTGAAGACCCGCGTTGAGGTGATCCATCTCGTCGTGGCCCGCATCGGAATGGGCAGCATGATCGAATCCGGCGACGTCGGCATGTTCGTCGAACAGCGGATTGTGCGGGCAAAGCTCCTTGCCCATCGCACACACCTGCTGCCACTCGGCTTGATGCGAATCGGAGACATGCGCATACATCGCCTCGGCGGCGGCCTCGAATTTGTCGGCATCATTATGCGAGTAGTAAAGGCTGAGCAGTTCCAGGGAAAGCTGCGGATCGCCCGGATGCTGCGCGAGTTGATCGAGCAACTGGTGCTCTTCTTCCTCATCATGGCCCACACCAAACGCGTCCATGCCGGTGGCGTGGGCATCTGCATCCGCCAATGCCGGGGCCAGTTTGGGTTTGCGCATGAAGCGCATCAAAGCAAGCAAGCCGATGACGATCAGGGCAATGCCGCCGCCCATGAGCACATTCTGATTCTGGTACCACGGCACGCCGGGCGGGGCCAGCGGTTCGGGCTTTGCCACCGGCTTGGATTTCACCGGCGTCGTCTGCGCGGCCGGTTTCGGGGTGGTTGTTGGTGTTACGGACGAATTGTTTGGTGTTGCAGCGGTCGTCGCAGTCGTGCTGGCTGGTGGCGGCGTGAGACTGGACGTCGATGATGGTGCAGTCGTCGGCGTAGCGCCCGGGGCCGGCGTCTGTGCCGCGGTTTCGGTACCGGGTTTCGCCGGCGTGACCGTTGTCGTGCCTGCCGCAGTTGCCGATTTGGCAGGCGCGGCCTTTTCGCTTGAACTGATGTCGCCCCAGATATCCTTCTCGGTGAGTTTCGGCGTGGAACCTGGCGCCGGGGTAGTCGTCGTGGCAGCCGGTTTCGGTGTTTCTTGCGTCGGTGCGGCATGCGCAGCGGTTGCGGCGACGGCAGGCGTGGCCGCTTTGGCTGCATTGAGTTGTTTGAGTTTTTCCTGCAGTTGCGCAAGCTCGGACTGCTTGAGCGAAATAAGGCGTTGATCCTTGCTGTGCAGATCTTCGAGTTCCTTGACCCGCGATTTCAGATCGCCGACTTCCTGATCGCGGCTGGCCAAAGCTTCCTTGGTGCGCGCAAGTTGGGCGGCGCTGGCCGCATTCGCGCTACCCGATGCGGCACCCGGACGATCGGCGGTCGCCTGGTTGTCCTTGCCCGCGCGCGGTGGCACCAGCGCAAGATGCGCACTGCCGCTGGACGAACGCCTGGATGCACTGTGCACCGGATGCTTTTGCGCCGGGGATTTTTTCGGCGCGCCGGTTTTTGCGACCAGTGTAGGTTTGGACACTGGCGTATTTGAACTCCACGACTGATTCTGGTCGCGCACCTGGGCGGCGGCTTCCAGCGCAGACCCGGTCGCCTTGATTTCGTCCGCTGACGGTATGCGCAAGATCGCGCCGCGCTTGAGTGCGTTGATGTTGTCCTTGAAGAACGCATTCGGATTGGCCTTGAGCATGGCCAACATGACCTTGTCCAGGTTGGTGGATTCGTCAGGACGCGTCGCGCGGGCGATCTCGGACAAGGTCTCACCTTGTGCCACCGGGCCATACTGGCCGGCCGATGCCGTATGCGCAGCGGCTGCATGCTGCGCCTTGGCCGGCGTTGCAGGCTTGGCGTGCGCAACGGTATGCGGAGGTTTCGTGCGGATCGGCGCGGGCTTTGCGTGAGGCCGTTCGGCAAGGCGTTGCGGATGCGCAGGTGCCGCTTCATGCGCCGGACTCACGCTGGCCGTCGAACCACGCAGTGCCGGCGCCATCACCGGCGGATCGAGCAGCACGGTGTACTCGCGCAACACTTTGCCCTTTGGCCAATTCACTTCGACCAGAAAATCGAGGAAGGGCTCGCGCACGATATCCTTCGTCGTCACCTTGATCACCGGTTGACCGGCACTGTCCGTGGTAACGGAAAATTCGAGCGGTACGCTCACGCGCGCGCGACTCAGGCCAACACGTTCAAAATCCTCGGCCGATGCCAGCCCGACTTTCAACACGTTGACTTCGGCGGCAGTCGCCGAAAGCACAGGGATTTCCGCATTGAGCGGCTGATCCAGTTTGGAATTGAGCTGGATGCTTCCCAGCCCCAACGCAAACGCATTGCCCCCGAACAGCGCCAAAGCGACAGCCAGGGATAATTTCGACGATCCATTCATGACAGGGTTCCCCCGAAGGCAACAGCAAATGGCCAAGGCCGTGGTCTTGTGCAACGCAAGCTAGAAAACGCCTTATAACACAATCGTAACTCTATATCACAAATACGATTTCACCAATAGCTCGGCAACCTGAACGGCGTTCAAAGCGGCTCCTTTGCGAATATTATCGGCCACAATCCACAGATTCAGTCCGCGCGGATGCGAAATATCCTCGCGGATGCGGCCCACAAAAACGGCGTCCTGGCCCGCAGCATCGCCGACAGGGGTCGGGTAGCCGCCCGCCTCGCGCGTATCCAACACCTTGATTCCTGGAGCTTTTGTCAACAGGTCACGCGCTTTTTCCGCGCTGACCTTGGTGCGCGTTTCAATATGCACGGCCTCGGCATGTCCGTAGAACACCGGCACGCGCACGGCGGTCGGATTCACCTGAATCCGGTCGTCTTCGAGAATCTTGCGGGTTTCCCAAACCATCTTCATTTCTTCCTTGGTATAGCCGTTTTCCTGAAAATCGTCGATGTGCGGGATCACATTGAACGCAATCTGTTTGCTGAACTTGGTCGGCTTGACCGCCTGGAAGCTGAGCAAGGCCGCCGTTTGCCTGCCCAGTTCTTCCATGCCGGACCGCCCGGCGCCGGATACGGACTGATAGGTGGCCACGTTGATGCGCTCGATCCCCGCTTCGCGATGAATCGGCGCCAAGGCCACCAGCATCTGCATGGTCGAACAATTCGGATTGGCGATGATGCCGGTTTTGGCGTATGCCGCCAGTGCGTGAGGATTGACTTCGCTGACCACCAGCGGAATATCGTCGCGGCGCCGAAACTCGGACGTGTTGTCGATAACGACGGCGCCGGCCTGCGCTGCGCGAGGCGCATGTTCGCGACTGACGCTCGCGCCAGCGGAAAAAAATGCGATGTCGACTCCGGAAAAATCAAAGTCGGCCAGATTCCCGACCTTGTATTTCCTGTTACCGAGTGTGACTTCGCCCCCGGCCGAGCGAGCGCTGGCCAACGGGTAGAATTCACCAACGGGAAACTTTCGCTGCGCAAGTATCGACAACACGGTTTCGCCGACTGCGCCGGTGGCGCCGACCATGGCTACGTTGTATTTCGTTTTTTTCGTCATCGGAGAATTCTGGAAAAGCGGTTTCGACATGCCGTGCGCGGATAATCGCCAAGCGCGTGACACTGCGCACTCACGTCAAACCCGCTGCATGCCAGGCGTGACCGACGCGCTCCAACAAGCGAGGTTTTACCACGAAGGACACGGACGTGAATCATTCAAGCTGATTTTCCTTTGTGTCCGTCGTGTCCTTGTCGGCAAATATGCTATTCACCGTTGCCGGACGTTCCGGGGACCAACGGCGCAACCACGCCCACATCGCCGCATTGCGCGCGGTGACGCAACGCCTGATCCATCAATACGAGCGCCATCATCGCTTCGGCGATGGGCGTGGCGCGAATGCCGACGCATGGGTCGTGGCGTCCCTTGGTTCGCACCTGCACTGCTTCGCCGGCGAGATTCACGCTGCGACCTGGAACAAGAATGCTCGATGCAGGCTTCAGCGCAAGCGAAGCGACGATCGGCTGACCTGTGGAAATGCCGCCGAGTATGCCGCCGGCGTGATTCGACAGAAATCCCTGCAGAGTCATTTCATCGCGATGTTCGCTGCCGTGTTGGCGCACCGCATCGAACCCTGCGCCGATTTCGACACCTTTGACCGCGTTGATCGACATCAACGCCGCGGCCAGTTCGCCATCGAGTTTTCCGTAAATCGGTTCGCCCCAGCCAACCGGCACGTTTTCGGCGACGACGTTCACGCGCGCGCCGATGGAATCGCCGGATTTGCGCAGCGCATCGATAAACGTTTCCAGTTGCGCAACCATTCCGGCATCCGGCCAGAAGAACGCATTGGATTCGACCGCATCCCAATCGAACTCGTGCGGGGTCAGCGTTCCCAGCGCGGACAACCATCCGCGCACGACGATATTGAATTTTTCCCGCAACCATTTCTTCGCGATGACGCCGGCGGCCACACGCATCGTGGTCTCGCGCGCGGAAGAACGACCGCCGCCGCGCGGATCGCGGATTCCGTATTTTTGCCAGTAGGTGTAATCGGCATGACCGGGACGAAAGGTCTGCGCGACTTCAGCGTAGTCTTTCGAGCGTGCATCGGTGTTTCGAATCAGCAAGGCGATCGGCGTACCGGTGCTGCGGCCTTCGAACACGCCCGAAACAATCTCCACGTCGTCGGCTTCGTGACGCTGGGACGTATAGCGTGAAGTGCCTGTAGCGCGGCGCGCGAGATCGTGGCGAAAATCTTCCGGCGCGATCGTCAGTCCCGGGGGGCAGCCATCGATGACACAACCGATCGCGGGGCCATGGCTTTCGCCGAACGTGGTGACGGTCAGGAGTTTGCCGAAGGAGTTGCTGGACACGGGATCGGAGGCTGAGGGCTGAGGGCTGAGGGCCAAAAAAAGGGCTGCGCCGGGATTCGGTTACTTGCGCTTCGCCAGTACGGCGCGAATCGATTTCATGTGTTTGACGATGTCTTCGCGCTCGATCGCGAACACGCCCATCTGGCCAACCTCGAATTCGATCCAGTTCAACGGCAGTTTCGGCAGGCATTTCGTCAACGCGGTTTCGCTTTCGCCGACTTCCACGATCAGGCACCCGTTCTTGCCAAGATGCGCCGGCGCTTCGGCAAGGATGCGCAGGGCAAAATCCAGTCCATCTACGCCGGCTTTCAGGCCCAGCGCGGGTTCGTGATCGTATTCGGCCGGCAGTTCATCGTATTCATGTTGCGTGACGTAAGGCGGGTTGCTGACGATGAGATCGTAGACTTCGCCGTCGAGTGCTGCAAACAAGTCGGACTTGATCGCGCGCACACGTTCACCGACAGCTTGCAAGAGAATATTTTCGCGCGCCAGCGACAACGCATCCTTGCTGATGTCGACCAGATCGACCTGCCATTCGGGGTTGTACACCGCCATCGCGATGCCGATGCAACCGCCGCCACAGCACAGGTCCAGCGCACGCTGAACCGAAACACCGTCGATCCATGGCGAAAATCCGTTCTGGATCGATTCGGCAATCGGCGAACGCGGCACCAGGGCGCGCTCGTCGGATTTGAACCTGAGCCCGGCAAACCAGGCTTCACCGGTGAGATAGGCGATCGGCTTGCGTTCGCGCACGCGGCGTTCGATCAACGCCAGCACGCGCTTGCGCTCGGTCGCAACCAAGGTCGCCTGCCCATAGGCAGGCGACAGATCGTGCGGAAGATTCAATGTCTGGAGCACGGCGTGGGTGGCCTCGTCCATCGCGTTGTCGTAGCTGTGCCCGAAACACAAGTCTGCGGCGGCAAAACGGCTGGCGCCGTAACGGATGAAATCGATGATGGTGGACAGTTCGGCAGTCACGGCGGCAATGCAAAGTCGCGGGATGCGCAAGTATAGGCGAAGCTGCCACGTATAATGCGCCGATGAAACGCCGGCACAATAATTTTCGCTCGCGCATGCGGGCCCTGTTCGCCTTGCCCGACGCCATCGGCAAGGCCGCAATGATCTGCAGAGATTGACGCATGCGATTTTCGTTGTTGCTGCAGTACGCGCTGCCCCATCGATTGCTCTCGCGCATCGTCTACCATGCCACGCGCTGGACATGGGGGCCGTGGAAGAACTGGCTGATCTCAACGGTCGTACGCAACTACCGTGTCGACATGAGCGAAGCGGAGCAACCCGATCCATGTGCGTACACCAGCTTCAACGCATTCTTCACCCGCGCATTGAAGCCCGGCGCGCGCACGTTTCCTGCCGACACTGCTGCGATCGTGTGCCCGGCCGACGGCCGCATCAGCCAATCCGGCCGGATTCGTGACGGCCGGATTCTGCAGGCCAAGGGCCGCGATTTCAGCGTCGCCGAACTGTTCGGCGATGATCGACGCGCAGCCGAATTCGCGAACGGCTCGTTCATCACGGTGTATCTGTCGCCGCGCGACTACCATCGTGTCCACGCGCCGCTAACCGGTACGCTGCGTCAAACCGTGCACGTTCCGGGGCGATTGTTCAGTGTTGCGCCGTTTGCAGTCGCCGGCGTGCCACGCCTTTTTGCACGCAACGAGCGACTACTGTGTCATTTCGAGGGCGACCACGGTCCGTTTGTCGTGGCCATGGTCGGGGCCATGCTGGTTTCGGGAATCGAAACCGTGTGGAACGGCGTGGAAATCCCTCCCTACTCCCGCACCATCACCGAGCGCGACTGGCGCGAAAGAAGTGTCCGGCTTCAACGCGGCGAAGAATTGGGTAGATTCAACATGGGCTCAACGGTCATCGTGCTGTTGCCGGAATCTGCGGGTCTGATCGACCCTGATCTGGCTGCGGAAGCGCCGGTTCGCATGGGTCAGGCCATCGGCAAAAACCCGTAGTTTCAAATATTTATTGGCACTCACCTGCCGGCCATTCCGGCATTTTTTCAAGCCTCGCGGTGCGACGTGCAATTTGTCGGGGAATCAGCCACAATGTGACGCACAGGGTCGGAATGTGACGCACTTTGCATGTGTCGCCAATCGATCGGGGATATAGTGTCACGCGTCGGCGGCAACGCGACGCATATCTTAAGCCGAGGAATATCATGCGAATCGTCACTCGAATCATTGCGCTAAGCCGCTCCATCCAGTTGAACCGCCAGTTCCGCGAGATCGAGAAAACGATTGCCGCCATGTCGGCCACGGGACGACGCCAACTGGCCGCCATCGCCATGCGCGAGTTTGCAACGGCAGCCAAGTGCGAATTTCCGCATCTTTACGGCACGGTCGATCAGACCCAGCGCTATCAGCCCTGGGGCAGCGGCACGGATCTGGGCTACAGCCGGATGAAATCGGACAACCCCCACGTGCAATTGCGCGGCATCGCCCTGTGGATGACCGTCGCTTATCACGAGACCAAGGAATCCAAGTACGCGGAAATGCAGAACCTGCATCGGCAATTGATGCGCGCCCTGCGTATCCTCAAGCAAAGCGCACCGCCGGTCGAAGCGAACCAATGGTTCGTCGAGCAGGCCGGTCGGGCGGCTTGAACGAGTTGATTCAAGCCGGACAATTCCACTTCTGGATGACTGATTGCGCCGGGTTTTCCCGGCGTTTTTTTTGACCTGTCGAACTCAATAGCGCTTGCAGGTATCGATGCGCAGCGTCTGCCCGATACGCAATCGGTAACGCGGCGGCTTGATGCGGTTGCTGCGCGCCAGAACGCGAATGCTCGCGCAGGCATGTCGGCGCGCAATCGCGCCGAGGGTATCGCCCTTGCGCACGACATAGGTCCGCGGCGGCGGCGGTGCCGGTCGCGCGGCGGAATGCAGGTCGCTGGCGAGTGCGACCCATTGGCCTTGTTGACAATTGGCCGCATAAGTATCGACCAATGTTGCCGGCAGATTGATACGCGTGCCGGCATCGAGTTGCTTGCGCGGATCGTATTGCGGATTCAGATTGCGCAACGTACGGAACCAGCCGTCCTGATTGCCGCTCTGACCCAGGCAAACGGTCAACTCATCCAGTGAGGCAGGAACGGCAAGCTCGACATGGCCGGATTTGGTGTCGATGGGCTGGAACGAAAGATTGTAGCGTTCCGGATGCAGGAACAACCACGCCGCGGCCAGAACCATCGGCACGTAGTTGCGTGTTTCCGGGGATACTGAAAAGTATATTTTCGGGTCCCAGAAACCGGCATCCGGATAGCGCGCGGCCAGCCTGCGCATGGCGCCTTCGCCACCGTTGTAGGCAGCCAACACCAATTCCAGATTGTCGTTGAATACGCTCAGTTGTTCGTTGACATATGCAGCATTCGCGCGCGCAGACATGGCAGGATCGAAACGCTGGTCGAAACCATCGATCACGCCGAGGCCGAAACGTGCGCCGGTCGCCGACATGAACTGCAACGGACCGCTTGCCCCGGAACTGGATACCGCGTGCACCTTGCCGCCGGACTCCTGGGCGAGAATGCCGAACAACAACGCTTCGGGCAATCCGGCCTTCCGGTAATCCGGCCACATTTGCTGACGCAGGTATTCGTAGTTTCGATAGGCACGCATCAGGTTTGGGCGGTACTGCGTGAGCCACAATTCCAGCGCAACCTTCATCGGATCGTTTATCGTGATGATGTCGCCGAGTTTGTGCCCCTTGAGCAACGCGACCGAGCGCGCCGCCTGTGGCAGTGTCGCAATCACCGGCGACGACTCGCCGGCTTCGGCGGACGACGCATCCGGTACGTCCGCCTTGGAATCGTCAGCGACCGCGGCCGGCGATTGCGCACGCAGCAGTTGGTCGAAGGCGGCGAAAAACCGCTGGGTTTCGCAATCCGGTACGAGCGCGCATTGATCGGCTGCGGCCCGCAGATCGTCAAGCGCCGCGTCAGCCTGGGCCTGTGCCGTTTCCGCGTCTTGCGCAGCGTCCGATGCATGTGCCTCGCGATAACGCTGGGTATCCGTATCCAGCCGTGTATACAATGCGACAATTGCCGGATTTGGTCCTTTCGCCGCAGCAACGTGGTCGCGCGCAGGTGGCGTGGCACAGGAACAAAGCCCCGCGATGGCGACGACAAGAATGATTTGTTTGAGCATGTTCAACCGAATTGCCGCAAAGCGACTACCCTACACAGCGCAAGACGCGGCGACAACCCTGTGATGTCCGCGTTACGCCGCTACAATGGCGCATCCGTTTGTGGGAAATGCACAGTGAACGAAATCCTGATCGGCAAAAGCGGCGTTGATGCGACACTTGCAGATGTGCTGCTGCAGGCACGCTACGGCAACCGCCACGGCATGACCGCCGGCGCCACGGGAACCGGAAAATCGGTGTCGTTGATGGTTCTCGCCGAAGGCTTTTCGCGACTGGGCGTTCCGGTATTTCTGGCCGACGTCAAGGGCGATCTTGCCGGACTTTCGCAAGCAGGCGTTGTCGGCGACAAACTCAAGCCACGCCTGCAGAAACTCGGCCTGACGGATTTCAAACCCGCCGCCAATCCGGTCGTGTTCTGGGACATCTACGGCAAACTCGGCCATCCGGTGCGCGCCACCGTATCGGAAATGGGTCCGCATCTGTTGACGCGCTTGCTCGAACTGAACGCCGTGCAAAGCGGCACGCTGGAAGTCTTGTTCAAGCTCGCCGACGACAACGGCTGGCTGCTGCTGGATCTCAAAGATCTGCGCGCTCTGCTCAGCTACGCCAGCGAGAAGGAACACATCAGGGCGATCTCGGCGAAGTACGGTTTGGTCAACGCCACATCGATTGCCGCCATCCAGCGCGCATTGCTCGGTTTGGAAAGTGCCGGCGGCGACTTTTTTTTTGGCGAACCGGCGTTGGATCTGGCGGATTTCATGCGCCAGGACATGAGTGGCCGCGGCATCGTCAATATCCTTGCGGCCGACAAGCTCATCCTCAAACCGATGTTGTATTCGACATTCCTGCTTTGGCTGCTCTCGGAATTGTTCGAGAAGCTGCCCGAGGTTGGCGATCAGGATCTGCCCAAATTGGTGTTCTTTTTCGACGAAGCGCATCTGCTGTTCGACGATTGTCCGCCGGCGTTGCAACAACGCGTGGAGCAAGTCGTGCGCCTGATCCGTTCGAAAGGCGTGGGCGTGTATTTCTGTTCGCAATACCCGGACGACGTGCCGGAAGTGATCCTCGGCCAACTCGGCAACCGCATCCAGCATGCGTTGCGCGCCTTCACTCCGCGCGATCAGAGAGCCGTCAAGGCTGCCGCGCAGACGTTCGTGCCGAATCCGGAAATCGGCGACGTCGCCGGCGTGTTGTCGCAACTGGGTGTCGGCGAAGCGTTGGTTTCGACATTGCAGGACAAGGGCGTACCGATGCCGGTGCAGCGTACGTTGATCGTGCCGCCGACATCGCGCATTGGGGCGATCACCGAAGCAGAGCGCACGACGATCCGTTCGCGTTCTCCGGTTGGCGGCAAATACGATACCGCCATCGATCGCGAGTCCGCATCGGAAATACTGGCCAAACGCACGGCCGAGGAAGCCGCGCCGGCGGCTGTCGATCCGGCGACGGCGAAACCTGATGCTTCCGCCGAAAAGGGTTCGGGTTGGGGCAAGACCCTGCACGACATGATGTTCGGCACCAGTCGCCGCCAGGGCATGCTCGAATCGCTGGCCAAGTCCGCGGCGAGAAATGCCGGCGGACAACTCGGTCGAAGCATCCTGCGCGGCGTACTGGGATCGATCCTGCGCAAATGAACGCGACTCCTGAAAACCACCCCGTCGAACCAGCGAAACGACTGCGCGAACGCTGGCCGCAGGTTCTGCGTTATCCGCTGCAACCGGCCGCGTTCGTCACTGTCGTCGTGCTGGCCGTTGCGCATCTGCTGGTGTACTTGCCGGTTGTCGGCATCTTTCTCGATCTGATCGTCTGGGCAGCCTTGTTCAAGTACGCGTTCGAGGTGTTGCGCTGGACCGCCAACGGGCGTGAATCGGCACCGGAAGTAGCGTTGAGCGTGAGCGATACGATCAGCATTTATGCCGTACTGCTTCTGGTTCTCGTCGAAGTCGTGTTGTATCTGGTCGGCATGTGGTACGGCATGATTGCACAGCTTGTGCTCGGCGTCGTGCTGATGTTCGCGATGCCGGCGATGATGATGATCCTGGCGCTGGAAGAAGGCATCGCACGGGCGTTGAACCCGATCGCCTGGCTGATGATTGCAGCGCGCATCGGCAACCCGTATTACTTGCTGGTCGGTTTCTTTTTCGCGGCGCTGCTGATGCAGAGCGTGGTCGCGACGGCGGTCAACAGCGTCGTGCCATTCCTGCTCGCCATGCCATTGGTGTATTGCGTGGTCAATTACCTCATGATCGCGAATTTCCACCTCATCGGCAGCGTCATTCACGAGCATCGCGACGAACTCGGCTACACCGGCCATCTGCAGTTGTCCGATGAAGTCCCATACACCGATCCCTCGCGCACGATACTCGACGCGGCGCGCGGGCGCGCCGCCAGCGGCGACACGCAAGGTGCCGCGGCGCTATTGCGCGACGAACTTGGCGAGCATCCGGACATGCTGCCACTCCACGATGAATACCGTCACTGGCTCAATGAGAACGATGCGAAGGCGGAACTCGTCGCACACGGCAAGCAATATATCCCCGTGCTGTTGGCCCGCGACCAGGATCGCCGCGCCATCGAAGTTGCGCGCGAATGCCAGATCGCCGATTCCGCATTCGCGCTGGACAAGGCCGAAGACGTCAGCCGCCTGGCGCATGCCGCCGCCGATGCCGGGCAGACCCAGGTGGCGATGGGGTTGCTCGGCGGCTTCCACAAGCGTTTTCGCAATCATCCGGATATCGGCCGCAACTATCTGCTTGCGGCCAGGCTTTGGGCCGAGCGCATGAACAAGGAAATGCAGGCCCGCGCAATGCTCAACCAGATCAAGGTCATGATGCCGAACGATCCCGTGATCCCAGAGGTCAATGCCTATCTCGCATTTCTCGACACAGTCGCTACGACGCCGGCGAAAACGGCAGTGCCGAAAACAACCGGCACGACACCACAGCAATGAGTCGCTGGCGTCCGCCGCAAGTCGCTTCCACGGCCATCATCACCGCCGAAGGCCAGCACAAGCTCAAGGCCGAACTGGATCATCTATGGCGTGAGCTGCGCCCCGAAGTGGTCAAGGCACTGGCCGCGGCGGCGGCCGAAGGCGACCGTTCGGAAAATGCCGAGTACACCTATCGCAAGAAACAACTCGGGGAAATCGATCGCCGCGTTCGCTACCTGAGCAAACGCCTGCCAACGATGCTGGTCAGCTCACAAGTGCCGAGCGATTGCGAAGCGGTCTACTTTGGCGCGTGGGTTCGCATCGAGGACGATGACGGCACGCAACAAAGCCTGCGCATCGTCGGTCCGGACGAAACCGACGCGGCAAGCGGATGGATCAGCATAGATTCGCCGATGGCCCGCGCGCTCCTGCGCAAACGCATGGGCGACGAAATCGAAGCAGATTTGCCCGGCGGACGACATGTCTACTCGATCATCGCGATCAGCTACGACGGCGCATGCTGACGCAGCGGCAAATCGACAGCTCGCCGCGACATCGACAATTGCAGCTTCAGCCATGCGAACCACAAGCGGGTAAGATAAGCGTCTGGCAGCGGTTACAAGTGGCCCCTATGCGTGCTCTATTCATCCAACTGGCAATACTTTCGGCCGGCAGCATTTTCAGCGCCTCGGCAATGGCCGGTGTCGGCGCCACGAACTCCGGCGTTACCACCACGCTTCCCCAGGATCCCACACAGCCGTCGGCGGACGTGCAATCGCAATCCTCCGGATTCGTGCAACAAAACCAGCAACTGGCGAATCAGCAAAGTCAGGCGCGCGCCAGACAGACGGGGATCGTGTTACCGAACGAAACAGTTCAAAGCGGCAGCCAATCCCGTGCGGCGGCGTCCGCCAACCCCGCAAATCCGAATGGCGCCGAAGCGGGAAAAAACGGTGCGCCGGACGCTGCTGCGCAAACTCCGCCGCCACCGCCGGCACCGCCACCGGTCTATCAGTCGGTGATCAAGCCAGTCGTTCGGGATACGTCGCCAGCGGGCGACGATGTGGCGGACATGGCAGTCGCCTCGACGACGGCTGCGCCGGCAGCCATTCCACCGCCACCGCCTGTGCGCGCAAAGCCACATCCCGTGCATGACACCATCACGCCGCGTCGCACCGCCCCAGCCAGAACTGAAGCGAAGCATTCAGCAGTCGCATCCAGCAAACCAGCCCCGATTGCCGCGGCGAATACAGGCGGCCGCGGCAGCGCCCCGGATGGATACACCTTCATGCTCGGCCTGCTGGCGACGGGTGTGCTGCTGGCATTTGCGCTGGTTACCTACCTGCGCCTGGGACGCAGCGGTTCCAACAACGCCGATTCCTGAGCGTCAGCGCCTGGAACGCTTGGGCTTTAGCATGGTGCCGGTACATTTCGGCGAACCGCAGCGGCACGCCCAGATTGCCTTGAGGCGCGGCGTGTGGCGTTCTTCAAGGGTAATCCCGTAGTCGTAGGTGAGTTCTTCACCGGCGCGAATCGCGCGAATGCTGTCGATGACCACGCGATCCTTGCTCGGATCGCCGTCTTCGTTTTCGACCACCAATGCCTCGCAGTTCGGCGCGCAACTGTGATTGATCCAGCGCGCGACATTGCCGCCGACATTGGCGTCGATCAGATATTTGTCGTTGAGCGTGAACAAGAACGTATGACCACTTTCCACGTCGCCACCGTAGGCGCGGTCGGCCTGATTGTGCGTAAGCCGGCGACCGCGATACTCGATCAGCGTGACGCCGGCGGGAATATCGCGTGTGGCGAAAACGCCGTTGCCATGGATTTGCGAACGGCGTTGAACGATGCGTCGAGTCATGCGCGATGGAAGTCCTGTTGAAAAGGGCGCGAATTATAGCCCACTGCGTCAACGGGGACCGGACGCCGCCCCCACCTCTCATTGCCAAAAGCCGCCATGAATCCGGGTCTCTGCGCAACCACTGCGCGCTTGTGAAAAATGCGCACCGCAACGGAATCGACCACCAACGACCAGCCTGCGACAGGATCGACGATCACAGCGAGCGTTGACTACGCCACGGGCGGCCAGGCCCGGGCTTATTTGGCGGCTCGGCACGAACTGTTGTTCCTTAATGGCCGCCGGTTCAATAGAATCCGCCAGGTTTCCCCCTGTCGACTGCCAACAACATGAATCGCATAGCCCGCCGCAGCGTTGTCACCCTGGCCATTTGCATACTGACCGCCGGCGCCGCATTCGCGCACGGCCATCATCATCGAAAGCAAAGAAGCAGCGGCGGTCATTTCGACTACTACGTGATGTCGCTGTCATGGTCGCCAAGCTATTGCGCGACCCATCCGCACGACCCCACGCAATGCGGGCACCAGGGTTTTGGTTTCGTACTGCACGGCTTGTGGCCACAGTATCGCAACGGCAGTTGGCCGCAGCATTGCACTGCGCAAGGCACGCCCGATGAGGCCACGATAAAACGCGCGCTGGCGTTCATGCCCAGCCGTCATCTGATCGAACACGAATGGCAAACCCATGGTTCGTGCACGGGGCTCGGCCCGGACGATTATTTCGGACGGGCCGACCGTGCGTTCGCGAACGTCAAGATACCCGTCGCGCTGCGTGCGCCGAAGGTTTCACCAGCGCTCAGCGCGAACGATCTGGTTGATGCATTCATGCAAACGAATCCGGGGATGACCAGGAACATGATCAGCATCGCATGTCACGACGGCAACGAGTTGACCGAGGTGCGCGTGTGCCTGGACAAGGATACGCTTGCGCCGCAGGCATGCAGCGGGCGTGTACGCAACTCCTGTCGCTACGGCAACCTGCGCATTCCGGCGACGCACTGATCCGCAGCACACGTCGCGTGCGACGATGAGACGGTTGATTCGTTGGTTGCTACGCTTGGCGGCAGCCGTTGCGGTCGTGTCATCGTCGCTGCGATTCTTGTGTACTGGCGCAGCAATCAATTGCTGGCGCAACGCATCGGCATCGACCGACCCGCGTTGAATGGTCCAAGCGACGCCGCGGCGGTCGAACGCGGCAAGCGCCTTGCGAACCGGCACGGCTGCACAGAATGTCACGGTTCGGATCCGGGCAGACATGTCATGGTCGATTCGTTTCCGGTTGGTCGCACCAGCTGAAAGTTGAGAAGGTGGCTCCCGCCAACAAAGCGAGGAGTCCATGCAGAAGGCACGATTCACCGAGGAACAGTTGGCCACGATGCTGCGCGAGGCGGACAAGACGCCGCTCGCACAGGTGGCCAGGCAGTGCGGGATCGGCGAGCGGACCGGGTATGCGTGGCGCAAGCGCTACGGCAAGCTGCAAGCCGCCGACGTCAAGGAAATACGCGCCCTGCGGCAAGACAACGCCCGATTGAAGAAGCTGCGCGCCGAGCGCGACCTGGCCACGCAATCTTCAAACACATCAAAAATGCATTCTTTGCGAGGTCCACACCCACGGTTGTAGTATTCATTTCGGACTTCCCCTCCCAGTTGGATTGTTGATACCGGTCACAGTCGTGGCACATCGATGCCGAAACGCTCACGCGTCTGAGCTGGGGAAGTCTCTTTTTACTCGCTCAAGCGGGCATGTGGGCCCGCACTGGGAGGTCTCATGGGTTCAAATACCTTTACCCGACCGAGCGCCCTGATTCCGCTGGCAATGTCCCTCGCTGCCTTGGCTACAGTCTTGGGCCACATCGTCCTGAATGGCAGCGCCCGCGAATCGGACGAAGGTGCTGCTGCTCATGTGTTCCAGCTCCTCATCGCAGGGCAACTTCCCATCGTCGCGTTCTTCGCCGTTCGGTGGCTGCGCCGCGCTCCAAAGCAGGCTTTGGCGGTATTGGCCTTGCAAGCGGCTGCAGGTGTCGCCGCTCTGCTTCCGGTCTGGTACTTCCATCTCTAGCTTGCTCGTGCAGTGCGCGTCTGACTATTCATGCGTGAACTCCTTCGTCAACTGATTGTGTTTGCTGGTTCATCGATGCGAAGTGAATCGGTTGCCGTCGTGTATTCGGCGTTGAGATGAGCACCGTGCGCTCGGGCCATCGTGGAATCCCCGAACCGGTAGCCCATCGTTCGATGCGGCCTCGAAGGCCAAAAAAGTTATCGGCTTGTTCCGGTTCCGCACCAACCCATGCGCCCTGATCAAGAGCCTTCAGGCAGGTCGGTCGTGTGATTGTTTCGGAGACGCGATCGTTGATGCGGTGCTCAGTGCGTGACCTCCGGGCACAGGCTGCAGCGGCTCGGATCGAACGTCTTGCCGTGATGTCCCATCGCCCGGAGTCGACGTGCGAGTTTGTTGGCCACTGGAGGGTGGAGGGTTCGGCATCCGACAGCCATAATGCGGCGCATCGTGTCGGATGATGTTGCCGACATCATGGCCGATGCATTCGCTCAAGCGGACGGCTGCGTGTCGCTTGCGCTAACATCCAGCGCATCGCGGCGGCGGCAACTGCCCTTCTGCGTCAGCCGGCAAAGAAGCATCCACCACCCTGTTCAGCGTTTGGAGGTTCAGATGAAGCGAGTCACCGGCATCGGCGGCATCTTCTTCAAGGCGAAAGATGCGCCGGCTCTGCAAGCCTGGTACAAAAAGCATCTCGGAATTGATGTTCAGGAATGGGGCGGCACGGCATTTCCATGGACGGATGCGCAAGGCGCACCAACCAGCGGATCAACCATTTGGTCCATCGGCAGCACACAGGGCGATCAGTTCGCGCCGAGCGCAGCCTCCTTCATGATCAATTACCGCGTTGAGGACCTGCATGGAATCGTAAAGCTGCTGAAGGAGGAAGGTTGCAATGTCCTTGAGAAGATTGACGAGTCCGAATACGGCAAGTTCGCCTGGGTCATCGATCCCGAGGGCAACAAGGTGGAGCTGTGGCAACCCCCTGCCGGGCAATGACTGCGACTGTTTCGAACCGTCTACGCGGGGAAAGCCGGCAAACCTGCCACAAGGAAAAATGGAGCCGCCACTGCTTTGCTTTTTTGATGGCGATGCGCGGATGCTCGGCCGGGCGATACTTCTACCGGTTCCTCGCAGGAATTGAAACCGTGCTTGCGGCCTTGGTCATGCGGCACACATCGAGATGCCGCAGGTTCGCCAGCGCCATCCGGCAACCCGTCGACGCGCACGCAAGATTTCTCGCGCCTCCGCATTCGGGCGCCGGCAGCAGACAGAGAGGTCGATGATGTTCGCAAAAGCAGTGACACCCATCCTGAACGTATCGGACATTCAGCAGAGCTTTGATTGGTTCGAAAGGCTCGGCTGGAAAAAATGCTGGGATTGGGGCATGCCGCCGACCTTCGGTGGCGTTGGTTCGGGCGAGTGTGAAATCTTTCTCTGCCTTAATGGACAAGGCGGTCGCGGCGGCGGTGAAAAGCGGGCTACATTCGGTCCGGAATCTGACGAGGCCGCAGAGACGGGCGTATGGATGTCGATCTGGGTCGACGATGTCGATGCTGTTTGCCAACGTTGTCTGGAGCAAGGTATCCATGTCACCTGGCCTCCGACGGACATGCCCTGGAATGTCCGGGAAATGCATGTACGTCATCCGGACGGACATGTGTTCCGGATCAGCTGTGGTATTCAATCCGCTTCGTGTGATACCTGAAGAATCATGCAAGCCGACGCGCTGGGCGTTCAGATCAATCCGGCGCGAGAACCTCACGGATATCCTGCAATGCCCAGTCGAAAAGATGCACACAAACTGGCACTTTCCCTCCCGGAAGCCGAAGAGCGCGATCACTTCGGAAGCCCTTCATTTCGTGTACGAGGCAAGATATTCGCGCAACTATCGTCGCAAACGAGCAACGAGGCGCGTGTATTGGTCAAGCTGTCTTGCGCGGATCAAGCCGCACTCGTCATGTCTGCGCCTGAAACGTTTTCTTCCGTGCCGCAGTGGGGCCGGCATGGTTGGACCTACGTTCGGCTCGCATTAGTCGAGACTTCACTGTTGCATGAGTTGCTGTTTCAATCCTGGCGGCTTGTTGCGCCAAAGAAACTTGCTGCGCAATTTGCGCAAAAACAGTGAGTAACGTCGATATCGCACGCGACTCAAGCCGGCGACTGCGTGTCGGTTGCGTTGGACCGAGACTCTTCGCCACCGCAGCAGCGTAGCTCAAATGTGAGGCAATCCTGTCCGTTCCGGGATTTCCTTTGGTCTCGATGACGCAAGATGAACGCGTTGGTGTGTGGACCCTTGATAAATTCCTTGTTCATCGCGTTGGTCCGCGCGTTGGCTCGAAGCGTCGGATGAAAATCGGAGTCACGACCAGCCCTTCAACTGAGGAAACGGAATTGCCCAGTCCGGGCATTCGGACATACAACCGCACGCCGGCACGACCGCACCCGGCATACCGGAGGTTTCCGAAGACCTGAAATTCGCCGAATTTGTCCGGGATTGCGATGTCAATGTCGTTGGCGGGATCAGGGCAACCGCATTTTGTGGCTATTTGTACATTGAACTGCTTTGGCTTTCGGGAGCTCCCCGAGACCATGAAACCGGTAAATAGCTGGCAGAAGGCGCGCAGGCATTCGCGACCGCGCGGGGCTGCACATACGCCCGCATGGAAATTACGGGTTTTCGGGCCAAAGCCATTTACAGCAAGCTCGGCTACAGTGTGCCCGGCGTGCTGCAGGACTTTCCGTCGGGACGCACGTCGCACAATCTGCAAAAATTGCTGCAAGTGGCCAACATTGCGCTGTTGGCGGTGTTGGCCATCGGCAGCCAAAACGCGGAATTTCCGTCATGACTTCGACCCGGGTTCATCGCAACTTCTACGCAAACTTCATCGTGAAGAGCGCCAACTCTTCCGACGAGAGACTGATTGCCGCGTTTGCATCCATCGAACGCGAACACTATCTGGAAAATGGACCCTGGTCCATATTCGTCAATTCCGGCTATATCTCGACCGAGTCTCCGGACCCATGCCTTGTGTACCAGGATATCGTGATCGGCCTGGATCCCGATCGCGGCATCAACAATGGACAACCCAGCTTGCACGCGCGATGTTTGGCCGCGTGTGCGCCCGCTGTCGGCGACCGCGTGGTGCATGTTGGGGCCGGAACCGGCTACTACACCGCCATACTTTCCATGCTCGTCGGCGGCAACGGCCGGGTCTGCGCGTATGAAATCGAAGCCGATCTTGCCGCAAGGGCCAAACAAAACCTTCAGCATTTGGCGAATACGCAGGTGATTGCCGCTTCCGCATCGGAAGGCACGTTGCCGAGTGCGGACGTAATCTATGTCAACGCCGGTGCAACACATCCTCTGCCAATCTGGCTGGATGCATTGAATGTCGGCGGAAGGCTCATTTTTCCGCTTACACCGAATCAAGGATTCGGTGTGATGTTGCTGGTCACGCGTCTAGCTGCCGACAAGTACGCCGCAAACGTCGTTGTGCCGGTCGCATTTATTGCCTGCAGCGGAGCGCGAGATGATGCGTCATCCCAGGCGTTGACGACCGCGATCCACAGCCGTTCCATCTTTGCGACGAAGTCTCTGCATCGGGGTGCTGCGCCTGACTCGACGGCTTGTTGCGTCGGCAACGATTGGTGGCTCTCGAACGTTGCGCTTGAAAAAAGTTGAAGTGGCCTATAAAGACCTTCTTACGGTTTCACGAGAGTCACGCAGGCTACTTTGAAGCGTTGTCCACATTTACCTTTCTGCGCCAGATCAACGACAACGTTCGCCTGACCGGCTTTGCGACATTGCTGGTGTTGCAACGTCGCGCAGCGCGGGCCGGTTCGATCGCGTAAATTTCAGCAACAGCCATGGTCGCCGTGATGCGTATTCGCGCCGCTGGCGGCGACACCGGTAGTCAGACCCTGTTCGCTGGCCACGTAGTGATCGGCTACGACCTTGGCGACGCACATGCTTACGCGCTTGCCCGTGGGAATATGCAGGAATTCGTTCGGCCCGTGTGCATTTGAATTTGGACCGAGCACACCGGTGATGAGGAATTGCGCGCCCGGGAATTTTTCGCCGAGCATACCCATGAACGGGATGCTGCCGCCTTCGCCGTTGTAAGCCGGCGGCGGCCCGAAGTATTCGCGTGAGGCACCCTCGATCGATTGTTGCAACCACGGCGCGAGCGCCGGCGCGTTCCAGCCACCTGCGGCCTTTTCCAATTCAAAATGCACTTTCGCGCCATACGGCGGATCGCGTTCCAGCAGTTGTTTGACGAAGTCGCCGGCACGATCGCCATTGAGCGTCGGCGGCAGGCGCAGCGACAACTTGACCGCCGTGAACGGACGCAGCACGTTGCCGGCCGAATCCAGCGATGGAATACCGTCCATGCCGGTTACCGACAGCGCCGGACGCCAGGTACGATTCAATACCAGTTCGGCCAGGTCGTCATCAATGGGGCGCATGCCGTCGACGAACGGGAATTTGGAATACACGGCATCGCCGAGTACTTTGGCGGTTTCCTTTGCCTGTTCGATGCGCTGCTGCGGAATTTCCACATACAATTCCTGCGGCTTGATGGCGCCGGTGACTTCATCTTCCAGACGCGACAACAACTGGCGCAGGATGCGGAAGCTCGACGCGACCACGCCTGACGCATCGCCGGAATGCACGCCTTCTCCCAGCACGTCGACGCGCAGGTTGCCTCCGCTCAATCCACGCAGCGATGTGGTCAACCAGAGTTGATCGTAATTGCCGCAGCCCGAATCCAGGCAAACCACCAGGGAGGGTTTTCCGATTCGCGGTGCCAGATGGTCGACATAAAACGGCAAGTCGTAGCTGCCGGATTCCTCGCAGGCTTCGATCATGACCACGCAACGCGAATGCGCAATGCCTTGTTCGCGCAGTGCACCGATCGCTGCCAGCGTGCCAAAGATCGCGTAGCCATCGTCGGCCCCACCGCGGCCATACAACCTGTCTCCCTCGATAACCGGTTTCCAGGGCCCCAGGTGCGCGGACCAACCAGTCATTTCCGGCTGCTTGTCGAGGTGTCCGTACAGCAAAACGCAATCGTCGCCCTTGCCGGGCACATCAATGAATATCAGCGGAGTGCGGCCTTCGAGTCGCACCACTTCCACTTTCATTCCGGGGATATTCTGCGACTTGGCCCACGATCCCATCAACGCAACCGCGGCTTCCATATAACCATGTTCGACCCACTTCGTATCGAACATCGGCGACTTGTTGGGAATCTTGATGTATTCGACCAGTTGCGGAACGATCTGGCTGTCCCAAAGATCGCCGACGAACTTTTTCACAGATGCCGGATTCATGCGTGCTTCCTCGCAGTGTCGAAGCGTTCGATTCTAACAGGTTGGTCAAAATTTCCGGGGCCATTGGTTCGATCTGCCGCGTCGCGTAGGAAATCTCCCACGCGAAGTCCGGTGAGTTGCCTACGCTTCGGCGCGGCGCGTTGCGCTTCGGTCGCTACAAGAGACAGCCGACCATGAGGCATCGGCGCAGATCGCGTCGATTCCATTCAAACCGAGGAGAAATCCATGAACGTTATTCGCAATCTTGCCATCGCCTTGATCCTGTCGCTGGCTGTCGGCTTGCCCGCATTCGCCGGCCCGGTAAACATCAACAGCGCCGATGCGCTGACGCTTTCCAAGAATCTCAAGGGTGTCGGCGCAAACAAGGCGCAAGCCATCGTTGCTTACCGCAAAGAACACGGGCATTTCGCCAAGGCCGCCGATCTTGCCAAGGTCAAGGGCATCGGCCTGAAAACGGTGGAACGCAATCGCGACGTGATTCTTCTGGATGACACCAGCGCGAAGAAAACCGCGGTCAAGGATGGCAAGAATAGTTGAAGTACGCCGTAGCAGTGCCTGCCGGGATCAGGATGCCCGGCAGGCGATTTGCTAGACTGGCCCGGCGGCAAATTGCCGTTCCTTGTCGTTCGAGGGTGCACTATTTTGCCGATCCTGCATCAATGCGACTATCTGCGCGTGCGCTGGAAAAACGACGGTGGTTGGACCACACAGTTGGCCGTGTGCCCGGCATCGTCGAAAGAGGCGGGTGTCGCCTTCGACTGGCGCATCAGCATTGCGGAGATCGAAACGGATGGTGCATTTTCCGTGTTCCCCGGTTGTGATCGTCACATCGCCCTGCTTGACGGCATCGGCATGCACCTGAGCTTCGACAAGGCACCGGACGTCGAATTGAACGAACGCCTGCGCTTCGTGCACTTCGACGGCGAATGGCGAACTCACGGGCGCCTGCAGTCCGGCCCGGTTCGGGATTTCAACGTGATTTCGCGGCGCGATGCCGTCACTGTGCAGGTGCTGCACCGCCCATTGGTCGGACCCATGGTGTTTCTGCCCGAGGCGAACGTGACCTGGTTTGTATACGTGGCGGGCGGTCATGCGGAATTGATGAACGGCGATGCATCGAGCGATCTTCGCACCGCCGATTCGGTGCTGCTGGAAGCGCACGAGTCCGGCGGCAACGTCGTGCTCGACGGCGGCGGCGAAGTGGTGCTGGTCAAGTTGCTGCGGCACAGTTCCACTGACTGCGCTTGATCGCGTCGTTGGCATGGACCGCCGCTGCAGCAGGATTTCGCTGCAGGCACGGCTACCGATCGACTCGGGGATTCGCTCGCAGCCCTCCCAAGCTGCGAAGCCTTTCAGAGCATTCCTGGCGCAGCGACTTGTGCTTTTCGCGCCACGCTTTTGCACGCAAGACATGAAGCACCAGTGGCACGACGATGGCCAGGCCGACGACCCAGTGCAGCAAGCGCACGGCATCGCGCAGACGCTCGCCGCCCGCATAATAAAGCAGATATCCGCTGGCGATCAGCAGCACGAGCATGACGATCAGCACGATGCCGCTGATCCGACGCCGCGGCAATTGCAAGCCGGGACGCACATGCAAACCCCAGAGCAGGCCACAAATCCACAAGGCCGCAAACGCGCCGGCGCCATGCAGGCAAAGCCACCAGGCTTCAAGTGGATGCGGCTCCGCACCGAATGCCCCCTGGCGCTGGAGGAAATAGTGGAAAATAAGCCAAAGTATACCCGTAATCCAGGTCGACCCGAAAACCAGGTACGACCCGATTCGGTATGCTCGCGCCAGGCGCAATCCGCCGCCGCGGGAGCGATCATGTCCGTCACCTCGGTGATGCGCAGAACCCCGGGTCGTCATGCGGCTTCCCCCATCATCCGCAAACCCCTGCTCGTCGAATGAATGCAGGCTTGTGCGCCGAAGCTGCGCAGCACGCGTTGACTGCACGCGGGCGTTGCACCCATCAACACCTTGGTCAAGGCATCGGCGTGCATGCATTGGGCGGCTACCACGCTGACGCCAGTCGCCGCACCCACGGGCAAGCGTCGACGTCCATGCACGTGTACGCCGCGCCAGCGTCCCTGCAGTGGTTGCATTGCGCCATGACTGGCACTGCTGGCTACTGCGGCGTTTGCCACTTCGACCGTAGCAACGGCCCTGCGCTCTGCGCCGATACACAACTGCACGCTTTCGGCCTGCGCCCCATGCACGCGCAGATCGCCGCCGGCATTGACCAGCGCTTGCGTCGCCCCGGCGCGGACAAGAATCTCGATGGCGCGGTCAACTGCATAGCCTTTTGCGATGCCGCCAAGATCCAGCCACAGGCGGCGACGCAAACGCACATGTGTCGCATCGATCAATTCGATATCGTGCCAGCTTGCCAGTGGATCGGGCGCTTCAGGCACTGCAGGTCGCGGCAGCGTGCCCCAGGCCACGAGTTGTGCCGCCACCGTCGGATCGAAGCAGCCATCGCTGACCGCGGCCATGCGCAGTGCGCATTCGAGTACGAGAACGGTGCGTAAATCGATGCCGACAGGTGCACCGACCTCAGCCTGATGAAGGCGTGAAATGTCGCTTTCGGCATCGTGGAAACTCATGCAGCGATGAATCTGCGCAACTTCAGCGAACGCCGCGTCGATCGCGGTCAGCGCAGCCGCTTCACGCAAACCTTCCACGCGCATCGACACCAGCGTGCCAAGCCAGGGACGGGAGCGGCGAACGACGCATGCCATGTTCAACCCTCGCGCAATGCATGGTCGTACAGCTGCAACAAACGGCGCACGCCTTCCGTAACATGCCGACACGACAGTGTGGCGCCGGAAATGTTCTTGATGTCGTGGTTGAGTTTCACCGGATCCGCTGCGGTCTTGCCGTCGAATTGGCGACGCCATGCCGACAGACGAATTTCGCCACCGTGCGATTCGCGGTAATCGAGCACATCCAGCGCAATCACGGCACCCGTCGCGTTCACGGCCAGTGCATAGGTGACGAGTTCGCTTTTGCCGATGACGCGATCAACCATCAGCCAGCCGAGCACCGCGTCGCCCTTGCGCGCCTGCCAGACTTGCGGCATCCAGCCGGCTGGTGCATCGATCGCCTTGCGTATCGCGGCATCGAGTAATGGGGTCGCGGCGACAAACGCGGCAGCATTCGGAAACGCTGCACTTTGCGCCTGCTTGACGGTCATGTACTGGGTCGCACAGGCCACGTGCGCAATCGACGCTGCGCCGGCGCCGATCGGGATCAGCCAACGTATCTGCATTGCCATTGATCCATCATCCTCTGCAAGAGCCTGCCTCAATTTCCGATTCTCTTACGCCATCAAAATTCGTAGCCAATTCCCAGATCGATGCGGTTGCCGTAATTGAGCGTCGGATCGTCGTAACGGAAATCCTGATAATCGATCTTGAACACGATGTTCGGATTCAGGTAATAGTTCACCCCCACCGTCCACACGCGCTGGGTCGGCAACGCTGCCGTGTCCAGGCCCATCGGCTGGGTTTCATAATTGGCGGCTGTGTTGAATGCCTCGTAACGGACGAATGGCGTCAGGTTCGATTCGTTCCATTCCAGCGCGCGCCAAGCGCTCTGGGCGTACCCGCCCCAGAACGACTTCGGCACCGGCGTAGGCTGGCCGAGGAACGTCAGGTTCAGATTCTGGGTGTCGCTGATCGTGCCACGTGCATACAGCGCAGACACGTCGAATGGACCGGACTGCCAACGCGTGTGTACCTCGGCCAGCAACAGGCGGGAATTGTCAGCCGGGAAATTCACGTCGCCGCTGGTCTGCCGACTGCCGGCCTGACCGATCTTGCCGGCAAACGCGCCGCCGCCGACATTGAGTCCGGGAATGCCCTGCCAGTTCAATTCGCCGAACAGCGATGGATCATGGGCGTGGGCGAGTTGCAATTCCTGGTGGATGCTGCCCAGCGGCGAGGCGCGACCCTCTTCTGAGGCAGGGTCCCATTTGCCCAGGTCGAAGCCGGTCGTGACGCCGACGTTCCAGTTCAGTCCCGAGTCGGTGCTGCCGTAGACCGCCGCGCCGCCCTCTCGCCAGGTGCTTGGAATGATTGCGGTCTCGACGAAATTTCGCTCGACGCCGTAGTAGTTCGTCGGCTCGTGGTGCTCGTTCAGGAAGCCCAGCGGTATCAGCATCAGACCGGCGCGCACGCCATAGTTCGGCTGCAACGCGTGTTCGACGTAGAGCTGTTCCACTTCGGACTCGCCCGCGTCTTCGGCCGAGGTTACCGCGTGTTCCCACTCGAGCTCGCCGTAGACACGGGTGGATTCGTCGAATTCGTGGTTGAATCCGATCACCGCACGGGTCAGATCGGCCTGTGCGTCGGCCGGTCGCGAGGTGGGCCGGTTGTAATCGAGCTGGCCGTAGCCCCACAAGGTGGTCGCGTTGCGCGCCGACGGCGCTGGCGTAGGCAATGCCGGCGCAGGAACGGACGTCTGCGCGACAGCCGGTGCCGCCGGCGCGGCTGCAGACGCCGGAGCAACTGCCTGCTGTGCATGCATGTGCTCCACTTCAACCTTGAGTGCGGCTACCTCCGCGCGCAACGCATCGACCTCGGCCTTGAGTGCGGCGTCGTCGGCGCGCGCCGGTGCCGCGCGCAGTGTGAAGGCGGCCATGATTCCCAGCACCATCGCTGTTCGTTGCATCTTCAGTAACTCCCTGGTCGTCAGTTTGTGGGCGGCGCTGGCACATCGCGTGCCGGATCGGCGCTGTCTGTAAGCGGGTCGTAGCCGTCGGTCAGCGTTTTCAGGAACGCCACCAGATCATCGATCTCGGCATCGTTCAGACGCGGCGCCTGGCCGGGATGGCGGTCGTAGGGCACTTCCTCGGTATTGACGTTTCGACGAAGCAGCGACGGAATGTCGTTGAACTTGTCGGGCACGCCGTTCACGTCGAGCGGATACCACATTTGCGAATCGGTATCGCGCTGCACGTAAAAATGCAGCGCCTCCGTCAGATCGTGGAAATAGCCATTGTGGAAGAACACATGGCGCGTCGCGACGTTGCGCAAGGTCGGCACCTTGAACAGGCCGCACAGGTCCAGGCGCTTTGCCAGATCGGTGCGAAACGGGCCGCACAGGCCCAGATCGTAGTAGTCCGGATCGTCGTTGGCGGGAATGTCCGGATTGCGCGGCACACCGAGGCTGTCGTAGGTATAGTCGGTGAAAGCCGGTGGCGATCCGTCGGACTGGCGCGTGCTCGGGTGACAGGCAGCGCAATTTCCCTTGTCCTCGCGGTTGAACAGCACGAAACCGCGCAACTCCTGCGCTGAGAGCATCACCTGTCCCTTCAGGAAGTCGTCGAATTTGGAATCGTAAGGATGGAATTCGCGCGCGGACTGTTCAAAGGTCGCCAGCGAATATTCGGCCGCAAGCAGCGCAAGATCCGGATCATCGAACACGTTGTCGCCATAGACCGCGCGGAAGTCGGCCGCATAGGATGCCTTGCTGAGCTTGCCGGCCACATCCGCGGCATCGGCATCGGCCATCTCGTGTGGCGCCAGCAGCGGTCGGTGGGCCTGATCAACCAGATCCTTCGCCCGACCATCACGGTTGAAGCCGCCAGTCGGCGTGCCGTCGTTCTGGAAGAAGAACGGCACGTTGAAATTCATGTAACGCAGCGATGGCACGGCACGAAAACCGGGCACGTCCAGGTTCGCGCCGCCGTACTGCACTGGCAGGTCGTTCGACTGCGCGTGCGCCTGCGCCGGATCGTGACACGTGGCGCAGGCCATCTGCCCGGAAGCCGATAGCGAGGTGTCGTAAAAGATGCGCTCTCCCAGATCGGCGGGCGTCGCCGCGGATACGGATGCGGAACCCGCTCGGACCGCAGACCAAAGGCAGATGCCGAAGAGGCCGATCACGCTGCAGGCGAACAGCAGTGCAGCAGTCACCTGCGGTCGTCCGCTGCCGCGGCGGATGAGAAACGGGTTCATCAGGAATTTTTTCCAGAGCTCGGGTTCTTATGCAAATACAAATAGCAACGTACATGCGAATCATTCTCATTTAAAACAAATGATGTGTCAAGCCGTGCATCATTGCGACGCATGACCGCTGCTCAATCCCAACGATCGTCGCGGGTGTAAATGACGTGGTTTTCCACCTTCACCGGAAATTTGGCGATGGCTTCGTAAGCCGGCGGTGCCAGCACCGCGCCACTGCGGATATCGAAGCGGGCCCCATGGCGCGGACACTCGATCTGGAAACCATCGATGCTGCCGCCGGTCAGTTCGCCGCCATCATGCGTGCACACATCTTCGAGCGCGTACAACTCTCCGTCGATATTGAACACCGCGATCGGCACATCGCCGTCGTAGGCAACCTTGAACTCACCGGGCAGCAGTTCGGATTGCGTGCAGACACGCGTCCAGAGATTGGCCTGGCTCACAGGTCCTTCACCAGCAGTTCGAAGCGCAGGTCGTCACGCTTGGGGACGCCAAATCGCTCATCCCCGTATGGAAACGGTTTGAACACACCGGTGCGACGATATCCGCGACGCTCGTACCAGGCGATCAAATCGTTGCGCACCGAAATCACGGTCATTTCCATTCTCGTGCATCGATATTCGTCGCGGGCGATGCGCTCGGCCTCGCTCATCATCTGCTTGCCTGTGCCGCCACCCTGCAATTCCGGATTCACTGCAAACATGCCCAGATAACAGGCGTCGCCCTGCTTCTCGATGTGCACGCACGCGACCACTACTGCATCGCGTTGCGCGAGCAGGACCTGACTTTGCGCCTTGGCGATGACCTCGGTCACTCCGTCCGGATCAACGCGTTGACCATCGAGAATGTCCGATTCCGTGGTCCAGCCACGGCGACCCGAATCGCCACGGTAGGCAGACTCGACCAGTGCGACGATGGCGCCGGCATCGGCAAGCGTCGCGATACGAAATTGCAATTGGCTGCTTGTGACTACTGCATTCATTGGGGGTTACGGCTCCGCCGCTGGATTTGGTTTCATGACTCGTACGCCGACATCTGCACGACGGTATCAATCATGAAGGACAAAAGTTACGTCATGGCACGTCTTTTCGACTCAAACCGCCGAGCGTGGTTTCAGCCTACGCCAGCAGCGTACGCACGCGTGCGAGTGCGGCGACAAAACCATCGACTTCGTCGCGCGTATTGTAGAACGCCAGCGATGCGCGCAAGGTGGCCGGGACACCGAAAAAATGCATCAACGGGTGCGCGCAATGATGTCCCGAGCGCACTGCCACGCCTTCCTGGTCGAGCAGCGTGGCCAGATCGTGCGCGTGCGCGCCGTCGATCAGGAACGACATCACCGCAGCCTTGTGGTCAGCTTCGCCGAACAGGCGTAGACCCGGCACCGATTTCAGCGCCGCAGTCGCGTATTGCAGCAATTCGCTTTCATAGGCCGCGATGTTTTCCCGACCGATCGCCTGGACATAATCCAATGCCGCGCCGAGACCGACGAATCCGGCAATATTCGGTGTGCCCGCCTCGAACTTGTGCGGCAGATGGGCAAACGTGGTGCCCTCGAAACTTACCGTCTTGATCATTTCCCCACCGCCGAGGAACGGCGGCATCGAATCGAGCAGCGCGCGCCGTCCCCACAACATGCCGGTTCCGGTCGGGCCGAACAGTTTGTGCCCGGTCAGCGCATAGAAATCGCAACCCAGCGACTGCACGTCGATCGGCAAATGTGGCGCCGCCTGCGATCCATCGACCAGCAGCGGCACGCCATGCGCGCGACAAGCACGCGACAACTCGCGGATCGGGTTGATTGTGCCGAGCACATTCGAGACATGGGTGACGGCTGCGAGCTTGACCCGCGGATTCAGGCGCGCGACGAACTCATCGACGATCAATTCCCCGCGCTGGTTGATCGGCGCGACGCTCAGCCTGGCGCCAGTACGTTCGCAAACCAGCTGCCACGGCACGATGTTGGCGTGGTGCTCCATCGTCGTGACGAGAATCTCATCGCCTGGCCGCAGCCGCGGCAGCGCAAAGCTGTAAGCCACCAGATTGATGGCCTGCGTGGTGCCACTGGTGAGTATCACCTCATCGCGCGAAGGCGCATTGACGAAGCTCGCGAGCTTGCCACGCGCGGCTTCGTACGCCGCGGTCGCCTCCTCGCCCAGCGTGTGCACCGCGCGAGCTACATTGGCGTTGAATTCGCGATAAAACCGGTCGGTCGTATCGATTACTACCTGCGGCTTCTGCGACGTGTTCGCATTATCGAAATAGATCAGCGGCTTGTCGTGAACCCGACGGGCAAGCAGCGGAAAGTCCGCGCGATAGCGCAGCGGGTCGAAAGCGGCCGACGTCGACGACCTGGCGTTCACGGCACCACCGGCGTGGCTTGCAGCAAATGTCGCGACAGCAGACTGGCGAAGCGCTCACGCAAATCGGCATCGGCGATGTCCGCATAGATTTCGCGACAAAATGCATCGATCAGGATCGCGCGCGCCTGTTTCACATCGATACCGCGCGAGCGAAGATAGAACAGCGCACGCTCATCGAGCTGGCCAACGGTGGCGCCGTGCGCGGCCTTGACCTCATCGGCATAAATTTCCAGCACCGGCTGCGCATCGATTTCCGCGTGTGGCGACAGCAGCAGGTTCTTGGTCTGCAACTTCGCGTCGGCGCCATCCGCGCCTTGCGCGACGGCGATCGCGCCATGCAGGATGCCGCGCGCGCGTTGGTCGGCAACGCCGCGCCAGACCACATCGCTGGCCGTGTCGCGGGCCTCGTGTCGCACATCCAGATGCACATCGACATGCTGGCGCCCACGCAGAGCGAAGACGCCACGCTCGCGCAAGCCGGCTTGTTCGGCGACCAGATCGATGCTCGACTCGATGCGCTGCAGACGGCCGCCGCAATGCGCCTGCGTCGTGTCGTAGAATGCCGCCTGTCCGACGTTGCAACAAACCGCGCGCAACAGCGATGCGTTGTCGGCCAGATCGGACAGGCAACTCACGTGCATCCGCGCATGTTCCGCCAGCGCGAAATCGGCATTCAGGCGGCCGAATACATCCGCCCCACCCTCGCCGATATGCTGTTCGACCAGATCCAGGTACGCACCGGCTTGCACGCGAACCGAACACGTGGCTGTCCAGAAACCCGCTGCTTCGCCGGGGACGCTCAGATAGACAAGATGCACCGGGCCATCCGCCGTCGTCGACACAATCAACTCGAAGCGATTGGCCGAATCATGGCGCACGCTCAATCCGGGTGTGTCGCCGAACAGCGCAACATCCGAGTGCATGGCCGAGTAGACGCCATTGACGAATACGATGCGCCGGCCCCGCGACAGCGGCAAGTCGATGGCCCGCAGACTCTCGGGGCAAGGAGTCAGCGCGGGGTCGGCAGCACCAAACTCCTGCTGCGACAATCGCGCGCACCGCGTTGCGCGAATAGCGCCACGACTCGATTCGGTCGTGCTGCGCATTGCCGAGCAGCGCATCAATGCCGTGGGCGTCCATTTCAAGCAGCTCCGACCAGCTTGCGTTCGCCAATCCAGGCATAGCCGTGCTCTTCAAGCTTGAGCGCGAGCGCCTTGTCGCCACTTTCGACGATGCGTCCGTCGACCATCACATGCACGAAATCCGGCACGATGTAGTCGAGCAGTCGCTGGTAGTGCGTAATGACGACGAAAGCGCGGGCCGGATCGCGCATCGAATTGACGCCGTCGGCAACCAGTTTCATCGCGTCGATGTCCAGGCCGGAGTCGGTCTCGTCGAGAATCGCGAGTTTCGGCTCGAGCAGCGCCATCTGGAAGATTTCGTTGCGTTTCTTTTCGCCACCGGAAAACCCCGCATTGACGGCACGATGCAGCAGCTCGTCGGAGATGTGCAGCACGCGCAGCTTCTCGCGCACCAGCTTGAGGAACTGCATGGAATCCAGTTCGGACTCGCCGCGTTGCTTGCGTTGGGCATTGAGCGCGGTGCGCAGAAAGTAAGTGTTGTTCACGCCCGGAATTTCGACCGGATACTGGAATGCGAGAAACACGCCTGCAGCAGCGCGCTGTTCCGGCGCAAGATCGAGCAGGCTGCGACCGTCGTACTCGATCGTGCCCTGGGTGATTTCGTAGCCGTCGCGACCGGCCAGAACGTTGGCGAGCGTGGATTTGCCCGCACCGTTGGGTCCCATGATCGCATGCACTTGTCCCGCACGCACATCCAGCGTGAGCCCCTTGAGGATTTCCTTGCCGGCGACGCGAACGTGGAGGTTTTCGATCTTCAGCATCTTCATTTTCCGTGAGTGCGCTTTGCGCACGTTGCAATCGCTTCGATCGTGCGCGAAGCGCACGCTACCTGACTACCTGTTGCCCGTCATTCCGCTGAAGCCGGGAATCCGGCACCCCGCAGCCTCGACCGACGCTCGACACCGCCTGGACGGTTCAACCCACCGCGCCTTCAAGACTCACTTCCAGCAATTTCTTCGCCTCGACGGCAAATTCCATCGGCAGTTCCTTGAACACCTGTTTGCAGAATCCGTCGACGATCATCGAGACCGCGTCTTCTTCGGCGATGCCGCGAGCACGGCAGTAGAACATCTGATCGTCGGATATCTTCGATGTGGTCGCCTCGTGCTCGACGATCGCACCGGGATTCTTGACCTCGATGTAGGGAAAGGTATGCGCTCCGCACTTCTTGCCGATCAGCAAACTGTCGCACTGGGTGTAGTTGCGCGCACCATCGGCACCCTTCTCGATCCTGACCAGTCCGCGATAGGTGTTCTGTCCATGCCCGGCAGAGATTCCTTTCGATATGATCTTGCTCTTGGTGTTCCTGCCGATGTGAATCATCTTCGTGCCGGTATCGGCCTGCTGATAATGATGCGTCAGCGCGACCGAATTGAATTCGCCGCTGGAGTCGTCGCCACGCAGGATGCAGCTCGGGTATTTCCAGGTGATCGCCGAACCGGTTTCGACCTGCGTCCAGGAAATACGCGAACGCGCACCCCGGCAATCGCCGCGTTTGGTGACGAAGTTGTAGATGCCGCCGACGCCGTTTTCGTCGCCGGGATACCAGTTCTGTACGGTCGAATACTTGATGCTCGCGTCATCCAGCGCAACCAGTTCGACGACCGCCGCATGCAACTGGTTCTCGTCGCGCATCGGCGCCGTGCAGCCTTCCAGATAGGAAACACTCGCGCCTTGTTCGGCGACGATCAGGGTTCGTTCGAACTGGCCGGTGTGGCCGGCGTTGATGCGGAAATACGTGCTCAGTTCCATCGGACAACGCACGCCCTTCGGGATGAACACGAACGAGCCATCCGAAAACACCGCGGAATTGAGCGCCGCGAAAAAATTGTCTCCGGTCGGCACGACCGAGCCCAGGTATTGGCGCACGATATCCGGATGCTCGCGGATCGCCTCGGACATCGAACAGAAAATCACGCCGGCGTCGGCCAGTTCCTTGCGAAACGTCGTGCCCACCGAAACCGAATCGAACACGGCGTCCACGGCAACGCCGGCGAGCCTGGCGCGCTCGTGCAAAGGCACGCCGAGCTTGTCGTAGGTTTCCAGCAGTTTCGGATCGACGTCGGCCAGGGACTTGGGCCGGTTCTTCGGCTGCGAAAAATAGCTGATCGCCAGGAAATCGATGGCATCGATGCGCAGTTTCGCCCAGTCCGGCATCGGCATTGTCAGCCAGTGGCGGTACGCATCAAGGCGCCACTGCGTCATCCATTCGGGCTCTTCCTTGCGTGCGGAAATCGCGCGCACGATGTCCTCGTCCAGACCCGGCGGCAGGCTCTCGGATTCGATATCCGTGACAAAGCCGGCCGCATAGCGGCGGTTGAGTGCGGTTTCGATTTCGCTGCGTTCGACGGCCATATCGATACTTTCCTATACGACTGCCATGCGCAGGGGAATCGCGACGTTGTGTTTCGGCATCGGTCTGATCATGTCATCCAGAGTCACGCTCTCCAGGGCGCCTGCAATCGCCTGATTGATGCGCCGCCAGTTCACGCGCACGCCGCAATGTGTTTCGTGTTCGCACAAACCGGCCTGCGCGCTGCATTGCGTCATGCCTATCGGGCCTTCCATCGCGATCACGATTTCTGCAATGCTGATTTCCCGCGGCGCGCGTGCGAGGCGATAGCCGCCGTTGACGCCACGAAACGAATCGACCAACCCGGCGTGCGCCAGTTGCTTGAGCAGCTTGCTCACCGTCGGCAACTCCAGATGCGCACGCGCGGCCAGATCCTGCGCACTGACGACGCTTTCGCGCCGTTGCGTATCGGACATGGCCGCGAGCACCGTCATGACGACGGTGGCGTAGTCGGTGAGTTTGCTGACGCGAAGCATTGCCGCTCCCGGCGCTAAAACGTACCGAAATGGTACTATTTCACGGCGGCGCGGTCAATTTTCGTGGGCATGCGTTCTGGCATTCCCGTTCGGCGTGCCTCGATGGTTTCGTCGCACTCGGCGACCGTCCCAGGGCAGCAGTGCCGTCAATCGGCGTGACAGGCCTTCAGCTGGTAAAGATCGCACGCAGCCTGCCGCATGCAATTTCGCGTAGCTGCGCGGCAACCTCGAGCAGTTCGTGTTGCGCATCGTTGTCCATGCGACGCCGCAATTCGGCAAGAATCTCGGCGCGGTCGCGGCCGGCAGCGCGAATCAGAAAGACGCGGTTGAACCTTTGTTCGTAATCGATGTTGCCTTGACGCAGTGCGCGTTCGATCTGCTCGCTGCCGGCACCAAGACCGGCCTGCTCGGCGGCTGAAAATCGTGCTTCCGCGCCACTGCCGCTGGCGCGCTCGCCGATGCGTGGATGGTGCGCCAACGCGCCATCGATCTCGGTCGCGGTGAACGGTTCGGCGGCACGTCGCGCTTGTTCGAGCAACGCATCTATACTGGAATACGGTCGCGCCTGGACCACGGCATCGATCCAGCGCGCGATGTCCAGGCATGGCCGTATCGCGGCGATGGCTTCGTCGCGCGGCGCGGCATTGAAGGTGTCGATGCGCATGCCCTGCATCGCGCTCAAACCGACTCGGGAACGTTCACGACGACTGCGCACGGCAATGCAACTTCGTCGCAGTTGGTGCCGGGTCCGACGCGATGGAATTCGGCGAATTCGCACGCGCGATCCAGCGCCAGCATCGGATGGTGCCAGACGCCGCGGTGGTAATTGACGCCCTGATCGCCACGACACAGGAAGGCGCGCAAGTCCTCGCGTTTCGGCGGCGCACCGGCGGGCGCGACGACCAAGACGTAACGCTGGCCGTTGAGTGGAACGAAAGCCTGGCTGCCGAGCGGATGGCGTTCCATCAGGCGCAGGTCGATCGGCAGCGATTCGGGAAGGCAAACGATGACGCTTATCGCGGCGCGTCCGCCATCGGCAGTGACGTCGACTTTCGCCAGATCGCTGCAGCGGCCACCCATGCCCTGATTGATCCTGCTCGCCTGCCCGTTTGCGGCGATAACGTCGCCGTACGGCGCGAAGGCATTCGCCGTCAACGGCTGCGCGGTCAAGACGAGGCGATCGCCGCCGCTCATGGGGCCTTGTACGGATGATGCTCGCGCCAATGCCGCGCGATGTCGACGCGGCGGCACACCCATGCCTTGTCGTGCTGCTTCACGTAGTCGAGGAAGCGCGCCAGCGCGGCGGCACGCGCGGGGCGTCCGGCGATGCGGCAATGCAGTCCGATCGACAGCATTTTCGGGCGCTGCGCACCTTCGGCGTAGAGCACGTCGAAGGCATCTTTCAGATAATTGAAAAACTGTTCGCCGCTGTTGAAACCCTGCGGCGCCACGAAGCGCATGTCGTTGGTGTCGAGCGTGTACGGCACGATCAGTTGCGGCTTGCCTTCGACGAGCTCCCAGTACGGCAGATCGTCGGCGTAGGAGTCGGCGTCGTAGAGAAAGCCGCCATGTTCGGCGACCAGTCGCCGCGTGTTCGGACTGCAGCGGCCGGTGTACCAGCCCAGCGGCCGAGTACCGGTGGCACGCTCGATCGCTTGTACTGCGAGTCCGATGTGCTCGCGTTCGGTGACTTCGTCGACGTACTGGTAATCGATCCAGCGCCAGCCATGCGAGGCGATCTCGAAACCGGCGTCGACGATTGCCCGCGCGACCTGCGGATTGCGTTCCAGCGCGAGGCCAACAGCGAACACGGTCGCGGTCATGGCGCGTTCGACGAACATGCGATGCAGCCGCCAGAAGCCGGCGCGGCTGCCGTATTCGTAGAGCCACTCCATGCTCATGTGGCGCACGCCGGGGCGCGCAGCCGTGCCGACCATCTCCGACAGAAACGCTTCGGATGCCGCATCGCCATTGAGGATGCAGTTCTCGGCGCCTTCTTCGTAATTGATCACGAACTGCACGGCGATGCGCGCGCCGTCAGGCCATTTTGCATGCGGCACGTCGGCGCCGTAGCCGACCAGATCGCGAGGTTGGGTTCGCGGCGCTTGTTCGCTCATCGCGTGGCGCTGAACAGCGACAGTTTCGGATGGCGGTTCACGTCCTTGTACAGCAGGTAACGGAAGTGCCCCGGCCCGCCCGCATAGCACGCCTGCGGACAGAACGCGCGCAGCCACATGAAGTCGCCGGCTTCGACTTCAACCCAATCGGTGTTGAGCTGGTAGACCGCCTTGCCCTCGAGCACGTAAAGCCCGTGCTCCATCACGTGGGTTTCGGAAAATGGAATCACGCCGCCGGGCTGAAAGGTGACGATGTTGACGTGCATGTCGTGACGCAGATCGTCGGGTTCGACGAAGCGTGTCGTCGCCCACGCATCGTTGCAGTCGGGCATGACGTCGAGTGGCACCTCATCATCGTGGCTGACGAAGGCGGTCGGCGCCTCGATGCCATCGACAGACTCGTAGGCCTTGCGGATCCAGTGGAACCGCGCGGGCACGCCGGCGCGGTTGTGCAACTGCCAGTCGGCACCGGGCGGAATGAACGCATAGCTGCCGGCGCGCAAGACGTGGCGCTTGCCGTCGAGCGTCAGCGTCGGCTCGCCTTCGGCAACAAAGAGAACCGACTCGGCGAGCGGGTCGGAGTCGGGACGATCACTGCCGCCGCCGGTTTCCACTTCGACCGCGTATTGCGAAAACGTCTCGGCAAACCCCGACATCGGCCGCGCCAGAATCCATGCGCGCGTGTTGGTCCAGTGCGGCAGATTGCTGGTGACGATGTCGCGCATCACGCCGCGCGGAATCAGCGCGTAGGCCGTGGTGAAGATCGCGCGATCGACGGTGCGCTGGGTTTGCGGCGGCAGGCCGCCAGGTGGAAATGCGTAGCGCGGATTAGACATGATCGGTGTGACGCATGTGGGTCATCGGATTTTGAAATACCCGCTTCCGGCAGCCCCCGAAAGCAGCTGACAATATTGTCGATCAGCGTTGTTCGTCAGGCGCGGGTCGCTTCGCATAGTACCGGTCGGCATCATCATAGGCGTACGGGTCAATCAGTGTGTCTGCTTCTGGCGCACAAGCATAATTCAAGTTCAGGCCTTCCATGATCTTTCGCATGATTGACGGCGGCGCTTTGTCAAGCACAATAAAATGAGTCTGCCCCACAGTATCTTCGCTGAGAGTTATGTCCAAATACGGACCGACCACAGCACAGCCAGAACCAAATCCCAACCATGCATCACCCTGCCGTTTCCACTCAATTTGAGGAAACAGTTCGCTGAGCGACTCTTTCACATGCTCAACAGAACCCAACGGTTCAGCGTACAGGTCCGCCCACCGATTGATCGGCCCCAAACCTTCCTTGGCGCGATACAAATGGAAATTGAAGCTCATACGCGCTAGTCAGCCGATGGCGCAACCTGCGCGCCCTGCGCCAGCCACGCCGCCAGGGTCGCGCGCTCCTCGGCCGTCATGTGGGTCAGATTGCCCAGCGGCATGGCCGGCGTGTCGATCGCCATTTGCTTGATTTTCGCGGCGGCAAGCTCGATTTCTTCCGGCGTGTCGAACTTCATGCCATCGGGCGCAACACGATATAGCGTGGAGGTCGGGTGCGCCGAATGGCACTCCATGCAGCGGGTGGCGATGATACCTTGCACGGTCGAGAACGCGACTCGCGCGTTGTTCAGTGCCGATGGCGCTGGCGTGGCGGTGAATGCCATCAGCGCGACCACAGCGGCGAATGACGCGGCCAATGCCGCGTAACCGATTCCCTTGTTACCCTTGTCGCGGCTGTTGAGAAAATGGTCGACGCCGATGCCGACCAGGAACATTGCCACCAGGATCAGCCAGTTCATGGCATGACCCCAGGTCATCGAAAAATGATTGCTGATCATCATGAAGATGACCGGCAAGGTGAGGTAATTGTTGTGCGTCGAGCGGCGCTTGGCCTGGTAACTCAGGCGCGGATCGACTTCGCCGCCGGCAGTGGCGGCGGCGTACATCTTGCGTTGGTTGGGCATGATGACATGGGCCACGTTGGCGGCCATCAGCGTGCCGAGCATGGCACCGCTCTCGATGAACGCCGCGCGTCCGCTCAGCAGGTGCGTTAGCGCATACGCGGCCGCGACATAGAGCACGAGCGAGATGCCAAGCGCCAGCTTCGGCTTGCGCTCGCCCAGCCAGCGCCACAAGCCGTCGTAAACCAGCCAGCCGACGACCAGCGCGCCGATGCCGACGCCGATGGCTTGGGCCTTGCTCAACTGTGCCACCGACGGATCGATCATGTAGATGTCGGCGTGCCAGAAATACACCACGATCAGCAGCGCAAAACCCGATAGCCAGGTGGCATAGGCTTCCCACTTGAACCAGTGCAAGGACTTCAGGATCGACGCCGGCGCAACCAGCGCCTTGTCGACCTGGTAAAAGCCGCCGCCATGGAACAGCCACGCCTTGCCGACATGACCCTTGCCGCCCTCGGGTTCGGGCTGCAGCACGTTGTCGAGCCAGATGAAGAAGAACGACGTGCCGATCCACATGATGCCCGCCATGACGTGAAACCAGCGGATCACCAGGTTCAGCCAACTGTCGATATTGAAGTCCATGCCTTGAATTGCCTTGTTGTTGTTCCAGTATTGTCGTGTCCAGTATCAATCCAATCCGTTCTCGTAGAGCCTGGCTCGCGTAGCGAGTGAAGTGGAAACGTCCCTTTGACCTCGTGTCTCCGGCACTACGCTCAGGGCGAACGGATCCGGAAGACGAGACACTAGTTTTTCTGGAACCTTCGTTCAACTACCGCGATACGTGCTGTAACTGAACGGCGTGACCAGCAGCGGCACGTGGTAGTGCGCGCCCGCGTCGGCGATGCCGAAGCGGATCGTGATGCGATCGAGGAATGCCGGTTGCGGCAATTGCACGCCGCGAGCGCGAAAATAATCGCCGGCGTGAAAGTCCAGTTCGTAGACGCCGACGGCGAAGGCTTCGCCATGAAGCAGCGGACCATCGATGCGACCGTCTGCGTTGGTGGTCACCGACTTGATGCGCGTGCGGGCATCGCCGTCGACCGCGAACAAGTCGATGGCCAGCCCGGCGGCGGGCCGGCCGCCGTGTGTATCCAGTACGTGTGTCGTGAGTTGTCCCATGGCATTCCTTCGTGTCGCGGCAAGTGTATCGCAGGATCGCACGACGTCATCCGCCATCCGACGCCTGATCTCACCTGCCGTCTTCCTTTCCAGCGCAACAAGGTATTTTGATTCTTGGATCAACCCGAATATAGTCGGCATGTCCATTGTGCTGCCGACAGGCTGTCGCCGCCGCCAATGTGATGTGCACCGCGGGGGGTCGAAAACAATCGATAACCATCACAGGGGCAAATCGGAGTATTGCCATGCACATCAAGTGTCTCGCCGCCGCCTTCATTGCCGGCATCGCCACCCTCGCCGGCAGCACCCATAGCGCCCACGCCGTTTACCTGAACGCGCGTGGCATGGGCCAGGTGTTGCTGTATCCGTATTACACGGTCAATGCGCATCAGAACACGCTGATTTCGGTAGTCAATGCAAGCAGCGCCGGCAAGGTGGTCCACGTGCGCTTTCGCGAAGGTTACAACGGACGCGACGTAATCGACTTCAACGTGTACCTGTCGCCGTACGACGTGTGGACTGCGGGGGTATTCGATTTGTCCGATGCCGGTGCAGACAGCGATGGTGCCGGCATATTGTCCTTGGACAGTTCGTGCGTCGGCGGTTCGGCAAGCGGCAGACTGGAAGAAGACCATCTGGCCGATGGCACCGGTTACGTGGCTTTTCGCGATAGCCTTTACAACGACGAAAACGCGGACGGCGGCCCAACCGGCATCGAACGCACCCGCGAGGGGCAGTTCGAGATGCTCGCCGTCGGCGACATCGTGCCGCAAAGCGCTTTGTACAATGCCATTTCCCATGTCAACGGCGTGCCGCCGAACTGTCCACAAGCCGAGCAGCTCGCCGAACAAGCCGGCAATCTGCAGCCACCGACCTCGGGTCTGATCGGCACCGCGTCCGTGATCAATGTCAGCAACGGCACCTACTTTACGTACGCCGCTGATGCCCTGGAGGGCTTCACCAGCACTGCGTTTCCGGTCAGTACCGGCGCCGGCCCGACCCTGGCCGACGTCAACGATGCCGGCGCGCCGGACACGGTAACGGCACAGGTAAACAGCAACGGTACGTCGGTCACTGCGGTGTACCCCACAGCGCACGCCATCGATGCGGTCAGCGCCGTGCTCGATGCCGCCACCGTATTCAACCAGTGGCAAGTCCAGGCAGACGGCAGCGTCGGCAGCGACTGGGTGGTTTCTTTTCCAACCAAGCAGTTTTATGTCGATGCGCTGAACAACGGCGGCGATGCGGACGCGATTCAGCCATTCGACTCCGGATTCAATCAGTCTTCAGGCTTGCCCGGAACGGCTTGCGTATCTGCCGGCTTCGAGCTCATCAATCGCGACGAGTTAGCGATGAGCGATCCGTTTTATTGCCCATTTTCCGCGTGCCCTCCGTCAGCAAACAACCCCCTGTGCCTTGAAACCAATATCATCGCTTTCGGTGGCCCGAGCGTGCTGGGCTCCACCCTGTCCAATACATTCCCGACCGGGGAGTTTACGGCCGGGTCATTGGCATTGTCGCTGACCGATTCCGCGCATGGTGGGCTCGTTTTTACCAGTTTCCTTCACGCCATGCGCCCGGACAACAACGGTACGGTGTTTTACGGCCTGCCGATCATCGGCTTCGAGGCCGTCAACTTCGTCAACGGCAATCTCGGCGGCGTGCTCGCCAACTACAGTGGCGTGAATCGCCTCAACACCACGGCCTGCGCGGACACCATGGCAACGGACGGCGATTGCCGCTGAACCGGCGCTGATTCTGGCGACATTGCAGCTCTCGCCGGAATGCGCAGCATCCCTACGCAAGATACACGAAATACAGCACGCAGATCGGCCACAGCGCGACCATCACCGGATGCAGCTCACGGCGGCGTCCGGCAACGAGCATGGTGACCGGATAGGCAACCAGGCCCAGCGCGATGCCGTTGGCGATGGAATACGTCAGCGGCATGCAGACCAGGGTCAGGAACGCGGGCACCGCGATTTCGAGTTTCGTCCATTCGATGTCGCCGAGTGTCGAAACCATGAGCACGCCGACGAGGATCAGCGCCGGCGCAGTCACGTTGGCGGTCACCACGGCGAGCAGCGGCGAGAAGAAAAGCGCCAGCGCGAACAAGGCCGCCACGACCAGCGTGGACAGCCCGGTGCGTGCGCCGGAGGCGACGCCGGCCGCCGATTCGATGTAGGCCGTGGTCGGCGAGCTGCCGAGGACAGCCGCAAACACGACCGAGGACGAATCGGCGAGCAGGGCGCGGCCGGCGCGCTTCATCTTGTTGTTCTCCAGCAGACCGGCCTTGCTGGCAATGGCCATCAGGGTACCGGCGGTATCGAAGAATTCGACGAACAGAAACGTCAGCACCACCACCAGCGTGTTCACGTTGAACACAGCGGACGGATCGACGGCGATACGTTCGATGGCGACGCCGAACAGCGGCGCGATACTCGGGATGTGATCGACGATGCCGGTCGGCGGCGCGATGACGCCGGTGACGACGCCCAGGCATGCGGTCGCGGCCATGCCGAAAAAGATCGCACCCACCGCGCCGCGCAGCAGCAGCACGGTCGACAGCGCCAGGCCAAACAACGTCAGCAGCGTGCCCGGCGCAGCCAGGTGGCCCAGGCCGACCAGGGTCGCCTTGTTGGCAACGACGATACCGGCATTCTCGAATCCGATGAAGGCGATGAACAGTCCGATGCCGCAGGCTGCGGCGAGTTTCAAGTCCTCGGGTATCGCATCGAGGATCATCTCGCGCAGCTTGAGCGCCGTGATGAGAACGAACACGATACCCGACAAGAACACGCCGACCAGCGCCATCTGCCAGCTCATGCCCATGCCGAGCACGACCGTGTAGGCGAAAAACGCGTTCAGTCCCATGCTCGGCGCGACCGCAACCGGATAGCGCGCGATAAGCGCCATAAGCACGCAACCGACAATCGACGACAACGCCGTCGCCGTGAACAGCGCCGGCTTGTCCATGCCCGCCGCACCGAGAATCGCCGGATTGACGAACAGGATGTAGGCCATCGCCAGGAAGGTCGTGACCCCGCCGATGACTTCGCGCCGGTAGTTCGTGCCTTCTTCCGCGAGGCGGAAGTAGCGTGCGATGAAGTCGCGCGACGTATGCGATCCGTCGGTCATCGTCGCATTGCTTTTGGCCATGTCTCGCGCGCCCCGATCGTGTTGCCCAATTCAACTTTTGCTTTTCCAGCGCATCGGGTGACGGCGACCGTGCATCACAGCAACGACGATGATAAACGCCTGCTCGACACGATAGTAAACGCCGAAAGGAAACCGATGCATCAAGGCCCGTCGTGCTTTGCGATGCACGATCGGGTATTGACCAGGCTGCGCGCAGATTCCGGCAAATATTCGCAGAACTTCGTCGAGAAATTCGTGGCCGAGGCCAGCGCGTTGCTCCTCGTACCAAGTTGCAGCTTCTTGAATATCGGCCTCTGCTTCCGGACGAACCCGAAGCTCGACCGTCACAGACGCTTCCGAATATCCGTCAGAACCTCATCCGCCGGGCGGCCCGGTTGGCCGTCGATCTCATAGGCATCCAGGCGCTGGTCAAGCGCCTGCCGCTGTTCGTCGGTAAGCGGCAGTGCATTCTGGTCGGCCGCGATACTGTCCCAGAGTTCTTCCACAAGACCCAACCGATCTTCGACAGGCAGCGCTCGCAGCGTTGCGATATTCACGGTATTCATGGTCACCTCCTCAGTGCAGTGTACTCGCTGCCTGCAGGAAAACGGGAGCAGGTTCACCTTTACACGCTGACCTTCCGAGCGCACATCACACTCGCGTAGGCAAAAAAGTAATCCTAGTTGTTTGCTTTCTCGCAAGTAAACCAAACTTGAGCCTTCGAGCTGCTCATCATGTCTGTGCCTGCAGTTGTACTGTTTGTGATCGTAGCCTTGCGGTTCTGCTTGGCACAAAATTCGTTGGCCCCCGTAACACCGCGCTCTATCGCCTCCTTCCACTGTGCGTGGGATACGACCGAAATCATGTATGCATGACTCCTGTCGGCAACACCGGAGAGGTGGACACGCAGCCGCTAAGGGCGAAGACCAGGAAACCAAGTAGCAGAGCTTTCATGACGTCCCCTTCGATCCGATTACGCACCTAACACCTGAGCCACGCAGCGATGGTCGCCTCTCCGTACAGTCTAGTTCAAGCGCCCAGCAATTTATAAGCTTGGTTACAACTCAATTGAGAGATGGGCGATACTGACTGCCAGATCGTCGCGATTCCCGAGCGCACAAAGCTCGACCGATGCGAGGAGAAGACAGAAATTTGCAAAAGAAAGGACTCCAATTTGCTCGTCATCGGTGTAATTCGAGCCGATATCAGTAACAGAGATGCGCCGCACGGCCTGCAAATAACCTCCGTGAACATAGCTGCACATACCGTTCCAATACTTTTGCTTCGTCAGTGAAAGCGCTGACTGTGGCACGCCAACGACACCTTCGATAATGGCGATTAGTTTGTCAAGGTCCTGTTTCGGCCGATCTGCTTTGGTGAAATGTTCCACCTCGGCATCACTTGCACATCTAAAAAGCTAGATGCCCCGGACGGCAGTCTCGAAGGTAATTCGCGCGAGGGCGAACGCAGAACCGACTAAGGCCCTATCCAGAAGCAGGCAAATTGACTCATGGTGCTCATGTACCTGATCAAGGAGTGCGGCAGACAATCGTGCGCGATCGGAAGTCGGGAACACGACCCCCTGCGCAATTGTCGCAATGCGTTCGACAAGCTGATGAGATTCCTTCAGAGTATCGGCCAGCGACATAGAACCAATATCACTCCTACCGCTTATTCAAGGTTATTGTGATCATGGTTTGCACGCTGGACTTTATCAAAAGTGTGCCGTACGACGCTCCGCCAGCAACTGCGCCATGATGCTGACGGCGATCTCGGGCGGCGTGTCGCTTTTCATCGGCAGGCCAATGGGACCGTGGATGGCATCGATGCGCGTTTGCGCTATACCGCGCGCGGCGAGTTGCGTGCGGATTTCGTGAATCTTGGCGGCGCTGCCCATGACGCCGAGCCAGTGCAGCCCGGCGCCGGCAAGCGCGCTCAGCGCGGCGATGTCCTGATCGATGGCGGTGGTCATGACCGCGACAATGGTGAGTTCGGGCCAGCGCAGTTGCGCGGGCAACGCGCTGTAGTCGGCAAGCCGGTGGCGTCGCACGTCGGTCGGCCAATCGGCATCGCTGCCGAGCAACTCGGCGCGCGTGTCGAAGACGTCGACGCGGTAGCCCAGGTCTGCGGCGAGCCGCGCCAAGGCCCTGCCGCAGTGACCCGCACCGACGATCGCGAGCCGCTGCGGATTCACGCTGCTTTCGCGATAACACCACGTCTCGCCGTCGCGGTGCAGCTGCACACCCGCGGCGGTCTTGTCGCGAATCACACGTAAACCGTCCGCGTCGATTTGCAGCGTCGCGGTTTCACCGTTGTCTGCATCGAGCGCCACGCAGAATTCACGCACAGGCGCGTCGTCGCGACCGGGTTTGAGCCAGCAGTTCAGATTGATCTGTTCGCCGGCGCAGATGAGGCCGGACGGGTGTGTGGTGCCCGGCTTGTTGCGATGCTCCAGATGCTGCAGCGTGGGAGCTTCGTCGCGGCCCGCGCGCAGGCCCTCGCGCGCCATGCGGATGAGGTTGGCTTCCATGATGCCGCCGCCGACGGTGCCGCGCGTGTTGCCGTGGGCATCCACCAGCATGCGTGCGCCGCGCGTGCCCGGCGAGCCGCGCGTATTGGCAACCACCAGGGCGACGAACAGTGGCGTACCGGCATCCAGGCGCTGCAGCACGCCATGCCAGAATGCGGCACTGCTCATGGCGACGACATCCTCAGGTCGTGGTTGCCGGTTCGGGTTGTGCCTGCGCAGCGTGCTCGCGAACCGCTGCAGTTGCGCTTGCGCTTTTCATTTCCTCGATCGACATCAGTACGGCTTCGGGCGTGGCAGGCGCGTCGAGCACCGCGGCGCGGCGATGATCGCCGATGGCCGACACGGCATCCTTGAGCGCATACAGCACCGAGATGGCCAGCATCAATGGCGGTTCGCCGACCGCCTTGGAACGGTAGACGCCTTCCTCGACATTGATGCCGCGTTCGTAGATGCGCACATCGAAGTGCGCCGGCACGTCGCTGGCGGCCGGAATCTTGTAGGTCGACGGTGCGTGCGTGGCGATGCGACCCTTTGCGTCCCACCACAATTCTTCGCTGGTCAACCAGCCCGCGCCCTGGACGAAACCGCCTTCAATCTGGCCCATGTCGATCGCCGGATTGAGCGACTTGCCGACGTCGTGGACGATGTCGACGCGGGTCATGCGATGCTCGCCGGTGAGCGTGTCGACGACGACTTCGGTGCAGGCCGCGCCATAAGCGAAGTAGTAGAACGGACGGCCGCGGCCGAGTTCGTCGACAGCGAGTTTGGGCGTGGCGTAAAAACCCGCTGCCGACAACGACACCCGATTCATGTAGGCGATGTGGACGATTTCCCTGAAACTCGCCAGCCGCTGCCTGCCGGCGAACACGGCATTGTCGCGAAAGCTGATCGCCGCTTCGGTGGCGACGCCGAAATGGTCGCGCGCCACCGTCGTCAGGCGCGCCACGATTTTCATTGCCGCGTTGTACGCAGCGGCGCCGTTGAGGTCGGTGCCGGCCGATGCGGCGGTCGATGATGTGTTGGGCACCTTGCCGGTGGTCGTGGGCGTGATGCGAACGTGATCCAGATCGATGCCGAACACCTCCGCCACGACCTGCGCGACCTTGATGTGCAGCCCCTGCCCCATTTCGGTGCCGCCGTGGTTGAGTTGCACGCTGCCGTCCAGATACACCAGCACCAGCGCGCCGCCCTGGTTGAGGTGCTTGGCGGTGAACGAAATGCCGAATTTCACCGGCGTCAGGGCGATGCCTTTTTTCAGGTACGGGTGACGCGCGTTGAACTGCGCGATCGCGCGGCGGCGCGCGGCGTAATCGACACGTTGCTCCAGTTCGCCGACCAGCTCGTGCAGGACATTGTCCTCCACGCGCATGCCGTACGGCGTGAGGTTGCGTTCGTCGATGCCGTAGAAATTGACCTTGCGCACGTCGAGCGGGTCCTTGCCGAGAGCGCGCGCGATCTGTTCGACCACTTCCTCGATGCCGACCATTCCCTGCGGGCCGCCGAAGCCGCGGAACGCGGTGTTCGATGCCTTGTGCGTGAAGCAGCGTCGTGAGGTGATGCGCAGGTTGTCGAGGTAGTACGCGTTGTCGGCATGGGCCATGGCGCGGTCGGCGATCGAATGCGACAGGTCCGGCGAGTAGCCGCAATCGGCCGCCTGCAGGAAGTCGATGCCGAGGATGCGTCCGGAATCGTCGAAACCGACGCGATAGTCGATCGCGAAGGCGTGACGCTTGCCGGTGATGGTCATGTCGGCGTCGCGATCCAGGCGCAGTTTCACCGCGCGCCCGGTGCGTTTCGCGAGGGCCGCAGCAATGACGGCGAACCACGCGGCCTGGGTTTCCTTGCCGCCGAAGGCACCGCCCATGCGCCGGTTTTCTGCGGTCACGGCATTGGCGGGAATACCCAGCACTTCAGCAGCCTTGTGTTGCAGCTCGGATGGATTTTGCGTCGAGCTGTAGATCAGCATCTGGCCGTCCTCCTGCGGCACGGCCATCGCGTTTTGCCCTTCGAGGTAGAAGTGCTCCTGCCCGCCGACGCGCACGCGGCCGGCCAGACGATGCGACGCGTTTGCGATGGCGCCATCGGGATCGCCGCGCAACCACTGCTTGGACGGTACGACTTCCGCATTGAGCTTCAGTGCGGCGTCGATGCCGAGGATCGCCGGCAGATCCTCGTATTCGATAACCGCCAGACTCGCCGCCCTGCGCGCAAGGTCGCGTGATTGCGCGGCAACCGCGAACACCGGCTGGCCGTCGAACAGCACTTCGCCATCGGCAAACACCAGATCGCCGGGAAAGACCGGGCCGATGTCGTTGCTGGTGGCGGCGAGGTCGGCGGCGGCAATCACCGCTACCACGCCCGGCGCCGAATGCACGCGCGTCAAGTCCATGCGGGTGATGCGTGCGTGGGCGCGATCGGCGAGGAACAACCAGCAGTGCAGCATGCCGCGCGGCTCGGGCATGTCGTCGCCGTAACGCGCCTGGCCGCTGACGTGCAGATGCGCGCTGTCGTGCGGCTTGGCGATGCCGACCGCCGGATTGGATTTTGCGCCATGCTCATTCATGCGCATACCTCCGCATCCAGCACCCGCGTGGCAGCCTCAGGCTGCGTCGTTTCGATGAAGAATTTGCGCAGCAGGCGCGTCGTCGTCAGGCGTCGGTATTCACGGCTTGCGCGCATGTCGGTCAACGGCGTGAATTCGTCGCCAAGCACGCTTTCGGCCTGCGTCACCGTGGCCTCGTTCCACGGCTGGCCGGTGAGCGCGCGTTCGGTCGCGCGGGCGCGCGCCGGAATCGCCGCGACACCGCCGAAGCCGCTGCGGATGTCCGCCACGCAGCCATTTTCAAGACGCAGCTTGAACGCGGCGCAGACCGCGGAGATATCCTGATCGAAACGCTTGGACAGCTTGTAGCAGCGGAATTGCTCGCCGGACTTCAGCTTCGGAATACGCAGCCGCACGACGTATTCGCCGGGCTTGCGGCTCTGCTTGCCGTAGGCGATGTACAAATCCTCCAGCGCCAGTTCGCGTTCGCCGTCCGCGCCGCGCAGCACCACGCGCGCGCCAAGCGCAATCAACGCCGGCATCGAATCGCCGATCGGAGAACCATTGGCGACGTTGCCGCCGACGGTGGAGGAATTGCGCACCAGGGTCGAACCGAAGCGTCGCAGCAGCTCGCCGAAGTCGGGGAATTCGCGGGCGATCACGTCGAAGGCTTGCGTATGCGTGACGGCGGCACCGACGATCAACTCGTCGTCGCACTCGACGATGCCGTGCAGCTCGGCGACATTGCCGAGGTAGATGACGTCGCCCAGATCGCGATGCTGCTTGGTGACCCACAGTCCGACATCGGTGGCGCCGGCGAGCAAGGTCGCTCGCGGATGCGCGGCAATCAGCGCATCGAGCTGATCGGCACGGGTCGGCGCGAAGTAGCGCCGCCCGGCGTATTCGAGGGCCAACGGTTCGGTATCGCTGCGCAGCGCATTCAGGCGCTGCGCGGTTCGCGCGGCATGCGCGCGCGTGGGCTCGTCCCAAGGATAGTCGTACATGGCCTGTGCGGCGTCGACGATCGGCCGGTAACCGGTGCAGCGGCACAGGTTGCCGGAGAGCACGTCGTTGATGCGCGCACGCGACGGTTGCTGCTCGCTGAGATACAGCGCAAACATCGACATCACGAACCCCGGCGTGCAGAAGCCGCATTGGGAACCGTGATGGTCGACCATCGCCTGTTGCACCGGATGCAGGCGACCGTCGGCGGCCTGCAGGTGCTCGACCGTCAATAACTGGCAACCATCGAGCATCGGCACGAACAGGATGCAGGCGTTGACGGCGCGGTAGTGCATGGCGCCGTCGGCGTTGGGCGTGCCGAGCACCACGGTGCAGGCGCCGCAGTCGCCCTCGGCGCATCCTTCCTTCGTGCCGACCATGCCGGCCGGGCCGCGTAGCCACTGCAACACCGTCAGCGTCGGATCGACGTCGGTGAGTTCACGGGCTTGTTCGTTGAGAAGAAATCGTATCGGTCGCATGCAAAGCGTTTCCTGCGCGTCCGCGGATCGCCGCACCAACCGCGCCCGCTGCCTTCGTATTCTTGAATTTGGGTTGTCAATATACAACCGTCGGCGCCTGCGCATAAACGTGCACGGCAGAGCGTGCGGGTGACAGGCCGCGAACAGGGCCGTAAAGTGCGATGAATTCGACAACACCGGACCCGCATGAATACGCACAATGACTCCGCAGAGCAATCCTGGCTCGCACGCCTGCCCAAGGCGGAACTGCACCTGCACATCGAAGGCACGCTCGAGCCGGAAATGATGCTTGAACTCGCCGCACGCAACGGCGTGAATCTGCCATACGCCAATGTCGACCAAGTTCGCGCCGCTTACCGGTTCGACAACCTTCAGTCGTTCCTGGACCTGTACTACCAGGGCATGAATGTGCTGCGTACCAGCGCGGACTTCCACGACCTGGCGTTGGCCTACTTCCGGCGCGCGCATGCCGACGGCGTGGCCCACATCGACGTGATGTTCGATCCGCAAGGACACCTGCAGCGCGGCATTGCGCTGGCAACGCTCATGGACGGCCTGTTGCAGGCGCAGGCCGACGCGCGCGCGGAGTTCGGCATGTCGACCGCGCTGATCCTGAGCTTCCTGCGCGACCTGCCTGCCGACGACGCGATGGACGTGCTCGAACAGGCCGCGCCATGGTACGAACGCATCGCCGCCGTCGGCCTGGACAGCGCCGAAGCAGGCAATCCGCCGGGCAAGTTCGCCGCCGTGTACGCCCGCGCCAAGGCGATCGGACTGGCGCGCACCGCGCATGCCGGTGAAGAAGGACCGCCGGCCTACATCAGCGAAGCGCTTGATCAACTCGACGTATGTCGCATCGACCACGGCGTGCGTTGCATCGAGGACGCGGCACTTGTCACGCGGTTGCGCGATCAGCGCACGCCTTTGACGGTCTGTCCGCTTTCCAATGTTGCGCTGCGCGTGGTGGACACATTGGCCGATCACCAACTGCCTGCCATGCTCGACGCCGGCCTCAACATCACGCTGAATTCCGACGACCCGGCCTATTTCGGCGGGGGCATGCTGGCCAACTACTGCGCCTGCGCCGACGCCTTCGGCTGGAATCGAGACACCTTCCGTCAACTGGCGAGCAACGCTGTCGGCGCGGCCTTCATGTCCGGGGATCGTCGCCAGACGTTGCTTACCAAGATTGCCAACCATGACTGATCGCATCGCCATCGACGGATTGCAAATCGCTGCGTCGCTGCACGCGTTCATCGAGCACAAGGCCTTGCCGGACAGCGGCATCGAAGCGGCGCAATTCTGGCGCGGCTTTGCCGCCATCGTGCGTGAGTTGTCGCCGGGCAACGCGGCGCTGCTGGCCGAACGCGATCGCCTGCAGGCGGCTCTGGACGCGTGGTACGCCGCGCATCCTGGACCGATTGCCGACCTGGCGGCCTATCGCGAACTCCTGCGCGAAATCGGCTATATCGGCGCTGCGCCGAACCATGTCGCGGTGACCACCGCGAATGTCGACGACGAGATCGCCACGCAGGCAGGTCCGCAACTGGTGGTGCCGGTATCCAACGCGCGCTACGCGCTCAACGCCGCGAACGCCCGCTGGGGCAGTTTGTACGATGCGCTGTACGGCACCGACGCGATACCCGATGCGGGCGACACTGCGCGTGGCAAGGGTTACAACCCGGTTCGCGGCGCGCGCGTCATCGCGTTCGCGCGACAATTTCTCGACGACACGATTGCGTTGGTCAAAGGTTCGCACAGCGACGCCGTTACCTATGCCATCGCCGATGGCGCACTCGCAGTCACGCTGCGCGATGGCACGACCACGCACCTGCGCGATGCGGCGCAACTGCGCGGCTGGCGCGGCAATCCGGCCCAGCCCGAGGTATTGGTGTTTCGTCATCATGGCTTGCACTTCGAGTTGGCGTTCGACGCCGCCGATGCGATCGGCCGCGACGATCCGGCTCACATCAAGGACGTGCTGCTGGAAGCGGCGCTGACCACCATCATCGACTTCGAGGATTCGATTGCCGCAGTGGATGCCGACGACAAGGTCGCGGCTTACCGCAACTGGCTCGGACTGATGCGCGGCGATCTCGTCGCCGAATTCGACAAGGGCGGCAAGACCATCGCGCGCGGACTCCACGCGGATCGAATCTTCACCCGGGTCGATGGCAGTGAGGGTCGCTTGCACGGCCGCGCGCTGCTGCTGGTGCGCAACGTCGGCCACCACATGACCACGCCGGCGATCCTCGACGCGGACGGTAATGAAATCTTCGAAGGCATGCTCGATGCAGCCGTCACCGCGCTGATCGCCAGGCGCGACCTCGCATCGCGCCGCAACTCGCGCAGCGGTTCGATCTACATCGTCAAGCCGAAGATGCACGGCGCGGCCGAAGTCGCGTTCGCCGTAGAATTGTTTGCGCGCGTCGAAGCGTTACTGAAGCTGACGCCAGCGACGCTGAAGATCGGCATCATGGACGAGGAGCGCCGCACCAGTCTGAACCTTGCGGCATGCATCGCCGCGGCGAGCGAGCGCGTGGTGTTCATCAACACCGGCTTCCTCGACCGTACCGGCGATGAAATCCACACTTCGCTGCGTGCCGGCACAATGGTGCGCAAGGGCGACATGAAAGCGCAGGCATGGATCCGCGCCTACGAGCCGAACAACGTGCAGGCAGGATTGGCCTGCGGTCTGCGCGGTCACGCGCAGATCGGCAAGGGCATGTGGGCGATGCCGGATTTGATGGCGGCGATGCTGGAGCAAAAAGGCGCCCAGCTCGAAGCCGGCGCGAACACCGCGTGGGTGCCGTCGCCAACTGCGGCCACCTTGCACGCGCTGCACTATCACCGCATCGACGTGAACGCGGTGCAGCGCGCACTGGAAAACAGGTCCGGCGACTATGCCGATGCCATGCTGACGCCGCCGGTCGTGGCCGAACCGGCATGGACGGCAGAAGAAATCCAGAACGAACTCGACAACAACGTGCAGGGCATCCTCGGCTATGTGGTGGCGTGGATCGACCGAGGCGTCGGTTGTTCCAAGATCCCGGACATCCACGGTGTCGGCTTGATGGAGGATCGCGCGACATTGCGCATTTCCAGCCAGCACATCGCCAACTGGTTGCTGCACGGAGTAGTCACCCGGGCACAGGTGGAAACGACCCTGCAACGCATGGCCGCCATCGTCGACCAACAAAACGCCGCCACCCCGGATTACGAACCGTTGGCCGGTCACTTCGACACCTCCTGCGCCTTCCAGGCCGCCAGCGATCTCATCTTCACCGGCATCGACCAGCCGAATGGCTACACCGAACCCGTGCTGCATCGTTGGCGGCGGAAAAAGAAGACTCAGGGCGCAAGATGATGGCGCCCGGGCGCGTTCCAGGAACCTGACGACGCGGCTAGACTTGCGCCAATGAATCCACAAGATCGCTCCGCCGCGCGCCTGGCCTTCGTGCAACGACACTCGTCGGCCGATGCCTCATCCATGACTCCGGCCTCGGCCGACGCGAGCTTTCGCAGTTACTGGCGCGTGCGCAACGGTGCTTCGAGCATGGTCGTCATGGATGCGCCTCCCGACAAGGAACCCATCGCGCCGTGGCTGGACATCGGTGCGCGCCTGCGCGCGAAAGGCCTGCATGCGCCGGAAGTATTCGCCAGCGACGCGCAGCTCGGATTCGTGCTGATGGAAGACCTGGGTGAACGTATCTATCTGCCGGAATTGAACGCAACCAGCGCCGATGCGCTGTACGCGGATGCGCTGGCCGCGCTGGAGCGCATGCAGGCGGTGGATACGGCCGGCTTGCCTGTTTACGATCGCGCGCAATTGGTCATGGAATTGGAACTGATGCCGGAATGGTTTCTGCGGCGGCACCTCGGATGCGTGCCGAACTGCGAGGAATGGGATGTGATCGAGGCCGCGTTCACGCATCTGGTCCACGCGGCGCTGGAACAGCCGGCGTGTTTCGTTCACCGCGATTACCACAGCCGCAATTTGCTGATCGCGGAACGCAACAATCCGGCGGTGATCGATTTTCAGGGCGCGATGCACGGTCCGCTCACCTACGATCTCGCCTCGTTGCTGCGCGATTGCTACATCGCCTGGCCCGACGCGCGCGTAGACGCCTGGGTCGAAGCGAGTCGGCAGCGCATCGCCGCAGCGGTGGACACCGCGACATTCCGGCGCTGGTTCGACCTGACCGGTCTGCAGCGCCACATCAAGGTGCTTGGCATCTTCTGCAGGCTGCACCATCGCGACGGCAAACCCGGATACCTTGGCGATCTGCCACGCGTGTTCGCGTACGTCGTCGATGTGGCGCGGCGCCATCCGGCGCTGCTGGATTTTTCCGAGTTGCTGCAACGTATCGCCGGCAATCGCGATCTCGCCGCGGCGGCAACGCCATGATCGAACGCGCGCTGATTTTCGCAGCCGGTCGCGGCGAGCGCATGCGGCCGCTGACCGACGTCACCCCGAAACCGTTGCTGGAAGTCCGCGGCAAGCGCCTGATCGAATGGCATCTGCAAGCGCTCGCCCGCGCGGGCGTGCGCGAAGTCGTGATCAACACCTCGCATCTGGCCGATCAGTTTCCGGAAGTGCTCGGCGATGGTTCGCGCTGGGGCTTGCATATCGACTACTCGTACGAAGGAACAACCCCGTTGGAAACCGGCGGGGGCATGTTGCGCGCCCTGCCGCTGCTGGGCGATGCGCCATTCGTCGCCGTCAACGGAGACATTTTTACCGATCTGGATTTTTCCACATTGCCGAAAAATCCAGACGGGCTTGCGCATCTGGTCATGATCGACAATCCCGCACATCACCCGCAGGGCGACTTCGTGCTGCGCGAAGGTTTGCTGCACGACGAGGCTTCCCCGTGCCTCACGTTTGCCGGTATCGGCGTGTATCGACCGGAGCTGCTGGCCGATTGCCAACCGGGAATTTTCAGCATCGTGCCGAGTCTGCGTGCCGCCATGCGCGATGGCGCGGTGAGCGGCGAGCATTTTCGCGGACGCTGGATGGATGCAGGTACGCCGCAGCGGCTGGCGGCGTTGAATGCGCGCGAGCCCTGAGACCCGGGGGTTCGAGACAATCGTCGTTCCCGATTCCCGGCTCACCTGCCGGCCTTCAACATCGCGCGCAAAAACGGCACCGTGATGCGCCGCTTCGCGGCCAGCGACTCGCGATCCATGCGTTCGATCAATGCCGTCAGCGCACCCAGATCGCGTGGAGCGTGGGCGAACAGCCAGTCCAGGACCGCATCATCCAGTTCGAGTCCGCGTGCGCGGGCACGCAGACGCACGGCCTCTCGACGCGTGTGCTCATCCAGCGGTTTGAGCAGGACCTGCGTGCAACTGGACAAACGCGAGACCAAGTCGGGCAAACTCAAGTCCAGCTGCGCGGGCGATCGTTTGGCACTGAACAACAACGTCGAAGCTTCTGCCCTGGCGCGGTTGTACAAATCAAACAAGGCGTGTTGCGCGGTGGAGTCCCCAACAATTGCGTCGAGGTCGTCGAGCGCAAGCAGGTCGCTTCCACCGAACGCTCGAATGGCGGCGCCACGATTGTCGTCGAGCTTCGCCAACGGCAGATATTGGGCGCCACGGCCCTGCATCACCGCTTCGGAACACGCGCTGAGCAGCAGATGGGTTTTCCCGCAGCCCGGCGCGCCGGCCAGGAACACCCATGGCGTCAATGATTCTTGCGATGCCTGTCGCAGGACGGCCAGCGCGTGGGAATTATCGCCCGCGACGAAGCCATCGAAGCGCTGTTGAGCCGGCCACCGCAACGCCAGCGGAAGTTGAGAACTCATGTTTCGTCGAGTAGTGAGACTTTGGACGCGTCCGTGTCCACTTCCGAAATCGGTGCCTGCGTGGAACCCGGCATGGCAATCGCCGACTCGCGGTCGTGCCCGTACAGTTCGCTGTTGCGGTAGCGCTCATGCGCGTAACGCAACAACACCATCGCCACCGACGCGATCGGCAATGCCAGCAATACGCCGAGAAAACCGAATAATTCGCCGCCCGCAAGAATCGCAAAAATCACTGCCAATGGATGCAGGCCGATCTTTTCGCCGACCAGACGTGGCACCAGCACATAACCTTCGAGCAGATGGCCTACGCCGAACACGATCAGCACCAGGATCACATGCAGCCAGTCGTGGTACTGCACCACGGCGGCAATGATGCCCATCAACACGCCGGTGATTCCGCCCAGATACGGCACGAAACTGATCAGGCCTGCGATGATGCCGATCAACGGGCCAACATCAAGGCCGACGGCAAACAGCGCAATGGCGTATATCACGCCGAGCACGAGCATGACCCCCAATTGTCCGCGGACGAAACCACTGAGTGTCGCGTCGGCTTCGCGCGCCAGCCGCGTCACCGTCGGTTCAACGGAACGCGGCAGCAACTCGCGGATGCGCTCGATCATGATGTGCCAGTCGCGCAACAGGTAGAAAAATGCCACCGGCACGACAATCAGATGGATGCTCCACGAGGCGATGGCGAAACCCGACCGGGAAATCCTGGCAAGAACGGTTGCCGCCAAGCCACCTGCTTCCTTCCAATGCTGTTGCAGCACGCCGGTCAATTGCTGCAGATCCGGCATGTCAAGACTCAAATCGAACCTCGCGTTGAGCCACGGCACGGCATCGCGCTGGACCCACGCGAACCAATCCGGCAAATGGTGTATCAACGTGGTTATCTGACGCTGCAGATACGGAATCAGCAATAGCAGGACGACAATCCACAACAACGTCAGGAAAATGAAGACGATCGTCACCGCCGCCGTGCGGCTCAGGCGCAAGCGCTGCAGTCGATCCGTGAGCGGATAGAACAAGTAGGCGAACATGGCCGCCACCACGAACGGCGTGAGCACCGGCGCCAACAGATAGATCACGGCAGCGACGACAATGGCCAGTGCCAGCATTTGCCACCGCAACGGAATTTGCGCGCTCATGGGTATGCCTCCGGATGACGCACGCGCCAGGCCTTGCACGACCAAACCACCACATACTGGATGCCGCTGGCCAGTGTGCATGCTGCGGTCAGCCAGATCAAACCGGTGAGCAGCGATTCGGGCAGATGGGCCAGCGAACTCAAATGCAGCAGTTGCACCAGCACGTAGCCGATCTGAACGCAGGTGGTGAATTTCGATAGCAGTGTGGGGTGGGCATCAATGCGTCCGATAAAATTGTGATAGATCACCGCACCCAGCACGATCGTCACGTCGCGCCCGACCACCAGCCCGGTGAGCCAATCCGGATGCGCGCCGATCATGCCCAGCGACACGAAGCACGCGATCAGCATCAGCTTGTCGGCGATCGGATCCAGGATGCCGCCGAGCCAACTCTGCCAGTTGCAGTGCTTGGCCAGAAATCCATCGAGCGCATCGGTCAGTCCGGAAATTGCTGCAACCAGCAGCGCGGTATCGTAACGAGCGTCGCGTATGAGCCACGCCAATGGTACGACCAGCAGCATGCGCAATCCGGTCAGGGCATTGGGCAAATGACGCCATGGCGAAGTCGATTCCGGCGTGCTGGATTCCCGATTACGCGGCATGACCCGACTTCGTTCTCATTGCTGCATTCCGAGCAACGCATCGACGCCTTCCAGCGGCGGTTTGGCGTTGAGCACCCGCAGTCCGCTGCCGGGCAACGAATCGAGCAACCGCTGCAACTGCCCGGTAACCTCGATCTGCAATTCAACGCCATCGCCCCGTGCCTGCTCGGCCATCACGCTGCGCACCAGATTGTTGCCCGTAAGCGCTCCGACTGCCGTGGCGTAGTCGAGCGCCGATTTGATGCCACCGATCCAGACCCGGTAAACCTGCGGTTTGATGTCGACGGCCGCCTGCGCGGTTTGTGTTTGGCCACCGCCGGCCTGCGAGAGACCAAGATCAGCCAACAGCTTGTCGACAGCGTTGCGGTCGAACTGCGCAACCAGGTTCAAATGTACCTGCGGCTGACCGCCGTTTGTGACGACATCGCTGGTGTACTGAAACTGTTGCACATACTTCACCGCGTCGCCGATGGCTTGGGACACTTCGGGGCGGGCGAGCACCGCATTGTCGCCACCGGTAAGGCCGACCACTACTTGAGCAAGCGCGGTTTTCAGCGCATCGGCGCGGTCGGTATCGGATTGGGAAGCGACCGGCACGGTGGCGCTGTACAAATCGGCTGCACGCCCCGCCGGAAACCACGCAAGTACGCACAGGCACAAGGCGAAGCAACGAAGAAAAATGCGTGAGGGCACGTTGTCTGTCCGGTTTGGCCATCGGCCTGTGCGTGCAGTCTGCCCAATCGCGGCGCGAACGTCTATCATGCGCGGTCTGCACCAGCGATTGCCATGCCATGTCCGCCGACAAACAAGCCCTCACTTATCGTGCCGCCGGCGTGGATATCGATGCCGGCGAACAAGTTGTCGAGCGTATCAAACCGCTGGTCGCGCGCACCGCACGGCGCGAAGTCATGGCCGGACTCGGCGGTTTCGGCGCTTTGTTCGAACTGGCGGGCCGCTACAAGGATCCGGTATTGGTGTCGGGCACGGATGGTGTCGGCACGAAATTGAAACTGGCGCAGATGCTGGGGCGTCACGACAGCATCGGCATCGATCTGGTCGGCATGTGCGTCAACGACGTGCTCGTCCAAGGTGCCGAACCCTTGTTCTTTCTCGACTACTTCGCGACCGGCAAACTCGACGTGGATACTGCGGTCTCGGTCATCGGCGGCATCGCGCGCGGCTGCGAATTGGCCGGGTGCGCCCTGATCGGCGGCGAGACAGCCGAGATGCCGGACATGTATCCGCCCGGCGAATACGACCTCGCCGGTTTCTGCGTCGGCGCAGTGGAAAAATCCGCGTTGATCGATGGGTCGAAAATTCGGTCCGGCGACGCCATCGTCGGCATTGCATCCAGCGGCCCGCACTCCAACGGTTATTCCTTGATCCGCAAGATTGTCGAGCGCGCCGGCATCAGCGCTGAAAACGGCGGCTTCGATCAGGATATTGGTGGCGTCAAACTTTCCGACGCCCTGCTCGCGGCGACAACGATCTACGTCAAGCCGATTCTGAAATCGCTCAGCACGCGGCCTTCGATACACGGTATGGCCCATATCACCGGCGGTGGACTTACCGAAAACATCATCCGCGTCGTGCCCGATGCGCTCGGCGTGGCGCTCGATGTCTCGGCGTGGAAACCGCCCCGCGTGTTTGAGTGGCTGCAACGCGAAGGTAATGTAACTGATACGGAGATGTGGAGAACGTTCAATTGTGGAATAGGCTACACGCTGATCGTGCAGCGCGAAGATGCGGACGCGATGATCGGGTCGCTGGCTGCGTCAGGGTTGGCCGCATGGACGATCGGGGAAATCGTAACGGCGTCCGCCAAGGCGCGGGTGCGGATCGGGTGAGGATTCAGGCAACGTGATCGAAAGATCTGCCGCAGCAATTCCCACATCTTCCGCTGGCGGGAGAGGGCGTGCCCCGGACTTGATCCGGCGTCGGCGCGCGCAGCGCGACGGGTGATGGCGGTGGCTGAAACGGTTACGCAATCTGAAACTCCGCCTTCATCCGCGATCCAGCCATCTTCTCCCGCCAGCCGGACAAGGGAAGGTGAAATGTTCTCCGGCCAGCCAGCGAAACGAAGCATCCGGCTCGCGCCCGATTCCGGATTCCCGGTTCGCGATTCCTGAACCCCAATTGCCGCACCTTTATGCAACCCCCAGCCCCCAGCCCTCAGCCGTTGTCCACCGTCGTCTTCGCTTCCGGCCGCGGCAGCAATGTGGCTGCCCTGTTGGCCGCGCAAAAGGCAGGCACGCTGCCGATCCGGATTCGCGCGGTATTGTCGGACAAATCGAAAGCGGGTGCCTTGGATATCGCGCGCGATACCGGCATAGCAGCCGTATCATTGGCACCGCGGGAGTTCGCCGATCGCCGCGCATTTGATCAGGCACTTTTCGACCGCGCCGCCGCGTTTTCGCCCGAACTGATCGTATTGGCCGGCTACATGCGCATCATCGATGGAAACGTTGTCGCGCCATGGCATGGTCGCATCATCAATATCCACCCCTCGTTGCTGCCCAGATACCCCGGATTGCATACGCACCGGCGAGCACTGGAAAGCGGTGATCGCGTGCACGGCGCCAGCGTACATTTCGTTACGGCGCAACTCGATGGCGGCCCTGTAATCGCGCGGGTCGAATTGCCGGTGCTTGCCGACGACACGCCCGATTCGCTGGCCGCACGGTTGCTGCCGCTGGAACATCGCCTGTTGATCGCGAGTGTCGATTTGATTGTGCGCCGGCGCGTCGCACTCGAAGCCAGTGGCGTCGTAGTTGATGGACGGCTGCTGACTGCTCCACTGCAATTGCGTGCGGACGATACGCTGGTTTGAGTCCGCTGCACACGTTGTATTCAGCTTCGATATGGCAGGCTTCGCGCCAACCTTGGAGTTACCCATGTTCGTTCGTCTTGCCATTGTCGCCGTGCTGAATTTTGCCTCTGCTGCTGGCGCCACCACCAGCAGCGAGGCGACGGTAAAGCCGTTCCACGCCGATTATCGCGTGCTGCGCAACGGCAAGGCGATCGGCAGAGCCACGCTGAGCCTGCGCAATACAGGCGACGGCGTCTGGGAATTCGACAGCCACACGCACGGCACGTCCGGAATGGCCAGCCTGCTCGGGCTGGACGTGACGGAAAAGTCCACGTTTCGATGGCACGATGGCCATCCACAAGGACTGAAATATCACTACGACCAGAGTGCCGCTATCAAATCGCGCACGCGCGACATCGAGTTCGACTGGGAAAACGGCACCGCGGCCGTTCGCGACGGCAAGAAAAACCGCGACCTGACGTTGGTGCCCGACGCCGTCGATCGCAGCCTGGTAACGGTGGCACTGATGGCCGACCTGCAAACCCATGCGCCAACATTGACGTACCACGTGGTGCACTCGAACAAGATTTCCGACGAGCAATATTCCCGGAGCGATAGCGAAAGCATTGAACTACCCGCAGGTCGCGTCGAAGCCGTGCGCATCGAACGCGACCGCAGCGGCAGCAAGCGCCACACGACCAGTTGGTTCGCGCCCAAGCGCGCGTGGTTGCCGGTGAAAATCGAACACGTCGAAAAACACGGCGATACCGTCACTTTGGAATTGGCTTCGCAGCGCGATTGAACTCAGGCATGCGGCGCCGTCTGCCGGCGTGCGTGGAATCCGCCGAACGGCCGATCCGGTTCAGCCCGGCAAGCGCCGGATTTTTGCACCAAGCCCACCGAGCTTTTCCTCGATGTTCTCGTAGCCGCGATCGATGTGGTAGATGCGATCGACAACGGTATCGCCAGACGCCACAAGGCCGGCAAGGACCAGGCACGCCGACGCGCGCAGATCCGTCGCCATCAACGGCGCACCGGACATTTCGGAAACGCCCTTGATGACGGCAGTGTTGCCTTCCAATTGAATGTCGGCGCCGAGGCGCTCAAGTTCGTGCACGTGCATGAACCGGTTCTCGAACACGTTCTCGGTAATCGTGCCGACGCCTTCTGCAACCGAATTGAGCGCCGTGAACTGCGCCTGCATGTCGGTGGGAAATGCTGGATACGGCGCTGTCGTGATGTCCACCGCGCGTGGTCGGCGACCGCGCATGTCGACTTCGATCCAGTCGTCGCCGGTGTTGAGGTGCGCACCGGATTCTTCGAGTTTCTGCAATACGGCGTCCAGCGTTCGCGGGCGCGCATGTTTGGCCATCACCCGACCGCCGGTGATCGCGCCAGCCACCAGAAACGTGCCGGTTTCGATGCGATCCGGGAGTACGTCGTAATTGGTGCCGTGCAGGCGTTCCACGCCGTCGATGACGATGGTACTGCTGCCCGCGCCGCTGACATTGGCGCCCATGGCATTCAGGCAATTCGCCAGGTCCACGACTTCGGGTTCCTGAGCGGCGTTTTCGATGACCGTCGTGCCCTGCGCCAGGGCCGCGGCCATCATGATGTTTTCGGTTCCGGTGACGGTAACCAGATCCATGACCACGCGTGCACCTTTCAAACGCTTTGCACGCGCCTTGATGTAACCGTTTTCGACGCTGACGTCTGCACCAAGCGCCTGCAAACCCTTGATGTGCAAATTCACGGGACGCGAGCCGATGGCACACCCGCCCGGCAGGGAAACTACGGCCTCACCGAAGCGTGCGACCAGCGGCCCGAGCACCAGGATCGACGCACGCATGGTCTTGACCAGATCGTAAGGCGCGAAATAGCGATCCGCCGGTCGCGGATCGACATGAATACGCATGCGCTCGTCGATGGTCAGTTGCACGCCCATCTGTCCGAGCAATTCCATCGTCGTGGTGACATCGTGCAGATGCGGCACGTTACCGATCGTCATCGGCTCGTCGGCGAGCAACGTCGCCGCAAGAATCGGCAATACCGCGTTCTTTGCGCCGGAAATCCATACGTCGCCATTCAACGGCGCGCCACCACTGATTACGATCTTGGCCATGGCGGTTACGAGGTCCGGGGGCTGGGGCCCGAGGGCTGCATGCCTTGGGCAATTGAGGAGTTCGGTATGTACATGGGAATTCCGGCAAACGTCATTTTGGGTATTGCGGCGGAGGGCTGAAATGTCCAGTTCGTCATTCCAGCACAAGCTGGAGTCCAGCCGTTTCTCTTTCTCTTGCCTGACAGGTCGAATCAAGAACAAGAACCGGATTCCTGGCCATGCGGGAATGACGATCTCTTGACCTTCCGATTCCCGATTCCCGAATCTCCATTCCCGGATATTCAGCCCTGCCCGGCTTCCTCGGGCGTCAGCGTCTTCAGCGACAGCGCGTGGATTTCACCACCCATTGCCTCGCCGAGCGTCGCATACACCATGCGGTGCCGCGCCAAGGGTAGTAGCCCGGCAAATGCCGCACTGATCACGATCGCGTCAAAATGCACGCCATCGGCACCATTGACCTGTACGCGCGCGCCTGGCAAACCTTGTTCGATAAGAGTCTGGATTGTGCGGGTGTCCATTGTGCGGCTGGATTGTGGCGGCTGTGAGGCAAATCGGCTGGCAGGGCGGAAGCGACGCCCGCGGACCTTTCGGCGTCTTATGCCTGTTTCCGGCCGACAAGCTACAATAAGGAGGCGCATGGTACTCAAATTCCTTGGTCGCAGATACCCGGAGCGGGACGAACCCGCGATTTCAGCCCTGAATCGAACGCCCATGAACGCACGCTTGAAGGCGACTGCCACGATCCCGCTGGACAATCCGATGCTCGATGCCGTCACTCTCAAGCGCAGTGCGATCAGTGTTATCGATATCGAAGCGCTGGCCATCGGCGCGCTCAAGGAGCAGATCAACGATGCGTTCCTGTGCGCCTGTCAGCTCATGTTCGAGTGCCCGGGGCGGGTAGTCGTTTCAGGCATGGGCAAGTCCGGTCATATCGCGCGCAAGATTGCAGCCACACTCGCATCCACCGGCACGCCCGCGTTCTTCGTGCATCCGGGCGAAGCCAGCCACGGCGACTTGGGCATGATTACGCGCAAGGACGTCGTTTTGGCGCTGTCGAACTCCGGTGAGACCGACGAACTGCTGACCATTCTGCCGACGATCAAGCGCCAAGGGATCCCACTGATCGTGATGACCGGCAACGCGCACTCCTCGCTGGCCGAAATGAGTGATGTGCATCTGGATGTGAGCGTGCCGGCCGAAGCCTGCCCGCTGGGGTTGGCTCCGACCGCCAGCACCACGGCAGCACTGGTCATGGGCGATGCCTTGGCGATCGCCCTGCTCGAAGCGCGCGGTTTCACCGACGAGGATTTTGCGCGATCGCATCCGGCCGGCAGCCTCGGTCGACGCTTGCTGCTGCACATTTCCGACATCATGCACACCGGCGACAAGGTCCCGCTGATCGACGCCGCTGCAGACATGTCGCATGCCTTGATGGAAATGACGCATAAGGGACTTGGCATGACCGCGATCGTCGATGCCGACCGACGTCTGCTCGGGGTGTTCACCGATGGCGATCTGCGTCGCGCCGTGGACAACAAGGAAATCGACCTGCGCACGACCCCGGTCACAGCACTCATGACCGCACAACCCAAGACCATCACTGGCGACAAACTGGCGATCGAGGCGGCGCGCCTGATGGAAGCACACAAGATCCACGCACTGCTTGTGGTGGACATGGACAATCGCGTCGTCGGCGCACTCAATATCCACGATCTGCTGCGCGCGCGAGTGGTTTGAGGGCTGAGGGCTGAGGGCTGAGGGCTAAACAGCATTTCGTTGTTGGCATCAGTGGCATTGGTTGATTTTGCGTTCTTCACCTATCGTAGCGACAATATACAAATGGCCTCTCGCTGCGAGGTTCGCCTTCAGCCCTCAGCCCCAAGCCATCAGCCCTGTCCCATGTCCTACTCCCAGTTCAACGATCTTCCGGCCGATATCCGCAAACGCGCCGCCAACGTGCGCCTTGCAATTTTCGACGTGGACGGCGTACTGACCGACGGCAAGTTGACGTTCAGCGACGACGGGCGCGAGCTGAAGTCGTTCCATGTGCATGATGGATTCGGACTCAAGCGTCTGATGGCCAACGGCATCGAAGTAGCGATCATCACCGCACGCATGAGCCACGTGGTTACGACGCGCACCGCGGAGCTCGGGATCGCGCACGTCTATCAGGGCCAGGAAAGCAAACTCGATTGCTTTGAGCATCTGATCCACGCCCTCAAGCTCGAATCCGGCCACTGCTGTTACTGCGGCGACGACTTGCCCGATTTGGGCGTGATGAATCGCGTCGGGCTTTCGATCGCCGTGGCCAACGCCCATCCGTGGATTCGCGAACGCGCGCACTGGCGCACACGCCACGCCGGCGGCGAAGGTGCGGCACGCGAGGTCAGCGATCTACTGCTGATGGCACAGGACAAGGCGCAAAGCGAACTCGACAGGTTTGGCTGATGGAACGCAAGTTGATCCTGACCCTGCTTGGACTGGCGATTCTGGCTGTGGCCACCCAGGTCCTGGTCTGGATTCTGGTGCCGCGCGAGCAGCCGCCGGTGTTTGCGGGGCCACCGCGTTCGGACTACACACTCACGGATTTCACCTTGAACGCACTCGATTCGCAGGGACAAAAATCATTCGCCGTGACTGCTCCTCGCCTGGCACGAAAAGCCGAAAACGGTTCGATCTATATCGATACCCCCAACTACGAGATGCTCGACAAGAGTGGCAACGTGTGGGAAGGCACCTCCGATTCGGCCTGGGTCAATGCCGACGGCACGCTGATGAAACTCGAAGGTAACGTCCACATGCACCGTGTGCCGACGGAGAAAATTACCCCCGTGACACTGGTGACCACGGATTTGACCGTTACGACGTCGCGTCGAAAAAAATCGGTTGCCAACCCTTCGCCACCGGAGAAAATGATGCAAACTGACGCACTCGCAACGATTACCGTGCCGGGTACCGTCGCGTACGGCATCGGCATGAAGGCCGACATGCAACTCAAGTCACTTGAGTTTCTGTCAGATTTCCATTCGATCACACAGGCGTCGAAACTACGATGAAATCGCAATTTCGGACAAGTACCCGGTACCTGGCGATTGTGCTCGTCGTCGCAGCACCGTTCGCCAGTCGCCAAGCCATCGCGTTGTCCAGCGACAAGAGCCAGATCATGAACGTCGAGGCAAATACCTCGCACTCAATCGCCAGCAAGACCGGCGCAGTCGACGATCCGGCAATCACGCATCTGGATGGCGCCGTGCGCATCACACGCGGTTCCATCGAGATGCGGGCAGCTCATGCCACCATCTACCAGATTCCAAACGGTGCCAACAGTCCCAATGCCGGCAAATATTCGCACATCGTCCTGACCGGAACGCGCGCGCACATGCAACAAGTGCACGATGGCGACTGCAGCCTGATGACTGCGGATGCGAGAACCATCGACTACAAACCCCTGGTCCATCTGGCGGAACTTACCGGCGATGTGCACGTCGTACAAGCTGGTCGCGGGGACTCTCACAGCGAGCACATGATCTACAACACCGACACCGGCGAAATGCAGGCCGGCGATGGTTCGGCCACCAGCCGCGTGATCATGCACATGGTGCCCAAAGCCGCGATCCCGGCCACCCCGCACGCCGCGAACTGCGGCTTTCCCGGCGCAGCAAAAGACCGGCAAGCGAAATCGACCACGGCGAAAGACCGGCACTGATGCTAAGCGCCAGCGGACTGCGCAAGAGCTATCGCGGACGCAATGTCGTCCGCGATTTCGACTTCACCCTCGATCAGGGGGAGGTCGTCGGCCTGCTTGGGCCCAACGGTGCCGGCAAGACCACGACGTTTTACATGGTCGTCGGCCTGGTCGGCGCGGATGGCGGACGCATCTTCATCGACAAGCGCGACATCACCCAGATGCCGATGCATGCGCGCGCACGCCTGGGAGTAGGCTATCTGCCGCAGGAGCCCTCGGTGTTCCGGCGTTTGAGCGTGGCCGAAAATGTGCTGGCAATTCTCGAGCTACGCAAGGACCTCGATGCGGCCGGGCGGCGGGCGGAGCTCGAAACCCTGCTGGACGAACTTCAGATCGCGCATATCGCGGACAGCAAGGGCGTGAGTCTTTCCGGTGGCGAACGCCGGCGTGTTGAGATCACTCGTGCACTCGCCGCAAAACCGCGATTCATGTTGCTGGATGAACCATTCGCCGGCATCGATCCGATCTCGGTGGTGGAAATTCAGCGTATCGTGCGGCAACTCAAGGCGCGCGGCATCGGCATCCTGATTACCGATCACAATGTGCGAGAAACGCTGGGTATTTGCGATCGCGCTTACATCATGAGCGATGGAGCAGTCTTGGCCCAAGGCGCGCCAGCCGATGTGCTGGCCAACGAGCAGGTGCGCGAGGTCTATCTTGGCCGCGAATTCCGCATGTGAGTGCGCCGCAAGCGTGCGCGACGCAATCCCACTCGGGATGCGTGCCAAACGCGCGACAACTCTGGCAGTATAGCGCTTTTCTGCTGATTGACTCAGCGCCCCGCCAACGCGCTATCCTGCACTTCCGGGGAGGACGCAAGACCCTGGTTGGGAACCCACGTGAAGCCGGCCTTAAACCTTCGAGTCAGCCAGCAACTGGCATTGACACCGCAATTGCAACAGGCGATCCGCTTGCTGCAATTGTCGAGTATCGAACTGGAAACCGAGCTGCGCGAGGCGCTGGAATCCAATCCATTGCTTGAACTGCCAACACCTGCGGACGCTCCCGCCGAGAGCAGCAACGGCGCCGCCAACAACACCGTCAACGGATCCGACGGCAGCGAAGCATCCTTGAATGGCAACGGCAGCAGCCCCGACAACCAAAACGACCACGACCGCGATGATCTCGGCTACTCCGAGCCAATGGATTTCGCCGGGGAACGCTACAGCTACGGCACCCCGGCAACCGACGAGTTCGACGGCATGGAATCGCAGGATCAGGTTCCAGAGGACCTGCGCGATCATCTGCTCTGGCAATTGAATCTGACGCATCTGTCCGATCGCGACAGGACCATAGGTGCCACGCTGATTGAATCGATCGACGACGACGGTTATCTGCACGAAAGTGCCGAAAACCTGCAGGCTTGCATGAGTGATCTGGAACATGTCGGGCTCGATGAAATCGAAGCGATGCGCCATCGCATCCAGCACTTCGACCCCATTGGCGTTGCCAGCCGGAATCTGGCCGAATGCCTGCTCGTGCAGCTGAAAACTTTCGATTCTTCGACTCCGGGGCACGCCAGCGCGTGCTCTTTGGTCGAGCAGCATCTGGAAATACTCGCGCGCAACGATCGGGCGAAGCTGTGCCGGCAGTTGCGAACGGATGCGGACGATCTGGATGCCGCGATAACGCTGATTCGTTCGCTCGATCCCAAACCTGGTGCGCAGATAGATCCGGGTAAAACCGAGTATGCCGCGCCGGACGCCTATGCATACAAGCAAGGCGGTCGATGGCAGGTCAGTTTGAGTCCGAACTGCCAACCGAAGCTTACGATCAACCAGCACTACGCAGGACTAATAGCCAAAGCGCGGCGCGACGACGCGAATTATCTGCGCGGACAATTGCAGGAAGCGCGCTGGCTGATCAAGAGTTTGCAGGCCCGCGCCGAGACACTGCTCAAAGTGGCGACCGCGATCGTCCGCGCCCAACACGGGTTTCTCGAATTCGGCCCGGAAGCGATGCGACCACTGGTGCTACGCGATATTGCCGAAGAAATCGGCATGCACGAATCAACCGTGTCGCGGGTTACGACGCGAAAGTACCTGCACACGCCACGCGGCACCTTCGAGTTCAAGTATTTTTTCTCGTCCGGCGTATCCACGGTCGATGGCGGCGCCGCATCGGCAACGGCCATCCAGGCCATGATCCGCAAACTGATCGATGAGGAAAAACCGGCGAAACCGCTTTCGGATCAGGCGCTGGCGGCGGAATTGAATCAACGTGGCATCGAGGTCGCGCGGCGCACCGTCGCCAAATATCGAGAGGCGCTGCATATCCCATCATCCAACGAACGCAGTCGGCTCGGCTGAGGAGGCGACAAGGAACGACCCGCGTATTTCCATGTCCAATTACCAGAGCTGCCACGATCACGTTTGGCAGCCGCGATGCAAAAACCGTATCAGGAGAATCTTATGCAGATCACAGTCAGCGGACATCAAGTCGCAGTCACCCCCGCCTTGCGCGATTACGCCATTGCAAAGCTCGACCGCGTGGTGCGTCACTTCGACCATCTGCATGATGTCAGCGTCACGCTGAGCGTGGAAAAACTGCTACACAAGGCCGAGGCCACACTGCACTGTGCGGCCAACAAAACCATTCACGGCGATGCCCAGGCCAGCGACATGTATGCGGCCATCGATGCATTGGCCGACATACTCGATCGCCAGGTGAAGAAGCACAAGGAAAAGCTCACCAATCATCACCGCGATGATGCGCGTCAGGCGCGCTATGGTTGAACAGCCCCGATTGCGGACCGGAAATTCGGGATTCGTTGTAGCTGGGAGCCTGGAGCAGCTTACATTTTTACCCGATAACACGGCACGTACGCCTTCCCAGGCAACTTCATGCGCTGCTGCTCGACAAAGCTGGCCAGGAGCGTATCGAGCGCGCGCATGATGTCCGGATCGCCGTTGATCTCGAACGGCCCCTTCGCGGCGATCGCCCGCAAGCCTTCTTCCTTGACGTTGCCGGCAACGATGCCTGAGAACGCCCGCCGCAGGTCCGCTGCAAGCAGGTGGCGCGGCTGGTCGCGATGCAGGTTCAGCGCCGCCATGTTTTCGTGGGTCGGCTTGAACGGCAGCTGGAATGCCGCTTCAATGTGCAGCGCCCAGTTGAAGAAGAATGCATCCTTGGTGTCGATGCGATATACGCGAACGCGATCAACACCCGCCGTCATCACTCGCGCCGCCTCAGCCGGATCGCCGATGATAATCCGGTAAAACTGCGCAACCTCGTCGCCAAGTGCGAGCTTGAGAAACGCGTCGATCAGCTCAAAATAAGCTGCAGATTCTTTTGGCCCCGAAAAAATCAGCGGGAACGGGATGCCTGCGTTGTCGGGATGCAACAGAATACCGAGCAAGTAGAGGATCTCTTCCGCCGTGCCGACGCCGCCGGGAAAGACCACGATGCCATGGCCGACACGCACAAACGCTTCGAGGCGCTTTTCGATATCCGGCATGATCACCAGATTGTTGACAATGGGGTTCGGTGACTCAGCGGCAATGATGCCAGGTTCGGTGATGCCGATATAACGATTCTTGCGCCGGCGCTGCTTGGAATGGGCGATCGTGGCTCCTTTCATCGGTCCCTTCATCGCGCCCGGACCGCAACCCGTGCAAATGTCGAAGGCGCGCAATCCCAACTCGTAGCCGACCGACTTTGTGTAGTCGTATTCCAGACGGGAAATCGAGTGGCCTCCCCAGCACACCGCGAGGTTCGGCTCGACATTGGGCCTGAGCACTTGCGCGTTGCGCAGAATGTCGAACACCGCGTGGGTGATGCCGTGCGAATCGCTCAGATCGAACAATCCTGCCTCAATCTGTGTGGCAACATAGGCAATATCACGCACGACCGCGAACAGCAGTTCGTTGATCCCGCGAATGATATGGCCATCGACAAATGCGCCAGCCGGCGCATTGGTCAGCTCCAGTTTGATGCCGCGATCCTGCTGCAACACGTGAATATCGAAACCCGGGTAACGCTCGAAAATACCGATCGCATCGTCGTTCTCACTGCCGGACGTGAGCACTGCCAACGCACAACGACGCAGCAGCGTATGCAACCCGCCCTGGCTGGCATCGCGCAGGCGCGTAACTTCGTCGCGCGAAAGTACATCCATGCCGGCGACAGGGGAGATGCGGGCGTTCAAGATCGAAGCCTTGGTGATCGGATTATTGTTGCTCATGTTTTCAGATTAACGCATGACGGAGCTGGATTGTCGCAAATGTGTATCGATATTTGGTCTGGCGTGTTTCCGGAACGGCGTTCCAGCGCGGAGCTCAAATCCGACGGACCCGAACGCGCCGAGCACTGCTCAGACACTGCTGGATATTGAAGCGAACATCACGCCCTCTAAAAAAACCGGCGCCCTCGGGCGCCGGATAGAGTACGAAAAACAGTCGTCGATCAGAAGGTGGCGCCAAACGTTACCATGAATGTGCGCGGCTCGAGCAGCGAATAATACGGTGCGGACGCATACAGCTTTACGCCATTTACGTCTCTTATGCCATCCGGGTTCGATGCGATAAAGGAACTCGCGTTGTTCGCATTGGTGAATGCGTGATGGCTGGTGATATTGGAAATGTTGAACTTGATAAACGGTTTCTTGAACCAAGCGCTCCAGTCCTGGAAGTGATAACCCGCATTGATGCCGAATGTGGAGTAGCCACCAACGCTTTCCGTATTCATGAAGTCGCCGTAGATGGAGCTGCGATAACGACCATTGATGCTCGCCCAGAACGGGCCATTGTCGTAGCTGAGCTCGGCAAAGATCTGATTGCGGGGGGTATTGAACAACTGCTTGCCCTTCGTCGGGTAGATGCCGTCGCTGAACGTGTTGGTGTCGTTCTCGACCGTTGCCTGCGTATAGGTGTAGGAACCGTACAACTTCCAGTTCGTCGCAAGGTTGAAGCTTGCTTCGGCGTTGATGCCTTGCATCTTCAATCGGCTGATCTGGGTGAATACGGTCTGGCCTGAATTCTGGTCGTAGCCGGAGATGGTACGGTTGTTGAAGTTGCTGTGATACAGCATCACATTGGTGGAAAAACGGTCGCCGTAATAGCGCCAGCCCAGATCGTTGTTCCACGCCGTTTCCGGAAGGTTGGGGATGAAGGGACTCGACGCCAGGTCGTTCGCCGCGCCATTCTGGGCAAGCGCCCCGTTGGGCGGTGCGCGAAATGTCTCACCGATGCCGTAGTAGAACTGGTTGGTCTCATCCGGCGAAAACTTGATGCCCAAGGCCGGCGTCACCTTGTTGAAGGTGCCGCTGAAGTCGCCGCCGAATTCCGGGTGATTGAATCCACCCGTATTGCCAGGATACTCGAAATCATAGCCGCTGCGCTTGACGTGCAGATAGCCGGCACCGAGCGAAAACAGCCACTGGTCGTTTGGCGTCCAGGTGTCCGTGACGAAGGCTTTCTGCGTCTCGGTCTTGGTGTACTCGTTATAGAGCATCTGAATCTGGCCATCCGGATAATAGATGTAGTGCGAATTGCCCCAGATGTCGTCCGGTTCGCCGGTTTCATAATTGGCCGTTCCGAAGGTCTGATTCTGCTCCTGACGGGGACGCTCGTACCAGAAGCCGTATTCGAGGCTGTTGTTCAGTCCGAAATCCTGATTGATCTTGGCAATGATGCCGGGACGATAGGTGAAGCTGTGAGAGACATCGTAGGCCAGCCCTTTCTTGCCATTTGGGCCCGTGACGATTTCGCCATCCTGATTCAAATCCTGGTTGGCATTCTCGAACTGATTGTCGGTGGAATTCGTCGTTTCGGCAAAATATTTGTTGGCCCCGCTGCCGCCGCCCCGGCCACTCTGGAAGTACGGCACGACGGACAGATGCACGTTTGGCGACAACTGAAACTCGCCGTCCAGGCTGAAAAGGTAATTCTTGAACGGATTGACGTGCAGCTTGTAGTAGTTGATGTTGATCGATCCCGGCTCGTAGGTCTTGTCGTAGTCGTAGAAATAGCCGTACTGGGCCACATTCGCCTTGGTCAGGCTGTAATAGGAATTCCGGATCTCGTGGTTGTACTGGAGTGATGCGCTGATTGTGTCGTCGCTGTCGATGGTCCAGACCGACTTGCCATCGACCTTCCAGACATCGAGATTGCCGGCGCCGCGCCACTTGTCAACGGAATTCCAGGAGTAGGAAAGCCAGGAACGCACCGGTCCGGTATCCCCTGTGTTCAAACGAAGAAAGGTCCGCTCGTAGCTGTGCGAGCCGAGCGACTGCGAGAAATCGAGTCCAGGCGTATGCGTTGGATCGATCGTCGCCCAAGCGATGTGGCCACCGGCGGCGCCCGAATCGGGCTGGTCCACGTCGGGAATGCCCTGCTCCACGGTGATGTCGCCATAATTCTGCGTATCACCATATTCTGTTGCATACACCGCATAATTGCCTGAGTCGCTGATCGGAGCGCCATTTACGCTTACGCCAACCTCGCTCGCACTGAAACCACGAATGCTGTAGTTGCCGTCGGCCAAGCCGGTGACATCGTCGGTGGATGCGTTCACACCGGGGATACTGGTGATCATCTGGGTGAAGTTGCTGCCCGGTGCGGCTTTCACGATCGCATCGCGGGTAATGGTCGAAACCGCCTTCGGCGCCGTTTGCAGGGACATCAGACCGCCACCCAGAGACAGCGACTTGGCCGTGACCTGAATCGTCGACATCTGTATGGCACGGCGGGTATCGTTGGATGTAGTCGTATTGGAAGTGCTGGCTGGGCCAGCACGCTGGGTGCTCGCAGCCTGGTCGGTCCTTGCCTTGGCATTGTCCTGGCTTGACGAATCTTGCGCATACAAGCTCGACACGCCGGCAACGCAGCTCAACAGGCACAGCAGTAGTTGGATTCCGAATCGTTTGATCATTTTTTTCAATCTCGGTTATCGCGGCATCAAAGGCCCTCCCGTCTGCCCGCAGACAATTGGAATGGGTCTTGCTCGTGTATGTGCCGTACACAGTGGCCTCGCATGATGTTGCGACGCATGTACGGCGTAACGCCAGTTTAACAGAAAAAATGTGTCAGTTAAGTGACCTTGCTTGGGCATGGCAAAAAACGCCCGCAGACGCCAACCCATTGCACATTTGCCAGCGCAACCCGGCTTTGAGTAACCGGCTGCGTCGACATGTCTCGATGTCTCGTCGCCGAAAACTGCGTTCCTTCGAACGCCACCGAAAAAATTTCACGGCTTTTCATTTTCAGCGCATTCAAAACGTATGGTGCTGTGTCAACTGAATCGACCAGCACCGTGATGGACCTCTGAACACGTTGATCACCGATTCTGCGAGCTTGCAGTTGCCATTCCTGCTTTTTGTACCTGCTGGCGGAAATACCGCAAATGGAATTGCGCTTCGCGTCGACACCTATGGGGTCTTCCAGTTTGCGCACACGACCGGCAACGCCGCAGCCGGCGCTGCGATCCACACCACATTTCCTGTTCGGCGAGTTGGTGAAGTTGAAGATGTCAAAGCGCAGCACGCGCTTGTTGCCCGTGAAGCAACCAGGCGCCACTGGAAGCCCGGGTCGATGTGCTTCAGCCAGGGTGCTCGCACACCATTGGACGACGAGAGCTTGCTCTGGTGGCTTGGTCAGATAGCTGTTGCTCCGGACGTGATCGAAGAACTGCAGCTACACAACGATTTCGAAATCCGGACAGACTCCGAAAATTCCCCTGGGGTCGTCATTCCCGCTACCGAAGATTCCAAACTCCCATGCACGGCGGCCAAGCGGTGCATGTAGCCCGTCTTTGCCCGCCAAGAGGCGTCAGGTGAATTCGTCCCGGAAGTACTTCCATACCCGCTACAGACGCGATACAGGCGTTGGCTGAGTCATTCTTCGAGGAGACTCCTGTCGAAACCGCAATTCGGCGGGTCAAGCGCAAAAAGAAAACCGGCGCCCTTGCAGGCGCCGGTTTGTAGACAAGCAACAAAACCCGTTTCAGAACTTGTATGTCAGGGTCAACAGAATCTGCCAACGGGAAATCACTCGTGCCACACTGGCGTCTTCCAACGTGTATTTCGTGGGCGGCTTGCTGATGTCATAGACATACTGTGTTCCGTCGGCGTTCAACGTCGTGGTAGCCAAGGTGCGCGTTCCGAAGTAACCGGCGTCCTCGACGTCGCCCCATTTCTTGTTCAGCAGGTTCAGGAAGTTGAAGATGTCCATACGCACGACGAACTTGTCCTTGCCGAAGAAACCCGGCAATTCCTGCTGCAAGCCCACGTCGAGTTGGTTGACCCACGGTGAGTTGGAGACATTGCGCGAGGCAATCTGTCCGCGGTGCTTGCTCAGGTACGAGTCGTGGTCGATGAAGGCATTGAAGGCATCGATCTGCGCCTGGGTGGCGCTGCCGTAGCTCACCAGCGGGTCGTTCACGAGCGGGATATAGGCCAAATCCGTACCGGAAGGCAGGCCGTCGCCGTTGGCGTCGTTGCCGAACACCCAACTGTAAGGGCGACCGCTATGGCCGTTGTAGAACACCGAAGCCGTGGTCCTGTTGTCGCCGAAGAAGGCATGTTCCCAATTCAACGCGGCCTTGAACGACAACGGGATGTTGAAGCGCGAATTCGCCGAGACGATATCGTTCGGGTTGATGCGCGAATAGTAGGTGAAGTTCGAGGAAGCTTGCGAAGCGCTGCCCGGGTTGACGTCGGTGGCGTGCGTGAAGGTGGCGCTGATGGTGCCGCTCAAGCCATTGTCCCACGGCTTGCCCAGCGAGAAGGTCAGCGCGTTGGAGAAGCCCTGGCTGGTATTGGTCAGCTCGGTGGCTCCGGTGCTGATATCCGGGTCGGAACCGGTGTGGCTGCTGAATCTGAGTCGGCCATCCGGCAAGGTGCCGACCGGCACGCCTATGTTCGGCTCGATGTAGGCGATCGCGTCGTGGGCCTTGATGAGCATGTCTTCAACCGAAGCCGTGAGACCCCACCACGGCAGTTCGGTGTCGTAGCCCAGGCTGAGCTTCAATGCCGTGGGCAGCTTGAAGTCCGGAGCGAGCGTGTCGATGCTGCACCCCCGATTGGTGCAATTGCCAGACGGCGCCGATGTTGGACCGGGCTGATTGTACGGATCGCTGCTGAATGGCTGTGTGGCGGGGTCGTTGCCTCTGTAGCCAATCAGAGAGGTGACGCCGTTATTGGAGTACGGGTTGGTCAGCCACACATAAGGCGGCACTGTCTGGAACAGACCGATGCCGCCGCGCAATTGCATTCTCAACTGCGTATCGAATTGATAGTTGAAGGCCACGCGCGGTTCGATGACCTTGTTTTTGCTGCCCAGCTTGGTGTTGGGGGCGTAACCGAACGCCTCCTGCCAGTAGCTCTGGCCTGTCGCCGAGTCGATCGCCACCGGCGGCGCATGATCGGCTTTTGGTATGTCGATGCGTACGCCATAAGTCAGCGAGAATCGGTCGGTAGCCTGCCAGGTGTCCTGCAGGAACGGGCTGACCTGGGTGTACTTCCAGGTGCCTGCGACATCGGCGAGGGAGACACCTTCCGGCAGGTATGTCTTTTTGAACACGACATAGTCCCCGGCAAGTATCTCGTCGATCGGAGAGCCATCGCCATTCGCGTCGTAAAACCCATATGACCCGTGCAGACCCAGGCCGAATACGTCGGCCACCTTGTTGCTCAGGTAGTCGAAACCGGCCTTAACGACATGGTCGCCCAAGTGCCAGGTGCCGGCCCAGGTGCCATTGAGGCGTTTGCTGTTGATCGCGTTCTCGGCGCGGTACCAGTCTTCGCCTGCAATGACGGCGGGTACCGTGCTTCCTATGCTACGGAAGGGAGCCGAGAAGGGATTGGCGCTGGCGTTGGCGGCGCAAGCCGACGCCGAGGCAGTGAAGCAGGCGAATACTTCAGGCTGATCCTCGGATGCGCCATTGGTATTGTCGAACTTCTGATAGCCGAGCTTGAATTCGGTGCTGAAGTTGTCGCTCCAGTCGCTGAACAACTGCAACGAGTAGTTGTTGGTCTTGTTCGCCACGGTGTACCAGTTGCTGAGAAAAAGGTAGTGATAGGCGCTCACGTACGAGGTGTACGGAGTGGGCTTGGATTCCTTGGTCTGCTGATACGTGAAGGTGGCGCGCTGGCTGTCGTTGATGTTCCAGTCCAGCTTGACCAGCGAGCGCTTGTCCTCCTGGGTCAGGCCGCCGCTGCTTCCGCTACCCCCACCCGTGTCGATGCCGATGGACTTGAACGCCTGACCGACCGCATCCACCTGCGCCTGGCTGAGGTTGCCGCTGGTCACGGCATCGGTTCCGGCGCCGGCAAGGCCTGTAATCTTCTGGTCTTCGTATGCGGCGAAGAAGAACAGCTTGTCCTTGATGATGGGGCCGCCCAGGGTGACGCCCCAGGTCTTGTTCTTGTCGAAGGCCGCGTAATCGGCGCCGCCGCGGTCGCCAACCATGCTGCTGGCGTCGGTATAAGCGCCGTACACCGAACCGTGGAACTCATTGGTGCCCGATTTGGTGACGGCGTTGATGTTGGCGCCGACGGAGTCGAATGCGGTGTCGTAATCGGTAGCCTTGATTTCGTAGGCGGCGATGGTGTCGGGTGAAATCGGCGATCCGGTGAAGGCCAGACCGTTCGAGTTCAGCCCGAAGGGATCGGTCACCGCCAAGCCGTCGACGCTGATGTTGTTGTAGCGGTTGTTCTGGCCGGCCAGGGAGATCGAACCATCGCTCTGGTCGACGACCGTGATGCGCGGGTCGAGGCGCGCGATGTCGTCCAGTGAGCGATTGCCACTGACGGCCGTTTCCAGCGCGCGGCCGCTGACGTTGGTACCCACGCCCTTGTTGTCCGCATTGAAAGTCGAGTCAAGTGCGTTCGCCGTGACGGTAACGCTTTTGAGCTGCGTCGCCGCCACTGCGGCTTCGGCGAGGTTGGTCGTAGCGACCTGACCGAGTTCGAGGTATACGTTGTCAACGCCAATATCCTTGATGCCGTTCCCGTGCGCTTCGACATGGTACGGGCCACCGACGCGCAGACCTTGCGCGATATAGCGGCCATTGGCGTCGGTGGTCGTCACCGAGGCTGTGCCAGACGGCACGTGCACGATGCGCACGGTAGCACCGGCGACCGGCTTTCCGGACGCATCGGTAACGCGACCGGACATCGCCGCCGAAGTGTTTTGCGCAAACGCGCTCGACATCGCCAGCAGCGATGCCAGTAGACAAAGCAGAACATGGGTTGCAAGTCGCTTGTTCATCGTTCTATGCCTTTTTTTCGCCATATCAATACGCGGCGCCGCCCTGCCACCCGCGGCAAAACCGACCGATCAACGATACTGCTGAACGCAAATGCGAAAGCCACCCAAATTGCCCCATTGGCGATTCGCAGATGCTTAACCGCAGTTTAACAGTATTTTGTGACAATTTTTAGTCTACCGCCACCCCCGCGGAATCCGGGTTCAGGTAGCGCGCACGTTTGGCTGGCTTGAGCTTTGTCAGGTCCAGCCGAATCAAGCCATCGACGCAATTTCCAAACGCCGGATCGCTGCCGAAAGCGAGGAATTTCACACCTTCCGGTTCGCACAGATCCACATATTGCCGATACAGCACCGGCAAGCTGCAATCCAGCTCGGCCAATCGCAGCTTCAACAGCGCCGCTCCCGCAGTGCAATCGCAACCTTGCCATGCGCTGCTGGCTCTGGCGGCAACGACCTGGGAGATCTCAAAAGGATTGCGTGCCTGAACGCCGCTGCTGCCGCCGAAGTAATGGCGGTGGTAATGAACGATCCACTCTCGCGCTTGCGCCGGCAGGGCAGCGCTCAACGATACCGGACCGAAAAGATAGCGCAGATCTGAACGGCACCGCAGGTAGGCACCAATGCCCTGCCAAAGATAATCGAGACTGCGCGACCCCCAAAAGGCCGGTTGCACGAAGCTGCGTCCCAGTTCCACGCCTGCTCGAAGAAATTCCGTCGGCGCAGAGGCATAATCGAACAATGTCGACGAATAAAGGCCCGCGTGACCGTGTGTGTCGAGTATCGACCCGGCCTCGCCAAGCCGGTATGCGCCGACGATGGCCAGGGCATCCGCGTCCCAAAGCAGCAAATGACGATAATGCGCGTCGAAACGATCCAGGTCGCGGCGCGTACCGGTTCCCTCGCCGACTCGACGAAAGCTCAATTCGCGCAAGCGCCCGATTTCCCGCAACAGCGGACAGTCCGGTTGCGCATCGAACAGCAAGATGCGCTTGCCGTCGCGAGTCTGACCCAGCACCTGCGCGCGCTTGAGCGCTTCGCGAATGGCCAATGGCGATTCCGGGTGGGCAATGGCGCGAGAGGTGGCGAAGACGGTTGGTCGGCGACGCGCGAGCTGGTACACATGCCGGCGCATCGCCTGCGCGGCGCACTCTGGCGGCACCCGCGCCAGTTCGCCCGCCGATACGGTTTCGCCGACGTTGATGCCGATCTTCATGCGCATCGCCCCGAACATCTCGCGTGCCAGCAGCAATGACGATAGCGGTTTGGCCAGTAACGACAGGCTATAAAACGCCGGCGAATTGTATGCAGCGATATGCACGGGCAACAGCGGCGCATCCGCATGCCACGCCAAACGCGCGAAACCGCTCGACCAGGGGCCATCGCGAACACCCTGCGGACCGAAACGCGAAACTTCTCCCGCAGGAAACATGATCAGAACCTGCTCGGACGCCAGCGCACGATAGGCGCAACGAAGACGTCCGACGGAAACGCCGTTGCCGCCGAATATCGGCACCGGCAACAACAAACCGGACAACGGTTTCAGTTGTGCGAGCAGATCATTGGCGAGTATGCGCACATCGCGACGTACCGTGCCGATCAGATGCAGCAAAGCCAGCGCGTCGAACGCGCCGAGCGGATGGTTGGCCACCACGACCAGACGGCCTTCGGCCGGAATGTTGTCGCGGTCGGTATTGGCAACGCGATAGCTGACCTGGAATTCGTCCAGCACGCGTTCGATGAAATCGAAACCAGACAGCGCCTGAAATTGTGTAAGCGTGCGATTGATCCGCTCCTCGCCGGCGATCTTGCGCAACAGTTGCACGACAGGCTGCGAAAAGCTGCGCGCACGTCCCTCGGCCAGACGCGGAAACCTATCGAAAAAGCTGCGCTCGACGCTGATCATGTCCCCACCCCATGCACGGGCGCAAAAGCTAGCGCAGCAGTGTTACAGCTTGGTTGTGGGATTATTAGTGCGCTGTTCCCGATTGCAGATAGGCCACCACTCCGTCCAAAAACATCTGCACGGACAGCGCGACCAGCAACATGCCCATCAGGCGTTCGAGCGCCGTCAACACCCGTTCGCCGAGCCAGCGGAACAGATACGTCGACGACAGCAGGATCAGCGCGGTGGCCAACCATGCTCCGAACAGCGCCACGCTCCAGTCGGCGGTGCGACCAGGGTGCGAATTGGTCAACAGCATCAATGCGGCCATCGCCGATGGGCCGGCCACGCCGGGAATCGCAAGCGGCACGATAAACGGTTCTCCGGCACCGCTGTCGCCGAAAATGCCGCCGCTGAGCGGCGGAAAAATCATTTTCAAACCGATCAGGAACAGGATGATTCCGCCGGCAATGCTGATCGATTCCGCACGCAATTGAAGCGCCTTGAGCACGAAACTGCCCGCGAGCAGAAAAACGAACAACACGGCCAGTGCGATAAGCAATTCGCGGATCATTACGCGTCGTCGACGTTCAGGTGCGACGTGCTTGAGCAGACCGAGAAAAAACGGAATGTTGCCGAGCGGATCGAGGATCAGAAACAGCAAAATTCCAGCCGACAGGGTAGTGATCGAATTTTCCATCAGGGCGCCTCGACAGCGAGCTGCGATTGTCCCGGACGCAAATCCAGAATGCGCCCGCGCAACGCCGCTGCGTCGGGACCAAGCAAATGAACGACGGCCTCGGCCGTAGCGTCAGGCAACGGCAGCTGCATCGTGTTCTCGCCGAAATACGCGCTGCGTCGCAACGCGGTGCGCATCGGCGGGGGAACCAGCGCGTGCACGCGCACCACGGTGTTTTCCCATTCCTCGTGCAAAATGGAAACCAGGCCGCCCAGCGCATGTTTGGCCACGCCGTAACCGCCCCAGTACGCCTTGCCCATGCGCTGCGGATCGTCAAGCACGAAGACCACGCTGGCATCATTGCTACGGCGCATCAACGGCACACAGGCCTGGGTCAGGAGGTGCGGCGCGGTGACATTCACGTGCAGGCAACGCAGCCATTTCTCCGGTTCGATGTCGATCGCCGGCTGCAGCTCGTCGAAATGCGCTGCGGCATGCACCAGCCCATCCAATCGCCCGCATCGCTGCTCGATCCGATCAGCCAATTCGGCATAATCTCCCGGTGTCGCTCCCGACAAATCCAACGGGTAAATTGCCGGCTCCGTCGCGCCATCGATGGCGCCGATTTCATCATAGAGTTTTTCCAGCGGCCGCACCTTGCGCCCCAGCAAGATCACACAGGCGCCTGCCCGCGCCGCCGCCAATGCGGTCGCGCGGCCCAATCCGCCGCTGACACCGGTTACCAGGATTACCCGATCATCGAGTCGGTCGGCCGCGCGGTCCCGGCCTGCCGGCAGTGAAGCAAAATTTCCGGCTATGGCCATCAGACGTCGCGCGCTTCCCCGACCATGCGTTGCAACTCGCCACTCTCGTAGAGTTCCACAACGATGTCGCAGCCGCCGATCAACTCGCCATTGATGAACAATTGCGGGAAAGTCGGCCAATTGGAGTAACGCGGCAGATTGGCACGTACCTCCGGATCGTCGAGCACGTTGACGCTGGTGAAATCGGCCGACGCGCCCTTCAACGCCTGCACCGTGCGGCTGGAAAAGCCACACATCGGAAACTGCGGCGTGCCTTTCATGAACAGCACGATGGGGTGCGAGTTAACGGTATCTTTGATGCGATCGAGAGTGTCCATGATTGTCCGCAAAAACGAGGTTCGGTATTGGATTTCAGATAACGCTATTGTAGCAGTCGGTTTGCGAATTCCGTTTATACTGGTCGCTCCCAGCCACCGAAAAGGAGAGGAACATGGCGATCGAACTACCTGCCCTGCCGTGGGCTCGCGATGCGCTTGCGCCGCATATTTCGGCAGAAACCATCGATTATCACTACGGCAAGCATCATCAAGCATACGTCACGAATCTGAACAACCAGATCAAGGACACGGAATTCGAGTCTCTGGATCTGGTCGCCATCATCAAGAAGGCGCAAGGCGGCATGTTCAACAATGCCGCACAAGTCTGGAACCACACCTTCTACTGGAATTGCCTGAGTCCCAAAGGCGGCGGCGAACCGACCGGCAAGCTGGCCGACGCCATCAACAAGTCCTTCGGTGGGTTTGCCCGGTTCAAGGAAGAGTTCAGCAAGACCGCAACCACGACGTTCGGTTCAGGTTGGGCATGGTTGGTACAACGTGCCGATGGCAACCTGGGTCTGGTCAGCACAGCGAACGCGGGTACTCCGGTTACCGGCAGCGACAAAGCCTTGCTCACCTGCGACGTATGGGAACACGCCTACTACATCGACTACCGCAACGCGCGTCCGAAATACGTCGAGGCGTTCTGGAATCTGGTCAACTGGGAATTTGCTGCCAGCCAGATGGCTTGAAGCGTGGGACGTGGCCTACACTCCCGTCATTCCTGCGCAGACTGGAATCCGGTCCTTGCACTGGATGCGCCTGCGAAAAAGCCGACAAGGATCCGGATTCCTGCCTGCGCGGGAATGACGAGTAATTGATTTTCCCGATTCCCGGCTCGCGCGCCTCACCCCAACGCGGCCAATACCGGGGCAACTTGCGCTTCGCGACCGATCGCTTGCGCCACAGCCGCAAGCCGCTCGCGCAACTGCGAGGTTGAGTCGGCGCATATCGTGGCATGCCCTACCTTGCGTCCGTCCCGTGCGGATTTGCCGTAGTCGTGCCAGTGCGTGTGTCCTTCTGCGAGTACAGAGCGTACATCCGGCAGTTCGCCGATCCAGTTCAACATGACGCTGACTCCGCGCGCCGAAGTGTCGCCCAACGGCAGGCCGAGCACGGCACGCACGTGGTTTTCAAACTGGCTGCAAACGGCACCCTCGATGGTCCAATGTCCGGAGTTGTGCACTCGCGGCGCCATCTCGTTGCCCAGCAGCCGCGAGTCGCGAACGAAAAGCTCGAGCGCAAACACGCCGACGTAATCCAGATGCTCGGCAATGACGCGCGCATGTTCTGCGGCAGCCATTTCCAGTCCCCTCGAATCCGGTGCCGGCGCCAGGCTTGCTGAAAGAATGCCGTTCGCGTGCCAGTTCCGGATAAGAGGATATGTCGAAAACTCGGCGTTACGGCCACGCACGGCGACAACCGACACTTCGCGGTCGAACGAAACCCATGCTTCCAGGATCGAAGGCGCCCCACCCAGTGCGGCCCAGGCAGCGTCCAGGTCCCGCTCGCTGTGCAGCCGATACTGGCCCTTGCCGTCGTAACCCAGGCGCCGCGTTTTGAGTACGCAGGGAAAACCGATTTTGCGGGCTGCATGGCGCAGGTCGTCGCAACTGTCGACCGTGGCAAACGCCGGTGTTTCCAGCCCGAGTTCGCGAAACATGGTCTTCTCGGCAAGCCGATCCTGAGCCAGCGCCAGTGCCTGCGGATTCGGCGATACGCGGGTGTGTTCGCTCAACCACCTGGCCGTTTCAGCCGGCACGTTTTCGAAATCGAACGTGGCGACATCGATTGCCGCCGCGAACTTTTCCAGTGCCGAAAAATCGCGCCAATCTGCTGCCAGCAACGGCGCCACCTGGCTGGCACACGCATCGGCAGCATTGTCCACGACCAGAAAGCGCACGCCGAGCGAAGCGCCAGCCAAAGCAAGCATGCGTGCAAGCTGTCCGCCACCCAATATTCCGACGGTCGGCATGTTGGTTCGGGTTTCCATCGCTCCCAAATCAACTCTCACGACTGGCGTGGATCGGGTTGCGCCAACACCTGAGCGGTTTGTTCGGCACGCCAGGCATCGAGTTTCGCCGCGACGTCGGCATCTCCTCCCGCAACAAGCGCAGTGGCAAACAAGGCCGCATTGATTGCCCCCGCCCTGCCAATTGCGAAGGTGGCGACGGGCACGCCGGCAGGCATTTGCACGATCGACAGCAGTGAGTCCATGCCGTTCAGCGTGTGCGACAGAATCGGCACACCCAAAATCGGCACCCGTGTTTTGGCCGCAAGCATCCCCGGCAAATGTGCGGCCCCGCCTGCACCGGCGATGATTGCCCGCAAGCCCCGTTCGCAGGCGCTGCAGGCATAGTCGAACAACAGGTCCGGCGTTCGGTGGGCGGACACGACACGCACCTCATGGGCGATATCCAGGCGCTCCAGGGCGATTGCAGCATGCTGCATCGTGTCCCAATCGGAGCGCGAACCCATCACCACGCCAATCAGCGCGCGTCCGGCGCGGTTGCTATTCATGGTCATGACCCCTCAAAGGCATTATTCTAGGCTTAACCTTCAATCAATCCCACCCATGGACAAACGATTGCTCGATATCCTGTGCTGCCCGGCGACGAAGACGCCCGTCACGCCGTTGACCAAGTCGCAGTTGGCGGCGCTGAACATGTCCATCGAAAAGGGCGATGTGCTGACCGTGGCCGCGATTGCGGTAAACGACGCGCTTCAGGCGGGCCTGCTCACCATCGACGGCAAGCGCATTTATCGAATCGAAGACGATATCCCGGTAATGCTCGTCGATGAGGCCATTGCCACGGCACAGTTGGAGAATTTTCCGGCAGGCAACTGAACACGGCCATGATCGACCCTTTCATCGGCGCAACGATGCGTTGGGAATATCCGCCGAATATAATGTGATCTGCATCACGTTTCGTTCATGTTGAGGGTTTATCCTGTGGCCTTCGCAATTGCGCGCGTCCGGCACGTGAACTCACCGGGACAGGGGCGATGAACAATCCCAGCGACAACAACAAGATTGTCGACCTCAAGCAACGCCAAACGACCCAGGCCGGCAACGCCGGGCGTTTGGGCGATCTGCTTGAGTCGGTTCGTGGGACATCCCTGAAGCGATTGCAGGGTCTGGTCGCCACATTGTTCGAGAATATCGACGACGCGCTGTTCGACTTGGCCGAGAAAGCCGAAAACAACGCAGTTCAGACACAGTACTTCGACGGCATGCGCGAAGTACGTCGCAAACGCCAGTTGGTTGAAAGAATTTTCCAGGAACAGATCAGTCGCATATTCAACGACTTTGTCGCCGGCAAGTTGCACCCCATCAAGCCCGAATCGGCAAAATCCGAAAATGGCGATCTATCCCTCGTCGAAGACAGCGAACTGGAAGAGTCGCTGGCCATTGCCAGCATGGTCGCCAAGACCGAAGGACGCGTGGCGCGTTCCCTGTTTGCGCTGAACCAGCGTTTGTCTGTTATCCACGGCGGCACCAAGGTCGAAGATACGACCAATCCAATCGCTCCGGCGCCGCTGTGTCAGGCGTTTCGCGCCGCCATGCGCGACATGGATTTGAATCTGCAGACCCAGCTGATTATCTACAAATTGTTCGATCGCTACGTCATGAGCGGGTTGGATGGGCTGTATGAGGAAATCAATACGCAATTGATTCACGCTGGAGTGTTGCCGCAGATAAGGCACAGCTTTGGCAGCGGCGGCAAGCGTGGCACGCCCATGCCGGCAGCGTCCTCGGGCGGGATGTCGGCTGACCCCAACGAAAAAACGCAGGCGGACCACGCGGCGCAAGCAGGATATGGCGACTACCCCGAGCAATACGATGCCGCCGCGGCACAATTGCAGGCGGAAATCTACAACACCGTACGTAGTCTGCTGGCGAATCGTCGTCACACCGAACAGCCGCCTTCGGCGTACACGTCGAATGGCGCGCCGCTGCCGACCATCGCGCCGACTGAATTGCTGTCGGCTTTGACGCTGCTGCAAAACCAGGCGATTTCGGCGCAGACACATGCGGTATCGAACGCGGATGCAGCCGATCTCGTGCAGCAGATCAAACAGGCGCTGCTCGATCAGGCCGGCAAGTTCCACGGCGACGAAAAAGCGCATGTCACCGGCGCCGACGAAGACACCATTGATCTGGTCGGCATGTTGTTCGAGTTTATCTTGCAGGACCGCAATCTGCCGGCGCAAATGCAGGCGTTGCTGGGACGTTTGCAGATCCCGTTCCTGAAAGTCGCCATTCTCGACAAACATCTGTTCGCGCAAAAATCCCACCCGGCGCGCCAGTTGCTCGACAGTCTGGCGCAAGCCTGCATGGGCTGGTCCGAGGAATCGGATCGGGATCATCGCCTGCTCGACAAGGTGAAACAAATCGTCGAATCGCTGCTCAAGGATTTCGACGACGACTTGGCCATTTTCGAGCGTACCCGCGCCGAATTCGAAATCTTCCTCGAAGACAACAAGAAGCGGGCGGAACTCGCTGAACAACGCGTCGCCGAAGCCACGCGCGGGCGCGAGAAATTGCACCTTGCGCGACGCGCCGCAGCGCGCGAGATGCTGCAACGCGTCGAAGGCAGAAACCTGCCTGAAATCGTGCACAACGTCCTCACCCGTCCGTGGGCGAATTATCTGGTGCTCACCTTGCTGCGTCAGGGCGAAGACTCGAACGAATGGCGCCAGGCGTTGCGATTTGCCGACGAATTCGCCTGGAGCGCGACGCCGAAGACGAACGACGCGGACAAGACCCGGCTACGCGGGTTGTTGCCCACTCTGGAAAAAGGCCTGCGTCATGGTTTGGCGACCGTCGCCTATCACGAAAACGACGTCAAGCAGTTGATGCACGAGTTGAACGCGTTTTATCGGAATATTCTGCAGGGAACCGCACCAGCCAGCACCGAGTCCGGGCGCGATACCGATGATGGCGCGCCATTCGAAATCGTGAGCAAGGCTGCGGCCACGGCCGCACAGGTGGACAGTCCGGTCAGCGAGGAAATCGTTCTGCGCGCCGAGGACGAACGTGCGCCTGCACAGAACGATTACGACGAAGATGATGAATGCCTGCAGCAGGCGCGGCAAATGAAAGTGGGTTGCTGGGTTGAATTCACCGACCCTGAGAATGGCTCCAAGCAGCGTGCCAAGCTGTCCTGGATCAGCCCCATCAGTTCCAAGTACCTGTTCGTCAACCGCAAGGGACTCAAAGTGGCCGACAAGACCGTGTTCGCACTGGCCGCGGAAATCCGGCGCGGGCATGCGGCGATTCTGGAAGAAGTGCCGCTGTTCGACCGCGCTCTGGATGCGATCGTCGAACGTCTGAAGGCGACGCACGCGCCCGAGACAGCCGCACCGGAAAGCCCGAAGCCGGATTGAATCCGGTGCCGGCAAGTTGTCGGGTTTCACTCCACCTTGCTCGCGAATCAAGGCGCGTTAAACTGACCGCCCTTGATTTGACGCGCAGTCATTTGCCCGATGGATTCGACCGCTACGCGCGCTCTCGCGCCCGACCCACAAGTTGTTGCCAACGATGTTCGGCGCGCACTGTCTGAAGACCTCGGCAGTGGCGATGTCACCGCCGACTTGTTGCCTGCCGACTCGCAAGCCAGCGCCACGGTGATCACGCGCGAGAATGCAGTGTTGGCGGGTCGCGCCTGGTTCGACGCCTGTTTTCATGCGCTTGATCCGGCGATCGAAATCCGATGGCACATCGACGACGGCATGCAGGCGGCAGCCGGCGATACCCTTTGCACGCTGCGCGGACGGGCACGCCCGATGGTAAGCGCCGAACGTTGCGCACTGAATTTCCTGCAGGCACTGTCGGCGACCGCCACGGTTACGGCTGCGCATGTCGCTGCCGTGCGCGGAAGCCATGCCACGATTCTTGATACGCGCAAGACGCTGCCAGGTCTGCGAATGGCGCAGAAATATGCGGTTCGCTGTGGCGGCGGCAGCAATCACCGCATCGGCTTGTTCGACGCCATGCTGATCAAGGAAAATCATATCGCTGCGGCGGGTTCGCTGCATGCCGCCGTGCGTGCGGCGCGTTCGCGCCACCCCGACTTGCTACTCGAAGTGGAAGTCGAGAATTTCGCCGAACTTGATGCAGCAATCGCCGCGGGCGTGGATCGCATCATGCTTGACGAGTTCAGTTTGGCGGACGTACGCCGCGCCGTGGCGCGTGTGGACGGTCACGTGCCGCTGGAGGTTTCCGGCGGGGTTGGGCTGACTGAATTACCCGCGTTGGCGGCTACCGGCGTTGATTACATCTCGATCGGCGCGCTGACCAAGCATATACACGCCATCGATTTGTCCATGCGGATTGCGGTTGGCGACGCTCAAATCTTGCCCATATAGTGCAACGCGGCAACGGCGACAGCGGCAAGCAAGATCAGGGCGAGCACAATCCAACCAACACTATTGGTTTTCTTCTCGATCACCTGGGCTGCCGGTTCGGTGCGCGCCGTGGCAGCAGGATGCGCCTCCATGCCTGGCGACATCAGCAGGAACCGGACCGTATCCAGGCGCAACTCATCGCCTGCCTTGAGCAGCGTCGGCGCATGAATGCGCTGATTGTTGACGAAGCTGCCGTTGGCCGATCCCATGTCCTCGATCACCACACCATCGGGGGTCACCTGCAGTTTGGCATGGTGGCGCGAGATTTCGTCACTTGCGATCGCGATATCGCATTCGCTGCTGCGCCCGACGATCAACGTTCCGACGACCGCATAGGTCTTGCCGAACGTCGGTCCGGACACGCCGCGCAGCAGAAACTTGGGCAACGCCATGCGCACTCGGGTACGCCCGTCGTCGCCACTGGCCATTGCTGCCGGGCGGTGCACCGGAGTTGCGGCCTTTTCGGTTGCCACCACGCGACAGCCGACTCGCGCAAACAACAACAAATCGCCGGGCTTGATCGGAGACTCACCGACGATCTGTCGCCCGTTTAGCACTGTTGTCGCAGCATTGTCCACCGGCACGACCATTGTTTGGTCGTCGTTGGTTTGCAATTCGCAATGGTGCAGGGCGATGCCGGGAGCGGTCAGCATGAGTTGGCAATCGGATCCGGTTCCAACCACGACGACGCCATTGCTGAGCTCAAGCGGTTCGTGCTCGCCGTTCGGAAAGAGTAACTTCATCAAATCACCCCAGACGCAATTTCACGGAAGTCGTTTCGATGATGAGTATACATACCTCAGCGCTGCCGCGGCAGTAGGTCACGAATATCTCGCAGATCATCGGAGCGATTGGCGATCTACATGCAAACGGTCAGGCGGGACCGCCTGCGTCAGCAAGGCAAGCACTTTGCAGCGGGTCAGCGGTCCAGATCCCGCGCAACGCGAAAGCCGACCGTATCCAGACCGACGTCGTCGCTGTAGTTGTCGCTGAAGGTCGGTGATTCCTTGGTTGCAAGCGACATCCAGCCACGGCCCTTGACCAGGAACGAACGGCAGCCGCTTCCGGCCTGCGCAGGTTGGCCGCCGTCGCAGGCACCGACCCATTCGCGCACGTTGCCGTCGATATCGTAGAGACCGGCAACCGGCGGATAGTGACCGATCGGTGCAGTCGCCGCGTAGCCGTCGTCGCATGCGCTGCCATCGCGACTGCCGAATTCGCGATTGTAACGGCTGTCGGCAAGATTGGCCTTGCACGCATCCTTCGACGCGCGTCGCGCGAAGCGGTCAAATTCGCCCGGCGCAAGCAAGCGGTAGTGTTTGCCGGTGCTTTGACTCAACCACTTCGCATATGCGGCTGCTTGCGGCCAGGTGACGCACACGACCGGTTGATTGTCGGCTTGGTCGATACCCGGATGCTGCCAGTCGCGATCGCGTGACGAGCGAAAAATCGATTCGCGCGCGCGACAAGACATCTTGCGTCCGGCGAAGACTTTGCGACCGGCTGCGTTCCAGAATTGGCGGAACTGCGCGCGGGTAATCTCGTAGCGACCGATTGCCGTGCCCGTACCGACAATCAGCATTGACGGCCCGCTACCACCTCCGGCAAGCGCATCAGCGAACACGAAACCAGGCATCCCGATTTGTGCCGTTGCCTTCAATCCATCCCGCGCAACGGCGTTGTCCGGGTCGACCTGCAATGCCTTGTTGTAGGCATCGGTGGCAGTGGACTTGTCCCATGCCTTTGCTGCAATCCTGGCCTTGTCGATAAATGGCGCTGCCGCACTTTTGCGTGCAGCAGCGATGGCTTTGGGCAAATCGGGATCATCCGGCACGACCTTGATGACGTCGTCGGCGCGCTTGAGATATTGGTCGAACTGGGCCAGGTCGCCGCTGCTCAAACTGGTCTGACCCAGATCGAGATACTTCCTGGCAACATCGATGATGCCTTGCTTGGCGGTCTTGTTGCGGGGATCCAGGCGCAACGCAAATTGAAAACGATCAAATGCATTTTCGTTTGCCGGCAGAGTCAATCTCTGCGCGGCAAGATCGTCGCGTCCAAGGCGCAATGCTTCCGCAACCGGATCAACGACACCCGGAAAATTTGCCGGGTTGTTCAAATCGTCCGCGGCTGCCTGCGCATCGTCGTTTGCTGTTGCGCTCCCTGGCGGCGTCGTCGAGGGCGTAACGCCGGACGCGACCGTACTGCTCGGGGCAAGCGCCGTGAGCGCGTTGCTTGCAGGCACCCGCACGGGCGCCACGGGAGTCGCTTGGGCCGTCGTCGTGACTGTCGACTCCGGCGTCTCCGCGTGTCTGCCCGAACGCGTCAGCAGCGCGTAACCAATCAAGGCGACGCCCAGAATGGCGACCAGGATCGGCCAACCGCGACGCAGCAGGTTTGCGCCAGCACCCGGCGTCGGTTTCGACATCAATATCGGTGTCGAAACCGTCGTTGCAGAATCTGCAGTCGTGCCTGAACGTGCGGGTTGCAGCATGGCGTGGGTGAGCGCCGGCGTATCGGCTGGCTGGCGTTGCGCGGGAATGCGCGTGGTGGCATCGGGGGCAGCCCGCGGCATGCTGCGCGTTGCCGCTTCGACCGCGTCACGGGGCGGCGCATTTTCGGACGACACGACCTCTTCACGGAACAATGCGGCATATTGCGGCACCACAGCGGCCAATGCATTGAGAAACGCGTCAACGTCGGGGTAACGATCCTTCGGGTCCTTGGCCAGTGCACAATCTATCAGGGGTTGCCAATGTTCGCGTTCTTTTGAAAGGCGCGGGATCGGTTCAAATACATGCGCATAAGCGACGGCGAAACCATCGGCACCGTCATAGGGCGGCTTGCCGGTCAAACCGTAGTAACACAACACCCCAAGGCTGTAGATGTCCGACCGCGAATCCACGTCTCCGCCACGCGCCTGCTCCGGGCTCATGTAGTGACTCGTGCCCACTGAAAATCCGGTGCTGGTGATGCGCGCCCCTCCGCTCGCCGCCAGGGCGATGCCGAAATCGGTCAACACCGGATTGTTGTTGGCGTCATACAGAATATTGCCGGGTGCGACATCGCGATGCACGTAACCGCGTTGATGTGCGTAGCCCAGTGCATTGGCCACACCCGCCAGCGTAAGGGTCAGTTCCCGCTCATCCAGGCCATGATTGACGCGCGCGGCGAAGTCTCCTCCCGGCAGGTACTGCATCGAAAAATAATGTTGCTGCGCCGGAGTGACGCCGACATCGTAGACGGCAACGATATTGGGATGCGCCAGGGACGCGAGCATCCGCGCTTCCTGCAGGAAGCGCTTGGAAAACGTCGGATCTGCGGCAAGCGCCGAAGTCATTACCTTGAGCGCGACTTCTCGTTCCAGCGAGGTTTGCACGGCCAGATGCACGCTGGCCATGCCGCCGACGCCGATCTCGCGCTTGATTACATAGCCGGGAATCTCGATCACGAAACGGGTGTCTCCGCGTTGCGTTCAAGCCTGGGTAATGCAGCGACACCCGACCGGCCGGCTGGCGTCAGCCCGACAGTGCCGCACTCAGTTGTCGCCGCAAACTCCATCGACCGTCATGCCCCCAGCGTCACGACCACCGAATCTCCGGAACGCATTGTAGCGAATCAGGCGAAGTATACGCGGGAAAACGCGACACAATTCACGTAACTGCCGGCGCAACATCGTCGCCCGGTTGTAAAGGCCCCATCGCGGCCTCAGACTTCCGCGATGGCCGACGCCTTGTTACCTCTGGTCCTGTTGTTGCTGGCTGCGTACCTGTGGCAAGCCGCGTTGCGTTCGCGCGAGCACGCCAGAGCGCTTGGGCACGCGTTGTGCCGGCGCGCCCAGGTACAATTGCTGGACGACACAGTTGCCCTGCAACGCCTGCGCATCGGTCGCGGCAGCGATGGCTGGCTGCACTGGCTTCGTCGATACCGGTTTGAACTGAGTACCGACGGCCGGGACAGGCATTTCGGCAGCCTGGATATTCTCGGCGAAAACATGATCAGCTATAGCTTGCCGCTGATTGAGCAAACGCGCGGTGCGACGGTGGGCAGTGCTGGCGAATCCACGCGGTTGCCTCCCTCCATTCACTGATCGGCGCCGAGTGCCACTCGGCCCGATACCCAAGCCGTTCGCCATCCCCGCGTCCAGCCAGGTCGTCTATTTGATCACGCGAAGATGCGAACCCTTCTTGCTCGCTGCGACATCGTCGGCGGTCGGTCCGGCGTTGGGCGGCGGATCGTTTTCTGCCGGGAACATCATGCCCTGGCCGTTTTCCTGCGCATAGATGGCCAACAACGCGGCAATCGGCACCTCCACCGCCTGGCTGACGCCGGAGAAGCGCGCGGTGAAGCGGACGTGGTCCTTGCCCAAATCGAGTTGCGCTACCGCGCGCGAGGCGACGTTGAGCACAACGCGTCCGTCCTTGACGGCCGACTTCGGCACATGCACACCGGGCGCGGCTGCGTCGACCAGGATATAGGGGGTCAGACCGTTGTCGCTGATCCAGTCGTACATGGCCCGTAACAGGTACGGCCGATTGGAAGTCATGCTGACGCCATTCATCGTCGGCTCATTCGCCGCAGCGCCTTTTCTTCGGGCGTGAGGCTACGCGTATATCCCGGATTGCGGAAAATGCGCTCGCCATATTCGTGGATCACCTGCGCCTCCGCGGCAGAGTCATGTTCAAGCACGGCAGGCGCCAGATCACCGGCGCCAGCGCGCAATCGGCCAGACTCATCTCGGGATTGAGAAAAAACTTCGCGGCCTTGAACAAAGGCAGACTCGCAAGCAACTCCTCGCGCAGGCGCTTGCGCGCAGTCTCGCCAGGGCGGCCGCCGGCGCAATCTGGGTCAACCACGGCAAGCCAGTCGCGCTCGATGCGCACCGCAGCCAGACGCAGACGCGCCCGCGACAACGGATCGACCGGCATCAGCGGCGGATGCGGGTAACGCTCATCAAGGTATTCGCAGATCACGCTGGTGTCGTAAAGCACAAGTCGCGATCGACCAGGGTGGGCACCGATTGTACGGATTCAGGTCGAGCAGGTCCTCGGGCGGCGAACGCGGATCGACCTCGACCAGATCGTAACTCACGCCCTTGGCGGCCAGTACCAGCCGCACACGATGACAATGGACGCCATCGGCGTGCCGATAAAGGGTGAGTATGGTACGCGAACGTTGACTCAAGGCCATACTCGGCTCCCCCCGCCCGCAATCGAGGCAATCCGTCGCCACGCAGGCATCGGCACCTGCCGTCAACGCTACGCCTTGCCATGCGCGCCAATGTCACACCGCCGCAAGCACGCACGAAGCACGTCAAGCACGAGGCATGCTTCGCGATCAACGACGACCGCAGCAATCGTCAGTGGACGTCCTTCCAGTACTCCTTCTTCAGCAAACAGGCGAGGAACGTGAAAAAGGCAAGGTACAGCATCACCCAGATGCCGATCGATTCGCGCTTGAGCGCCGCCGGCTCGGAGACGTACGCAAGGAAGCCGACCAGGTCGCGCACCGCATCGTCGAATTGCTCCGGCGTCAGCTTGCCCGGGCTGGCCAGCTCAAGCTTCTCGATCTGCGCTTCCTCGCCCGGCTTGGCTGCGGTCATCTCGGCACTCTGCACGCCCTGCAGTTCCCACAGCGGATCGGGCATGGAGGCATTCGGGAACACCGTGTTGTTCCAGCCGACCGGGCGGGTCGGATCCAGGTAGAACGACTTGAGATAGTTGTAGACCCAGTCGGGACCCTTGGCACGCACCTCCAGCGACAGATCCGGCGGCGCCTTGCCGAACCATTTCGCGGCCTTGTCCGCCGGCATGTTGGACATCGGCGGATCGCCGAACTTGGCGCCGGTGAAGTTGAAGTTCTGCATGACCTCCTCCTCGGACAGGCCCAGATCCTCGCCGATGCGCGAATAGCGCATGTACTTCAGCGAATGGCAGCCCGAGCAGTAATTGAAGAACAGCCTGCGCGCCGCGCTGCAGCGAGGCCGGTACTGTCGACGCGAAGTTCGCCGGCGGCAGTTCCCGCCCTTCGGCAAGCGCACTGGCCGCAAACAGCATACCGAAAGCGAACGCGATGCAACACGCAACTCGAGAATGGCGATTCATGCGTCGACTCAGTCATGCGTCGTCACCCGTTCCGGAACCGGCTTGGTTTTCTCCCAGCCGAAGATGGGTATAGGCCCACAGGAATACGAAGAAACCGAAGTAGATCAACGTCATCGTTCGGCCGAACAGGTTTTCCATGAAGGTCACGTCGACTTGCGCCGAACATTTCCGGAATCAACTCGGCGGTCTTGTCCGCACCGATCGCGCCGAGCAGCACGAACACAGAGCGAACACGCCCAGCGCGATCTTGTAGCCGAGCCCGCGATAGCGGATCGACTTGACCTTGCCCCGATCCAGCCACGGCACCAGGAACAGCACCACAATCGAGGAACATCGCCAGCACGCCAAGTCCCTTGATCGGAATCATGCGCAGGATCGCGTAGAACGGGGTGAAGTACCACACCGGCTTGATTGCGCCGGCGTGACCAGGTTGTTCGCCGGGATGAAGTTGTCGTGCTCGAGGAACCAGCCACCGAAGGTCGGTTCGAAGAAGATGATGAAGGCGCAAATGAGCAGGAAGAAGCCGACGCCGAACAGATCCTTGACCGTGTAATACGGATGGAACGGGATGCCGTCGAGCGGCTTGCCGTCGGCATCCTTGTCCTTCTTGATCTCCACGCCATCGGGATTGTTCGAACCCACTTCGTGCAGCGCGGCGATATGCAGCACCACCAGCAGCAGCAGCACCAGCGGCAACGCGATGACGTGCAGCGCGAAGAAACGGTTCAAGGTGGCGTCGGCAGGATGGAAGTCACCCATGATCCACTTCACCAGCGTCTGCGCCGATCAACGGAATCGCGCCGAACAGGGAGATGATCACCTTCGCGCCCCAGAACGACATGTTGCCCCACGGCAGCACGTAGCCCATGAACGCCTCGGCCATCAGCACGAGGAAAATCAGCATGCCCAGCAGCCACACCAGCTCGCGCGGCTTCTTGTACGAGCCGTACATCAGGCCGCGGAACATGTGCAGGAAGACCACGATGAAAAACAGCGATGCGCCGGCTTCGTGCATGTAGCGGATCAGCCAGCCCCAATCGACATCGCGCATGATGTACTCGACCGAAGCGAACGCTCCGGCCGCGCTCGGGTTGTAGTACATCGTCAGGAAGATGCCGGTAAGAATCTGGTTGACCAGGATCACCAGCGCCAGCGAACCGAAGTAGTACCAGACGTTGAAATTCTTCGGCGCGTAATAACCGCTGGTATGCGACGAAAGAAAGCTCAGGATTGGCAGGCGTTCTTCAACCCACGCAAGCACTCGGTTTTTCGGCTGGATGCGGATCGGTGCAGTGGCCATCACGCGGCTCCTTCCGGGCTCACCCCGATGTGGATGTGCTTGCCATCAGGCATGAACTTGTACGGCGGAACCTGCAGGTTCGCCGGAGCCGGCACGCCGTCGAACACGCGCCCGGCCAGGTCGTAGCGGGACTTGTGGCAGGGGCAGAAGAAGCCGCCTTTCCAGTCCGGATCGAACGGCTCGGGCTTGATCTCGCCGAAGAAGTCCGGCACGCAGCCAAGATGGGTGCAGATGCCGATGACGACCAGCCATTCGGGCTTGATCGAACGTGTCTCGTTCTTGGCGAACGCCGGTTGCTGGTCGGTGTTGTCGCTTTTCGGATCCTTCAAGCGCGAGTCCACTTCAGGCAACGTAGCCAATTGCTCTTTGGTGCGATTGACCACGAACACCGGCAGGCCACGCCAACCGAACGTGACCTTCTGGCCGAGTTCGATCTTGCTGATATCGGCCAGCACCGGCGCGCCGGCACTGCGCGCGCGCGCGCTGGGTTCCCAGGTCTTGATGAACGGCACTGCCGCACACAGAACTCCCGCGCCACCAACGACCGCAGTCGTCGCAGTCAGGAAGCGGCGGCGGCCCTGATCCACGATCTCATTCGCCATCCGGCACTCCAGAAAAGTCCAGAAAATAATTGCAAAGCCTGCAGCCGGGCTCCTGCCACTGGCTTCAAACCAAGAGCGCTGAAAAATCTTCGCCCCTGAGATGAATCGACCCATCCAGCGGTCGATGCGTCTACCTGCCCTGCGCTACGGCAGGCATTTTTTTAATTGCCCGTCCGCGACGGGAGCCATGCGACCGCTCCCCCAAAACCGTGGTAGTTTAACCAAGCCCCCGGCTGCAGACAATCAAGCCGACGCTGCCACTGGCCGGCTAGCGCCCATTTGTCCATTCATTCGACCATGAAGACTGTTTTTCGAATCTGCATTTTCCTCGCCCAGTTCATCACGCTCGGACTTGCCGTGGCCTTCGTCGTCAGCGTCGTGTCGCCGCAAACCGTGGGACATCTGCGTCGGCTTCTTGCTCCGGAAAACTCCACCGCTGTGGTTCCTGCCGCACCGGCTCCGGTCGATCGTGCCGCAGGAGCGGCGGCCTCACCCGAGCAACCCACAGGCGGCGTCGCCGCCTCCTACGCGAGTGCCGTGAGTCGAGCGGCGCCGGCCGTGGTGAGCATCAGCGCCGACAAGGTGGTCAGCACGCGGCAGGTGCTGGTGCCTTCCAATCCCGTATTGCAGCGCATGTTTCCCGGGATTGCCATCGTCTCGCCGCAACGCCGACGCTTGCAAAGCCTGGGTTCCGGCGTGATCGTTCGCGCCGACGGCTATGTGCTGACCAACAACCACGTCATCCAGGGCGCCGAGGAAATCCAGGTGCAGCTCTACGACGGGCGCGCCACCCGGGCGCGCGTGATCGGCACCGATGCCGAAACCGACCTGGCGGTACTCAAGATCGACGCCGCCAACCTGCCCAGCATCGACATCGCGGACAAGACTTCATTGAACGTGGGCGACGTGGTTCTCGCCATCGGCAATCCGTTCGGCCTCAGCCGCACGGTGACCATGGGCATCGTCAGCGCCACCGGGCGTCAGTTGAATTTATCCACTTATGAAGATTTTATACAAACCGATGCGGCGATCAATCAGGGCAATTCCGGAGGCGCCCTGGTCAATGCGTATGGCGAGCTCGTCGGGATCAATTCGGATATCTATTCGCCATCCGGCGGCAACATCGGCATCGGTTTCGCCATCCCGGTCGCCACCGCCAAGGCGGTGCTCGATCAGATCGTTTCCCACGGACGCGTCATTCGTGGTTGGCTCGGCGCCGAATATGCCGATGTGGCGTCGTTACGGATTCCATCGGCAACCAACGGCGTTGCCGTTGTCGGCGTGTATGCCGATGGCCCGGCCGCGCAAGCGGGATTGCGCCAGGGCGATATCCTTTTGACTCTCGACGGTCAACCGATCGCCAACCAATTGACCTTGCGCAACCGCGAAGCCAGCATGAGCCCGGGGACCAAAGTACGCTTGACCGGAACCCGCAACGGCACGCCGTTCAAGCTGGTAGCCACGTTGCAGGAGCGCCCACAGCGTCGAAATGGAGGATAATTTTCACTCTCGCGGCCAAGCTACGTCTGGTTGACCCCTGCGCAGGCGTCACCCGTTCTGCCTGATCTTGAAGGCCGGGGTGACGGGTACGCAGGGTCAATCAGAGGATCCCGGCTGGCAAGCGTCCGTGCGCGGGGTCATCGCCGCTATGCACAGCGTGTTCGCGCTGCGTCCTTGCCTTGCTGATCCATGCAACTTTCCATGCCGGGTTCGGCTAAACTCGCGATCGTAGGCTGGAGAAACGATGCGCCAGATCAGGTCAATCCTCCTGTCGCGATGGCTGGTCGCACTTTCGATCGGATGGAGCTCTTGTGTTGCCGCGCCGCCCAAAGCGCCGGTTTCCGACCTGCCAACCCTGCCCTCAAACGCGTCTTTCGACACCTTGTTCCGGCGCCTGGACGTGGGCGATCTGAGTGCCCTGGATACGCCAGCCCAGCGCAAGATTTTGGATCAGTTGCAATCGCTCCTGCCAAGCAACGACGTGCATCGCAAACGTTTGCTCGATACTCTGCATTGCGAGCTGGATTTCAGCAACGCGCCTAAACGCGGTTATGACTTCGCCAATACCCGGCTCGCCGAATCGCTCCGCGCCAAGGACGACGAGGCGGCGATCCGCTACTACTTCTGCCGGGGTGGCTACCAGGAAACCATCGCGACGTCGCGCGACGCGCTGGCCGACTATGAACGCGGTATCGATCTGGCTCGCAGCAAGGACAACTCGCCGCTGCTGGCACTGGGCCTGGCGCAACGCGGAAGCATCTATTCCTTGCTCGGCATTTATGGCAAGGCGTTGGCCGATCTGCTTGAGGCGCAGCGCATGTTCGTGCAACAGGAATTACCCGAGGCCGCAAGCCAGAATCTGCAGGCGATCGGCATTGCCTATCGACGCTTGGGCTATGCCGACAAGGCGCGCGAATACCTGAATCAGAGCGTCGACCATGAAAAGCGCGTCGGCGACCAGGAATCGTTGATCATCAGCCTGTTGCAGCTCGGCTACACGGATGAGGAATCCGGACACTACGCCTCCGCACTGGACACCTTGCGACGCGCGCGTGAATTGTCCAGCGCGTTGCGCGACCGAGAAACGACCGGCGCGACGCGACTTGCCATTGCCGCCGTGCTCAACGATCTGAACAAACACGACGACGCGATGCTCTCGCTGAACGAGGCACAAGCCGACTTCGACGCCGCCGGCGATGTCGCCGACATGGGCATGCTCAACTACGAACGCGGACGCGCGCTGGCCGGTCTCGGCCAGCAGCGCAATGCGCTGGAAGCGTATAGACATGCGCAAACCGCATTCGCCGCAAGCGGCAATCGCCGCTACCAGGAGATGCTGTTCAAGGCCCAGGCGGACAGTCTCGAAACCAGCGGACTCACGGCCAAGGCGTTGGCGGCATACAAGCGTTATCTGCAAGCACACGACGATGTAGAGCATCAGCGCGCGAACCAACAGGCGCAGATGCTGCGCGAACAGTTCGGCACCGCCCGCAGCAATCTTGAAAACGCCCGCCTGAAAACCGAGAAAAAACTCAAGGACGGACAACTGGAATCATTGCGTCGCGTGCGCCGCTGGCAACAAATCGCGATGGCTTTGCTGGCGGTTCTGCTCGGGTTGCTGGTGTTGCTTGCGATGCGCCAACTGCGCAGGCTGAAGCGCTGGAAGCGCATGGCTTCGCTCGATTCGCTCACCGGAATCGCCAATCGCCGCAGCATCGAACATTTCCTTGCAGCGGCGATGCGTCACGCGCGCGCGCGCCATGAACCGCTGGCATTGCTTGCCATCGACATCGACCGTTTCAAGTCCATCAACGACAGTCACGGACACGCCGTGGGCGATAGGGTCCTGGTGCGCATCTCCCATGCTTGCGTTGAGGCTTTGCGCGATGGCGACTTGCTGGGGCGCATTGGCGGCGAGGAATTTCTCGCCGTGTTGCCCGGCAGCAACATGCAACAAGCGCTGGACATCGCCGAGCGCCTGCGCGCACGCGTCGAGGCACTGGCCAATACCGATCAGGCAGCGGAAATTTCAACAACGATTAGCGTCGGCATCGCCCAGATGTCGGCGTCGGACCATGGCATTGAGGATTTGGAACGTCGCGCGGACGAAGCGCTGTACCAGGCCAAATCCGAAGGGCGCAACCGCGTCGCCGGCGCATACCAGGACGATGCAGGCTGAGTTGCCAGGCGGCACCGGTTCCGGCCCGGCGCAAAAAAGGCTCAAGACTTCGGCGGGACGTTCGCTGAGGTCGCCGCGAGCGACGCGCGATTGGCTTCACGATAGCGCTTGACCAGCGTGGTCACGCGCTGCACATAGACGCGGGTCTCATCGAAGGGCGGAATTCCGTTGTACTTCTGCACGTTTTGTGGCCCTGCGTTATACGCAGCCATGACGCGTCGCTCGTCGCCGCCGAATTGCTTGAGCAGCGAGGAGAGATATTGCGCACCGCCGAGTATGTTCTGTCCGGCATCGAACGGATTGGCCACACCCAAGTCCGACGCCGTTCCCGGCATCAACTGCATCAGACCTTGCGCGCCCTTGTCGGACAGTGCATTCGGATTGAATGCCGATTCGGCGTGGATGACCGCACGCAGCAGGGACGGATCGACGCCATACTGCCGCGCCGCATCGTCGATTTCGTCGTGGTATGCCGTCAGGTTCAGCGGCGTATTCACCCAGTCGACGTTCGAATGAACGTTGCAGGCGTAACACGTCGAGATATAAGTGAACAATACCTTGTAGGCGCCATGATGGGGGCGAACATTGGTGTACTCGGTGATGCCGTCGACCTTGACGATCTTGTACACCGCGCCACGATGAATCTCGGGTTTGGCGGCCGCTTCGGGTACGTCCGCAGCCGTGCTCGCACCTGAATTGCTTGCGGCCGGCTGCGAGCGGTATTCGCTGTGCGGTCTGGCCGACGAATTTGACGCCGCTTCGGGTGCCGGCCGATCGGCGTATTGCGCGACCTTGCGGCAATGGGCGAACGTGCCGATCGAGTTGGTGAAGGCGATCTGACCGTCAGGTCCGGTGCATTTGTAAACCACACCGGCATGCCCTGTGAGCGGGACCAGCGCACACACGGCCAACCCGCACAGGGACAAATAACGCAGCAATGGCAGAAACGACAGACTCAACTTCAGGATTCGCCGCACCAAGATTTCCCAAGTTTCTGACATAAATGGGGTTTTGCCAAGTGCCCGAGAGCCGGGAATCGGGATTGGGGATCGAAAATCGGGGATTTGTGGAATCGAGAGCTCGCTATTTGCACGGAATCGGGACGGTAGCGGACCAGGTCGAGGACCGCCTCGTCCTGCGCATCGGGCATGCGAATGGGGGGCAATCACGTAGCGTGCGTTTACGCTGGGTTGGGCCGGGTGGTGCGCGCAGCGCACGCTACCCGGTCAAGGGGACCGCTGCGAATCGGCGCGGCATCTTCATGCGACTCGTGGCCGCGGCCCGGTTCAAGCGTTGAAGTTGCAGAAAAGCCCGCTGTACAAAAACTCAAGCATACAATGTCGCAAATCGACCTCGCAGGAGGCACAACGGATGACGATCGCCCCCGTGCGAAGGGCAGAAGCGCCTCCGGCATTTCACGCTTCTTCAAAATCCGGGCTTTTCCTACAGCATCGTTGAGCAACAAACGAGAGAGGAGCAAATGCAAGATTTGATTCAACTCGAAGAGCAAGGCTGGCGCGCCCTTTCATCGCCGGGCAACGCAGCGAAAGAGTTCTATAGCACGCGACTTGCCGAAAATGCGTCTATGCTCTTTCCGGGTGGCATGCGAATCGAAGGCAAAGAAAACATTCTCGCGTCATTTGCCGCGCAACCTTGGCAGTCGTTCCAATTGGAAGATCAGCGTGTCATTACTCCTTCTGAAGACACGGGCATAGTCATATACAAGGTCACCGCACAACGCGAAGGCAGCGCACCATATTCTGCGATTGTGAGCAGTGCCTATGCACTCCGCGACGACAAATGGAAATCGTTTCTTCACCAACAGACGCCAGTCTGAAAAAGTGCAGGACGAACGCGCACTCGGATCAGATGTAGCCTTGCGCCGTCATCCACAGGTCGCGAAAGCGGATCGATCCCTGCTGCTTCAACCAGTCGTTGCTCATCCGACCATGGGTCGCCTGCGTCTTGGACAACCGCCAGCAGGTTTTGCTGCCGCTCCTGGTTGTTGTTTTTGTACAAGTCAAGGGTCAAATCAACGACCGAACACCCGGCTTCTCGGTCTCGGAATGACGAGTCGTTGCTCTTGCGAATCCCCAACCCCGGATCCCGGCTTGATGGCAGCCACCCGGCCAGCCCCCTACAATACGCAATCCCGCGCCCAACACCCCGATTTCCCATGTCCGGCAAGCTCTACATCAAAACCCACGGTTGTCAGATGAACGAGTACGACTCGGCGCGCATGGCCGATGTGCTCAAGGCATCGCACGATCTGGAGCTGACCGCCGACGAATCGCAGGCGGACGTGATTCTGATCAACACCTGCTCGATCCGCGAGAAAGCACAGGAAAAAGTCTTCAGCCAGCTTGGTCGCTGGAAATCGTTGAAGGCGAAAAACGAATCGGTGGTGATCGGCGTTGGCGGCTGTGTGGCCAGCCAGGAAGGTGACGCGCTGGTCAGGCGCGCGCCTTATGTGGATCTGGTGTTCGGCCCGCAGACCCTGCACCGGTTGCCACAAATGCTCGAGGCGCGCCGCACCAGCGGCAAACCGCAAGTCGACATCAGTTTTCCCGAAATCGAGAAATTCGATGCGCTGCCCGAACCGCGCGCCGAAGGCCCGACGGCGTTCGTATCCATCATGGAAGGCTGCTCGAAATACTGTTCGTTCTGCGTAGTGCCGTACACGCGCGGCGAGGAAATCAGCCGTCCGTTCGATGACGTGATCGCGGAAGTTGCCACCCTCGCCGAACAAGGTGTGCGCGAAGTCAACCTGCTGGGCCAGAACGTCAATGCCTATCGCGGCCCGACGCACGATGGCGGCAGCGCCGATCTTGCCGTCCTGATCCACGCCATCGCGCAATTGTCCGGAATCGGCCGAATCCGCTTCACCACGTCGCACCCGCTGGAATTTTCCGATTCGCTGATCGAGGCCTATGCCAACGTTCCGAAGCTCGCGAACTATCTGCATCTGCCCGTGCAATCAGGTTCCGATCGCATCCTCGCGGCGATGAAGCGCGGCTATACCGCGCTTGAGTTCAAGCAGAAGATTCGCAAGCTGCGCCGCGTGCGCCCGGACATATCGATCTCGTCGGATTTCATCGTCGGCTTTCCTGGCGAGACCGACGAAGATTTCGAACAGACCATGCGACTGATCGCCGACATCGATTTCGACCAGAGTTTCAGCTTCATTTATTCGCGCCGCCCCGGCACCCCGGCGGCGAACCTGGCGGACGACACCAGCGATGCGATCAAACACGAACGTCTCGCACGTTTGCAGGCCGCCATCAACGCCAACGCAAAAGCGTTTTCCGAATCCATGATCGGCAGCGTGCAGAACGTGCTTGTCGAAGGCCCGAGCAGGAAGAACCCGACCGAATTCACCGGTCGCACCGAAAATATGCGCTACGTCAATTTCGCGGCTGAGGCGCGCATGGTCGGCCAATTCGTGGACGTGCAAATCACGCAGGCAATGAGCAATTCGCTGCGTGGGCGGATACATGCGCCGGCGTCGAAGGCGGCTGCGCGCGCCACTGCCTGATGTAGTGCTTCACTAGTCCAGGCGCTTGCGGAAGCGTGCGATCGCCGCGCTCATCATCACCACGGTGAACGCGGCCATGGCGAGGACGTCAATCCACAACTCCCACAAGCTGGCGCCGCGCAACATTACTCCGCGAATCAGACGCAGAAAATGGGTCAACGGCAATATTTCGGCGATCCAGCGTGCGACGGGCGGCATTCCGGCAAAGGGAAACATGAAGCCCGACAGCAGAATCGATGGCAGGAAGATGAAAAAGGTCATCTGCATCGCCTGGAACTGCGATTGCGCGCGCGTGGAAATCAGCAGACCCAGGGTCAGGTTCGCGAGGATCAGTAAACTGGCCGCCAGGTACACGTCGGCAACGCTGCCGCGCACCGGCACCGCGAACAGCCAAATGCCGAGCGCCAGAATCACACTGGTCTGCAGCAGGCCGATCGCCACATACGGCAGCACCTTGCCGAGCATCAGTTCGGCGCTGGTCAAGGGTGTGGCAATCAGCATTTCCATATTGCCGCGCTCGCGCTCGCGCACGATGGCGATACCGGTGAACAACACCATGGTCATGGTCAGGATCACGCCGATAAGACCAGGCACGATGTTGACCGCCGAGCGCCGTTGCGGATTGTAAAAACTGACCACGCCTATTCGCGCAGACGCCGGCGTGCTGGTCGCTGGCGCGCGCAGGTCGGGCGCAGCGCTGTCCAGCGGTGTCTGCGCCAGTTGCGCAGCGGCGCCCTGCACGGCCGTGTCGGTGCCGTCGACGAGCACCTGCGCCACCTGGCGGCCATCGCTCCGACGGCGCTCAAAATCCGGTGGTACCACGATTCCGACGCTGATCCTGCCATCACGAATCATGGTCATCAATTGCTGCGGGCTGGTGGCGGTGGCGACGGGCGCGACCACGCCGCTGGCGAGCATGTCCATGACCAATGCGCGCGACGCGGCGGTATTGGCTTGGTCGGCTATGCCGGCATCCAGTCCGCGCAGGTTGAAATTGATCGCATAGCCGAACAGGATCAATTGCATCACCGGGACACCGACGATCATCGCCAGGCTGATGCGGTCGCGACGCATCTGACGCAACTCCTTGACCACGATGGCCCATAGTCGGCGCGCATTCATGCCGCGCGCTCGCGCTTCGCGTCGCCGCTGTCGGTGCCGGCATCATGCGTGACCGCAACAAACACGTCCTCGAGATTCGGAGTGGTCTGCGCAATGTCGGCCTGTTGTCCCGCCCGATCCAATGCATCGCGCATGCGCTGCGCGATATCGCTCGACTGGTCGAGATGGTCAGCCGTGAGCACGCGCAGCGCATTGCCCACCTGGGCGACGGCAAGCACGCCCGGCACGTCGACCAGCGCATGTTGGGCCCGGCGCGGATCGACAGCATCGACAATGAAGGTGCGACCCTCGAGCTTGCCCGTCAATTCGTGCGGCGTGCCGTCGGCGACCAGCTTGCCGTGGTCGAGCACGGCCAGGCGATGGCAGCGTTCGGCCTCGTCCATCAGGTGAGTGGACACCAGCAACGTGGTGCCGATGTCGGTCAGTTCGAAGAGCTTTTCCCAGAAGTCGCGGCGCGACTCCGGGTCCACCGCACTGGTCGGCTCGTCGAGCAGCAGCAATTCAGGTTCGTGGATCACCGCGCAGGCCAGCGCAAGACGCTGCTTTTGCCCGCCACTCAAGGTTCCGGCAAGCTGGCGTTGCAAATCTCCAAAATGGTATTGCTCGACCAGATCGCCGATTCGCGATTTCGCGCGTGGTTTGGGCACGCCCTGGATGGCCGCCATGAATTCGAAATTCTCGCGCACGGTCAAATCCTCAAACAACGAGAACTTTTGTGTCATGTAGCCGATATGGCTGCGCAAGGTTTCCGCCTGCGCGGGAATCGATAGTCCCAATACCTCGATCCGACCCTCGGTCGGAGTCAACAGGCCGCACAACATCCTGATCGTGGTCGACTTGCCCGAACCATTGGGACCGAGAAAACCGTAGACATGGCGCGCCGGCACTTCCAGGTCCACATGATCCACCGCGACCAGATCGCCGAAGCGCTTGGTCAAACCGCGAGCGCGGATTGCAGTACCGCGATCATCGGTTTTCGCCCTGCCGGTTTGCGCTTCGGCGATCAATGTCGCAATCCGGCAAACTCGACCCGCACCGGCAAACCCGCGGGCAGTTCGTGAGCGTCGGCACCAAGTTCAACTTCGGCCAGATAGCTCAGGCGCGCGGCGTCGTCGCCGATCAGGGCATAGTAGGGTGTAAAGGTCGGCTCGCTGCGAATCATGCGCAGTTTGCCGGAATAGGCCTTGTCGCGCCCGGCGACGAAAACCTGAATCGGATCCCCGACATGCAGATTTGCACGCTGCTGCACCGGCACATAAATGCGCGCGTACGGCGTCGCGCCGGTAAGCAGAATCGCCAAAGGAGCACCAACCGGTGCCTGATCGCCGAGTTTGTAAACAATGCGGTCCACCAGCCCGTCCACCGGCGCGGTTACATTCAATTTGTCGAGCAGGACTTGTTGCGCGGCGACTTGCGCATCCGCAGCGGTCAACGCTGCCTTAGCCTGCGCGATCTGCTCAGGCCGGGTGCCGTGCAATAGCGCGTCCAGTGCCGCACGCGACGCGCCGACCTGCCCTTCGGCATTTCCGGCGGCGGCGCGTGCAGCATCGACATCGGCCTGTGCGACGACACCGCCGCTGCCAAGTTTTTTCTGCCGTGCATAGAACGCGCGTGCATTGCGTGCCTGCGCCTGGACTGCAGCAAGGTCTGCGCGAGCCTTGGCGATATCCTCGCTGCGCGGTCCGACGTTGAGTTCAGTCAACACCTCGCGCTGCTGCTGCGCCTGCGCCCGGGCGGCAGCGAGCTCGGCTTTCGTGTGCGTTGGATCCAGTTGCAACAACAGTTGGCCGGCCACTACGCGCTGCCCTTCGCGCACGTCGACGGCGACGATGCGTTCGGCTGCAGGTGCCGGCAAACCGATGCGATCGAATTCCAGTGTCCCCAAAGCTTGCGGCGCGGATTTGCTGCAGGATGCAAGCGACATGACGATCACGATCGCAATCGTCCAGCGAGCGATGTTGCTTGCGATGTGCATGGACTTTCCTCCGGGGACGGCAGTCATGACCAGCACCACCAATCCGGCTATCTTCGCCTTTCACATCGTCCGCGACAACGTGCGCGCTGGCCTCGGCGCGCGCCAAGCGCTACCCTCGCGCGCCATGAGCACGATGAGCACAAACGAACTTGCCCTGGAACCCGACGATGGCGAACGCCTGGCCAACTTGTGCGGGCCGTTCGATGCGCATCTGCGCCAGCTCGAATTGCGCCTGGGTGTGGAGATCGCCAATCGCGGCAACCTGTTCCGCATCAGCGGTGCCGAGCATGCCGCGAAACTTGCGCGCCGCGTACTCCTGGACCTGTACGACGCGACCGAACACGAAACCCTGACCGGTGCGCAGATCAACCTGCGTCTTTCCGAAACCGGCATCGATGCCCTGGATGCCAAAGCGGCCGAGGGCGCGCACGAGATCACGATCAAGGTCAAGCGTGGCAGCGTGCGCGGTCGCGGCGCGAACCAGGTTCGCTATCTGCACTCGATCGCCACGCACGACATCAACTTCGGCGTCGGCCCGGCCGGCACCGGCAAAACCTATCTGGCCGTGGCCATGGCTGTCGATGCGCTCAACGAAAATCGTGTGCAGCGTCTCGTGCTGGTGCGGCCGGCGGTCGAGGCCGGCGAGAAACTCGGTTTCCTCCCCGGCGACCTGAGCCAGAAGGTCGATCCATACCTGCGGCCGCTGTACGACGCCCTGTATGAAATGCTCGGCATCGAGCGCGTGACCAAACTGGTCGAACGCAACGTCATCGAGATTGCACCACTGGCCTACATGCGCGGGCGCACGCTCAACGACGCGTTCGTGATTCTGGACGAAGCGCAGAACACCACGGTCGAGCAGATGAAAATGTTCCTGACCCGCATCGGTTTCGGATCGGTTGCCGTGGTGACCGGCGACGTCACCCAGACCGATCTGCCGCGCCACATAGCATCCGGCTTGCGCGATGCCATCGATGTGTTGCGCGAAATCGATGGCGTGAGCTTCACCTTCTTCACCGCCAGGGATGTAGTCAGACATCCTCTGGTACAGCGTATCGTGCGGGCCTACGAGGCGGCCGGGGAACGGGCCGGGAATCGGGGAGCGCAGCCGGGACCCGGGACGCCGGACCCGGGACTCGACAAAGCGGCGGCGGAGCCATAGCGAGGCGGTGGATTGATGCGCAAAGGTCGGCGGCCGGATAAAACGCAAAAGGCAAATCTGACGACCGGGTTGCCGCTGATCTCGGTGGGTTACGGTCTGCCGCGGCGTGGCATTCCGTCTGCCGTGAGCTTTCGATGCTGGGTCGCAGCGGCGGCGCGCGGCGCGCGGCGAAACAAGCCGATTGAGGTCGCCATCCGCTGGTCGACGCACCGGAAGGTCGTGAACTGAATCGTCGATATCGCCACCGCGATTATGCGACGAATGTGTTGTCGTTTCCCGGCCGCGCTGCCACCGGGACTCAAGCTGCCATTGCTTGGCGATCTGGTCATATGCGCGCCGGTGGTCGCCCGCGAAGCCGCCGAACAAGGCAAATTGCCGCGCGCTCACTACGCCCACATGACCATTCACGGAATCCTGCATCTGCTCGGCCTCGATCACGAAAAACCCGCCGACGCGCGACGCATGGAAGCGCTCGAAATCCGGATTCTGGCCGCACTCGGAATTGCCGATCCCTATGCTTGACTGTCATCGGCGCGCAATAAATCGTTGAAATCCATTGCTTTCTATTTCGGCGGCGGCAAATCGGCTAAACTGGCGTTCCGCCCGTGAGGGCATGTTCACGATAGCAATGACCGAGGAACCCCCCAGTAAACCCATCTCCAGATCCTGGCTGGAACGCATCAGCCAAATGGTTTCCGGCGAGCCCCGCAGCATCGACGACCTGCTCGACGAACTGCGCAGCGCACAAGCCAATGGATTGCTTTCCGACGACACCTTGTCGATGCTTGAGGGCGCCATCGAAGTCGCGGATTTGACCGTGGCCGACGTGATGCTGCCGCGTGGCCAGATGATCTGCCTGCGTGCCGACGCAACCCTCGACGAAATCGTGCGCACGGTCATCGACTCCGGACATTCGCGCTTCCCCGTTCAAGGCGACGATGCCGAACAGCTCATTGGCATTCTGCTGGCCAAGGACCTGCTCAAGTGTTTCGTCAATGGCGACGCGCCGTGCGACATCCGCAGCCTGCTGAGGCCGGTGGTGATGATTCCCGAGTCCAAGCGCCTGGACATCCTGCTCAAGGAATTTCGCCTGTCGCGCAACCACATGGCGATCGTTATGGACGAATACGGCGGCGTGGCCGGTCTGGTCACCATCGAGGATGTGCTTGAGGAAATCGTCGGCGAAATCGACGACGAACACGACGAAGACGATCCGGCGCGCATGAAACTGATTCAGCCACAAACCGACGGCGGTTTCGTGGTCAACGCGCTGACTCCCATCGACGACTTCAACGAACGTCTCGGCAGTCGCTTTTCCGACGAGGAATTCGACACCATCGGCGGCATGGTCACCGACGAATTCGGCTACCTGCCCGAACCCGGCGAAGAAACCGTGCTCGGCGGCTTCCTGTTCCGCGTAACCAAGGCCGACGCCCGCCGCGTGCTGCAATTCGCCGTGCACGCGCGTGATGCGTAGCCAACGTCACTGCCGCTCCGCCAAGCGAGCTTGGTGGAGAGGGCTCAAGCGTTGCTCCCTCTCCCCCATCGGCGCCGTCGATGCGGGAGAGGGTTGGGGTCAGGGGGCAGCCCTTCAAATTTCCGCAACCTCGCGCCCACACCAGCACCACCCCCTCACCCAACCTCTCCCCCAAGCCGCTTGGGGAGAGAGGGCTTGTCAGCTCGGGCTCGCACTTTGCGCCTGCATCTGGCTGTTGGTCGCTGCGCCAGCCTTTGCCCAATCACTCACACCAGCCGATCCCGGCGCCAACCTCGACATCGCCCTGCTTACCTTCGGCCCCGGCACCCAGGTCTGGGAGCGCTTCGGCCACAATGCGATCCTGGTGCAGGATCGCAACGGCGGTGCGTCGCGCCTGTATAACTACGGCATGTTCGACTTCGCGCAGAAGAATTTCTACCTCAACTTCGCGCGCGGACGCATGCTCTACAGCATCGATGTCGAAAATCCGGACTGGGCCCTTCCGAACTACGTCGAAGAAGGCCGCTGGATCGTCCGGCAGGATCTGAACCTGACCCCGACGCAACGCCGCAAACTCGCCGACTACCTGGCCTGGAACGCACGCCCCGAAAACGCGCAATACCACTACGACTACTTCACCGCCAACTGCGCCACACGCGTGCGCGATGCACTCGACATGGCGCTTGGCGGCGCAATCAAGGCACAAACCGTCGACCGATCGCGCGGCTTCACCTATCGCATGGATACGCTGCGCCTGATGCGTCCGGAACCGCTGCTGATGCTCGGCATGGACGCAGGCCTCGGCCCATTCGCCGACACGCGTCTGTCGTACTGGCAGGAAAGCTTCGTGCCCATGCAATTCATGCAGAGCATGCGCGGCATCCGCATTCGCAGCGCCGACGGCAAACTGCAGCCACTGGTCATTCGCGAAACCCTGCTCGCGCCACCACGCCTACCGGAACCCCCTGCCGATCCGCCGCACTGGATCTGGCCAGCACTGGCCATCGGCCTGGCCACTGGCGCGGGGTTTTACGCCCTCGCGCGGCAGCGCAAACGCGCCTGGGCACGCATGACATTTGCAGGCACGACCAGTTTGCTGGCGCTGATACTGGGTCTGGGCGGCCTGGTATTGATCGCCTTGTGGGCATGCACCGATCACGTCGCCGCCTGGCGTAACGAAAATCTGCTCTTGCTCGATCCGCTGTGTCTGCTGCTGATTCCGGCCTGGCTGCGCAGTGCTCGCAGACACTGGCAACCCTCGCGCTTCGCCATACGCACCAACACGATCATCGCCGCCCTCGCCGTCCTCGCGCTGGCGTTGAAACTGTTCCCGTCGCTGTATCAAGACAACGGTTTCTGGATCGCACTGCTGCTGCCGTTGCATCTGGCGCTGGCAGCGTCGATTCATGCCGCGCGCAGGTCGCCGGCAACGGTCTGATTCATGCCGCCGCGTCGCTCGCGTGTGTTCATCACCGTCCTGGTCGCGATTGCAATCGGCATCTGGCTATGGAATGTGCACGAATTCCCGACGCCACCCGCACACAACCAGTCGTCGATCAAGACTGCAATTCCGGACGCTTCCCGATCACCGGCGGCAATCCGGCAATCTCCGCCATCGGCGTCGGCAATAGTCATGACCAACGCCCGACAAGCCGCCTCGAACTGGCTCGCCCACGCACAAGCAGGTATCGATGCGCGCCGAGCGAAAACATTCGGGCGCGCCACCGCCGGTTTGATGGCATTGCCGCCCGCGAAGGCATGGCAAGCACTGACGGCACGTTCGCATGCAGGCGACGTTTCCGCCGCAACCGCTGCTACCCGGCTCGCGCTCGAGTGCAAAATGTGGAAGACGAACCCGCCCTCGGAAATCGCCACTGCGCGTCGGCTGGATGCCGCAGGGCAAGGATTGCCTGCGCATTGGGCCGAGTTCCTGCGCTATATCGGTATGCACGAATATGCGCGTGAAAACGCACGCGCCAGGGATTGCGCACAAGTCGGCGGCATCTGGGACTTCATGCGAATGGCGATCGACCGCTTCATGCAGCCCGATAATCCGGAACTGGCGCTCGTCGAGGCCGAACAAATCGAAGACGACGGCAAGGCCATCGGCCAGTTGCGCCGGTTGTCATCGCAACTCGGTAGTGAAGAAGCTCGCCGCGCGCTCGGCAAGCGCCTGCTGGAATCACGCAACACCAACAACCATGAGAAGGCCTCGAACTGCTCGAATCGTTATCCGCATCCGATCCGGACATTGTTGCCTATCTCGCCCACTGTCTGCGCAACGGTTGCGGCGCGTTTGGCGGTGACCCGGCGTCGGCCACAACCTGGGTCGCACGTGCAGCCGACCTCGGCGACTGGTTCGCGATCCAATGGACCATGGCTGATCTGGAAGCGACTTCACATCCGATCGATGCGCTCACATGGGCACTCTATCGACAGGATCTCGCTTTCGCCGGCTGCTACGAAATCGGCCAACAGCCCTCATTGATTTGGATCGGACAAGCCATTCGCGACGCATTGCGCCTTGAACAACCGCTCGACGAGGTCCAACGGCGGCAAGCCGAAACCGCTACGCACGCCATCGAAACCCGATGGTCGGCAAAGGCGATGTTGCAACTGGATTGCAATAGCTAGTCTGCCGACGTTTGCCGTCCTGCCCCTGCTCCGGCATCATGCACCAACCCATGCCGGATGCCCTCATGGATCAAGTCGCTACTACTGCCGCCGCTCCGCAATTGGTCAATTGCGTTCTCTACGGGGGCGACGGGCGCAAGCTGCGCGACATCAAGGTCGACGAGATCGGCGCGGCGTTGCAGGATCCGAAAAGTTTCGTGTGGATCGGATTGCACGAACCCGACGAACCGTTGCTTGACAAGTTGCAGCACGAATTCGGCCTGCACGAACTGGCGGTCGAAGATGCCCATTGCGCGCATCAGCGCACCAAGATCGAGGCCTACGGCGAATCGCTGTTCATCGCGGTGCATACGGCGCAGATGACGGGCGACAAGATCGAATTCGGCGAAACCCATATTTTCCTGGGGCAGAACTATCTGGTCAGCATCCGCCACGGCGCTTCATTGTCGTATGCACCGGCGCGGCGCGCGTGCGAAACCTCGCCGACGCAACTGGCCCTGGGACCGAGCTACGCGCTGTACGCGGTACTGGATTTCATCATCGACAACTACATGCCGATCGTGGCCAATTTCCAGACCCGATTGCATGAGCTCGAACATGCGATTCTCGGCGGCGAATTCCAGCAGCGCACCATCGTGCAGTTGTACGAGCTGAAAAAGGAACTGGTGCAATTGCAACTGGCGATGACGCCGATGCAGGACATCATGAGCCAGCTCGTGCGTCTGTATCCGGGATTGATCCGCGACAAGGTGCGGCCGTATTTCCGCGACGTCGGCGATCATGCTGCGCGCATCAACGAAAGCGCCGGCGCCATGCGCGAGATGTTGACCACGGCGATGGAAGTCAATCTGGCCCTGGTTGGCGTGGCCCAGAACATCGTGTTCAAGCGCATCGCCGGCTGGGGTCTGCTGCTGACCGCGCCGACGCTGTTTGCCAGTTGGTACGGCATGAACTTTCACGACATGCCGGAATTGCTCGCGGCACACGGCTATCCGATTGCCGTTGCTACGGCCGGGGCGGTGTGTGTTGTGTTGTATATCCTGCTGCGTCGCGCGAAGTGGCTGTGACATGCGCAAACTGTTGCTGTTGATACCGTTCGTCGCAACATTGGTGGTGCCGCTGTACAACTTCCATCGGCCCAGCGTTTGGGGATTTCCGTTTTTCTACTGGTATCTTTTCCTGTGGGTGCTGCTGGCGTCGTTGCTCACTTGGATCGTGTACCGGAGTCGACCGCGATGAACGGCTCCATCCAGTGGACGGCATGGGCGGTATTCCTCGTATTTTTCGGATTGGTCAGCGTGCTGGGTTTCGTGGCGTCCCATTGGCGACGCGGCGATCTGACGCATCTGCATGAATGGGGCCTCGGCGGGCGACGCTTCGGCACATTCGTCACCTGGTTCCTGCTCGGCGGCGATTTGTATACCGCCTACACGGTGATTGCCGTTCCGGCGCTGGTGTATGCGGTCGGCGCGTACGGTTTCTTTCGCGCTGCCCTACACGATCATTGCCTATCCGTTCGTTTTCGCGGTCATGCCGCGGCTATGGAACGTGTGCCGGCGCCATGATTATCTGACCATCTCCGATTTCGTCGAGGGTCGCTATGCAAGCCACTGGCTGGCGCTCGCCGTGGCGCTGACCGGCGTGCTGGCGACGATGCCCTACATCGCCCTGCAACTGGTCGGCATGCAGGTAGTGTTCGAGGCGATGGGTTTTGGCGCCGTGCGTCAGGGCGCGGAAATCGCGCTGGCGGTCGCATTCCTCGTGCTCGCGCTGTACACGTATACCAGCGGTCTGCGCGCGCCGGCACTGATTGCCTTCGTCAAGGATTCGATGATCTACATCTTCGTGATCGCGGCGATTGTCGTCATTCCCGCGCATCTGGGCGGTTACGGCGCGATATTTTCGCGCCGCCGAGAAATCGTTCGCGGCGCAGGGCGGCGCGCACGGCATCCTGCTGCATGCCGGACAGGCGATGCCGTTCGCCACGCTCGCCCTGGGCTCGGCCTTCGCGTTGTTTCTGTATCCGCACGCAGTCACCGGCACGCTGGCTGCGTCCAGCGGCAACACGATCCGGCGCAACGCGATCCTGCTTCCGATCTACAGCGTCGCGCTCGGATTGATCGCATTGATGGGCTACATGGCCATCGCCGCGCACGTGCCGGCGAAGGGCACGGCGGTCGTGCCGGCACTGATCCTGCAAAGTTTTCCGCAGTGGTTCGCCGGATTCTGCTTCGCCGCGATCGCGCTTGGCGCGCTGGTGCCGGCGGCGATCATGTCGATCGGCGCGGCAAATCTGGTCACACGCAATATCTGGCGCCCCTATGTCAATCGCAACATGAGCCGCGGCGCAGGAATCCACCGTCGCCAAGGTCACTTCGCTGGCGGTGAAATTCGGCGCGCTGATCTTCGTCGTGTTTTTGCCGCTGGAATTCGCGATCAACCTGCAACTGCTCGGTGGCATCTGGATGTTGCAGGTGTTTCCGGCCGTCGTGTTCGGATTGTTCACGCGTTGGTTCCGCGCCAGCGGCCTGCTCGCCGGCTGGGCGCTGGGCATGACCTTGGGTACGACGCTGAGCTGGATGCAGGGCGTCAAACCGATTTATGTGCTGCCCGGCATAGGCGGCGTCTACATCGGCCTGATCGCGCTCGTCGCCAACATCGCGCTGGCCGTGCTGATTACCTGGATTGGCAATTCGAATGGCGCAGTGTCCAATGGCGATGCCACCGTTGCCATGGACTACGAAGATCCCGCTGCCGCACGTTCGTAGTCCACGAAATCGAAAGCGAATTCGTGGCGCGCGTCGGGCGCATGGGGCGTGCGCATCGTCTCGTGCCATGCGCGTGAATTGAAGCGCGGAAAAAACGCGTCCGCGTCTTGCGCGACCGTGTCCACCCAGGTCAGATGCATCCGCGTTGCCAGCGGCAGGGCCAGCGCATAAACTTCACCGCCGCCGATCACCATCAACTCGTCGCCGGCAGCCAGTTCCACTGCCGCAGACACCGAATGCACGACCTGCTGCTGCGCATACGGCGCTTGCGCACTGCGCGTCAGCACGAGATTGCGCCGTCCCGGCAATGCACGCCCGATCGCCAGCGCCGTCTTGCGTCCCATCAGCACCGGTTTGCCCAACGTGAGCAGCTTGAAGCGCTTCAGGTCGTCCGGCAGATGCCACGGCATCGCGCCCTCGCGACCGATGGCGTGATTGCGATCGAGCGCTGCGATCAGGGAAATTCCGGTCATACCGCGATCGGCGCCTTGATCGACGGATGCGACCGATAGCCTTCGACAATGATATCCCCGAAGCGGAAATCGAAAATCGAGCGCACGTCGGAATTCAATTTCAGTTTCGGCAAAGGCATCGGCTCGCGCGTGAGTTGCTCGCGCGCCTGATCGATGTGATTGCGATACAAATGCGCATCGCCAAGCGTGTGCACGAAATCGCCGATCTTGAGATTGCAGACCTGGGCGATCATGTGCGTGAGCAGCGCATAACTGGCGATGTTGAACGGCACACCGAGAAAAATGTCGCCGGAACGCTGGTAGAGCTGGCATGAAAGCCTGCCGCCGGCCACGTAGAACTGGAACAGTGCGTGACACGGCTGCAGCGCCATCTTCGGCAGATCGGCCACATTCCATGCGCTGACGACCAGACGGCGCGAATCCGGATTGCGCTTGATCTCGTCGATCAGCCAGGCGATCTGATCGATGGTCTTTCCATCGCCAGCCGTCCAGCTTCTCCACTGCCTGCCGTAAACGGGACCCAGCTCCCCGTCGCAATCGGCCCATTCGTCCCAGATGCGCACGCCGTGCTCTTTCAGGTAGGCAATGTTGGTCTCGCCGCGCAGGAACCACAGCAATTCGTGGATGATGGATTTGGTATGCAGCTTCTTCGTCGTCACCAGCGGAAACCCGGCCGACAAATCGAAACGCATCTGATAACCGAACAACGGACAGCGTGCCGGTACCGGTGCGATCCGTTTTTTCTGTGCCGTGGTCGAGGACCTGGCGCAGCAGGCTGAGGTATTGACGCATCAGGTCGCGTCCGCGGCAATCGCCGGCTTCAGCGTCGGCGCGCGCCGCGAAATCACGAGCAAAACGATGCCGACCGCGATCAACGGAATCGATTGCACCTGCCCCATCGTCAACCAACCCCATGCCAGGTAACCGAGCTGCGCATCCGGGACGCGTACGAACTCCACGAGAAAACGAAAGCAGCCATACAGCAACGCAAACATCCCCGAGACTGCATAGCGCGGGCGCGGTTTGCGCGAGTACAGCCACAGCACGGCGAACATCACCACGCCCTCAAGCGCGAATTCGTAAAGTTGCGAGGGATGCCGCGCCTGGTCGTTGAGCTGGCCGGCAAGATACATCTCGTGCAACTGCGCCGGTGTCTTGCCGAGATTTTCGAGCGCGCGCGGGAAAATCACGCCCCAGGGCACATGTGTGAGCTTGCCCCACAGTTCGCCGTTGATGAAGTTGCCGAGGCGACCCAGTCCCAGGCCGATCGGCACCAGCGGCGCGACGAAATCGATGGTGTCGAAAAAATGGATTTTTCGCCGTCGCGACCACCACCAACCGGCCGCAAGCACACCGAGCAGGCCGCCGTGGAACGACATGCCGCCATCCCATACGCGAAACAGCGCCAGCGGATCGTGCACGATCCAGTCCAGCGACACATAGGAAAGCATGTACCAGACGCGACCGCCGACGATCACACCGAGCATGCCGTAGAAGGTCAGATCGGAAAATGCTTGCGCATCGACCGGCAGGCGCCCCTGCTTGCGCCGCAACTCGCCCAACCACCAGGCGGCAAGAAACCCGATCAGGTACATGATGCCGTACCAATGCACCTGCACAGGCCCCAGGTGAAAGGCAACGGGATCTATATTGTGGAAATAAGGCATGGGCGACATGGGTTCCGGCTGGTATTCGGCAAAGCGTGCAGTTTATCGGATCGACATCGACGTTTGCGAAATCGTCGCCCACTGCGGCGATCGCGTCGCCAACTCCGGCAGATGGGCAGCCGCTGCACCTGTCACGGGCTTTTCCTCGAAGCCGACAAATATGCAGCAGCGCTGAAATCGCTCAACGGGTAAAGGGCCGTGCCTTTCCGGGCAACAACCCCGAACAAGGCGAATACGTTAGTCTGGTATCGTGCTTCCCCAGGAGCTGTTGACGGCAGAAATCTTCAGGCCGCAATGGTGCTCTCGGCGACCGGCGGTGCCGGTTGCGGGCCTGCATGGAACCACCAGGCGCGCCCTTCGACAGACGCAACCGGTCGCGACAGACCAGTCTCGCCATCCAAGGTTTCGGCCACCCAAGCTGCGAGCGTCATGACAAACCGACTCAAATCCGAATCAAGCCCTTACCTGCGCCAGCATGCAGACAATCCGGTCGACTGGTGGCCCTGGTGTGAAGAAGCGCTTGCCGCCGCCCGCACCCTGGACAGACCCATTTTGTTGTCGATCGGTTACAGCGCCTGCCATTGGTGCCATGTGATGGCCCACGAAAGCTTCGAAGACGCCGCGACGGCAGCGTTGATGAACAAATTGTACATAAATATAAAAGTGGATCGCGAAGAGCGCCCGGACCTGGACAAGATCTACCAGCTCGCGCATCAGGCTTTGAATCGGCGTGGCGGCGGCTGGCCGCTGACAATGTTTCTGACTCCCGACGATCACATGCCGTTCTTCGCCGGCACGTATTTTCCGGATGCGCCACGCCATGGCATGCCACCGTTCTCGCACGTCCTGCAACAGGTTCGCGGATTCTGGGATTCGCGACGCGACGATGTGCGCGCACAAAATACGGCACTGGCCGAGTTTCTGCGCAATTACGAAACCGGCGACGCCTCGACAAAGGTGTTGAACGACGCACCGATCAAAACGGCGCTGAAGCAAATCGAGCGCAGCTTCGATCCGGCACATGGCGGGCACGTCGGCGCACCGAAATTCCCGCATTGCCCCGAAATGGAATTGCTGCTCGATCTTGAAGCTCTCCGCCGCCGGCCGCAGAGAGGTTGCGGTGAGGGTGGCAGTTCGGCGGACGCAAATTTCGAAATCACCGAACGGTCGATGGTCGATGTGACCCTGTCGCACATTGTCAGCGGCGGCATTCATGATCAGATCGGCGGCGGCTTTTGTCGTTACAGCGTCGATGAGCGCTGGGAAATTCCCCATTTCGAGAAGATGCTGTACGACAACGCACAACTGTTGCCGTTGCTCGCACGCGACGAGACCCTCGCGGCGGCGGCGCGCGAATTGCTCGCGTGGCTGGTGCGCGAAATGACATCTCCCGATGCGGGCTTTTATAGCGCGCTGGATGCCGACTCGGAACACGAGGAAGGCAAATTTTACGTCTGGCAACGTGATGAAGTTCGCTCATTGCTGAGCACGGACGAATTTGCCGTCGTCGATGCGCACTACGGTTTCGACAGAGCGCCGAATTTCGAGCACAAGGCGTGGAATCCGATCGTCGCAACACCTCTCGAACGCACTGCGCAGGCGATCGGGGCATCGCTCGACGAAGTTCGCGCGCAGCTCGATTCCGCGCGCGCCAAGCTTTTCGCCGCGCGCAGTCGGCGAGTGCGGCCGGGAGTCGACGACAAGATTCTCACCGCGTGGAATGCGTTGGCTATCGCCGGCATCGCGCGTGCGTCGCGATCGCTGGATGCGCCGGCCCTGATGGGATTGGCCGACAATGCGTTGGACTGCCTGTATGCATCCACCTGGTGCGATGGTCGCTTGCTGGCAAGCGTCGGCAAAACCATTCCCGCATATCTTGACGATTACGCATTCTTGCTCGACGCGCTGCTCGAATGCCTGCAATGCCGCTGGAACGAGCGCGATCTGGCCTGGGCAATCGTGCTCGCCGAAAGTTTGCTGGAACGCTTCGAGGATCCTCAGCACGGCGGTTTATTCTTCACTGCGCACGATCATGAACGCCTTATCCAGCGCCCGAAACCGTGGATGGACGAAGCGTTGCCTTGCGGCAATGGCGTCGCTGCCTGTGCATTGCTGCGCCTGGGCCATTTGCTCGGCGAAGCGCGCTATACCGACTCGGCACAACGCACGTTGCATGCCGCATGGCCAACGCTGCAATCAATGCCCCATGCCTGTTGTACGCTGCTGCGCGCACTCTGCGATTTCCTGCATCCGCGTGCGCATGTCGTCATACGCGCAGACGCCAGTGCTGAATCGAAGTGGCGTGCGGCGTTGCGGTCGGTAAAGTTGCGACGCTGCGATGTTTACTTTATCGATGCTGCGGCGACCGGGCTTCCCGGAATGCTGGCCGCACAAGCCGGCAACGAACACGGCGTTGCCTACCTGTGCCGCGGCACGCACTGCGAGGCACCGATAACGAGCCCGGCCGGATTGGTCGCGCTACTGGAAAACCCCGGTCCGAAGATCGAGGAATCTCATCGGTAAAAAGCCGGCCTGCCACCGGGGCGAAGCCGTGCGTTTGCAAGCCGTTGGCTCGCGCCCTGCCGAGGGCCGTGCGCGAAGGCCGGGGTTGCCTGGCGAGGGACGAGACCGGCATCGGGGTTGCGGTGACGGCCGTGCTGCAGCGCCATCATTGGCAACGGCACGCACATGACGACGACCACTCTGATCGACCCTGATCCGGCGCTTCGCGCTACCTTACCGCGGCGGGAGAAGGGAAAATTGCAGATGACCTACAGCAGCACCGGCCGATCCGGCAATTCGTTGGCAGCGGACGAATTTTCATCGCGCGGAAAATGTTTCGCCAGAATATCGCTGACCGCCGTTACGCCCTCGATCGCGCCTTGCTCGAACTCGCCGGCGACGAAGCGCTTTTCCATCTGCGTGCAGATCGATTCCCATTGTTTCGCATCCACCTGCGCCGCGATTCCGCGATCAGCGACAATTTCGATGGCGTGGTCGGCGAGCAGTACGTAGATGAGCACGCCGCTATTGCGTTGGGTATCCCAAACGCGCAAGCGGGCGAATACCTCCTGCGCCCGATCACGCGGTGAAATGCCTTGCCAAAGCGCCCCAAAACTCAATGCACCTTCCGCCGCGAAACAGACCTGTTCGTGATGGCGTCGCTCGCCAGCTGCCACGGTGTGTTGAATTGCATCGAGCACGCGCTCGGGGAAGCGCCGACGCGCACTGCCTTCAACAATCAGATGACGCAGGATGCGCACGAGGTTCATGTCACCAACTCCCCGATGCGCCGCCGCCGGCAAAACCGCCACCGCCACCGCTGAATCCGCCACCACCGCTGAATCCACCACCGCCAAAGCCACCGCCGCCCCAACCGCCAAAGCCACCACGCCCGGCGAAGCTTCCAGCGCTGCCGCCCAGCCAACCGAGGATCAAGCCGATGAACACTGCGCCGATCGTGAGTGGCAGCAGCCCGCTGATGAACCAGGCCAGGCCACCACCAATGGCACCGATCAGGCCTGCGCGGGGCGCGGCGGGCACCGGGCTGAAAAAGGCACGCACCCAAAGCAGGACCATGCACACGATGAACAGGTGATTGAACGGATTGCCGGAATCATGGCGATCGCGGGTACCGGTCAATGGAGGCGGCAAGGGCTCGCCGTTTATCAGATCCGTCAGCGCGACGAGTGCATCGTGGATGCCGGCATAAAAATCGCCGGTGCGAAATTTGGGCGCGACGTATTCACGGATGATGCGATCCGCCGCCGCATCCGGAATCGCGCCTTCGAGTCCGCGCCCGACTTCAATGCGCACGCGATGGTCGTTCTTGGCGACGATCAGCAGTACCCCGTCGTCGACATTCTTGCGGCCCAGCTTCCACGCGTCGACGACGCGGATCGAATATTGCGCGATGTCTTCGGGCTGCGTCGTCGGCACGATCAGCACAGCCACCTGCGAGCCTTTGCTTTTTTGCAACGCGGCCAGTTCGGCGTCCAGCTGCTGCACCTGCTGTGCAGTCAGCGTGGCGGTCGTATCGGTGACACGCGCATGCAACGCCGGTATCGCCCGGATATCGCCATCGGCGGCAGACGCTCCGGTGCATGTCAGCAGCGTCATGACCATGAACAGCGTGAAAATTCCGGACACGCATGAACGCGCAGCGAAGCGCATGAAATCAGGCCTGTTCAAACAAGCATCCATGTTCTTTCGCATCAATTCGCATCAAGGGCAGGTCGCCCCACGTCCGCAGATTCAGTGCGCAGGCTGTCCGGGCGGTTGCGCTGCCGGTGTCGCCGGCTTGTTGAAATCGACAGTCGGGGCCACCGAAATGGCTTTTTCGTTTTCCACCGTGAAATTCGCCTTGGGGTGATAGCCGAACATCTTGGCGGTGAGATTCTGCGGGAAACTGCGCACAAGCACGTTGTAATCCTGCACTGCGCTGATATAACGATTGCGCGCCACGGCAATGCGGTTTTCCGTGCCTTCCAGCTGCGCCTGCAAGGTCTGGAATCCGACATTGGCCTTCAGATCGGGATAGTTTTCCGAAACGGCCATCAATCGCGACAGGGCGCTGGACAATTCGCCCTGCGCGGCCTGGAACTTCTGCAATTTTGCCGCGTCGCCCAGATCGTCGGCCGTGATCGTGATCTTGCCGACGGAAGCGCGGGCCTGGGCAACCTTGATGAAAACGTCCTCTTCGTGCTGGGCATAGCCCTTGACGGTATTGACCAGATTCGGCACCAGATCGGCGCGCCGCTGGTACTGATTGATGACTTCGGACCATGCCGCCTTGACGGCTTCGTCCTTGGACTGGATCGCGTTGTAGCCACAGCCGCCGAGCATGCACGCTGCGAGCACGATCAGAACGATACGATGAATGTTCATCGGAAGACTCCTCGATTTTGGCGATTCGGCACCATCATCGCACGCGCCGCGATCGATCGCCTGCGCGCCGCTTGTTGCGCCGGGCCCATTCGCGTCTGGCCCACATGTTCAAGCATTCCACCAGCGCGGAAAACGCCATCGCAAAATAGACATAGCTGCGCTGGATATGCATCCCCAGACCTTCGGCGATCAACGCTACGCCAACCAGCAGGATGAAGACGAGCGCGAGCATGCGAATTGTCGGATTGCGATCGATGAAATTGCCGACAGGGTCGGAAGCGAACAGCATCACGATCACGGCCAGTACGATCGCCGCGACCATCACCGGAATACTGCGCACCATGCCGACCGCGGTAATCACCGAATCCAGCGAGAACACGATATCGATGAAGGCGATTTGCACGATGATCCACATGAAGCTGGCGCCTGGCGCTCCCTCGGGCCGCACTTCGGGCTCGCTGTAGATGCTGTCGCGAATCTCCATGCCGCCCTTGACCAGCAGGAACAATCCGCCGCCGATCAGGATCACATCGCGGATGGATATGATCTGCCCGAACGCGGTGAACAAATGCGCATGCGTATCGTCCAGGCGTGCAAGATGGGCGAGCACGATCAGCAGTCCGATGCGGGTCAGGCACGCCAACGCAATACCAAAACGCCGCGCTCGCGAGCGCCGTTCCTCCGGCAGGCGACCGACAGCAATCGATATGAACACCAGGTTGTCGACGCCAAGCACGATCTCGAGCGTCGACAACGTCAGCAGCGCGATCCACAGCTGCGGGTCGGTCAGGATTTCCAACGGCAGTCAACCTTGAGAAAGACCATGCAGCACATCGAGTCAATGCGTCACATGCTGCCACAGGACAAGGCACCAGCATAGCAACACATTGAGCATCAGCAGGAAAACCGCAGCCGAACCCATGTCTTTCGCGCGCCCGGCAAGCTCGTGAAACTCCGGACTTACCTTGTCGACCACCGCCTCGACCGCCGAGTTCAGCAGCTCCGCCGAAAGCACCAGAAGAATGCTGCCGCACAGCAGCACCTTTTCGACCGCGCCGCTGCCCAGCCACAGGCCGGTCGGGAACAAGACAATGCATAAATATACTTCGAGTCGGAATGACGCCTCGAACGTCCATCCTGCACGCAGCCCCTTCAACGACCAGATGAACGCCTTGTAGATCTGCTTCGGGCCGCGCGGCTCGGTGCTGGGCATCGCCGTGACCTGCCCGACGCGGCTCAGACGCCGACGGACACCGCCGTATCGGCGGCCGTGATGTGCGCTGCGTGCCAGGCCAGATCGAGATCCTTGGCGCACTTGACGTCGTCAAGCCGGCGCACCGGCGTGGTGACCGGCGCATCCTTCATGACCTGCGGATTTGTCGCGGAAAGCTTCAGCAATTCGCCCATCACGTCGACGAATTCATCGAGCGTTTCCTTGGCCTCGGTCTCGGTCGGCTCGATCAGCAGGCACTCCGGAACCAGCAACGGGAAATAATTCGTCGGCGCATGGATGCCGTGATCGAGCAGGCTCTTGGAAAAATCCAGCGCGGTGATGCCGTTCTGCTTTTTCTGGCGCGCCACGCTGACGATGAACTCGTGACTGGCGCGACGTTTCGGATAGGCCAGATCGAAGCCCTTCTCGGCCAGGCGCCTGGCCAGATAATTCGCATTGAGCGTCGCGTATTCGGCAACCCGGACCATGCCCTCGCGACCGAGCATGCGCGCATAAACATAGGCGCGCAGCAGCACGCCGGCGTTGCCGGCAAACGTGGTCAGGCGGCCGATGGACAGCGGTCGATCCTTCTTGCGCACCCAGCGATACCAGGTTTGCCCCTCTGCCGCCGGCGCAGCAGTGGAACCGGAGTTGTTCGCGTCGGGAACGACGGCCTCGATCATGGGAATCGGCAGGAACGGCTTCAGTCGCTCGGACACACCGACTGCGCCGGCACCTGGACCGCCGCCGCCATGCGGCGTGGAAAACGTCTTGTGCAGATTCATGTGGATGGCGTCGAAGCCCATGTCGCCGGGACGCACCTTGCCGAGGATCGCGTTGAGATTGGCGCCGTCGTAATACAGCAGGCCACCGGCAGCGTGTACCAATTTGGAAATTTCCACAATGCGGCGTTCGAACACGCCGATCGTCGATGGATTGGTCAGCATGATGCCGGCCGTCTTCGGGCCGAGCACCTTCTTCAATGCGTCGATGTCGATATCGCCGTCGGCTTGCGTCGGAATCTCGCGCACCGTGCAGCCGCACATCGACGCGGTGGCCGGGTTGGTGCCGTGCGCGGCATCCGGAACGATGATTTCGGTGCGCTCGCTGTCGCCACGATTCTTGTGGTAGGCCATGATCATGGCCACACCGGCCAGTTCGCCCTGGGCACCGGCCATCGGCGCCAGCGATACGCCGCCTTTCATGCCGGTGACATCGGCAAGAATTTCCTGCAGGTCGTACATGCAGGCGAGAAAACCCTGCGACAGCGATTCCGGCGCATACGGATGCCGCGCCAGAAAACCGTCGAGCATCGCCAGCGAATTGCAGGCGCGCGGATTGTATTTCATCGTACACGAACCCAGCGGATAGAACTGGGTGTCGATCGAGAAATTCTTGCGCGACAGATTGGTGTAATGGCGCAGCGCCTGCAATTCCGAGACTTCCGGCAAGCCGATCGGCGTCGTGCGGCGCAGTGCGACCGGCAAATCATCCGGGATCGCACAATCGTCCGTCATTTGTGCCGCGGCACGGCGACCGGGCTGGGAAAGCTCGAAAATCAGCATAAGTTGTGGCCGGGACTGTCGGTGGAAAAGCGGGGCGTCGTATGATGCCATATTCGTTGAGGGTTGAGGATTGAGGACTGCCGGCGCAGGGCTGAAAAGCCAATACGCCGCAAGGCTTCTTTGCCCGCAAACCCCTGGCGTCTGGCCGTCACCACTTGCCCCTTGACCCATTACCTCCACCACCTCAAAAAAAATGCACACCCTCGCAAGCACTCTCCTGCTCGGTTTGATCGAAGGCATCACCGAGTTCCTGCCGATTTCCAGCACCGGGCATCTGCTGCTCGCCGCGCATTGGCTGGGTGCGCGCTCGGATACCTTCATCGTCGTCATCCAGGCCGGTGCGATTCTGGCCGTGACGCTTTTGTACCGAGCGCGACTTTGGCAACTGTTCACCGGATTGCGCGAACGCGAATCGCGCGATTACGCGCTGAAACTGACCGTGGCATTCGCGATAACCGCCACGCTCGGCTTCCTCCTTACCCGTACCGGATTCAGGTTGCCGCATCGGATTACACCCATCGCTTGGGCGCTGATCATCGGCGGGGCATGGATGCTCATCGCGGAGTACTTCGCCGAAAAGCGCGCGGACAACGCGCGCGTGACCTGGACCGTTGCGATTCTGGTGGGTCTGGCACAAGTCGTTGCCGCCATTTTCCCGGGCACTTCGCGATCGGCGGCGACGATTTTCATCGCCATGCTCGCCGGTACCAGCGATCGGCGTGCGGCAACCGAATTCGCGTTCCTGGTCGGCATTCCCACCATGTTCGCAGCCAGCGGGTACGAATTGCTCAAGCAAGTGAAGGTCGGCTCGCCGCACGAAAACTGGACGGCGCTTGCCATCGCTTTCGCCGTATCGACAGTTACTGCGTTCGTCGCCGTGAAGTGGTTGCTCGGATATATCCGCGACCATCGCTTCACGCCTTTTGCGATCTATCGCATCGCGCTCGGTGCGGCCCTGCTGTTGTTGATGCCCGGCAGCTGACTTTCGATGACCGCAATGCGCGTCTGAACAGTTCGGACCGCTCAACCTGCAGCCGATTCGTACATCCAACGCAACGTCGACGCCAGCGGCGTTTGCGGATACGTTCCGAGCAGCCGGGCCAGGCTTGTGTGATCGCCGGCCAGTCGCACGACTTCGTTGTCGCGCACGAATGCGCGATCGACTCGCACGTTGATCCGGTAGCCGCCAATGTCTTGCATCAATGCCAGGACATCGCGCAGCGAACACACACTCCCCGAGCACAGATTGAACGTTGTTCCGGCCGGCGCATGTTGTACCAATTGCACATACAGCCGCGCGATGTCGCGCACATCGCTGAAATCGCGCACAACATCAATGTTGCCGAGCGCAATCTCGCTGGCGCCGCGCCTGAAGTGATCGACGATTTTCGGCACCAGGAATTGCAAGGACTGACCTGCGCCAATGTAATTGAACGGCCGGGCGACCACGATCGCGAGTCGGTTCGACCACAACCGCGCCATGTGTTCCATGGCCAGCTTGCTCACCGCATAGTCATTGCGCGGAGCCGCTTCTCGGTCCTCGTCAGCGGGTTCGCCAGGCGTGTCGCCGTAGACGTTCGCGCTGCTCGCCAGCACCGTCTTCTGCGGCTGATGTGGCGCTTCGCACAATGCCTCCAACAGATTCCGGGTACCGAGAATATTGACCCGGTACATCTGCTCGATGTCGTCGTGCGCGACAAAACTGACGGCTGCCAGATGAATGACAACATCTGGACGCACGTCGCGGACTGCCGAATGAACGGCAGTACGATCCAGCAGATCGATGCACAGCGAATTCGCTTCCGTGCCCGCTTCGGCGTCGGACAAACCGAACACCGCGTACCCCGCGGACTCGAGCGCGCTCGCCACGTAGCGGCCGGTAAAGCCGCTGCGACCGGTCACCAGGGCGCGCGGCGCGACCATGCTAGGACGAAGCTCCGGGTTCGTTGCGCCGCAGGTCGGCCGCAACCATCATCGCGCACAATTGCTCCACCGTGGTCGTCGGTTCCCAGAGCAGTTCTTCGCGCGCCCTGGTCGCGTCTCCCACCAGCATTTCGACTTCCGCCGGCCGGTAGTGGCGCGCATCGACACGCACCAGCTCGCGACCGCTGGCGGCATCCAGGCCGCGCTCGTTCTCGCCGCGTCCGCTCCATTCGATGGAGATGCCGGTCGCCGCGAAAGCCATCCCCACGAAATCGCGCACCGATCGCGCCTGCCCCGTTGCCAGCACGTACGTTCCGGGGTTGCGCATCTGCAGCATGCGCCACATGGCATCGACGTATTCGCCGGCAAAGCCCCAGTCGCGCCGCGCATCGAGATTTCCCAGGTCGAGACACTGCAGTTTCCCGAGCGCGATTTTCGCAACCGCATCGGTGATCTTGCGGGTGACGAACTCGCAGCCGCGCAACGGCGATTCATGATTGAACGCGATGCCGCTGCTGGCAAAGATGCCGTACGATTCGCGGCAATTCACGGTCATCCAGTGCGCATAAAGTTTCGCAGCCGCATACGGACTGCGTGGATAGAACGGCGTAGTTTCGTTCTGCGGCACCGCCTGCGCCTTGCCGAACATTTCCGAGGTCGAGCTCTGGTAGAAGCGGATCGACCGGTCGACCGTGCGCACCGCTTCCAGCAGATGCACCGTACCCAGCCCCGTGATCAACCCGGTCGTGATCGGCTGGTCGAAAGAAACCCGAACGAAACTCTGCGCTGCGAAGTTGTATATCTCGGTCGCTTCGGCCGACTCGACAAGGCGAATGCTCGAACCCGGATCGGTGACATCGTGCTCCACCAGTTCCAGGTTCGGATGCGCGTCGATTCCCAGTTCCTCGATGCGCCAGAAATTCACCGAACTGGTCCGCCGATACGTGCCGACGACACGGTAGCCCTTGTTCAGAAGCAGTTGGGCCAGATACGCGCCATCCTGTCCGGTGATCCCGGTGATCAGCGCTGTTGTCATCGTGAACTCCTCTTGCTGTTGCGGAACGCGTCGCGTTTGCGGCATGCGCGCCGGCATTCGATCAAAATTCGTGGTGCATTCGGGCCGACACGCCGGGTTGGTGTGCCGATGGCCTGCCTGCCGCCGTCGTCGAGCGCTCCCGACCCGTTTACCTGTTGCGCACCTCGGCCATCACGCGCAACGGTTTGGTGATGCGCCACGACAACGAGCCGCGCATGGCCTTCAATTGTTCGACAATATTCTGACAATGCACACGCAGCAGAACCACGTCCCCAGGCATCGCCTGGTCGGCGAAGGTGTCCGGATCGCCGTCGTGGATGTTGCGGCAATGCGCCAATGACATCGCGGTTTCCGCGGCGTGCGCGGCAACGGTCGCAACATCGAGCGCACGGTGCAAATTCACCACTTGTTGCCGCATCTGCGCCGCAGCAGCGCGCAACCGGGCGTTTTGCTCGCGCAGATCATCCAACTCGGTGGCCGCCTTGCGCAAAGCCGCCGACTCGCAGACCCGTTGTCTGGCGACACGTGCGGCTTCGTCGACGCCGACACGTTGATCCGGACCGTCTGTCTGCACTACCGCAGGTCGCGTTGAGACGACAGCGTCGCAATGTTTCGCGCGCTCGCTTGGGAGTGGCTGCATGGAAAATGTTGCCCGTACCGCCCATCGCGGTGCCACACAGGATACCGGTTACCGACATGCAAGTCGCCGATCGGCTTTGCACGATTGATGTCGGCCGGTCGGTTCGGCAGCGGCATCGACCCTTGTCTGTCTGCGCGGCCAATGGCGCCGTGACCACCGCCTTGTGCGATGCGACACGCCGCGAGCCCAAAAAGGCGTTCTCCCGGGTTTGACGCACGACGGCGCATGATCGGGTACTCTTGCGCGATGAATTGCGGCAGAGGGGCCGCAGTTTTTATCGTTCAATCCCGGCCACGGAGCCGCTATGTCGAATCTGAATCCCGCTATTTCACGTAACCGTTCGTTCTCCACCGTGTTCCTGATTGAGCTCTGGGAGCGCTTCGGCTTCTACGGCATGCAGGCTCTCATCGTGTACTACATGGTGCAGCGGCTGGGCTTCGAGGACACCCGCGCCAATCTCGTCTGGAGCGCCTGCGCGGCATTGATCTACGTTGCTCCGGCCATCGGTGGCTGGGTCGGCGACAAAATTCTCGGCACGCGCCGCACCATGCTGACCGGCGCAGCCATCCTCAGTGTCGGCTATGGCTTGATGACGGTCCCGACGGAAAACACCTGGGCGCTGTTCGGCGCACTCGGCGTGATCGTCGTCGGCAACGGCTTGTTCAAGCCCAACGCCGGCAATCTGGTGCGCAAGATCTTCGAAGGCGACGACGCCAAGATCGACAGCGCATTCACCATCTACTACATGGCAGTGAATATCGGCTCGACCGTGTCGATGCTGCTCACGCCGTGGATCAAGGATTACGTCAACGCCACCTACGGCCACGAGTTCGGTTGGCACGCGGCATTTGGCGTGTGCTGCATCGGCCTGATTGTCGGGCTGATCAACTACTTCTTCATGCGTGCCTCGATGCGTCATATCGGATCGCAGCCGGACGAACATCCGCTGGACGTGACGCATCTGCTGATGGTCCTGGGCGTTGGCGCGCTGTGCGTCGTCGGCGCGGCGATCGTGCTGCAATATGAGGAGGTCGCGCGCATCTTCGTGTATGCCGCAGGCATCGTGCTTCTGGCCATCTTCGTCTATCTGATCGCCAAGAGTCAGCGCAGCGAACGCGCCGGCTTGATCGCGGCACTGGTGCTCACCGTGCAAACCATTTTCTTCTTCATCTTCTATCAGCAGATGTCCACGTCGCTGGCCCTGTTCGCGCTGCGCAACGTCGACTGGAATCAGTACCTGGTCGGCTGGCACCTGTTCGTGTGGTCGCCGGCGCAATATCAGGCGTTGAATCCGATCTGGATCATGTTGCTCAGTCCGATTCTCGCCTGGCTGTATACCAGCGCCGGCAAAAGCGGCAAGGATCTCTCCATTGCGGCCAAATTCGCCTTGGGCTTCGCGATGGTGGCGATTGGCTTCTTCGTCTACGGTGCCGCCGGCCATTTCGCCGGAGCCGACGGTAAGACCTCATCGTGGATCATGATCTGGGGTTATGGATTCGGCGCGCTCGGCGAGTTGCTGGTCAGCGGTCTGGGCCTGGCCATGATCGCGCGCTACGTACCTGCGCGCATGGGCGGCTTCATGATGGGCGCGTATTTCGTGGCATCCGGCATCTCGCAATACCTGGGTGGTGTGGTCGCCAACTACGCGGCGGTACCGCAAAACATCACCGACCCGCTGCAAAGCATGACAATCTACACGAAACTGTTCAACGAACTCGGCTATGCCGGCGTCGCCTGCACGGTAATAGCCTTGGCCGTACTGCCGTTGATGCGCAAACTCACGGCGACCCATCACAGCGCCATGAATGAGGGTGCGGCAACACTCGCCACGGTCAGGGACGAACAGTAGCCCGCCTCCTGCGCTGCCGCTTCACGGCGGCAGCGTTGGTCCGGATTCGGAGCGCGCTTCATCGCCATCGCGCACGAATACGCGCGTGATGTCATGCGTGTCCTGCGCATCGCTGCCTTGTTCGTGAATGCGCAAGGTGAGCGTCTTGCCGTCGGCCGACAACGTGTAGCGTTCCTCGATGTTGGTGCCGGAATCGGATTTCGTCCGGATCAGCATCTCCGGCGCTGCCCAGGTCAGCGTTACCTTGCCCGCATACGGGACGCCCGCGTGATACCGGTTGTCGAAACGATAAGGCGTGCGCGCGCCGTCGGCGTCGATGTCAAACACGACATCGGATTGGCGAATGATCAAAGCGTCGGCTTTCAGGCGCGGGTCTTCGTCTGGATTTGCATGGACGTGCATGCCACCACGGCCTGCACCGCGATGCCACGACCGGCCACCCTGCATGCCATGACCGCTCATGCCACCCATCGAGTGACCGCCGCCCATGCCGCCGTGATCGCCTGCGTGATGGTGCCCACTGGCAGGCATGTGGGAATCTTTGCCGGCTGATTTGTCGGCAGGCGAAACACCACCGCGCACGATCCATTCACCACTGAAATCGGCTCGGCTATCGGCCAGAACGCAAACCGGCAACAAAACAAAACCAAAAAAAATCCGGTAACGCGTGCGCATCGCTGCGATCCTCCAATATTATCCGCGCATGGTAGCGGTTGCCGATCGAGCCGCCGCTGCAAATTGCGTGAAATTCGCGTTAGCGAACGTAAGCGAATGCAAAGAGAGCGACAGCGACGCGGGTGCGCCTTATCCTTGCACTCCGGATCCATCACCTCATCTACCGCGACCTGTGCGCAATGAAAAGCCCCAAGATCCTGCTTGCCGACGACGATGAGGAGTTGTGCCAGTTGCTGAGCGATTTCCTCGGCCACGAAGGCTTTGGCGTCGAGCTCGCGCATGACGGCGAACAGGCGCTGCGCCTGGCGCGTGAAGGCGAATACGACGCGATGATCCTGGATGTGATGCTGCCGCAACGTTCAGGGGTCGAACTTCTGCGCGAACTGCGCCGCACATCGCAGTTGCCGGTGTTGATGCTCACTGCGCTGGGCGAAGACATCGATCGCATCCTCGGCCTTGAGCTCGGCGCCGACGACTACGTACCCAAGCCCTGCAACCCGCGCGAAATCGCCGCACGCCTGCGCGCAATCCTGCGCCGCACGCGCGGCGAAAACCCGAACGCGACGCTGACCGACCTGACCATCGGACCGGTCGCCTTGCGCGCGGCTTCGCGCAGCGTGACCGCACATGGCGAACCGGTTTCGCTGACCGGCACGGAGTTCAACATTCTAGTCGCACTGATGGGTGAGGCCGGCCGTGTGGTGAGCAAGGAAACCCTGTCGCTCGACGTCCTCGGCCGCCCGCTGGGGCCATTCGACCGCAGCATCGACGTACATATCTCCAAATTGCGGCGCAAGCTCGGCAATGCCGCCGACGGCGAGTCGCTGATCGTCACGATTCATCGCGGTGGCTATCTGTTCCGCGTGGTGGACGGCTGACATGCGGCATCTGTTTTGGCGCATCTTCGCTGCCTTGTGGCTGGTCAGCGTCACGGTCATCGTGGTGTTGGCGTGGACTACCACCAGCAATTTCGAATCCACGAAATTGCCCGGTCTGGGCCTGACCCGGCTGCAGACCGCGATGGACAACCAATTACTGCGTGCCGAACACGAACTGCGCCACGACGGGATTTCCGGCCTGCGCGAATGGCTTGCCGATACCGAAGATTATGGACCCGGCGCCCTGTATGTACTCGACGGCGATCGCGACCTGCTCGACCGCAAGGTTCCGCCCGACGTACGTGCCGCGGCGGGCGCAACCGGCACTGCCGCGGCGGACGCGTCCCGGCGCGTGCGCACGCACATGCTGCATGCGCCGGACGGCCACGATTATCTGGGTGTGGCCGCTTTCGAGGGTTCGTTCCTGACGCGCCTGATCTACCGGCGTCCGACTGCGTTCTGGTCGAATATCGCAATCGCCATGCTGATTTGTGCACTGGTCAGCGCACTGCTCGCCTCCTACGTCGCTGCCCCGCTGGCGCGCATTCGCGCCAGCGCGCGCCGCGTCGCGCGCGGCGATCTGTCCGCCCGTGTCGGCGTATTGCGCTTCGGGCGCAGTACCGAGGTACTGGCGCTGGCCGACGAATTCGACCGCATGGCCGCGCGTCTGAAGGAACTTGTTGAAGGTCAGCAGCGGTTGGTGCGCGATGTTCCGCATGAAATGCGTTCACCGCTGTCGAGATTGCGTGTCGCGCTCGAACTCGCACGAACGCAAACCGGTGCGGACGCGGCGATCCAACTGGATCGGATCGAGCGCGAAGCGCTGCGCCTGGAGGAAATGATCGCCCAGGCGATCCAGCTTTCGCGCATGGAAACCGCGCAGCGCACGCAGGTGGAAAAGGTCGCACTCGACGAACTCGTTGCCGACATCGCCGCAGATGCTGCATTCGAGGCGCAAGCACGCGATTGCACCCTGCGCATCACCGCGACGGTACCGTTGACCGTCAATGCCGAAGCGCAGCTGCTGTCCAGCGCGATCGAAAACGTGGTGCGCAATGCGGTGAACTATACCAGCGCGGAAAGCCAGGTCGATTTGTGCGTGGATCGTAGTGGCGATCACGCACGCGTGCGCGTTCGCGACCATGGCCCCGGCATTTCGCACGACGATTGCGCGCGCATATTCGAGCCGTACTTCCGCACCGACGCGGCGCGCCAGCGCAAGAGCGGCGGCAGCGGTTTGGGACTGGCAATCGCCAAGCGCGCGATCGAGCGCCAGGGTGGATGCATTTGCGCGCGCAATGCCGAAGGCGGCGGACTGGAAGTGGAGATTCGTTTGCCGCAGGCATGAATGTGCGGCAAAGCGGTCAATCCACCACGTGAAGCTCCACGTTGTCCACCCACGCAGTACCCGCATCAAGCAGCGTTGCGCCGATGGTCAACCGATGCATGTTGGGCGTGATCTTGAGTCGCACGCTATCGCGCTGCCAATCATGCGTGCCCGTCAATCCCGGCGAATACTCCAATGTGCGGGGCAAATAGCCGTTGACGAACAATTTCCAGCCGCCAGCGCCCACCTCGCTGGTTTTGAGCATCGCCGACAGTTCGACGGTCTTGCCGACCAGCCCGGCCGTCGCAATATCCTGCACCAGCGAACCGTAGAACTGTTGCTGCGTACGCGCGATTCGAAAACTGCCGTGTCCGGCGAACGTAACCTTGTCATCGATACCGATATCGTAGGATTTCGGTCCCGCGTGCTGGAGGAACTGCCAGCCGGGAATTTGTCCGGCCGCAGCGGGCTGTTCAAAGTCGCCATTTACCAGCGTTGCTGCTTTGCTGGCGACGGTTTTTTGCGGTGCGGCCGTCTGACCGGAAGGCGCAGAGCCGTGTTGACCACATCCGGCCAACGCGGCAGCAATACTCAAGACTGGCAAACGAAAGTTCATGCGGTTTCTCACATTGCGAGCAAGCGCGAACAGTATCACGGCCACGGTTGCGGCGAGTGCTGTGCCTTGCGCCTTCGCCAGGAACGCGAGGGTTCGCACGACCTTGTGCCGATATCCCAAATACTTTGGGTACACTAGTGTAGTGCCTGACTCCATTTGACCCAATCCGGACGCATTCCATGGAACGCCTGACCGCACGCGAATTGTTCGACAAAGTCGGAGAGCGAATGGCCTTGCGTTGGGTTGCCGGACACCAGGGCGAGAATCGCGCCATCGTGCCGGCGGAAAAACAGGCGCGGCGTCCTTCGCTGGTCGGCTACCTGAACACCATTTATCCGAACAAGGTGCAGATCATCGGCAGCGAGGAACTGGCCTGGCTCGATGGCCTGGACTCGCGCCAACGCTGGGAGATGATCCAGAAGATTGTCGGTTTCCAGCCAACCGCGCTGATTCTGACCAAGGATCAAAGTGTTCCGTCGGATCTGCGCGATGCCGCCGACGAGTCCGGCACACCGATCTGGCTCAGCGGCTTGCGCGGGCATGAATTACTCACCTACCTGCAATACCAGCTTGCTCGCGTGCTGGCGCGCAAGGTCACGCTGCACGGTGTGCTCATGGAAGTCTATTCAATCGGCGTACTCATCACCGGAGAATCCGGATCCGGCAAGAGCGAGCTGGCCCTGGAACTGATTACCCGCGGCCATCGCCTCGTTGCCGACGACGCCCCGGAACTCGCTCAGATCGCACCCGACGTCATCGACGGATCATGTCCGGAAATGCTCCAGGATCTGCTCGAAGTGCGCGGCCTCGGCATCCTCAACGTGCGCGAGATGTTTGGCCACACAGCCGTCAAGCCGTCCAAATATCTGCGCCTGATCGTGCACCTGGCCACTGGCCCGCGCGCGTTCGACGCCGAAGACGGACTCGAACGCATCTACGGCGACAACAGTTACCGCGAAGTGCTCGACACGAAGATCCCGCAAACCACCATCCCCGTCGCCGCCGGACGCAATCTCGCCGTGCTGATCGAAGTCGCCGTGCGCAATCATGTGCTCAAGACCAAAGGCATAGACCCCGCGCAGACCTTTCTCGACCGCCAGGCGCATCAGATGCAACGGCAGGCACCGTGGTGAGTATTGCTTCGATGTCCGGCGAAAGCGACAACACCAAATCCGCCAACCCCGCGACCCGCCTGGTCGTAGTCAGCGGTATGTCCGGATCCGGCAAGACCATCGCCTTGCGGGCGCTGGAGGATCTGGATTACTACTGCGTGGACAATCTTCCCGGTGCGTTGCTGCCGGCTTTCGTCGCCGAAATAAAGCGCGCGCAGTCGGGGTTGCACCCGCGCATGGCCGTGGGCATCGACGTACGCAACCGCGCCGAGCATCTGCACAAATTGCCGCAAGTCCTGGCGGAACTGGCCAGTGCCGGCATCGAACATCAATTGATTTTTCTCGATGCCAGCGACGACGTTCTGTTCAAACGCTACTCGGATACGCGGCGCAGACATCCGCTGACTTGCGAAGGCCTTTCGTTGAGCGATGCCATTGCGCGCGAACGCAAGTTGGTCAAGCCGCTGGCATCGATCGCGGAGCGCGTGATCGATACCGGCGATTTGAACGTGCATCAGTTGCGTCGCTTGATCGCCACGGAACTGGGCATGGCCGGCGGACCGTTGTCGCTGTTGTTCGAATCGTTTGCCTACAAACGCGGTTTGCCGGTCGACGCGGATTTCGTATTCGATGCCCGTTGCCTGCCGAATCCGCACTGGGATGCACAAGTGCGTCCGTTGTCGGGCCGTGACGCTGCGGTGCGCGCCTGGCTGGATGCCAAGCCGGAAGTCGCCCAGTATCTGCAGCAGATACGCGAATTTCTCGACATCTGGTTGCCGCGTTTCGAGGCTGAAAACCGTTCCTATGTCACTATTTGCGTCGGCTGCACCGGTGGTCGCCATCGCTCGGTATACTTGTGCGAGCGCCTGGCCGAACATTTTCGCACCAGCCGCGAACAAGTGCTGACTTTTCATCGGGAGTTGGAGTGATCAGGAGCCGGGATTCGGGATTCGGGATTGGGGATTCGAGAGAACGCACCCAGCGCACCCGGCTTGTTCTTGCTCTGCCAATCCCGAATCACCGATCCCGAACCCCGGCATCAAATCCATGAGCGTCGCCATTCTGCTGCTCACGCACGACACCATGGGCGACGCGTTGATCGCGACCGCGCGACACATACTCGGGCGCTTGCCGCTGGCGTTGGAGGCGTTGGCAATTCCGCCGGGCAGCGATGTTGCCGCGGCGCATCGCAATGCTGCGGCGCGCGTGCGCGCGCTGGATTCCGGCGACGGGGTACTGGTGCTCACCGATGTCTATGGCGCCACGCCGAGCAACGTCGCCGAAAGCCTGGAAGGGCTGGGCGTGGAATTGCGGCGCGTTTCCGGGGTCAATCTGCCGATGGTGCTGCGCGTGCTCAATTATCCGGAACAGACACTCAGTGAGCTGGCGCAAACCGCGGCCAGCGGCGGGCGCTCGGGAATTCGCATCGGCAATGCTTGAACGCGAAGTCACCATTACCAACAAGCTTGGCCTGCACGCACGCGCCTCGGCCAAACTCGTGCAGTTGCTGCAAGGGTTCAAGTCCGACGCGTGGCTGGCCTACCGCGGTCGCGAGATCAACGCTAAAAGCATCATGGGCGTGATGATGCTGGCTGCCGGCGTCGGCAATCAAATCACGTTGCGCACCGATGGTCCGGACGAAGCCGCCGCGATGGATGCGATGGTGGATCTGTTCGAGCGCAAATTCGACGAAGGTGCGTGATGGATAATTGCTCGCCCGCCTCGAAATACCTCTCCGCCGACAGTATCGGGAGACAGGGCCGGATGAGCAGGCCGTGGTTGACGTCACAGCGACATGCGGTCCCCGCCAATCGCATTGTTAAGACAGGCTGGCCGAATGAGACCAGTCTTTGCACCCTCACTCTTTGCTCTCTGCCTCGGGCTGAGCTTGGCAGAGAGAGGAACGGTTGGTGCTGCACGCTGCGTGCGCAACATGGTTGTCCGTGGAGGGGCGCATGAGTTCGCGCTTTGTCCTTGTCGGCACCAGCGCCGCACGCGGCATGGCACTCGGCCGCGCGCGGCTGGTGCAGCCCAACCAGATCATCGTCGACGAACGTCCGCTCGAAAACGACGATGTTGAAACCGAAGTCGTGCGCCTGCAAACCGCATTGACGAATGCCCGCGACGAATTGCACCGCCTGCGCGAGAAGCTGCCGGCAGCGCTGGAGCGCGAAGTCGGCGAATTCATCGATGCACATACCCTCATTCTCGACGACCCTGAACTGACATCCGGCCTGTTCGACCTGATTCGCAAAGGCCGCTATCGCGCCAGTGCTGCGTTGAAATTCCAACGCGACCGCCTCGTCGCCGCGTTCGAGGCGATCGATGATCCATACCTGCGCAGCCGCCGCGAAGACGTCGACCACATCATCGCTCGCGTGCAAGCCGGTCTTTCGCGCGATACCAGTGCCGCCGAGCGCCAGATCGCATCGCGCGTCGGCACCATCCTGATCAGCGATTCGTTTCCGCCGGCAGAACTGGCCCACCTGACCGAGCACGGCGTACTCGGGCTGGTGACCACCGGCGGCAGTCCGCTATCGCACAGCGCCATTCTCGCGCGCAGCATGCGCCTGCCGTTGGTAGTTGGCGCGCACGAGGCTTTGCAGCATTTGCACGACGACGATCTGGTCCTGCTCGATGCCGGCGCCGGCGAAATCGTGGCTCATCCGACGGCGCAGGATCTGGCCCGCTATCGCCAATTCCAGCGCGAGCTGACGCGCAGCACCGAAGCGCTCGGTCGCCTGAAACATGCGCCGACCCGCACCGCCGACGGCACGGAAATTCATTTGTATGCCAATGCCGAACTGCTCGCCGACGTGGCCCAGGCGCGGGCGCTCGGTGCGGCCGGCATCGGTTTGTATCGCACTGAATTCCTGTTCCTGCAACGCAATGAATTGCCGGGCGAAGAAGAACAGTTCGAGGTCTATCGCGATCTGGTATTGGCCATGGCCGGAGCACCCGTGACGTTGCGCACTCTTGACCTGGGCGCGGACAAGGCCGATGCCACCGGCTTGACAATGGCGTCGGAGTCCAACCCTGCACTGGGCGTGCGTGGCGTGCGCCTGGCCATGCGTTATCCGCAATTGTTCACCGTCCAGTTGCGCGCGATGTTGCGCGCCTCGGCGTTCGGGCCGGTGCGCATCATGGTGCCGATGGTCACGACCAACGAAGAAATTGCCGTGGTCCGCATGCTGACCCGCGAATGCGCGCGCGACCTGCGCAGCAGCGGTTACGAGATCGCCGACCACTTCGAGTTGGGCGCGATGATCGAAGTCCCTGCCGCCGCCATTGCATTGTCCAGCCTGATCCGCCATCTCGATTTCATCGCCATCGGCACCAACGACCTGACCCAGTACACGCTCGCGGTGGACCGCAACAACGATGCCCTGGCAACGCTTTACGATCCCCTGCATCCGGCGGTGCTGAAACTGCTTGCCCAGATCATTGCAGTTGCAACGCGTACGAAAAAGTCCGTGACACTTTGCGGCGAAATCGCAGGAGATCCCATGTTCACCGCGCTGCTGCTCTCGCTCGGACTGACCGGATTCAGCATGCATCCGGGCTCGATGCTCGAAGTGCGCCAAGCTATTTCTGCTTGCGACCTGGCGAAACTGCGCAGACAGCGCAGCGCACTGTTGCGCGCGCAAACCCGTGCCGGCATCGAGCGTGTGATCGAACGCATGCGCTAGACATAAAAACAGTTTTATGGAATTATGGGCGCATGAAAACGACCCTTGATCTCCCCGACGATCTAATGCGCCGCGTCAAGATCCGCGCCGTGCACGAAAACAAGAAACTCAAAGACGAAATGGCCGACCTGCTCGAACGCGCCTTGGCGGTCAACGATGCGGCGCACACCAAGGCTTTCGTGCCAAAGCCTACGCGGTTGCGTGGCGGCTTTCAGCCAACTACCGACGACATCGAAGCCGCGATCGCGAACGGTCGCGATTAACATCTTCGCGGCCGCGGAATTCGCGCTTGTAACCGACCTCGCATGATCGTCGTCGACACGAATATTCTTGTGCCACTGTTCATCAGCGGTCCGCGCAGCGCCGACGCAGCCCGGCTGCTGCGCCAGGATCGCGTTTGGTGCACCGAACCGTTGGCACTGGTGGAATTGATCAACATATTTGCAACCTACCAGCGCAGCAAACTTCTGACCGCCGACGCGGCGAATCGACACTTGGGCGAGGCGGAACATCTGCTCACGCCTTATCTGCACGCCGTCGAGCGTCGCCGCGCACTCGAATTCGCGGCACGCTTCAAAGTCAGCGGCTACGATGCGCATTTTCTTGCAACCGCCCATTACTGCGGCAAGCGCCTGATAACGGAGGATTCGAAACTGCGCGTCGCCGCACCCGCGTTGACGCAATCCATCGCCGACGCGCTCGCTTACAACCGACCCTGACAGATGTTAGATCCCCAAGTAGTCGGCAAGGTAGAGGATCTCGCCGCGCGCTTTCGCACGGCGGCCCCGTTCCGCCATGTTGTCATCGAAAATTTTTTCGAAGCGCAATTCTGCGCGCGGCTGCTCGACGATTTTCCGCCGTTCGAACGCGGCAACAACCGCAACGAGGCCGGTCAGGTAGGCGGCAAATCCAGCGTGGCCAAAATCCGCGAGCTTGGCGCGAGTTGGTGCGCCCTCGATGACTTGATCCAGACCCGCGGTTTTCTCGATCTGATCGGTCAGATTACCGGCATTGAAAACCTCCTCTACGATCCCTGGTACTTCGGCGGCGGCACACACGACAATCGAGCCGGCCAGGAACTGGACCCACATGTCGATTTCAACCGGCATCCGGTTGAACGCTGGCACCGTCGGCTCAACCTGATCGTGTACCTGAATCGTGAGTGGGACGAAGCCTGGGGCGGGTGCCTGGAACTGCATTCAAATCCGCGCGCCACAGACGATCGCGTCGAAATGGTCGCACCCGCCTACAATCGTGCCGTGATTTTCGAGACCACCGAAACCAGCTGGCACGGGTTCAATCGCATTGTGCTGCCCGTCGACAAGCAATCGCTTTCGCGCAAATCCGTCGCCCTGTACTTTTACACAACGCACCGTCCGCAAACCGAACTGGCCGATACCCACTCGACCATCTACGTCGACCGTCCGCTGCCCGATCGATTCAAGCCCGGCCTCACCCTGACCGACGCCGACGTGCAGCAACTGCGTATGCTGCTTGCCAGACGCGACCAGCACAACCAGCGTCTGTACCGCGATACGACCGATCTCACCAAGCAGCTCGAACAGGCACAGGCAGCGCTGCACGCCGGTCGGCTGGGACGACTGCGCTACTTCGCACGGCGCGTGCTCGCGCGGTTGCAACGCTGATGGCGATCGCAGGGACCGACACCACCATCGACAGCGATGCTCGTGCAAGGTTTTCCGGATGGCTGCGTGGCTCGCTGCGCTCGCGTACGCTCGCCGATTGTTTCGATGCTCGTTCAGACAACTTCCTGCTGCTGCGTTTCATCGCAGCCGTGATGGTCATGTTCGGCCACAGCTATGGATTCGCGGGCCTTCCGAATCATGGCGACTTCATCGCTCGTTCCGCTTGGGGCAAGGGTGTCTACACCGGATCACTTGCGGTGGACGTGTTTTTCGTCGTCAGCGGATTCCTGGTCACGGGCAGCTATCTGCGCCGCGCGCATCTCGAGGAATTTCTCAAATCACGCGCGTTGCGCATCCTGCCGGCGTATACGGCATGCATGATCGGATGCGCATTCGTGCTGGGAGCGATATTTACCAGCCTGTCCTTGCCCGCCTATTGGACCAACGCTGCGATTTACGACTACGTCTACGTCAACATGCAATTCGGCGTGCAACTGATCTGGAATTTGCCGGGTGTATTTGTCCACAATTTTTATCCGAACGCCGTCAATGGCTCGATCTGGACGCTGCCTGCGGAAGTGCGCATGTATGTCTGGGTGGCAATTCTCGGCGCGCTCGGCGTATTGCGCCGGCGTTGGTTCGCGAACGCGGTATTTGCGGGATTGCTGCTGCTTGGATTGTTCGCGCCCGACTATCTGCCATTGGTGCCCAAGCCCCAATTTGTGCGCCTCGCCGGGTTTTTCCTGATTGGCGCATTGTGTTTCGTCAACCGCGACTGGATTCGGATCGGAACGATTCCGCTGGTCGGCCTCGTGCTGCTCGTGATCGGCACGCACCATACGTCGATTTCCGCCTGCACACTGGGACTTGCAATCGCTTATTGCAGTCTTTGGTTTGTGTACGTACCGAACTTTCACTTCTTCAATCGCTTCGGCGACTATTCCTACGGCATCTACCTGTGGGGATTCCCGATTCAACAGGCAGTTTCGGCCAGTCTCGGCAGACCGGTCCACGCGTGGGTCAATTTTGCGCTCAGCGTGCCCATCGTGATTGCTCTTGCCGCGCTTTCCTGGCACCTGATCGAAAAGCCTGCCTTGAACTTCAAGCGTCGCTCGTCGCGGAACCACCCACAGCCGGCAATATCTGGAGCAGGAAAGTTGCCTACCGCCGAAAAATTGATTGCGTCGCACAACAAAATAACGGAATGCCCGTGAGCATGAATGGTGTCGCGGTTCAACGGCACACGAATACAGAAACTCCGACGCTCACACGCACCGACTGCTGGGCATACGCGATAGTCGTCGTCGCCATCGGCGCTTATGTCACACGCCGGCTACTCTGGTTGCAATCACTGCAACCCGGCTATCCCGCCGCCTGGCTCGATGTCTCAAGCGTCGTTCTCGCCTGCGCCGGGATGCTTGCGCTCTTGCCTTGGCGTGGGCGCGCAAAACGTCCGCACTGGCGCGCAGCCACTGCAGGAGCTCTGCTTGGGCTGATATTTTTCGTATCCACTCTCGGTTTTGCCTTGGTAGACCCGACCCGTATCGACTGGCTACTGCACGGTGACTGGGCCCAACATTTTGTGGGCTGGCATCTTTACCGCAGCGCCCCCTGGGAATGGCCACCGGGCGCTTTCAATTCCTTCTGGTATCCGGTCGGCACTGCAATTATTTACACGGACTCGTTGCCTCTTCTGGCGATGCCTTTGAAGCTTCTTTCACCACTGCTGCCGCTGCGATTCCAGTACATCGGTTTTTGGCTGATGCTCAATTGCATGCTGCAAGGCATGTTCGGCGCATTGTTGTTGCGCTGCTTTACGCGGAACTTTGTGTTGCAGCTCATCGGCGCTGGACTGTTCTTGATTACCCCCGTTTTCATCAGCCGGGTCGGTCACGACACGTTGACGACACAATGGTTGCTACTCGCAGGATTCTGGCTTTATTTCCGCCATGGCAACCCTGAACGTGCCGTGTGGAGATGGCTTGCGATTGCCACGATTGCTGCTTTGGTGCATCCGTATTTGAGCGTAATGATCTTGGCGCTGATGGTCGCGTTCTATGTTCGCGTGACCTGCGCGCAACGCCTGTTGGACAAGCGCACGGCCGTCAAATATGTCGCGGCAATTATCGGCACCACCCTGTTTTGCTGGTGGATTTCCGGCGCGTTTACGTTGCAACCGGATGCCGGCAATGTGGGCTTCGGCGTCTACAGCGCCAATCTGTTGACCTGGGTCAACTCGTCGTACATGTCCCGCTGGATGCCGACGTTTGCATATGCGGGAGGCGGCCAATATGAAGGTCGCGGCTATCTGGGAATCGGCGTGTTGGCATTGTGCGCAGTGGCAACAATTCTGGCCACGCGCCGCGATCGGAATATCCCATTAATCGGACTGCGCCTGTGGCCGCTGCTTCTTGTCGTAACGTTGATGACGCTATTTGCATTCAGTACACGCGTGGCGTTTGGCAGCCACGTGCTGTTCGACATTACGCCGAAATACTTGCCTGTTCTCGGCGCATTTCGCGCCTCGGGAAGATTCATCTGGTGCAGCACCTATCTGATCACACTGTTTGCAATCGTTGCTGTTGCATATCGTGCCGGTCGTATTGCAACAACACTTCTCGCATTGGCATTTCTGGCACAGTTGTATGAGCTGGCGCCCTTGCATATTCGCGAAGCGCGACTCAGATTCGAAGCGGGTCCGATCCAAACAAAACAGGAATTGCACGACCCATACTGGTCGGTGGCAACGATCGGGCGGCACCACGTCACCCTCGTTCCACCGCCTGCCTGCGGCAAGCAAGCCGCGCCTTATCTGCCATTCTCATTGCTGGCAGGCGATCACGGCATGACCATCAACTCGGGATATCTTGCCCGCTGGGACATCTCTGGTACGAGAAGATACTGCCATGAATTACATGAGCGGCTTGCCCGGGGCAACCGCGACGCGGACAGTCTGTACATCGTAAACGGCGAAAAACTCGCCGGATTTCTTGCAACAAGTTCCACCCCGCTCGATTGCCGCAAAGCCGATGGATATACCGCCTGTCTGGTGAAAGAGCAGCGCGATCGCCGACAATGAAACCCGCCCGGGTGCGGCAATGAATTCTCCCGGCAACTCTTTTCAGCACGCCAACGAGGAAAATAATGCAGCAGCCAAATGGCAGACCTAAACAACATCAACGAATTCGAAAAGCTGTTCGTAGCGGCGGGCGGAACGGATTTTGCGTATCTGCGACTTCGCTTTCCACGCTACGTGGCGACGAAACCGCGATTCGAGTCCCGTTGGGATCGTTGCCGAGATACCCGCTTGCTTGACGTCGGAGCGCACTGGCTGCACAAAGCCATCTCTTCGAGATGGTTTCGTAAACATGGCTCGCGACGACAACGATGAAAGTGGCTCGATGCACTGACACTTGTCGTGGACACCGGCGCGTCAACGCGCTCATGAAACGGCGCCTCTCTGTGCAGCACTTTCCGCGCGCCACCGCAGGTAACTGCATCGCGTGATGGTCAAGGTTGATCCAACTCGCGCTTGTGATTCGCCCAGCATGATTCTCTGTGTAGACTGCGACGTTTTTGGCGCAACCGTATGAATTGCCACGGGGAGTCGCCGTTCCGATTGACCAGATCGGCATGTTCTGCTCGAAGCCACGACGCCGCCGGGTGCATCGCAGCGTTCATTCCATGTTGAACGCGACAAAATGAAGAATTCACTCGACAAGCACATCAGCCGCAAGGTCGGATTCAAGCGCCCGATTGTGGCTTGTTTCCTGATCCTTGCCGCACTCGTCTTTTCCGCGATTACAGCCTGGCAACTGGTTCTGCACGGCCCGTTCGGCTGGCATATACGACAGCCGGAATTTGTGCAGGGCGGTATCGAGGCGATCATACTTGTCGCGGCGTTGTCCGCAACTCAACTATTGCGAAAAGCAAGCCTCAGATTGCTTTTGACATTGTTGATCTCGGAAAGCTATCTGCGCCGACAAGGCGTAGATGTTCCCGTGGCCGTTGACTTTGTCTATTTCGAAACGCTGGTGGCCCTCGGCGCATTCGTCACTGTCATTTGCCGGGTGTCACGTCCAAATGCAATTCCCGACTATTTGCGTTGTTTTCTGATCGGGTTGTCGTTCTGGAGCGTCGTTGTCTGGACTGCGTCGTTGCTCGGTTTCGGCGGCGCAAGCGATCTGCGCTGGCTGACCTTGCTATTGCTGCCCGTAGCGGTTGCGGCACGGGCAAGACCCTGGTGCATCTTCCTGTTAGATCGTGTATCCGCAATGACACCCGGGGTACGTGCTGCGACGGCATCGCTGCTGGGATGGGTGCTGGTGCTGTTTGCACGATCGGAGATCGCCCTGGACTTCGACGCCCGTTGGTACGGACTGCGCGGCGAGTATGTTCTGGCGGGTGCCGGCTCGGCTTTCAAGTCGATGGGCCTGACCTCTCCGGTGCACTATTTTCCGAAGCTGTATGAAATGATGCTCCTGCCCCTGAGCGGACTGGGCGAAGCCAGCGTTGTTTCCAGCTTCACCGTTGCCGTACTCGTAATGCTTGTCGCAGCAACCTGGCACATTCTCAAACAGCTTCGCGTTGACAATGATCTTGCAAAGGTAGCAGCGGCAGGCGCGTGCCTGACACTACCCGCCCTCGCGAACATAGCCATCGGTCCGAAACCCGACGTTCTTGCCGCTTTCTGCCTGATTTTCGCCTGGATTGAGGGTTCGGCCTATCTGCAAGCGCGTGCGTGGACGCATCTTCTTTGGGTTGCAACGGCCATCGTACTCGCGATACAGGCGAAACTGACGGCTATCCCGTTCGCCGCGGCACTCGTTGCCGCGATAGTCGCCGCCAGCTTCGTACGTCGCGCACTGGATACATCGCCCACTGAAAAGCCCCGGCAAGCACAAGTCACTTTGGCGGCGGCGGCCTTGGTCCTGGGACTTTCAGTCGCAAGTCTGGTTACTTTGCGCACGTTGTTGCTGGCCGGAGTTCCAACCATCGGCCCGGACCCCCTTCTCAGTCTCTGGCAAAGCCTCGGCTTTCAGTTAACGCCTCCCGCCGGAACGATTCAGTGGGGCTTTCCGGTGCAGTGGCATGACATCCCCGCGCTCGCCGCTGATTTGCTGTTCCGTCCACAACGGCTCGATCACATCGTGATTACCTGGACGGGCAATGTGTGGGCCTGGTTGGCCACCATCGCCATCGCAGTTCATTTGACAAGACACAATTTTCGGGAACCGCAGCAGTCGCACGTGATGATTCCCGGAGCCGCCCTGGCAGCCACCGGATTCCTGTTGATGTTCTGCTGGAGCTACCGGGATCGCGGTGGTGACGGAAACTATTTTGTCGCAGGACTCGTACCGACGATTCTGATCGGCACGGCGCTGACTAAGTCACTTTGGCAGAAAGAGCCCCTGCTGCGAACGGCGTTCTGTCTGTCCTTGACGGCATTCTGCCTGTTTGATGGGGCATATTGTTTTGCCAGCGCCGCATGGACGCCCGGCACTCGCACATTCGACGTGGATTTTTCCCGCGGATTCCATGCGTTTCGCAAACGCAATGCCGCGTTGCTCGAAGCGAACGGCATGAGCGTCATTGGTCGCAGACTTGCAACAGAACATACCGTCGCGCGTGTTGTTGGATACGTGCAGGACGAAGTGGGTTTTGCCCTGCCTGCCAGCTTCGAAAGCCTTTGGATGATTTCCTTTACTCATCCTGAGTACGTGACGAGTACTGGCAATCTCCTGCGATTCTTGAAGGCCAACAACATCAGGTTCGTGATCATGCCGCATTCAGACGTCAGCAGGAATGAAACCCATATCACGAATCGCGCGCTGGCAATCGAGAAACAGTTGGCGACCGATCCAGGGGTAACGGCCATCGTAGACAAGGAATACACCATGTACGATCTGTCCGAATTAGAGCGACACGGCGACGGTCGACACTGACGCACGCGAAATGAGATTCGATTGATAGTGGCGACAGGGCACCACGTCAGCCGTCTGCGTAATGGTCAGAGTTTCTCCGATCTTCGTCGATTCGAAGTGCTTGACTGGTTGAACGCAGCGGACGGTTTCGGGTTGTTCGCGGAACGTCGAATCCCCGGTGTTCAGATCGACTCGGCCTATTCAGTGTTCGAGAGCCGCGCCCAACAACTTCCACGCCAAATCGCGCGCATCGGTCGATTGCCCGACTTGTGCCGGCACGAAACTGCGTTCGGCACGCACCGTCAGCTGCAGTTCCCGGCCGGCCGGCGCGCGGGTTTTGAGCACCAGCCGCGACCTGGAACCGCGAGCGACGTAGTGTGTCCAGCGTTTGCCATCGAGTTCGATAGCAAGAGTCTGATCACTGTCGAGACGATCCGGCGCCCATAGTTCGAGCTGCACTCCGCGCAGCTTTTTCTGCGGCGTGAAGCGCATCGAGAACGTTGTTCCCACCCAGCCATCCGGCCACATGCCCGTCGGCGCGCCACTTTGCAGAGCATAGCCTTGCAAAGGCACGCGCATGGCACCGCGCGCTTGGGTCAATGCATTCTCCAGCGCGGAGATCTGCGTGGAGAACTGTTTTTCCCGATCGTACAGAAACTTCAGTTGACCGAATGCGCGATCGAATCGCTGCCGCAGGTCGTCGATCCGATCCGCGTCGAGCACATCGCCGGGACGCAGATCGTCCGGCAATCTGTCAGGTACATAGATCGTGGCATGGGAGGCCGCCGTTTCTTGCGCAGGCCGCTGCGTTGTGTACAGGTAAATCGCAAACGACTTGCGTGACAACGCCTTTTTTTCGTCCGGAAGATGGATCGTCGAAAAACCGTGCCACGAGCGTTCGGTCGTTTCGAAGATCACTGCGCGATTGAACAGCGGCGCGACGCTCGGTCCACGCGTGTCGCCGTTCCACGGGTCGGCCTGCAATTGCAGATTGCCGCCCCAGGCATCTTCCCATTCGGGATTCAGATAGACGATCAGATTCAGTCGCCGATGCCAGCGAGTTCTTGGGTGGAAATTGAAATCCACATGCTGATCCAGACCCTGGCCGTCTCGGTTTTCGTGTGTGCCGCCGCCAATGTAGTCCGGATCATAGAGCAGATCGGGAATGCCGGTGATGGTGGAAACAAAATCGAGAAACCCGGTTGTCTGCAGATATTGATCGACGTCGCGATAGGCATCGGAAATATCGCGCACATCCATGCGTACCGCCTTGCCACCGACTTCACCCATTTCGTTCAGCGCGTAACGCTCTTCGAAATTCGGGAAATCCGAAAGCAGGCTCCGGCACAGCGACGGATCAAAAAAATCATCGATGACCGCATGCCTGAACGGCACGGCGTCGCGGAATTCTTCGGCCAACGCGTCGCGGCGCGCAAGCACTTGCGATGTGATCATTGCCATCTTCAACGCGGTCCCGACTGGTTGGCCGCATTATACCGATCGACTCGCGCATGCCGCTCATGGGCTCTTCTCGAATTGCCCCGGCAACATCGATTCGGTCCACCCCAAAGCATGTTCCTTTCTCCGGTGGTCGATCGGGGGGACGAATCCGACAGCAAACGCGCGTAGCCAGCGCAGTCCGAAAACCTCGGTATCAATATCGGTTTCGAGGATGCCGGTCACGAGCCCATTTCGCGCGATGCTTTTGCGCGCAGAACGACAAGCGCAGTCCGGACGAGCAGCCCTTGTCGCACGCTTGACCGGTGCGCTGCCAGCGGTTTCGCATCGTGTTCGGTGCAGCCATGCGATTTGGCGATTTCGGATTCGCTGCGCGCCGTACCGGACCATCCGAAAGCGGCAAGCTTTTGGCGCTGGCGGCCTCTGCATCGAACGCATGTGATCACGGTTGGCCCCGCTTCCCTGGCATCGGCTTCATGCTGCTGCGAAGTTTTTGCGGCACCGCTTGCTCGGCGCAGAACCGAGTTTCACGCCGCAAATCATGCCGAGCCCGGGCACACCGCGGCGCGCACGTGCTGTTTGCGACCGATCAATGCCTTCGCGTAGCATCGACCGTCATGCGCACATTCCTGAGAAGATATCTGGTTCCGTTCGGCCGGCGCCTGCCGCCCGTACTCAGGACTCCATTGCAACGCCTGTGGCGCTCGTCGTTGACCCGACGCATGTTCGCAGGCGCGCGGTTTGCCGGACACGACGCGCGGCTCGCCACGGAAATGGAGATCTTCGAGGCACAAACCGTCGTCCACGATCTGCCTGCCATTTACCATTACTGGTCGAACAAGTACCTGCGCCCACAAATGGAAACCTTCGGATTTTCCAACCCTGACGAATTTTTTGCGAAGTATCTGCAGGAAAGTTTTGTTGACGCCGATTCGCGCCCGGTTCGTTTCGTCAGCCTGGGTTGCGGCAATTGCGATACCGAAGTGCGCGTGGCGCGAATGCTGGTCGACAAAGGCATCACCCAATTCACGCTGGAGTGCGTGGACGTCAATGCCACCATGCTTGACCGTGGCATGAAGATGGCAGCGTCGGCCGGGGTCGGCGCACAGCTCGTTGCCACGCGAAGCGACTTCAACCACTGGCAACCGCATGGGCACTACGATGCGATCATGGCCAACCAGAGCCTGCATCACGTCGTCGAACTTGAGCGATTGTTCGCGTCCGTAGCGGATGCGCTGGCAGCGCATGGTCGTTTTATCGCCGCCGACATCATCGGTCGCAATGGACACAGATTGTGGCCGGAGGCAATGTCCATCCTGCGCGAATACTGGTCGCAACTCCCGCGAAAGTCACGCTACAACGTCCAGTTGCACCGGCAAGAAAACAAGTTCGCCGACTGGGACTGTTCGGCGGAGGGATTCGAGGGTATCCGCGCACAGGACATCCTGCCGCTACTGATCCAGCGCTTCGACTTCGAGCTGTTCATGGGTTTTGCCAACATCATCGATCCGTTCATCGGGCGCAGCTTCGGCCCGAACTTCGACGCCGACTCCGCGCAGGATCGCGCCTTCATTGACCGTGTGCATGCACGCGATCAAGCCGAAATCCTGGCCGGTCGCATCAAGCCCACCCACATGACGGCGGTGATGCGCCAGCGGCCGTTCGCCCAGCTACGCTGCTGGCAGCATCTGACCCCGACATTCTGCCTGCGCCCGCCGACCTGATTGATCGCCGCAGGATCCGGATCGAACGCAGTGGCTCAGCGCGCGCTCCCCCGCCAAACTTCAATGCCACGTTGTCGGGTAAATAGCCCGGCAACGTGAATTCGGATGCGATGACATGGCCAGCGGCAAACTTCGCGAGGTCAATCGCGCAACGAGGCAATCGTCAGCCGCGCAGTCTGGACAACACGACTTCGCATACTTGATGCCCGTCATGGGAATCGTCCCAATGGACGAGTTCCAGTCCGCAAGCCGGGGCCTTGCGCTCGAACCAGCACCGCGAAAAATAGCTCAAATGAGCCGGGACGTGCAGATATCCGTACGTCAGCCAGGGACCTATGCCGTGCCGGTGTTTCCACAAGGGCGGGCGAAACGGCGCCGTGATGTATATTTTTCCACCCCCGATCAGACGCTGTGCCAGATTTGCGAGTATTGCCTGCGGATTCGGCAGGTGTTCGATCACGTGCGTCATGGAAATCAATCGGAATTCCGACTGCAGCGGCCAAGCTTCAATCGGGCCGATCCGGTAATCGTCGACCCAGGCACATCGCGATACGCATTCGTCGCTCACATCCTGCGCTATCGTTCGCACATCCGGTCGGCGTTGCTTGCACGCACGCGAAACCCAGGCGAGTCCCGCACCCACTTCGAGCACCGCTTCGCCGGCGGCCGGCAGCAAATCAAGGTAGTCCAGGCGACGCGCATAGGAGCGTAGAATGCGCGAGCTCTCAGCGCTGCCGGAATAGCTGGCGCTGTCGAACTGTTCGGTTTCCAGGTACAACCGGTTCAGATCGCGGGTGGATGGCAACGGCAATAGATAAACGACGTCGCACGCGGCGCAGTGCACCAGCTCGTACACGTCATTGTCGAATTCGCCTTGCTGCGTAAGCGGCACACAACCGAGTATTTCGTGGGCCGCGGATTTTGTGCCGCACAATCGGCAATCCATACGCACGGCACGCGGGGTTTCCAACGGCTGATCCAAACGGTTCGCCTGCACACGTTTTGCCGCGGCGAGCTGCAACTGCCATGCGCGCAAGCGACGACGCGCTTTGGCCGCAATTGCCCAGGCGGGCCTCAGCAAGACCTGCATCTACGCTCCTGTCGCGCACACAATCATCGAATCAACAATCTACGCGTTGGCGCCGCGAAGAAAGACCGCTGGAGATTGTGACAAGCGCGTCGGAATTCATCGCGCGCGCTGCTCGTTCAACGTCAATGCCACCTTGTCGCGCAAGTACACGGGCAAGGCAAACTCCGGCGCGACTGCCTGGCCGGCAGCGAATTGCGACAACGCAAGCTTCGCCACGGCACGAGCCTGCGGATAACGATCGCCGTCGGCGAATCGCGGAGTTCCGGACAGGCGTGCGCTCAGCGCATCGCGGTAGGTATTCCAGCCGCTGCCGACGATGTTCCATTGTGTACTTTTTGGTAGCGTCAACGATTCCACGGTACCTACTGATTCCTCGCCGATCGCGGCGACGAGTCGGTCCTCACCACGCCGAAACGTGCCGGCATACACCTCACCCATGCGCGCGTCGATAACCGCAAGAATGGACGCATCGTCAACCGGCGCATCCAACGCCAGCGCAGCCAGCGACGAGACGGTTACGACGGGTAAATCAAGCCCCAGCGCCAGACCCTGCGCCACGGAAATTGCCAGACGCACGCCGGTGAAGGCACCCGGACCGCGACCCACGGCGATGCCGTCGAGTTGGCGCCGCGACAGCCCGGCTTGCGCCAGCAACGATTCAATCATCGGCAGGATCAATTCGGCATGCCGACGCGGCGCCAGCTCGCTGCGATCTATGATCGCGTCGCCGCACAACAATGCCGCGGAGCACGATTCGGTGGCGGTTTCCAACGCAAGCAGGTTCATGTCGCTATTGTCGCATCGTTCGTGGCAGCGCGCGGGCGGGGATATGACGATTTGCGGGCACGTTGGGCGTTGACTGGCGGATCACGGCGATTCCCACGGATTGGTGTCGTGGCAACGCCTGATCGTTTCGGTCAAACCGCTGGCATTGTCGAATTCGACGTCATCGATACGTGTAACGGACCGTGCGATTGTATTGGCATTGCAAACAAATGCGGCGCGCATCCGCTTCAGGTCGGTGAGAGGCACTCGCCGTGTCGCCTGAACGACATCGAGTCGCTGCATTCCCGCTTGCACCAGGCGCATGCCGGTTCCGGCCAGCTGCGACGCGACCGGCCAGACAAAGCTGTCGCCGTCATGAAAGCCGATATTCCAAACGCTCGCCTCGGAAACACAACCTTGCGCGTCGACAAATACCGCATCGTCGAATCCAGCCTGCTGGGCGAGGCGCCGATGGTGGAACAACGCGAAAGTGCCGACGTGCTTGATCTGCGGCAGATCACGCTGGTAGCGGAATGATTTCAGACGCAAGGGTGTCGAGGCGGATTCGCGGACCGGGCCCACTGCGATCAGCACATCCGGCGTTGCCCGATCGGCCGGTCTTTCGCGGTTGAACGCGCGGGAGAATACGCTGATCCGCACCGACACGATTGCTCCGGCTCCAGCCAGCGCATGGCGCAGATATCCGCGAACGCGCTCGCGATCCAGATCGCTGGAATACAGTTCACGCGTGCCTTCCTGCAACCGGTCCAGATGCAGATCCAGCCCCTGCACGCGCCCGTCGCGCGCCTGCAGCGCCGTGAAATGGCCGTAATTGGTTTGTGCCAACATGCGCAGGTCTTGCCTCTGCGCCGGTTCACCGTTGAGTTCGATGATGTCGTGGTTGAGGTTCATCGGCTGATCACAAACATCTCATTGTCTTTGAACCCTCTTTCCCGGTGCATCGGGGGAGAGGGAGCCAGTCTAGCCCTCACCCCCAAGCAACGCGTGGGGAAGAGTGAGCTAAACCTTCTCGCTTTGCGGCACACCCGCACCGAAAAACCTGCGCACATCGTCCAGCTCGCGCGTGATCGGCAGCGGCGGCAAGCTGCGCAGGAAAAGTTTTCCGTAAGCGCGGGTGGTCAGCCGCGGATCGCAAAGCATCAGCACGCCGCGATCGTTGACGTCGCGGATCAAGCGTCCCGCGCCTTGCTTGAGCGCAATGGCCGCAGCCGGGACCTGCCACTCGAAAAACGGATTCCCGCCGGCTTCGCGCAACGCAGTCAGGCGCGCTTCCAGCACCGGATCGTCGGGCGCAGCAAAGGGCAGCTTGTCGATGATCACGCAGGACAGCGCCTCGCCGGCGACATCCACACCTTCCCAGAAACTGGCCGCTCCGAGCAGCACGCCATTGCCGGACTCGCGAAATTCGTTCAGCAATTCGTGTCGTGGCGCGGTGCCTTGAACGAACAACGGATACGGCAGATCGATCAACAACTCGGCGGCGCGCTTGAGCGCGCGATGCGAAGTGAACAGGATGAACGTGCGTCCACGTGCGGCTTCGATCACGGGGCGCGCGGCGTCAACGACGCGTTCGGTGTAAGCGGCCGCGTTCGGATCGGGCAAGCCATTCGGCAGGTAGGCCAGCGCCTGCCGCGAATAGTCGAACGGGCTGGGCAGGCTGATCGCAATCGGATCTTCGTGACCGAGCTGGCGCACGAAATGGTCGAACTGACCGGCTACCGACAACGTGGCCGAGGTATAAATCCAGGCCGCGTGCGCCTGTTCGCGCAGACTTCGCAGTGGCGGCGCCAGATCCAGCGGCGTGGCGTGGAAAGCGAAACCGTGAGTCGTCACTTCGTACCAGTGCACGGTCGCAGTGGCCGCGCCATCACACACCTCGTGCAGGCGCTGGCACAAGGCCAGCGCACGTTCATGCACACTGGTCAGTCCGCGCGAGCGTTCGGCCTGAGCCGCAAGCGCACCTGCGAGTTTGTGCAACTGCTCGTTCAATGCGTTCAGTTGCTCCTGCGCAGCGGCATTGTTTTCGATCGCCGCGAAACTGCTCTTGAGCGGCAAACCGTCCAACGCCAGGCGCAGACGCTTGACCGCAGGCGCAATCGCTTCGATCGCTTCGCGCAAACTGGCCAGCGCGCCGCTGACCGTCGCGCACTCGGCGAGCGCGTCGCTGGCCAGTTCCGTCATTTGCCGCGCGGTCACGTGCAGCGAAAAAAACTGCCCGGCAAGTTCGGGAATCTGGTGCGCTTCGTCGAGAATGAAGGCATGCGCGCCAGGCAGGATTTCGCCGAAGCCGCCGTGCTTGATCGCCAGATCCGCAAACAGCAAGTGATGGTTGACGACAACCAAGTCGGCTTCCTGGGCGGCGCGGCGTGCCTTGACCACGAAACAGTCGGCAAACATCGGGCATTCGACACCCAGGCAATTCTCCACCGTCGAGGTGACACGTGGCCACAATGGCGAGTCTTCGGGAACGTCGGTCAACTCGCCGATATCGCCGCTGCCGCTGCGTTGCGCCCACGCGCGTATCGCCTGCAACTGGTGCACCTGTTCGCGCGACACCAGATTGCCGTCCTTGCCGACCTGGTCCAGTCGATACAAACATGCGTAGTTTGCACGGCCCTTGAGCAAGCTGGTCTTCAATCGCGCGCCAAGCACCTGTCGCACGCGCGGCAGATCGCGATGGAACAGTTGATCCTGCAGGGTCTTCGTGCCCGTCGACACGATCACGCGTTTGCCCGACTGCAATGCCGGCACCAGGTACGCGAATGTCTTGCCGGTTCCCGTGCCGGCTTCCACGATCAACGCCTGGCGCTCCGCAATCGCTTCCTCGATGGCTTCGGCCATGTCCTGCTGACATTCGCGCGGAACGAAATTGTCCACCTCACCCGCAAATGGCCCCTCCACGCCAAGCTGTTCCCTGACGCTCAATCTCGATGTCATTGCGATGCAGTCATTCCGGTGTTGGCCCGCATGTTTTTCTGTTGTTGTTTCGGCGGCCCATTCGGGTCCCGTGATTTCGCCAATGGCGTTTGCGCATTTTACCTTCCGACCCGGTGCCGATGTGTGTTTTCGACTGCGGCGGACAATCGCCTCCCGCGCAGGATCGATTGACCCCGGACTTGATTCCATGGATGGCCACCACGTTTGGATGCAAAGCAAGGCTTCCGCTCGCAGCAGGCGAATGAAAGCTCTGCTGTTGCTCGAAACAGCGTGGCTATCGCTGCGCTCCACCCATCCCGCGGAAAATCAGCTCGCAGTCGTCCCTCGCCAAACAGACAAAACTAATAGCGGTTACGATCGGGCACGCGGCAACCTGCCAATTGCTGCTGCGCCTGTTTGACGCCCGCATCGTCGCGGAGCGCGAAGCGCGTCCAGACGAGGGTTTCCAGACTGCGCGCGCAAAGCCCGCCGACTTTTGGGCCGAGTTCGTAGGACTGTTGTGCGCGCGATTCGGCCTGTTTCCAGTCGCCGGTTTCGATCAACAGTTCGGCCTCGTATTGCAGCAAATCGGGTGCTTTGGGCGTGATCGTGAGGGCCTTGCGCACGTTGGCGAGCGCTTGCGCGGGTTGGTTTTGCGCTTCGAGTTCCCGTGCCTGGTGCAGCAACCCTTCGACGGCGGGATCGATCAACGGATGTACCTGCACGCTGGATTCAAACTGCGTGCCGGCCTTGCGGATCGCGGTCACGGCGGCGCTGCGATCGGGTCGACCGGCGGAGCCGCGGTGACTGGGTGAAGAGGAACATCCGACGAGCAGCCCGACAAGTGCAAATGCGCAAAAGTCTGGAATTGTTTTCCGTATCATTTTAACGGCTCCGTTGAAAGTTCATGCGGCGCTCAGTTTCCACCGAATGCCGATTTGATTTCCTGCCACACACAATGTTCCGACGCCGGCGGAGCGTGTCCGGTCAGGAACGGCAATTCGCGCGCGCCTGCGCACTGGTATTGCGTGCCCTGCCCGGTTTGCGGATCGACCCACGCCATTTCCAATCCGGCCGCTGGAATCGACAACGGTTTGCTGGGCAAGGTCTTGAACAGGCCGATCCATGCCTGCAGCGCACCGCTGGCGCCCCACAAACCCGTTGGCTTGTTGTCGTCGCGTCCGATCCACACCACCGCCAGATACGAGCCGGTGAATCCGGCGAACCAGGAATCGCGCTGCGAATCGCTGGTGCCGGTCTTGCCTGCGGCCTGCAATGCTGCGAGCCCTTGCGCCTGGATGGCACGCGCGGTGCCATTGCGCACGACCTCCTGCATCGCGTAACTGACCAGTCTTGCCGGGCCAACGTAGTCGCCCGCGCCGGGTTTGATTTCGTAGCGTTTGAGCGGGCGGCCTTTTTCGTCGAGGACGCCGCGCAACGCTCGCAACGGCAGGGCGTGGCCATCTGCAGCGAAATATTGATACAACTGCGCCACATCATACGGAGACAGATCCACGGCACCCAGCAGCAACGAAGGGTTCGGATTGATGGTCGCATTGAGGCCAAACGATTCCAGCAATCCACGTACCTTGTCCACGCCGATCGCCATGCCAAGGTGCACGGTGGCCAGGTTGTACGAACGCGCCAGAGCGTCGATCAGCAGCGTCTTCCCGTGAACTTCGTGATCATCGTTTTGCGGAGTCCAATGCGTGCCATTCGGTTGCACCATGTCGACCGGCGCATCGTCGAGCAACGTGGCCAGCGAGTAGATTTGCGGCTGTGCGAGCGCAACCAGGTATACAAAAGGCTTGACCAGCGAACCGACCGGCCGGCGTGCATCGAGTGCGCGATCGAAGCCGCCATCGCCCGCGTCGCGACCGCCGATCACGGCTTGAACTTGCGCATCGTGCGCGTCGGTGACGATCATCGCGCCCTGCAAGTCGGGCTGGCGTTTCCCGAGTCGGGTCAGCGCGTCGTCCAACGCGGTTTCGGCCAGCGTTTGCGTGGACGGCGCAAGCGTCGTGTAGATCGACAAACCCGCACCCTGCAGTTGCGCGGGCGCGTAGTCGCGGTGCAATTGCGCACGCACCAGATCCAGGAATGCCGGTGCGCGATCGCGCGGCAAGCCCGAAGTCGGCAGCACGCCCAGCGCTGCGCTGCGCGCGCGCTCAAGCGTGGTCGCATCGATCAATCCGGTCTGGTAAAACTCGCCGAGTACATGATTGCGCCGCTCCAGCGCAAGCTTCGGATTGCGTCGCGGATCGTACAGACTCGGACCGCGCACCATGCCGACCAGCAACGCAATGTCCGGGGGCGACAGCGTGCGCACATCGCGGCCAAAATAGAATTGCGCGGCGGCGGCAAATCCGTGCACCGCCTGATCGCCGCGCTGGCCGAGAAAAATTTCATTGACGTACGCCTGCAGGATTCGGTGCTTGCTGTAGTGCGCTTCGATCAGCACGGCAAGCAGGGCTTCGTTCAATTTCCGGCTCAAGCGCTGGCCACGATCCAGGAACAGGTTCTTGACCAGTTGTTGGGTGAGCGTGCTGCCGCCCTGAGCGACGTGACCGCTGGTCAAATCGACCCAGGCCGCACGCGCGATTGCGCCGAGAGCAATGCCGTGGTGATGCTTGAAATTGCGGTCCTCGACGGCTTGCAAACCGGTGATCAGCAGCGGCGGCAGCTGTTCGAGGGCGACGACCTGGCGTTCTTCCTGCGATGCGCCGTACAACGTGGCAATGCGCGCCGGATCCAGACGCACCTGATTGATCGACGTCTTGCTGGCAACGTCGTTGAGCGCAATTACGCGGTCCGCACTCAGGTTCACGTCGATCGCGCGCGCAGGCTCGGGTCCGTCCAGATCGGAAAACGCGCGGCGCGCGATGACGAAATTGTCGCCATTGCGAGAATAGCTTCCCGTCGAGCGTGCCTGCCCGGTTTTCACGTAACGCGACGCATCCAGTTCCAGTTCAAGGGCGCGCGCAGACAACGGCATACCGACCTGCAAAGTCAGCGAACGCGCAAAAACGCGGCTTGGCACAATCCACGACAAATCGTCGAAACGCGACTGCACCTGACTATCGAGATAGACCAGATACGGGCCGAGGAAGCCCACGCCAAGCCCAAGCGCCAGCCAGAACGGTACGCGCACGAAACGCCAGAATGGACGCCAGATTGAGAGAAAATGCGCTGCAGACAAGGTGGGAATCGATCCGGGGAATGCATGCCAAGTCTACCCGAACCACGCGCTTGCCAACGCTGAATGCCAATGCGCGGTGACAGCCACGCCCCCTTCCGGGATAATCCACCAACACTATCCCAAAATCACTTCAGGAGACAAACATGCGACATTGCCTTCCACTTGCGCTGGCTGTTTGCGGTTTTGCCGTGTGCAACGGCGCACACGCGGATTTCCGCGCCGACTTCGCCGTGGTCAAAGGCGGTAATGGCGATCACGCGCTGTCGCGCATCGAATTGTCCGGCAACCGCATGCGCACCGACGCCGGCAACGTCAGCATGCTGTTCGATGGTTCCGGCAATCGCATGATCGTGTTGATGCACGACAAGAAGAAGTACATGGACATGGCAAAAATGGCGGAAACCGCGGGAGCTGCGATGGCGCGGGCGCAGGCCGCCCTGGCCAATCTGCCGCCGGAGCAACGCGCCATGGTCGAACAGCAGATGGGCAAGCACATGCCGGGAATGGGCGGCGCAAAGGTCAATGTCAGCATAACGCCGACCGGCGCGCACGATCGCGTCGATGGTTATCCCTGCGAGGTGTACACGACCACGATCGATGGCCGGCACAGCTCCGACTCTTGTCTGACTCCGCTCGCCGCTGCCGGTATTTCCGCGGCGGATGCCGCGAACCTGCGTAATGCATTTGTGCAATTGCAAGCGCTGACAGAGAAGATGTCGGGCGGAATGTTCAAGTCTCCACTCAGCGGAATGCCGACCGATCGCTTCCCGGTCAGAATCGTCAAGTTCGACGACGGCCGTGCCGGCGAAACGGTCGAGTTGAAGAGTCTGAGCACCAGCGGCGTACCCGCCGGCGACTTTGCGATCCCGCCCGGTTACGCCGAACAAACCATGGGCAACATGGAACGCGGTCGTTGAGCGCCAAACGTTCAAGCGTTCGTGGATAACAGCCAGTCCGCCGCGATTCGCGTCTGTATCTACGGCGCGACGTCGCCGGATGCGGACTGGCTGGCACAGGCCGCAAATGGTCTGCCGTCGGATGTGCGCGTCGATACCACGGCGCTCGGCACACTCGACGCCGTGGCTGCACTGGGCACTGCGGCCACGGCGTTTCCCGGCGACGACCTGATTTTGCTGCGCGCCGGCAGCATACTGCCGCCGTGGTGGTTCAAGCGTCTGACCGGTGCACTGCGTTTACGCGATGTGCTGGTCGCAAGCGCGATGGACAATGTCGATTCAGCGCGCTCACCCCTGCCAGCGGACGCGCAAAGCGCTGCGGACCCCCATCGCATCGATTCCTTATGCTACCTGCATGCTGCCCGGATCGCGCTGGACTGGCCGACGTTCTCGCCTTTGCTCAGCGCGTGGAATGGCGCAGCTCTGGCTTGCTGCGATATCGAAAAAATCCACAATGCTGCATTGCCGCCCGCGTTTGCACCGTATCGGGGCGTGCTGCTGGACTATTTGTATGTCGCCGATCCGGATCTGCCGCTTCGCGGTCCCGCATCGCCTGCGCCGGGAGCCGACCCGGCAGGCCCGTCTGCCCTGGGCGCGCTGCGCGAGCGCGTCGCCGCCTCGCTCACCAACCAATCTGGCCAGGCGGGTTTGCACCCGGGCCTGGATGGCAAACCGGTGGTACTGCACGTCCTGCACGGATGGGGTGGAGGTGCAGAGCGCTTCGTGCGCGATCTGGCTATCAGCGACGATCGGCGCCACCATCTGATTTTTACCGCGCGCGGAAATTTCGATCGCCGCCGCTACGGTGAAGTACTCGAGTTGCATGATGCGACAATGTCGCAACCTGCGCTGCGGCAACTGCCGCTTTCCGATCCGATCGCCAGCACCGGTTTCGCAAATCGTGGCTATCGCGAATTTCTCGACGGCATTTGCCGCGACTTCGCAATAGATGCGATCGTCGTGTCGTCGCTGATCGGACACAGTCTGGATGCGCTTCGCAGCGGTTTGCCGACCAGCTATTTTGTCCACGACTTCTATCCATTGTGGCCGCTGCTGCATCGCAATCTCGACGATGCATCGCTGGCGTTCGACGCCGCGCAGCTGCGCACCGATCTGGCCCGGGCCGACGCCGGCTTCGAGTTCGCCGAACGCGATCCGGATTATTGGCTGGCACTGCGAGAAGCCTTTGCTGACGCGGCCCTGCGGGCTTCCACAGCGTTGCTTGCACCCAGTCGCGCAGCGATGGAAATATTCATACGCCTGCAACCGCGCTTGTCGGCGCTGCCGCAACATGTGATCGCGCACGGTATCGAAACGTGGCCGGCCGCAGCGCGATTGCCGTTGCCTCCGCCTCTGCGGCGCGACCGCCTGCGCCTGATCGTGCTCGGCCGCGTACGCCGCGGCAAAGCCGCACACCTGCTGCGCGAGATGTTGCCCACACTGGGCAAGGATGCCGAGTTGTTCCTGCTCGGCGCCGGAGCTGAAAGTCGCGAATTCTTCGGTCGCAGCGACGTGCACATCCTGCTCAATTACCGGCGCGACGAACTGCCGCAACTGCTGGCTCGCGTCGCGCCGGATGCGGCAATGATCCTGCCGAATTTCGCCGAGACGTTCAGCTACACACTGTCGGAGTTGAGCAGCTTCGGCATTCCGGTCATCGCCACGAACCTCGGCGCCTTGGGCGAACGCATCCGCGATGGCGTCGACGGTTTTCTCACCGAGCCGACAGCCGACTCGGTTCTGGCGACGGTTGCACGCCTACGTCAAAACCGCGCTGCAATCGACACTGTGCGTGCCAATCTGGCGCAGCGCCCGCTGCGCACACTTGCCGACATGACGGCCGATTATCGCACGTTGCTACCGACGATCGCATCGCACGCCGCGCCAGCATCGCCGATCCCGGCCAATGCAAATCATCTGATCGTGCAATCCCAAGCCGATGTGCTCGGTGCAGCGCGACGCCGTATCGATTTCCTCAAAGAGGAAATCGATACGCGCCAACGCGAACTGGAAAAGCGCGCCGACTGGGCATTCGATTTGAATCGCCAGATCAAGCGCGCAGTCGCGGCAATGAACAAGTTGCGCGGCGAGTTTGACGCGCGCAGCATGTGGGCCAATGCTCTGAACGCCGAATTGCTGAGCTTGCGCCCACAGTTCGAGCAGGTCAGTGCCGAGCGTGATCTGATGCATTCCAGCTTGTCGTGGCGCCTGACCAAACCGCTGCGTTACGCCAATCGAAAATTACGTGCCGCGCGCACGCGCATCGCGTTCACGTTTTCGCGTCTGCATGCAGCACTGCATCGCACCCGCGGAAGTCTGGCCAGCCGCGGATTCAGTGGTACCCTCAAACGCGCAGTCGACGAATTCCGCCGGCCAGCGACGTTACCGCCAGCACCGGTCGCAACCGCACCGAGCGACGATTTTTCGCCGTTCGCGATTGCATCGGCGGCGACGCCGCGGGTTTCGATCGTGATACCGGTATACGGCAAGATCGACTATACCGTCGCCTGCTTGCGGTCGCTCGCGGAACACGCGGACGATATCGCGTTCGAGGTCATCGTCGTCGACGACGCGTCGACCGATTCGACACCGCGGCGGCTGAGCGAAATCGGCGGTATCCGCGTTGTGCGCAATGCTCAAAATCTGGGCTTCGTTGGGTCGTGCAATGCCGGCGCGGAAGCCGCAACCGGCGAATTCATCGTGTTTCTCAACAACGATACGGTTGTGACTGCCGGCTGGCTCGAAGCACTGCTGCAATGCTTTGCCGAGGAACCCGACTGCGGTCTTGTCGGCGCGCAACTGGTGTATCCGGACGGACGCCTGCAGGAAGCCGGCGGCATCGTGTTCAATGATGGAGGCGCCTGGAATTACGGCCGTCTCGACGATCCGGCCGACCCGCGCCATGCATTCCGGCGCGAGGCCGACTACTGCTCCGGCGCGGCGATCATGCTGCGGCGGGATCTTTTTCTCGAAATTGGCGGCTTCGATACGCGCTATTCGCCGGCATACTACGAAGATACCGATCTTGCGTTTGCCGTGCGCGCCGCCGGGAAACAGGTTTTCTACGAACCGCGCTCGCGCGTGGTGCATTTCGAAGGCATCACCGCCGGAACCGATACCAGCAGCGGCAGCGGCATGAAACGCTTTCAGGCGATCAACCACACGAAGTTTGTGGAAAAATGGAAAGATGCAATTGCCCGGCAGCCGGCGCCAATCCATGCTGCCAAAGCCGCGCTGAACGCGGCGAATTGGCGTGCGCGCGGTCGCATACTGATCGTGGATGCCTACACGCCGACGCCGGATCAGGACTCCGGTTCGCTACGCATGCTCAACCTGATGCGCGTGTTGCGTCAGCTCGGTTACGCAGTCAGCTTCCTGCCGGACAATCGAGCCCATTGCGGACGGTACACCCACGCTCTGCAGGCGCTGGGAGTCGAGGTGTTGTACCACCCATTCGTCAACAACCCGATCGCATGGCTGCGCGAACGCGGCGGCAACCTCGATGCCATCTTTCTGTCTCGTCACTACGTCGCCGTGAATTACATCGGCGCGGCGCGCTTGTATGCGCCGAAAGCCCGGCTGATCTTCGACACCGTGGATTTGCACTACTTGCGCGAGCAACGCGCCGCAGCGCTGACGCAAAGCAGTGAGCTCGCGCAGCAAGCCGCACGCACGCGCGCGCAGGAATTGAAGCTCATGCGCGAATGCGATGTCAGCCTGGTGGTCAGCAGTGCCGAGCGTGAACTGCTCGCGCGCGAAGTTCCGCAGGCACGCGTCGAGGTGCTGTCCAATGTCCATGCGTTGCACGGGCGGCGTCGCGAATTCGATGCGCGCCATGATCTGGTCTTCGTCGGTGGTTTCCAGCATCCGCCGAATACGGATGCCGTGCTGTGGTTCGCCAACGATGTATTTCCGCTGGTGCGTTCGCATCTGCCGGACATCGAGTTCCACGTCATCGGCAGCAAGGCGCCGGCGCAGATTCTGGAGCTGGCCCACGATGGCGTGATCGTGCACGGTTACGTCGAAGACATCGCCCCGTTCATGGATGCCAGCCGCCTCGCGCTTGCGCCGCTGCGCTACGGCGCCGGAGTCAAGGGCAAGATCAACATGGCCATGAGCTACGGCCTGCCGGTAGTGGCTACCAGTTGTGCAGTCGAAGGGATGCATGTGCGTACCCAAATCGAAAGCCATGAGCCGGACGTGCTGGTCGCCGATTCTGCCGACGATTTCGCTGCCGCTATCGTGCGCGCCTACAACGATGCGGCATTGTGGAAAACGCTATCCGAGAACGGGCTGAAAAACGTCCGCGAACATTTTTCCTTCGATGCGGCACGCGAGGCGTTGCTGCGAATCCTGGCAACCGGCGAGTAATTGCCGGGAGCCGTCCTGCGCCTCCTGGCCATGGCCGCCTTGCCGACGGGACTGTCCTGGTCCATCGCGTGGGCCGACGTCGGCGCCTGCATCAACCAGCCTGGATTTGGCAACGAATTTCGTTGAGCATTGTTCTCAAGGTCCGAGCCAGGCCAGCGCGCGCTGCAGAAATGCGCCAGCGTCGGTTTCAACGCACAAGCCGTGAGAGAGCACGATGCGCTGCACGTTCCAGCCAAGCACCCGATCGCGGCAGGCACGTGCCTGCGCCCGACCGGAACCGCGGAAGCTGGCACGGAAGTCCCGGGGCGTACTGCCGTTCGGCGCCAGCACGCCACCGAGACGCGCAATCAGACGCATCGGCCAGGTCAGGGTCCGCGCATCGAAGTTTTCGATCAGGTCCGTCAGTATCAGTGTGCGCGACGGCCGATGGTGAAACACGACCTCGTTGACGATGCGACTTTGGCGAAACACGAGGCTATCGATTTCATCGCCCCATTCCGCCGCCAAGCCATCGTCGAGGTCCGCATCGAAACGTAGTTGCGGACATTTGCGGCGCAATCCCGGCGCGGCCCATGTTCGCGCTTGCGGATAGGCGGCCTGCCAAGCGCCGACAAACAAGTGGTGCAGTGAATTCGGCGCAATCAGCGCAGCGACATGACCAAGCGCATCGATTTCCTCGCGCAATGCGTCGTCCAGGGCAACAGGCGAATGCACCCACACGCGATCGTCGCTCAGGCGCGCTACGCTCATCCGGGTCGGAAACGGCATACCAAAAAAACGAACGGTCCCGCCGTCGGCAATCCACAGCCGTTCGCCGAAGGGTTGCAGTCTGGCTACCGCGCCGCTACCCACCGGGCATCGCTTGCAGTTTCATGTCCATCGGCGCAATGCGTGGATTGTTCGGGGACAGTTGGCGCGCGGCCTTGATGTCGTAGTCGGCGCTGGCATGGTCGCCATTGCCGATGCTTTTTTCGGCATCGTCGAGAAACACGTTGGCCAGGCGCTCGCGCATGGAGTCGACGGACTTGTCGCTGGGATCGGATTGCGAAATCGCGTCGATATAGGCGCGCGCACGCTTGGGCGTGCCGTTCTTGATGGCCTGATCGAACAGCGGCTTGGCCCGCGCGGCGATCTTGCCGAGCCCGGCCATGGCTTGCAGGTTCTTCGGATCGATGCGCAGCACCGCACGAAACTTGTCGAACGCGCAGTCGACCGGTGGCACGATCAGGTTGCCGGCCGCGAGCGCACGGTCTCCGGCGGCGAGCATTTGCTGGATCTGTGCGGCTTGTGCCGGCGTAATCTGTGCCTGTTGCTTGGCGATATCCAGACGCTCGCGCGTTTCGCGCAAACGCGATCTGGCGATGCGCAATTCGCGCGAGTCCGGCGCAGCATCGGCAGCGAGCAACAACAATTTGTCGGCCTGGACGGTGTTGTCGTCGTCGAGCGCCGCGTTGGCCTGCGCGACCAGAGTCTGTGCCGCTCTCTGCAACCCGGTCCTGGCGCGCACGTTGTTTGCATCCTGCTTGAGCACGGCGTGGAACAGTGCGATCGCACCGTCGTCGCCGGCAAGCTTGCCGCCACGTTGCCGCGCCTCGGCTTGGGTGAGTTTCGTTTCCAGCGCCTGGCTCGCATCGGCGTGCTGATTGGCGATTGCGGCACGCAGGTCCGGAATGGCCGGGTTGTTCGGCGACAATCGGGTGAGGTCGGCGATGTGTTGATTGGCCTGGTCGATATCGCCCGCAGCGATCGCGTCGCGTGCCTGCTGGGCGGCAGCCTTTGCGACCTTTTGCAAACCGTTCAATGCGAGCGCATTGGTGGGATCGGCGTCCATTACCTGCTGGTAGATCGCCGCTGCGCTGCCGCTGCCAAATAGATTTCCGGCTGCCAGCGCCGCATCGGCGGCTGCGAGCAATTGCCCGCTCTTGGTATTGCGCGTCTGCGCTGTATGCAGATCGTCCTTGAGCCGATCGACCTCGGCACCGCCGCCGAGCACTTCGTCGGCCGCGACCAGATCCTTGTTCGCGGCAGCGAAATCGCCCTGCACGATAGCTGCATGGCCCTGCTCGACAAGACGTCGACCGACTTCGTTCAAACCTTTGCGCGCCTGATCGTTGTCGATATCCAGGGAGCGTGCGGCCTGAAACATCTCACGCGCGCTACCCGGACCGATCAGCTTGCCTGCTATCAGCGCTTTCTGCCCGCGCGATATCAACGAATTGAGTTCCGTGTTGGGCAACAAGCCACGCAGGCGATTCTGGTAATGCCACAACCCAAAACCCGCGACGCAGAGAACGACCACACCGACCACGGCATATACCCAGCCGCGACTGCCGCGTTGCGCCTTGCCCATGTTCGCCGGCCGCGGCGTGGCGCGATATGGCATCGGCCGCAGTTGCGGAGAGGCGGCGACGTCGTCTAGTCTGCCCAGACTGGGTTCGGATCGATAGCGTTGCGCACCCGCTGCGGGTGCGGGCGTCGAAGCAGTTGCCCGCGGCGGCGCGGATACTGCCGGCAATGCGAAGGTGGCATCGTTCTGGCCGAGGATCTGGGTGCTTTCGTTTTCGTTGGCGAACCGGCGAATCATCGAACCGTCGCTCATCGACAGTTCAATCTGTTCGATCGCATCGGCTACTGCATCGCCGCTCTGGAAACGCTCTTCGGGTTGCTTGGCGAGCAGCCGGCTGAGTAGCGGCTGCAGTGCGGTAAATCGCTCGGGCAACTGCGGAATCGGCTGGGTGATGTGCATGATGCCGACCGCGAGCGAATCGTCGGCCTGGTACGGCACGCGTCCGACCAGCATTTCGTACAACACAATGCCCAGACTGTACAAATCCGCGCGTCCGTCGAGCGAACGTCCGCGCGCCTGTTCCGGACTCATGTAATGCGGCGTGCCGACCACGGTACCGGTCTGGGTCATGTGCGTGGCCGAATCGCTGGCGCGGGCGATGCCGAAATCGGTCAGCGCCGCACTGCCATCGTCGCGCATCAGCACGTTGTCGGGTTTTACGTCGCGATGCACGAAACCCTTGGAATGCGCGTAGTTCAGCGCCGAGGCAATCTCGCGCGTCGTGCGCAAGGCGAAATCCAGCGGTCGTGGCGTACCGTCCGGATTGAGCAGCGTGCCGCCGCCCAGATATTCCATCGCGATGTAATGATGACTGCCATGGCGTCCGACATCGTGGACGCCGACGACGTGGCGATGATGCAGTTTCGCCGCGATGCGCGCCTCGCGAAGGAAACGCTCGCCGAAATCGGGATCCGCCAGCAATTGCGGCGACATGATCTTCAGCGCCACATCGCGCTGCACCGATTCCTGGGTGGCCAGGTACACCGTGGCCATGCCGCCACGGCCAAGCTGACGAAGAATGCGGTATCCGGGGATCTCGATCACGTTGCGCTCGTATTCCACAACCAGACGCCGAGCGGAAAGCCCATCCCCCCGTCGCGCCTGACTCAGCACGGCAAGCATAGCATGCCAGTCGCCACAGCCGGCATTCAGTCGATGAAAAAAGTGGCGCAAAACAAGGGATTGGCGGCGGGGTCTGGAAATCTCCCAAACGCAATCCCCTCACGCCAGCCTTCGCGCCTCGGTCACGTTGGGCACGCCGGACAGGCGACCGAGCAGCGTGGATAGTTGCTCGAAATCGGTGACGCGCAGGGCGAAGTTCATGGTCGCGATGCCGCGCGCATCGTCGACGCGGGTATTCACGGCAAGCAGGTGCACGTTGGCGGCGGCGATGACGTTGGTGACGTCCTTGTGCAGGTCCTTGCGGTCGTAACCGCGTACGACGATATTGACCTCGTACTCCTGGGCGCGACTGCCGCCCCACTGCACTTCGATCGCACGGCTGGCATCGCGCGAGCGCAGATGAGCGAAACTGGCGCAATCGGCGCGATGGATCGATACGCCGCGCCCGCGGGTGATGTAGCCAACGATGGCATCGCCCGGTAGCGGCTGACAGCAACGCGCCAGTGTCGTGAGCAAATTGCCGACCCCTTCGATGACGATGGCGTCCTTGTCGCGTCTCGGTGCGCGCAGCGTCGGTGCGACGGGGGCGGGCGGCGGCGTATGCGTTTCGTGCAGAACGCGTGCCACCTGACCGGTGCTGACGTCGCCCAGCGCCAACGCCACCAGCAACTCATCGAGAGTCTGCAGACGGAACTTCTTCGGCAGGGTTTCCAGATCCAGGTTCGACAAGGCCAGGCGCTTGAGCTCGCGATCCAGGATTGCGCGGCCGGCGGCGGCATTGGCGTCGTGATCGACATGCTTGAACCAGGCCCGGACTTTCTGCTGTGCGCGATGCGTGTTCAGAAAGCTGTGCTGCGCCGACAGCCAGTCGCGACGCGGCTCACGCGTCTTGCCGGTGAGGATTTCGACGCGGTCGCCACTGCGCGGCTTGAATTGCAGCGGCACGATGCGTCCGTTCACCTTGGCGCCGCGACAACGGTGCCCGACATCGGTGTGCACGTGGTAGGCGAAATCGAGCACGGTCGCGCCGCGCGGCAGGTCCATTACCTGCCCCTGCGGCGTCAACAGATACACGCGGTCTTCGAGGATGTCGGTGCGGAACGCGGCCATCAGCTCGGCGTCGCCTTCGGTCTCGTCCTTGACCTCCAGCAACTGGCGCATCCAGGCAACTTTACGCTCGAAGTTCTGGTCGGCGCTGCCGCCTTCCTTGTAACGCCAATGCGCGGCCACGCCCTGTTCGGCATGCGCGTGCATGTCGTGGGTGCGAATCTGCACTTCCAGGGTCCTGCCTTCCGGGCCGATCACGGCGGTATGCAGCGATTGATAGTGGTTGCCCTTGGGTCGTGCGATGTAATCATCGAACTCGTCGGGTACCGGCGGCCACAACGTGTGCGCAATACCAAGCGCGGCGTAGCAAGCGGCGACATCTTTGACCAGCACGCGCAACGCACGGATGTCGTAAAGATTGGAAAACTCGCCGCCCTTGCGTTGCATCTTTTTCCAGATGGAATAGATGTGCTTGGGGCGGCCGGCAATCTCGGCCTCGATGCCGGCTTCGCGCAATGCGTTGCGCAAAACCTGAACGCAGTGCGCGATGAAGCGTTCACGATCGGTTCGTCGTTCGTCGAGCAGGTCGGCGATGCGCTTGTAGGTGTCGGCGTGCAAATATCGAAAGGCGAGATCTTCCAGCTCCCACTTGAGTTGCCAGATGCCCAGACGGTTGGCCAACGGAGCGTGGATATCGGCGCTGAGCCTGGCGATTTCGCGCTGATGTTCCGGCGTCGCCGACGCCGCAGTGCGCAAGCGTGCGAGTTGACGCGCCAGCAGAATGAAAACCACGCGCAAGTCGCGAATGATTGCCAACAACAAGCGGCGCATACCTTCCGCGCTGCCGCCGCTGTTCTGGGTCGCGTACAGCGACCAGACTTTTTCCGCAGCCTGCTGGCCTTCCAGCAATTCGCGCAATTGCGGTGCGGTTTTCAACAGATCGTCTACCGGGTCCTGCATGCCGCACAGTTGCAGCGAATGCGCGATGCAGGCGGCGAACGTTTCCGGATCGACACGCAGCGACTCGAGCAAGTCCAGCGTCTCGAACAATTCGGGTTCGATACGGCGCAGCGCCGTGTTGTCGGATTGCGGTGAGGCAACTGCGTCATGAAGGTGCGCCGCCCACGCCGGCGCGGCGGCAGCAATGAAATGCTGCTGCGTCCAGTCGGCAAGCGAGCGACGAGGGGATATTTTCGCGTTCACACAAACTACTGTGACATGCAAGAACGGCCGGGACAATCCGGCGGATCTTTCGTCAGGAATCTCGCAGCAGAACTGTTACCGATGCGATGCGCTCAAGGCCCCGCAAGAACCTGGCTGGCCGTGCAACTGCCATTTGCGCAGACGGCATTCCCGCTCACGCCCAGCGTCGCCGTATTGGTGATGTTGCCGCTGCTTACGGTCACCGTGGCAAGCAACGTATAGGTGACGGTGCCGCCATTGGCGCCGACGACGATATTCGATTCGCTGATCGCCCCTGTCCCGCCGGCGTTGGGACATGCACTGATTCCTCCGCCAGCCACACACGTCCAGGAACCGTAATCGAGTCCCGCAACTCCTGGATCGCCGAGCGTTGCTGCGCTGAAATCGGTGCCGCCACTATTCGTCAAGGTAACCGTGTAACTGACGGGATCGCCGTTGTTGCTGTAGGTTGCCGGGGTTTCGTTCATGGCAATGGCCACAATCGGTACCGTGGCAACATTCGACGTTGCGACGCAACTACCCCCGCTACATGCCAGACCGGAACCACTGATTGTCGCTGAATCGGATATCTGGCCGGCAGGACTTGGGCTCGCCGCGACGGTTCCGGTTACCGCGTAAGTCAGGCTGCCGGCAACCGGCAGGGTCGCAATGGCCTCATTCAAGGCTCCGCTACCCGATCCATTCGGGCAGGTCGCCCCGGTGCCGCTGCAGGTCCAACCGGTCACCGTGAAGTTGCTGTTGCCTGGATCGGCGACGGAAATGCCGGACAAGGCGATGTTGCCGGCATTGCCGACAGTCACGTTGAAGGATTGCGTGCTGCCCGGAGCCACCGGACCCACCGGCGGCGTGATTGCCACGCTGCCCAACGCGACCTGGTTCATCGTGATCGAGAACTTGCCGGTCGTAGCCAGATTCAGCGCTCCCGGCGCGGCAAACGTGGCCGTACACGTCGTGGCGCCTGCCACATAAGGGTAATCCGGCGAGCCGCTGGCGGCGAACGTGAAACTCAACGTCTCACTGCCGTTGCTGGCGCTGAAGTTCGTCGTCGACAACGGGCTGGACAGAATGCCGGACGCAGGATCGCAGGATACGTCACTGACGCTGAGCGCGTCTGCCGGATCCGTACCGGGTAGCGTGGTGCCGCCGTTCGGATCGACGTAGTAGGCGAGCGGGTTGATCGAAACGTTGCCGCTGCTGTCGATGGTCGCGGCGGTTACCAGTTGTCCTTGACCGTTTACGGTGTCGATCTGATTGCCGTCGGCATCGTGAATCATGCAACTGGTCGACGACGTATCGTTGTTGCACACAATGCTGCCGACATTGAGCACCGGCTGGTTGTTGGAACCGACCACGGCCGACTTGTCGTCGAAACGTTGCGGATACGTACCGAACCGCGGGAAAACGGATGCGGTGGCCGGGTATGTCGCGCTGGACAACGAACTCCAGGCATCGACGGCGGCGCTGGAGCCTGTCAGCACAACCTGCAGATAGACCGAATTGGTTGCGCCCTGGATATCGTTACCGTCGAGCGTATAACTGGTACTGGTGGTACCACCCGTGCCACACGACTGCAATTCACCCGGTTGCGGCGAACCTGACGGCAGCACGCACCACTGCGGTGCCACCATGCCGTTGCTGGCGGGGTCGAAAAAAGCGGAGTCATAACCGAGATTCAAACGCCAGCCGATCGCACTATTCGCATTGTGAATCTGCAGCACGTAGACCAGCTGATTCAGCAACGGTGCGGAATTGGGCCGCGGAGAACCCGGTTTTTCGGAACCCGACTGCGCCGACGGCGAATTGACTGTCTGAACGGAGACCCACGGTTCGTCGCCAAAGTGGGCACGATCACCGTCGAAGCCATCGAGGAAAATTCCGCTCGGCCCCAACGCCAGCATCTGCGGCCCGCCCGTCACCGGGTTGATCCGATAGCAGGTGACCTGAGGCGGCAACGTCGCGCCATAGTTGCTGTAGCTGCCGGCCACGCCGGCAGGATCGGTGCCATCGTACAAAACCGAGCCAAGGTCGACGATCGTCGCGCCACCGGCATTGAATTCGAGCAGGCCGCCTGTCGCGACATTGCTGAAGTTCGGCGCCAGTCGCTGCGAGGTCACAGCGCCGGCAACCCCGCCGGAAGATACTTCGTCGCACACCACGGGCGCATCCACGTCCAGCGTGGCGACAAAAGGTTGGCCGGTCAGGCTGGAATCCTGGGCGTAGCTGAAGTCATCGGCCTGAAGCTGAAGGTTCAAATCGGTTGGATGATTGCCGCTACATGCGCCAGCCGAATCGCACGGTGCCTGCAGATCCAGCGTGAAAGTCAATGGGGGATTGACGGCGCCGACCGAAGCCGCGAAACCACAGCCGGCAACAGCTGCACATAAAGCGATACAAAACTGACGCATTTTATCTTTGAACCCCGCAGTAAAGCGTGCCCAGCCAACAGTACTTCGACTGTGCACGAAAAGATATCGATCAGTCATGATAAGTCCTTGATTCGTGAAAATTGTTAACGCCCGGTTAGACGGTAGCGAATTTCCGATCAAGCATCCCGATCGATCTGGCTTTTCATCCCGACGCGGTTCGCGCAGGCATCTTTGACGCGCCCAGACCGGCCGTATTATATATGTACAAGTGTATAATTGTCACGGTCGCGCCACTGCTTCAAACGCCGTCCCTGCCCGCGTACACAGCCGGCATTTGCTCCCCCGAAGGACGCATGCGGCAAGGTGGATTCACGGCCGCCCGGCTGGACAAGCTCGGGGCCGACGAACTCAAGGCACCGGACGCCTGGCTGCGCGCCAGTTTATGCCGGCGCGGCGACACGAAACGTCACGCCGACCGGCCAACCGATGTTCTTCCCGAAGGCTTTCAGAACGCGATGCAGTCGAAAGCCGCATGGACGACAAGCAGGGTGGCTGGTGCGGCCGAACCGGGTTAACGCTCGACAACGGCCAGGCAATGGACCCAGCCCGAACCCGGCGGCCGCCGGTCGGGGGCCATTGGGTCGACCAGAATGTGAAGATCACTCCGACGCTGTCGGGTAGCCGCTTGATGGATGTCGAGAAATGCGGAAGCCGTGTTCGCGTGGAGCGGATGAAATAGCCGGGATATCGTGACTCCGGAAAAGCATGAACGTATCGTTGTTCCGGCGCAGGCGGGAATAACAGCCTGTGGAGTCACGTCCAGCGTCGAACGTCCGCTTCCTCATCGCCCCTGCAATCTCCCCACCAGCGCCGCCAGCCGCTTCGGCGACACCGGTTCGGCAGTCTTCAATTCCTGCGCAAACAGCGAGACGCGCAGTTCCTCGATCAACCAGCGCAGTTCCTGCAGTTGCGCATCTTCGCCGCGCTCGGCGGAAAGTTTGAGGTATTGACTCCAGTGCACACGCACACTGAGCATGCGCGCCTGATCGCGCGTGGCATCCTGGCGCAGGCGCTCGGCACGCAAGCGCATGGCCTTGAGGTAGCGCGGAAATTGCATCAGCCGGGTCTTTTCCACATCTTGCACGAACCCGGGATACACAAGCGCCGCAAGTTGCTCGTGCAAATCGTCGTAGTTGGCGCTTGCATAGCCCATCAGTGGTGGATCCAGCCACGGCGTGAGCTCGGCGTAGGCGGCAAGCGTGTCTTCGACCAGCTTCAACCATTCGATGGCAGCAGGAAACAGCGCACTTTGCATGTTCGCGCGGGCCCGACGAAAATCCTCGCGCAGACGGATATTCAGATCGCCAGTGTCGAGCAATTCGCGCAACGCCGCCTCGACGATATCCTCGCGCAGGGAATCGACGCTGGCGATCGCGGCATATTTGAGCGCCAGTTTGCGCTCGATCGGCAATTGGCGACGCGCCTGCTTGACCGCTTCGCGCAAGGCGCGACGCAACAAGCGCGCCACACCGAGCCTGTGGGCATCGTTGGCTTTGTCGATACGTTCAAATACCTGCAAAGCCACGCTGTCGCCCAGATCGACGAGCGCCGGATATGCGGTGAGACCACCTTCGCCGCTGACGTTTTCCGGAATGTCGGCATCGAACTCGTCAACATCCGCACGCGTGAGCTCAGCAGCGGCGCGCCGGGAGAACGCCTTGCGCGCCCGCTCGCTCCACTGCGCACGAATTGCGTCAAGGTCGCGGCTTTCCGCCAGCGTCGTGCCGTGTTCGTCATGAATGCGAAAACGCATCAGCAGATGCAATGGCAATTCCGCCGCGGCAAAATCCGTTGCGTCGATTTCCACGCCCGTAACACGCTTCAAGTAGGCTGCAAGCACTTCAACCAACGCCTGCTCGCGCGGTCGTTCGGCCTGTACAAACGCATGCGCAAAATCCGGTGCCGGCACGAAATTGCGGCGCAGCGATTTCGGCAGGCTGCGGATCAGCTCGGCGACTTTTTCCTCCAGCAGGCCCGGCACGAGCCATTCGCAGCGCGGCACCGATACCGCGTTGACGAATGCCAACGGGACGCTCAAGGTCACGCCATCGCCCGCATCGCCGGGAATGAAACGGTAGTCGAGTTTCAACGCGTGACCAGCAAATGCCAGCGTCGGCGGAAAATCGCTGGCGCGCAGACCTGGCTCAGCTCGCAGCACGTCGTCCAGGGACCACTGCAACGCCGCTTGTTCGGCGGGCGGCGCCTTGCGATACCAGGCATCGAATGCGGCGCTCGTGTGGATGTCGCTCGGCAGCTTCGAGACGAAAAATGCGACCAGTTCCTCTTCTTCCTTGACCAAGCCGCTGCGGCGCCGTTTGGCTTCAAGTTCGTGCGCCTGCGCCAGCACACGCGCATTCGCCCGCACGCAACCCGCGCGACAATCAATCTCGCCACGCACCAGCGCTTCGCGCAGGAATATCGCGTGCGCCAGCGCAGCATCGCGTTTGCCGAATTGCACGGCGCGCTTTTCGACCAGGGTCAATCCGAACAGCGTGACCTGCTCGAACGCGACAACAGCCCCGCGCTTGCGCGACCAGTGCGGATCGCGCCACTGACGCTTGACCAGGTGCGCCGCCTGCTGTTCGACCCATGCCGGCTCGATGCGCGCGCATTGCATCGCATAGACTTTTTGCAAATCGAGAATCTGCCCGGCAAGCAGCCAGCGCGGCGGCTGCTTGGCCAGCGCCGAGCCCGGAAATATCCGGAATTTGCGCTCGCGCGTGCCACGATATTGGTTGCGTTCGTCGCGCTGGCCGATCTGCGTGGGCCAGCCCGAGACAAGGCAGCGGTGAATCGCTTCGTAGTTCAGGTCCTCGCCGCCGGGCACCGCTTGGGGGCGAGCGTTGGCTGAGGCGGAAAGCGCGTCGGCTCGCCGACCGACCGACCGCAAGCCTGAACGCTTCCCCCTCGCCCCGGCCCTCTCCGGCATCGCCGGCGATGCCGGAGAGGGAGCCGGGGCCGCAAGAGGCAAAGCTTTGGCGAATCCCGAATCCCCGATCGCGAATCCCGGCCCGACCATCAACTGCCGATGCAACTCACGCCACTCGCGCATGCGCAGATACGAAAGAAAATGTTCGCGACACCAGTCGCGCAGCTTCGACTGGGTGAAATCTTCGTGCGCCCGCGCGTGCGCATGCCACAGATTTAACACGCCGATGAAGTCCGACGCCTTGTCGGCGAACCGCGCATGGGCTTCGTCCGCCGCCTGGCGCGCGTCGGCGGGTCGCTCACGCGGGTCCTGCACGCTCAGGAACGCAACGATGACTAGCAACTCGCGCTGCACGCCAAGGCGTTGTGCCTCGATCAACATGCGCGACAACGCCACATCAATCGGCAATTGCGCCATCCGGGTGCCGATGGCCGTCAGCTCAAATTCACCCGTCTTGTGGCTTTCGGACACCCCGCCAAGTTCGGCGAGGCGCCGGTAACCATCGCCGATCGCGCGCTTGTCGGGCATTTCCACGAACGGGAATTTTTCAACGTCGCCGAGTTTCAGGCTGAGCATGCGCAGGATTACGCCAGCCAGCGACGAGCGCAGGATTTCCGGATCGGAATAGCGCGGTCGCGCGGCGAAATCCTCTTCGCTGTACAAGCGAACGCATACGCCTGGTCCAACGCGCCCGCAACGTCCCTTGCGCTGGTCCGCGGCAGATTGCGCGATCGGCTCGACATGCAGGCGTTCGAGCTGGTTGCGCGGCGAGTAGCGTTTGATTCGCGCGGTGCCGGTGTCGATCACATAGCGGATGCGCGGCACCGTAAGCGACGTCTCGGCGACATTCGTCGCCAGCACGATGCGCCGGCCCGGACCGGGTTTGAATACGCGGTCCTGTTCGTTGGCCGACAGGCGTGCATACAGCGCGACGACTTCGGTCGCGCGATATTTTCGGCGCGACAAGGCCAGGTGCGCGTCGCGAATTTCACGTTCGCCCGGGAGGAACACCAGCACGTCCCCGCGTGGATCCTCGACGCTGATTTCGTCCATGGCCGCGATGATTTGTTCGGACGTGCCCAGGTCCGCCGTTTGCATCCGGCCGCCAGCGCACTTCGACAGGATAATTGCGACCCTCGACTTCCACGACCGGTGCATCGTGAAAGTGGTGCGAAAACAGTCCGGTATCGATCGTGGCCGACGTGACGATCAATTTCAGATCGCGGCGCCGTGCAATCAGTCTTTTCAGATACCCGAGCAGGAAATCGATATTCAGGCTGCGCTCGTGCGCTTCGTCGAGGATGATCGTGTCGTATGTGTTCAGCCACGGGTCGGATTGGGTTTCGGCAAGCAGGATTCCGTCGGTCATGAATTTGATCAGCGAGCGCTCCGAAGTGCGTTCGTTGAAACGCACCTGATAGCCGACCAGGTCGCCGATCTCGCCACCCAGCTCCGTCGCGACGCGACTCGCAACGCTGCGCGCAGCGACACGGCGCGGCTGCGTACAACCGATCAATCCGGCGACGCCGCGACCGGCTGCCAGACAAAGTTTCGGCAATTGCGTGCTCTTGCCGGAGCCGGTCTCGCCGGCGAGTACGATGACTTGTTGCTCGCGAATCAACGTTACGATGTCTTCGCTTTTTGCGGCAATCGGAAGGCTCTCGTCGACTTGAAGCTTCGGCACGGCTTCTGCACGTCGTGCGTAGCGCGCCCGCGCGGATTCAACTTCCGCGCGCCAACCCGCGAGTCGCGATCGCGCGGCTTCATCCGCAACGTCAATCCCCAGCAACTTGTGCCGCAACCTGCGCCGGTCGCGCAGCATGGTTTCGTCGAGCAATGCCAGCAGAGCCGCTTGCTCGGTCGACAATGGTTTGGATTTGGATGGGGTTCGGGTATGACGCCTGCGCATTATTGCGTGTCGATTCGAGGTCGCATGAAGCACGCATTGTCGTTTGCGAGCTGCGCACAGCGCAAACCGCCAATCCGGCGCATCCATTGCCGGAGGCCGCGTTGCGGGTCGCGTATGGAAATTCCGCTTATTCTGATCGTGGCGCAGATGAAAATGATGAGTGTGCAAATGTAGACTAGTGCAGTGCTTCCCGCACAGGTGACATCTTGTCGAACGTCTTGAACCAGGACTTCGTGCCACGCCAGGGTCCGCGCGAACTCGCGTTCGTGCTTGCCTGGCTGCGCGTGTGTGCGGTGACCGGCCAGGTACTGACCGTCATCGTCGTTGCTCATACGCTCGACTTTTCGATTCCGCAGGGCAAACTGTTTGCCGGCATCGCCGTGCTCGCACTGTTCGGCTCGTTCGCTCTTTGGCGCGTTCGGCAACCTTGGTCACTGGGCCAGGGCGAAGTGGTGGCGCATCTGTGTGTCGACATCGGCACCCTGGGGTATCTGCTTTACTTCACCGGCGGTGCAACCAATCCATTCATCACGCTTTACATCATGCCGATCGCGCTGGCGGCAACTGCGTTGTCGGCCCGTTACCTGAGCGCAGTCGTATTGTTGGCGGGCGGCGCGTATGCGCTATTGATGTTCTTTTACGTTCCATTGGCCACAATGCATTCGCACTCCACGCCATTCAGTCTGCACATTCTGGGCATGGGTATAAATTTCGCGATCACGGCACTGTTGGTTGCATTTTTCATCCGCCGCCTGGCCACGAAATTGCGCGCGCGCGATGCCGCCGCACAACGCTTGCGCGAACGTGCATTGCGCGACGAGGGCATACTTGCGATTGCGACCCAGGCTGCCGGCGCCGCGCATGAATTGAATACGCCGTTGTCGACGATGCGAACCCTGCTTGCCGAATTGCGCCGCGACCGCGACGCCGACAAGGTCCTGGCCGAAGACCTCGATCTGCTCGCAGATCAAGCCGAACGTTGCCGCGACATTCTGCGCAAACTCGTCGATGTCGGTGCAGCGCACCTCAATGACGAGGCTCATGCGGTTTCGCTTGAAGACTTCGTTGAACGATGCTCGGACCGCTTTCGCCTGTTGCGACCCGACGTCGACCTCGCGCTGCTCGTGGAGGATGATTGCGCGCCATTGCAATTGCGTATTCCACCGGGTCTGGATCATGCGATGCTGGCATTGCTCAACAATGCCGCCGATTCCACGCAAACGGAAAAGGGTTTGCCGGTCGAGTTTTCGGTCGCTCGCAAGGATGACGCGATTCAGTTCAGCGTGCGCGATCACGGATCGGGTTTCGCTGACTCCGCGCGCGCTGCGGCCGGGCTGCGTTTTTACTCCGACAAACGGGACGGCATGGGACTCGGTCTGGCCCTGGCGACCGCCAGCGCAGAACGACTGCAAGGAAATCTCGAAGTGACTGCCGCCGCGGGCGGAGGCACGCTGACTTGCTTGCGCATGCCTTTGCGCGACGCCAGAGATCGATCCAATGAGGGCTGACGCGGCAACCCGCGAGCTGCTGCTGATCGACGACGACCCCGTGTTTACGCGCGTACTCGCACGAGCACTGTCGGCGCGTGGATTCAGCGTTGCCGTTGCGCACGACCGCGTTCAGGCCCTGGATCTGTGCCGCAAGATTTTGCCCGTTTACGCCGTGCTCGATCTGAAGTTGGGCGACGACAATGGTCTCAAGCTGATTCCCGAATTGGGCGCGGTTTCGCCAGGATTGCGCATTGTCTTGCTGACCGGCTACGCGTCCATCGCGACCGCCGTAGCTGCGATCAAGCGCGGAGCGCACCAATACCTGGCCAAGCCGGTCGATGCCGACGCGGTCGTGCGCGCCTTGCTCGATGCGCCGGGCGACGTCGCGCAAGATGCACAATCGCCGTCGAACGCGCCACCGCCCCTGAAAAGACTGGAGTGGGAGTACATCCAGCAAGTATTCGCCGAATGCGATGGCAACGTCTCCGAGACTGCGCGTCGCCTCGGTCTGCATCGACGCACGTTACAGCGCAAATTGGCGAAACGCCCCGTTCGCGGTTGATATTTCCGCTGCGACATCATGTCGCATTCCGCCTGCCCGTAGCGCGGCCTACAATTGGCGCCGCTGCCGCATGCGCGGACGTGTTCAGCACGTCCCTGGTTCTACGGCGTTCGCCGTGGCGATTCGAAAACCGATCTGGTGGAGATTGACGATGACGAAATTTTTTTCGCCGGGCCGTTGGCTCATGGCCGCAGGTTTGCTGGCCACGCCGCTTTCTGCGTTGGCCTGCGCGTGCGGATGCGGCGTATTCGAGGTGGGCACGGGATCGCTGCTGCCGGAAAGCTCCGGTCTTTCCGTGTTCGTGCAAACCAGTTATCTGGATCAGTCAGACAACTGGTCGGGTAGTTCCAGTGCAGCGGCTGCCGCCAACGAAGACAAGCATGTCCGTTCCGAATTCTATGCCGTCGGCGTGCGCGAGATGTTCAATCGCGACTGGGGCCTGACCGTGCAATTGCCGTATACCCAGCGACATTTCGCGACGCTGGATGAGGACAGCGACAGTGCTGGGCGTATTCGATCACGGCGCAATCGGCGATATCCGCATTACCGGAACCTACGCCGGATTCTCGGACGACATGTCGTCGGGAGTTTCATTCGGCATCAAGCTCGCCAATGGCGACTGGAAATATCCGGGTTTCGACCGCGACACGGAAATTGGCAGCGGCAGCACCGACGTGCTGCTTGGTGCCTACCAGCAGACGCATTTTGGCAACAGCCAGTGGAGCGGCTACGCACAAGCCTTGCTCGATGCGCCCGTCCACTCGCAAGCCGGCTATCGCCCCGGCAACGAGCTGGATGCCGCTTTCGGAATGTACCCGCAAAGCCGGCGCCTGGGCTCCGGCGTGCGCCTGACGCCGGTCTTGCAGGCACTGGTATCGTTTCGCAGACCCGACAGCGGCCCCGAGTCGGACCCGGAAAGCACCGGATACAACCGTCTGCTCGCCGCTCCCGGCCTGGAATTGCAGCTGCGGCACGTACGCCTGTTTCTGGATGTGGAAGCGCCGCTGTTGCAGAACGTGCGCGGCAATCAGTTGGTGGCGCCGTGGCAGGCCAAATTTACCGCGAGCTTCAAGCTGTAGGATCGATCTGACGAGCATCCAAGCTCAGCGTCGCACGCGGTTCTCCCGTGGAAAGGATACGCGGACGGAGGCCGCACGAAGCAGACGTTCCGGATTGCGATGCAGCGTCTTTGACGCATCTATTTTTTATTCGGCCGGCTCGGCTTTTTTCCGGCTGCTTTGCCGGCGTCGTCCTTCGTTGTCCGCGCCGACTCATCGGCCCGAAAATCGCCGATGATGCTCTTGGCAGGACAGATGCGGAACACCGGACATTTGCGGCAACCGACCGCGAGTGCGACGGGGCACACAACCATGGTCTTCTCCCGGGTTTGCGAAGGCATAACTGTACGCCTTTTCATGCCCGCGGCGCTGATTCGCGCCAGACTCAGCGAAGCGGCTTGCGCGCCTGCGGAAAATGGATGGTCGCGATCGTACCCACGCCGAGTTCACTGTGCAGGTCCACGGGCCAGCCGAAGCGGTCCGACAGACGTCGCACCAGGGTCAAGCCGACGCCGTGACCGCCACGCACACTGTGATTGGCGCGATGGTATGGCTGGAAGGCTTGCGCGAGATCTTCTTCGCTCATGCCGATGCCGCTGTCGCGTACACGCACGAAATCCCCGCCAATCGTCACTTGCACTTCACCGGCTTCGGTATACAGGCAGGCATTGCGGATCAGGTTCGCAACCATCGCGGCAAACACCTTGGGCGGAGCATGCAGCGTGAAGGCTGCCCGTTCATCCAGAAGCAACTTCACGGGTTTGCCTTCCAGCAGTGGACCGGCGCGCTCGATTTCTTCGCGGACCGCATCGTTGACGACGAAATCCTCCTCCGGCAGACCGGTATCGGACTCGCGCGCGAGAATCAAAAAGGCCTCGATCATCGCCTGCATGTCGAGTACCGATCGCTTGATCCGCAACAAGCTGCGCTGACCGAACTCGGAAATGTCGTCCTCTTCCAGCAGCACGTCTGCGGCGATCTTGATCACGGTCAGCGGACTGCGCAATTCGTGGCTGGCGTCGCGGGTGAAATTGCGTTCGCGTTCGACGAATTCCTCGATACGACTGGCGTAGCCGTGCAATGCGCGGGCCAGCGTTTCGACATCGCCGTCCGGATCGCCGGAGAGGTTGTGCGGTTCCAGCGCGGCCAGATCGGGCCGCTTTGGATCCCATTCGCGCACCGCCTTGGCCAACGCGATGATCGGAGACAAGGCATGCCGCGAAGCGCGATACGTCAGCCACGTGGTGATGTAGATGATCAGCAGCACCAGGATCAGCGGCACGAAGCCGAACAGGAACGCAAGGCGACCCACCTGCTCCTGATTGAACACCAGATACAGACGCCCGGGTGGCCCGTCCGAAACCAGAACCAGGACCACACCCTGCGTTCGATCCAGACGATGGTAGCCAGGCTGCAAATTGCGCAGCGCCTCGGGAATCGATGTTTTGCTTTCGCCCGGATGCAGCAAGTAGCCGGTCATGTTGTTGGTGATCGGCACCGGTACGCGCGGATCTGCCTTCCAGCGCTGCCAGTAGAACGCCGCCTCGCCGGTAAGCGCACGCTTGATCAGCACGTCTTCGAGCACGGTCGCCGCGCCGTACACGCCAAGTATCGTGGCCAGGCTGATGGCAGCCACCTGCAGGACGTAGACCGTCCAGATCTTGCGCCGGATCCCGGTACGGGGCACGCGTGCGGACGCCGTCAGGCGCTCTTGCTGGCCGCGGTTTCGGCGTCGAGATCGGCCAGGCGGTAGCCGGCGCTATGGATCGTATGCAGCAACGGCTTCTGGAACGGCTTGTCTATGATTTTGCGCAAATTGTACAAATGGCTGCGCAACGTATCCGAGTCCGGCAGCAGATCACCCCACACTTCGCGTTCGATGTCGGCGCGACTGATCACGCGCGGCGATTCACGCATGAGGATCGTGAGCAGCTTCAGACCGATCGGCGATACCGCCAGTTCCTGACCGGCGCGGGTCAATCGCAGCGTCGCCGTGTCAAGTACCAGATCGCCGACGCTGAGCAGCTCCGCGCTGACCTGGCGTCGGTCGCGGCGAATCAAGGCGCGCACCCGTGCTTCGAGCTCGCGGATCTCGAAAGGTTTCACCAGATAATCGTCGGCGCCGGCATCCAGACCGACCAGTTTGTCGTCGAGGGTATCGCGTGCCGTCAGCATCAGAACCGGTGTTGATTTTTTCGCATCTCCGCGCAGCTTGCGACACAACTCCAGGCCATCCATGCCCGGCAGCATCAGATCCAGCACGATGACGTCATAGCTGTTGGAAACGGCCAGATGCAGGCCGGTAACGCCATCCGCGGCGTAATCCAGGCTGTAGCCGCGGCGCTCAAGAAACTCGCCGACCATTTCGGCGATGCCGCGATTGTCTTCAATCAGCAGAATCAGGCCGACTTGTTCTTCGCGTTGTTTCATGGGGCACTCCAGGAGTGGCTTCACATTTGTGAAGAGTGCGCCCCGGGGAGTGAGCGCGGTGTGAAGGCTGAGGGCTGAGCGCCAGGAGCTGGGCGTTGAGCGAAAAGCTCAGATGCTCGCTATTCCGCGCAGGCAGGAATCCAGTCCCGGCTCTTCATCCAGTCGGGCATCACAGAAGCGACGAAACGGACTGCGTGCCGCTGAATCGGCAGATATTCCCTTTCGTGACGTATGCCATTCGAGCGCGCGCTACTCGCGCGTTCCCGGATCACGTCCGGGACTGGCTCTGCCCCCATTCCCGTCTAGGCGGGAATGACGATTCGCTTATGCTTTTCCCGGTTTGCGTCAGCAGTCTATTGCTTCGCGACTGCTTCGGCTTTCTCGCGCCTGCGCAACCCGAACCAGCCCAGCAATCCGGCAAGCAACCCCATGGCCCAGGTCGAAAGCGCCGGGGTGGGCGTTGCGGCCGCGGCAACGGCCGCGGGCGATTGGACCGAGCCAATATTCGTGATTCCACCGGGTGAGCGCGGGAATCCGGGTCCGCGTTGATCGTAGGGATAATTGTTGGGATTGCTGCCGGTACCCATCGCCGGACTACCCGCGCCCAACAGATGAGTGCGCGTCGGGCCGCCGTTGTCGGCGAGCGCTTGCAGCAACGGGTTGCCTGTCAGCGTGTCACCGGGCAGTGTCACGTTCGCCGCGTCCATGATCAGATTGTGCGAGCCGCCAATGGTTACCGCACTGGGTTGCTCCACCGAGCTGCCGCCGGTCAAGGTGCCGCTGGTCGAATTATTCTGGTATGCATAAATATCTGCGCCGGTTGCGGCAATATTGGCGGCAATGATCGTGCTCTGCATCGTCGGCGACGCGCCGTAATAAAGCAACAGGCCGCCGCCGTAATTTCCGGCGCTGTTGTTGGCGATCGTGCTGTTGTAGAAGTGGCTGTAGAGACCGGCGGAATTGCCGGAGTACACGATTGCCAATCCGCCACCTTCGACCTGCGCGGTGTTCCCGGATATCGTGCTCTGGGCCAGAGTCATGGCGTATTTGGCCACCATGCCTCCCCCGATCTGCGCCCGATTGTGATCGATCGTGGAGTAACTGATACTTACCGGCGCAACCGCCGCGACCGCATCGCTGCCGTTGCCAGTGCCCGAAACACCACTCCGATAACTCGCCGCCAGCCCCCCGCCGATCGCTGCCTTTGCATATTTGCCTGCGGCATTGTTCTGCGCCACATTGCCGGTGACCGTGCTGGCTTGCAGTTGCACGGCATATTTCGCGAAACCGCCACCACCAATGGCCAACGCATATGCCGGGTCGCCGTCCGCCGTACCTACCATACCGTTCGCCGTATTTCCGGAAAGCGTGCTGGTTTGAAGATACAGTGCGGATGCGCCGATTCCGCCCCCGACCGCAAAGATTCCTTGCGCGGTATTCCCGCTGACACTGCTATCGACCAGATAGGAGGACTGGGAAAACGCACCGCCGCCAATCGCGAAACCTTCACTGGCAATCGCGAGGTTGCCACTGATACTGCTGTCGTTCGATGCATAAATGAACTGGGCAAACGCTCCGCCGCCGACAGCCAGGTATTTGCCGCCATAAGAGGCGGACGCACTGGCATGGACGATAGCCGTATTGTCGCTGATCGTACTCGATTGCATGTACAGCGCACCGGCATAAACCCCGCCGCCCACGCTGGTGGCGTCGGTACTGCCCGCCGTGCAGCCGGATACGACACTGTGATCCAGATACACGGGACCGGCAGAATAAACGCAACCTCCGGTGGCCGCGCCAGGAGGAGGCGCATTGGGGCTCGTCGGTTGCGCCGGTGGCTGAACCGTCGCCGTGGCGTAACCGTTGCGGATGGTGAGGTGGCTCAGGGTCAAATACCCGGGAGCCGTCTGGTAGAACACGCGATCGGCAGCGTTGCCGTCGATCGTGACAGTACCGGCGTCGGGCCCTTGTACGGTCAGATAGCCTACCGTAACCGGCAGTGCACCTTGGGTCAGAGTAATGGTGCTGCAGGCAAGCGAACTCAAATCGACTTCGCCGTTGTCCCCTGCATTGGCCACTGCGTAGCGCAGCGTTCCGGGCGTCGCCAGGCTCGCCGTATCGTCGACGCAGGTGGTCACCGCGATCGTGGCCGCCACACTGTGCGGCTTGGGGGCGTGAGGGTGGTGCGGGCGCTGAGCGTTCGCAGCCCAATGCCGGTTTGCTTGCAACTTTTGTTGGAGCTGCGCCAACTCCTGGCGCAAAGTCTGCCAACGTCCGTGAGCCGAACCGGCTGGAGTCGTCGCCTGGGCATCACCACCCGTACCGGCCGCGCCGAGCGCAATGGCAAGTGCGCTGACCAGCGGAGTCAATGAAATTTTCGACATGGAAGACGTGCGCGACGGTTTCATGCTGACCCCTGCAACGACATGTGACTCGTGTCTCAGAATAGTGCATGAAAAAAAGACATGCAAGGCTCGTTCATCGTGGCTGTCCGTCGGCCGATTCGATCATTCGGGTTCGTCGCAGCCCGAACCCTCCGAGCGATGCAATCAGCCACGCGAGCATCCAGATACTCGCCGTCGGCACGCGCACGGGTGAAGCGGCGGCAAGCGCACCTTCGAATGCGCCGATATCCGGGACCGAATCAATCTGTCGCGGAAAACCCGCGCCGCGCTGATCAAAGGTGAAATTCAGCGGATTGCTGCCCGCGTTGAGCGCGGCACTGCCAGGACTCAGCGCATGGGTTTGCGTCGGGCCGCCGTTGTATGCCAGCGGCAACAGCAGCGGATTGCCGAAGAGCGTGTCCAACGGCAAGGTGGTATTTGACGGTGCAACGACCAGATTGTGCGAGCCGGCGATGGTCAGGGGTCTTTGCGCACTGATGTCCGCACCCGCAGCAGTCGCGGCATTGTTCGCGACCAGCGCACTTTGCAGCGAGACTGCCTGGGGTTGTCCGGCAAAATAAATTCCGCCGCCGTCGAACGCCGTGTTGTTTGCGATTGTTGCATTGATGATGCTCATCGAGTCGAACAGACGCACAAACATGCCACCGCCATTTTTCAGATGTGCGGTGTTGCCGGAAATGGTGCTCTGGCTGATCAAGAATCCTGAGTGACTGGCGATGCCGCCGCCAGTGCCGTAGGAGTAGTTGCGGCTGATCGTGGAGGCATACGAATAGCCGCCATCGTCGGCAAAGATTCCGCCCCCGGTGCAGTAGCTGCCATGGGTGTCGGTTCGCTCGTGCGCGGCACGGTTTTCCGTGACGGTACTTTCGTAAAGCGCCGCAGCACCGCGATACGCCATCGCGCCGCCACCATAGGCCGCGGTGAATGTGTTCGGATGACTGCCCAGCGCCATGTTGCCCGATAGCGTGCTGGAATAAAGCGTTATGCCGCGCGCAAGAATACCGCCGCCGTAGGCGCCTTCGCCAATTGCCTTGCATCCGCTGACCACGCTGTGGTCCAGCGTGACGTAGCCATTGCCGAGGACGCATGCACCGCCGGCGACATGGTATCCATCGACTTGATTGAAGCCGTCGCGGATGGTCAAGCCTTGCAGCGCGAGCGTATCGTAGCCGTAGTGAACGAAAACGCGATCGATTCCGTCACCATCGATGGCAAGTCGATTTGCACCGGGGCCGACAAGGGTCAGGTCGTCGAGCATCACCGGGATGGCCCCCTGGTTCAACGTGATGATGCTGCATTGCAACTGGCTCAGATCAAGTGTGTCGCCCTCGCCCGCAACCGCGACCATCGCGCGTAGCGTGCCGGGACCATTATCGTCTGCGCAGCTGGTGACCAGCGCGGTTGCGGGCGACGCCGCAACGACCGACGCCTTGCGGGCTGCAGCAACATCTTGCAGCGCATGCATCAAGGCTGCCGCACCGCTGCCGTCGCCAGCCTTCCACGTGGCCGGCATCGCCACGTTCAGTCCCGACGCAAAGGAATCGGCCATCGGCATTGCGCACAACGCCAAGGTCAGCGCTGCGGACAGGGGAACCACGCGTTGGCGCGCGATGCGACGGTTTACTCGATTCATTGGTTTGCCCAGATCACCCCGTGGCTGGATCACAATCCAAAACTCTTGAGTTGCAACCCAGGCTCGCTTTTTCGATTGCGGATGCGATCCCCGGTGCCCGCGTCCAGGCGCAACCGACACAACATATCCTAAAGCCCGTTTAACGCCGGCGACAGTCTGATCCGAACGCAACGCCTGTTGTCAAAATGTGAACCTTTCGCTTGCGCGCCCATGCGCGTCGCGACTATTGTAGCCGCGCCCCTCCGTGCGGTGACCGCGTATGCCATTCGCCGAAAAACGCCGCCACCCTCGCCTGGCAATCTACTCCGCCGCGCTGGCCGTGAGCGACGACGAAGGTTACCTGTCGGACGTGCGGGATCTTTCGCAGGGCGGCGCCTGCATCGGGCGCCCGAAGAATTGGCCGGAACAATCGCCGGACGTTTGCCGCGTGTTCTTCATCTTCGATCAGGAAACCGTGATCAGTATCGATACGCGAATCGTGCGTGTCGGGTCTGAAGATCTCGGCCTTGAGTTCATCCCGGGCCAGGAAACCCGAATCGAAAGTCTGCTCTACGAATCGCGCTTCCTGGACAACGATTCCTGATCTCACCGGCCGGCGCTTTCATTCACCATCCCGCTGGATCTTCCATGTTCGCTTACCTCGCACCGATCGTGCTCTTGCTGGGCTCGAATATCTTCATGACCGTCGCCTGGTATGGGCATCTCAAGTTCACGGACCGGCCTTTGTGGATCGTCATTATCGTGAGCTGGTGCATCGCATTTTTCGAATATTGCCTGCAAGTGCCGGGCAATCGCATCGGTTACGAGGTGTACAGCCCGGCACAGCTGAAAACGATCCAGGAAATCATCACCCTGAGCGTGTTCGTCGTGTTTTCCGTCAGTTATCTTGGTGCGACGATCAAGTGGAACCACATTGTTGGATTCGTCCTCATCGTCCTCGCTGCGTTTTTCATTTTCTACGAGTGATGCTCACAGCTGGATCAAGGCCCGCACGACGCCGAAAAGTGCGCCAAGAATCAGGGCAGCGATGGGCACCAAGCTGAGCATGAAACCGCTATGGCGCGATTTGGGATCGCTGACGTAGCCGCGCATGTAAACGATGCGCCCGATAACGTACACCGCGCCGACTCCAGCCACCCATTCCGGTTCGAAATACGCGCAGGCGATCCACATCGACGGTACGAACAGGATCAGCAATTCCAGCGTGTTCTGCTGTACGCGGAAGTAGCGATCGAAGACCTCATGACCACTGGTCGCCGGCGCATGCACGCCGTATTTCACGCGTGCCTTTGCGACCATCCAAGCGAACACGAAGTATTCAATCAACGCGCCCAAGATCACCAGATGCGCCCAAGCCATGAGTTGCTCCAATGTTTGCTGAAAAAGCTCTCCGTGGTTCAGCCGCTATCATGACCGATCCACATACGATGCTTGAAACTGCAGTTCAAAACGGAATGCGGCCGCTGAGAATCTGCCAGTACATCACCCAATCGCCGGCGAAGCTGTAAAACGGGTGCTTGAAAGTGGCCGGCCGGTTCTTCTCGAAGAAGAAATGGCCAATCCAGGCAAACCCGTAGCCGATCAGCGGCAGCGTCCACAACAACTCCCATTGCCGGCTGGCACATGCAATCACGAGCGTGACCAGCACCAGCGTGCTGCCAATCGTGTGCAGGCGCCGGCAGCTGCGGTTCGCATGTTCGTTCAAATAGAACGGGTAGAACTCGCGAAAACTGGAAAATCGTGCGGGCATGTGTTGATTTTCCCGCGTGTATCGTGCCCACGCAAGTCAACGGCTTGGCGAGTCATGCGTTGTGGCTTCATGCAACCACCAGAGGAAACTTCCCATGCAAGCCAAAACATTGATTCTGCTAGCTGCCAGCGCTTTGAGCCTGTGCGCAACCGCATTCGTGGTTCAGGCCGTGCCCACCAGCCGGGATGCTTCCAACGTGCAGGCCGACACGCATCAAGCAAGCGCTGCGCGCTGGAGGCATCGCCAGGAGAATCGTCGCCATCGCGGCGCCAATGCATCGCCCGCCGTTCGTGCCACAATCTTCGACCTGCGCGCAATGGATCGCCTGTATCGCGCGAGTGGCAAAAGCGGCGCTTTGGCGGGTCTTTATCGGGACGTACTGGCCAAGACGCACAACGCCAGGCTGCGCAATTACGCGTATATGCGCTTGGCCCGTCTGCAAAGTGCGCCGTCCAATCCGGACGCAGCCATCGCCACGCTGCGCCATAGTCTGGATGAAAACCTCGCCCGCGCCGAACCCAAACAAGACCGAGGCCGATGAGCCAGGCTGAAACCCCGAAGCCCTGCGCGAGTGCGGGGCTACCTTGTGGCGGCGGTGCCGATTCGGCCCGCCGCTTTTTTACAGCGTGCTGTTCACCACACGGTTAATCGTCGTCGCGCCTGGGTACGTCGACTCTGCCCTTGACGTTGCGGTGATGGATATCCCCACTGCCCGCCGACTTCACCGTGAAGTCACCCCCGACATTCGCGACACTTACATCGCCGGAACCGATCGCATCGATCGTCACATTGGCGCCTGCACGATTGATGCTTACATCGCCGGAACCGACCGACTGCACGTGCACGCCTTGATCCACGTCGTCGAAGCGCAGATCGCCGGAGCCGACGTGTCCGATTTCGACGGCACCATGAATGCGACTGGCTTGTACGTCGCCCGAGCCCGAGCGGCGCACTTCAAGCGCGCCGATATCCTGCGCCTTGACGTCACCCGAATGCACGCTCACGCCGACTGCACCACTGGAACGATCCAGGATCAGATCGCCGGAATGCGAATCGAAATCCAGTGCCGCGACATCGGCGATCGTGGCATCGCCGGAATGCGTCCGCACCCGGATCGGCAATGTTGTCGGCACGCGAACGTCCAGATCGATGTAGGCGTAGCTGGAACCGAACAGCCTGAAGCTCCGCTCGCCGGCCTGGTTCGGAGTCACCGTGACAACATCGCCATCGCGCTGCTGGGTAACCGTAAGGCCGGACAGTCGGTCCTGTTCGGACGCACAGGCTTTGCCGATGACTTCAATTTGCGCCAGTCCGGCCACGCCCTGCACATGCAAGTCGCTGGACCCCAGATTGAACGCCAGTGCCTGCAGCCCGTTCGGATTGATGTCCAGTTTGCGCTCGGCGCTGAATTTGCACTCGTTCGCATTCGCGGCAACGGCAAACATGGCCAGCGCGGAAAAAATCAGAATTCGCATATGTTGCTCCCGTGGTCGATCAAAGCTTCAGATGCGCGAGCGCGGATCAGGGTTTAAGCCGTCCGGCCTTGTCGTCGGCCTTGGCCCGGTCCCAGTAGGCATCCTGCTCGGCCAGCGATTTGCCAGCGAGTGAGGTTCCGTCAGTCGCGGCGAGCATTTCCATGCGTCGGAAACGGCGTTCGAACTTGGCATTGGCGCCGCGCAACGCAGCCGAATAGTCCACTTTTGCCAGACGCGCGAGATTCACGCAGACGAACAGGACATCGCCGATTTCATCCGCGATCCGGGCCGGATCGGCGCCGGCGGCAAGTTCTTGGCGCACCTCGTCGATTTCCTCGGCCAGCTTGTCCAGCACCGGTCCAGGATCGCTCCAGTCGAAACCAATGGTCGAGGCGCGCTTCTGCAACTTCACGGCGCGCTGCCATTCCGGCAGGCCGCGTGAAATTCCGGCAAGCAGACTGGTGTCGCCATCGCCGTGTTGTTCACGCTCACGGCGCTTGTGTTGTTCCCAAGCCAGCGACTGCTTCTGCACGTTGTCCACTTTTTCATCTGCGAACACATGCGGATGCCGACGAATCATCTTGTCGCAAATCGCGTCGACCACGTCGTTGAACCCGAAAGCACCGGCTTCTTCGGCCAGGCGTGCATGAAACACGACCTGGAACAACAGATCGCCAAGTTCATCGCGCAGCGCGCGCATGTCGCCGCGATCGATCGCGTCGGCCACCTCGTAGGCTTCTTCGATGGTGTACGGCGCAATGCTGGCAAAGTTCTGCTGCATGTCCCACGGGCAGCCGGCTTTCGGATCGCGCAATGCGGCCATGATGCGGAGCAAGTCGTTGATGAGGGGCATGGTACTTTGGGGGCTCAGGGTTGAGGGTTGAGGGTTGCAACGCGGGGCGTGCGAGGCACAAAGTCTTCGTTATTCCAGCGCAGCGCTTTTTCAACAGCCGCAAGGCTGGTCAAGCAGGAATCCGGTTCTTGCCTCGTTCTTTTGCGGCTCAATCGAGAGCAAGCACGCGATTGCATGGCACTTCCTGCGGCGTGCCCTTCGGGCCATTCATGATGCGAATGTTCGTTCCGGCAGTGCGCCTTCACGGTTCCGCCTGCGCGGGAATGACGGGTTTCCAATTTTACCGATTCCCGGTTCCGACGAATCCCGAATCTTACGAATCCGGACTCTCCAACAATCGCGCCCAACCCACGCCTGGGTCCCCGAACGCGAGAAAGCCCGGATTGAGCAGACTTTCCTTGGTGTTGTACTGCAAGGTCGCGCCGGACATGTCGGTGACGCCGCCGCCGGCCTGTTCGAGAACGCATTGCCCTGCCGCAGTGTCCCACTCGCTGGTGGGGCCATAGCGAACATACAGGTCCACCTCGCCGCGCGCCGCGCGACAAAACTTCAGCGACGAGCCCAGCGGCTTGAGTTCATGCGGGCCGAGCTTTTCGAGTGCTGCAACCAGACGTGGATCGGCGTGCGAGCGACTTCCGGCGATCAGCAATGGATTGCCACGCCGCCGCGTGCGCAATTCCACTTTTCCACTTTGCACGCCTACAGAAAAAAACGCGTGACCGCCTTGCCAGGCCCAGTACATCTCTTCAAGTACTGGCGCAAAGACCACACCCAGCACTGGCCGGTGCTCGTGAATGAGCGCGATGTTCACCGTGAACTCGCCGTTGCGCTTGACGAATTCACGTGTGCCGTCGAGCGGGTCGACCAGCCAGTAACGCGGTCGCTTCTGGCGCACGCTCCACGCCGCCTGTTCGCCGGCTTCTTCCGAAAGCACGGGAATCTGCGGCGTCAGCACATGCAGTCCGTCGACGATGGCGCGGTGCGCGGCGAGGTCGGCGGCCGTCAGCGGCGAATTGTCGTCCTTGCGCTGCACGTCGAATTCGCTCGCGTACACGCGCATGATCGCCGCGCCCGCTGTGCGTGCAATGGCACAACAGCCGCGCGCCAGTTCGGCCAGTTCATCCTGCCCGGCGGCAACGCAATTGTCGTTCATCGACATCGTGGATTCCTTCAACACTTGGGCTTGAAACGTCCGGCCAGATATTCACGCGCAATGAACAACGCGGCGATCGAACGTCCTTCGGTAACTTCCGGATGCGCGATCAATTCGTGCAATTCCGACATCTTCCATTCCACGACATCCAGTTCCTCAGGCTCATCGCCGACCAGCCGCTCCGGATACAGATCGCGCGCCAGCACAACATGGGTCATGCTGGTCATGTACGCCGGCGAAAGCGACAATGTGGTCAGAATGCGCAGATCGCGTGCGCCAAATCCGATTTCTTCCTTCAATTCGCGATTCGCACCCTGCTCGACGGTTTCGTCGCGATCCAGCCGCCCTTTCGGCACGCCCAGTTCATAGCGATCGATGCCGCCGCCGTATTCGCGCACCAGCAACACCGTTTCGTCATCGCGCATCGGCACGATGATGACGGCACCCAGGCCGGAGCCTTTCAGGCGCTCATAGGTGCGCCGTTCACCGTTGGAGAACTCCAGATCAAGCAATTCGACTTGCAGAAAGCGGCTGCCTTCAGCCAGCTTGGTGGAATGGACAATGGGAGGTTTTCGCATCCGCGCATTGTAGCGCTTCGTGCCTGGCTTTGACGTTTCGCGCCTTCGCATACGGCGGTGCGTATCCGGAGAGCCGACACAGTGATGGGTATCGCCGCCCTCATCCCATCCTGGCGCCACGCAAGATGCCGATGGTTACGCCACTCCCAGTCCCAACCGCAAGGCTTGCGCGTGCAACGCCGCGGTCCCGGCCAAGGCGCTGGTGGTATCCAGTGTCAGTGCATCGCCGGCCAGATCGGTAAACACGCCGCCCGCTTCGCGCACGATAATCGCAAGTGCTGCGATGTCGAGAATGTTGACGTCGGATTCGATCACGAGATCGATGCAACCGCGTGCAAGCAGATGATAGTGAAGAAAGTCGCCGTAACCGCGTATGCGTCCGCTGCGCTGGATCAATTCGCCCAGTGCGTTCCAATGCACCGGATTGCGCGTCAGCGTTTTTACGTTGCCGATGGAAATCGCGGTGCCGGCGTCGAACTGTTGCCTGTCCGATACGTGGATCGACGTCCCGTTCAAGAATGCTCCGGCGCCGCGGCGCGCCCATGCGAGTTCGCCGTAGACCGGCGCGCTGGATACGCCGAGCAGCAACTCGCCGCGATACATCAGCGCGATCTGGGTCGAGAACATCGGATAGCCGCGCACGAACGCTTTCGTGCCGTCGATCGGATCGATCAGCCACTGGTAATCGCTGTCGCCTTCGCGTCCGTGCTCCTCGCCGTAGAACGCGTGGTCCGGGAACGCGCGTTGGAGCACCGACTTGATCGTGGTCTCGGCCTCCAGATCGGCGACGGTCACCGGCGTTTCATCGGGTTTGATCTGGATCGCGACGCCGGTCTCGTAGTGCCGGCGGATCACTTGGGCGGCGGCGGTCGCTGCCTCGCGGGCAACGCCAAGCGCATTGTCGAGAAAAGTGGCAGATTCGCTGTCCATCAAAATAACTTGAACAGTTGCCCGTGGATGATCAGGTGCGAACTGCCGTCGGCCTGTGGCTGGCCGATATAGCGTAATGCGTCGACGATCTGCGGGTTGCCGTCGCGCGCGGCCAGCGTGGCATCGGCATCGAACTTGCCGGCATCCACCGTGAAGGTTCCGGCTATCCGCAACGGCCCGCCCATGTCATGAATCGTACCGCCGATGACATCATCATCGGTCGATGCAAACGTGGCCTTGATATCGCCAAGTTGCGCCTGCGCGGCGCCGGCGACGGCGGCGTTGTGCCAGGTCGCGTTGCCACTGGCCTGATCCACCCAGGCCGTTTGCAAGCGCGCGTGTGCGATTGTGCCGTCAATATCGCCCAGCAGGCTGAGTGCAGGAATATCCAGCGCCGGTGCCAGCATGCTCGCCGGCATCGCGAAATTCGCCTCGCGCACTTCGATGGTGCCATCCGCGTGGCGTTCAAGCATGCCGCTGGCTTTGAGTTGCGAGCCGTTCAAATTCAGATGCGCACGTACGCGCCGATTCAGCAGCGGCTCGACATCCACGTGCCAATCCACTGCCCCGACGTTCTGACCGAACGCCTGCACCACGTCCGCGTGCCCACGCCAAAGCGTGCCGCTGATTCCCTGCAAGCGCACAACGCCCATGCGATCGGCGATGAAGCGATAGGCCAAGCTGGCCGGCAACGTGGCCGCGACGATTGCGGCGACGACAACGAGGACGATGAGAGTCAGGACGAGTCTGCGCAGGAGTTTCATTTTGTTGAGGGCCAGGGGCTCGGGGCTGAAATGCTGGGTCTGAAACGTGAAACGCGAAAACGTACGTCATTCCAAAAAAACGGGAATCCGGATCTTGCTCTTGCTTGCTTGTGCTGCTGAATCAAGAAAAAGAACCGGCTTCCGGGTTCCGCTACGCGGCCCCGGAATGACGGAATTCAGGATTTTCCGAATGTCGATTGTCGATTTGGGAATCCCGGCTATTGAGCAGTATCGCGCAACGTCACCCGCGCGTTGACCAAACCAAGTCCCTCGACCTTGTCGACGGACAAATCGGTAACCTGCACGCCGTAATCGCGCGCCAGTGCATCGAGCCAATTCATCAGTGCATCGAATTCGGCCACATCGAAAGTGACGCGGACATTGTCGTTTCCGGTGGGTTCGACACGTTTGATCGCACCAGCCAATCCGGCGCTGCGCGCGCTGGCATCGGCAAGAGCCAGCAACGACTTACCCTGGCGGCTGACTTGGCCGCGGGAGCCTTTTGCGTGCAATGCCTGCGCCCGGCCTTGAGCCTGACGCATCCATGACAGATCGGCGCTTTCGCGAGCCACGCGTGCGGTTAGCTCCTTTCTCGCATGCGCAAGCGGGTACCACAGCAAGGCCCAGCCAAGCAGCAGGGCCACGACGATCGCGCCGATCCCCAATACCTGCCGCTCGCGCTGCTGCAAACCTGCCCACCAGGCGGCAATCATGGCTTGCTCCGATTGATGCGCATGCGTCCGTCGATGCCTTCGGCGCCGCTATTCACGGCCGTGAGTTCGACGCTGAGACCGGATAAATTGTTCATGCTCTCGCGCATGCGATCCAGCGTTGGAATGTCCGGCGCACGCATCGCCAGTTCCAGCGTGTCGTTGTGGAATTCCATGCCGGTCAGGGACGTGCGGGTGGTGCTGCCAAGAATCGGGGCAATGCGCGCCAGCAGCGATAGCAGGCCACTGCTGTCGCCACCCGCGCTGAGTCCGCGCATGGCACTTTGCATGAGTTGACGGGGGTCGCCGACCACTTTGTCCATGCCCGGGAAAGTGCCGTGCAGGATCGCGTGCGCGGCCGCATCAAGGCGTGCTGATTGGCGCGACAGGCGCCAGCAATCGGCACCGTAGTATACAAACAACAATATGACGGCAGCAGCGGTGAGGGCAGCGGCGTTACGCCACAAGCGCTTCGCCGGTGCTTGCCGATGCGCCGGCGCGAATTCCCCCTGCAGCAGGTTCAATCCAGGCTCGTTACCCAGCTGTGCGGCAAAAAATGCGAGCGCGTCGCGTTGATTGCGGTGATAGCGGACCGGACGCATGGGCAATTCCAGCGTTGGCGCATCGCGAAAATCGTGCACGATCAAGGCGCGCGGTTTGTCGTCGCCCGACGCGATTGCGGCCAGCCAATCCGGCAGCGCATTCGCTTCGCATGCTCCGGCCTGTGCCGGAGCAAATCGCCACAGGGCACGCTCGGCCTCGATCAGCACACAAGCACCTTCGGATTCACACGGCAAAGCCTGGGTCTCGGCAAACATTGCATCGGCGCGAATACCTTCACTGGCGAGCCGGTCGATCCAGTCGATCAGGGTCGCGCGTGCAACGATGGCGACTGCAACCCGATCGCCGCTTGCGCGTTCCGGAATCGCGAAATGCAAATCTTCGACCTGGCCGGCAAGCTGATCTTCCAATGCGAACGGCACCGCCTTGCGAAACTGTGCAGCGCCTCCGGCAATGCGCGGTGTTTCCAGCAGCAGAACATCTTCGGCGGGAACCAGCACGACGACGCGTTGGGCACGTGCCACAACCTGCGACGATGGCGCACCAAGGCTGGCGCCGGAAAGCGCGCGCCCGGATGCATCCTGAGTCAACCAGGATAATTGGCCATCGGTTTGCAGGCGGATCAGCAGGCGTTCGGACATGACTCGGGCAACATCGGACTGTCGGCATTGTAGCAGCGCATCACAGTTGCGCGATTTGCGCCTCAAACGCATTCAGTGCGGCTTCGAGCTGCCATTCCAGGGTGGCCTTTTCGCTGTGGGCCAGAAACTCGACGCAGGCCTGCGACGGGTTTTTGGCGCCGAGCCGATCTTGCGCACATTTGGCAATCGCGCGGAATTGCTCCGGCGCGACCCATAGATCCGCGCCCTGCACAAATGCGTGTTCAAGGCTGTCGCGCACCATGGTCTTGAGCGTTCCATAGGACAAATGGAATTCAAGTTCTGCTTCGACGAACTCGCGCGACAGGGTCGAGCGTGAAACGCCCGCATCGTCCGTCGCCAACGCCACCGGGACATGTGCCTGCAGATATACCGGCAATGGATGATCCACTCCGGAGATGCCAAGAATCGTGTTGTTGCTGGTCAGGCAAATCTCGACGAGGATATTTTTCTTCGCCATTTCGCGCAGCAACTCGAATGGGCGGTTCTCATGCATGATGTCCACGCCGTGGCCGATGCGTTGCGCGTGACCGCGTTCGATCGAGGCACGAATGTGAAAGCGCAAACCGTCCGGCGGCACCATGGCTGGAGACAGCTCGCCGGCATGCAGTGAAATTTTCACCTGCGGAAAGATGCCGTGCAGATAATCGAGCATTGCCATGTGCAGGCTGAAATCGCGCATCGCCACGTGGCCATCTTCGGCCATGACCATGTTCAGGCCCACCACGCGCGGATCGTGTTCGGCCAGCTCGAAACCGGCCAGCATCTGCGCGAAAACTTCCTCGGCCGGCAGCCCGCGTAAAACCTGATACAGGTAACGCACCTGAACCTTGCAACCCGCATCGGCCTGAGCCGTCGCACAATGCAGATCGCTGCGCATGCGTTGCTGCGCGCGATCCGTCTCGGCAACCGCTGCGCGCACGACTTGCGGCATTCCCGATTCGAGTCGGCTGCGCATTTGCCTGAAATCGGGATTCCAGCCGGTGTCATTGGCCAGCTTGCGCAACGGCGTTTGGCCCAGTGTATCCATCAACTCCATGTACGAAATGCGCTGTTGCGCCGCGTCGTGCATCGCCAGCGCAAGCATGTCACCGCGATGTCCCTGCGCGGCGTGATGGAATTTGACGAAGGTGTCGAAAAAATGGTCGTGACCCGAATCGCCATTCGAGGCGACGAAATCGCGCATCGACCAGGCGTCGATGATTTGTCGATACAGCAGCGTATCATGCAGGGCCTGTGCCGCGGGCGGCTTGTCATGCCCGGCATCGCACGGCGGCAATACGGCCGCCAGCGTGCGTCGATCGATGCACTTGCCGTCATCGGCGGCCCATTGCAGATAATGCTCTGCGTAAACTGCGCCGGACAAATGATTATGCAGGTCCGCCCCTTTGGGCAGTCCGCGCATGAACGCCAGCAGCAATGGTGGATCATTCTGAATTCCGGTCAGATACTTTGCCGTGGCTCGTTCGGCGCCGATCGAAGTTGGCGGCGAGTTTCGTATGGACGTTTGCGTGCAACCGGGAAGGACGGCTGTCGCAATAAGCAGTGCGCAAGCCGGGATTCTCGTCATTGTCGTCATCATCGGTCCAGTCTACCGGCCTCGCCGGGTTCTGGCATCAATCATCGGAACCAGAGCTGCGTTGCAGCACGCGTATTCCGCCGGGGCTGGCAGAGGAACCGGTGCGACGCTCGATCAGGCTATAAAAGGTAAACGGCAAACCATCCAGCGTGATTTCGCCGCGCGCCAGGAAGTAGCTGCTCTGCACCGAATAGCAGGCGGAACATTCGATGGCGTCCAGTCCACCCAGTGCCGGCTGCGCGCTGATTGCCGCAGTGATGCTGCTGAAATCTGCATGTCCCTGCTGCCAGATCGGCTGCGCTTCGGCTTCGGTCATCGCTTGAGTCAATGTCATCAGCACGGGTACGCTGGCGGTATTGAGGTTGATAGTCGTGCCGACGGGAAGCGCGCTGACATACGGCGCCAGTGCCGCGTAGACCTCGCCATCGACGCCCTTGACCAGGCGCAACTCCGAAACATGCATGAATTCGCGGTGTGCCGCCCGGTACGGCACGGCTTGGCCCAGGTAATAGCCGTCGCCGGCATTGGCGCTGTCGCTCGACGATTCGGTGCTCATCCATGCCACGACGTTGTCGGCAAGCGTCGGGTCGAGCTTCAATGCTCGCAGCAGCTTGCGAAACTTGGCCAGCCAAAGCACCTGGTTGGCATTGTCCACCGGGTCGAGATTGTTCAGATTGAAGCGGCCATTGAGATCGCTCATGGTCGCCGTGATTTCACCGCCCGGCACCGGCGTCGGCGGCAGCGGCAATGCCCAGATATCATCTGTTGCATCGACGCCGCCACCGTTGGCTTGATCGCGACCAAGGACCTTCGCCGCGTACGCCTCCAACCCCAATGCATAGGCGCGCGCTTGTTCGACGCGCAGTTGATTGCGGGTGCGTGCCGCGGTCAACTCGCCGCGATCCAGCAAACCCGCAATCAACACCGTGGCCAGCGCGACAACCAGCAAGGCAACGATCAACGCAACGCCGCGTTGCCGGGAACTGGAATCGTTCACTGCGCGCTGCCCGTTGACAACTGCGCGCCCGCCGCAGTCTTTGGCCATGCTGAAACAAGTTCGACGGTTTGCGCGATTTCTCCGTAGTCGTGCGTTCGCAATTGCCACTGAACCGCGCGTGGCAGCGAGGTAGCGCCGGTCGCAAGCGGCGGCGGCCACGCATCCAGCCAGCGACCGCTTTTGGGATCCAGATAGCGCAGTCGCAGTTCCCCGGATTTGACGTGAAAGTCGACAATTTGCGGCGCCGTATCCGGCGCGCGATCGAGTACCGCATAACGACCGCGTTTCAGCGTGCCGGCGTCGAGTTCATACAACACGCGCTGCAGGTTCGAGCGCGGCTCCGCCTGTGGATTGGCGAAACCCAGCCGGGTGAATTCGACATGGTCCGATGTACCGATGAATGCCGGCACGGTTTGTCCAGCGTTGCCGCGTATCGGACGCGCCACGGTTTCGCGCAGGTCGCCATCGAACGATCCGACCGCACGCATAAGGTCGCGGAAGGCATCTTCCTGCCGGGCCAGTTCCGAGCGCGTGCGGGCGATGGAATTCAATCCGCCGTAGGCCAGCGCCGCCATGATCGCGAAGACCGCCATGGCTACGAGCAGTTCGATGAGGCTGAAACCGGTGCAGTGCCGGGAATCGGAAGCAGGAGATGGAGAGTCGGAAAAACAGGGCACGATTGCGCGGCTGATTTTGCGTTGACCAATCCGGACAGTGTTGAACGGGCGCTTCATTGCTGCAGGTCGGTGCCACTGAATCCGGTTAGTTCGGCCAGCGGCGCGCTGCGATCCGAACCGGCATACACGCGCACGTCAAGCCGCCGCAATGTGTCGACCGGCGTTGTCTGCACGATCAAATCCCAATGCCAGATGCGGCCACCGAAGCGGCGCTCGCCATCGCTGTTTCCTGCAGGCGGAAACGGCGTGGTCAAGCGGGTGTGCGTGAGTATGTCTGCTGCCAGCCAGCCCGCGATGGTGCGTTCGCGCAGCGCACCAAAGTTGTTGACCTGGTAGGCCGCCGTTCGCGACAACGCCAACAACGCCAACGCCAGCACCAACAACGCAATCAGGACTTCGAGCAAGGTGAACCCGCGTTGCCGTTCGCGCACAAGTCCCAGAGATTGCATGGCGTCAACGCGCATTCGCATCCATCTGCACGAGTTTGACGCTGCCATCTGGCTGGCCTTCGATACGATAACCGCCGGATACCTCGGCCATCTGCAGTTGAAGTTGAAATGCCGTCAGCTCGCCCGACGAAAAACACACGAGTTGCGGCTTTTCGGGAAATGCGCTGGCAACATCGACCTGATGTCCATCGCGTTCAAGTTTTAACGTCATACCGGGCAACCATTGGCGGGGACGCAATTCGTCGCTCCCGATCGGCAGCCAGTTGCCTCGATCCAGGTTACTGAAGCGATAGCCTTTGCTATTCACGCTGAATCCGATTTCGCGTCCGGTCAACTCGGCCCGTTCGCATGCGAAACCGATCAATGCCTGCGCCTGCGCCGCCGCATGTGCAAGTTGGCGCGCGCCGCCGACACCGCCAACCGCTAGCGTCAGCGCACCTGCGAGAACGGCGAGTATCACGACGACGACAAGGATTTCGATCAGCGTGAAGCCGTTCGGGATCCGGGATTGATGATTCGGGATGCGCGAACCGGTTCTCCGGATTCGGCATTCGGGATCCGGAACAAGCGAAAGCGAAGGCTCGTCATTTCGGCGAAAGCTGCAATCGAATTCTTGTTCTGGCTTCCGGGAAGCGAATGAAAAAAGCAAGAACCGGAATACATGCCGTTTCCGCGACTTATCTTTCCGGTCATTCGCCGGGCGAGTGTTCGTTCCGCCATCCTGTCTCCGAAATGCGGGTTCCGCTGCGCGGCCCCGGAATGACGAGCGCATGTTTTCCGTGTCACGTCTCACGTCTCACAACTCACGTCTTTCGCTTTCCGGTTCCCGACTCACCGCTCGGCGCTCATTGCATTATTCCCAGTTTCCCACGTCGGCATCTTCGCCATCGCCGCCCGGTTTGCCGTCGGCGCCATAGCTGAATACGTCGATATCACCGTGCGTGCCAGGATGCAGATACATGTAGGGTCGGCCCCACGGATCTTTCGGCAGCTTGTCGAGATAGCCGTGCCAGTTTGGCGCGTCGGGTGTGCCGCTGGGTTTGTGGACCAGCGCATCCAGTCCTTGCTCGGTGCCTGGATACGTGAAGTTGTCGAGTTTATAGGTATTCAATGCGGTGACGATCGCCTGGACATCCTGTTTGGCGCGTACCTGGCGGGCTTCACCCGGGTGCTCCATGACCTTGGGCACGACAATCGCGGCGAGGATGCCGAGAATGACGACGACAACGAGAATTTCGATCAAGGTAAATCCGCGCGCCACGCGCGGGTTTGAAATCTGCCCGAGTCCGTGTGCAGCCCGCGGTCTTGAAATCGGCGCGGCGGCGGCGTCAGGGCCGGGGGCCGGAGGCCGGGGGCTGAAAAGCAGATGCCGTCGTATGTCGAACATGGGGTGGCCTTGTGCTGAATGGCAATGGCGTCGATCATAGCAAAATGACTGCGCAATCCCCGATCGATCGCAATACCGAATTGCGCGCACGCGATCTCGCGACACTGTGGCATCCGTGTACCCAGATGCACGATCATGAACGCGTGCCGTTGATCCCCATCGCCCGCGGCGAAGGTGCGTGGCTGATCGATCACAACGGCAAACGCTATCTGGATGCGGTCAGCTCCTGGTGGACCAATATTTTTGGCCACGCCAATCCGCGAATTGGCGCCGCTCTGAAGGATCAGGTCGAACGGCTTGAGCATGTGATTTTCGCCGGCTTCAGTCACGAACCTGCGATCGAGTTGGCCGAGGAATTGCTGCGCGTCGCACCTCCGGGTTTGGCTCGCGTGTTTTATGCCGACAACGGTTCCAGCGCGGTCGAAGTGGCGCTGAAAATGAGCTTTCACTATTGGCGCAATGCTGGCCAGTCGGCAAAAACCCGCTTCGTGGCCTTGACCGGCAGCTATCACGGCGAAACCCTGGGCGCGCTTTCGGTCACCGACGTGCCGTTGTACCGTTCGACCTATGCGGCCCTTCTGCTTGAACCAATATTTGTCAACTCGCCGGATTGCTTCCGACGCGAACCGGGTCAATCCTGGGAATTGCATTCACGAGCGAAACTCGCTGACATGCGCGCCGCGCTGCAAGACCACGCGCATGAGATATGCGCGGTAATCGTCGAACCTTTGGTGCAATGCGCCGGCGGCATGCGCATGTATCACCCGGCTTATCTTTCCGGCTTGCGCGATCTGTGCAACGAATTCGATGTGCACCTGATCGCCGACGAAATCGCCGTTGGGTTCGGCCGCACGGGCACGCTTTTCGCCTGCGAACAGGCCGCGATCACGCCCGACTTCCTGTGCCTTTCCAAGGGTCTCACCGGCGGCTTTCTGCCATTGTCGGCCGTGCTGACAACGGCGGACGTCTATGCGGCGTTTTACGCAGAATACACAAGTGGAAAAGCGTTCCTGCACTCGCACAGCTATACCGGCAATCCGCTCGCCTGCCGCGCGGCGCTGGAGACCCTTGCGATCTTTCGCGGCGAACCGGTCCTGCAGCGCAACCGGCGCCTGGCCGATCATCTGGCGCAAAAGCTGGCGCCGCTGGCCGACCACCCGAACGTCGCCGAAGTGCGTCAGACCGGATTCATCGCCGCGATCGAACTGGTGCGCGACAAGGCGACGCGCGCAGACTATCCGGCCGCTGAGCGGCGCGGTCTGCGGGTCTACCTGGATGCGCTGCACAAGGGCGTGCTGCTGCGTCCGCTCGGCAACGTGATCTACCTGATGCCGCCGTACGTCGTGACCGAAGACGAACTGGATCTGGCGGTGGCCGCGGCGAGCTCGGGAATCGAACGCGCCGTCGCCTGAACTCAGCCCAGTTCGCGATCCGAATACGGATCGGTCGCATAGGCGATCACCGGCGGCAGTTCGGCCTGTGCCGCAACCCGATGCGTCCACGCGCTGAAATACCGGCGCCGGGCGGGATCAAGACCCGCGTCGGCTGCCAGATGCGCATAGGCATAGACCGCGAGGTCGGCGATGCTGAAACGGTCGTTGGCCAGGAATTGTTTGCCATCGAGATGGCGGTCGAGCAGATCCAGCGCGCGCTCGGCGGCACTGCGCTTGGCCCGGACCAAGGCGGGATCGCGCCGTGCCAATTTGCCGGTCAGCGTCCAGTAGCGCAGCGAGCCGATCACCGGTTCGATCTGGTTTTGTTCGAAAAACAGCCACTGCATCACGCTGCCGCGCTCGAACCGGGCGGGCGGCAGATGCGGCGTGCCTTCGGCCAGATAGGTGAGGATGGCGTTGGACTCCGCCAGGCAGCGGCCGTCGTCCAGCTCCAAGACCGGCACCGAGCCGGCCGGGTTGCGCGCGAGAAAGTCGGGGCTGCGCGATTGGCCCTCGAAGATTAAAACCTGTTGCGCGGCGATCGGCGACCCGAGCATCGCCAGCAGCGCGCGGATCTTCCAGCCGTTCTGCGACGGACCGTAGTCGTAGAGTTTCATCGGCGCTCCCTTTCGTTCGCGCACATTTTCGGCGCGACCGCCGGATGCCCGCCATCCGTTTCTTGCGACGGCGTAGAATGGGGCATCGTCCGATCCGCATTCCCATGCGAATTCCCCGCATTTACATCAACCAACCCTTGCTGCCCGGCAGCGAAGTCCTGCTGCCGGAGCAGGCTGGCGAGCACGTCGCGCGTGTGCTGCGCCTGGAACGGGGATCGGCAATCATTCTGTTCAACGGCGATGGTCGCGAGTACGACGCAGATCTGTCTTCCGTCGCCAGGCGTGCCGTTACTGCCCACGTCAAGGGTGTGCGTGAAGCGCACTGCGAATCGCCATTGCGCCTGACCCTCGCGCAAAGCGTCGCGCGCGGCGAAAAGATGGACTGGATACTGCAAAAGGCAACGGAACTCGGCGTCGCCCGTATCGTGCCGCTGATTACCCAGCGCACCGAAGTCAAACTCGACGACGAACGCGCACAACGTCGGCTTGCGCACTGGAATCACGTGATTGCCGGGGCTTGCGAGCAGAGCGGGCGCAATCGCCTGCCGACACTTGCAGCACCTTTGCGTCTTGATCGTTGGCTGGAAACGCTCGGCGACGATGGCGCTTTGCGCTTGGCGCTGCTGCCGCAAGGCGCGGTCGAAATTCGCGGACTGCCATCGCTTGCACACGGCGCGTTGCTTGCGGTGGGTCCGGAGGGCGGGTTTTCCGAACCGGACATCGCTCTGCTGGAGCAAGCCCATTTTCTCGGCTTGCGTCTGGGTCCGCGCATTCTGCGAACGGAAACGGCGGGCGTCGCCGCACTCGCTGCCTTGCAGGCGCTGTACGGCGATCTTTAGCTTCTGCCTTCTGATTTGGTAAGAGCAGTGTTTCCTCTCGACTGCGTCGGTCGAGCGGGTGGCTTTCAAAAAGGGGTTTCACTCGCTCGACGTAGTCGAGCGGAAGCTCTGCTTATTCGTAAGTCACTCGCTCACCGCCGGTGAGTGGAAACTCCGCTTGTGGTCGAACAGTGATCGGTAGCGCTACGCTCAAACCATCCTGCAACACTTCGCAAGTTACCCGCTCGACGCAGTCGAGAGGAAACGCTGACCAGTCGTTACGCTGCCATTGCCTCACTCACCAGTTGTTCGATATGTCCCAGGTCGGGGATCACGGCCTGGTCGTCACGAACAAGTACCTGTGCGTTGACGCCGGGTGGATGCTCGTTTTCGTCCCCGGTCGGAATCAACAGATCGGGAGTAATCGTAGTCAGGCGCGGAAACCCTTGCGCGAGCAATGCCATGAACGGCAATTTGCTGTTGCCGCCGAGCGCCTTGAGCACGGCCACTTTGGCGTTGGTATAACTTTCCTTCTTCGACGCGCCCGACAACATCGCAAACGAGAACAACGGCAATCGCCAGCCGCGCCAGGAAAGGCGGCCGAGCAGCCATTCGGGCGCATTCGGAATCTTTTCCGGAATCGAATAGGTTATGACTTCCGCCACCGTTGCGTTGGGCAGCAACACGCGCCCGCCGGTCACCGGGATCATGAGGCCGCGGATTTCGTTGATGATTGATTCTGCCATTTTCCTGTCCCCTATTTTGCGCCAAACCAAGCGATGCGCATTCAACTCGCGCCGTATTCGGCAATCATCTTTTCGGCCAGTTGCGCCGGCGTTCCGGTGAATTCGGCCAACCCCGCCGCACGCACGCCATCGACCATCGAACTGACCACGCAGGATTCCGGATCCTGCACCCAGATCGTGCCGCCCTTGGACTTCATTTGTCGGCAACCCTCGATCGCATCGTGCGCCATGCCGGAGAAGATGATGGCCCCGGACTTGGAGCCGAAGCGCTCCGCCATGTCGCGCAACACCTGGTCAATGGATGGGCTGTACGGCATTTTTTCCGGCAGGTGCTCAAGCGTGACTATACCTTCCGTGTTGACTCGCAGCCGGTGTGTTATCGGCACAATCAATACCTCACCGTTGCTTACCTGCTCGCCGTGGGTGGGTTCGCGCACTGTCAGAGTGATCGAGCGACGCAATTGCGCGGCCATCAGCTGCAGGAATTCCTCGCCCATGTGCTGAGCAACAACGAACATGGCGGGGAATCCGGCTGGCAGAGGGCTGAGGAAATCGCGTACGGCTTCCGGGCCACCGATGGATGCACCAAGCACAATGACTCGTTGAATATTGGTCTCGGCTCCCTTGAGCTTCTGCGCCGGGCGACCCTCGTCGAGCCAATTTTCATGCGAATAATTCGATGGCGGCGCAATTGCCTCTTCCATCGGCATCAGCTCCAACGTCAACCCACCGCTCGCTGGCGTATCGGCACTCTGCTGCTGCGAACGTTCATCCACTTCAGGAGCAAGGTAATCTTCGGCAGAGACTTTTTCGATACCGAAATCTTCCGGTTTGGCAGTGCCTTCAGGTCCGGCAGGCACCTCATCGTGCAGCGGTTCGAGATTCCAGTCCGTCGGCGCCACCGCGACTGGAGCGTCGGCGTCTGCTTCGGGTCGTGTGGCAGGCTTGAACGTACTGTCGGTGGCAACGGGAATTTCGGCAGCCGATGCATCGAGCTGGTCGAAAATTGCCGGGAATTCGACATCAAGCCCCTCGGATGCAGTGCTTGGGTCCAAGACTCGCTCAGTGTTCTCCTCGAAGTCCGGAATTTCGACTGAAAATCCGTCATCGGCGTTAGTAGTTTGCGTTTCGACGCCTTCGCTGACGCCGTTGCCTCCGGGAATGTCGGCCAGGTTGAACTCGGCCGGCAAATCGATACCCAGATCCATTTCCTCCGAATCGCTTTGCGTCTTTGCATCGTCAGCCACATCGATCCGGGTCGGTTCGACTGGCGCCGCCGCACTGTCTGTCGATGCGAACAACGCGTCGAGTTCGGCGGCAAAATTCGTATCAGGATCCGATGCAATCTCTATCGGTTCAACGCTGCGCGGTGAGGTTGCGTCAGCTTCCGAAGTGGACTGCGTATCGACATCGGGCATGCTCAGCGCACTAAACTCCGCCAATTCCGAGACATCCAGACCGCCATCCTCCGGCGCCGGCGGTGACCTGAATTCCTCGGGTACTTCCAGCACAACCGTCGGAGCCTCCGCGGGAGGCGTTTGGGCCGGCATTGCCGGCTCTTCGCGGGCTGTGGTTTTTGCCACCGTCGATTCGGCCGTTTGAGCAAATGTTGGACTCGGACTCGGTCCGGCGCCGGGTTTTTCCGCAATCGGCACATGCGAGGCCGAGGTCTGTACCGGTGTTGGTACCGGCTCGGAACCCGGTGGACGCGGCGGTTCGGCGATATCCGGCTGGCTCATGATTTTCGCCGCCAGATTGCGCGCCCAACGTGCATGATCCCAGCCGGAAAGCTGCTCGGAAACCTGGGCTTCGTTGAACACGACATGATAATCGCCGGTATCCAAAACGTCGTACACCTGGTCGATGTAATCGTCGCTGTCCGCACCCAGATTCACGATCACCACGCGCGCGCCGGAACTTTCCAGCGCATCCCGATCGATGTCTGCTGCCATGGCCTCGTAGACGACCGATGCGCCTAGCTCGCTCAAGGCATCGCGCATCGGCCCGCCAAGCTGCGCCGACGGGTAGAAAAGCGCTACCGCTAATGGACTGCGAGCTTCAGGCACGACTCAACCTCAAGATTTCCTGCACATTGTGCAACAGATCCGATTCCTGATACGGCTTGCCCAGATACCGCTCGACGCCGATTTCCAGCGCGCGCTGACGGTGCTTTTCGCCGGTACGCGACGTGATCATGATGATCGGCACCATTTTCAGGCGCTGATCGTTCTTCATGTAGGTGGCCAGCTCGTAGCCGTCCATGCGCGGCATTTCGACGTCGAGCAGCACCACGTCCGGAACCTTGTCCTGAAGCTTTTCGACCGCATCCAGGCCGTCCTTCGCGGTGACCACGTCCATGTCGTTGCGCTCGAGTACGCGCGTGGTGACCTTGCGCATGGTAATCGAATCGTCGACCACCATGATCAGCGGATGCGCGCGTACTTCTTCGATCGGCGCAGGCGCCGGCATGACTGGAGCAGGCGCGACTTCGCCGGCCTCGACGCGTTCGCGCAATGCGGCAACGCGACGAACCAGCGGCGCCAGATCGAGAATCATCACCACCGAACCATCGCCCATGATGGTGGCACCGAAAATACCCGGCACCGAGCTGATCTGCGGACCGACCGACTTGACCACGATTTCGCGCGATCCCACCACGGCATCGATGCGAACCGCGGCACGCTGATCGCCGGTGCGCGTCATCAGCAACGGCAACTGCGCCTCGTCGGCGATGCGCGTGGGGGGCACCCCCAGCAACTGCGACATTTCGTAGATCAGATATTCTTCGCCAGCGTAGTTGTAGCTCGGATTGGGCTGGCTCATGCGCCGTTCCAGATCGTCGCGCGCGATGCGCACGACGCCCTGTACCGACGACATCGGTGCCGCGTACGTCGCTTCGCCGAGTCGCAACAGGATCGCCTGGGTCACCGCCAGCGTGAACGGCAGGCGGATGATGAACGTGGTGCCGCTGCCGCGCGTCGAATCGATCGCCAGCGAACCGCCGAGCTGCTTGATTTCGTTGTGCACGACGTCCATGCCGACGCCGCGGCCGGCCAGTTGTGTCACCTGTTCGGCGGTGGAGAATCCGGTCTCGAGGATGAATCCGTACAAATCGCGATCCGACAGTTGCGCATCGGGCTTGAGCAAGCCGCGTTCGATCGCCTTCTGCCGGATTGCATCGCGATCCATGCCGCGACCGTCGTCGGATACACGCAACACGACTTCCGTTGCCTCGCGGCTGACCTGAATGGTTACGGCGCCTTCGCCGGGCTTGTTGGCGGCTATGCGCTCGTCCGGAGCCTCGATGCCGTGGGCCATGGCATTGCGCAGCATATGCTCGAACGGCGCCTTCATGCGCTCGAGCAGATTGCGATCCATTTCGCCCTGCGCGCCTTCGACCTTCAACTGCGCGCGCTTGCCGACTTCCTGCGCCGCCTGGCGCACGGTACGCCGCAACGACGGCACCAGCGAATCGAACGGCACCATGCGCGTGCGCATCAAGCCTTCCTGCAGATCCGAGCTCACGCGCGACTGCTGCAGCAACAGCGTTTCGGACTGGCGCGTCAGATCGTCGAGCAAGCCCTGAATGGACACCAGATCGGACACCGACTCGGCCAATGCGCGCGAGAGCTGCTGCAATTGGCTGAAGCGATCCAGTTCCAGCGGATCGAACGAGGATTCGCCGGATTCGGCCTCGCGCTGATAGCGCGACAGGATCTGCGCTTCAGTTTCAAGTTCCAGTTTGCGCAACTGTTCACGCAAGCGGCTGACTGTCGTTTCGAATTCGACCAGGTTGAAACGGAACGTGGAGATCTGCTGTTCGAGACGTGAACGGTAGATCGATACTTCACCGGCATAGTTGACCAGGGAGTCGAGCAGATCCGAACGCACGCGGATCATCTCCTGCGGCGCACGCAGTTGCGGATCTTCTTCCTCCATGACCGGCAGGCGCGGCGGGCGCGGAACATGATGGGCCGGCTTCTGCGCAGGCGCCTGCGGTTCGCTGTCCGCCGCAACCGGCTCGGCCGGACTCGGCGCAGTAACGAGTTCACTGACCACGACGGTTTCGCCCGCCGGCAAGTCACCGGATACCAGACCCTCGAAGCGGGCGATCGCGTTGTGCGGCATGGCAATCGCCTGGCGATGCGCGACGCGCTGCACCAGACCGTGCAGGCGGTCAAAGCCGCGCTCCAGCGATTCGATGGTATTGCCATCCATCACACGGCGGTTTTCGCTGAGCGCCTCGAACAACGATTCCATGGTATGGCTCAGATCGCCGATTGGCGCCAGGCCGGCCATGCGTGCACCGCCCTTGAGCGTGTGCAGGTCACGTTGCAGACCGCTGACCAGATCTCGATCATGCGGCGATTCGCGCAACTTCGCCATCAGCGAATCGGAATTGTCCAGAATATCCGCGCCCTCCTGCACGAAGATCTCGAGCAGGTCTTCATCCAGGTCCGGTACATCCAGCGCGCCTTCGGGCTGCGCGTCGTCCGGGATTGGCGGCAGAGTCGCCATGGCCAGTACATTTTCCTGGCGCGCAGCAACCGCTTGTTCCCCGGCATAGTCCGCTGCTGGCGCGGTTTCGCGTGCGCTGGGGGCATCCACAGCCGCCTCGTCGACGTGTTCCACGGAATCGACGAGAGCCGGCTGCGAGTCGGCTTGCGACTCCGCGTCGAGCTCGCCGGTCGCAACGGCATCGGATGCAACCGGTACTTCGTGTTCGTCGACAGATTCGGCCTGCAGTTCCGGTTCGCCTGCCGAAAGGTCCTCGAATGAGAGCACTTCGGTTTCCGGATGCGTTTCGCTTTCTGCACTACCGGATTCGGCTTGCTCGTGTACCGGCACCGATTCATCGACTACTTCCGGCGATACCTCACGTTCTGCCGGTTGCGCCTGTTCTTCCTGTTCGAAATCGCGCAGCCACGCAGCCGTGAGGTCTTCTTCGCCGGAAACCTCGGTGTCCACGGTCTCAACAGCTCCCGAATCTGTCGTGACCGACTCCGAGTCAATCGTGTCCATTTCGACGTGCAATGCATCGGCGTTCGTGTCGCCGCTTGGGATACCGCCGGCGTCGGACTCGCTGACAGCAATATCGCTGATCTCTTCCGGGGTAACGGGTTCCGACGCTGGCGGCGTTTCCATCCGGATTTCTTCGCCGCTGTCCTCCATCGCCAAAGCCTCTTCGTCTTCGGCAGACACGGAAAACAACGGATGCATCATGTCCGGTTCGGGCAGCGTATCGCGCACTTTGGCGATACGTGCGGCCAAGGAGTCGGAGTCGGGCAGGTGTGCGCTGTCGCTTTCCAGCGCAACGATTGCGTTGCGAATCAACGCCACGGCATCCGACAGCGCCAGGGCACCGTCCGCATCGGGTGGCTGGCGACCGGCGCGCATTCGCTTGATGTAGCTTTCCAGCGGCGCGAGCACATGGGTGATGACGGGGATGTCCACCATCGCGATGGCACCGTTGAGCGTGTGCACAGCGCGCAGCAGCGGTTCGCTGGCCGGCAGTGCCGGGTTCGCGCTCAATTCGCCCAGATAAGCGTCGATTACACCGAGATGGCTGGCGACCTCGCTCTTGAGGATTTCGAACAACACCGGATCGATATTCGGCAATGGACCTTCGGCCAACGCAGCCAGTGATTCGGCGTCGCCGCCGGCATGTGCCGCGACCTGTTCTTCCGGAGCTGCAAACGCATTTTCGATGTCGAGCGCACTGTCGAGTTCAACAGGTTCCTGCACGGACATGGTCGACGGGACGCTGTCATCGCTACCCACGGCGTCACCTGCGGTCGACGATGAGGCATTGTCCGTTGGCCGTTCATCAACGACCGGCACCATTCGCTTGACCAGGCGCTTGACCTTCTTCATCCGTTGGGTGCCGCCGCTGCGAACATAAGCTTCTTCGCCGGCAGCAACCTGGTCGGCCACGACCATGATTGCACCAATATCCGTTTTCGGCGCGCCTTCGCCGCGCAATGCGGCAAGCAATTCGGGCAACGCACTCACCGCATTGTCGACCAGCGCAACCGCAGCAGGACCCGGGGCAATGGTCTTGTCGAGCACGCGATTGAGCATGTTCTCGACTTTCCAGCTGAATTCGCCCAGCGCCAGCGCGCCAACCAGGCGACCGGACCCTTTCAGGGTATGGAAAGAGCGTCGAATCGGCTTGAGCGCTTCGAAATCGTTCAGATCCGATTTCCATGCCGGCAGGCAACGATTGAGATTGTCGATCTCGTCCTGCACCTCTTCCACGAACACTTCGCGAATTTCCTCGTCGATGTCATCCGAAGGCGTGGCGCTGAAACTGGCATCGGCCATCGGTGAGTCGGCGTCGACGTCGGGAACTTCCTCCTCGACCTCTTCCTCTATTTCCACATAGCGGACTCTGGGCTCAGGCGTCGTTGTCGACTGGGTCTCGGCCAGACGCAAGCCCGACAGGTCGTGTGTGGGCGGTTCATGTGCAGGCGACTCGCCGACGATCAGGTCTTCGAGGCCGTGTCCCGGCGCCACGTCGACGTTCGGCTGCACGTCGCCATCAAAGGATGCCTGCGCATCAAGTTCGACCTCGGATGCGGCTGCTGAAGTTGCGCCGTCGTCGGGAACGCCGACGCGGGCGATATAGTCGTCGAGGCTTTCTTCGGTCAATTCGATGCTGGGCATCTCGGCCGGGTTCTCTTCGCCATCGCCGGCGTCGAGCTTCATGCCGGACTCGCCGCTAGCCGGCGAATCCTCGCCCCAGCGCGGAAAATCGCCGGCATGCGCATCGGCAGCGGCAAACGCAGCGGCACCAGTCGTCGCGTCCGAGCCTTGCTGGATGGTGGCCGCAGGCCGCTCCGGTTGCGGCGATCGCGGCGACGAGCCGCCACCGCCGTCGTCGTCGGGTATCGGCCAATAACCCAATGCGGCCAGGCTCTGTCGGGTGATTTCCAGAATCTTTTCGCGGCCGCTGCGTTGCTCGCGTGTGGCTTCCATGTAGTACTCGATCGACGCCAGCGCATCGGCGAGCTTGTCCATTTGTTCGGCGGTCGGCACGCGGCGGTGACGCAGAAGCTCTACCTCGATGAAGCGTACGACGCCGTTCATCAGTTGCGCGGGCTCGGACAGATTGAGCATGCGCAACGCGCCGGCGATTTCTTCAAGCAGGCGCGGAATCGGTTCGACGCGTGCATGGTCCCAGGGCGATTCGATGAACGCGACGACATCCTGTTTGGCCTGAGCTATATTCGTCGTCGCCTCGTTGATCAGCGCATCGAGAATCTTGCGCACTTCAGCCTTCGGCAATTCGAGCTCTCCGGTCGACTGCGCGCCGCTGTCCGGCGTTTCCGCACCCAGTCGGTCTATGTGATCGTCCAGCGAGGCTTCGACATACAACAGCGCTCCGGCAACATCGAGCAATGTTGTTTCGTCGGCGGGGCGCGTCTTGTTGGCGATTTCCTGCACAATGCCACGCTGTTCCAGCACGACACGACGCGGCACACCCAACCCGAGCATTCCGAGGGTGTCGCCCACCCGGTCGAGAACCTCGGCCTGCGCGGCCAGGTCTCCGGGATCGCCATCGTGCGCACGCAAGAAGATATCCAGCGCTTCCTTGACCCGCAGCAGATCGTCCTTGATCGCTACCGACACGGTATCGAGCAAGGCGCGGTTGTGTCCGGAAATCGATCCCTGGGCATGCGCGAGTTCCTTGTCGCTCGGCAAAAGGGTATCGAGTTTGTAGGTATCGCGAATCGCCGCGGCGCGTTCGCCGGCGCCGTTGGAATGCGCGATGTAGTAAAGCAGGTTCTTGATCAGTTCCACCGGCGGCGACGTGCGGAAGCCGGCCTCGCCGCTGTCGACCAGGTTCTTGATTTCGCGGTCGACCTTTCCAAACAGCAGTTTTACGGCGGCATTGGCTTCGAGCGATCCCGACGCCACGCATTCAATCACGCCCGCGGCTACCCACCACAACTTGCACGCCATGTCCTGACTGCAATCGCTGCGCAAACGGTCGAGAACACCGATGAGCCGCTCGTATTGGGTAGCCGGAGCATCATCGCGAATCCAGCGCAGCAACGACAACTGAAACGCGCTGCGCAGGCGTGCCGCTTCGGCCTTGAGCTGCATTTCCGGCATCGCTTCGGCGGCGCCGGCGACTTCGCTTGGCACCCGCGCGGAAAGATCGGGCGAAAACAACACCGATTCCGTCAGCAGTTTTTCGCCGCGCGTCGCGCGCAGGTCATTGAGCAATGGCAACAGGACGATGGGAATGTCCTTGTGCCCGCTTTGCAGGCGCTCAAGATAATCCGGCAACTGCACGATACCGCGCATCAGTACGGCGTAGGTCTCGTCCTGTGGCTTGATCTGCTTTTCGAGCAGCGCCAGCGCGACCCGCTCCATTTCCTCGACGACCATCGCCGCGCCGTAAAGCTCGACCATGCGCAGGGTTCCCTGCACCTGGTGCAGATAGCTTGCACAGAATCGCATCAGACTGGAGTCGGCCGGATCTTCGACGTAAGCCTCAAGCGCCTGACGCGCCTGCTTCAGGGTCTCGTCGAGTTCCTGTTTGACCCAATTCAGGGTGGTGAAATCGATGCCGTCTTGCAGTTTCATAGCGGTTGCCTCAACAATCAGTTTGGCGAAAGAATCCTTCATGGATTCTTTCAGTCGCTCCGCGCGAGCAATGCCCGCGAACGTCGCTATGCCGACCAGTCACCCAGGTGATTGATCCGCGTGCGATGCATCCATGCATCGCGTTCAAAGTGTGCTTTTACGTTCCGTCATTACGCACAAACGCCAGCACATTGCGACTCTCCACGCGGCGCAGACTGGCGTGCGCGAAATTCGTCACTTCGCCCGAACCCAGGACCAACAGGCCACTGGGCTTGAGCAGATTGGCGAACGTCGCCAGCAGTTCGCGACGTCGTTCGCGCGCGAAATAAATCAAAACGTTCTGACAAAAGATCAGATCCAGTCGCTTCAACGGCGCTCGCGCCGCATCGAGCAGATTGAACGAAGCGAATCCGACGCGCTTGCGCAAGGACTCGCGAATACGAAAACTGTCCTCGTCCAGCTCTTCGCAATAATCCTGCCAATATTGCTCTGGAATCTCGTTCATTTTCTGGCGCGGGTAAAGTCCGGCGCGACCAACGGCCAAAGCGGGAAGACTGACGTCGGTCGCCGTCACCCCAAAGTACATACGCGGCTTGCCGATGCCCCGCATTTGCGCATCGAGTACCATTGCCAGCGTGTAGGCTTCCTCGCCGGTCGCGCAACCCACGCTCCACGCATGCAGTGTCGAGTGCGCGCCGTCGGCGAGCGTGCGCGGCAACCATTCCTGCGAGATCAACGCGAACGAGGGCGGATGCCGGAAAAAATGCGTCTCGTGAACGGTCAGACGATCGACCAGCGTGGTCCATTCGATCGCCCCTTCGGGTACTTTCTGCAAATCGCGAAAATAGTCGTCGAAATCCGCATGTCCGGTTTCGCGCATGCGCCCGCGTACGCTGGTCACCAGAAACGCCTTGCGTGTTATCGGCACGACCACGCCCGTGCGCTTTTCGAGCAGACTCGCCCAGCGCGCAAACTCGCTGTCGTCCATGCCCGGCATGGGTGCCAGCGGTGACCAGTTCCCGTTGGCTGACGCCATAACCGATACTCACCTCAAGCGACACGCAATACACCCTGCGTCCCGTTTCAAATTGCAGCGTTGTCTGCGTCCCATGCGATTTGAACTCCACGTCCATCGAGATTTCCCTCGCGCCGCTTGTTCGTAGTCGCGCATGACGCACACGTCCATTCCGGACGCCATGCGTCAGTGCTTACGCCGGCAGTTTGAAGTCGGCCACCGAGCGACGCAGATCGGCGGCGAGCTGGGCCAGATTACCGATCGATTCTGCGGTTTGACCCGCACCGACCGAGGTCTGCGTCGTGATTTCCTGAATCACGTTCATGGTTGCCGAAATATTTGTCGCAGCCGCCGACTGCTGACGCGCGGCTTCGGAAATGTTCTGAATCAAATCCGCCAGATCGTTGGACACCTTTTCGATCTCGCCCAGGGCCAGACCAGCGTCCTCGGCCAAGCGTGCGCCCGCGACCACTTCGGATGTGGTCTGTTCCATCGAAGTAACCGCTTCGTTGGTATCGGCCTGAATCGTCTGCACCAGCGTTTCGATTCGGCGTGTGGCGCCTGATGCGCGTTCGGCCAGTCGTTGAACTTCGTCGGCAACGACCGCAAATCCGCGACCCGCTTCGCCCGCCGATGCCGCCTGAATGGCGGCGTTGAGCGCCAGAATGTTGGTCTGTTCGGCGATGTCGTTGATCAGTTCGACGATCGATCCGATTTCCTGCGAGGATTCGCCCAGTCGTTTGATACGTTTCGAGGTTTCCTGAATCTGATCGCGAATCGAGTCCATGCCCTGAATCGTCTGGCGCACGATGCCGGCGCCCTTGGACGCGATCTGCACTGATCGTTGCGCCACGTCGGCCGACTCGGCAGAGTTTTTCGACACTTCATCGATAGACACCGCGATTTCGTTGATCGCCGCCGAAGCAGAGGTGATCTGCTGCGCCTGATGCTCGGCCGCTTCGGCCAGATGCATCGCGGTGGCCTGGGTTTCCTGGGCCGAGGTCGACACGTGCATGGCGGTGTCGTTGATGGTGGTTACCAGCGATCGCAGCGCTTCCACCGCGAAGTTCACCGAATCCGCGATAGCGCCGGTGATGTCTTCGGTAACGGTCGCCTTGACCGTGAGATCGCCTTCCGCCAGCGAACCCATCTCGTCCAGCAAGCGCAGAATGGCTTCCTGATTTCGTTGGTTGAGTTCGGCGGTGACTTGATAGCGTTGACGCTGACTGCGAATCTGGCTGAGCACCAACAACACGACCAGGATGATGGACAACAACGCCGCCGCCGCGCCGATCAGCAGGCTCGGGAAAAAGCGGCTGGAGGGCAAGTCGTTGATGCGCTGCGCAACCGGATCGGCCTTGAGCAGAACCGTCTGAGAGTCGATCGACGCCTGGTCGGCGGCTTGCTTTACATCCTGCAGCGGCAGCGCCGAATCGAGCAGCTTCTTGACCGGGTCGGCGACCAGCGCCTGCCACTGCGTATTGATGTCGTCAAGAATCTGCTTGCCGTTCGGATTGCCGATCGCGTGGATGTTCAGGTTGGGGTTGCCGTCGGTCAAACCGGTCAGCACCGCGCCGTAGAGTTGCGCATCGCGTTGCAAACCATCCGCGGCCGATTGCGCTTCTTCACCGCCCTGCAAGATGGTCTGCACGCGACGTTGCATGCGGTCGGCGAGCAGCATCTCGCGCGAGGAAATCATCACCTGGTTGGCTGAACCGTTCTTCTCGGTGAGGATCTTGACCACTTCCTCCATGCGCGAATTGAGGACCGGCATCTTGCTGTTGAAGTCCGCGGCAACCGCGGCGGTATTGAGCACCTGCTCCTTGTTGCCGAGGATCTTGGTGGCGTGGGTATTGAGCACCGCCCAGGCCTTGTCCAGATCCTTGATCTGGGTACTCACTCCGGAGGTATTCGCATAACCGTGCATGCCGGTCTTCGGATCGCCGTTCTTGAGCTTCATGAGCATGCCGTCGATGGTGTTGCGGGTCTGCTCGAGACTCTTGAATGCGTCGATGTTTCCGCCGGCGGCATCGTTGGCCACGGTCGACAACTGCTGCGAAAGCACCTGTATCTTGGTGACCAGGGCGCTGGCCTTGGCATCCTGCGAAGCGTTGTAGGTCAACAGACCGAAGTCCACGACCGCCACCACGATCGCGAGTATCAGCAATACGACGAGCAGCGTATTGGCGCCCGCCCGTTCCTTACCGCCAACTGCACCAGTGGTCACACTCATAACTCACCCCTTCGGATAGTCGACGGCGTCATGCTGCCGCCTGAATGAAATCGGGAGTGCGAATCAGGGCCGCCATGCTGAACAGGCCCCAATGTACATCGCCCAAAGGATAATTCTCGGCGACGAATCGCTGGTAGCGTTCGTCTTCTTCCACCAGCGCTTCAGTACGCTGTTCCTCGGTAAAGCTGCGTTGTCCGAGCAACTCGTCGATCAGCAAGCCAACACTGCCACTGCCTTGGCGCACCAAAAGTACGCGGCTGGCGTCGGTCAACTGCGTGCGCTCTTCCATCAGGTACAACTTCAAATCGACAACCGGAACCAGGTTGCCGCGCACGTTGGCGACACCCAAAAGCCAGTTGCGCGTGCCGGGCACGATCGTCAGTGCCGGCATGGTCAGGATTTCATTGACCTCGTTGATGCTGCTGACCAGATGCCGCGCACCGATCCGGAAGCCGATGCCGCGCCACAGACCCGGGGCCTCAATCTGCTCCGGCAAACCGGCGACGTGCGCCAGACTGCGGCGCTCATAGTCGGCCAACGCTTCAAAGGGCGACAGTTGCCGGGAGTCGAGAACCGAGGACATGGCCGATTCAGCCTGCCAACAGAGACTGAATGCGCCCAAGCAATTCCTGCTCGGCGACGGGCTTGACCAGAAAATCCTTCGCGCCCTGACGCAAACCCCAGACGCGGTCAGTCTCCATCGACTTGGTGGTCACGATAAGAATCGGAATGGACGAGGTGTCGCTCTCGCGACTGAGCGTGCGCGTGGCCTGAAACCCGTTCATGCCCGGCATGATGACGTCCATGATCACCAGATCCGGGCGCGCGCGCTTGGCCAGCGCTATGCCTTCTTCCGCATTTGCAGCACTGCTGACCTGGTGTCCGTGTTTCTCGAGCAGCGTAGTGAATACGCGAACATCGGTTGGTGAATCATCGACGATAAGAATATGCGCCATCGTTTTCCCCTTGCCTGTACGGATGGCCTCCACGCTCACTTCTGGCTGACATGCCGGCGTATTGCGCCGAGCAACTCTTCCCGGGTGAACGGTTTGGTCAAATATTGTTCCGAGCCGACGATGCGACCGCGCGCCTTGTCAAACAGGCCATCCTTTGAGGACAGCATGATCACCGGCGTGGCTTTGAACATCTGGTTGTTCTTGATCAACGCACACGTCTGGTAGCCATCCAGTCGCGGCATCATGATGTCGACGAAAATGATATTCGGCAGCTGGTCAGAGATTTTTGCCAGCGCCTCGAAACCGTCGGTTGCGGTAACCACATCGCAACCCTCCTTCTTGAGCAGGGTTTCGGCAGTGCGGCGTATGGTTTTCGAGTCATCGATAACCATGACTTTCAAACCCGCCAGCTGGCCATCTTTCGCTGTCTGTTCCACGTGCTACCCCCCAACCTACGGAGTGCCGAATTCCTGCGCGCGCATCGTTGCCCGCGCAAATGCGCAACTCTTGCGTGTGCTGTTTAACCAATACTTAGCAAATATGTCAAGTATTTCCGCTAAGCGGCCATGCTAGCAGGAAAAATTCCCGACGCTCAACGACCGAAATGGGACATCAAGCGCGCCCGGCGCGTAGCGCCACAGTGGTAGTATAGCCCGCCACCGGTCGCTCGCGCGTTGCCACGTATGACTTGTTTTCGCAGCACATCCCGTGCCAACAATCGCCAAATTGCGAAAAAAAAAGGAGTCGTCAGCGCATGAATTTGCGCGTCGCCGTGCTGATGGACCCAATCGACGACATCCACGTCGAGAAGGATTCCACGTTTGCCATGTTGCTCGAAGCGCAGCGGCGTGGCCATGAATTGTTCTATCTCACGCAAAAGAGCCTGGTCGTGCGCGAATCCGTCCCGTGGGCGCACGCCGCCAACTTGAAAGTCCGTGACGATCCGAAGCACTGGCATTCGCTGGCACCGTCTCAATGGCTGGACCTGCGCAATGTCGATGTGATCCTGGCGCGCAAGGATCCGCCGTTCGACGAGCAGTTCCTTTATGACACCATGGTGCTGGAACTGGCCCAGCGCGCCGGCGTTCTCGTCGTCAACGATCCGCAGGCGCTGCGCGACGCCAACGAAAAACTCTACGCACTGCATTTCCCGCAATGCATTCCGCCTACGCTGATCGCCCGTGATGCCGAGGAAATAAAACGCTTCGTAGCCGACATTGGCGATGTCGTGCTCAAGCCGCTCGATGGCATGGGTGGTCGCTCGATTTTCCGCAGTTCGCGCGACGATCCAAACCTCAACGTGATTCTGGAAACCCTGACAGCCGACGGTCGCAATTTCGCAGTCGCACAACGTTATCTGCCTGAAATTGGTGCCGGCGACAAACGCGTGCTGTTGATCAACGGCGAGCCCGTGCCCTACGTCCTGGCGCGGATGCCGCAGGGCGACGAATTTCGCGGCAACCTTGCCCGCGGTGGCAAGGGCGTGGGCATGCCGATCAGCGACCGTGAACGCTGGATCGCGGCGCAAGTCGGTCCCGAGCTGCGCCAACGCGGCATGATCTTTGTCGGACTGGACGTCATCGGCGACTGGCTCACCGAAGTCAATGTCACGTCGCCGACCTGCATACGTGAACTGGATGCGCAGTTCGATCTGAACATTGCCGGCCAGCTGTTCGACGTGATTGAGGGTAAATGTCAGTGAACGCGCCCGCACGGGCGATCGGCAGCGGCGACCGCCTCGGAGTGACGCTGCTGTTCTCGGTGATCGCCCACGGCGTGCTTGGCCTGGGCCTGACATTCAGCTATCCAAGGCCCGCGCCAAGCCTGCCTTCGCTGGACGTGATTCTGGTGCAATCGGCCAGCGGCGAGAAACCGGCCAAAGCCGACTTCCTGGCCCAGGCCAACAACACCGGTGGCGGCAACAGCGAACGTGCCGTGCGTCCCAGTGCATTGACCTCAAGCACACAACCGAAACCGACGCCCGGCATTGCACCACGGGAAACCGTCGCCTCGGCGCCGACCCCGCAACCGCCGACGCCACACGAACTGCTGGTCCGGCAAAAATCGCAGTTCTCGGTCACTACGCAACAAGCCCCACCCGAGCAGCAGCCGCAAGACGAACCGAACGTGCACGAGCTGATGGAGAAGCGGCTCGAAATGGCGCGCCTGGCCGCCGAGATCGCGCATGAATCGCAGGCTTATGCCAAGCGCCCGAAAAAGAAGTACATCTCCGCCAATACCAAGGAATACGCCTATGCCGCCTATATGGCCGCGTGGGTCGCACGCATCGAGCGTATCGGCAACCTCAACTACCCCGACGAGGCACGCCGCCGTCAGGTACACGGACAACTGGTATTGACCGTAGCCCTGGCCCGCAACGGCAAGGTCAAGCACATCGATGTCATCGAATCCAGCGGCCACAAGATTCTTGACGCCGCGGCGGTCCGCATCGTCAAACTGGCCGCCCCATTCCCGCCGATTCCGACCAAGGAAGGCGTCGACGAGCTCTATATCACGCGCACCTGGCAATTCCTTCCGGGGGACATTTTGCGGAATCGGTGATGGCTCAGGGCCGAGGGCTGAGGGCCGAAAGTCAATTGTGGAAAAGCTCGGTTTGCTTGTTCTTTGCTCAGCCCTGCGCGCTCGACCCTCAGCCGCGATCTCTCCGCTACAATATCTGCATGACCAACATGCAACCGATCAGCAGCCTGGCCAATCACTTCCTCATCGCCATGCCGTCGATGCGTGATCCGGGCTTTCGTCGCGGCGTGACCTTCATGTGCCAGCATGGCGACGATGGCGCGATGGGCTTGTTGATCAACCGCCTTTCCGAATACCGCCTCGGCGATGTGCTCGCGCAGATGAACCTGAAATCCGATTCCAGCCAGATCAGCAACGCGCCCGTGCTGATCGGCGGCCCGGTGCAGCCGGAACGTGGTTTCGTGTTGCACGCGCCGCATGGGAACTGGGAGTCCTCGTTCAAGATTTCCGAGCGCGTTTGCGTCACCACCTCGCGCGACGTTCTGGCCGCCATAGCGGTCGGCGAAGGCCCATCCGATGCGCTTGTTGCATTGGGCTATTCCGGATGGACCCCGGGCCAGATTGACAACGAATTGAAAGAAAACGCGTGGCTCACGGCGAACGCCGACGAAAATATACTTTTTCACACGCCGCTCGAACGCCGCTGGGAGTCCGCCGCCGCGCTGGTTGGCGTGGATATCGCCAGCCTTACTGGTTATGCCGGACATGCGTAGCAAACCCAGGGCCGAGGGCCAAGGGCCGAGGTTCGAAGGCAAAGAGCCGGCGTCCGAGGGCCATCAGCAACGATCCGATGCGCGAGGCACGCTGCCGCATGTTGCGCGCGGCCCTGAGCCCTCACAGCTCGGCCCCGGTCCGGCTGGTACCGTCCTCGGCTTCGACTACGGCGCAAGACGCATTGGCGTCGCTGTCGGGAATGTCTTGACCGGAGCGCGCGCCCTGGAAGTGGTGGCCAACAGCGAACGCGGGCCGGACTGGCAACGCATTGGAGCGCTGCTGCGCGAATGGCATCCAAGTGCCCTGCTGATCGGTTTGCCATTGACGATGGATGGCGACGAACAGCACAACAGCCGTGCGGCTCGAGCGTTCGCATCGGCACTAAACGAACGCTTCAACCTGCGCACCCACCTCGTCGACGAGCGCCTGAGTTCGCATGCCGCGGCTTCGCGTTTTGCCGCGCGCCGCGCGCGCGGTGAAGCGCGACGCAAGCATGCACGAACGCTGGATGCCGTCGCTGCAGAAATCATCATTGAAACCTGGATGGCACAGGCGGCGACACCGGATCGCCATGGCGACACGGTTCGAACATGAGCGGTACCCTCGTCGATCACTCCTCGGCCACATCCACTCAGCTCGACAGCGATGGAAATCTGCGCCACTTGCTGACTCTGGACGGTGTGCCGCGCGAGCGATTTTTTGTCTTGCTCGATCGCGCCGAACGCATGCGTGGCGAAAGTCGCGGAGGCGCACGACCATTGGATCTGCTCACCGGACGCACCGTCATCAATCTTTTTTTTGAACCGTCCACGCGCACGCGCACGTCCTTCGACCTGGCCGCGCAGCGCCTCGGCGCAAAGGTGATCAACTTCGATATCGCGAATTCGTCCACGAGCAAGGGCGAGAGCCTTCTCGATACCGTGCACACGCTTGAAGCGATGCACTGCGATGCTTTCGTCGTGCGTCACAAGCAGACCGGTACTCCCGAATTCATCGCCCGCCATCTGCGTTCGCGAGCTGCCGTGCTCAATGCCGGCGACGGCAACCACGCACATCCCACCCAGGGGTTGCTCGATGCAGTGACCCTGCGTCGCCATCGACCGGATCCAGGCGGATTGCGCGCAGTCATTTGCGGCGACATCCTCCACTCGCGCGTCGCCCGTTCCGACATCCACATGCTGCGCGCACTGCAGGTGCGCGAAATTCGCCTGTGCGCGCCGCCGGAATTGCAGGTGGCATCGGCCGATTTTCCGGATTGCCGCATTTTCCACAATTTTGACGAGGCGCTGGATGGCGTCGACGTTGTCATCATGTTGCGCCTGCAGAAAGAACGCATGCAGGCTGCGGCGATTCCGTCCGAATCCGACTATTTTCGCCGTTACGGGCTTTCTGCGGCACGTCTGAAACAGGCGCACCACGATTGCCTGGTAATGCATCCCGGGCCGGTCAATCGCGGCGTGGAAATCGCGGACGATGTAGTGGATGGGCCGCAATCGCTGGTTCTGGATCAAGTTGCCAACGGTGTTTTTGCACGTATGGCGGCGCTGGCGACCTTGCTCAAAGACCGCGGCGGTTGATTGATTGCAGAAACCGGGCAGGCGGACACAGACAACAAATCCGCAATCGCGCATAATTGCAGCTTCAACGCCGTGTTTGCGGCAAATCGGGAATTCCCATGATCCGCATCCGTCATCTAGTGTGCAGCATTTGTGTTGCGATCCTGCTTGCTGCGTGCAGCAAGGGCAGCAGCGATGCCAACGCACCGCTCGCTTATGTGCCTGCAGATACGCCCTACCTGTACGCCAACATCAAGCCAACACCCAAGGCCGTTACCGACCAGTGGTCGAAACACATGCAGGAATACCTGCCTGTCGTGTTCGGCATGTACGACAACATGCTTGAGGAGTTGAGCAAGAAGGCCGACCCGAAATCCGCGCAATTCGTGAAGATCGCACGGGTTGTGCTGAATGAGCTGAAAACCCACGACAACTGGGAAAAATTGCGCGCGATCGGCCTCAAGCCCGATGCGCTTGCCGCGTTCTACGGCGTCGGCATGGTACCGGTCATCCGCATTGAACTCGGCGACCCGGCTGCATTCAAGGCCGAGATTGCGCATATCGAGCAGGTTGCCGGGGAAAAAATGGCGGTCGGCAAGACCGGAGCACAGGAATATTGGCAAGTGGGCAGCAAGAAAGTCATGGCCATGATTGCGATCGAAGGCACGCAACTGGTGGCGACGCTCGCGCCGATCGATGCCAGCGACAACCTCAAGCAGACGTTGCTGGGGGTGATTCGACCCGCCCGGTCGATGGCCGCAGCCGGCACATTGCAAACACTCGCCAAACAATACGACTACGCGCCATTCGGCGAAGGCTTTTTCGACTTCACCCGCATTGCAACGCGCCTGAGCGGTGCGCCAACCGGAACGGATCTGGAAATCGCCAAGGCCCTTGGCCTGCCGACCAGCGGCAGCGATGCGGCCTGCAAGAGTGATTATCTGCGCGTCGCGCAAAAATTTCCGCGCCTGGTATTCGGTGCCGAAGAACTCAGTGAGAAGCGCGTGCGTGTCGGCATGCAATTGGAAACCGACCCGGATCTGGCCAAGCAGCTTATGGCCGCACTGCCTGCGGCGCCGGGTACCGGCGTGCCGGGCGAAGGTATTGTCGATTTCAGCGTCTCAATGCCGCTGCTCAAGCTCAAGGACTTCTGGCTTGCGCAAGCCGACGCCGTCGGCTCCCATCCGTTTTCATGCGCGAGCCTCGCCGAGTTGAACCAGAGCTTCGGCAAGATGAAGTCCAAACTCGATATCACGGTGCCGCCGCCATTGAGCGACCTGACCGGATTTCGTGCAGTGCTCGACAAACTGACGCTGCGTCCCGGCGCAATGCCGGATGTAGCCGGGCGCTTGCTGTTCGCATCGAACAATCCCGGCGCTGCCCTGGCCATGGCGCAACTGACCGTGCCGGCGCTCAAGAACCTGAAATTGGCGGCGGACGGCAAACCCGTCGCACTGCCTGCCGGTCTGGCGCCGGCCGGAGCGCCGCCGTTATTTGCGGCAATGTCCGACAAGGCGTTGGCGGTTGCCGCAGGGACCGGCGAAGAAGCCGCGCTCACGAAGTTTCTTGCGGCACCGGTAGCGGAAAAACCGGAATTCCTGCGTATCTCCGGCAGCGGTGAAATCTACACGTTGATGTCCGATTTCGTGGGGCAGATGCAGTCCAAGTTGCCAGCCGCCGCGAAGGACCAGTTCGAAGCGCAAACCCGGCTTTTCAAGGTCTACGAGAAGTGGATCCACTCGTTCGAGTTGAACATGAGCGTCAACGCGCGCGGGATCGCCCTGGAAGAATCGGTAGAACAGAACTGATGCAGCGCTGACGGCTGCGCTGGGAACGTACGCCGGAAAATTGCAAGCGTCAGCCTACACACAGCAGCCGGCCGCGGAATCCGCGACCGGCGCTGTCGACGTCATGTGCGTGAACAATGCGCTTCCCTGAGGCACGCGCCGCGTTCGCAACTTCGGATTCTGCAAGCACGTGCATCTCCGCCGCGACCTCGCAATCATGAACGTGCCGGCGCAGCGGTGCCAATATCGCATTGGGCAGCAAGCGATACCCCAAGCCGCGCCAATCGCGGCTGAATCCGGTTGCAATCTGGAATACGGCCAGACCGTCGTTTGCGAGCACGCGCATGAATTCAACGATGTAGGCACGCTGTAAACGCGCCGGCATGTGGTGCAGCGTAATCACCGAATAGACCAGATCGACGCTGGCGTCGGCGAGAAAATCCAGCCGCGGTTGCGCATTTTCCACAAAGCGTACATTGACCAGATGGGCATTCGCGCTGCGCGCGTGTCGCAACATGCTCGGCGAGATATCCACACCGACAACTTGCTCATATCGCGACGCCAGCGCCCGGGTCAAACGCCCGATGCCACAACCGAAATCCACAGCCAGGCCACGAGCGCGCGGGCGACCGATTCGCTCGCACAACGACTGTATTGCCGCAATCTCGATTTCGCCAGCGGCAAAAAATTCGTCCTCGTTCCAATGCCCGCCACGCTTTTCGGGTTGCGACAGGATTGCCCAGCGCGGGTCGTCTTCGCCCAGCGCATTCCAGGTGGCGCGAAGGTGGTGGAGGTCTCTGGGCATGGGCTGAGGAAGACGGGAAGAGGGCTCTCGCGAACGCGGCAAAGCTACGTCGCGTCATTCCCGCGCAGGCGGGAATGACGCGCTAGTGGTTTTTCGATTCTCGAGTCCGGGTTCCCGACTCTCAATCCCCAATCCCCAGTCCCGAATCCCGATTTCCGGCTCTCCAATCAATTCTCCACCAATTCCACCCCGTCCATGCCTTGCGACAATGTGTGTGCGTCACCGCCTTGGGCGAGCTTGATCTTCAGGCGTACCTCGTTGGTCGAATCAGCGTAGCGCAATGCGTCTTCATACGAAATCTCGCCGGCCTGGTACAACTCGAACAAACTCTGGTCAAAGGTTTTCATGCCGAGATTCGTGGATTCCTTCATCACGTCCTTGAGCTTGTGTATTTCCCCCTTGCGGATGTAATCCTGCACCAGCGGCGTGCCGAGCAATACTTCGATCGCAACGCGGCGGGCCTTGCCATCGGGCGTGGGGATCAACTGCTGCGCGACCACGCCCTTCAAATTCAGCGACAGATCCATGAACAGCTGCTCGCGCCGATCTTCGGCGAAAAAGTGAATGATGCGGTCCATGGCCTGGTTCGCGTTGTTCGCATGCAGTGTGCACAAACACAGATGACCCGTTTCGGAGAAGTTCACCGCGTGCTCCATGGTTTCGCGCGTGCGCACTTCGCCGATCATGATCACGTCGGGAGCCTGGCGCAGCGTGTTCTTCAAGGCGCTTTCCCACGAATCGGTATCGATGCCGAGTTCGCGCTGGGTGATGATGCAGCCTTCGTGCTTGTGCACGTATTCGATCGGATCTTCGATCGTGATGATGTGGCCGGTCGAGTTCTGATTGCGGTAGCCGAGCATCGCCGCCAGCGAGGTCGATTTACCGGTACCGGTCGCGCCAACGAAAATAATGATGCCGCGCTTGGTCATCGCCAGGGTCTTGATGATCGGCGGCAGATTGAGTTCTTCGACCGTCGGAATGCGCGTTTCGATACGGCGCAGGACCATACCGACATTGTTGCGCTGGTAGAAGCAACTGACACGGAAGCGACCGACGCCGGAAACGCCGATGGCAAACTGGCATTCGTGCGTCTTTTCGAACTCCTCGCGCTGCGACGGCGTCATCACGTTCAACACCATGTCGCGGGATTGCTGCGGTGTAAGCGGATTTTGCGTGATCGGCGCGATCCGCCCATGCACCTTGATCGATGGTGCAACACCGGCCGTGATGAAAAGGTCGGATGCCTTCTTGTGTACCATCAACTTGAGGAACGAGGTGAAATCTACTGCGCTCATGGTGAAGCTCCCGCGTTAATCGACCCGATACTCCTGTAACTGGTTTCCGTGTCTTCGTACATCCAGGTACTGCACGGGATGACGGCATCCTGCCGTCATTTGAAGATTTCCTTGTTTTTGGCGCGACCGATCGCTTGCTGGCGGGTGACCAAGCCGCGCTTGACCAGGTCCTGCAGGCATTGATCCATGGTCTGCATGCCGTATTGGTTTCCGGTCTGGATCGACGAGTACATCTGCGCGACTTTGTCCTCGCGAATCAGGTTGCGTATGGCGGGAATGCCGACCATGATTTCGTGTGCGGCAATGCGGCCGCCGCCGACTTTCTTCATCAGCGTTTGCGCAATGACGGCACGCAGCGATTCGGACAACATGGAGCGGACCATCGGTTTTTCGCCGGCGGGGAACACGTCGATGATGCGATCGATGGTCTTGGCGGCCGATGACGTGTGCAATGTGGCAAACACCAGATGTCCGGTTTCGGCTGCGGTCAAGGCCAGGCGAATGGTTTCGATATCGCGCATTTCGCCGACCAGAATGAAATCCGGATCTTCGCGCAATGCCGAACGCAGTGCCTCGTTGAATCCGTGCGTATCGCGGTGCACTTCGCGCTGGTTGATCAGGCACTTTTGCGAGGTGTGCACGAATTCGATCGGATCCTCGATCGTCAGGATGTGACCGTATTCGTTCTTGTTGATGTGGTCGACCATCGCGGCCAGCGTAGTCGACTTGCCGGATCCTGTTGGCCCGGTGACCAGGATCAGGCCCTGTGGCTGGTCGATCAATTCCTTGAAAATTTTCGGACAGCCCAGGTCTTCAAGGCTGAGCACTTCCGACGGAATGGTCCGGAACACGACGCCGGCACCGCGATTCTGGTTGAACGCATTGACGCGAAAGCGTGCCAGACCGGGTATCTCGAAGGAGAAATCGACTTCAAGAAATTCTTCGTAGTCGCGGCGCTGTTTATCCGACATGATGTCGTAAACCAGCGAATGCACCTGTTTGTGGTCCAGCGATGGAATATTGATGCGGCGCACATCGCCGTCCACGCGGATCAGCGGCGGCACACCGGCGGACAAATGCAAATCCGAGGCCTTGCTCTTGACCGAAAATGCCAACAACTCGGCGATATCCATGCGATATTCCCCTCGATTCGAGCCAGTTGCGCGCGGGCTACGCGCTTGCATTTGCAGTATAGCGCGATAATTTCCAGCCAGCGCAACCCTTTGCAGCCACTTTCTTCGGAGCAACATTAGTGAACGCCGCCTACGCGCAAGTGCGTCAGCGCATCGACATCGCCGCTCGACACGCCGGCCATCCAACGCGACTTCTTGCCGTGTCCAAGACCAAGACTGCCCGGGAAATTCGCGATCTGGCTGCCCTGGGCCAGCAGGCGTTCGCAGAGAACTACGTGCAGGAAGCATTGGCCAAACAAACGCAGTTGGCCGATCTCGATCTGGAATGGCACATGATCGGTCCACTGCAGTCGAACAAGTGCCGCGCAGTGGCCGAACGCTTCGACTGGTTGCAAAGCCTGGATCGGGAAAAGCTCGTCGGCGCTCTGGCGCGACAACGACCGCAAAACCTGCCACGTCTGAATGTCCTGATCCAGGTCAATATCGACGACGAAGCAACAAAATCCGGCTGCTCGCCGGATGCCGTAGCGGCACTCGCAACAGCTGTTGCGGCCGCACCGAGCCTGCGTCTGCGCGGCTTGATGTCGATTCCGGCGGGCTCGGCCGATCGCGAAAAGCGTCGCGACGCGTTCCGGCGTATGCGCGAACTTTTCGACAGATTGAGCAAGGACTACCCGACGATCGACACGTTGTCCATGGGCATGTCCGACGATTTCGAACTCGCCATCGCCGAAGGCGCGACGCTGGTGCGCATCGGATCGGCTATATTCGGCGCACGCGCGCCGAAGGCGGTGGAGTCGAGCGGTCTTGAACGCCCCAAGTAGCCAACCTGGATTCTTGACTGTGAGCGCCTTGCTGCCCCTGTGCCTGCGTCGCGTCCGCGCGCTCGTGCGTTGCGCGTTGCTGGCAGGCGCTTGCGGCATGAGTTGCGCAATCGCAGGTGGCACTCAAGTCGACGTGTCAGCGCGCGCGCTGGTGCAAATTGCCGCCACAACGGCGCTGGCCACTGCGCAGGACTACATCAGCCGCTTCGTGCTGTACGTGCGTTGGCCCGACGATCAATCGATCAAGGCCTGGCAGGTTTGTGTCGCCTCGCCGAATACGACCGGCGATGCCAACTACAAGGGACTGACCGCGCGCAGCCGTCCGTTCGCGGTTCGCCACGTCGCAGCGAACGCCAGCCTTGCTGGCTGTCAGATTCTCGACTTGAGCGACGCCGATGCCGCGTCAACGCAAAACTTCCTGCGCCTGGTCCAGGCCACCCACGGCATTCTTACCGTCGGCGAAGGCAAGCAATTTTGCAGCGCAGGCGGCCAGATTTGTCTGCGCACGCAAGAGCAGCACGGAGGTTTTGAAGTCAATCTGAGCGCGTTGAAGGGCTCCGGTCTGGGCATCAAGGCGCAGTTGCTGATGTTCGCGCGGCAAACTTCAAGCGCAGGCGCCGGACCATGAACACGCGGCCGTCACGCGGCAAAACCTTGATCGAGAGCCTGACTCGCGCCCAGCTGACCGTGTACGTCGCCGCGATCCTGCTCGCCAGTCTTGGTGCGTCGCTGGTCGGTTACCGCTTCCTGCGCGAGCAAGTGCGCCAGCACCTGAACAATCTGGCTCAAATAACCGCCATCGAAAGCCAGCCGGCGCTGGTATTCGATCAGGACACGGCAGCCAAGGAGGTACTGCAGGGTATTCCTGTCGAGGAAGGCGTGACCCGCGCCGAATTGTTCGACGCGAGCGGCAAGTTGCGCGCAAGCAGCGTCGCTGTTCCCGATAATTTTGCCGGACGCATGGCTGGTCGCCTCAACGGCGAAAGCGGTTCGGCCAAGGTCATTGCCGATGGTCACGTCATCGGAGAAGTGCGCCTGCAAGGCGGCCAGGAACCGCTGTTGCGGGCCTTGTTCGGTCTGATCGGTTCGGATCTGCTGGTCGTCGCGTTTGTTGGTCTGCTGTCAGCCGTGGTGTCACGGCGCAATACTCGACGCATCGCCGAACCATTGACCCAGTTGCGCACGATCATGCGGCAGGCGATCGAACAACGTGATTTCAGCCAACGCGCCCCGGTTGCAGACATCGCGGAAGTGAATGATCTGCGCGTGGAATTCAACGCATTGCTCGACGAAATCGACAGCCGCGACCAGACCCTGCACGAGCAGAACGCATTGTTGCGCCATCTCGCCATGCACGACACCCTGACCGGACTGCCGAATCGCGCGATGTTCGAGCACGCGCTGAAGCACAGTGTCGAGGCGTGCCGCAAGTCCGGCGACGCCGCAACGCTGCTGTATCTGGATATCAATTCGTTCAAGCGCATCAACGACAAATTCGGCCACGCCGGCGGAGACCGGTTATTGGTCGAGATGGCACGCCGTCTCCAGCAATGGCTGCCTCCCGAAGCGATCGCCGCGCGCCTCGGCGGCGACGAATTCGTCGTGCTGTTGTCGCCACGGCCGCAAGCGGACACGCTTTCGTCAGCGCAAGCCAAAGACCTCATGACTGGTTTACAGGCCACCTTGAACCAACCGGTCGAAATCGATGACTGCCGGATTCGCCCGGCGGTGAGCATCGGCATGGCGACCTACCCCGGTTCTGCGGACAACGCCGAAATGCTGCTGCGCATCGCAGACCAGGCGATGTACGCAAACAAAATCGCCCACCATCGTGCCGCCAATGTCACCGCATGGGCACCGCTCGCAGAATCCGGAACGATTGCGCCCGGCCGGTCCGATCATTAGCATGCGTGTGTCTACCCAACAGCCGAAAGCATCCAAACGTGTTGTGGCGGAGGCATGAAGTATGGAATGGCGGCTAATCGCGACGCTCATCCTGGCATTTGGTTTGAGTGCCTGCCGTCATGCTCCGGTGCGGCCGGGCCCGAGCGCCGCCGAACGCCAACACACAACGCTGCAGGCACTGGGATTCGTCAAGTCCGACGATGGCTGGCTGTTGAACCTGCCCGACCCGATCACTTTCGAGTTGAACAAGGACGCACTCAAACCGGACATGCGTGCGTCGATCATGCGCACCGCCGCGGAATTGATCAAGGCGAATGTGCGCCATCTGCGCATCGAAGGACATACCGACAACAGCGGCCCACGCGCCTACAACCTCGCGCTGTCGCTGCGCCGTGCGCAAGTGGTTGCCGGCGAATTCGTCGCCAACGGTTTCCGCGCGGAGGATATCGTCGAGAAGGGTCTTGGCCCGGACAATCCGGTCACCCCGAACGACACGCGCGACCACCGCGCCACCAATCGCTGCGTCCTGATCATCATTCCTGTCGACGCGCTGGCCCAGTAGTTCCCGATCAACGAATGCTTCGCGGGCTGATATCCTGCGGGTTTTTCCGGCGCGTCAACCATGAACGAATCCCGACAGGTTCCAACCACCTCAGCAACGCATGCACTGAACAACACGCGAGTCGCCTTCATCGGCGGCGGCAACATGGCGCGCAGCCTGATAGGCGGCCTGATCCGCAACGCAATTCTTGCAGAAAACATTGTTGCGGCCGAACCGAACGCGCAACTGCGCGACGCGCTGAGCGAGGATTTCGGGATCGTCTGCCATGCGGACAATGCGACGGCTTTGCGCAAGGCGGATGTCGTTGTGCTGGCTGTCAAACCACAGGTGATGCGCAACGTATGCGCAGGCTTGAGCGATGGCGTTCAGCACGCCAAGCCGCTGGTTATTTCGATTGCCGCGGGCATTCGCGTCGAGCAACTGGATCACTGGCTCGGTGGCAACGTGGCGATCGTGCGCTGCATGCCCAACACGCCCGCCCTGATCGGTGCCGGCGCTACCGGTTTGTTCGCCAATGCGCATTGCAATGCGGCACAACGCGAGTCGGCACAGGCCATACTTGCCACCGCGGGCAGCACCGCATGGATCGACAAGGAATCGCTGATGGATACCGTTACGGCAATCTCCGGTTCCGCTCCGGCCTATTTTTTTGCCCTGGTCGAAGCGCTGGAAGATGCCGCTACCGCGCAAGGTCTGCCGCGCACTATTGCGCGTGCGCTGGCTTCGCAGACCTGCCTCGGCGCTGGACGCATGTTGCGTGAAGATGCCGCGTCGCCCGCGCAATTGCGCGAACGCGTGACGTCGCCCGGCGGCACTACACAGGCCGCACTGGAAAGTTTCAGCGCCGACGGGTTCGAAGCAATCGTCAAGCGCGCGGTAGCCGCAGCGACACACCGCGGACAAGAACTTTCCGCACAACTTGGTGATTGACGATGCCATACCTGCAGAACGCCGGCGCGTTCCTGATTACCAGCGCGTTCGGATTTTTCATCTGCCTGTTCCTCGTGCGCATGATGCTGATCGCGATCGCGGCACCGTTCAACGAACCGGTCTGCCGGTTCGTCTACCAGTTGACCAATCCGGCCATCAATCCCATCCGCTCCTATGTGCCGCGCTGGCGGCGCATCGAATTGGCGTCCATCCTGATCGCGTGGCTGCTTTGCATCGTCGAACTGGCGCTGCTGGTGGGGCTTTTCGGGCTGCCGCTCACGGCATCGGGAATCGCGCTGCACGCCCTGGTCGATACGCTCGATTGGGCAATCCTGATCCAGCTCGTGGCCATCGTCGCGTATTGCGTGCTGAGCTTTTTCCCGGCGCTTCGAACCGATCCCGGCTTCGCTCTGCTGGTCCGATTCATAGCGCCGGTCGTGCGACCCTTCCGGCGCCTGATTCCGCCCATGGCCGGTCTGGATTTATCCTGCTGGGCCGCATGCATCGCCTTGATCCTGCTGCGTTTGCTGCTGGTCGCGCCTTTGACCGATCTGTCTTTGCGCATCGGCTGAAGCAGCGGAGTAAGATTGTCGCATCGGAGCGGTTCGCGTCGAATCGGAGAATCGTATGCGCACAGCCCATAAACTCGGCGTCCTGGCAATTGCCATCGCATTGCTGCTGGTGCTGTTGTTGTTGCCGCGGCATGGCGGTGGCCAAAGCATCTCGACGCAGGATTTCGGCCGGTACGTTGTCCACTACAGCGCGATCTCGACAAATCAACTGCCCGAATCGATGGCAAAACGCTACGCCATCGCACGCGATGCCAGCCACGGACTGCTGAACGTCGCAGTTGAAGAAAAGGGCGATGGATCGCGTATGGTGAGCGCGGACGTGAGCGCTCGCGTCGGCGACTTGCTCGGCCATGACCAGCCGCTGCGAATGCGCGAAACCAGCGAAGGCGGTGAAATCGACTACCTGGGCGTGTTCGAGCTCAATGGCTCGGGTACCTACCGTTTCAGTGTTCGTGTGACCCTGCCCGGCGCCACACAACCTCAAGTGTTCATGTTCAATCGCGATTACGTCGTCGATTGACGCCGCACCCACGCACCGATGATTTCATGCAGCGCATCCAGGCCATCGAATAAAGCCGCAGGTCCCGGCTGCAGGATGATCGGCGACTTCACTTCGTGAAGTTCGCCGTTGCGTACTGCCGGAATAGACTCCCAGCCCGGTCGCGCGCGAACCCGTTCGGGCCGGAATTTCTTGCCACACCACGATCCGATGATGATATCCGGCGCCGCGTCGATCACTTCGCGCGCATCGGCAATGATGCGGCCTTTCGCCAGCGATGCAGAAGCGCGTTGCGGAAAGACGTCGTCGCCGCCGGCAATTCGAATCAGCTCGGCCACCCAACGAATACCGGATATCATCGGCTCGTCCCACTCCTCGAAATACACCCGCGGGCGGGGCGTGAAGCGTGATGCCGATTTCTCCACTTGTGCAATATGTTCCTGCGCGCGCCGCGCAAGCGCTTCGGCCTTGTCGGCCACGCCGACGATGGCACCAAGGCGGCGAATGTATTCGACGACACCGGCCACGGATCGATGATTGCTGATCCATACTTCGACGCCGGCGTGAATCAACGCGCGCGCAATATCGGCCTGGATGTCGGAAAACCCGACCACGAAATCCGGATCAAGCTTGAGGATTTCACCGATGCGGGCGCTGGTGAACGCCGAAACCCTCGGTTTTTCCTTGCGTGCACGCGGCGGCCGCACCGTGAACCCTGAAATGCCGACGATGCGATGCGACTCACCGATAGCGTAAAGCACTTCGGTCGATTCTTCGGTGAGACAAACGATGCGTTGCGGGCCCATGGGCGAAGTCGGGGAGTCGGGAAGTCAGGACTGGGAAATGCGGAATGGGTGGCGGCGGGTTGAAACCCGCACTACACAGTTGCGGCGTTCCCCCCTTCCCATTTCCCGCTCCCTGCCCTGTTCTTCATGGATACAACAACCGCTTGCTCCAGGCGCCGTCGACGATCTCATAGCACACGCGCTCGTGCAGGCGCGCGCGCTGGCCGTACCACAACTCGATCATTTCCGGCACCAGACAATAGCCGCCCCAATGCGGCGGTCGCGGCACCGGCACACCATCGAATTTGCGCTCGAATTCCGCGACGCGCGCATCAAGTTCTGCGCGGCTGGCAAGGGTTTGCGATTGTCGCGACGCCCACGCACCGATCTGGCTGGGACGTATGCGCGAAGCGAAATACGCATCGGATTCGGCGGCAGCCACTTTGCCGACCACACCTTCGGCGCGCACCTGCACGATGTCATTCAGCGTCTTCCACAGGATGCAAACCGCGGCGCTGGAATTTTCTTCGAGCTGGTGCGCCTTGGCACTGTCGTAATTGGTGTAGAACGCAAATCCGCGCACGTCGATCTGCTTGAGCAAGACGATGCGCGCCGACACGCGGCCGTCAATAGCGGCCGTCGCCAGCGTCATCGCGGCAGGCTCGGGCTCGCCGGCGGCGCGCGCCGCGTCGAACAATCCGGCTACAGCCGCAATCGCTTCTTCGTACAACGACGACATGTCGTGAATGCCGTCCGATGTTGGCTTACGCGCCTGGCGTAGCCGACACCGCCGTGCCGTAAGCCAGAACTTCGGTCACGCCCTGCGCGACTTCGTTGGCGTCGTAACGCATTCCAATGACGGCGTTGGCGCCATGCGAGGCGGCATGCGCGACCATCAATTCGAACGCATCTTCGCGCGCCTTCTCGCAAAGCTCCGTATACAAGGTGATGTTGCCGCCGAGCAGCGTCTGCAAACCCGCGCCGATACTTCCGACCACGCTGCGCGAACGCACGACGATTCCGCGCACAATGCCGAAATTGCGCACGATTTTGTGTCCGGGCAATTCGAAAGCACTCGTCACCATCGATGCAGGAATACTGGCCATTGGCGGTCCTTGCTCAATCGACCATGAAGCTGATGCGCATGTTCACGCGCCATTCCTGGATGCTGCCGTCGTCGTTGGTGACGACATTGAGTTCGTTCACCCACGCACCCTTGATGTTCTTCACCGTTTTGCTGGCCTTCTTCAAGCCGCCGGTGACGGCATCGTCGAATCCCTTTGTGGAAGATGCGCTGATTTCGATTACTTTGGCGATGGTGGTCATGGCCCTTCTCCTTGCGTTGGGTGAAACCGATATTCGCGCAAGTGTAGCAAAACTGGATCAGTTGGAAGCCGCCGGCGCTGAACGGCGCAGCGGCGGCAACCAGCGCAACCAGATCAACCAGAAAACCAACGCATCGAGGATGATCAGTGCCTGCCACAAATACAGATGGAACCAGTCGAACCAGACCCGATTCCACTCGTGCAGATAGAACAGACTGATGATGCGCACCAGATTCAGCGCCTGGATCGCGACAAATCCCAAGCCGATTCCAACCAGCTTGTTTTTCAGCGGCGCAGGAAACGCGAGAATCGCCGAAACCAGGATCAGCACCGCTTCGACACCGTTGCAGCCGGCAACGATTTCGATACCACCACCAGTTGCGGCATTGAGAATATCGTTGTTGCGCGCAATCACGCCATGATCGAACAAGCGCATCAGCCATACGCTGACATGCGCAATCGCCGCGGTGAACGGCCCGATTACATGCGCTTGCACGGGATGCAGCAGCTCCGCGGTGAACAGGACGATAAGACTGACGAGGAAAATCGCGATGAAGCGGAGCATGAGTTGAGAGCAGGGCTGAGGGCTGAGGGCCGAAAAGTGCCATGCGTATCGTACATGATCCTCGCCTGCCGCTCCTGCACAGCGGGATTCCAAGGCACAGCCCTCAGCCCTGCTCCTCTGCTAGCATTCCCCCATGAATCCCGCCCCCAATCTCTTCTTCGTCGGCCCGATGGGTGCCGGCAAGACCACGATCGGCCGACGCACGGCGGCGTTGCTGGGCTTGCCGTTTTTCGATCTGGATCACGAGATCGAAGCGCATTGCGGCGCGGATGTACCGCTGATTTTCGACATTGAGGGCGAATCCGGATTTCGCCATCGCGAAAGCATGGTGCTGGCCGAGTACGCGACACGACGCGGCATCGCTCTGGCCACCGGAGGCGGTGCCGTGCTCGCAGAAGAAAATCGTCGACTGCTTGGCGAGAATGGATTTGTCGTGTATCTGGAAACCACCGTCGATGAGCAACTGCAGCGTCTTTCGCGCGACCGCAAGCGACCGCTGTTGGCCGCACCCGACCGACGCGAACGCCTCGTGGCGCTGGCTCGACAACGCGAGCCGCTGTATCGCGCGATCGCCGATTTCAGCGTGCCGCCGGGACATGTCGGCAGCACCGCGCAAGTTGCACAACGACTCGCCGCGGAACTGGGCAGGCGCTGGCAGCGCGCAGAAATCACGGCACAGACATCGGACCGGGTTGCATGAGCGCCGCGCCACTGGAACTGACCGTCGAACTCGGCGCGCGCACCTATCCGATACGCATCGGGGCAGGCTTGCTCGCGCAAGCGCAACACTGGCGCAGCTCGATCCAGGGCAGCCATGTGCTGATCGTCAGCGACGAGACTGTCGCGCGATTGTATGCGGACAAGGTATCGACGGGTTTTGATGCCAAGCAGCTCGGCCGAATTGTTTTCGCGCCAGGAGAAACGTCCAAATCGCTGCAATCCTGTGCGGCGATTTTCGATGAGCTTGCCCGCATGCGCGCCAACCGCGATGCCTGCATCATCGCACTGGGCGGCGGCGTCATTGGCGATCTGGCCGGTTTCGCCGCGGCGTGCTGGATGCGCGGCATCGACTTCGTGCAAATACCCACGACATTGCTGGCAATGGTGGATTCTTCCGTCGGAGGCAAGACCGGCGTCAATCTCGCGCAAGGGAAAAATCTGGTTGGCGCATTTCATCAGCCGCGCGCGGTATGCATCGATACCGATACCCTTGCCACGCTGCCGGATCGCGAACTCGACGCCGGCTTTGCCGAAGTCGTCAAATACGGCGCACTCGGCGACGCCAAATTTTTTTCATGGCTCGAAACGCATGCAGATGCACTGAGCGCGCGCGATCCGGCGCTGCTCGCTCACGCCATCGCCACCTGCTGTCGGCAAAAGGCAGCAATCGTCGCGCGCGACGAAACCGAACACGGCGAGCGCGCCCTGCTCAATTTCGGCCACACCTTTGGTCACGCACTGGAAACCGTCTGCGGCTACGGGCGCTTGTTGCACGGTGAAGCGGTCGCCATCGGCATGGTTCTGGCTGCGGAATTGTCCGCGCTCTTGGGCCGCGCACCGGCAGCCGACGCGGCACGCCTGCGCACGTTGTTGCAACGATTCGGATTGCCGGTGGCAATCCCTGCCGGCATCGATGCCGAAGCGCTGCTTGCGGCAATGCGCCTGGACAAAAAGAACCTCAGCGGCAAATTGCGATTGATTCTGTGGCGCGGGATTGGTGCTGCGGAAATTGTGGATGATGTCGATGCAGGAATGATTCGACACGGATTGGCGCTGAGGGCCGGGGGCTGAGGCCTTGAAGCAAAAAAATGTGGCGCCAGGCGGCTCTGGAGCTTCAGGCGTCAGCACTGAGCGCCAATCATCCCCCCGGCTCTCAACCCGAGCTCTAGTACAATGTCCGCATGCGCGTATACATGCAAACCAAACCCGATCCGGCGGAATCGCCACGTTATTACCAGATCGCATTGCAGCAGGACCTGCTCGGCGGCTGGACGTTGACGCGCGAGTGGGGTCGTCAGGGCGGGCGCATCACGCTCAAGCGTGAGGTTTATCTTGAACGTGACGATGCCCTGGTTGCCTTTGAACATGCGCGCGACGCGCAAATCAAGCGCGGATTCCAGATCATGTTCAGTCAGGGCGCGGAATCGCCGTATGCAAGCTGAGCGCACATTCGCTGTCCTCGTCGCCGCGCTGACGATCGGTGCGCTGACGCCTTCGGTGCATGCCGAACCGCCCGGCTATGGAAAAGTGGAAACGTTCCAACCCGGCAAGAAATACAACTGCGTTCCCGCGGCCGACGGCAAGGGTTGGGATTGCAAGGAGATCGGCAAGGCGGACGCGCGAGCTCCGGATTCGACCACGGCACGCCCTGCCAATCCGGTGGACGCCGCGCAGACGCCGTCAACGCCAAGTCCTGCTTCGTCGCCGGGCGAAACCGCGCCGGTCAATGACTCAACCGACGCCACGCCCGCACCCAGTGCCTTGCCGAGCTATCTCACCAATGCCTCCGCTGCGGGAAATCCACCGCCGTCGCCGGCGCCTGCAGTTGCCGCTCCGGCTTCACGAGCGGTTACGGTGCCTGCAAAACGCACTGACGTTTCGGCGCACGCGCCGGCAGTTCCCGTCGAGGCGGCGACAAAATCACCATCAACGGCGACGCCGCATGATCGGACTCGAACGGTGAGACCGTCATCGGAATCTGCGCGCCTCGCTCCCGAGCCATCACGTTCCCCCGCTACCACGCCTGCGCCCACGCCGGCGCCAGCACAATCCGTACCGGTTGTTTCGGCTGCAAGCCCGGCGCCGCCCACAACACCTGCAGACCGCGCATCGCAACACGATTTTCTCGCCCTGCCCGGCAATCATTTCGTGATCGAGCTTGCACACGCCGAACACGAAGGCGATCTCGCCAACGCCCGTGATGCGGCCCACTTGCCGAGTGGACAAGTATACGAATTGCATCTGCGCGAAAACGACGCCGACCAGTGGCTGCTGGTCTGGGGCGACTTCGACAGCATTGAAGCCGCGCGTGCTGCACGCGCCGAGCTGCTCGCAAACGGCACCATGTCGCCGGGTTGGCCACGTCGCATCGCACCCCTGCAAGCTGAAGTTCGGCGCGCACAACAATAGGATTTGCATGAGCAACGACCGCTTTCTCCGCGCCCTGCGGCGCGAACCCGTGGACCGCACGCCGGTGTGGATCATGCGGCAGGCCGGCCGCTACCTGCCGGAATATCGCGCCACGCGTGCGCGCGCAGGCAGCTTCGTGAAACTGTGCAAGACGCCGGAACTGGCCTGCGAAGTCACCCTGCAGCCAATCGATCGATTTGCGCTGGACGCGGCGATCCTGTTTTCCGACATTCTCACCATTCCGGATGCGATGGGCCTTGGCTTGTCCGTCAACGAAGGCGAAGGACCGCGCTTTGCACGCCCGGTGCGCACGCGCGCGGAAATCGAAAAACTCGGCGTGCCTGATCCGGAAGCCGATCTGCGCTATGTGATGGATGCCGTACGCCTGATCCGGCGTGAGCTGAACGACCGGGTACCACTGATCGGATTCGCCGGCAGTCCGTGGACACTGGCCTGCTACATGATCGAAGGTGCCGGCTCATCAAGTTTTGCCCTACCCAAGGCGCTGGCTTGGGACGATCCGGCGACGATGCACAAGTTGCTCGATGTCGTTGCGCGTTCAGTCGCAGCGTATCTGGCCGCACAGGCTGCCGCTGGCGCGCAGGCGTTGATGGTCTTCGACACCTGGGGCGGACTGCTCGCGCCAGACATGTTCCGCGAATTCAGCCTGCGCTATCTCGCCCGAATCGCACAAAATCTACAAAACCACAATATCGCAAGATACGTGCCTTTGATCCTGTTCAGCAAGGGTGCGAACTCGCATCTCGAAGCACTGGCCGATAGCGGCTGCGCCGCGCTTGGCCTGGATTGGACCATCAGCCTGAACGACGCCCGCACCCGCGTCGGCGATCGCGTCGCGCTGCAAGGCAACCTCGACCCTTCCGTGCTGCACGCCAGCCCCGATGCGATCCGAGCGCAAGTGAAAAATGCGCTCGCCAGCTTCGGGCCGCACCCGGGTCACGTGTTCAACCTCGGTCACGGCATCACGCCGGAGGTGAATCCGGAAAATCTTGGCGTGCTGATCGATGCGGTGCACGGGTTGAGCGCGAGCTGATGCCGCCGCGGCGGAGGCGAACATGATGAGACGATCTGCCGCATTTGCGATTTTCGTCGGCGGCGGCGTTGCCGCTACGCTGGACATCGCCTACGCACTCACATTCTGGTTTTTCCATAGCGGTGTCGCACCCGTCGCGGTGCTGCAAACGATCGCCGGCGGACTGCTGGGCTTGCCTGCTGCGCGCGCGGGCGGTTTACCGACTGCTCTGCTCGGCCTGGCTCTGCATTATTTCATGGCGATGTGCATGGCCACCGCATTCTTCCTCGTCAGTCGCCGTTTCAGGCTTCTGTTGAGGCAACCCGTCGCGGCTGGCGTACTGTATGGCGCGCTGCTCTACGGCATCATGAATTTCATCGTGCTGCCACTGTCCGCACTGCCTGCGCATGTATGGAAACCCACCTTGCCCGCGCTGACCGACCTGTGCTCGCACCTGTTCTTCGTCGGCGTACCGATCGCATTGGCGACGCGCTGGTTCGGAGCAAGTCGCAAAGCCGGCGGCTGATACCCTCGCAAACCGGCACGGCGTGCCGGCGTAGCGCCTGCGTCGCGCTTGCCTCGTGATCCGTTAAGCGCATGCTGCGTGCGCAAAGTGCACGCGATGATCGCAGCTATCGTGCGCCCGACATCCGCACCCGTTGGATCGTCGCCGCGAGCATTTCGCCGCTCACCGGTTTGCGCAGGAAGGCATCCATGCCTGCGTCCCGGCATAGCGCTTCTTCGTTGCCGACGGAGCGCGCGCTGAATCCGATCAGGGGCAATCGTGGCGCAGCGCGTTTTGACTCGTTGTTGCGCAGCATGCGCGCCAGAGCGAGTCCGTCGATGCCGGGAAGATCCAGATCGATCAGGGCAACATCGCATGTGCCGGCCTCGATTTCTGCAAGTGCAGCCAGTCCGTGCGCGGCGTGAACGACGTCATGACCTTGTGCTTGCAGCAAACCGCTGACGACTTCGGCGACGGTGGCGTCGTCTTCGACCAACACGATGTGCAGCAGTGCATTCGCATCCGTGGTGCGTTCAATCGCTGGCGTGTCTTGTTCGCCCGCCCGCGTTGGCGCGTCGATTTCTTGCAAAGGCAAATCGACGCGGAACGTGCTGCCGACGCCGGGCGTGCTGTCAAGCGCGATCGTGCCGCGCATGTGCGCGACCAGCTGGCGGCAGATCGCCAGACCCAGACCGCTACCGACGTTGCGTTGCGGGCCATCGGCTTGCTCGAAACGTTCGAACAACCGGTCGCGGGTCGCTTGCGCGATGCCCGGTCCGGTATCGCGCACACAGAATTCTGCGGCCCCGGCAGCGCCACGACCGAGCACCACTTGCACCTCGCCTTGTTGCGTGAACTTGATCGCGTTGTTTGCCAAATTCAGCAGGATTTGCTTGATGCGGACACCGTCGCCGCGAACCCAATGCGGCGCGTCTCCAGCGATCCGCACCATCCAATTCAGACGTTTGGCTTGTGCCAATGTTTGACCGACCGCCGAAACGTCGCGCAGCAACGCATGCAAATCCACCGGCTCGGATCGCAGTTCGAGTTTTCCGGCTTCGATGCGCGCCAGATCCAGCGAGTCGTTGACCAAACGCAGCATCATCTTGCCGGACGTCTCGATCGCCGTGGCGTAGCCGCGCTGGGTATCGTCGAGCGTTGTGCGCAACAACAGCTCGGTCATGCCGAGCACGCCGGTCATCGGCGTACGGATCTCGTGACCCATGGTGGCGAGAAATTCGGATTTGGCGTTGCTGGCATGTTCGGCAAAGCGGCGTTGCTGTTCGGCCAGTTCGAACGCGTGACGCCGCCGCAGCCGCATACGATACGCGCGAAACGCGATCGCCAGCGCCAATGTCAGGCCGGCGGCATACAGCGCATACGCCCATGGCGTCGCCCACGGTGGTGGCGCCACTTGAATGCGCAATGGCGCGATCGGTTTGCTCCATGCGCCAGCGGCGCCGGCGGCACGCAAACGCAACGTATAGTTGCCGGCGGGCAATCGCGAAAACCCGCGTTCGCCGCGATGGCCGCTGTCGATCCAGTCGGTGTCGTATCCGCTCAGGCGCCATTGATAACGGTTGGCGGCGGGATTGGCGAAGCTCAGCGCGCGCGCCTGCAACGTCAGATCGCGATCGTCCCAGCGCATGTCGATCCGGCGATCTGTCGGATGCTGAATCAGTTCGCGGCCGTTGCGGCGCAAGCTGATGCTGTCCAGCACCAGTGGCGGTGGCGGTACGTTTTCGACAATCCGCGCAGGCTTGAAACCGACTACACCGGCCAGCGTGCCGCCGAAGATCGCGCCGTCGGCTGTCTGCAACAATGCCAGACGGTTGAATTCCGCGCTGGCCAGACCGTCGCCGCTGCCGAAGCGACGGATCGCGCGCGTGACCGGATCGAACCGCCACAGCCCGCGCGCACTGCTCACCCAGACCCGACCTCGCGCATCGACCTGCATACCGCCGGCAGTCAGGCTCGGCCAGCCAGACGCGGCATCGACGCGCTGTAGAGGCGAAAGCGTCCCGGCACGGTAACGATAGTGCAGCAACGCCGCGGTGGTATGCAGCCACAACGTGCCATCGCGGGCGAACGCAAACGCGAGCACGCGTTGCGCAGGTGCGGCAGCGACCGCCGTGAAACGTTGCGTGGCCGCATCGAAACGATCAAGCCCGGCGGCACTGGCAACCAGCAAGGCGGCATCCGGCGCAAACCCGATTTGTCCGATGTCGGTGCTGCGCAGTCCGGCGCTTTCGTCGTAGCGTCGGATCGTCAATGTCACCGGATCAATGCGCTGCAATGCCCCACCGTTGGCACTGGCCCAGACCGCGCCATCGGTGGCCTGCACCAGTTGATCCACCGTTCCCGGCATGAGTGCATCGGCGCGCTTGCGATCGACCGGCAGGTCGTGAAACGTCCCGCGTTGCACGTCGTAGACGCGCAAGCCGCGGGTGTGCCCGACCCACAACTGTCCATGCTTGTCGGCGAGCACCGACCACAGCGCCTTTTCCGGCGCAGACCAGCGCTGCGCGAAACGCTCGACCGCGCCGCTGGCGGGATCCAGGCGATCGATCCCACCATCCAGATTTACCGTCCAGAGCTCGCCGTTCGCTCCGGCCGCCAGGCCTTCGACACGGTTCTCGCTGATGCTCAGCGGGTTGCCGGGATCGTGCCGGTACAGCGCGAAATTGCGCCAGTCCGGCGGCAGATGGGCAACGCCGCCATCGGTGGTGGCGAACCACAGACCACCCTCGCGGTCACGCAACGCGTCGAACACCTTCTTCCCCGGCAGGCTGCCGGGAACGGCCGCGTTTTCTGAATAGACCTGCAGATGGCCGTTCTTTTCCAGTCGGGTCAGGCCCTCGCGCGTGGCGATCCAGATGGCGCCCTGACGGCCTGACGCGAGCCCATAGACAACCTTGTCGCTGAGGCCGGCATCGACAAGCACGCTGGCCTTCAGATCCGCACCGATACTCAGCACGCCACGGCGTGTGCCGGCCAGCATGGTGTTGTCCCGCGGCAGAAACACGATGGCGTTGATGCCGCCGCTACCGGGCACGCCGGTCATGTCGACGTGACGAAAGCGTCCATCGTTTGCCATGACGTCGATTCCGGCATCGCTGCCCACCCACAAGTTGCCGGCGCGGTCGCCGAACACGGCAAGCACATTGTCCGAGCTCAGACTTGCCGGTTCTGCCGCATCATGACGAAAGTGCACGAACGTGCGTTGATTCGCAGCCAGCCGATCCAGACCACTCGCGTAACCGCCCACCCAGATGGCGCCATCAGCGGTCTGGCCGATCGTCCAGACATCGTTGCTGGTCAGCGACGCTGGAATTTTCGGATCGTGCCGGAAGTGCGCGAATCCGTTGCCTTGTGTATCGAGCAGATTCAGACCGGCGTCTTCGCCACCGCACCACAGACGACCATCGCGGTCGATGAACAAGGCCGTGACATCGTCGCCTGACAACGATGTCGCATCCGCGGCTTCATGGCGGAAAATGCGGAAACCGACGCCGTCATAACGCGCCAGGCCATCGGCGGTGCCGATCCAGATGAAACCACGGTGATCCTGCACCAGTTTCCACACCGTGCTGGAAGGCAGTCCGTCGGCCACATCGAGCGTATGGAAGTAGGGCTGGGTTGCAAGCGCATTGGCATGCGCTGCGAAAGCCGCGGGCGCGATCACGCCGACTCCTGCGACTGCCCCAATGGCGACGACAACACTCCTCCACATCATGGGTCTCCCCGAACCGTGCCCATGCCGAGGATGCCAGAAAACCGCACGCCCGACCGGCACGCGCCCGCCCGCACCGCTCGCCCGCTACGCTAAACTCTCGCCATGCCCACCACTTCGCGCCCGCTGCGGCTGCTGATCTACGCCGTTCTCGCACTCGCCGCCGCCGCCTTGCTGTGGGTACTGTTCGGCACATTGCACAGTGCGATCGCGTTGTGGCATTCCGTCCGCGACCTGCCCGCGTGGCTGCAATACATCGTGATCGCAGTAATCGCGGCGGTGATTGGTTTCGGTCTCTGGTTCGGCTGGCGCATCACGCATCCGCGACGACGCAAGCGCCTGCCGGCAGCCGCACCCACGCGCGCACAGATCGACCAGCGCGTGACCCGTCTGAATCAACAGCGCAGCGACACGGCGATCCTGCAATCCGAACTCGAGGAACTCGATCGGCGCGCACGCAGCGACGAACTCTATGTCGCCGTGTTCGGCGAAATCAGCGCAGGAAAGTCGAGCCTGATCCAGGCACTCGTGCCGCAGGCTTCCGCGCAGATCGACGTCCTCGGCGGAACCACACGCGCCGTGGCGCACTACGCCGGCACGCTGGCTTCTGGCGTTGCTCTCACGTTTGCCGATGTCCCCGGCACGCACGAAGCCGCCGGTGCCGCGCGCGAACAACTCGCGCGCGACGAGGCCCTGCGCGCGCATGTGGTGCTGTACGTGTGCGACGGCGACCTGACCCGCGATCAGGACACGGAATTGCGCTGGTTGCGCGACTTCGGCAAACCGCTGCTGCTGGTGCTGAACAAGATCGATCAATTCCGCGACGACGAACGCGGCGCACTTGAAGCGGCACTGCGCAAGCGTTACGCCGGTTTGACCGACGCGCAGCTTCTGGTCAGCGCCGGCGGCAGCGAAACGTTCGAGCGGCATTTGGCGGACGGCCGCACCGAGCTGGTACGGCGCGACCGGCTGGCCGATATCGACGGCTTGCGGCGCATGCTCGAACGCATCGCCGCGCATGGCGCGAATGCCCTGGAAGACGCGCGACAATCGGCCGTGCTGACTTCGGTCGCCGCTCGTGCCGACACGCTCGAAGCACAGGCACGCGAGCGCGACGCCGAGGCAATTGTTACAAAGTATACAAAACGTGCGGTAGTCGGTGCGCTTGCCGCGGTCATGCCCGGCAGCGATCTGGTGATTCAGGGGGTGCTCGCCACTGCGCTGATCCGCGAGCTCGGAAAGCTCTACGACGTGGCGTTGCGTGACATCGATATCGACGCGTTTCTCGGCAAGGTAAAACTCACTGTAAAGTCCAGCACCTCCCTGGTGCTGGCCGTCGCCGGCAATGCGGCCAAGGCATTCCCCGGTGTCGGCACGCTGGCTGGCGGCGGCATGCACGCGATCGCCTACGGCCTGATTTTCGACAGCCTTGGCCACGCCATCGCCCACAGCCTGCGCGACCGCCACGCCCTCGACAGCGAGCAGGCCAATGCCACGCTGGCGCAGCTGCTGGCGGACACCAGCGCGCAACGTTTGCGCCGCATTGTCGAGGTGGCAGTGAGTGCGAAAAGCGATATGCTACGGTAAAGCGGTCCCTGACTTCCGGCCTTTTCAACCGATTCGGAATCGCGGGAGGCGTCTCGCCGCTGTACGTGGATTGAAGCCTATTTCGGTCACGATGATATAACGATCATGTCTGCGTTACATCGTGGATTTTCTGCGGTTTGCGTGGAGTTTCCCGATGAAAGCGTTGCGTGCTGTCGTATTGCAGTCGTGGCTGTGCATTGCTTGCTGCGCCGCCTTCACCCCGCGCGAATCGAACGCACTTACGCCGAGCATTCCAGGGGTGGTTACAACCCAGATCGCGACGGGCCAGGGCCACTCCTGTGCTTTGACCACGACAGGCGCCGTGCTGTGCTGGGGATCAAACGCATACGGCGTGCTCGGCAACAATTCGACCGATGAAAGCAACATCCCGGTACCGGTCAGCGGCCTCGACACGGGCGTGGTGGCGATTACTGCCGGTGGCCAGCACTCCTGCGCGCTGACTACAGCGGGTGCGGTGCTGTGCTGGGGATATAACTTCTTCGGCAATCTCGGCAACGGTTCGAATGCGAACAGCTACGTGCCGGTGCCGGTGAGCAATCTTGCCGGCGGCGTGGTGGCGATCTCGGCGGGCTCGGATCACACTTGCGCGCTGACCACGGCAGGCGCGGTACTGTGCTGGGGGTACAACGGAACCGGCCAGCTCGGCGACAACTCGAACACGAACAGATTCATGCCGGTCCCCGTCAACGGACTTGCCGGCGGCGTAGTGGCGATCGCGGCAGGAGACAGCCACACTTGCGCGCTGAAAGCGACGGGCGCGGTGTTGTGTTGGGGGTATGACGGCACAGGTGGTCTCGGCGACGGCTCGATGTCCCAGGAGATCGACACACCAGTGGCTGTCAGTGGTCTCGACAGCGGCGTGACAGCGATCACGGCAGGCGTCGGACTGAGTTGCGCGCTGACCACGGCGGGCAAGATGCTGTGTTGGGGCGCCAACGGCAACGGCCAACTCGGCGACAACTCGACCACCAACAGCAACCTACCCGTGCCAGTCGGCAACCTCACCAACGCGGTGGCGGCGATCACGGCGGGTTATCTTCACACCTGCGCGTTGACCGCGTCGGGAGCGGCGAGTTGCTGGGGATACAACAGCAATGGCCAGCTCGGCAACAACTCAATCACGGACAGTCACGTGCCGGTACCCGTCAACGGTCTCGGCAGCGGCGAGATGGCGATCGTGAGCGGGCCCAGCGCGGTTCACACTTGCGCGCTGACCTCGCAGGGCTTCGTGCTGTGCTGGGGTAGCAATTTTTTTGGCCAACTCGGCAACAACACGACCACGGACAGCCACATTCCGACCGGTGTCAGCGACCTTGGTCGCGGTGTGACGGCGATCACGGGTGGTGATTTGCACACCTGCGCACTGACCACAGCAGGCGGGGTGAAATGCTGGGGATACAACCATGACGGCGAGCTCGGCAATAATTCGACAACGGATTCGTCCACGTCGGTTGACGTCAACGGCTTGCCAAGCGGCGTCGCATCCATCGTGGCCGGCGCGTATCACACCTGTGCGCTCACAAACTCAGGGGCAGTGCAGTGTTGGGGATACAACCATGACGGCCAACTTGGCGATGGTTCGATCGCCAGTTCGTCCACGTTGGTTGCTGTCAGCGGACTGGCCAGCGGCGTGTTGGCCATCACCGCTGGCGCGTACCACAGCTGTGCACTGACCTCGACGCATGGGGTCAAGTGCTGGGGAGCCAACATCTACGGCGGACTCGGCAACGGGTCGCCGACCGTCCTGCCGACGACCACGCCGGTTGATGTCACCGGCCTGAGCAGCGGCGTGAAGGCCATTGTCGCCGGCGTTTATCACACCTGCGCCCTCACCGATGCGAATGGGGTGAAGTGCTGGGGTTACAACCTGTATGGTCAGCTCGGCAACGCATCGAAAACGAATACGTCAACACCGGTCGATGTCAGCGGCTTGACCAGCGGCGTGGTGGCGATGGCAGCGGGTCCCGATCACACCTGCGCGCTGACCGCGTCGCATGGGGTCAAGTGTTGGGGCGACAACGAATACGGCCAGCTGGGCGCCAGTTCGACAGCGACCTGTTCCTCCGCAATGACGTCCTGCTCCCCCACGCCGGTCGACGTGAGCACTCTCGGCGGTGGCGTCGCCGCGATCGTGAGTGGACCTGGCGCCGATTATTCCTGCGCGCTGCTTGGCGCCGGTGCGATGAAGTGCTGGGGTCGCAACGATTACGGGCAACTGGGTGATGGCTCCACGATGAATCGGCTTGTGCCAGTCGCCGTCGGCGATCTCGCCAGTGGCGTGACAGCCGTGGCAACGGGCGCCGGACAGACCTGCGCGTCGACCAGTGCCGGCATGCTGTTGTGCTGGGGTCGCAACGACTACGGCCAGATTGGCGAAGGCACCACGACGCAGCGACTCACGCCGGTCGCCATCGATGCCTCCCAGTCCATCATCTTCAATCCACCCAAAGCAGCGGCGCGGGGAGAAAGCTTCCATCTCTATGCCGCGGCAACGAGCAGCCGTGCAGTGAGTTTCGATACCTGGACGCCGGGTACGTGCAGCATCAGCGGCAACGTATTGAGCATCTCGCCAACGGCCCCGGACAACGCCTTGTGCGGTGTGCGCGCATCGCAACCCGGCGGCGTGCGCGCCGCGGGTGGCAACGATGCGCCGGCACCGCAGCAACTGCGCCAGATCTACGTCAGCGATTTCATTTTCAGCGACGGCTTCGAGTATCTCGGGGTGCAATAAGCAAACAACCCCGCACAATGCAGTGGCTCGGCAGCGAGGTTTCGTTGAATCTGGCAAACTGGCGGCGACATGAGTGCACCATTCCTCATTTCATTCTCGGCTGCCGCCATGCTCGCGCTGACATGGACGTCTGCGCATGCTGACGACTACCGCTTCGACACGGTGCATACGCAGGTTTTTTTCTGCGTCAGCCATCTCGGCTTTTCGAATCCGTGCGGGCGCATGCACGTCAATAGTGGATTTTTCCACTTCGACGCCGGCGCGTGGGCGCAGGCAAAGGTCGATGTCGTCGTGGATACCGCGTCGCTGGACATGGGCGATGCGAAATGGAACGCGACGCTGCGCTCGAGTCGATTCCTGGAAACCAACATGTATCCAACCGCACACTTTATGTCGACGTCCGTGGAAAAGACCGCCGATCACAGTGCGATCGTGCATGGCAAGCTGAGCGTGCGCGGAGTGACCCGGCCGGTCGATCTGCATGTAACCTTCAACCGAGCGGGCCTCGATTCATTTTCGCTGCACTACACTGCCGGCTTCTCGGCGACGGCAACGCTCGCGCGTTCGGAATACGGCATCCGGAAATATCTGCCGGACATTGGCGACATCGTCACCGTGCGAATCGAAGCCGAAGGCTTGCGGGACCGCCGGGCGCGAGCCGAGTCCATGCGCAAGGAACCGTAACAATGTTGAAGAGCGACGATTATCGCTGGGGCACAGCGGCGAAATTCTTCCACTGGACCACGGTGGTGCTGATCCTGGTCCAGGGCACGATCGGCCTCATCATGGTCGAGTTGCCGCGCCGGCCGAACATCATCCCCGTATACAGTTTCCACAAATCGCTCGGACTGACGATACTTGCGTTCGCGGCGTTGCGGCTGCTGTGGCGCGCATTCGACCGACGCCCCGAACATCCACCGGAAATGCCGCGCTCGCAGGTGCTGGCCGCACGCGCAGGACACGCCTTGCTGTATGTATTGATCTTTGCGGTGCCACTGTCCGGCTGGTGGTTCGATTCGGTCAGTGCGCTGCGCCCACTGTACTGGTTTGGCTTGTTTGAAGTGCCGCATCTGGGCGGACCCGGCCCCGACTGGAAGGCCACTGCCGCAGCAACCCATGAATGGCTGTTCTGGTTGCTGATCGCCGTAGCGGCGGGTCACGCGGCGATGGCCTTGATCCATCAATATCGCGATCGCGATAATCTGCTGCGACGCATGTTGCCCGAACGCCGGCGCAGTGCCTGAAGGAGTTTATACAATGCGATCATTGCTGCTTTGCTTGCTGGCGCTGCCATTGACCGTATTCGCGCGCGACTGGCAAGTCGACATGACCAACAGTTCGCTGACATTCCGCGACACCTACCAGAATGGACCGTTCACCGGAAAATTCGGCAAGTTCGATGCGGCTATCGCGTTCGACGAATCGGATTTGTCGAAAGACAAATTCGACGTGACCGTCGACATGACCAGCGTCGACACGCAAAGCGGAGAACGCGACGATACGCTGCGCACGGCAGAATTTTTCGACACGGCGAAATATTCGCAGGCGCACTTCGTCACCCAATCATTCGGCAAGGGTGACCATGGTGGCCTGGTCGCGCACGGCATGCTCACCATTCGCGACCAGACCAAACCGGTGACATTGAAGGTGAAATTTTCCGGCAAAGGCGATACCGCGACGCTGGATGTAGATACCACGTTGAACCGCCTCGATTTTGGTCTCGGCAGCGGCAGCGACTGGGTCGATATCGGCCGCGACGTGGCCGTGCACGGGCATCTGGCGCTTTCCGGAAAGTAGATGGCCGCTGCGAACTGGTGGACGCGGCTGCGCAAGCGCCTGGGCGGTTCCGCATCGCCGGCGACGGGATCGCGACACGCCGACGCGCACATCGTGCAGACCAGCGATGCGCTGCGTGCGCTGCTGCAGGACAAGACCATTCCCGACACCGTACGTCGCGAACTGGGCGAGGATTTTTCCCAGATCGAGGCGCTGCTCGACAAGCTCGCAGCCGGTGAATTGCACATTGCCGTGTTCGGCCGGGTCAGCGTGGGCAAGTCCGCCCTCGGCAACGCGTTGCTCGGCCGCGAAGCGTTCACGACCGGTGTCCTGCATGGCACCACTCGCAGGCGCGACGCGCAGCGCTGGCAGGAAGTCGCCGGGCAAGGTCTGCACCTGATCGACACACCCGGCATCAACGAGCTTTCCGGCGAACAGCGCGAACGCCTTGCCTTCGATGTCGCCGCGATCAGCGACCTCGTCATCTTCGTCGTCGATGGCGACATGACCCAGAGCGAAGTCGACGCACTGTCCATGCTGGCGCAAACACGCCGACCGCTGCTGCTCGCGCTGAACAAGGCGGATCGCTACAGCGATGAGGAACGCGAGCGCCTGCTCGCGCGGTTGCGCGAACACGCGGCGAGTCTGGTACGCGCCGAAAACGTGATCGCCTGCGCCGCACTGCCGGCCGACCGCATCATCGTACAGATCGGCGCAGACGGCGATGAAACGCAGACACGCGCACCGCAACCAGCCGATGTCGCTGCATTGTCCGCGCGCCTGCGCGAGATTGCCGAGCACGAAGGTAAAACTCTGGCCGCGCTCAATGCCGGGCTGTTCGCCGGCGATCTGAGCGACCGCGTCGCCGTGCGCGTCGCCGCCGCGCGCCGCGAGCTGGCCGATCGGGTGATCCGCAATTACTGTCTGGCCAAGGGTGTGGCCGTCGCACTCAACCCGATTCCGGTTGCGGATCTGCTTGCCGCCGCATCGCTCGATGTCGCCCTGGTGGTGCATCTGGGAAAAGTGTACGGATTGCCTTTGACCCGCGCCGAAGCCGGCACATTGATCGCCACGATTTGTGGCGCGCTCGGCGCACTGATGGGCGCGATCTGGGGTGTGCACCTGGTGTCCAGCGCGCTGAAGGGCGTCAGCGTAGGATTGTCGACCGTCGTGACCGCCGGCGCACAGGGCGCGCTGGCATGGTACGCGACGGAAATCGTCGGTCGCGCCGCCGAGCACTATCTGCTGCACGGCAAATCCTGGGGCGAGCAAGGCGCCAAGCGCGCGGTCGCCGACATCGTCGCAGGCTTGGATCGCGATTCGATTCTGCGCGAAGCGCGTGGAGCGATATTGGCACGGTTGCGCGGTTGACGGACACATTCGCCTGCGGAATTTCGCTTCTTTCATGGCGAACCGCGCCGGCTCAAAAAGGCAACGCATCACGGCAATCCTTCATTGCCATCCGCAAAAATCTCGTCGTAGGTTTGAACCAGCGGACACGTGGCATCGAATTGCGTACGCACGATCTTGCTGATGTCCTGCAACGCGGTATGCGTCAGTTCGCCGATTGATGGAGTTGTCGTGTTCGGCTGGTACACCATGAGCACGCCGAAGTAACCGTAGGCGAAATCCACCCACGGCGTGAACCCGAACTTGCCGATACTGGAAATCGTCGGCGCATCGGCCGACACCGAAACGTCCGGTTCAATCCACGCACCGATACCGTAGGCCGTGCTGCCGTCGGCAGGCGGTGGCGCGTATGCCAGTGCAGCGCCATCGGTCTGATCATGATCCAGTGTGGCGATGGCCTGCGCACTCAGTATGCGATGGCCGTTGCCGACACCGCGGTCCACCAGCATCGCCAGCACTTTCGCGTAATCGGGCATGCTCGCTTCCGCGCTGCCGGAGATACGATAATTCTGCGTGGGCTTGAGACCTTGCCAATCAATGCTGCTGATGCCCAGCGGCGCGCCGACATGTGCAATCCAGCCGGCTTGCCAGTCTTCCCCGCTTTGCACCTGCGCGACTTCGCCGCCTACCTGCATCGAGATTCCGCCGTAGGCGAAATACGTGCCTGGCGGCGGATAAGGCTGGTCGACGCAGCAGGCGATATAGGCAACGTCATCGGCCAGCGTCGTATTCGCGGCAAGTACCAGGCTGTCCTCGTCATCGCCGTAACCGGCCGTGTGCGAAAACATCTGGCGCATCGTCATCGTGCCCTTTGTGCCGGTAAATTCGGACAGGTAGACGGAAACCGGCGTATCCAGATCGATGTGCCCCCGATCGACCAGTTGCATGATGCGCACGCCGGAAAGAAGTTTGGTCGCCGAGGCTACCGGGACGATCGTCGTGTCGTCGTAGCTGCCGAAATAGTGCTGGTATAAAACCCCGCGTGCGCTTCCGATCGCGATACCGGCGTCGGTCAGGCCGCTGCTGTTCAACAGTTGCCGGGTACGCGCCGTCACTGCGGAAAAATCGCAGGGTGTGGCATGCGCCAGACCTGTCAGTACCGCACACACGGCAAACGTGAGCCACCGACGCAACATCGCCACCTCTCCTTCAGTCCATTTTCATGCAACGGCGGGGACCAAAATGCGTTGACACGGCGCAGCTCGTGCCGCGAACCTGCGCAGGCACTGGAATCCGCGCAGAAGGCAACCCTGGACGTTTCCAGATCGAACGAAAACATCGTCGCGGAATCGCTTCGACGCGCTGTTTGATGCGGTCTGCACGCGACTGAAGGCGATGGCCGTGCGCGCGCGGACCTGACCGCGCCGCCGCCGCAGGGGGCGCTGACACATCGCCCAATTCCTGCGACCATGGCGCTCCTTTTTGCCGCCGGAACGGTCCATGTCCGAAAATCATGCCATCCATCGCGATGTCGGTGCGTTTGCCCTGATGCTCACGGGCCTGGGCTCGATCATTGGTTCGGGCTGGCTGTTCGGGGCGTGGAAGGCGGCAGGGCTTGCCGGCCCGGGCGCAGTATGGGCCTGGGTGATCGGCGCGTTGGTCATCACCGCCATCGCACTGACGTATGCCGAACTCGGCGCCATGTTTCCCGAGTCCGGCGGTATGGTGCGTTATGGGCACTACTCGCACGGCTCGCTGGTCGGCTTCATCGCGGCGTGGTCGAACTGGATCGCGATTGTTTCGGTAATCCCGGTCGAGGCCGAAGCCTCGGTCCAGTACATGGCGTCATGGCCCTGGCCGTGGACGCAAAACCTCTATCACGTTGGCGCCGGACCCGGCGAACTCAGCGCGGCGGGATTGTCCATCGCCGCAGCACTGGTCGTCGTCTATTTCCTGATCAATTTCTGGAGCGTGAAATTGTTCGCGCGTTCCAACACGGCAATCACGGTATTCAAATTGATCGTGCCGGCCGCCACCGGATTCGCCCTGATCGCGGCCGGTTTCCATGCGCAAAACTTCTCGTTTGGCGTGGATGGAAAATCGCATGTGACCGACTTTGCCGCGATCCTGACGGCAGTCGCCACGGCAGGCATCGTGTTCAGTTACAACGGTTTCCAGAGCCCGGTGAATCTTGCCGGCGAAGCGCGCAATCCGGGTCGCAGCATTCCGTTTGCCATACTCGGATCCATCGCGTTGGCGACGGTCGTCTATCTAATCCTGCAAGTCGCCTACATTGGCGCGGTGCCTCCGGATCTGCTGGCAAGAGTGGGTTGGCACGGTATCGATTTCCGTTCGCCGTTCGCCGAACTGGCCATCATCGTTAATCTGCAGTGGCTGGCGATGCTGTTGTATCTGGATGCCTTCATCAGCCCGAGCGGGACGGGCATGACCTATACCGCCACGACCGCGCGCATGATTTACGGCATGGAGCGCAATGGCACGCTGCCTAAAATTCTGGGCACGGTGCATCCGAGCTGGGGCGTACCGCGACCGGCGATGTGGCTGAACCTGGTGGTGTCGTTCGTATTCCTGTTCTTCTTCCGTGGCTGGGGAACCCTCGCCGCGGTGATTTCGGTGGCGACGATCATTTCCTACCTGACCGGCCCGGTCAGCGCGATGACGTTAAGGCGCACCGCCCCGCACCTGCATCGCCCGTTCCGTTTGCCAGGCTTGCCGATTGTCGCCGGTATCGCATTCATCATGTCGGCAGAGTTGCTGTACTGGGCCAGATGGCCGCTGACCGGGGAAATCATCGTGCTGATGATCGTGGCATTGCCGGTTTATTTTTATTACCAGGCCATGAATGGCTGGCACGATTTCGCAAGGCAAATGCAAGGCGCGTGGTGGCTGATCGCCTATCTGCCGACGATCGCATTGGTGTCGTGGGCCGGCAGCACGCGATTCGGTGGCCGTGGCTATCTTGCGTACGGATGGGACCTGGCCGTGGTCGCGGCGATCGGTCTGTTTTTTTATTACTGGGGAATCCGCGTCGGCTGGTGCACGCCGTCGATCGAAGCCGCGCGGATGGAGGCGAAACTCGATCCGGATGCGCCGCTGGTACCGCCCGACGAGGAAACCGCGGAGCGCATGACGGAACACTGATGCCCGCATACCCCAAGGCCGGCTGTTCGCGTCAATTCGGGGCACCGAGAAATCGTTGCACGGCAGCCACGTCGAACGGCCAACCCAGCTCGCGCTCCGATTCGACTTCGTGCAGTACCGGCACGCGTTCGCCATAACGCGCTTCCAGCTCGCTGTCGTCGTCGATGAAGATGCTTTCGAAATCCGGAACGCGTGCACCCGCGAGCACCGCCAATGCAAGATCACACAGGTGGCAGTCGTCGCGTTGGTAAAGGATCAGACGCATTCGGCATGGCACTCGGCAGACGGCGTAGAATAACGCGAACCTGCCCCCAGCTTCGCAAACCATGGCTGTCAGCGTTTTCGACCTGTTCAAGATCGGCATCGGTCCGTCATCGTCGCACACCGTCGGACCGATGCGCGCGGCCGCGCGTTTCGTCACGCGCTGGCTGGATGAACGCAACCTGCTGGCTAACGTCGCCCGCATCCAGGCCGAGCTGTTTGGCTCGCTTGCGCACACCGGTCGCGGCCACGGCACCGACAAGGCAGTGTTATGCGGACTCGAAGGTGAGTGGCCGGACACGATCGACCCGGAATCCATTGCCACACGCCTGGAGCGCATCCGCAGCGAGAAGAAGATTCGTCTGCTCGGCAAGCGCGAAATTGCGTTCGACGAAAAATCCGATCTGCTCTTCAACAAGCGCCAGAAGCTGCCGTACCACTCCAACGGCATGCGCTTCACTGCGTACGCGGCTGACGGCGAAGTACTGGCCACGCGCGACTATTACTCGGTCGGCGGCGGCTTCGTGGTCAATCACGACGAAGCCGCGGAAGACCGCATCGTGGCCGATACCACGCCGTTGGCGCATTCGTTCAGCGGTGGCGATGAATTACTCAAGCTGTGCGAGGAATCGGGAAAATCGATCGCCCGGGTCATGCTCGAAAACGAAACGGCGTGGCGCAGCGAGGCGGAAGTCCGCGCCGGTTTGCTCAACATCTGGCACGCCATGCAGGCTTGCGTTGCGCGCGGCATGCGCGAGGCCGGCACCTTGCCCGGCGGTTTGCACGTCAAGCGCCGCGCCCCGGCGATGTATGCCGACTTGCGCGACCGCCCGGAAGCCTCGCTGAAAGACCCTCTGACCATTCTCGACTGGGTGAATCTATACGCACTCGCTGTGAACGAAGAAAATGCCGCCGGCGGACGCGTCGTGACCGCGCCAACCAACGGTGCCGCAGGGATCATCCCGGCCGTGCTGCATTATTACGACCGTTTCCAGCCGAAATCGAACGAGGACGGCATCGTCGACTTCTTGCTCACGGCCGGCGCAATCGGAATCCTGTACAAGGAAAACGCCTCGATCTCCGGCGCCGAAGTCGGCTGTCAGGGCGAAGTCGGCGTTGCCTGTTCGATGGCAGCCGGAGGGCTGACTGCAGCGCTCGGCGGAACCGTCCATCAAGTCGAAAACGCAGCCGAGATCGGCATGGAGCACAACCTCGGCCTGACCTGCGACCCGATCGGCGGTCTCGTGCAGATTCCGTGCATCGAACGCAATGCGATGGGTTCGGTCAAGGCCATCAACGCGCAACGCATGGCCATGCGCGGCGACGGCAAGCACCGCGTATCGCTGGACAAGGTGATCAAGACCATGCGCGATACCGGCCGGGACATGCGCGACAAGTATAAGGAGACCTCGCGTGGGGGCCTTGCAGTAAACGTCATTGAATGCTGAACGCGCGAGGTCCGCATATCCATTTCTCCGCTCGCCGATTCACGGCTCGCCCTCACCAGAACCGACCTGCGATTCAACGCAGCTCGATTCCGACTCGACCTCGCGAGGGGGTCTCGCGGTAAACCTTATCGAGTGCTGACACGGTCCCGTCGTCGCCGCACAATCACTTATAATCGCGCGCTTTGTCCGGCACCTGCCGCCGGCAACCCCGCAATCTGGCCACCATGAATCCAATCGAAGAAACCCGGCGCCGACGCACGTTCGCCATCATTTCCCATCCCGACGCGGGCAAGACCACGCTCACGGAGAAGCTGCTGCTTTTCGGCGGCGCGATCCAGATGGCCGGTTCGGTCAAGGGTCGTAAGGCCGCGCGGCATGCAACCTCGGACTGGATGGCGCTGGAAAAGGAGCGCGGGATTTCGGTCACGTCGTCGGTGATGCAATTTCCGTATGACGGCCGCATCGTCAACCTGCTCGACACCCCGGGGCACGCAGATTTCGGTGAAGATACGTATCGCGTACTCACTGCGGTCGATTCGGCACTGATGGTGATCGACTGTGCGAAGGGTGTCGAGGAGCGCACGATCAAGTTGATGGACGTGTGCCGCCTGCGCGACACGCCCATCATGACGTTCATCAACAAGCTCGACCGCGAAGGCCGCGCGCCGATCGAACTGCTCGACGAAGTTGAGTCGGTGCTGGCCATCCAGTGCGCGCCGATCACCTGGCCGATCGGCATGGGCTCGCGACTCAAGGGTGTTTACCACCTGCTCAGCGGCGAAGTGCACGTCTACGAACCGGGGCGCAATTTCACCCGCCAGGATTCGACCATTTACGCCTCGCTGGACGATCCGCAATTGCATGCGCGCATCGGTGCACAAATGATGGACGAACTGCGCGAGGAGCTCGAACTGGTCGAGGGCGCCTCGCACCCGTTCGAACGCGATGCCTATCTGGCCGGGAAACAGACGCCGGTTTTCTTCGGCTCGGCAGTAAACAATTTCGGCGTGCAGTTGCTGCTGGATTTCTTCGTCGAAAACGCACCGGCACCGAAGCCGCGCGCGACCACGACACGGGTTGTCGAACCGACCGAATCGAAGCTTTCCGGTTTCGTGTTCAAGATCCAGGCAAACATGGATCCGATGCATCGCGACCGCGTGGCCTTCATGCGTATCTGCTCGGGCGAGTTCGACGGCGGCATGAAAGCCTTGCATGTACGCAGCGGCAAGGAGATGAAGCTGGCCAATGCGTTGACGTTCATGGCCAGCGACCGCGACATTGTGGAAAAAGCCTATCCCGGCGACGTGATCGGCATCCACAATCACGGCACGATCTCCATCGGCGACAGTTTCAGTGAAGGCGAGGCTCTCGCGTTCACGGGCATCCCCAATTTCGCACCGGAATTGTTCCGCCGCGCGCGCCTGCGCGATCCCCTGAAGATGAAGCAGCTGCAAAAAGGCCTGGCCCAATTGTCCGAGGAAGGCGCCACCCAGTTTTTCAAACCGCTGATGTCGAACGATCTGATTCTTGGTGCGGTCGGCGTGCTGCAATTCGACGTGGTCGCCTATCGCCTGAAGGATGAATACGGCGTGGATTGCGCTTTCGAGAACGTGACGGTGGCTACCGCCCGCTGGGTCCACTGCAGCGATGAAAAGAAGCTGGCCGAATTCCGTGAAAAGGCCGCGATGAATCTCGCCGTGGATGCGGCCGGAGAATTGGTTTATCTGGCGCCCACCCGGGTGAATCTGCAATTGACCCAGGAGCGCTGGCCTGGCGTGTCATTCGCCGCGACACGCGAACATGCGAGCGCAGTGCTGGAGGTGTGAGACCGGGAAACGCGAAGGGACAAAAAGTTCGTCATTCCTGCGCAGGCAGGAAGCCAGTTCCTGCGCCTGACCGAAAACAAAGCACTGGATTACATGCCGCTTCCTGCGGCATGCCCTTTGGGCGATTCGCTACGCGAACGTACGTTCCGGCTTCCTGCCTGCAAAGCCCGGATCGGCGCTGCGCACCGTCCGCAACGACGGGTTCTTGATTTCGCGTATCCCGAATCTCGGCTCGCGTCAGCCTTCATGACCGCGAGAACTGAAAATCTCGTCCGGCAAGAATCGACCACGGAAAATTTCATCACCGCGCTTGGCGCCACGGGTGGCCACCGCCTTGTCGTTGAAGCCGGCAAAGATACGATCGGGAGCGGCACGGGATTGTGCGACAACAGCCGGCGTCGCACCAGTCGATGGCAGCAGCCGATGCGCGGTCCACAGACCGGCAACAGCGATCAGACTTGCGGCCATTGCCGCCGCTGCAACGCGCCAACGCGGCTGCGCACCGAACGCGCGGCGCACGTGCGTTTGCCGGTGGCTTCCCGCGCGCGCGGGACGGCCAAGCAGCGCTTCCAGATCCATGCCCAGATCGATCGACAAAGGCTGCAGGTCGCGAGCCAGATGCAACAGCTTGCCGTTCAAGGGCGACGCAGCGACTTGCTCGATCGCGTCGCCTGCGATGCCGATCGGGCGATCACCCAGTGCCAATGACACCAACGTGTCGGCGGCGGGCAGTGGCGCGTCATTTTGCGCGTGCACGCGATAAAGCTGGATCAAACTCGTCTGCTCGGACTTATTCATCTCGAAACTCTCCAAATCCAAATGCGGCGAGGCGTTCGCGTAACGTGGCCATGCCACGATCAAGCAACTTGCGCGCCGCTTCTTCCGAGGTCCCGCTGAACTGGCCAATCTCGCGCAAACTGAAACCCTGCAAGTGCAGGACCACTGCCTCACGCCGACGCTGCGGCAGTTCCGACAGACAGGCCTTGATCCGGCTGAAATCCTGCCCGGCTCTTGCGCTTCGCTCCGGTCCGGCGCGGTGATCGATCAACGCCACATCGCCTGGTTCCGCCTCATCGGGCAGGGGCTCGGCGTAGCGCGATTTCGCCGCCCTTATGGCGTCGATCACCGTCGTCAGCACGACTCTCTGTATATAAGACGTATGAAAGGCCGCATTCCGGTCACGTTCCAGCGCTTTCCACAGCCGGATGCGGACTTCCTGTTCGATATCGGCCGGGTCAATGCCGTGCTGGCCCAGGCCGTGCGTCTCGATAAGGCGGCGTACCTTCACGCCATATTCGGCCAACAATTCATGCAGGCGCTTGCGCAGTGCGGGGTCAAGGCTCATCGCAACCTGCCGGATTGTGGAAGCCGCCGCCGGTTGGCGCAATCGCCGAAACTCACCCCGCGATATACCGCTGCAAGTGTTCCAGTTGCTCGGCCTGATCGTCGATAACAGCCTTGACCAGGTCCCCGATCGAGAGCACCCCGATCACCCGGTCGTTCTCGACCACGGGCAGATGACGCATGCGCTTGTCGGTCATCATTTTCATGCAGTGATTGACACTGTCGCCGGGAGCCACGGTCGTCACCGGGCTCGACATGATTTCCCGAACCGCGGTCTGCGCCGAAGAACGTCCGAGCAGAATGACTTTGCGGGCGTAATCGCGTTCCGAAACGATGCCGAGCAATTCATTGCCGCTCATGACCAGCAGGGCTCCGACGTACTTTTCCGCCATCATCCGTATCGCATCGAGTACGGGTTTTTCCGGGTCGATGGCGTGAACGGCATCGCCCTTGCCTTCCAGCAGATGTTTTACCAGTCGCATATCGCCTCCTTTGCGCTTGGTCGCAGGTCTGGCCGGGATCAATTCTAGCGCGTCGTCGTCGTCAGTGGAGCATGCGCTCGCAAGCGCCAGTTACGTGCGGCGTACGCCGATCCGGAATACAGGTTCGAGGTTATCGGCAAACTGCATGATTTGCCCGATGCGGCCGCGCAACTTGCAAACCATTCATTGCCGCTACGCGAAAGCTCCACGGTGACGACACCCCGGAAATCCCGAGTGCAAACAATCCGCTGCGGGTTGAATCGTCATCGGCACGACAACTGCGCGGCACGGGGCACGCGACTTGCTCCGATCCATGCAGGCCCGACATGAGACGGGCTTTCCCGCTACAGGAGGGCACCATGAAAACGTTCACCACCAGCGTTGTCGCACTGTTGATGATGACGCCAGCACTGGCCGCCTACGCCGCCGACCGCAAAGACGCGCAATTGGCGATGACGCAGGCCGATACTGCCATTGAGTCCGCCGAACACGCGGATGCCGCGACTTATGCGCCAACCACGCTTACGACCGCGCACGACATGTTCACCAACGCACAGGCCGCCTACGACCATCATGGTTGGCTGGATTGTGTTTTCAACGCAGAAAATGCCACCGCCGATGCGAATCTTGCGACGGCGCGCAGTCGTCAACATCGTGCGCAAGCGGCCACTACCGAAATCGAGACCAGCGTTCGCAGCCTTCGCGAAGAACTGGGCATTGCCGGAGACCAGCCATGATTATCCGACGACCGATTCGAATCGCATTGCTTGCCGTTCTGCTCGGCTTGACGGGCGCTTGTGCAACGGTTCCTCCGGCGCCACCGCCGGCAGTTGTGCGACTCGAAAACAGCCTTGACCGATTGCATGGCGACTCGCGAATTGCACCAAACGCAGCGCAGGAACTGGCCGACGCCGACGCGGCTGTGCAATTCCTCGCGGCGAACGCGCGGCACATGGATTCACGCTTTTACGAGCATCGCGTTTATATCGCGGAGCGCTTGATCGACACCGCCGAGGCAGCCGGCCTGGCGCGCTATGCAGAGGCACGCGGAAAAACACTTGGCGCGGAACGCGATCGCCTCGTGGTGGAAACGCGCAACCGCCAGTTGCGCGACGCGCACGCCGCCACTGCGAATGCGTTGGCCGCCGCGGATGTCGAACGCCGCAATGCCGAGATGGCACAGGCCGACGCACAGGCGGTGCGATCGGAAAACGCCTCGTTGCGGGCTGACCTTGCCGACCTGCAGGCCCGCCAGACCCAACAAGGCTACGTGGTTACGCTCGGCGACGTGTTGTTCGAGGTCGACCGCGCGGAACTCAAGCCGGGTGCCACCCGCGTGCTGGACAAGCTGGCTCGCGCGCTGATGGACGATCCGAATTCGACCGTCGAGATCGATGGCCATACCGATTCCACCGGCAGCCGTGAATACAACATCGATTTGTCGCTGCGGCGCGCGTCGTCGGTGAAGGACTATCTGGTCGCGCATGGTATCGAAGCTACGCGCATCAGCGTCCAGGGTTTGGGGCCGGATTATCCGGTCGCGTCCAACGATACAGCGGCAGGACGCCAGCAGAATCGCCGCGTCGAAGTGACCGTCAACACGACTGTCGCGCGCCGGTAAACCCGAATCTTGTCGCGCACCTTACCCTGCGATCGGATCAGCGCCGATCGCGGGGTTCTTCCGTTTGGTGCTCGTCAACCAGATACAACGGTCGCTGCTTGGCTTCCATGTAAAGCCTGCCGAGATATTCGCCGATCATGCCCAAAGCCATCAATTGCACGCCGCCGAGAAACAGTACGACCAGCATCAAGGTCGGATATCCGCGCACCGGATCGCCGTAGATCGCCGCCTTGATCAGCACAAATACGCCGAACGCGAACGCGAGCAACGCCGTCAGTATGCCGACATAGGTGGCGAGCTTGAGTGGCGCACCCGAAAACGAGGTGATGCCTTCGAGAGCGAAATTCCAAAGCCGCCAATAGTTGAATTTGCTTTTCCCCGCATAGCGCGGATCGCGGTCATAGACCACTGCCTTCTGCCGGAATCCGACCCAGGCGAACAGCCCCTTCATGAAGCGCTGGCGTTCGCGCAAACGTTTCATCGCCTCCACGGCGCGCCGATTCAACAACCGAAAGTCGCCGGTGTCGCGAGGCACCGGCGTCGTGCTGAGGCGCTCCATCACCCGATAGAAGACGGCAGATGTGAACTTTTTCAGGCGGCTCTCTCCGGCGCGCGTCGAACGCGTCCCATAGACGACGTCGTATCCTTCGCGCCAGTAGCGCGCGAATTCCGGAATCAGTTCGGGTGGATCCTGCAGGTCGGCATCAATCACGACCACCGCATCGGCGTCGACATGATCGAGCCCGGCCGTGAGAGCCAGTTCCTTGCCAAAATTGCGGCTGAGTTTCAGGATGGCCACGCGCGGATCGGTTTCGCGCAACGCAGTCATGACCGCCCAGGTGTCGTCGCGACTGCCATCGTCGACATACAACACGCTGCACGTCAGATCCAGTTTGTCGAATACGGCGGCCAGCCGCGCATGAAACTCACGCAGACTTTCGCCTTCATTGTAGGCAGGAACGACGACGCTGAGTTCGGGCATCCAGAATATCTGCTGTGAAGACGTGCACGAATCCTAGCCGATACCGCGCCCGTGTGGGAATCAACTGCTAATGCGGCAAATAGCTCGCGCCACCGAGTTGTCCGACCTGGCGCTCGATCCAGTCCGCCCGACTTTCAACGTAGGCCGACGGCTGTGCGGCGTGAAGCCTCAACGGGTTCGGCAACACTGCAGCAAGCACTGCAGCCTGATGTGGCGCCAGTTGCGCGGGCGACTCGTGAAAAAACGTCTGCGCGGCCGCGTCCGCGCCGTAGATGCCGTCGCCGAATTGGGCGATGTTCATGTATACCTCAAGGATGCGCCGCTTCGACCAGGTGATTTCGAGCAACGCCGTAAAATAAGCCTCGAATCCCTTGCGCACAAAGCTGCGACCACCCCACAAAAACAGATTCTTTGCGGTCTGCTGCGAGATCGTGCTTGCGCCGCGCAGACGTTCGCCCTCCTCGGCTTCGTCGATCGCGGTTCGAATTGCCTGCACGTCAAAGCCGTGATGGAACGGGAATTTCTGGTCTTCCGAGGCGATCAGCGAAATCGGCAATGCGGAGGACACTTTCTCCCACGCAACCCAATGGTAACGAACCGTGTATCTGCTTTTGCCCGCGCGCCAGGCCGCGAACCTGCTCTCGAGCATGTACGCGGACGTCGGCGGCGGCACGAAACGAAACAGCAATACCACCAGCCATGTCGAAATCAGCCATACCGCCAGCACAATCAGGGTCACGCGCAATGCGCGCCGCAGCCACGATTTGCGCGCGGGCTTCTTACGACCTGGAGTCATTGTGCGGGATTTGGAAACACTGCGATCAACTGCGCGGCATGCGTTCGATCCACACATGCGCCGGCTGCGGTCGGGCATACAGAAAACCCTGGCCACATTCGCAACCCAATTGCACCAGTGCGTTGTGCTGCGCTTCGGTTTCGATGCCTTCGGCAATCACCTGCATGCCAAGGGCACCCGCCAAGGCCAGGATCGCGCGCACCACGGGAGTGCTGCCGGCGTTCGGGTCCAGATTCAGATCCGCGATGAATGAGCGGTCGATTTTAAGGGCTTGTACCGGATACTGATGCAGATAGCTCAACGAAGAATATCCGGTGCCGAAGTCGTCGAGCGAAACACTCAACCCGCGCCGCTGCAGCGCGTTCAGCATGCGCTTGGCCGCCGGCGGGTTTTCGATCAGCATGCGTTCGGTGACTTCGATCCGCACCCGTTGCGGCGATATCGCGTGACGTTCGAGCAGGTCCAGCAAGGTTTGATCGAGCGTCTCCGAACGAAAATGTCGACCGGAAAGATTGATGCCGATAAATCCTCCGCGTTCGACTAGCGTCGGCGCTATCTCGAATACTCGTTCGAACATCTGCCAGTCGATCTCTTCGGCCGCACCGGATTCCTCGGCGACCACGAGAAAATCCGCAGGCAGCAGAAGTCCGCGTTGTGGATGCTGCCAGCGCAGCAGGGCTTCGTAGCCTATCGTGGTGCGATCGGCAAGATTGACGATCGGCTGGAAGAAAGGCATGAATTCGTTGCGCGCGATGGCGCGACGCAAATCGCTTTCAAGCTCCAGCAAATGCATCGCTTCCTGATGCAAATGCTGATCGAACAGCGCATACCGATGACGGCCCTCGGCCTTTGCGCGGTACATGGCCACATCCGCGTCGCGCAACAATTCCTCGGCCTTCTGGTAACGCGATGCGCCGACGGCGATACCGATGCTGGTCGAGGTAAATATCTCCTTGCCGCCGAGTCGGATCGGCGCGTTCAATGCATCGATGATGCGCTGTGCCAGCGCGCAGGCATCCTCGGCATCCTCGATATCGTTGAGCAAGATGGCAAACTCGTCGCCGCCCAGGCGCGAAACCAGGTCGCGAGGCTCCAGGCATGCCGCAATGCGACCGCCGACTTCGTTCAGCAATTCGTCGCCGATCAGGTGACCAACGGAATCGTTCACGACCTTGAATCGATCCAGATCCAGAAACAACACCGCAAAGCGATGTCGTGGATCGCGCTTGAACGCAGCCAATGACTGGCTCATGCGTTCAAGCAGGAAGTTTCGATTCGGCAGCCCTGTCAATGCGTCGTGCAAGGTCTCGTGCTTGAGCTGGCGCTCCATGCGTTCGCGCACGCCGATGTGTTCGCGCAATTCGCGGTTGACTGCCGCCAGTTCACTGGTGCGTTCGTTGACGCGCTGCTCCAGGTCGGTGTAAGCGTGCTTTAACGACTCGGCCGTACGCTTGCGCTCCAAGGCATTGGCTATGTGGTAGGAAACGAAAGTGAGCAACTCCTGGTCGCGTGGCGTGTATTGGTGTTCCTCGGAATGACTCTGTACCGCGAGCACGCCGACGGTGCGCTCGCCGCAGATCAGCGGAACGCCAAGCCAGCTGCGCGAGCGCGTCCCGGAAGGATGCGCCGCGCCGCTCGCATACAGTCGCTCCAGTCCAATCCGGTCCGCAAGCAGCGCTTGCCCGCTCTGCAACACATATTCGGTCAGGCCATCGCTCAACGGGCGTGGTTCGCGTTTGATGTCGCGTTCGTCGACCGAATAGGGAAACGTCAGATGATTCCTGTCCTCGGACAACAGAGCGATGTAGAAATTGCGCGCATAAAGGAGTCCTCCGACGGTGCGGTGTACCGACGCATAAAACGCTTCGAGACTGTCGGTGCTGTTGGCCAGCTCAGCGATCCGGAACAACGCCGCTTGCAGGCGCTCTCCGCGCTGCCGCTCCAGAACCTGTTGCTGCAGCAGGCGGTTTGCGTCGCGCAAAGCGTCCGTACGTTCCGCGACGCGACGTTCCAGCTCTTCATGCACCTGTCGCCGTTCGAGCGCCGTCTGGATGTGCTGTGCGACATAGGTCAGCAGCGCCTGATCGCGCTCGTGATAGCGAGCCGCTTCGGTGTAGCTCTGCACAACGATCGCACCGACCGCCTTGCCGCCCCGCATCAACGGCACGCCGAGCCAGTCCACGCAATCCGGCCCGAAACCGGCGATCGTGCCGACTATCGATTCGATCTGTTCCAACGTGCCGCGAATGGGGCTGCCTCGCTTGAGCAGATGCCAGGTAATGCTGTTGCGCCGCTCCTCCATCGAGAAGTCCTGCTCCGGCGTCGGTCCGGCGGTATCGGCCAAGTCCACGAAATACGGAAATTTCAATGTGTCACGCACTGGGTCGTACAGTGCAATGTAAAAATTTTCTGCATACATGAGGCCCGCGATGATTTCATGCAGCCGACGATAGACTTCCGCCATTTCGCGATCTGCGCTGGCTTGATCCGCAATGGCGAACAACGCTCGCTGCAAGGCTTCGGCTTGTTCCAGATTGGATACCGAATCGCGCAACTGCTCCAGCGCGTGCAATTCCTGAAGGCGCGTTTGCAGGAATATGCGCATCTGCTCAAAGCGCGTTCGATACGGACTGTCGTCCCAGTCTGCGTTGGGCACCTCGCACACAAGCGCAGCGCGCAATGTGGCGTTGACATGCAACACGGCCGCAATCCGAACGCAGTCCTCACCGGTATCGCCGGTTACATGCGTTTCAAGCACCGTCGCGTCTTCGGCGATCGCGCGGCCTGCCAGAATCGCTTGCGGTTGCCCGATGTCGGTGTTCAGCGTCGACTCGGCAACGAGGCCATGGAGTTCGGCCCTGGTCGCTCCAACCCACCGTTTCGCGAATCGCGGAGCAATTGCAGACAGTGACGACACGTCGCGCGCATGCAAAATCTGCATCAAGGCATCGGCCCAACCCTGCGCGACCGGATCTGTGACAGGCTCGCCCGGGCTTGCTGCCAATGAGGCAGGCATGGAAGTGGAGCGCGAAAGTGCGGACATGAGCAACATCAATTCCGGGGTGGATAGTGTAACGATATTTTTGCGCAGCCCTTTGCGACACAGTCGATCTGCAGCGATATCGCCACGCCATCATGATTCTACGTACCGTTTGCGCAAAGTTATTTGCTCTTGCCAACGGGTTTCCGGGCAACAAGGCATCCGAATACCCGGATATTCCATTACAGTCAAAGAGTTGGCATTGGCAAAATCCAGCATCGGCAAGCTCTTCTTTTGTCCAAAACCCACATGAAGATTCTTAATTTTCCGTAATTTGCGCTATACTCTACATAAGTACGTCAACTTCGAGCCAATTGGAACTTGGCGTCCTCCCCACGATCAGAGCCTGTGTCGATTCAAGCGAAGCCCGATGCGATTGACAGCCGCCATCTTGTTGCTAGCCATGTTGCCCGTTGCAGGTCAGGCACAGACGGCTGCGCGCGCGACACAATCGATCCTTGACGGCCCCGCTGCGAACTTCGACTCGCAGGCGTTGCCGGGATCGAAGATGCCGCTGTGGGGTACGCCGGATGGTCGCATTCTGGCGATGGTGGCGTTCGGCGCTCCGAGCCACGGTGCGCCGGCCCTGCCGCAGTCGCCACAGATCGGTTCGGCTGCCGACTGGCAACTTGTCGACATCACCAATTTCGTCACCGGCGGTTTGTCGCTGCGATTTGGCAACAACATCACGACCTATGCAAATCTGGGACGCGGCATCGTACTCGAACCGCTCAATCCAGCCGCACTCAGCGTCGGCTGCAACGCATGGCAACAATGGTCGGCGGGTGCACCCTGTGCCGATGCGAAGCGGCAAATCGCCGATACCGGCAATCTGCGTCTCGGTACGGACTTGCAAGCAGGCGACTTTGGCCTCGACCTGAATTACGGCCTGTCGTGGTTGCGCTATGCCGACCAATCCGGCATAGACACGAACCTGCCGCCCACATCCACCCTGTTCGCAGGTATAGGCAACGAATCGCTACCCACGCTGATCGTGCCCGGCATGCAATTGTCCGGCATCAGCAATTCTGCCGTCGGCGCAATGGGACATTGGCGCCTGGACAATAACCAAGGATTCGATCTCGGCGCCACGCTGGGTCGCATCCGTTTCGAACTGCCCGGATCAGCGTTGTCGCCGATTCTCGATCAAGCGGCCCTCAGTTTCGGCGTCCATAGTGGCGACTTCAGCGGCGTGATCGTTGGCCGCATGCTCGGCTCGAGCGATCCACTCGCGAGCGGCCAGCATTGGAGCAGCCTGGATCTGGGCGTTTCCTGGCGCGCGCCATGGCGCGGCATTTTCAGCGTTGGCGCGCAAAACCTGTGGTCCAGCGGCACGCCGCCATTGCTCGCGAATCCCACGCACGAGACCGACCCGAGCCAGACCCGCGTGCCTTACGTGCAATACCATCAGGATTTGTAAATCCCCGGCCCTGGGTCGCGCCACAGTGCCGCTGTTCAGTGCGCCTGAGCGGTGTTCACCTTCGATTTCAACCATTCCAGCTTGTTGGCATAGCGGCGGGCGTCCCGCGTGGTCGCGCTGGTTTTCACCGCGAGTTTGAGTTCTTTTTCCGCGCGCGCATAGTCGTGCTTCCCCAGGTAAACGGCCGCTAGGCCCAGGTGGATGTCAGCGGAATCGCCGCTGCGCCGCCGTTCTTCCTTGAACTCGGAAAGCGCAAGCGAATAGTCGCCACGCTCCAGCGCCTGCCTCGCGAGACGATAGTGCAGCAAGGGCGGTTCGCCTTTCAGCTGCCGCACTCGCTCACGCGCCTGCCCGGCTTCCTTCGCGCGGCCGGTTTGCGCCAGCAGTGCGGCGAGATTGTTCCACGCGTTGGCATCGTTGGGAGCCAGCGCGATATCCTTGCGAAACGCGGCTTCGGCAGCGCCGAGCATCCCTTGTCTGCGATAGAGCACCGCAAGAATGTTGTAGGCCGAGGCAAATGCGGGGTCGGCGCTCAGGGCCGCTCGCGCATACCAGTAGGCGAGCCGCGCGTCGCCGGCGATCATCGATTCGGCGGAGCGATTCGCGTAATACATTGCGGTCACGCGGGCCTTGGTCAGCGGGCGGGTAATCTGGCCGCGCAATTGCTCGCCGGGCAGGAAATCTACCAGCCGCTGATTGGCATCTCGATTCAGGCGGCCCGGGCCGGCGTCGCGCGTACCCAGCAGCACATTGACGTGGCCGGAGGCGATGTAATAGCCGGAGGTTTGGGTCCACATCTGTTCATGCAGTACCTCCTGAAAATTCGCGTTCAATCCAAGCTCGCGCGCCAGCGCCGCCGTCATGAGCGTGAGCGAAAGACAATTGCCCTCGTGCGCGGCGAACGCCTCGGACGCGGTACGTGTGTAGCTGGCGTCGTAGTCCAGAATGAAATTGCCATCGCCACGCATCGCCGCAAGCAGCGCATCGATCTTGCCAAAGCGCCCGGTTTCCTTGCGCGTGACGTCGTGCACGAAGTCGCGCATGGCGGGACTCACTGCGAATATATCGGTTTCGACAGCCGCACGCGGCAGGAAGGCATTGTCGCGCAACAGGCGCGTGTCGAGCACTGGCGCAGGCGCAACAGTGACGCACCCGGCGAGCAGCAAGGCGGCCGCGAACAAATAACCCAAGCGCATGAGACCGGACATGGCTGCCTCCGTGGAGGGGAATCGCACCGTCCCATTATGCGCGCTCTACCGCGATTGCGCAGCCGACGCGGGAACGCACCGCACGGGCTAGCGCCGAGCGGCAACGCCTGCGGCGTCCAGGGCCGTGAACAGCGGGCCGAGAAACTCGCGATACCGCTGCCAGCGCCCCGACGCGTCGCCGTACAGCGGGCGCCGCACCTGCCAGTCGCTCGCCGTCTTGACCACGTTGTCGCGACGATGGAACTGCAAGCATTGCTCGTTCCATGCCAGACCGAGGAAATCCAGCAGCGGACGCAGCGTTTCCTCGGGCTTGGCGACGAAGGCGTCGTAGTCGAAATCGTGGATATCGTCCGGAAACAGCTGCTTCCAGTGCGCCATCAAACGTTGATATTCGCCAAAATGATGACCGATGTCGGTCAGACGGCCGGCATAGTCGAACACGCGCGGGTGCAGTTGCAGCATGAATACCGAAAGCGCGTTGTCGAGCGGATTGCGCACCGTGTGTATGATTTTCGCGTCCGGGAACAAACGCTTGATGAGGCCGATCAAGAGATAATTGTCGGGACGCTTGTCGGTCAGCCACGTCTTGCCGACCGCCTGTTCGCGCACCCCGGCCGGGAGGCGTGAACGATACAGGTTCGCCAGTTCCGCGCAGCGTGCCGCGTCGAGCGAGGCTACCGAAGCGGGAAACGGTGCCAGCTCGGTGGCGGCCATGCGCGGCAGGGTGTTCAGTTCCCCGCCCGTCGCGATTTCGGGATGCGCGCCGAGCACCTGCTCAAGCAACGTCGAACCCGACCGGAACATGCCGCAGATGAACACGGGCGCGGGTTTGCGCGCGCTCGCGCCGGCGCCGACTTGTGCGGCCGCCTGCGGGAAAGCGCCGATCAGCGCGTCCGTGCGTGCGTGCGCACGTTGGGCGTGGTACGGCGCAAAACGCCGGTGCGCGAAGCGTTTGCCAGCCTCGAACGCGGCGAAGGCTTGTGCGTAGTCACCGAGTTTGTCCAGTGCGCCGCCAAGCACGAAATACAGGTTGGCGCGCGAGCTGTCGTCGAACGTGGGGTCGTTTTCGGCCGCCTGCCGCACGCGGACGAACAGCGGATCGTCGATGCTCGCGGGCACATGCAGGTGCGCGGCGCGCGCAAGGGCCTCGTGGCCGCTCGGCGACGCCGCGTGCTTGGCAAGGATGCGCTCGTAGCAAGCCAGGGCTGGCTCGCGCCGCCCGCGATCCTCCAACAGACCGCCAAGATTCAGCAGCGCTGGTGCGTAATCGGGGGCGATTTCAAGCGCGCGGCGCAGTTCGGCTTCGGCCGCGTCATCGCGGCGCAAGTGGTCGGAATAGATCACCGCGCGGTTCAGATGGGCTTCTTCCGCGCCGCGCACGCCGTGGCGCAAGGCCCGTGCATACGCATCCAGCGCTTCTTCGTAGGCGCCTTCCCGCCGCAACGCGTAGCCGAGGTTGAACCAGCCGTCCGCGGCCGTGGAGACAGCCGCGAGCGCTTGTCGATACGCGGCGATGGCCTCGCGCCACCGGCCTTGCGCGAGCAGCGCGTCGGCACGCCGAAACAGCGATGGATCGGCAGGGTTCACGCGGGCGTTTCGGATATCGTGGTCGATGGCATTGATGGTAGCATGCGCGCCGGGACGGGCGATCGCCAGGCCCGTTAAGCTACCGAATATCTCAAATTATTGACAATCCTTTGACCAATCCCTTATGTTACCCACTTAACCAATTCTTTACGGTTAAGAACCGCCGTGCGGAACGCCCCGTTGCGTATGGCAACCAACGCTGGCTCAGCCATCCCAAAGAGAGAACATCATGAAGAAAACCTCCATGAAATTAAAACGAAACAAGTTGCGAAACGCGATCGTGATGTCGATTGTCGCAAGCACCGCTTTCGCCGGCATGGCGTATGCGCAAGACGCACAAACGGACGCGACAGCTCCTGCTTCCTCGAAGACGAGGCAGCTCGAGACCATCGTCGTCACCGGCACGCGCATCAAGAGCCAGACGATGACCTCGTCCAGCCCGGTTACCGAAATCAACGGCGAGGATTTCCAGCAAAACGGCGTTACCACGGTCGAGGATCTGGTCAACCAGTATCCGCAGCTCGACATGAATTTCGACAACTTCGACAACAACCCGTCGCTGGGCTATGCCACCGTGTCACTGCGCAATCTCGGCGCGGCACGCACGCTGACCCTGGTCAACGGCCGTCGCATGCCGGGCGGTACCGCAGAATTTACCGACCTGTCGATCATCCCCGCCGCGCTGGTCAAGCGCGTGGACTTGCTCTCCGGCGGCGCCTCTGCCGTATACGGCGCCGACGCGGTGGCCGGCGTCGTCAACTTCATCCTTGATGACGAATTCGAGGGTGTCAACGTCAACTTCGGCTATTCGGGCTACCAGCACGACAACGACAACAAGACGATCCAGGGCTTCGAGAAGGCCAGAGGCTTCGTCGCGCCTAACGGCGGCACCGGACTGGATGGCACATCCCGCACCTTCGATTTGGTGATAGGCGGCCAATTCGGCGACAACGGCCATGTCGTCGCCTATCTGGACTACCGCAGGAACAAGGCATTGCTGGAAAGCGAGCGCGATTACTCGGCTTGCGCGGTGGGTGGTTTCGGCGCCGCCGCCACACGATGCGGAGGATCGGGAACCGCCGCCAAAGCCAACTTCCTCGTCTATGAACCCGTCACCTACAATGGCGGCGAATTCGTCTCCAACGGCGACGGTACGTTCAGCCCTAGCGTAAACAACGTCTATAACTACAACCCGGAAAACTTCTTCCAGCGCCCGGACCAGCGCTATACCGCCGGTTTCATGGCCAAGGACGAAATCAACGAACATTTCACCCCGTATGCCGAGGCGCTGTTCGTGGACCGCAAGAGCACGGTGCAGGTCGCCGAGTCCGGCGAGTTCGCCAATACGGGCTTCAACATTCCCTGTGACACGTCCTACATCGGCAGCCTGTGCGCCGACGCCGGCATCGCTTCCGGCCCGGGCGACAGCGCGCTGGTCTACATCCTCAAGCGCAACGTCGAAGGCGGTCCGCGCATCTTCGATACCGATACGCAGACGTATCGTCTGACCACGGGTGTGCGCGGCGAGATCGCCGGCTCCTGGAGCTATGATGCCTACTACGCGTATGGCGCCACGCATTCCTCCACGGTCGGCCACAACGATTTGCTGATCTCCCATCTGGCCTCCGAGATCACGGGCTGCGATCCATCAAGCGATTACGGCACGTTTACCGGCTGCGTGCCTTACGACGTGTGGCACAACAACGTCTCCAGAGAAGCCGCGCTGGCCGCTTCAGGCACCAGCTTCACCAAGACCGACACGCAGCTCAACGTGCTTTCAGCGTATGCCACCGGCAACCTCGGCTTCGGCCTGCCGTGGGCCAATGGCGAACAGCTCGGCCTCGTGGTCGGTGCTGAACATCGCGTCACCAAGTTCGGCAGCGCGAGCGACAACGATTCGCTGGCAGGCAACTTCAGCGGCGCGGGCAGCGCCTCGCTCAACGTCAACGCCTCGGAAGGGGTATACGACTACTTCGGCGAAATGGCCCTTCCGCTGTACGTCAACGACGGCACCGGGCTCAACCGCATCGACGGCTCGCTCGGCTATCGTCATTCCGATTACGACCTGAGCGGCGGTTCGGATACCTACAAGGCGGGCCTTTCCGCCGCCTTCCTGGACAACAAGCTGCTGGTGCGCACCGGCTACAACCGCGCCATCCGCGCCCCGAGCCTGAACGAATTGTACCTCCCGGCCGGAATTTCGCTGGACGGCACCACCGACTACTGTGCCGGCGCCAACCCGACCTACACCCAGGCCCAATGCGAAAAGGAAGGCGTGCCCGCATCCCAGTACGGCAAGGTTCCGGCTAACCCCGCCTCGCAGTACTACGGCTTGACCGGCGGCAACGTCGACCTGACCCCGGAAGTGGCGGATACCTACACGTTCGGCGTGGCCTACGAGCCGATCACCAACCTGAACCTGGCGGTGGACTGGTACAACATCAAGATCAAGAATGCCATCTCCACCATCGGCTACAACGCCATCCAACAGTTGTGCGCGGACCAGAACCTGTATTGCGACCTGATCCACCGCAACACCAGCAATGGCCGCTACGACCTGTGGCTGGGCTCACCCGGCGCGCCGGGCACCGGTTATATCAACGACCTCGCCCAGAACGTCGGTTTGTCGAAGCGCGAAGGCATCGACTTCAATGCCAGTTACGGCTTTAATCTGGGTCCGGGCCGCGTCAATACCCGCTTCGTTGGTAGCTATACGCTGAAGGACTACGATCAGCCATTGGCCGACGTCTCTTCGACCGGCTTCGAGTGCAAAGGCAAGATCAACTCGCTTTGCAGATTCACCACCGTGCCGAAGTGGCGCCATGTCGCCAACGTCCGCTACTCGTTCGACCGCTACAGCGTGAACCTGCGCTGGCGCTATATCGGCAGCCTCTCCTACGAGGATGCCTACACCGGCGAGAAGTTGAACACCAACGTTTGGTTGACCCCGACCGGCGGTATCGGCAGTTACAGCTACTTCGACCTGTCGGGCAACGTCAACATCGGTCCGGCCACATGGACCATCGGCGTCAACAACATCGCCGACCGGAGCCCGCCGTTCGTCGGCAGCAGTGGCGACGCCAACAACCAAACCAGCAACTCGGCGAATGGTTACGATCAGGTGGGCCGTTACTTCTTCACCAGCGTGAGCTTCCGATTCTGATCTACGCAGTACAACGTCGCAAAACAAAAACCCGGACGCAAGTCCGGGTTTTTTTGTTGCTAGATGAACTCCGGATACTCGTGATCCCGTAGTAAGGATGCATTTTTTGAATGCTATCGGCGAAGCAATATCTTGGCTCAAGCCGATTGCTTGGCGTCGGCGCGGACCGCGCGCCTCAGAGGCCATTGCACCATCGATTCTTTCATTCCGCAAACTTTGCCGCGGCAATGCTCTTGACTCAATGCCCCAATTAAGGATAATCCTCGGCAGTTAGAGCAACATGATGCCGCTCAAGGAAGCGCATGGAAAGCCGGGGAAGACGATTATTTCGACAAGAAGTCATCGCTGCCAGACACGACTGGCTGGGTACAATCGAGTTGGCGATGCCGCTGCCGTATCGCTTGCTCGCAGCAGCTTCGCTGATTGCTTGCACAGCACTCAGCGCTTTTTTGATCTTTGGGAGCTACACCCGCCACGAGGATGTCTTGGGCGAGTTGGTTCCGTCGCAGGGCTTGCTTATAGCCGCTACGCCGGCAGCGGGTACGGTTGCGCGAGTTTTGGTGCACGAAGGCGATATGGTTGCGCGCGATCAGGCGCTGGTAGATATCTCCACGGACATAGATAACCCCGCGATCGGCAAGACGCGCACCGCAATCAGCGAGGAACTGAAAGCGCAACGCTCCCGCTATGTGCACACACTGCAGGATCAAGAGCGGCTTACCGCACAAAAAGAGCATGGCCTCACGTCGCGCATGGCAATTCTGCGCGAACAAATGCACCAACTCGATGCGCAATTGACGATCCAGCTCGATCAAGCGCAAAGCGCACATGCGCTGTGGCAAAAGCTACAGCCTCTATCGTCAAGCGGTTTCGTCTCCGTCGTTCAACTCGAGCAACAGAAATCCGCTGCTTTGGCCGCGCAAGCAGAGTGTGCCGCGCTGCGGCGCCAACGCGCAGAAATCGAACAGCAACTTGCAGCCCAGCAAGATCAGTTGAATCAATTGCCGCTGAAAGCGGAAGCTGAGCGGGTTGAACTGCAGCAAAAGATTGCCGGACTCGACCAGACATTGGCGCAAAACGAGAGTCAGCGTGCCATCGTGTTGCGGGCCGCGCAAGCAGGCATCGTATCGAGTCTCGCCATGAAGAACGGACAAGCCGTACTGGCGGGACAACGCATGCTTTCGCTGGTTCCGGAAGGTTCGCAATTACAAGCCGAATTGTGGCTTCCGAGCCGCGCCATCGGCTTCGTCGCACCCGGTGATCACGTCTTGCTACGTTATCAGGCTTTTCCGTACCAGAAATTCGGCCATCAAATTGGCGACATTGCGGAAGTCTCCCGCAGTGCTGTAGGCGCCAATGAACTCACCACGTTGCTCGGGCGCAAAGTCGAGGAACCGATGTATCGCGTCACTGTGCATTTGCAGCAGCAAAGCATCTTTGCCTACGGCAAAACTGAAAATCTCAAGCCGGGCATGATGCTGGATGCGGACATTCTTCTCGAGCGTCGACGCCTGATCGAATGGCTGCTGGAACCGGCATTTGGTTTTACGCGCAATGCGACGGTGGGCACTTGACTTTTTCACTGCGTCGCCTGCCCTTGCTACTGCAAAGCGAAGCGGCGGAATGCGGCTTGGCTTGCCTTGCAATGATCGCGGGCTATTTTGGGCACGAGATCGACTTGCCTAGCATGCGGCGACAGTTCTCTACTTCCGCACGTGGCGCAACGCTCGCAAAAATTATTGCCGACGCTCACGCACTCGGTTTTGGCGCGCTACCGCTGCGCGTTGAACTGGAATATCTGCCGCAACTGAGTACGCCCTGCATTCTGCATTGGAATATGAATCACTTCGTCGTACTCAAACGGGCGACGGGCAAGTACATCGAGATTCATGATCCGGCAAGCGGCTACTGCAGATTGTCGATGCAGCAAGCCAGCAAACTTGTCACCGGCATTGCCTTGGAACTGCAGCCGGCTGCAGATTTCAAGCCGATAAAGGAGCAACAGTCCATTTCTTTGCGCGCACTGGCAGGCAACATCGAGGGACTTCGCGGTGTGGCGCTGCATATTCTGCTGTTGGCGCTCGGGCTAGAACTATTCAGCTTGGTCGCGCCGTTTTACTTGCAGACGGTGCTCGATCAGGTACTGGTAACGACCGACCGACAATTGCTTGTGTTGCTTGGTGTGGGTTTTCTTGGTGTGATCACGCTGAGGGCGGGCCTTACAGTAGCACGCGGCTGGGCAATCAGCTGGCTGGGCGCCAAGCTTAATGCGCAATGGTTCGGCAACCTGTTCGCCCACTTGTTGCGCCTGCCGACGGAGTGGTTCGAAAAGCGCCACGTCGGCGACGTTACTTCGCGATTCGGCTCGGTACAAAGTATTCAACAAGCACTGACGGGCAGCTTCGTCGAATCAATTCTCGACGGAGCGATGGGCTGCTTGGCCTTGCTGGTGCTGTGCGCCTACAGTCCACCGCTAACCGGACTGGTGTTGCTCGGCCTTGTCGCTTACGCGCTTTGCCGCCAACTCGCCTATCCTCGATTATGGCGCGCAAATGAGGAGCAGATCGTGTTCGCGGCGCGCCAGCAGACGAGTCTGCTCGAAGCAATCCGAGGTGCACAGACAATCAAGCTCGCGAACAAGCAGAGCGATCGCGCCGCGCGTTTTGCCAATATCAGCTTGCAGGTGGCACAGTGCAGCCTCGCTGCGCAGCGCATCGGCTACGCCTTCAGTGCGCTCAATCTCTGGTCGTTTGGTGTGTTGCGCATCGTTATTATTTGGCTTGGTGCGTTGCAGGTACTGAGTGGGAATTTCAGCGCCGGCATGCTGGTCGCGTTCGTCGCCTATGCTGATGAATTGATCATGCGGTTCGGCGGGTTGATCGACAAATTCATCGAACTGCGTTTGCTGCGGCTGCATGCGCTGCGCATTGGAGATATTACGCTGACTGCACCGGAGACACTTGTCTTCGGCGGCCATTCGGACATGACAACCTTCAACATCGAAGTCGACAACGTCAGCTTCCGTTATTCGGCGGATGAGCCATGGGTAATAAAGAATTACAGCTTGCGTATTGCCCCAGGTGAGTCGATTGTCATCGTCGGTCCGTCCGGCTGCGGCAAGACGACGCTTGCAAAAATCATCCTTGGCTTGCTGGAACCGGTTGAGGGCAGCGTCCGCATTGGCGGTCTTGATATCCGCCAATTTGGACTCCAACGGTATCGTGCCATGATCGGGTCCGTGATGCAGGACGATCAGCTCTTCGAGGGATCAATCGCCGAAAATATCAGCTTCTTTGACGCAGAAGGTACCTCACAACGAATTGAAGAAGCTGCACGGCTCGCCGCAATTCACGCGGATATCAATGCCATGCCGATGGGTTATGAGACATGGATCGGCAATATGGGGTCGACGCTATCCGGCGGACAGAAACAACGTGTGATCCTGGCTCGCGCTTTGTACGCAAACCCGCGCATCCTGCTGCTCGATGAAGCAACCAGCCATCTTGATGTTGAGCGTGAACGCGCTATCAACGCGAATGTGGGACATCTCAACATCACACGGATTGTGATTGCGCATCGGGCGGAGTCAATCGCCAGCGCGGGACGTGTGGTGCGCTTCGGGGTGGACCCTGTCTTACCGATTTGTGCAGACGACGCGAAGCCAAATTCAGAATTAGCTGTTGCCGTGGAGGATTGAGTGTTGGGTGGTTCTACAAAGTTTCGCGCCCGCGTGCTAATCAGCACATTCGTTTACGACTACACAGCGCTAGCCGTTGCGCAAGCACTGGAACATATCGGCTGCGATGTGCAGAGATGGTTCATGCCAGACTACCCGATGCGACAGGCGTTGAGCTTTTCAATAGCACCAGATCGGGCTTTGTGCATCAACGCGCGAGGTGCGGAGATCGATCGCAACCTCGACGAGTTCGACGTCGTTTGGTTTCGCCGATTCAGTAAGCCCTACATCAATGAAGACGTGTTGCATCCTGACGATGTCGCGATGACGAAGGCGGAAACCGAGCTCTTCATCGAGGGAATTGCTCCGCTTGTCGGAGCCAATACAAGACAAATTAACCCGGTGTACAACGCAGAACGTGCCGATAACAAGCTGTTTCAGCTCGCGTTGGCTCAAGAAGCCGGGCTTATTGTTCCTGAGACATTGTTCAGCAATGATCCGGCGCGAATCCGGGAATTCATTTCTCGCCACAAAGAGTGCGGCGTGGTGCATAAGCAATTTCGATCGCACTGCTGGAAAGAGAACGGAAAGCGGTATGGAAACTACACGGCAACGGTAACGTTGGAGCAACTCCCTGCTGATGCGTATCTTCAGATGGTTCCCGGCATTTTTCAACCACGCATTAAGAAAGCAAAGGAAATCCGGGCAGTCTTCTTCGGAAGCTATTGCATCGCCGCCGCGATCGATCATCGTCCTCATGATCATGGAGACGACTGGAGATCTCAGGACAGACAGGATTGGCGGCCCTTCGCACTACCCGAGCATATAGTCAATCGCATTCGGTGCTACATGAAGAGTCTCGGCATCGTATTCGGCTCAGCCGACCTGATCCTGACTCCGGAGGGAGATTACGTATTTCTTGAGATCAACGAACAAGGGCAATTTCTCTGGCTGGAGCAATCTGCGCCAGAGTTGCCTGTACTGGATGCTTTTTGTCGTTTCGTGGTAGAGGGCTCCGGTTTTGAAAATCGGGCACGCGCATTCCCACGCGTTTCACTGTCGGATCAGAGTATGTTTTCTAGCGAGCGGTTGAATGCGCAAGCGCGCAACGATTGCGAGCTTCACGTCGTTGACGACCGGGGTGGAGTGGTCCGTAAGGGCTGACAAAACTTCGGTGTATACCGCCGATGCAGCGTTTGCATCAAATTCAAGGAGAATGACCATGTCAGAACAAAAGACCATGTCTGAACAAAACCGCGTACTGAGCCGCAACCTGGCAGTCCCGCTGACGTCGGAGGAAATTGATCTGGTTTCTGGTGGAGATAATGAGATATCACCGATGAGAACCAGCCATATGGACGGTACTTATACTTTTGACGCGAAGCGCTAAAGATCGCACCGACGCCGAGCTTCGCTCGGCGTCGGTTTCTTACATCGGCGACGCCAACAACGCCACCAGCAACTCCGCAAACGACTTCGATCGGATAGGTCGTTACATCTTCAGCAGCGTGAGTGTGAAGTTCTCATCCCCGAGTCGGAAAGCAGTCGCAAAACGAAACCCCGGATGCAAATCCCGGTTTTTTTTGGGCCGATGTAGGCAAAAACTTGAGGAGTGACGCGTAAAATCAATTGTTCGTCATCCCAGCGAAAGCTCACTGCTGTCCGGGCGTGTCCTAGATTTTGTGTAAACGGGCCTTTGGCGGGAAACTGCCGCATTGCCCGGAGGCACAATGACTACTCGCAAACATGACGTACACGAAGAACTGCTGTCCAGCCTGCTGGCCGACTACAAGAAGCCCGAGGACCTGATCGGCGAGAACGGTCTGCTCAAGCAGCTCACCAAGCTGCTCGTGGAGCGCGCACTCGATGCCGAGATGACCGAACGCCTGGGTCATGACAAGCACGAGCCGGTGGCCAACGCCGCCGGCAACACGCGCAACGGTCGCAGCCGCAAGACGCTCAAGGGCGAGTTCGGCGAACTGCCGATCGAGGTGCCCCGTGACCGCCACGGCAGTTTCGAGCCGCAGATCGTGCCGAAGCACCAGACACGCTGGAACGGCTTCGACGACCGCATCCTGTCGCTGTACGCCCGCGGCATGACGGTGCGGGAGATCCATGCGCACCTGCAGGAGATGTACGGCGCGGAGGTATCACCCAGCCTGATCTCATCCGTAACCGATGCCGTGGTGGACGAGGTCAAAACCTGGCAGGCGCGGCCGCTCGACCCGGTCTATCCGATCGTCTACCTGGACTGCATCCACGTGAAGGTGCGCGATGGCACCGTGCGGGTGAAGGCGGTGTACCTGGCCATCGGCATCACGATGGCGGGCGAGAAGGAAGTGCTCAGCCTGTGGCTGGCCCAGACCGAAGGCGCCAAGTTCTGGCTGCAGGTCGTCACCGAGCTCAAGAATCGCGGGGTGCAGGACATCTTCATCGCCTGTGTCGATGGCCTGAAGGGCTTTCCCGAGGCGATCGAGACGGTGTTTCCGCACACCACCGTGCAACTGTGCATCGTGCACATGGTACGGCACAGCCTGAACTACGTCTCGTGGAAGCGCCGGCCGGAGGTCGCCGCCGACCTCAAGCACATCTACACCGCAACCACCGATGCCGAGGCCGAACAGCGGCTCACCGAGTTCGAACACAAATGGGACCGGGAATACCCGCCCATCAGCCAATCCTGGCGGCGCAACTGGGAACGCCTGATCCCGTTCTTCGACTATCCACCCGAAATTCGCAAGGTCATCTACACGACCAACGCCATCGAGTCGGTGAACATGAGCCTGCGCAAACTGACCAAGCACCGGGGTGCGTTCCCCAGCGACGAAGCGCTGGTCAAACTGATCTATCTCGCGTTACGCAACATCAGCAAGAAATGGACGATGCCGATCCGCGACTGGAAAGCCGCGCTCAACCGATTTACGATCCAGTTCGAGGAACGGATGCCACAACTGTGACGAAACGCCGTTTACACAAAAATCTGTACAGGCCCGTCTGGCGATCCTGCACGCCAGTGTGTTCCAGCGGCCCCACATCGAAGCCCACCATCGCGCCGTACATGAGAAGCGAAGACGACAAGCTGACGTCGAAAATCGGCAAACGGTACTATTCGCATGAAACGTTCCGGACAGCAGTGCGCTTTCGCTGGGATGACGATAGGCTGTTGTTTCGGAATGAGATGGTCTGCGGTTCAACGCTTGATGTTGAGCGAGACGCGTTCACAGAATCGATCATGCGTTCGTCACGAATAGGCGATCAGTCGCGTGAATATGAAACGTTCAGGACAGCAGTGCGTGAAAGCCGGAATGACGTAAATGTATAATGACCCGCACTCCACGCACAGCACGTCTCACCGATCCTGCCCGTCCTACACCGCCAGCCGTTCGGGCGTACCCACATCCCGTCCATTGGCCATGAAAATGCTCGCCGCTCACGTTGCCTCGCGCATCGCCGCACGCAGGCTCGGTACGATACTGAAAATTCCCGGCAGACAAGTAGCCAGCAGCGCCGGGCGATATACGCCGATGCCGGCACGGCGGGCGGGCTGCTTCGATCGCGGTAGCCGGTACGGGTGCCCTGCGGCCTGGATTACGTCATTCCCGTGATCGGCATGCCGCTCGCTACTCTTCCGTGAGGATTCCCGACGCCGCCAGCTTGCGGATCAACGGCGCCAGGCGCTCACGATGCCGGTCTGCGCTATTGACGGAACGCCGGTGTACCGGCTCGCGCACCTGCGCGGCGCTGGCCGTCTTGAAAGCCACCTTGTCGATCGGGGCGACAAGCACTTGCGGATTCCATTCCAAACCACACCATTCGTAGATGCGCCGCGTCTGGTTTTCCGTATCGTTCACCAGATCCTCGTAGCGTATGTCCAGGATCTGCCCCGGCATTACCTCATGCCAGTGTCGCATCGTTTCGTGATAGGCGATGTAGTACTCGGCCAGCTCGTCGAGGTCGTAGGAGAAATTGTAGGCGCTGTAGAACAGGGTCTTGTACACGGCGTAGCAGCAGTCGAGCGGATGGCGCGTCAGGTGGATAATGCGCGCATGAGGCAGCGCCTTGCGAATGGGGCCGCAGTAGAGGAAATTGAACGGCGTTTTGTCGATGAAACGCGCGCTGCCGTTGGCGGCCTCGCGCGCGCCGCGCATGTAGTCGCGCCCGAGCGCGGCGAAATCGATGCCGGTCGAAGCCTGCGCCGATGAGGGCGACGCGGGGTCGTCCGCCACGAGCGCCCAGGCGGCAGTGCCGAACAGATTGCCGAAGTCGGGGAGTTCTCCGCTGGAACGCACTTTTCCCGACTGCACCAGCAACCGTTCCACCAGCGTCGTCCCGGTGCGCGGCATGCCGACGATGAAGATCGCGCCTTCGTCGTTGCAACCGGCGTCCGGTCGCGCCATGACCTGCTTCGTCCACGCCTCGCACACCGCGCGCAGCGCCGCCACTTCGTCCGCCACGTCATACCGCAGCGTGCCACGCAGTTTGCGCGCCCCGGCCGTGAACGCCGCGAAGGCCTTCTCGTGCTCGCCGAGATCCTCCAGTTCCTTGCCGAGCGCGTACTGCGCCCAGGCCTCGTGAGCCGGTTCGCGGAAGCCCGCCACGAGGATTCGCTCGATGTCCGCGACGTGGTTGCGCTCGCGCGTCTGGGTACGCAGCGTCGCGCGCCGATACAGCGCGTGACCCGCCCGTGGCTTGATCCGGAGTTGCTTGTCGAGGTCGCGCTCGGCCTGCTCGAAATCGCCGTTGAAGAACCGCGCCACGGCGAGTTGGTAAAGCAGATCCGGCTGGTCGCCGACCAGGCCGCGCGCCCGCTCGTACTGCGCGATAGCCTCATCGAGACGATTGCAGGAGCCGAGGAGCTTGCCGGCCTGACGGATCAGGCTATCATCCTTGCCAGCCTGCGCCGCCACTTCCAAAGCCAGCTCCGCGACTTCGCTGCGCCGCCGCAGGTGCATCAGCACCCGCGCCTTCATCAGCTTCAGCGCCGGCTGCCCGTCGCTCGCGGCCACGGCCTGATCGGCCGATTGCAGCGCTGCCCTCGGATCGCCATTCGCAAGATGCGCCTCGGTGGCAAACGCCAGCACGTCGGCGTTTGTCGGGTGCGCCGCCGTTAGTGTCGTCGCCAGCGCCAGAGCTTCGGCCGTGTGTCCCTGACTGAGCAGTGTGTAACCTTGATGCAGCTTCTGGTTTGGTGAATCCATACTGCTCGTGCGGTCTTCAACCACCGCAACTGGGATCACTGCACGACCTAATCGGCTTGGCGTCCATTTCACGTTTCATGTCCTTGGCATCGCTCTCCATCATCGCCCACTCCTCGCGCGTGTGGCAGATTCTCTTGGAGAAGCGGCTGCCGGTCACCTGCTGGTTTCTGCAGACGATGCCGTCCGGATCCAATTTTGCGGTCTGTTTGGCCGCTTTCTGCGACCCGGCAGCCTGCTGCGTGGCGGCCGATTGTTGCGTGGTGGCGGCGGCAGAAAATGCCAGCAGCAGGCCGCAAGCCAAGCCAAGCGATATGAATTTCATTTTTCTCTCCTGTCGGGGAAACACATGCGGACCGCGACAAGCGATCCTCGTTCGTATGATACACCTTGCGGTCGTTGGACAGTTCATGCGGGCAGCATGTCGAAAGCCACGGTCAAGCGCGACTCGTCATCGGAAAATGGTACGGTGCCGTGCCACAGGTACGAGGGAAACAGCGCGAGGTGCCCCACTTGGGGACGAATGACACGGCGCGGCGGCAGATCCAGGTCAAGCTGTTCCAGCGGCTTTCCGAAGTGGATACTGCCGGGCGCGGTGCCGTCGTCGCTGGCGACGGAAACGGACGGCGGCAACGAAACATAGAACGCAGAACTGATCCAGCCTTTGTTGTGGATGTGGCTGGAATGGTGACCCGCAGATTTGAGCCGCACCGACCAGGAACCGGAAAAACGCACGCCGGGGCGTTTGCGCGACAAAAACGGGTGCGAGTCATCGTCCGGCAGCGTCGCCAGCCATTTCACCACCGCCGCGCGCAAGGCGGTTTCGGCGGAGCGGACATTCGCGTCGTTGCGCCCGAACAGCAAACCGGGTGTCTGCGAACCGCCGCGCACGCTTTGCTGCAGCGGTTCGCGCACCGCGCTGTGCAGCCCGTGCAGCGTTTGCGCCAGCGACGCGAGAAACGCCGGCGCATCGGCGAAACCCGGCGGTGGTTCGACCGCGAAGTAGCCGACCAGGTTTTCGTATCCGAACAGCCAATGCTCGCGCGCATCGCCGAGCAGACGCCACGCGGTGCCGAGGTTGGCCCATGCTTCCTGATCGCGCGGAGCGACCTGCACGGCGCGTGCGGCGCAATCGCGCGCCAGCTCGAAGCGCTTGCTGCGGAACGCATGGCGCGCGTAGGCATTGAGGAAATCCGCATTGGCACCAAAGTTCTTCTGCGCCTTCTCGAACAACACTTGCGCTCGGTCGAACTGGCCCAGCGCATCGCGTGCATCGGCCTCGAACCAATCCAGATGCTGCCCGCCCTGTCCGCGTTGACGCATCGCCAGCAATGCAACGAGCGCGGCTTCGTCGCGGCGCGCGGCGCGAAGCATGCGCACCCGCACGAATTGCAAAGGTTCGTTGTTCGGCTGAGCCTGCGCCGCCTCTTGCAGAGGAGCCAGCGGGTCTTCCACGGAAGTGGGCTGCGCACCGTGTTCCCATAGCAGATTGGTCAACGTTTCCCATGCCGGCGCATAAGCCGGGAAATCGCGCACCAATTCGCGCGCGCCCTGCTCGGCTTGCGCCAATTCGCCGGTGTCAACGCGCAGGCCATTCAGCGCATCGCGGACGTCGGGCGTGTCGAGTCCGAGCGCCTGTGCGCGGCGAAAGCTGCCTGCCGCTTCATCGAGGCGGCCAAGAAAGCGCTGCATCGCGCCGAGATTCACCCACGCGGGCGCGTAGTTCGCGTCGAGTTCAATGGCTTTGCGAAAGGCAGCCGCGGCGATTTCCCAATCCTCGCTGCCGCGCAGCGCGCTGCCGAGTCCATGCCATGCCTGCGCGCTGGGCTGCAATGCCACGGCGCATTCGAACGCCTTCGCAGCGCGTGCGTGGTCTTGCATCGTCAGCAACGTCGAACCCAGAAGGAGTGCGGTTTGCGCGGTGGTCGGCGCGTTCTCCAACACGCTTACGGCATCCGCGAACCGCCGTTGCTTGCGCAGCCATGTGGCGTAATTAGCCGCGATCAGCGGGCTGTTGGCCAAGGCCAGGGCGCGGCGAAAGGCCTCGTCGGCAGGCTGGTCCGTTTCGGCCATGCACAGGCCGAGCAATTGCTGCGCATCGGCGCAGTCCGGCGCTTCGCGCACCAGGGTCCAGCTCAGCCCGAGCGCCTGTGGCGCGTTGCCCGATTGCAGCAACGCGATGGCCTGCTGGAACTGCGCCGCCTGCGCGACGCTCAAGGGGCGATTCGCCGCCATCTCGCTTTCAGCGGGAGCGGCGCACGCGCAGCCGCACACCCGCTTGTGTGATCAGAAAGTAACTGCCCAACAGGCCTTTGCGCACCGTGACCGTATCGCCTTCGCGCATCGGTGCGACGTTGGACTCGGTCTGTATCCACACCTGGCCGTTTGCCAGCGTGATGCTGCGCGACGAATCGCTGATCCAGTCGATGCTCGCGACCTTGCTTTCGATGCGGTCGGGCACGACCTCTGCCGCGCTCTGGCCGGGATTGCGCAGCTGCTCGACCGGCTTGTTCAGACCGAAATCCGCCGTGGCCTGCTTGACCGCCGCCTCGTGGATCTCCTTCGGCGGCGGAAACGCCTTGTCGTAGCAGGCCAGGCGTGCCTGCGGCTGCACGACCTGCGCGCAAGGATGCGATGCCTGCGCCGATACAGACTCGACGAAGGCGAACAAACACAGAGCAAAGATACGTCGTTGCATTTCAGGTTCCATCGGTTTGGCTACGGTAGTCGTTCAACGCCTCAGCCAGTGCGCTGGTCAGCTCGCGTTCGGCGAGGCTCAGGTACGGATTCCACACGTCGAACATCAGGATCGCGCGCACCTGGTCGCTGTCGTTGCGCGCCTCGTGCTCGATGCAATCATCGAACACCCAGCACTTGCCTTCGCGCCATTGCTTCCAGTCGTAACCGACACGGTAATGACAATTCTCAGGCACTACCAATGGAAGGTGCGCGACGAGGCGCGCATTGGTCTCGCCGGTGTGCGGTGGAATATGCACATGCGGCGCGAGCGCGGAGAACATCGCGTTCGGGCACAGGCCCGCGATCTTTACCGCATCCACCAGCGCCAGCGCCTCGGCGGTTTTCGGGCATTGGTCGAGGTGTTCGCGCACCGGCGCACCGTGCTGATACAGGTGAAAGCCGCTCCAGTCGCGCGAATGGTTGAGTTTGTCCCATTGGTTGACCGGCGCGCCCGGCGCGTATTGGATGTAGGGCACGAACTCGTCCTGGCGGCGTTCGAGCATTTCCTGCAGCTCGGTTTTGATCGCGCTGGTAAGCGCCTCGACCTCGTGCATCCACGGGAACAACCCGTCGTCGTAAAAAGTGATTGCCGGCAGGCGCGGCACGTGCAACTGGTTGCATTCAGACGCATAGGGCTTGCTCTTGCCGGCAAGGATGGATACGGCTTCGTCCCAGCGGCTGCCGACAGCGGCATCGACCGCTTCACGCTGCGCGTTGACCCTGTGCTTCAAGAAGGCCGTCAGTTCATCGCCATCGCGTGCGACCGCAGTACTCGCGTGTTCCAGCCGCTTGCGCAGTGCCTGCGGCCATTGTGCGGCGTCGTCGCCGGCAACCTTGAGCACGTTGCGGAACACTGCAGCGGCGGCCTTGGATTGCTTTCCGCGTTCGAGGAATTCGCCGCGCGCGAGCAAGCCCGGCAGGAAATACGGATTGATGTCGAGCGCAGAGATGATCGTGTCCCATTCCAGATCCGTCCGCCCGGCTTCGCGATGCACCCGCCCAAGCGCGAGCATGATCATCGGATCGCGCGGCGCGACAATGCGCGCCTTCTCCAGCAGCTCGCAGGCGGCGACCAAATCGCCGCGCTGGAACGCATGCACGCCAAGGCTGAACAACGCGGCGGAATTTTCCGGTTCCAGATCGCGCACCTGCGACCACAGGCGTTCGGCTTCCTGCCAGCGCCCCGCCGTTGCCGCTGCGCCGGCTGCGTTCGCCAATCGTGCGACGCTGTTGTCGTTCATCGTTTCCTGCCTCGGCTCCGAATCAACATCTTGATGAGATACACCGGACAAGTCTTGAATTCGTCGGGCGCTCTTTCGACAAAGTATAGGAAAAACGGGTCTTCGGAAACCCGTATGGATCAATTGCAGTCTCGGACGATCGACGCAACTGCATTCGGCGGAACTGCATTAGGGGCGTTTTGCGACAGCCCGTGATCGTCCGCTTGCGCCTTTGTCGGACGCGGGAGAAGCGCCTGGCACCGGGGCGTCATTGCTTGCGCAATTGCACATCTCCGCTGAATGTCTGCACACTGATGTCGGCATCGCCAGCGCCAACCTGGGCCTTCAGGCTGCTGCCGGGACCGTACTCCTTGTCCTGCACGGCACCGAAATCGCTACGAATGCTGCCGCTGAAGGTCGCGGCGTCGATGCGCGCAGACAATGCCACCGGCAGATGCATGTGAATCGATCCGCTCATCGATTCCAGATGCAGGCGGGCAGACGCCTCGGGCACGACAGCGATGTCGGCATCGCCGGAAACGCTGCCGGTATTCAACTCGCGTACCGCTGCACAGGCGCAAGTCATGCGGCCGGATACGGTTTCCAGCTTGATCCGGCCGGCAAGATTCTTCGCACGGATGTCGCCGCTGACCGTTTGCACGTGCACCGATGCAGCCGAATTAGGGTTCGGCACGACGACATTCACGTCGCCGCTGACGCTGTCGACTACGATTTCCGGCGCCGCGGTTGACAGGTCGAGTCTGCCACTGACGCTGCCGGCCTTTAGCGACGCTCCGGCCAATTCCGCGACACTCGCGTCGGCGCTGACAACCTTCAATTCCAGCGCGGCTTTGCGCGGTACATGCAGGATCAGCACACTGTCGCTTTTGGGCCCGTCCGAACCGAACCAGCCCGATTCGGCACTTTTCACGCGCAGACTCAGGCGATTGGCATCGCCGGAAACCGCCAGGGTCGATCCACCACCGAGCTCGCCTTCGAGCTTCACCCGTGGCTTATCCCAACCGGTAACGGTCACCTTGCCGCGCACGTTGCCGATGTCGATGCGGCCTTCCGCCGAAAGCGGCCACGTCGAATCCAGCGTCCTGGCGGCTGCACCGGCGGAGACGTCACGGTACGCGGCTGCGGACGGATCGGCCAACACCGATCCTGCACCGACGAGCAATGTACACATTGCCATAATGTGGAGAATGTTATTTTTCATGATTGGGCCTCTGTCGATTCGTCAGACACTCGGCGCCTGCCGCAGCAAACGCATGCGCTGGCCGTTGATGCGGTTTAGCAGGTCGACCAGAAACACGGCCTGCGGGTGGGTTTCCAGCGTCTGCTGCAGCTGCACGCTGGCGCTGTCCAGATCGTGTGAGGCGGCGGCAAGCGCCATGTCCGCGGGCACGGCCCACGCCAGCGGCGCATTGTCCGCGACCACCGCTGCCGCGTCGTGTGCGGGCGCGGTGCGGGTAATCGCAATCACGGAACGGGATTGCGTGCGCCACGCGATCATGGCTACACCGCAAGCCATAATCAATGTCGCCGCAAGCCCCAATCCCAAGCGCCAGGGCCGCGTTGCCGGACGCACGGCGATGCGCGCGGCGATCTGCGGCCACAGGTCGCGGTGCGGCTGTACCTGGTCGCCGAGTTTGCGCAATTGACTGCGCCAGGCAAATTCGTCGTTCATGGTTTGTCTCCTCACTCGGTATTTTTCGCGGACTTCGTTTTCAACGATCCGCGAGTGCGCGACGCAGCAGCCCGCGCGCACGATGCAGTTGTGCCTTCGACGAACCGACAGCCATGCCGAGTTCGGTCGAAATTTCCTCGTGCTTGAATCCTTCGACGTCGTGCAGTACCAGCACCGCGCGCGCGCGCGGGGGCAGTGCCGATACCGCGCGTTCCAGATCGCCACGTTCGGCCGCGCAGAACGGTACCTCGCCGCCGGCCGCGGCCTGCAAATCGTCGTCGTTCATGACGTCTTCCTCACGGCGGACGCGCAAATCCATCAGCGCCACGTTGACGCCCAGACGGTGCAGCCAGGTCGCGAACGCCGACTCGTGGCGGAAACTGCCGAGCTTGCGCCAAGCCTGCACGAACGCATCCTGGGTCAGCTCCTCGGCGCGGGCCCGATCCATGCCGACCAGACGCAGGATGGCGCCGTGCACGCGACCGGCATGGCGGCGATACAGTTGCTCGAAAGCCGCCATCTCGCCGCCGGCGGCGCGGCGCACCAGCGCCGCGTCCGCATCGTGCGGCATCGATTCGGCAATCGGTACATCTGCGGTCAAGGCAAGGCCATCCATTTGCAAGCTTGGATGCGGCGACGGCGTGGCGGGTTTAATCGCCTCTTGCGCACGCGACGAAAACGGACCTCACGGCGTCCCTACGGCTTCGATCTCCTCGCCGGTCAACAGACCCGTGATGCGCTGATGCTCGTCCAGCAATGCCTGAGGCATGCGCGCGCCATACGACGCGAAATATTCGCCGATGCTCTCGTACTCGGCGCTCCAACCTTCGCTGTCGACATGCAGCAGCGCTTCGAGCTTGGCGCGCGGCAAATCCAGGCCATCGAGGTTCAGGTCCTGCGCACGCGGCACATTGCCGATAGGGGTTTCCTGCGCATCTTCCTGGCCGTTGCAGCGGCCGAGTATCCATTCGAGCACGCGCATGTTGTCGCCGAAACCCGGCCACAGGAACTTGTTGTCGTCACCTTTGCGGAACCAGTTGACGTGGAAGATATTCGGTAGCTTCGCGCCGGGCTTTTGCATACTCAACCAATGCGCAAAATAGTCGCCGAAGTTGTAGCCGCAGAACGGTTTCATCGCCATCGAATCGCGACGCAGCACGCCGACCGCGCCGGTCGCTGCGGCCGTGGTCTCCGATCCCATTGATGCGCCGACGAGCACGCCGTGGATCCAGTTGCGCGCTTCGAACACCAACGGCAGCAGATGGGCGCGACGGCCGCCGAACACAATCGCCGAGATGGGTACGCCTTGCACGGCTTCGGTTTGCGGCGACCAACTCGGGCATTGCCGCGCCGAAACGGTGAAGCGCGAATTCGGATGCGCCGCCGGGCCGTTTCCGGCAATGTATTCACGGCCCTGCCAATCCTTCACCGGGATGCCTTCGGACAAGCCTTCCCACCATGGATCGTCGTCGGCAGTGACAGCGACATTGGTGAAGATCGCATCGTGATTGAGCATCGCCAGCGCGTTGGGATTGGTCCTGGCGCTGGTACCCGGAGCGACACCGAAGTAGCCGGCTTCGGGATTTATGGCCCACAGGCGCCCATCCTCGCCGGGCGTCATCCAGCAGATGTCATCACCGACGGTCCATACCTTCCAGCCGGCTTCGCGGTAGCTATCCGGCGGAATCAACATGGCCAGATTGGTCTTGCCGCAAGCCGATGGAAATGCGGCAGCGACGTAGTGAATCTCGCCCTTCGGATTCTGGATACCGACGATCAGCATGTGTTCGGCCAGCCAGCCTTCGCTGCGCGCCTGCCACGAGGCGATGCGCAGCGCATGACACTTCTTGCCGAGCAAGGCGTTACCGCCGTAGCCGGAGCCGATCGACTTGATCGAAAGTTCCTCGGGGAAATGCATGATAAAACGCTTGTGCGGGTCGAGGTCGCCGGTCGAGTGCAGCCCCTTGACGAACGTATCTTCCCGCTCGCCACGATCGCGGCGCTCGCAGCCCTCGCGCTCGATGCGTTCCAGCGCAGGCGCACCCATGCGCGTCATGATGCGCATGTTGGCCACCACATACGGACTGTCGGTAATTTCCACGCCGCAACGCGCCAGCGGCGAATCGATCGGGCCCATGCAATACGGAATCACATACAGGGTGCGGCCTTTCATGCAGCCGTCGAACAACGCATCGATCCTGGCGTGCGCTTGCGCCGGATCCATCCAGTGATTGTTCGGACCGGCGTCGTCGCGATTCTTCGTGCAGATGAAGGTGAGATGCTCGACGCGCGCCACATCGCCCGGATCCGAACGATGCAGAGTAACAGTTCGGATGCGTGCGCGGATTCAGTTCGCTCAACGCGCCACTGGCGAGCATCAGCTCGACCAGCGCATCGTATTCGGCCTCGCTGCCATCGCACCAATGGATGTTGTCGGGGGTGGTGCGTGCGGCAACGTCAGCGACCCAGCGATTCAACGCTTCGAGCTTGCTCATGGTTCTCCTTCCCGTAAGCCTTGCGGCCTGTATTGAAATAGTCGATGCAAGGCGATCTTTGTCGCCTGTCTTTTGCGAAATGGCCACGCAATACCGTCGCTCAGGCGGGAATCAATGCAGCCACCACGTGCTCCACATACGCCTCGAATTCGTTTTGCGCCAGGCGTGGCATGCCCAGTTGCAACGCCAATTGGAGAAAGCCAACATAGGCGGCATAGGCCAGGCGCGCACGATGCTCGGCCGTGCGCTTGTCCATACCGATCTGCCGGTAGGCGCGCGCCAGAAAATCCATGCGCCGCTGTGCCATGCGCTCCATCAGCGGTTGCACCAGCGGATTGTCCAGCGCGCGCAGCAGTGCCGAGTAGATCACGTGCGATTTCGCCTCGCGCCCGCTGCGCCGGAACAGTTCGCGCAATCGCTCGCGCGGATCGGCCAGGTGTTCGACCTGGCCAAACACATCAGCCGTATCCTGCGCTTCCCAGCGTTCCAGCGCCGCTTTCAACAGTGTTTCGCGATTTGGGAAATGCCAATAGAAACTGCCCTTGGTGACGCCAAGCCGACGCGCCAACGCCTCGATCGCCAGCGCCGCGACACCGTGCTCGGCGATCGCATCGAGTGCACCGCGCTCCCAGTCCTCCGCACCCAGGCGTGTGCGCTCGATTTTTTCTACGGCATGCAACATCGGAGCATGGTAACGGCTGGGTCGGGTCGGGTGAAGTCCGCCATGCGTTGCAACGGCAACCTGGCGGGAGTAGAAATCGTTCACGCAGTGCTTTCAAACCATTGCGCTCGTGATTGACAGCTTTAATGCACCATACCATACTCCTGCGTATGGTCGCGACTGCAGCCGGCATCAAGGTGCCCATGACGAAATCATCGACAATCGCGCTGCGCAGTGCCGACGGCTTGCATCTGGCCGTTCAGACGTGGGGCGAACCGGCCGCCCCGGCATTGGTATTTGCGCACGGTTTTGGTCAGACGCGACATGCGTGGGACACGAGTGCGGCGAAAATTGCCGCCAACGGCTGGTATTGCCTGAGCGCAGACGCGCGCGGACATGGCGACAGCGGTTGGCGCGACGACGGCGATTACGATTTCAGTCAATTCGTCGACGATTTGAATCTCGTTGCGCGGCAACCGGCGAAGCGCCCAATACTGGTCGGCGCGTCCATGGGTGGCCTGCTTGGCATCTTGGCGCAGGCCGGGCCCGACGCACCGGACCCGGCGCCGTTTCGCGCACTCGTCCTTGTCGATATCACACCGCGCTGGGAAACCGCAGGTGTGGATCGCATACTCGCGTTCATGCGCGCACATCCGCAAGGCTTCGCCACGCTCGAACAAGCCGCGTCAGCGATTGCATCGTATTTGCCACATCGCAAGCAACAAAAATCGCCGCAACGGCTGCGTTCGTTGCTTATGCGCGGTCCCGACGGCCGGCTGCGCTGGCACTGGGACCCGCGCCTGCTCGAACGCATCGCCACTGACGGAAAAAACCAGCAGGAAACGCTGCTCGGTGCCGCGCGCCGCATCGGCGTGCCGACCTTGCTGGTGAGCGGCGAACACAGCGATATCGTCTCCGACGCGACCATCGCCGAATTCCGGCAATGCGTGCCGCACGCAAGCCACGTGCGTGTGCCCGATGCGACCCACATGATCGTCGGCGACCGCAACGATGCGTTCACCGCCGCCGTCGAAAATTTCATCCAGCCGCTACGCGAACACGCGACCGGCACTTCGAGGAGCAACCCGACATGACGCCCTGGTATCCGCTTATCGCTTTGCTTGTGATCTGCATGACCTGCGCTTACCTGCGCTTGGGCCTGCGTGTTTGGACCCTGGCAGGATTCGCCGCCGCAATCGGAATCGGCTGGCTCGCCGGCAGCGGCTGGCTGGCGACCGGTATCACCGCGCTGGTCTTCGCGGCAATCAGCGTTCCGCTGAATCTGCCGGACTTCCGTCGCAACACGATTACCGCGCCGCTGTTGAGAACCTACCAGAAGATCACGCCGCAATTGAGCGACACCGAACGCGTGGCACTGGAGGCCGGCACGGTGGGATTCGAAGGCGAACTGTTCAGCGGAAAGCCGGACTGGAAAAAACTGCTGTGTGAGCCGATACCGCAATTGTCGGCCGAAGAGCAGGCGTTTCTCGATGGACCGTGCGAAGAACTGTGTCGCATGATCAACGATTGGGAGATCACCCACGAACTGGCCGACCTGCCACCGCAGGTATGGGAATTCCTGAAGAAGAACAAGTTTTTCGGCATGATTGTGCCGCGCGAATATGGCGGCCTGCAGTTCTCCGCCCTTGCCCACTCAGCCGTGTTGCAGAAGGTGGCGAGTATCTCGGCCACGGTCGGATCCACCATTGCCGTGCCGAATTCGCTGGGTCCGGCGGAATTGCTGCTGCATTACGGCACCAAGGAACAGAAGGACTATTACCTGCCGCGCCTCGTCGATGGCCGCGAAATCCCCTGCTTCGCCCTGACCGGTCCGTATGCCGGTTCGGATGCGACCTCGATTCCCGATTACGGGGTGGTTTGCAAGGACGAATACGAAGGCGGCAATGTGCTTGGCGTGCGCCTGAACTTCGACAAACGCTACATCACACTGGCGCCAATCGCTACCGTCGTGGGTCTGGCGTTTCGCATGTATGACCCGGACAAATTGCTTGGCGATACTGCGGATTTGGGCATCACCCTGGCTTTGCTGCCGCGCGACACTCGCGGCATCGAAATCGGTCGCCGTCATTTTCCGCTGAACGTTCCGTTCCAGAACGGACCGGTACGCGGCAAGGATGTATTCGTGCCGTTGTCGCAATTGATCGGCGGTCCCGACATGGCCGGTCATGGCTGGCGCATGCTGGTCGAATGCCTTTCGGTAGGGCGCGCGATTTCGTTGCCGTCGAATGCGACCGGCGGAGTGCGCACCGCCGCGATTGCCACCGGTGCGTACGCGCGTCTGCGCAAACAATTCGGCATTGCCATCGGCCGCTTCGAGGGCATCGAGGAAGCGCTCGCGCGCATCGGCGGCTACACCTATGCGATCAGCGCACTGTCGCGGGCCACCGCAGCGGCGGTGGATCGCGGCGAAAAACCCTCGGTGCCATCGGCAATCGCAAAATATCACTGCACCGAACTGGCCCGCGCCGTCGCACAAGACGCCATGGATGTGCATGGCGGCAAGGGCGTGCAACTGGGGCCGAACAACTATCTCGGTCGCGGCTGGCAGGGCGCGCCGATTGCAATCACCGTGGAAGGCGCGAACATTCTCACGCGCAGCATGATGATCTTCGGTCAGGGCGCGATCCGCTGCCATCCGTATGTGCTCAAGGAGCTGCAAGCCACGCAGATCAGCGATTACACGGCGCGCCTGCGCGCGTTCGATCGCGTGCTCTTTCAGCACATCGGTTTCGCCATTTCCAATGCGGCGCGCAGCTTCGTGCTGGGCATCACCCACGCGAAAATTGGTGCCGCCCCCGGCGACAAGTATACAAAGCGCTTTTATCGCAAGCTCAACCGCTATGCCGCGGCACTGGCGTTGGTCGCCGATACCTCGATGCTCACGCTCGGCGGCAAGCTCAAGTTCAAGGAAAAAATCTCCGCGCGCCTGGGCGATGTGTTGTCCAATCTGTACATCGCCAGCGCCATGCTGAAGCGCTACGAGGACCTTGGTCGCCCGGCCGCGGATCAGGCGTTGCTGGCATGGGCGTTCCACGATTGTGTGTGGCGCATGCAGATGGCGCTGGATGGCGTGCTGCGCAATTTCCCGATGCGTCCGGTGGCATGGCTGCTGCGTGCACTGGTATTTCCGTTTGGGCGGCGTGAAGTGCCGCCGTCGGATCGACTCGGCCATCGCGTTGCCGCCGTGCTTTGCGCGCCGGGTGAGGCACGTGCGCGTCTGGGCGAAGGCGCGTTTCTATCGCCGACCGCCAACAATCCGGTCGGCCGCATGAATGCATTGCTGGCCGATGTCATTGCCGCCGAACCGATCGAGCGCAAATTTCTCAAGGCCCTCAAGAGCGAAGCCGTCGGCGCGCACGACTATCTCAACCAGCTCGCCGAGGCAGAAAGCTGCGGCGCCATCGGCGCCGAAGAGCGCAAACTGCTCGAACGTGTGCACGCGGCCACCTTCGAGTTCATCAGTGTGGATGATTTCGATCCGACCGAGCTCGAATCGGCGGTGAAACGTCCCAAGCCGGGGCTGCGCAGCGTGGCCTGACTCATGCGGCCGGCTTCGCTTCGTTGCCTGTCACGTCATAGCCCGCCGCCTCGCGCGTGCCGCGCAACCGCCATGCCAGCATCATGGCGCCCGCCGAAGCCAGCGCCGCCAACCCGGCCAGGACCGGCGTGGTCGCGCCAAAATCGCGCAGCCCCTGGACGGCGGCAATGACGACGACATCGCCGAAGCGCCAGATGGCCGTATCGATGAAACCCTTGGCCTTGTAGCGCGTTTCGCGATCCACGCGCGTGAACAGGCTGTCGATGGCGGGATTGTTTACGCCGTAGGAACCTGCGCGCGTGACGATCAGCGCCGCGGCGACCGCGCCCGGCATGCCGATCAGTGCCAGCGTAACCAGCGTCAGCAATTTGACTACTTCGGTGCCGGCGATACTCGATGCAGGCCCGAAACGTGTCAGCACGATCCGCGTGACGAAAATCTGCGTTAGCGCCATCAGCACGTTGGTCGCCGCATCGACGCTGGCAAAGAAATCCGTGCGCGCCGCACCATCCGGGTAAAAGCGATGGCCGATATCGGTCTGCAAGTTGTACAGGACACCACCGACACTGTCGCCGAGCAACAGCAGCAAGGCCATTCGACGCAGGAACGGCGATCCGAACACCGACTTGGCACCCGCCCAGAATCCACCGCCGATAAGCACCTCGTTGCGCTGCATGTCCTGCGCAACCGGATGACGCCGCGACCAGGCAATCAAGCCAAAGATGCAACCCACAGCACCGGCAAGCAGGGTCGCAGAAACTCCCAGCAACGGCGCAATGCCGATGACATGTACCAACCACTTGGTCAGCAACGGGCCGGCGATCGCCCCGAACGTGCCGCCAAGAGCCACGATGCCGAACAGACGATAGGCCTGTTTGGTTGTGAAGATGTCGGCGACGAAACTCCAGAACACCGCGACCACGAACAGGTTGAACACGCTCATCCACACGAAGAACACCGCACCGAGGATTTTTGGATTGAGCTGGCCTTGCGCCTGGAAGGCGGGGATGAAGGCAAGCAGATTCACGATGAAAAAAGCGTACACGACAGGCACGAAACGCTTGCGCGGGAAACGTGCGACGAGCCAGCCATAGACCGGCGTCAGAATCAGCGTTGCCACGAACGTCGCGCTGTAGAACGGCAGCAATACCTGCACGCCTGCGGCCGCGGCCAATTGCTCGCGTACAGGACGCAACACATAGTACGCGGCGAGCACGAAAAAAAAGTACGCGAACGCAAGGATCACCGCCGGCCATTCGTGTCGTTCGACGCCGGTGAGCATGCCCAAGAATCCGCGGTGCCCGTTTTGATCGACTGCGGCCAAGTTGCTTGTCCGTGATTGCTCGCCGCGAAGGGTAGCATGCGCCCGGTGCTATGCTGCCTGCCATGGCAACTTTGGCCGGCATCCACATCTACCCACTCAAATCCGGCGCGCCGCTGCAGCGCGACGAAGCGCTCGTCGAGCCGCGCGGCCTCGTCCACGATCGACGCTGGATGGTAGTCGACGAACAAGGTTCGTTTCTCACCGCGCGCAAGCACCCGCGGCTCACGCTGATCCGGGCGCAACCCGATGGCGACTGGCTGACGCTCGATGCCCCGGCGATGCCACGCCTGCAGCTAAAACCGGCACCCGACGACCGGCGCGATGATGTCGTGGTATGGGACAGCACAGTTCGAGCAGCATGGGCAGACGCCACCGCGCAGGCGTGGATCAGTGAATTTCTTTGCGCACCTGCGCGATTTGTTTTCATGGATAGTGGCTGTGCGCGCGCGATCGATCCGACCTATTCGACTCCTGGCGACGAAGTCAGTTTCGCCGACGGATATCCGCTCCTGCTGATCTCGCAAGCCGCGCTGGATCACCTCAACGCCAAACTGATCGAACCGATTCCGATGCTGCGCTTTCGCCCCAATCTTGTGGTTGCCGACACGCGAGCGCACGCCGAAGACGACTGGAAACGCATTCGCGTGGGCGGCATCGAATTCGAAATCGTCAAACCGTGCATGCGCTGCACGATACCAACCATCGACATCGAAACTGGCGAATTCGATCCCCACGGCGAACCTCTGCGCACCCTGAAAACGTATCGACGCGCCGCCAAGGGCGTGAGCTTTGGTCAGAACCTCATTCCACGCGGCGCGGGTACGTTGCGTCTCGGCGATCGAGTGGAGGTGCTGGGTTAAGCCCGGTTTTTTCGACAAAGGACACAACGAACACGAAGATTGAAGATGGGATCTCTGTTTCCTTTGTGAACTTTGTGTCCTTCGTGGTAAAACCAGCTCGAATGCAGCGCTGCGATGGAGCATCTGCTCTAGTGTAGTGCTTCACTCTATTTGACCGATTCAGCGAGTCGCCCTTCGGGAGCCAAATAGGGTGAAGCACTACACCAGTAATGCACTTTAGCCTCAGCCACTTTGCAACGCACTGCTCTCCATGACATACGACTACATCATCGTCGGTGCCGGCTCGGCCGGTTGCGTGCTGGCCAACCGACTCAGCGAAAATCCGGCCAAGCGCGTACTGCTGCTCGAAGCCGGCCCACGCGACTGGCACCCGCTGATCCACATGCCCGCGGGTCTGGCCAGGCTGGTCAATCGCAAAGGCATCAATTGGGACTATTACACCGAACCGCAGGCGCAACTTGACAATCGTCGCTTGTGGTGGCCACGCGGCAAGGTGCTCGGCGGTTCGAGTTCGATCAACGCGATGTGCTACATCCGCGGCGACCGGCGCGACTACGATGAGTGGGCAAGACTTGCAGGCGACGAAAGCTGGAATTGGAAGAATGTGCTCGGGTACTTCAAACGCGCGGAAGGCAATACGCGTGGTGCGGACGACGTACATGGTGGCGCCGGCATGTTGGGCGTGCAGGACCTGCGCTATCGGAACCCCTTGTCGCAAACTTTCGTCGATGCGGCGGCAGCGTGCGGTCATCCGCGCAACCCCGATTTCAACGGCCCTGACCAGGCAGGCTTCGGCCTGTATCAGGTTACGCAAAAAAATGGCGCCCGGTGTTCCACCGCCGCTGGCTATCTGCGCGCTGCACGCGATCGCACCAACTTGCGTGTGCTCACCCGCGCGACGACCCAGCGCGTTTTGTTCGACGGCCAACGCGCCATTGGCGTGGACTACCGACACCACGGACGACTAACCCGAGCAAACGCTGGCGAAGTCATCCTCTGCGGCGGCGCGATCAATTCGCCGCAATTGCTGATGCTGTCCGGTATCGGCCCGGCGGATCATCTGCGCGAACGCGGTTTGCGCTGTGTCGTCGATTCGGTCGGAGTCGGTTCCAACCTGCAGGATCATCTGGACATTTGCACCTTGCACAGTTGCAACCAGGCGATCACATACGACCATCTCAACGAGCTTGCCGCCGGTTTGCGCTTTCTCTTCAAACGCGATGGGCCAGGCACATCGAACATCGCCGAGGGCGGCGGATTCCTCCGCACCCGCTACGCACGCGACGCCCGTTGCGATGTGCAGTTTCACTTCATTCCCGCCCTGCTCGACGATCACGGCCGCAATCGCATGCCCGGCTACGGCTATACGATGCACGCTTGTGGGCTGCGGCCGCTTAGTCGCGGGACGATTCGACTGGCCAGTGCCGATCCGAATGCCAAAGCCGAAATCCGCGCGAATTATCTGAGCGATGCCGATGGTCACGATCTGCGTACGCTGATCGAGGCCCTGAAATTATCGCGTGAGATATTTGCTGCCGAGCCGTTCGCCAGCGTGCGCGGCGACGAAATCCTTCCCGGCAACGGGTGCGTCACTGATGACGACATTATCGCCTACATTCGACGCAAAGCCGAAACGGTCTATCACCCCGTCGGCACCTGCCGCATGGGCAACGACCCTGATGCGGTCGTCGACTCGCAACTTCGCGTCCACGGCATCGGCGACCTGCGCGTCGTCGACGCGTCAGTAATGCCCTGTCTGCCCGGAGGAAACACCAATGCGCCCACCATCATGATTGCAGAAAAGGCGGCGGCGTTTATTGTCGGAGCCAACTGACGGGCTACGCTTTGGCTCGCCTGCGGCGAGTGCGTCACATACGAATAAGCAGAGCTTGTGGTCGAACAGTGATAGGTATCGCTAGGTTCAACCGATACTAAAACGCTTCGCAAGTAACTTGCCCGACGCAGCCGAGTGTAAGCCCTGCTTCTAATCTGAAAGGGATGGATATGCCCCTGGAGCAAGTCCCGGACCACCCGATCCTATGAAAAAAAACAACAACATGAAGAGCGGTCGTCAGGCGGCCTGATCCAGAATCGGCGGCAGCGGGCAATGTACTGCCGCGCAGATGGTGCGCAGCAACTCCGCTTCGGTGACGGTGACGACACCGTCGGCATCAATGGCGCGAGTCAATCCGCAAACGAGCAACTCCTTGCCGGCGGGTACCAGTTTGTCGAGTACCGGCAGCGCGTGATCCAATGCCAGCGACCATTCCTGCGGAGGTTCATAGGCGGGAATCGCATCCGGCATCACCTCGTGCATGCCGAGCAGATAGGCACGCTCGGCGTCGGCTTGGTTTTCGCTGCCATATTGTGCGACCAGCGCGATCACCTGGGCGAGCTCGGCGGCGCAGGCTTGCAATTTCAACCCTCCGGTCGGGCGCGCCCTGGATGGATCCAGCGCGTCGATGACCTGCACCCCGATCAGCTTGGCCAGGCAATATTCCTCGATTGCCACTTTTCCGTCGGCCTGCACCAATTCATTGAGCGCGATCAGAAACGTCTGCAACTGCGGACGCGGTCGCCGACGCAAGACCGGGAACGCGAGTTGCGCCAGCGGCAAGCGCTGCATCGGATGCAACTGTCCCAGATCTCCCGACAGCATCTCCACGCCGGCGCGAGTGTCGGCATCGAAATATTTTTCGATGATGCGCAACTGCTGGGCGCGAATATCCTCGCGCGAGTCCAGGGTCAATGCGAAAACGACCTGAGGCGCACCACTGGCCATGTATGCGCTGGCGCGCAGTCGTTCGGGGATCGTCTGGCTGATCGTCTGCGCGTTGACAATGTCGTCGTGGCTGGCGGTGCCGGTTTGCTGTACGACCTGACTCGCGTCGACGTGCATCCCGACGTTTGCCTGCGGCAACACCATTCTCTTCGTCGGGGAAGCGGCTGACCGGCCCATGGAACCGGCTTCACGGGTTGGACGTTGCGCGCCGGGTATGGCCGGTGCGAATCCGGCCAAAGAAACTTCCGCACTGTCGCTGTCGCCAACCGGAGTCGGGTTGGACCACGCCGCAGCGATCGCGGCGAATTCGCGCGGATCGAACTGCGGATCGATGGCCTTGATGCGCTTCGGCAACGGCGGGTGCGTTGCGAACATCGCCGAATAGCCGACGCCATCGCCAAACAACATGTGTGCGACCTCTTCGGTTTCGGAACTGGCCAGTTTCGAGCCTTCGGCCAAACCGCCGATCTTCTTCAGCGCGCCGCCGATTCCGTTGGTCTGGCGAGTGAATTGAACCGCGGATGCATCGGCCAGATATTCACGTTGGCGGGAGATGCCGGCCTTGATCAGCCGCCCGAAAAACACACCGACATAACCGATGACGAAGATCGCCAGACCGAACCATGCCGCATTGCCGGAATCGCGACTGCGCCCGGAGCCGGACAACAGTTTTCGACCGATGATGCCGATCACCAGAATGCCGAACAGCACTCCCATCAAACGGATATTCAGGCGCATGTCGCCATTGAGCACATGACTGAATTCGTGTGCGATCACGCCCTGCAACTCATCGCGCGTGAGCTTTTGCAGGCAGCCTTCGGTGACAGTAACGGCCGCATCCGATGGCGTATAACCGGCAGCAAACGCATTGATCGCCTGCTCACCTTCGATCACATAGACTTCCGGCACCGGCACACCGGATGCGATGGCGATTTCCTCAACCACGTTGTGCAGCCGCTTGCGCGCGAAATCCGTGGTGTTCGCAGGCACCAGCGTGGCACCCATCTGTTTGGCGACGACGCTGCCGCCGCCGCGCAACGAGGACACCTTGTACAACGAACTGAATCCGATGACGGCCAGCACCAGCAACGTGCTCGCCAGCAACGCCTGCGGCAGCATGCTGGTGCCGCCGACCAGATGATGGCGACCCGAAGCAAAACCGCCGAATGCCAGGACCATTACGACGTCGACGGCAACAACAATGCATACCACGGCTAGCACGAAAAGCACCAGCATGCGCTTGGTGTGCTTGCGGGCACGCTCCTGTTGGGCAAAGAAGTTCATGCGATCTACCCGGTCGGCCGTCAGGCGTGCAGCGGTCGCCGCCGCGATTGCGGCAGAACCGCCTGCCTTTCAAATATTCAACTGAACGACACCTTGACCGCCTGCTTGACGTCGGGCGATTCCACTTCCCACGACGTGGCGGGTGCGAAGTTGAACATGTTCGCCACGATCGAGTTCGGGAACACTTCGCGCTTGTTGTTGTAGATCATGACTGCGTCGTTGTAGGCCTGGCGCGCGAACGCCACCTTGTTTTCGGTCGATGGTCAGTTCTTCGGACAGCTGCATCATGTTCTGGTTGGCTTTCAGATCCGGATAGTCTTCGGACACGGCAAACAGCGGCCCAGAGTCCCGGTCAACTGCGTTTTCCGCCGCCGGTCAGTTGCTGCATCGCCTGCGGGTCGCCGGGATTGGCCTTGGCAGCGGCCAGGCCGTTCATCGCTGCGTTGCGCGCCGCGATCACCGCCTCGAGCGTTCCGCGTTCGTGCGCCATGTAGCCCTTCGCGGTCTCGACCAGGTTCGGGATCAGATCGTGGCGCCGCTGTCAGCTGCACGTCGATCTGGGCAAACGCGTTCTTGTAACTGTTGCGCGACGTCACCAGACCGTTGTAGATGCCGACCAGGAACAAAATCACCACGACAATGATGACGAGCAGAATTAGCATTGACATAACACGTAATTCCTTACTTGGCGCTATTATCGCGCGGGACGAAAAAAGAATAGCACGGGTTTGGCGGTCGCCGTACGGAATCAATCGAAGAATGGGGGTTTGCGTAGATGTGGGCTACACGCACGCTGGCATCGCTGGCGCTGATTTCAATCATTGGATATGCCGTTTCCGGCGTGGCGCAGGCGAGCATGCGACCGGCTCTGGCATCCGTGCACACCGCCGATCCGGGCAAGCTGGCGCACGAGTTCAATGGTTGGCTGGATACGGTCGAGCAATCCGGTGCCGTGGCCGGGCTTGCTGCCGTCATCGTCGACAAAGACAAAGTTTTGCTGCAACGCGGAATCGGTTATGCCGATGCCCGCCAGGGATTGCCAATCACGCCGGATACCGTGTTTCGTCTCGCCTCGTTGTCCAAAGCGTTTGCCAGTGCGTTGACTGCAATGTTGGTGGACGATGGCATGTTGAGCTGGGACACGCGGGTAACCGGCGTGTTGCCCACTTTTGAACTGCACGACGCGGATGCGAGCGACAAGTTGACGGTGCGCGACATCCTCAGCCAGCGAGTTGGACTGCCGCACAATACCTACGATCGTCTGCTCGAACACGAAGAGCCCTACCAGGAACTGGTGGAGAAACTGCGCGACGTTCCACTGACCTGTGATGTCGGCGATTGTTACGGCTATCAGAACATCACGTTTGCCCTGATCGGCGACATCACCTACGCCGTCAGCGGCGATTTTTTTTATCACCTGGTGGAAAAGCGTATCTTCCATCCGCTCGACATGCGTACCGCCACCTATGGCAAGGCCGCGTTGGAAGCGAGCCAGAACTGGGCGCGTCCGCACGCGCGTCGCGGGCATTCCTGGGTACCGATTCGCATCAAGGAGGCCTATTACCATGTGCCCCCGGCCGCCGGTGTCAATGCCAGCATCAAGGACATGACCAAGTGGCTGATCGCACAGATGGGCGGCAATCCGGATGTCCTGCCGAAAAGGCTGTTGAAGACCGTGCATGCGCCGCTGGTGGAAACTCCCCACGAGCGCCGCGCTACTCCCTGGCGCCGCGCGCGCTTGGTCGACGCAAAATACGCACTGGGCTGGCGGGTGTACGATTACGCCGGTCAAACGCTGATTTATCATGCCGGTGCCGTGCAGGGATATCGTGCAATGATCGCCTTCTTTCCGAAGTACCGCTTTGGCGCGGTGATGCTGTGGAACTGCGCATGCGCGCTGCCGAGCGGGCTGATGCCGATGCTTCTGGATCGCTATCTTGGGCTCAATCCTGTCGACTGGGCCGGACTTGCGCATCTGCAATCGACGCACCGCCTGGTTGCCGGTGGCGGCCGTTGAAGATCGTCGACGATGCTGAACGTCGAACATTTCTTCCTCATCGCTTGCGACCCGCGTGCGGGTTTGCCGCAATGGCCAAAGGCGAAACAGAATCCAGCGATGCTCGCCGCGGCCTCGCTGATCCTTGATCTGGCCATGCAGGAACGCATTTATTTGGATGGTGACCAATTGCGTATCGATGGGCGTCTTCCGCTTAGCCATCCTCTCTTGAACGATGCGCTGCACGTGCTGGCGGCAGCGCACGAACAGACCGTGGCATCATCGATGCGATTGCTCAAGCATCGACTTGCCCCGTTGCCGGAGCAAGTCCTCGACGGCCTGTATCGACGCGATCTGGTACACCGCATCGAAACCCGCCGCTGGTTATTCTGGAAACAGGTTCGATATCCACTGCGTTCGGTGCAATCGCGCAATGAAGCGCTGACGCGATTGCGCGCCGCTGCGCACGGGGATGCCAATGATCTGCACGGGCTCGCGTTGCTGCTGCTCGCCGATCAGAGCGGATTGTTGGCCATGCATCTGGACGCTTACGATCACGAACGTGCGGTTCAACGTCTGCTCGATCTTGGCGATGCGCAGAGTCAATTGACCGACACGCATCGCGTCTATGCTGAAGTTCGCAACGCGTTGCTGGCCTGACGCACTCGATCCCGGCAAACGACGCAACGCGCGATGCATTGCGGAAACAGGGCCCGTCACCTCAGTGTCGGGACAGACTCGGTACCATGCTTTCCAGCCACGCAGGCCATCGCCAGACTTCGCGCCGCCGATAATCAGCCACGAAATCGCGGCGCCTGACCGGCGTATGCGTCGGCGTTGCCAACGGCTTCCACCGGTGTTGCCACGACCCTGACCTACCCTCCGCCGAGTTTGAACTCGATACGGCGCGTCACCCGTTCCTCGACCGCCTTGCCGTCCTGCATTCTCGGTTTGAAGGTCCACTTGCGAACCGCAGCCAAAGCGGCGCGATCGAATATGTAGCGCGGTTGGTCGGCATTGATCTTTGCGTCGGTCACCTTGCCTTCCGGCGTTACCGTGAAGATCACTTCCACCCAACCCGACTGATTTCGGCGATAGGCATCAGGCGGGAATTCCGGTGGCGGAGCTTTGATGAGTTCCGCCGGATGCGTTTCGCCAACCGCAGCGGGCGGCGGTGCGGCTGCCGGCGTGACGGCAGGTTTCGGGGTCGGTTTTGGTGGAGGCGGAGGCGGAGTCGCAGCGGGCGGTGGCGCCGCCTGGGCGGCGGCTTGCTGCGCGGCTGCCGCTTCGGCTTCGGCTTTGGCCTGCGCAGCCTTTGCGGCGGCTGCCGCAGCCAGTTCCTGCTGCTTCTGCGTATTTTCCGCCTGCTTCTTCTTCGCGTCGAGTTTGCCGCGCAGGATCGTCAGCGTGTAATTGCTTGGATCAGCCTTGGCCAGTAGATCGATTTCTCGCGTCGATTCGTCCAGATTGCCGCCGTTGATTTCCTGTTCGACGGCACCCGTGGCGAACGGAAAAATCTCTCGCAACGCATCTTGTGCGATCTCGTTTTTTGGATCCTTGTCGAGAACCTGAACGTCAGGCTTCCACGGCGTTATCGCCTGCGGGCGACACGTAGCGCTTTTCACGAAACGCGGTACCGGCCTTCTTGATAAGCTCATCCACACTCAATTCCGGCACGGGTGCGGCTGGTGCCGCAGCGGCGGCAGTAGCTGTCGGATTGGGGCTGGCGATGGTTCCCGACGCGGGATGACCGGCAATCGGCGCCGGCGCCGGCGCGACAGGGTTGCTGGTACGATGCAGGAAAAAGTACACCGCTATGGCGATCCCGGCCAGGATCACGATAATCGGGATTATCTTGATCAGCGGGCTGGAAGAACCGGAAGTGCGTGATTTCGGATTGGTATCGGCCATGGTCAAATGGTTCGCTGCTGTTGGAAGAAGGACGCCGCGCGTTCCTGATTCTTCATGCAACTTCCTGGCCAACCGCATCAATCAGGTATTGAGCCTACGACAGAGGCCGCAGCGCGGAGACTGAAAGGTAGCGCATTTTGCGACGGATGTCGCATTTTTTTGCAATGCTGGCGCAAGCGCCGTCCTTCGCGCGTTGACCCGTTCGAATCGTCGCCGTGAGTTGACGTCGCCGATCGGCGCTCAGGGCGTTGCTTCAAAACCGTTCTTGAAGATTGCGTCATTGTCCGGAATGACCAGCAAGTTCGCCGATCGCGCCGGCAATCCGGCAACCGTCAAACTGGTGCCACTCATCGATGCACCCCCGATCTGGGCGAGCACCGTCGATCCGGTAAACCCGTACAACTTCCAGTTCGCACTGCGCGGGTACGCAAAGGTCACGACAACATCGTGACTGATTGTGTCCTTGTTGGTCAGCAGAACCATTGTGCGTTGTCCGGCCAGGTGAAAGGCGTACGCGCCGATGCGGTCGACGTCGGCACTGACGGCGGCGACGCTGTCACCCATGACCCGTGATCCGGCGCCGTCATAATCGAGAAAAATCGAAAATGCCCGTTCGACCTTGCTGGGATGCGCCGGTGCAATCCAGCGCGTAGCCAGATCCACGCCATCGCGCGCGAAGATCGCCAATAGTTCAGCCTGCGCAATTGCGCCACTGGTCGTATTGTCGTTGCCCCAGTTGTATTCAGTGATCGCCAGCTTCGTGCCCGGACAATACTGGTCGATCCACGCGCGCACGCGCGGAATCAAGGCGGGTTTGTTGTAGTGATTTGCGTCGCTGTCGCCAAGGTATTGCCCGATCCACGATTCCGATATCCAGTTCGGATCGTACAATTCCTTCAACGAGCGCAAGCGCAGCGCTGACGTTGCCGCAGAATCGTCATCGTTCAATGCGACGTTCGTGCCCTGCGGGTAGTAGTGCAGGTCCAGGTAATCGACCAGTCGAATGCCGTGCGCCTGCTGGTATGAACACACTTGCTGCAGATACCAGGCGACAAAAGGCAGGCCGTCATGACTTTGCCGATCGTTGCCGTCGAGGCAATTGCCTGCCGCCGCATCGGCAGCCGACGTAAACAGGTCGCAATAGCCCCAGGTAACCGGCCCTGTCACCAGGGCATTGGCATCCTGCTGCTTGATAGCCGTTGCGTAGGCGACGGTCTTGTTCCAAATCTCATCGTAGGTAGGCGGCAATGGATGCACGTCGCGATGCGTGGAGTTCCACAGCATCACCTCGTTGTCCAGCGTGTACAGCTTCACGCCTCCGGCGGCCGCTGTGCCGAACGTGGATTGCAGATGCGCAATCCACTGACGCTCGAAATCCGGCGTGGCCGCCATCGATGTATCGCTCGCGTCGTTGCCGGTGATCGCCGTACCGTTGCTGTAATAGCCGTTGCCCGCGTCGGTGTCGTACGGATCCACCGCCTGCTCCGGTCCGTACTTGGCGACGGAAAATCCGGCAAAGTACGGGTGATTGCGCGGACTGTCGCTGCGCGGCGTCCAACCAATCGTTGGAATTGTGATCAGCGGCAGGGCGCCACTGGCCAATGCCCCGGTTACGAATTCGTCCGCGGAGTTACCTGCGGGTGGCGTACCTGTGCAACTGGCGGCAGTGCAATCGGGAATATTCTCGTAAAAGTAGTCGCTGGCCGTGTTATGCACGTCGACCTGCCAGTTGTAGCGTGTGGTCGAATTGCCGCCCCATCGGTCCACGCTGTAACCCATCTGCGCATTGCCTGCGGCGTCGCCGAAAGCGACACCGAAAATCAGCGGATTGAATGGATGCACGTTGGCACCGATATCGACGCTGACGCCGATTGACGCAGCCAACCCCGTCGCTGGCGCAAGTGCTGCAACAAACATCAGGATCGCTTTCATGGCTCGCTCCGCCATCGAGACTGGGGGCGAGATTACGCTGGATATTCGAACGCAGACGTGTACGCGGTCACATAGCACGGCAAGAGCCGGGCGAAGTGGCGCAGCTTCGTGTTGCGCCGCAGCCAGCAGTGGAAATACGATCGAGAGAGGGGGATTCAGTCTGGGTAAGGTCTCTCCCTGCGCTGGGCAATCGCAGGGAGAGTCAATCGACTTGGAAAAAATCTTATTGGGGTAGTTCCCGCCGCAGGGCAGGCGATTGAATCATGCCTGCCTGCGATCAAAACCGGTCGATTACATCTCAACCGGGCTGCTCGGACCGTTCCGTCGATCGGGTAACGAGCATCGTTGGTATTGAAACAGCCTTGTTACTTCTTCGCCGTCTTGCGCACGGCCTTTTTCGCTGCCTTCTTGGCAGGCTTGCGTGCCGTCTTGCGCGCAGTCTTCTTGGCGACCTTGGCCCGCACGGTCTTCTTGGCAGCCTTCTTCGCGGTCTTTTTCACCGCTTTCTTGGCCGCCTTCTTGGCGGGTTTCTTTGCAGCTTTCTTTGTTGCTTTCTTCATAGCCATATCGCGTCTTAACTCCTCGTCAGTTGGTAGTTGCTGCCCAGTAAAAGCATGCAGAAATGCTTCGCACAGCAAATCGCTGTTCGTCGCATGCCTGAGATTGTTCACTTGTCGGCGGGTGCGTTCATCGGACAGATGTTTGAGCACGTGCAGCGGTATCAAGACCGTCACTTTTTTTACGGCGACAGCTTTGCGACCGTGCTCGATGTAGGGCTTGATGAACTTCGATGCCTGCACGAATTCCATTACGAGCTTGTTACGCCGGGGCAAAAATTATTCCCGGTTTGATTGCCTGTCAACAGGTTTGCGCGATGCTCTGGCCAGGCCATGTATCACCCGTTCGGGCGTCGATTTTCACGCGATCCCCCACTGGAAACTGTTCCTGAAGGATTTTTCCGTTATCGCCGAAGATACGTTTATACGTCGATGCGGCAATAATGCTAAACCATTGCACCAACAAATCCCGACAGGATCGCATCAGGTCAAAAACCCCTGCAGATATGCGGTTTGCAGGCACAACGGCTTGC